>CAVZOB010000001.1:0-701821 GCA_963776835.1 uncultured Pseudomonadota bacterium
GAATCCAAATAAATGGATGTACTGCCAAAACCCCCAACACCAGGTGCAGCCTTAGTTTTTTTATATCGTGAAGGAATATTAATCATTCTTTACTATCGTCCATATTTATAATATCAATTTTATAATTTACTTCTTCTACAACTACAGCATTCTCTTTTTCTTATTCCCGATATTAGAATTCTTTTTACGTTTGACATCTTTCTTGTTTTTCTCAATTTCTTTAACTTCACCTGCTATCTTACCGGATTCCGAGTTCACAAATGAACGTTGTTGCTCGAACCTCTTAAAATCATTAAATTGGGTCAGAATATGGCTGGTTTTCTCATTTATTGTATGAAGTATTACTTCAACAAATTTCTTTGATGATTTTACACTTGTAATAGTTTGGCTCGAAACGGAAATTGCTGACATATTATCATGACCACTAAGGTACTCAGAGCACCGGACACAATTCTCGGTGCAATATCTCTAACATTGGCACTACTATCAGATATCTTCTGCATCATCGTTTTACCAATATAATGAGCTCCATCAGAAGTGATTAAAAACATCGCTTTTTCACTATCTTTAAAATTAAAATTCGTCAGGTCAGCAGAATGCGGATATAAGCCTTCCGATCCCAACATGTTGAGCAGTCTATATCCATTCGAGATGGATGACGCCACACATTCTCATCTTCAACATCTGGACGGACTTGACCTTGGATAGTATCATCCTTTGTTAATTGTATAACTGGCTTATTTTCTTCAATGAAGAAAAATGCATCTCCAACATTAACAGCAACACAACCTTTAGAACCAAAAATAACTGCTGATAATGTTGTGCCACCTTTTCCATTTAACGTTTCAAAAACACTTTGATTTGCATATTCTATCCTTGTTCTGAAATCTCATTTAATCCGCCATCGGCATCTGCGAGAGCCAATAAGATGCAAATGCTCCTAATAGCAGCAGAAGCTGCTTCTTCTTCACCTGTCATCCCTCCCATACCATCTGCGAATATCACTACAAACAAGTTGGCACCTGTTGCTCTTTGATTTTTTATTTCAATACAGGCCACTCGATCTTGATTAAGTTCACGTGAAGGACCTTTTTGAGAGCAAAGCACTACGTGTGAATCCATAAAAGGAATACGCTTTTCTCCTTGTTGTGCTGGCACACGTATCCGCTCAACCAACAACTCACTCAACAATTTAATATCACAAATCTTTTCGTTATTCATATATCCCACTTAAATATATTTTTATCATTGTTGAACTCATTTCCGTGATCAATAAATATCAAAATAAAGATTTGATACCTATTCTAATGATAAGCTAAACAAATGTCCAGAACAGGCTAGATATCCAACTCTCTCAATATCAAAAAAAAAGGAGAATACGGGGTCAGGACTCAAGATATTAAGCTTCTTCTTCAATCTCGGCTTTCAGAGACATCATTCGGCGGGCCAACTCCAGCTTTTCCGATCGCGATCTTTCATACGACGAACGGATGAACTGATACTCCGACATCTCGGTTCACAACCTTAGCAATTCAACTTTCCAAGTTGTACATTTATGCGGAGATTATAACAAGTTAAATTACCTCCGGCAAAGCCAGAGGTAATTTAACTTATTTCCCAATGAAAACATTTTTTCAACCCCTACCCCACCTGATACGGCTCTGCCTTATTTCAAAAATTACAACAGGCTTTTCTGCACCAGTTCATGGACACCAGCCGACAGACCCTGCTGCCCGGCAATCCTGGCCATCTGTTCCCGCATCAACTGCTGCCGGTTTGCATCATAGCGTTTCCAGCTTGTAAAGGGGGTCATCAATCTGGCGGCAATCTGCGGATTGATGGGATCAAGGGTGAGGATCTGCTCGGCCAGAAAGGCATACCCGGCCCCGGATGCTGCATGGAAACGCACATGATTACCCGTACCGAAAGCGCCAATCAGGGCCCGCACCTTATTGGGATTATTGAGGGAAAAGGCAGGATGGGTCAGCAGCTCTTTCACGGTCTCCAGGGTATTCTCAAGGCTGGAGGTGGCCTGCAGGGTCAGCCACTTATCAACCACCAGGGGCTCATTCCGCCACTGCTGATAAAAATCATCCAGGGCCTCCCGCCGCTCCTTGACCGGGCAATTGGCAAGGGCGCTCAGGGCGGCCATCACATCGGTCATATTGGCCTTCCGCCCATACTGCTGCACCGCCAGATCCAGATAATCCGCCGGCAAGGGATCCATGGCCAAAAGAGAGGAAAGACATATATTTTTCAGGCTCCGGCGTCCCATGGCCTCGGGAGTCAAGGCGTAGCCACCGACCTCCCTGTTCTCTTCGTAGACCTGACGCAGATCCTGATGTAACTGCCGGGCCAGCTCAGCCCGTACAAAACGACGGGCCAGGAACAGATTGTCGGGATCAATGACCTCCATCTGCAGAGCCAGCGTGGTTTCAGCAGGCAGGGTCAGGGCCTGGGCCAGCAGCGCTTTATCACCGACCTTCTGTTGCAGATTGAGGCGCAGGGCCTCGACAAACAAGGGGTCAAGAACAGGAGTGTTACCCTGCTGCAAGGTATTGACGCATTCCAGGATAATGGATTCACTGAGCCGGTTGGCGGCATCCCAGCGGTTGAAGAGGTCGCTGTCATGGGCCATGAGGAACGCCAGCTCTTCCCTCCCCTGAAACGGGACCACCTTGACCGGGGCCGAAAAACCGCGCAGGAAGGAGAGAGTCGGCCTTTCGGCAAGGGCTGGAAAAGTGAAGGACTGCTCCGCCTCCCGCAGCTGCAGCAGGGTATCAGAAGCCACCATATCCTGGCCCCGGCCATCAAGCAGACCAATATGCAGGGGGATATGAAAGGGTTGTTTCACCTCCTGCCCTGGTGTCGGTCCGCAGCTCTGCTGAACAGTCATTGTGTATACTCCGCTCTCTTCCTCCCAGGATTCAGCAACCTGCAGAACCGGGGTTCCGGCCTGGCTGTACCAGAGCTTGAACTGTTC
Organism: uncultured Pseudomonadota bacterium; assembly: GCA_963776835.1. Taxonomy (GTDB): domain Bacteria; phylum Desulfobacterota; class Desulfobulbia; order Desulfobulbales; family Desulfocapsaceae; genus UBA2270. The sequence goes on from CAVZOB010000001.1 coordinate 2,984, forward strand.
CAGATCAACACCCGCGGCATCGCTCATGGCCGCCAGAAAATCATCACAGGTCACGGCCTGACCGTCATGGCGGGCAAAATAGAGGTCCATTCCCCGGCGAAACTTTTTGGCCCCGAGCAGGGTGTGCAGCATGCGGATCACCTCCGCCCCTTTATTGTAGACCGTAAGGGTATAAAAATTATTGATCTCCATATAGGAATCGGGACGGATGGGATGGGCCATGGGGCCGCTGTCCTCCTTGAACTGGAAGGTGCGCAATGGTCTGCACGTCGTCGATGCGCTGCACGGGCCGCGAGTTCATGTCGGCGGAAAATTCCTGGTCCCTGAAATACGGTCAGCCCCTCTTTCAGGCTGAGCTGGAACCAGTCACGGCAGGTGACCCGGTTGCCGGTCCAGTTATGGAAATACTCATGGGCGATGACCCCTTCCACGCCCAGATAATCCTGATCCGTGGCGGTTTCCGGACTGGTCAGGACATACTTGGAATTAAAGACATTCAAGCCCTTGTTCTCCATGGCCCCCATGTTAAAGTCATCGACGGCCACGATCATGTAGCGGTCCAGATCATACTCCAGGCCGAAGACCTCCTCGTCCCAGCGCATGGCCTGGTGCAGGGAGTGCATGGCATGGCCGCATTTCCTCTGATTCCTGGGCTCCACATGGATCTGCAGCAAGACGCTCCTGCCCGATCGGGTAATGAAGCGCTCCTCAAGGCACACCAGATTCCCTGCCACCAGGGCAAAGAGATAACAGGGCTTCGGGAAAGGATCCTGCCACACCGCATAGTGCCTGCCACCTTCCAGAGTGCCCTGCTCCACCAGATTGCCGTTGGAGAGCAGGACCGGACAGGTGCCCGCGTCCGCCTCGATCCGGGTGGTAAAACGGGCCATCACATCGGGCCGGTCCTGATAATAGGTGATCCTGCGAAACCCCTCCGCCTCGCACTGGGTACAGTAGTTGCCGCTGGAGCGGTACAGGCCGTGCAGATCGGTATTGCGATCCGGAAAGATGCGGGTGGTGATCTCAAGGATAAAGGTGTCCGGGACGCTATGGACCATGAGCCCCGCAGCCGTCACCGTATACTCACCTGCCGCAAGCGGTCGGGAGTCAAGGCTGATGGCCGCAAGCTCCAGGTCCTGACCATCGAGGGAGAGAGAGCGCTGCCCGGAGTTCTGCTCAGGGTTGCGCCTGTAAAGAGCTCGGGACGTGACCAGGGTCTCATTCGGGTTCAGTTGAAAGGTCAGTCCGATCTCATCGGTGAGATAACTGGGTGCGCTATAATCCTGCCGATAAAAAGTCGGCGGTGTCTGCTGGCTCATTGGTTCCTCATGCATGTTTTATCCTGCGCCAACCATCAAGCATCTGAACCTTGGCGGTTGACAGCTATTTTAGAAGCCGTTATAAAAAGAGCAAAGATTTTCCTGCTCTTTTTATTTACGGATTCTTATGCCGCTTCAAATAAACAGCCAATCTGTTCCGGCTGGTTATTTGAGTGGCGCCTGGCAAATAATATATTATTGTTCAAAAATGGCTCAACGCTTCAATCGAGGACATTCCGAAAATGGTGTCCTCCTTTTTTCATCTACCATAACAAACATAAGGGAAATTGTCCCATGATCACCATCAACGAAAATTATCTCAAGCTCCAGGCATCCTATCTCTTTTCCAATATCGCCAAACGGGTGGCAGCCTTTCAGCAGGCCAATCCTGAAAAGGATATTATCAGACTGGGGATCGGCGATGTGACCCGGGCCCTGCCCGCAGCCTGTATCGCCGCCTTTCACCAGGCCGTGGATGAGATGGCCTCGGATACCAGCTTTCGCGGCTATGGCCCCGAACAGGGATATGGGTTCCTGCGTGAGGCCATTGCCGCAAATGATTTCCAGGCCCGAGGCGCGGAGATAACCGCCGACGAGATCTTTATCAGTGACGGGGCCAAATGCGATACCGGCAATATCCAGGAGCTCTTTACCCAGGATATCAAGGTAGCCATCCCCGACCCGGTTTACCCGGTCTATCTGGATACCAACGTCATGGCCGGCCGCACCGGCGACTTTATCGATGGCAGGTATCAGGGGCTGGTCTATCTTGACTCCACCAGGGCCAACAATTTTGTGCCGGCCCTGCCAGTGGAAGACGTGGATCTGATCTATCTCTGTTTCCCCAATAATCCCACAGGATCAACCATTACCAAAGAAGAGTTAAGCAACTGGGTGGAATACGCAAAAGAGAAAAAGGCCCTGATCCTCTTTGATGCCGCCTATGAGGCCTTTATCCGCGATGAGTCCCTGCCCCATTCCATCTACGAGATTGATGGGGCCAGGGAGGTGGCCATAGAATTCCGCTCCTTCTCCAAGGGCGCGGGCTTCACCGGCACCCGCTGCGCCTACACCGTGGTGCCCAAAGAGTGCACCGCCTTTGACTCCAAAGGCAACAGGCAGCTGCTCCACCCCCTGTGGAACCGCCGCCACTGCACCAAATTCAACGGCGTCTCCTATCCGGTGCAACGCGCAGCCGAGGCCGTCTATAGCGAGGAAGGACAAGCCCAGACCAGGGAACTGGTGGCCTATTACATGCGCAATGCCGATCTGATCCGCCAGGAGATGACGTCCCTGGGCTATGACTTTGTGGGGGGCGAGAATGCGCCCTACATCTGGATAGATGCCAAGGGCGATTCCTGGGAATTCTTCGACATGCTGCTGAACAAGACCGGCGTGGTCTGCACCCCGGGCGCCGGGTTCGGCAAATGCGGCGAGGGCTATATCCGCTTATCAGCCTTTAATTCCCTGGCCAACGTGGAAAAGGCCATGAGCCGGATCAGAGAATTACGAATTACGAATTAAAAATTACGAATTAGGTTCGAATCAGTATTTGTCTCATTCGTAATTCGTAATTTGTAATTCGTAATTAATTTCCAAGCACGGCAGGTTGAAAGGAGACCTGCTCCTTTTTGCCAGGCAGCTCAATAACAACGGTTGCCCCATACTGCTGCAGCCAACGGACTACCCCGCGCACCAGACGTTCCGGGGCGGAGGCCCCGGCGGTGACACCTACGCTTGCATGCCCCTGCAGCCACTCCGGACGGATATCAGTCTCATCGTCGATCAGATATCCCGTCATCCCCGCCCTGACCCCGACCTCCCGCAACCTGTTGGAATTGGAACTGCTTTTTGAACCCACTACCAGAAGGACATCCGCCTTCCGCGCCAATTCCTTTACCACGTTCTGGCGGTTCTGGGTGGCATAACAGACATTGGAATGCGGGCCCCTGATTGTTGGAAAACGCTGTTCCAACCTCTGCCTGATCCCTTCGATGTCGCTCTGGCTGAGGGTGGTCTGGGTGACATAGGCAACCCGTTCCGGATCAAAAACCTCTACAGTATCCGCCTCTTCCTCCGAAGCAATAACATGGACCCTCCCCACCACCCGGCCAGCAACGCCCTCGACTTCAGGATGCCGGTGATGGCCAATAATCAGGACATCACAGCCCTCGGCATGATATTTTTCCACCATCCGGTGCACGCTGCTCACCAGAGGACAGGTCGCATCGATGGTTCGCAGCCCAAGCATCTCCGCCCGCTGCTGAACTGCGACGGAGACGCCGTGGGCGCTGAAGATGCAGACCGCCCCCCGTGGAATATCAGCAAGTTCCACCACAAAAACAACCCCAAGGTCCTCCAGTTCCTGGACGACATGTTTATTATGAACGATCTCATGGAGCACATAAATCGGAGGTCCATACTGTTCCAAGGCCAGTCGTACCGTGGCAATGGCCCGCACCACGCCGGCACAAAATCCTCGGGGATTGGCCAGGATAATCTCTTTAATCATACTAATCTGTCATGAAAGCTAAAATTTGAAAGTGGAAATTCTTAAACCTTTGATTTTTAATGCCGGTGTCAAGCCGAGACGACCTCATTATGGCCGGTGCTCAAAATATCAGTGAGCAATTAAGAATGTCCTTATCACTCTCCAGTTAAAGAATTATTCCCATGCTCCATGGACTGTACCTTACGGCCCACTCCCACATATTCGAAACCGGCAGCCTGCATTCTCTGGGGCGAATAGACATTGCGCAGATCAATAAACAAGGGTGCCCGCATCAGAGATTTGATCCGCTCAAGATCAAGTGCCCGATATTGATTCCATTCGGTCATCAGTACCAGGGCGTCGGCACCGCTGACTGCCTCGTAGGCGTCATTGACATAGGTAAATTCAGGAAACATCTTTTTCGCCTCTGTCATTCCCTGAGGATCATGTACCTGAATCGTTGCTCCTTTTTCATACAGGGGAGGAAGAATACTCAGTGCCGGAGCATCGCGCAGATCGTCCGTTTCCGGTTTGAAGGTCAGGCCTAGAACCCCGATGGTTTTACCGGCCACATCGCCGCCCAGTGCCTGTCGAATCTTTTTAACCATACCTGCCTTCTGCGCCGCATTGATCTCCACCGCCGAGGCAACAGATCTGGCGGAAACGCCATGTTCCTGAGCAATCCGCAACAATGCCAGAGTATCTTTTGGAAAACAGCTCCCCCCATATCCAGGGCCCGGATGGAGAAATTTACCCCCGATGCGGCCATCCAAACCAATGGCCTTGGCCAGATCCACCACATCCGCTCCCACCTCTTCACAGAGGTTGGCCATTTCATTAATAAAAGAGATCTTGATGGAGAGAAAGGCGTTGGCCGCGTACTTGATGAGTTCAGCGGATTCAAGCCCGGTAAAGACAAAAGGGGTGGAGATAAGATAGAGGGGATCATAGATCTCTTTCATCACGTCCTGGGCCTTTACCGATTCAGAACCGATGACAATCCGATCCGGACGCATGAAGTCATTGAGCGCGGCCCCCTCCCTTAGGAATTCAGGATTGGAGACCACGTCAAAATCCGCCGCCGAATTTTCTTCCCTGATCAAGCGGGCTACCTGACGGGCAGTGCCGACGGGCACTGTACTCTTATCAATAATAACTGTATAGCCGGCAAGATAGGGGGCAAGCTCCCTCACCGCTGCATGAATATAGGTCAGATCCGCATACCCGTCCCCACGCCGCGAAGTTGGAGTTCCCACCGCGATAAAGACGGCAGAGGCATGGGGGATACTTGCTGCCAGTTCCGTGGTGAAGGCGAGACGGCCTTCGCTCATATTCTTTCGCACTAATTCTGTCAGCCCCGGTTCATAAATAGGGATTTCCCCTGCCAGTAACGAGCTGATCTTCCGTGCATCCTTATCCATGCAGGTAATATGATGGCCAAATTCCGCTAAGCAAGCGCCCGTCACCAGACCGACATAGCCGGTTCCAATTATAGTAATTTTCATGGAAGATTTATGTTCCTTTATTGGTTAATAAAAAATATCACAAGTTGTCTCCATCATCTATAAATTCCTAGAATTAACCACCTTACTTGCAATAACTATCATATTGTGATAATAATAGCTATTATGAACCCAGAGAAAATGAAGGGAGAAATAAAATGACATTACTGGAAGGACTGCTTTGGCTGACCCTGAACGTATATCATGAGGCGCGTTCCGAGCCGCAGGTCGGACAGCTTGCCGTAGCCCACGTAACACTGAACCGGGCCGCAAAAAGAAAAATTACCATCGAAGATGTGGTAAAACAACCGCACCAGTTCAGTTGGATAGGGAAAGAGTCGTATTTTCCACAAAACATCCCTGTTTTCTTTAAATGTATGAAGTCTGCCTACATTGCTCTCTACACCAAGGATTTCACTGCCGGCGCTACCCATTTTCATCTGCAAAATGTAGATCCTGATTGGTCTTCCAATCTAACTTATATCAATCAGTACGGCAGTCATAAATTTTACAGATAGTGAGTGGATATTTGTAATTGCCTCCAGAAGTTCTAGATATAGCCATTCGAAAGAATGGCAATTTTACCATTCGCTTTTTCCTTCCGCTGTTTCCATCCGCTGTTTTCTGCGTTATCCATGTTTTTATCCATGTTTTATTTTAAGGAACAAAATACATAGGGCCAAACAGAAGCTGATGCCATTGGCCAAAATCAAGGGAAAATCACTGATTGTGATCCCATAAACCAGCCAAAGAAACAAGCCTAGGGCCAGTATTGCATACATCAGGAAAGAAATATCTTGAGTCTTTTTGGATCTCCAGGTCTTGATCACCTGGGGAAAGAAGGAAGCGGTTGTACAAATTGCAGCGATTAAGCCAATCAAGGTAGTCCCGTCAAATTTCAATCTTCAGCCCTCCTTGGTATGGCCATGGTATCTATCATGAGAAGAAGATTATGAAGAAATTCTTTAGATCACATTCATCTACTTGTGACAGGCGCTATAAATAATCTTTTTGATACTAACTACCCTGTACTATTTCATGAAAAAGAACTTTTGCTTTGGAGATTCGTTCATACATTTTAGACTGTTGGTGATGTGGAACCCAATTTATAAGAAAGATGGTAATGGCATTCCATAAAGATACCCAGGCTGCTACAGTTATTCCTTCCGCGAACACATGGCTAATGACGCCGTCATGACCTGCAATTCTTTGGTTGATCCACACTGATATGAAAAGAAATACAATTCCGATGGAAAAAAGGATAAAAGAGGAGCGTGTCATTTTCGCTAACTCACGAAGCTCAAGCACTTTTAGATATTGGAAATAATTATGGATACTCATTTTTACGCGAGATCTCAGGTTAATCTCAGCTAATACCGTAAAGCGAAATTGTATAACAAAATCCTCTTTCCCGATTTCACTTACAGAATCGATAATATATTCTACGAGGTCCTGATCCAGATCTTTTTTTCTATAGGGCGCATGTTTGTCTAAATAATTATAGATATCTTCTACCTTTCCGGCAGCAATATCAATTATAACTTTATTATCCGCGGTTCGCGAATAACGCTCAAGTATCTTTTTCATTTTACCCATTCCAACGGTTGGATCCATTACAGCATCATTTTCTGATGTCTTTCGCCACCGCCACTTCCCAACGATCCAATCTCTTTTTTAAAATAAAATCGGCACCCTGATAAAGGGCCATTGCCTCCATAACATTGTCTTTTTTGGGATCAGCCGGAATGCTCTGCTCGTTATGGAGAGGATCTTTGATCACACTCATCTGCTTGACAGGCGCCAGAATGGTTAACTGATCATGTTCATAGACGCCCAAACGTTGATAATTGCTGATCAGCGCTTTTTCCTGAAAGGTATCACTCAGGATATCCTGACCAAAAAAATGGCTTTCATAGTTAACTCCCAGCAGAGCAAGAAGGGTTGGGGCAATATCAATCTGGCCGCTCAATTTACTTACAATTTGCGCATTTATATGCGCAGGCGAATAGATAAGGAGCGGGATGTGATACCTCTCAACAGGCAGCTCCGCCCTGCCGGCACTGCTTGCGCAATGGTCAGCGACAATCACGAATATGGTATCCTTATACCAGTTCTGCTTTTCGGCCAAGGTCATGAGTTGCCGCAAGGCATAATCCGTGTACTTAACCGCACCGGAACGTCCGGTACCGGAGGGAATGTCAATTTTCCCTTCCGGATAGGTATAAGGGCGGTGATTGCTGGTGGTCATGATATGATAAAAGAAAGGTTTCCCGGCTGCATGCGAAGCATTCGCCTCGCTAATTGCCCTTCTGTAGATATCTTCGTCTGCCACACCCCATGCATTTTCAAAGGTTATCTCATCTGCTTTGAGATCAGTCTGATCCACCGTGCGGTAGCCATTTCCTGAAAAGAATGCATTCATATTGTCAAAAAAACCGTTGCCTCCATACAAAAAAGCCACATCGTAGCCAATATCCTTGAACACCTTGCCAAGATTATAAATTTTGGCATTATCCGGCCGTTTTACCAGAGATCTTCCCGGGGTCGGGGGAATGGACAGAGTTATTGATTCCAGACCTCGGGTTGTCCGGGTGCCGGTGGCATAAAAATTGGTAAATAACAGCCCTTTCTCAGACAGTTGGTCGATAAAAGGAGTGTCATCTTCTTTCTGGCCGAATCTGGTGAGAAATTCAGCACTCAGGCTCTCGACGGAGATCAGAATCACATTGAGTTTTTCATTCTTTTTTGGGGAGACAACATCCCTTGCAATATTAAAAAGTCCTCCCCCATCATTTTTTTTGCCGACTGATTTTTTTAACCGCCTTGAAAGCTCTGCTTCATTCCCCAGGGAGTAAAAGGTTTTGTAGTCAAGGGTATTATTTTTGAAGGCTGCAACAAATTGATAGGGACCGTTCGAGCTCAATTCATTAATATAGTTGTTGTCAGAGAGCCCACGCATGGACTGACCAACCAAAAAATAGGAACAGAGGGCCAGGGTGAAGAGCGGGACAGCAAAGGTCAACCTGCCGCTAAACTTCTCTTGAACCTGCAAAATGCGCACGAGAGCAGGCTTCACCATGGCAAAAGTGATGGCGGAAGCAACAAAGATTCCAAAGAAAATGGGGATAACAGGATAGGATTCATAGATATTTTTAAATACTTCATTCGTGTATACGAGGTAATCAATGGAAATAAAATTGAATCTTGTGTTGAACTCTTTCCAGAATAGCCATTCTGCGAAGGTCACACAATAGATCCCGTAAAGAAGCAAAAACGCAAAGAGAAAGATCGTGTATTTATAGAATTTACTTCTGTAGACGACACCGGGAAGGAGAAGAAGCAGGAATGAAAAAAATACACTGAAATATATGCAAAAGACCCCGTCATAGAGGGTACCGACAAGAAATATTTGACCCAGTCCCAAAAAAGTAGCCTTGGACACCCCCCAGGAGCTGACCAGAAGAGCAATTCGTAAAAGGGTGGAGATAGTCAGATATACTATTCCGAAAAGGGCCAACACACCGAAACGGCTGTTTTTTAAAGCGGTATAAAATTTTTGCATGTTACGTTCCATCTTTTCTGGTGAATTCAAGTCGCGGATGCAACTCTCTTGTTGTAGGTTATTGGGCAGGCTGGATAACGTCTGCTGGAAGCCATAAAAAGAATGGCTCACTCAAAGGGTATTTCTTCTAAGGATGGTTTCAATAAAAGAATTTATAAATGCTGACTGAAGCCTAATGAAAATCAGTTTGCCGGCTTAAAATCAGCCTCGTGTTCATCTCAATCATAAAATAAATTATATGAAATATAAGGACTGACTGTCCAACTACAAGTACTCAAGGGAAATTCCAAACACGACACGATCACCTTAACAAATAAGAGAGGAGGTTGAGGGCTGGTAAGGTCTCCGAAGAACCGAGGAATGAGACGCGAAGAAAAGTCGTGCAGAATTTACTATCAGTTCGATGAGCAAAACCAAGCGAACAGAGAATTTTTCAAAGGACCTTATTCCAGGGCGCCAAGATAATTAAAAGTGGGGAGCTTGGCCACCCGGCCCACCCCGCCGAGCCTCTCGGCCAGGGCCAGCATATCCTGCTGGCTGGTGGGGAGATTGCAGAGATCAACCACCAGATAATCAAGCCCCATATCCCGTAATTCCCCGAGATAGGGGAGCAGCGAGAAGGCGCGACAAGGCACGGTCCTGACCAATCCGTCTTTCTTGTGCATGGTGAAAGACTCCCCCTTGGGGCTGACCAGGACTCGATCATACTGAAAATGGCGGGCCGCAAGCCTGGCGGTAAACAGGGCCGGTGCGCCGTAAACGGTCAGTCCTTTGCGAATACGCTGGGCATTGGTCCGACTGCCTTTGACAATGTCGGCAAGCAGGGCGCGGTCGGCCTCGATGGAAAGCTGGGCCGCCTCCGCACCCAGATGCTCGACTGCGGCCAGGGCCTGATTATTCATGAGGCTGATGGTGTAGTCACACGACAGATGGACCCTCTCCCCTCGAAACATCCAGGCCTGGCTGATATGGCCGATTTGAAAACTCTTGAAGCCGGAACGCATAAGGATGGTGAGCTGCTTCTGGACCTGTGCCAGATCCGACTCAAAGAGGATGGGCGGCAGGCACCAGGTTATATTGCGGATCCCCTGCCCCATATAGCGTTTGATCTGGCCGACCTGACCGACAGTCGTTTTGTCGAGGGGCACCAGAAAACGGTCCGGGGTAAACGGTAGCCGCTCCTGGAGCAGCTTGAGGGAATCAGTCTTCAGCCACCACTCCAGCGGCAATTTCACCTTGGCCGCCCCGCCTTTCTGTTGGGCGGCCCGCGATCTGCCGTCGCTCTTGCCCTTCTTGTCAGCGGGCAGCAGCAGCCTTGCATCCTTTTTTTCAGTCAGACAGACCTCTCCGCGGATAGCGGCAATGCGTCCCCGCTGGCTATCCTGGACCTGGAGAACCAGCTCCTTCATCTGCCCTACCCCGGGGAGCCCGAATTCGACATCACTGGCCTGCGGTTTGGTACGCACATCCACCTTGTAGAGATCGATCATCCTTCCCCCTGGCGGAACAAGATCTGCAGGCAGGCCAATCTGGATATTATCCCCGGCCAGGGCCAGTTCCACAGGATCCCTGCCCTTGAACATCTCCTGCAGGGTGAAACTGTGCCGCTCACCTGATGTCTCGAGATGCAGACGCAAGCGGTCTCCGACCTCCAGCTCTCCCTTCAGGGTCAGGCTGCCCTGGGGACCGTTCTTCCGCTGCCGCACCCCATCCAGCCGGCCGAGATGCAGACCGATATTCCCGGAATGATAGGGGGTGATCGCTTCCGCCGGCTGCGGGGACTGGAAATAGCCGGGGGTGACCTTGCGGCTCATGGCCTTTTCCGCGAGCTGTCCGGCCTTTCTCAGCACGGAGGGAAAACTGGCAGCATCCGCATCCATCACCATCCTGTAGGCCTGAACCACATGGGAGACATAGTGGGCGGTGCGCAGCCGGCCTTCAACCTTCAGGGAGGCAACGCCCGCCTCGGCAAGCCAGGGTACGGCCTCAAGCCCGCCCAGATCGTTCATGGAGAAGAGATAGCCGCCCTTGCCGGCGGATGTCTCCTGCCCCACCCTCTTTCCGCCCTTGATCCGCCCCTTGATTCCCCCTTTTGACGCCCAGGTGTACTGGCGCCGGCAGGGCTGGACGCAGCGGCCACGCAGACCGCTCTTGCCGCCGAGAAAGGAGGAGAAAAGGCAGAGGCCCGAATAGGAAAAACACATGGCCCCATGGACAAAGACCTCGATCTCGGTCTCACTCTTTTTACAGATGGCGCTGATCTCTTTTAAGGTCAGCTCGCGGGCGAGCACCACCCGCTCAAAACCCATATCGGTAAAGGAACGGACCACGTCGGAATTGTGGGCACCCATGAGGGTGGAGGCGTGGAGGGTGAGATCGGGGAAATAGGCCTGCGCCAGTTTGATGACTCCCAGATCCTGGACAATGAGGGCATCCGGCCTCAGCTCTTCGAGGATGGCCAGGGTCTCGATCACCTGGGGCAGATCCTGCTCCCTGACCAGACTGTTGGCGGCAAGGTAGAGCTTCAAGCCATGCTCACGACAGTAGTGGATCATGGCGGCGATCTCTTCCAGACGGAGATCGCGGGCCAGGTTTCGGGCGTTAAAGCCAGGGGCGCCGACATAGACGGCATCAGCACCGGCTTGAACGGCAGCCCGGAAGGACTCCATATTACCGGCAGGGGCAAGTAATTCCATAACAACACAACCGGGTGGCCCGGCCTTTATTTTTTAAGAAACCTTCTCTTGGAGGAAGGTGGATAGCCTGAAGTCTTTGAGAGCGTCAGTCCAACACCCGCTTACTCAGAAATCGGAATCACCTGGAAGAGGATTTTTAGCTATTCCTCTGGATCACCACTTCATCGTGACCGCCATGTTCCTTGAGTAAGACCTGGATGCGTTCGTGGGGCTGAACGGTTATCTGCATGCCGGTGTAATCAGCCTGGATGGGAAGCTCACGGCCGGTCCGGCCGACCAGCACGGCCAATTGAATGGAGTGGGGACGGCCATAATCCATGATGGCATCCATGGCCGCCCTGATGGTGCGGCCGGTGAAGAGGACATCATCCACCAGAATCAGCCTGCTGCCTTCCACCTTAAAGGAGATATCAGTGGTGCGGACCACGGGATTCTGGGAGATAAGGCTCCAGTCATCACGGTAAAGGGTGATATCGAGGCTGCCGGAAGGGATCTCCACCCCCTTCAGCTCCTGGATGATCTTTCTGATCCGCTCCGCCAGATCCACGCCGCAGGTATGGATGCCGACAATGACCAGATCATCGACGGAATGGTTGCGCTCAAGGATCTGCAGGGCAATTCTTCTCAGGGCCAGCTCCATATCCTGGGCCGTGAGGATGGTACGCGACTCATTGTTCATGACTGCACCCGCTTCCAGAAAAAATCGATCCCGTTTTCATTAATCCGGTTCAGGGCCTCGGGAAAAGCCTCGCACTCGGCGGCAAAGACCTTGGCCGCAATACCCTCAGGGGTTTCGTCATAATCAAGGTCAACACTTTTCTGGACAATGATCGGCCCTTGGTCATAGACTTCACTGGCAAAATGGACGGTACAGCCGCTGACCAGGCAGCCCCGCTTCTTGACCGCCCGATGCACCCGTGAGCCGTAAAAGCCCTCTCCGCAAAAGGCCGGGATCAAGGAGGGGTGGATATTGATCACCGACCGGGCCAGGGCCTCCGGCGGTTCATAGAGTTTCAGAAATCCAGCCAGACAGATAATGTCCAGGGGATAGTTCTTCAAGATTGCATTGATCTCATCATTTCCGGCCGCATAAAAGGCCGGATAGCCATATTTTTCCGCCTTGCTCAACCCCAGGGCATCACGGACATTGGAGATGACCACCTGAATCTCCGCCTCGAGCGTGCCATTGATAATACGCTCGTGAAAGTTATCAAGGGTTCTGCCGCTTCCCGATAAAAGAACCGCAATCTTCAACATTTTTCAGTTCTTCCCGGCAAAATAAGGGTTGCTCTCCACGTCAACCTTATCCAGCCAGGCGGAGATGGCGGTATCATATTTTGAGGTCAGGGCAAAGACCTTGGCAGCCAGACGGAACCGGGTTTTAAGCGTGGTGTTTCCCTGTTCCTTGATCTCTTTGATGACCTGGGGATAGTCGGCAGGATCGACGATCACGGTGACGTCATGGAAGTTCTTGGCCGAGGCCCGGAGCATGGTGGGGCCGCCGATATCGATATTTTCGATGGCATCAGCCAGCGAGCAGTTGGGGTCGGCAATGGTCTTTTCAAAGGCATACAGGTTCACGGCAATGAGATCAATGGGCTGCAGGTCATGTTCCAGGCACTGCCTCTGGTGTTCGGCATTGTCCCTCTGATTGAGGATCCCGCCATGGACCTTGGGATGCAGGGTCTTGACCCGGCCATCCAGCATTTCCGGGAAATCCGGTGAACTCCGACACATCTTTGACCGGAATGCCGGCCTCCCGTATCTTTTTGGCAGTGCCGCCGGTGGAAAGTAGCTCCACGCCCAAGTCGGCCAGCTCCCTGGCAAATCCCTCAATCCCTGCTTTATCGGTCAGACTGATCAACGCTCGTGTAATCGTGTTCATGGTCAACTCCTATTTTGATATGTCTTCAAAAGTTATTTTTTCACTTTTCAGGGCGTTATTCACTTTCATTCTTGCGGATGAATTCCTTGATTTTCCGCCTGTCCCTCTTGCCCGGCTTTTTGTCAGGCAGGGTCTGGCCGGCTGCCAGCAGGGAGCGCATTCTGGCCGCCTCCTGACGTAACTGCACGGACTCCTCGGACTCTTCATAGAGCAGTCTTGCCTCGATTGCCGGTCGCCGACAGGGGGAAAGGCCGAGAACGGTTATGGTGAATTCAACCTCGCCGCGCCTGATCCGCAGGACATCGCCAATCTGCACGATTCGCGAAGAGCGGGCCCGATTGGTATTCACCTGGACCTTGCCGCCGCTGACCGCCTGGGCCGCGAGGCTTCTGGTCTTGAAAAATCTGGCAGCCCAGAGCCACTTGTCAATCCGCACCTGGATGTCTGTCTCTGTCACTTCAGCCATTTCCCTGCCCACTCAACCCCGCCAACATTTGACACTGAAAATAGTCCCGTCAAAAAAGGAAGTTTACACTGAATCAGCGGGAAACGCATGAAAAAAGAGAATTTCCAGCTCTACATGGCTTCTGTATGGTATCTGCCAGGCGTACCCAAGAAACATGTTTTCTCCCAGATTTCCGCATTGTCGAACAGGAAAAAAAAGGGTAAATAGAAGGATTTGCTCGTCTGCATGCAGACAAAATGAACTTTACTTCTCATTTCTTATCAAATCAGGGATCTTTATGCTTGTAAAAGACCTTCTTGCCCAGCACAAGACCACGTTCAGCTTTGAATTCTTTCCCCCAAAAGAAGATGCTGCCGCTGACCGCCTCCTTAGCACCATTGCCAACCTGATGCCGCTGGCTCCCTCCTATGTGAGCGTGACCTACGGCGCCGGCGGAACCACCCGGCATCGCACCCATGATCTGGTGGTCAGGATCAAGAAAGAGACCGACATCCCCGTAGTTTCCCATCTCACCTGCGTCGGTTCAAGCAGGCAGGAGATGCATGGAATACTGGAAAAATACCGGGAGGCTGGCGTTCACAATATCCTTGCCCTGCGCGGTGATCCGCCCAAGGCAATGGCTGATTTTGTGCAGCCTGAAGACGGATTCGACTACGCCGCGGACCTGGTGGCCTATATCAAGAAGCATTTCCCGGAGATGTGCGTCGGAGTTGCTGGATTTCCAGAGGGTCATCCCGCCACACCCAATCGCCTGCAGGAGATAGACTACCTGAAGGCCAAGGTCGATGCCGGGGCCGATTATATTGTCACCCAGCTTTTCTTTGATAACCGCGACTTTTATGACTATTGCGAACGCTGCGAGCTGGCAGGCATCCATGTGCCAAATATCGCCGGGATCATGCCGGTGACCACCAGAAACGGCCTGATCCGCACCGCCGAACTGGCGGGTGGCGCCCACATCCCTGCCCGTTTGTTGAAGGCGGTTTATCGGGCTGAGAATGATGAATATGTTGAAAAAGTAGGTATCCACTGGGCCACTGAACAGATCCGGGATCTGCTCGATCACGATGTCCGCGGAGTGCAGTTCTTCACCCTGAACTGTTCAACCGCCACCCAGGAAATTTACAAATCTCTTGGGGTCAGTAATTCCAGGCAACTCAGAACATAAGCTGATGGCCGCACCCATCAACATTGAGGCCGTCGGCATCAAGGACATCCAGCTTCCGGTCCGGATCCGCGAAAAAAATGGCGGCTTGCAGGACACCGTGGCCACGGTCAGCATGCAGGCCCGCATGCCGGGATCCTATCGGGAGAGCTGTGTCACGGTCTTCACTTCAGCCCTCAATAAATACATGGACGAGATGAGCGTGACCATCTTTTCCAATCTGCTGAAAGAGGTCAGAGGAGCACTCCAGGCCGAATCCGCCAGCATCGTCATGTCCTTTCCCTACTTTATCGAAAAGAAGGCCCCGGTGACAGGGACCCGCAGCCTCATGGAGTACAACTGCACCTTTACCGGCAGCATAGCCGGCAGTGCGAGCAGTGCAGGGGAGGAGGAAGACTTTATCCTCTCGGTGCTGGTTCCGGTTACCACCCTCTGCCCCTGTTCCAAGGAGATCAGCGCTGTGGGAGCTCATAATCAGCGGGCGGAAGTGAGCCTCAATGTGAAATTCAGCAAATTTATCTGGGTGGAAGAGCTGATTGACATGGTGGAAGAGTCGGCATCCTGCCCCGTCTATGCCCTGCTCAAACGGCCGGACGAAAAATATGTGACGGAACAGGCCTACAACAATCCCATGTTTGTGGAGGATGTGGTGCGCAAGGTGGCGGTAGCCGCCCTGGCCCACCCCGACATCACCTGGTTTTCGGCAGGCGTTGAGAGTTTTGAGTCCATCCACAAGCACAGCGCCTACGCCTATGTGGACAGTGAAGATGTGCGCTGACAAGGAGGGACGATGTCTAACTTCACAACTCCATGAGAAATCATCTCAGGTCATATGGATGCGCTCGCAGTCGGGACAGATCCAGGTTGGCCCGTTACTCATTCCCCACAGGTTTTCCTGAAAACAGGCTTCGCAGATCATAAATCCGCAGGTACAACTCAGACAGTAGGGTTTCTTTTCTTTGCAGCAATGACATTGATATTCGCCGATCTTTCTTTTCCTGTAGCCAGAATCTTCACTCTTTTTTTCGTTCATCTCCGCAACTCCTTTTCCAGCCATTGGTGGTACTCTTCACTCAGATGAGTAATGACCGTGGCAATAATCTCCGGCGTTTCATAGGGATGTGTCTCCCGGATGGTCTGCTCCAGTTCATGATAGAGGGATTCGTCGCTCTTCATCACCAGAAGATACTCTTGAGAGGAGACGATTTCCCCCTGCCACCAGTAATGACTGCTGACCGGACCGGTGATCTGGACACAGGCAACAAGCCGTTTTTCAAGGAGCGTGACGGCCATTTTTTCAGCATCGGCACGACTCTCAAAGGTGGTGGTGATCAGCAGTGGAACAGCCATATGACAATACCCCCTTGTTTTTTTTAATCTTCATCCCGTATGAGCGCTTTCTTTTTTCCCGATAGTAGAATAATTTAGAGGCCGTTATGAAACAAGCAAGGTTTGTTTCTTGATTGTTTCATTTACGGCCTCTTATGCCGCCTCCAAGAGACAGCCAATCTTTTCCGGCGGTCTCTTGGAGGCGGCGTCTGGCCAAATACAACATACAAGGTGCTGTTATGAATTGAATAAACATTTTTTTGGCTTATTTTATGAGAGCACCTTAGGCCGCTCAACGAAACAGCCATCTTTTCGGCGTTTTTCTTTGATAATGTAGCAATGATTCTAAAGAATGCACATAAAAAACAGACCACAGACCAAGGGAGACAAGATGCTTCTGGCAATTGATATTGGAAACTCTCATACGGTCATAGGACTCTTCAAGGATGACCAGCTTGTCAACCAGTGGCGGCTCAAATCTGACCGGGAGCGGACAGATGACGAGCTGGCCATCCACTGCCAGGGCTTCTTTTCCATGATCGGAATGGAGAGCAGCGAGATTACCGGAATCATTATCGCCAGCGTGGTCCCCACTCTGCAAAGCGCCTGGCTCTCCTCTTGCCGCAAATATCTGTCCGCCAGACTGGAGCGCCCGCTGCTGGTGGTATCAGCGGAGCATATGAAAGAGTACATCCAGATTAAGACGGATTTCCCCGATGAAGTGGGCGCGGATCGTCTGGTCAACGCCATTGCCGGTTGGCAGAAATATCGATGCGATCTGCTGATCATTGATTTTGGCACGGCCATCACCTTCGACTGCGTCTCTGCGGAATGCGCCTATCTGGGCGGCGCCATTCTCCCCGGGATTGCCATCGCACTCGATGCCCTCTCTTCGCATACCGCCCAGTTACCGCGCATTGATGTCAGTGTCGGGCCGGAAAAGGTCATCGGCACCAATACGGTCCAGGCCATGAAAAGCGGGATTCTCCACGGTTATGGCGCCCTGGTGGATGGGATGACCCACAAGATCCGCCTGGAGATGGGGTGCGCTGATGATAAGCTGAAGGTCATCGCCACCGGCGGCATGGCCCACCTCATCGTCCCCTATGCCCAAGTCATCGACGAGCTTGAACCCCTGCTCACCCTCCAAGGACTCCAATTTTTGCACAGCCGGCACCAGAAAAATGACTGAACAACAGACCCCTGCCCCGCTCAAAACCGGGGATATCATCGGCATTATCGCGCCTGCAGGTCAGCTCCGTGACCAGGATGGATTCAGAACCGGGATCAAGTTGCTGGCGGAGATGGGATTTGAGCCCAGATTCCCCCGTGAGCTCTGGCCGGGGACCGGATATCTGGCCGACACCGATGCCAGGCGGGCTGAGGAGTTCAACAAGATGTGGGCCGATCCCGAGGTCTCAGCCCTTCTGACCCTGCGGGGCGGCTATGGCAGTCTGCGGATGGCAGGGATGATCGATCTTGAGCAGGTGCGCAGGCAGCCAAAATTCCTGATCGGTTTTTCCGATATCACGGTGCTGCACAATTATCTCTGCCGAAAAACCGGCCTTGTTTCCCTGCATGGGCCGACCCTATCCACCCTGGCCCAGAGTGACAAAGACACTCTTGAACGTTTTCATCAGTGCCTGACCGGCAGCTGGCGCACAACCCTGCAGATGAAAGGGGTGGAGGTCCTGAGGGGAGAGGCAGAGACCAGGGGCAGGCTGATCGGCGGCAACCTGAGCACCCTGCTCAGCCTGCTGGGTACTCCCTTTGAACCTGAGTTTGCGGGAGCAATTCTTTTTCTGGAAGATGTGGGCGAACCGCTCTACCGGATTGATCGCATGCTGACCCAGTTGTGGCTGGCCGGAAAACTGCAAAAGTTAGCGGGGATCATCCTGGGAGATTTTTCCCTGGGCAGGGATATGGACACAAACGAAAAAAACCGTCATCACGAAACGATCTGGAACCGGGTGCTGCAACTGACCTCCGACACCCAGATCCCTGCCTGGGGGGGCTTCCCCATTGGCCATGGATCTGCGAACATGACACTGCCCCATGGCGCACAGGCAGTCATGGACAGTGGGAACAGAAGTCTCTTTTTTTTATAATTTCAGAGAGCTGAGCTGAAAATATATTTCCAGCTCACGCGTTTGTGAACGCTACAAAATCAGCATTCCAAGACTGAATCAAGTCATTCTCCTGTATTGAATCGCCTCCGCGACATGACCCAACTGCAAAGATTCACTGCGATCCATATCGGCAATGGTCCGGGCTATCTTCAAGATCCGGTGATAACCCCGGGCTGAGAGCCCGAGCTGTTCCACGCTTTTCTCTAAAAGACGGGTTGAGGGTGCGTCCAGGATGCAATACTTCCTGATATCTTTGGGGCCCATCTGGCCATTGCAGAAAACTTTAGGGTGGTGCTCGTACCGCTTTTTCTGCACCTCGCGTGTCAGATCCACTCGCGTCTTGATCTCCGCCGACGATTCGCCCTGTCTTTCCGCGCTCATCTCCTTGAAAGGCAGGGCGGCCACTTCCAGATGGAGATCAATACGATCCAGTAACGGGCCGGAGACCCGGCTGGTGTAGTTATGAATCTGGGCGGGATTACAAATACACTCCCTGCGCTTATCCCCATAAAAACCGCAGGGACACGGATTCATGGCCACCGCCAGCACCACCCTGGCGGGAAATTTCAGGGAAAGATTGGCCCTGGCAATGGTCACGGTACCATCCTCCAGGGGCTGGCGCAGGACCTCAAGGACATGCTTCTTGAACTCCGGGAGCTCGTCGAGAAAGAGCACCCCGTTATGGGCCAGCGACACCTCGCCCGGCCGGGGTATCTGGCCGCCGCCGATCAGTCCGGCATCGGAGATGGTATGATGCGGGGACCTGAAGGGGCGGGTGGCAATCAGGGGCATATCCTCGGGCAGCAGACCGATGATGGAATAGATCTTGGAGGTCTCCAGGGCCTCGGCAAAACTGAGATCCGGAAGGATGGTGGGCAGACGGCGGGCCAACATGGTTTTGCCCGACCCGGGCGGGCCTTTGAGCAGAACGTTATGGCCCCCGGAGGCAACAATCTCCAGGGCCCGTTTCACATGTTCCTGACCCTTGACCTCATTGAAATCGACCTCATGGTTTCTGGCCCTGGCAAAGGAGGTGGCCGGGTCCAGATGAAAAGGGGCGCATTCCTTCATATCCGCCAGAAACTCGACGGCCTGATGCAGGGTATCGATGGCAATCACATCAATCCCATCCACCACCGCCGCCTCCATCTTATTGGCCTGCGGCACCATAATTCCCTTCATTCCCAGATCCCTGGCCGCCAGGGTGACCGGCAGGACGCCACGTACCGGACGAACGGCACCATCGAGAGAGAGCTCGCCTAAAACCCAGTACTGATCAAGCTTGACACTCTGCAGGATCCCTGTGGCCGCCAGTATACCTAAGGCCATGGGCAGATCAAAGCCGGCCCCGGCTTTTTTTATATCGGCCGGAGCCAGATTGACGGTTATGCGCCGATTGGGAAATTCATAGCCGCAGTTTCTGATTGCTGCTTTGACCCGATCCTTGCTCTCGCGCACACTCCCATCCGGCAGGCCGACGGTGGTAAAAATCGGCAGGCCGAGGGCAATATCCACTTCCACCTCAACTGCCAGGCCATCGACTCCCGCCACCGCCCCACTCTGTACCTTTGCCAGCATAAGATTGTATCCTCTTTATCCGAATGCATCTTTTTTCATTCGCCTTCCATCAACTCCGATATCGGGGAGACGGTCAATGAATACGAGTTATTCCTTTTCCAGAGTCCCCAGAGTCCATTCTGGATCATAGAGTCTCTGCATGGCCGGACTATAGGCGCCCAGACGCTGTTCATAAAGATAAAACGGGGCCATAACCCGCAGGCCTTCACCACCATTCTTGACCGCCTCGACCAGGACCAGCCGGGCGGGGGCCGCAAGGTCCGGATAGCTGTAGAGAGTCTGCAGACGTTTGGGAACAAGATGCTGCCGATGGAGGGTGACCAGCAGCGTATTCAGCCCGGTGGCAGGATAGACGAAGATCACCTTGCCGTGATTCTTGACCATTGCAGCGGCAGCCGCCACCACCTCGTCCAGGGTACAGTGCACCTGATGTCGGGCGATAAAGGATTCCTGGTTCTGACAGGGCCTGCCGGAATTTTTCTTGTAAAAAGGGGGGTTACAGATCACCTGGGCGAAGGACTCGGCAGGGAAAAAATCAAGGATGCGCCGCAGATCCCCCTGCACCACCTCCATCTTGGCGGCAAAACCGTTCATGGTTCTGTTACGGGCAGCCAGCGCGGCCAGCCCCGGCTGCAACTCCAGGCAGGAGACAGAGGCTATCTGCTCATGCCAGCGATAGAGACAGATAAGAGCGATGATCCCGCAGCCGCCGCAGAGATCGAGGAGTGCACCCCCTGGTGGCGGCGGGGAAAAATGGGCGGCCAGGACCGCGTCCACGGAAAAGCGGTAGCCGAAACGATGCTGCAGGCAGTGCAGTCTGCCTGCAAAAAGTGTATCACAACTTATATTGTCTTTTTGCCCGGCCTCGACGCTCTGCATTCAGGAGTGTCCACTCAGATCAACCAAGCCTCTCTATCTCCTCGCCATCGACCAGCTGATTAAAAAGCAGTCCGGTCATGATCTTGGGATAAAAATAGGTGGATTTATGGGGCATGATCAGATCATGGTCGGCCACATCCCTGACCTGCCCGACCCGCGTCGGGTTCATGACAAAGAGCAGAGGGGTAAAGTGATCACTCACCAGACTCTCCTTGACCGCCGCATCCAGGGCCTCGTCGGGATCGCTGTAATAACTGACCAGTTTTTCCTGTTCGCAGCGATGGTGATCAAGCCCCAGGGCCTTGTCCATGATGATGTCGGAGAGGACCACCACATCAAGATCCCGCAGCGGTTCCGGACGTCCGGCCAGGAAATCGCGGCCCTCCTGTTTCAGGCTGAGCAGAAAACATCTGTCCTCGGTGGGATGATAGACCCCGAAGGTGGAGGAGCTTTTATCAGGCGACAGACGTTCAAGCTCATCCATCCGCGCCAGTACCTCGGCCATCAATGTCTCCCGGCTGCCGCCCATGATCTCCTCACAGAGAAAATAACGATCAAGGCAGGTCAACAGCTCTCCCGCCTCCATCCTGCCCGGCCAGCATAACAGCCGATGGGTGGGCAAGACGGAGAGGCCGGGATCTTCCATGGGACAGAGGTACATGATGATATGATTGGCCGGATCATTTGCCGCCAGCTCGCCTCTGGCTTCACGCACCATCTTGCGATAGGCCAGGGCGGTGGTATAGCGATGATGGCCATCGGCAATATAGAGGGACTTATTTAGAAATTGTCGCTGCACCTCTTTGATGCTCTCCGCATTGGTCACCCGCCACAGGCTGTGCACACAGCCGTCAGCATCGGTCACGGCACCGAGAGACTCGCGTTCCTGCTGTTCAAGCAGCGCCAGCACCTCATTGTCCGGATCGGAATAGAGGGAAAAGATCTGACTGAACTGGGCCTTGCAGGTGGCAACCAGGCGCAGACGGTCGGCAATGACCGTATCAAAGGTCTGTTCATGGGGCTTGACCACGCCTTCCGCAAACTCGGCCAGACCGACCAGGCAGACAAAACCCTTGCGGGTCAGCCTTTTTCCTGAGGGGTGTGAATACTCGGTATGATAGAGATAGATCCCCGGCTCCGGATCACGGACCAGCACCTTTTCCTCCAGCCACTGGCTGAACAGATCGGCCGCCTCCTGGTAGCGCGCATCGGTCTCATCGCCCGGGCCGTGACTCTTGACGATATCCAGCCGGATCATATTATAGGGATTCCGGGCAAGATAGGCATCAACGCCCTGGGCACTGATTACATCGTATGGCGGGGTCACGACCTCATCAAGTCTGCCAACTTTCTGCGGATTAAAATGTACTCCCTTGAGGGGGGCAATAAAGGCCATGCTCTTTCACTCCTTTTCTGCTACAATATGCGGCAATATAAATGATGGACAGTAAGTTGGAGAACGGCTGCCGGATCTGATTTCGACTGCATCTGCCTTCTACCCTCTCTCTTCTGTCCTCTGATTTCCGGCATACCCTACCATTTCAGTCATGAATTTTCCAAGGTTTTCAGCCCTGGACTGTTGAATAATGACCAGCCGCCATCACCCTGGATAAATAGCCACGGAGGAACACCCATGTTTGACATCTTTATCAAGACCCATTTTGCCGGAGCCCATCACCTGCGGGAATATCCCGGTAACTGTGAACAACCGCACGGCCACAACTGGAACGTTCAGGTCACTGTCCGGGCCACGGAACTGGATGAGCTGGGCATGGGCATCGATTTCAAGATCCTTAAAAAGAAGGTCAACGTCGTGGTCGATGAACTCGATCACCGCGACCTCAATGAGCATCCGGCCTTTCTCAGCCAGAACCCGTCGTCCGAGCATATCGCGGTTTATTTATTTGACCAGCTCAAGGAGAGCCTGCGCCATGACCGCTACCGTCTCTACAGCGTAGAGGTACGGGAAACCGAGAACTCAGGCTTGACCTATTATGGACCAGGCGTTGACGCTTGACCGTTGTAAACAAGTAACATGCTCATCAAAAATGCCAAAACGGCATAGGGAGCCCTAACGAAATGGTCAAAGATGCAGCGGATATTTCGCAACGGCTCCTCAACATCTCCGAGATTTTTTATTCCATCCAGGGCGAGTCCACCTATGCCGGGCTGCCGTGCGTGTTCATCAGGCTGGCCGGATGCAATCTGCGCTGCCGCTACTGTGACGCCCGTTACACTTACAAGGAAGCCCATGCAACCATGGGGATTGATGGTATTCTCTCTTTTGTGGACGGCTATCCGGGGGCTCTGGTCGAGATTACCGGCGGCGAACCACTGCTCCAGGAAAATGTGTTCCCGCTGATGGCGGAGCTTGTGGCCAGGGGCCGGACCGTGCTCCTGGAGACCAATGGATCGCTGCCGATCGACGCGGTTGCCCCGGAGGTGATTGTGGTCATGGATATCAAGACCCCGGACAGCGGCTCTGCAGACTCCCTGGCCGGCGGCAATATTGTTGCTGCCAGGGCCAGAAACAAAAACATCCCGGGCAGTTGTGAGATAAAATTCGTTCTGACCTCCAGAGATGATTATACCTGGGCGCGGGATCTGGTGAACCAGCACGGACTGAACGCCAGCGGTCCCACCCTTTTCTCCCCGGTAAAAGGCCAGCTCAGCCCGGCTGATCTGGCGGCCTGGATGCTGCAGGATCAACTGGCAGTCCGCCTGCAGCTGCAACTGCACACCCTGATCTGGCCGCATCTGTCACGAGGAGTATGACGCTCCCGTAGACCTATCAAAAACAACCCTTCAGGATCCGTAATGAGAAAAACAATCGCCGTGGAAGAGGCTGTGGGCATGGTCCTGCCCCATGATGTCACAGAGATCGTCCAGGACGAATTCAAGGGGCGCGCCTTCAAGAAAGGCCATATCATCAGGGCCGAAGATATCGACCACCTCAAACGTCTGGGCAAGGACAATATCTATGTCCTGCAGCTGGGACCGGAAGAGATCCATGAGAATGAGGCCGCGGAAAAACTGGCCACCGCCCTGATCGGTGACGGGGTCACCCGCTCTTCCGAGCCGGTGGAGGGCAAGATTACCATCATCGCCGACCGCGACGGCCTGCTGAAGATCAACGTCGACGCCCTCTACCGTTTCAACATGCTGGGCGAGGTGATGTGTTCCACCCTCCACACCAATACCCCGGTGAAAAAGGGCGAGACCATTGCCGGCACCCGCCTGATCCCCCTGATCTCTTCGCGGGCCCTGATCGATGAGGCCGTGGCCATTGCCAGGGCCGGCGCCCCGGTGATTGAGGTTAAACCCCTGCGCCAGGCAAGGGCCGGTCTGATTATTACCGGCAATGAGGTCTTCCACGGACGGATCCAGGACAGGTTTGAGACGGTTCTGCGCACCAAACTCACGGCCCTGGGTTCCGAGGTGATCAAGGTCGTCTTTGCCCCGGACGACATCAGCACAATCAGTGAGGCCATCCACAACTGCATCGATGCGGGTGCCGATCTGATCATCACCAGCGGCGGCATGTCTGTTGACCCCGACGATGTGACCCGTATGGGCATCAAAGAGGCCGGGGCCACCGATACGGTCTACGGCTCGCCGGTGCTGCCTGGCGCCATGTTTCTCAGCGGCCGGATCGGAGATATTCCCGTCCTTGGCCTGCCTGCCTGCGGCATGTTTCACAAGATCACGATCTTTGATCTCATCCTGCCCCGGATTCTGACCGGCGAGTTCATCGGCCGGGAGGAATTTGCCCGCATGGGTCACGGCGGACTCTGCCGCAATTGCAAACAGTGCCAGTACCCTGTCTGCAATTTCGGTAAATAAAATTTAAGGGAACCTTGAGACAAGGTTCCCTGAAGACGCCTAAAGTGTAACAAATTCAAACCCACCTGACAATTTTCAAGTTGTCAAAAAAATATATTATTGAACGACTACTAGCATCTGAAAATCATAAACTGCCATATTGAGAGTAGTTATTAGCAGCAAAATATTGTCATATCAAATTTGTCATAATAATACTGTTAGCGCTTCAAAAGAGATAAAGACCGATACACATATAAACCAATGAGGAATATTGGTGGAAAATGAATGACAAAATTCATTAACTCGTGCAGAAAGATTCGGTATTTGGTTAGCAACCACAAGATTTGGCGAGTCTCATATTCTCAAAAAAACAAAATGTCATTATCATTTTTTCCACATTTCTGTTTAATTTACTCAGGGATTTTATTGGGCTACAGCTTGGTGGTCTCCTTAGGCCTATATATTATCTTACATGTTAATTGAGTGTCTGCAGTTCGGTCAAGGGATTTATAAGTCGATTTTCCACAATTATTAAGAATCAATGGATTGAAATCATTGGGACTCCCATATTTTTAATACATAGAGCATTCCATTTATGTTGTTTAATTGGGCTGCTTTTTTCGCATGCTTATATATGTTTGGATTTAATAAAAGATCCGACAGGGAGTTCAAGTTGAAGGAGTATGGATAGCAAACTTCTATTTTAGTGTTGTTACATTAACTACACTAGGTTATGGCAACCAATTGTGCCTCGTTAATTTCACCGCTGAAATATAATAGCAACATGTCTGATGGATAACGAGAAAGACCAAAGAAAGTTCAGAAGAAATAAGTAAAAGGTCCTTATATGGGCTTCAATTGCCAGTCTTTGGCTGGTATTGTTGCGTCAATAGCATTCAAACGTGCAGAATTTAAATAATAAAGCATAATTAAGGATTGATGCGACATCTTTTGGTCGCTTCAAGCCATTGTTCAAGGAGACGCAATAGGGTCACAATAGGGTCAGGCCTCCAAGTTGACAAGTTGAAGTACAGTTATGTCTCCTCATCATTGCACACAACCACGCATCCACATTCCTGATGCAGTTCAAATTCTCTCTTTTTCCGATTTTTTGAACTCCCTTTCCGGAAATACGAAAAAATATATAGGTTTGTCAGTTATATTTTTTTTATAACTAACTAAAATTATATATTTATTTAGTAATTGAGGCAGTGGAATGAATTTTGCATAATTTTCTTTATTTAAAAATGCCTATACCGGATAATCAAAATTTGATGGATACTGAATTCGTATTGGTGCTCACGCCATTGAATGAGAATATCAAGCCGCCATCGTGATTCTTTTTGTTACTCGTTTCTGTCCCGAAAAGACGCATCAACCATGTCGTCTGCTCCACAAAACGGGGCCAAAAGAGGAGCCCTGGTTCGCTAGGGTTTTTACGTTTCATTCTCAACTTAGGAGGAGCAAGAAATGATCAAAATGACGAACAAAATGACTTTGGCTGTAATGATTGGAGGTCTGCTAACTGCAGGTGTTGCCTATGCCGCACCGGTTACGTTAAGCGATGCTCAACTGGATGGGGTTGCAGCGGGCGGAGTTGAAAAGGTGTCAGGCTTTGTCTGTCCGGTAATCACCCAAGAAGCGGTTGGTCTGCATAATCCTATAGCCGGGCCTCTTGGTGACACCGGTCATTATACTGTAGTGCCGGCCACAGCCAAGAACGGCAATCTCTATATTCCTGTACATGCCACTAATGGTGACGGTAC
Source organism: uncultured Pseudomonadota bacterium (assembly GCA_963776835.1). GTDB lineage: Bacteria > Desulfobacterota > Desulfobulbia > Desulfobulbales > Desulfocapsaceae > UBA2270. The sequence continues at coordinate 29,573 of CAVZOB010000001.1, forward strand.
AGGCCAACCAGGCGGGCCGCATTCAGCTCCTGGAGATACCGACTACACAGCAATTTGGGCCAGGTTGCCATAAACACCTCCCCTGTCCGACAAGCGGTCCTGGCGCTGCTTGTCGGACCTGCGGATTTCATGGAGAGCGCTGCTAACCTGTAGACTGACGGGGTTCCGCTGTGTCTGAAAAATTCTCGAAAGGTTTGAAGTGCATACATTGAAGGGTGTCGGCTTTTATGCTTTTTCGCTTTGTCTGGCACTGGCCTGTTATCCGGGGTCCGGCACGGCAGCTGTTGCCGACGACTTGGCGCCGCCGGTAAGATCGGTTCTAGAAAAGAGGCAGCAAAACGTTGTTCTGCAGAAGTGGGAGTTAAGCTGCGCCGCGGCCGCTCTGGCGACCATTCTGCGCTATCAGTACGGGGTTCCGGTAACGGAACGTTCGGTCGCGCTTGGCCTGATTGACCGCGCGGAGTATATCGAAAACCCCGACTTGGTGCGTTGGCGCCAAGGCTTTTCTCTTCTTGATCTGAAACGTTTCGTCGACGGTCTCGGCTATGAAGGAATCGGACTGGGCCAAATGGCTTTGGCCGATCTTTATGAACGCGCCCCGCTAATCGTGCCCGTGAACCTCCAGGGGTTTCCGCATTTCGTCGTCTTTCGGGGCGGAACACAAAATTCGGTACTGCTTGCCGACCCGGCGTTTGGCAACATCACGATGTCGAAGGCCAAATTCTTAAGAGGCTGGATTAAATACAAGGATTTCGGCCATGTCGGATTCCTCGTGACGAAGGCTGGAGCACAAATACCTCCAGGTAATTTGCTGCCTCAGGCATTGGATTTTGTTTGGTTGCCTTAATTTCCGTGGCTGTGAGAGGAAGAATATTGAAAATAAGGTATCTACAGTTAAGTTTTGCCGCCCTCATTCTGACATTGTGGTCGTTGCCGGTTCAGGCACAGGATGAACATATTCAGACTCTTGAGCGACAGTTGCAAGAACGCGACAAGGTTATCCTGGAACTACTGGAACGCGTTGAAAAACTCGAGCGAAGGGTTGGGATCGAACATAAAGCAAGCGAGTCAAATGAAGCATCCGTTACTGAGCCGGATGAGTTCACAGCGGCAATCACCGAGAAGGTACCTGTAGAGGGCTCCAAAGACATGCCGGGGACGGTCGTAGTCCAAGGTGGAGATGCGGAAAGAGCCCTGGAGCGATCTTTGACACGTTCAGGTGCATTATTGCTTCCCCGAGGCGTCCTGGAAGTTGAGCCCGGCTTCAGCTACACTCGGAACGAAGATTCAGCCCCTAGCTTCTTGGAGTCGAACAACCAGGTTGTTGCCGCTGAGACTGAACGTAACTCGGACAGTTTGACGGCAGATTTTGCGCTGCGCCTGGGATTACCGTGGGATTCCCAGTTTGAACTCGGCGTGCCATATAGGTGGAGGGCGGTGGAGTCCATAGATACAGTCGGCTTTGTGCCGACCGACTCGTCAAGTTCGTCAGGAGCGGCCTTAGGAGATGTGCGTCTTGGACTTGCGAAGACTCTGTTTCGCGAAGGTCTGTGGCGTCCTGACCTTATTGGACGGATTACATGGAATACGGACAGCGGCGAGTCCGAGGACAATGGAGTACCGCTTGGCGGAGGCTTTAACGAAGTTCGAGGATCGCTAACGGCGATAAAAAGACAGGACCCGCTCGCTATAGTCGGCGGACTGTCCTATGAACACAGTTTCGAAGACAATCAATTTCAGCCAGGACCGGTTATCTCCGCGAACTTCGGCAGTTTCATTGCCTTGAGCCCCGAGACCTCCCTGCGCTTTCTCCTACTCGGCGCATACCAGGATAAAAGTGAGCTGTTCGGAGATGAGATAGTCGGCAGCGACAGGACACTTGCCAGTTTTGTGGTGGGAGGTTCAACCTTGATGGCACGAGGTGTCCTGCTGAACCTTTCGGTAGAGTTTGGCTTGACGGAGGACGCGGATGATTTCGCGATATTTTTTTCGCTCCCCATCCGCTTCTCTGAGCTGCTATACTGACACCTAAGATTTGTGCACGGATATCCTGGGGAAAAGGAAAAAAGGGGACAGAACTATTTTGGGAGTCTGAAGGGAAAGCAGCCATACCCTACGCATGACAGTTGTTTGACCAGGGAGAAATGTAATTAAACTACCAACTTCAAGGAGACGACAAATGCAAAAGCCAGGACCAGTTATATGCAGCTTGATGATGCTCGCAGTATCTTTTTCGTTGACGATGAATTCCCAGGCAGCGGAGGCCGAAAAGGCTGGAGCCTCAACGCCTTGTCCGGTTCCTGCCGCCCCCACGGACAAGGAGTTGATCGCCAGTGCAATGTCCGCGGCGCCGGCTAAGGTCGGTGAGGGCGCCACCGTTGTAGTCATGGAGCCCGACAGTATAATGCGTACCCTCCGCGAGGGGAAAAATGGCTTCACCTGCATGCCGGACAACCCCGCAACACCCGGGCCAGATCCCATGTGCATGGACAAGAACGCCATGGAGTGGGTACATGCCTGGGTCGCGCACCAGCCGCCACCACCGGGCAAGATGGGTTTCATGTACATGTTGGAGGGCGGGACGGATGCCAGTAATACCGATCCCTACGCCGTCAAACCCGATGCCAACAACAACTGGATCAAAACCGGAGCGCACGTGATGATCGTCGGCGCGGATGCGAGCTTTTACGACATGTATCCAAAGGATGCGAAGCCCGACACCTCTGTTCCCTACGTGATGTGGTCCGGCACGCCATACCAACACCTGATGGCACCGGTGAAATAAGCGCGGAAAGGAAGCGATACCGAGAGATAATCAAAAATAGGGGACGTTGTGATTAAACTTTAATCTCTCCGTCCCCTATAATATTTGACTACCACTGAACACACATCACAAGAGATACGGCGCGTCCTTCTCAGGGGAATTTTGGTCGCATCCTGCGCTGTTGGAAGTTCTCCAGTATCTTCTTTCTCTCATCCTGTTTCTTGGCAGCCTCCTCTTGCTGAAGACGCTTCAACTCTTCTGCATCGGTTTTGGCCGCTTTATTTACGGCTGGAGCAGGTACTGGGGGCGACTGCACTTGAACAGGGGGATTTCCAGATCGAATTTTCTCCGGGTTTATGGCCGGTGTGCCCCTGCGCTGTCCGGGCATATTCTCTTTCGCCGGCATCTGTGGTCGCCCTCGAAAGATGGCGGGCTTTTCTGGCCTTACTTCCGGGACTGGTTTTATTCTCAGAGGTTTCGCAGGCGACGGTGCCACCTGTGGCCGCACTTGAACAGGTGGCTTTTCAGATCGAATCTTTTCCGGGTTTATGGCCGGTCTGGCCCTGAGCTGTTCACGGATATTCCCTTGATCAGGTCTCTGTGACCGTCCATGAAATTGGGGAGCCGCTTTTTCATCAGCTGCCGGGACTGGCTTTATCCGGGTAGATTGCCCAGAAGACGGCGCCATCTGTGGCTGCACTTGGGCAGGCGACTTTCCAGACCGCATCTGCTCAGGACTCAAGGACCGTCTGCCCCTGAGTTGTCCGGGAATATTCCCCTGATCCGGTGGAATAACTGGCACGCCAGACTCTATTTTCCCTGAAGCTGGCCGCTTCGCCCTCCGGACATCCTCCCTGTTGATAGTTGGTCTCTCTCCGGATTGTCTTGGCACAACATTATTTCCAGGCATCTGTTGCCGTTTGCCGGCTTCCGGGGCATGCCTTTCTTTAGCCTTTTTTAATGTGGAATTCGAACGCATCAGGGTTGAGGGAAGAAATGTTCGAGGTGCAAGCGATGGCCTAAAAACCGAACGATCGCGATCTCTTACCATCTGCCTATTCTCATCACCTGTCCGTCCGGAAATTGACCGGATATGCTCGGGTGGCCGGTGTCTCTTGGGAATATCCCTGATAATCGGCATCCTGGTGGCCCGTTCAGGCTTAATCCTGGGTTGGCCGATATTGATCCGCTCCTTGAGAAAGGGATTTTCCCTGTGTCTCATGTCACGGTCACGATACCGGCCTCTCAAGAAAGCGTCCCTGCGGACCACACTGACCGCATTCCGCACATGGGCATTCCGGTAATTTCTTCCAGGAATAACTACATGGATATCGGCATTAGCTATATTGACACTATGGGGTCCATAATGGCCATGACCGTAATAGGTCTCGCCGGGTGCCAGCGGCACCCATGCAACATCATTGGAGGTTGAGACCCAACTGACATAGCCCGGTCCCCAATAGACTTCGTTACGGCGTGGCGGAACCCAGCACCAGCCATATGATGAGATATAAGACCAGCGGCCGTAATGATAAGGAGCCCAGCCCCACGGTTCACTGGCAACCCATACATAATCATCGCCCATCCAGACCCAGCGGCCATCACGATAAGGAGCCCAATCGGCCGAAATATCCACGGTTGGAGTCCAGACATAGCCATACTCACGACTTTCAACCCATCTGCCATTCCTATCCAGATCCGGCTCATATCCTGAAAGTTCCGGCGGCAGATATTGTCCACTTTCCTCTCCCTCGGCCATCAAATCATCCCACTCCTTGTTCCACCTCTCCCAGTCGCTGGGAGGGGCCAAGGCCATAAGTGAGGGTAAATCATCATCCATGGAGAGCATCTTGCCCGCTGCAACCCGAACCTCACCGCTCCTGTTTTCCGCATAGACGGCCCCCCGGAATACGGAAATTTCGGTATTGCCATTTTCGGCAAGGTCGACATTGAAGGTTGAGCTGTCATAGATCCTGATTGAAGAAACCGGGGTATCCAGCTGGAGCATGGAATCATCGACCCTTTTGAAATTCACATAGGCCTGTCCCTGGCTGAGGTACATCTGCTGGGAAGTCTCATCTACCGCCAGAATTTCCAGTGAGCTTTCCGCGTCAAGCCTGATAACACTCCCATCCCGTGTCTCCACCTGGGCCCATGCCTCCTGTGGCACCCACAAATGATCTCCACTCTGAACCGGAAGATTGATGGTGGCAGGCAGCCACTCGGTCGTTCCCTTGGACTGGAACTGGACATCACCCTCCATCTGGCTCAGATGCAGGAATCCCATATCTTCAGCACCAGCCCAGGCTGGCAGACAAATCACTATCCACAACACCATCGCTTTCAACAGATATTCTGTTTTCATGGAGTCACCAATTTTTATTATTTTTAAAAAATCTTACAAGAAATCTTCATGTGTCTGACTCAGCACAATGGTCCAAAGATGAGGCGCATAGGCTAAGCAAGTACGAAACTCTGAATGATGAGGCATAAGGCAAGGAAACTCCGCAATGGCGAAAGAAAAAATAAAACGCAGACCAGAAATGGCCGAGTACGAAGAGGTATTTGAAACGCTGGTCGATGCTCATTTCCTTTTCTGATCCAGAAGTTTGAAGGCAAGACCGGCAGCCTGACGGGAAGCGCCGGCGCTGCCGAGTTTGGCACGAACCTCGGCCAGGCCTTGCTTCATCTCATTGCCTGCTTTGTCATTAAAAAGGAGGCGGGCAAGCTCAGCCTCAATCTTGCCTGGCTGGACATCGTCCTGTAAAAGCTCGGTCACCACTCCCCGTTCAGCAATCAGATTCACCAGGGAAAAAAACTGCATATGCCTGACCAGCAACCTGCCTAAAATATAAGTATGAGGAGACACTCTGTAAACCACCACCATGGGAATTCCAAGGATGGCAAGCTCGAGAGTGACGGTACCGGAGGCCGCGACAACGACATCACAGGCAGCCATCATATCATAACGGTCTTCCCGGATCAGGCGGAAATTGATCACTTCCGAATAGTCACCCAGGCCATTATTCCACAGTTCCTCTTCCGAAACGGTGGAGGCGACAGGCAGGAGGAAGATGAATTCCTGATCGTATTTCCCCAGCAACCGCTTGGCGGCGGCAAGCAGGTCAGGCAGCAGCGCCGAGATCTCTTTTCTGCGGCTCCCGGGCAGAAGCCCGACCAGCTTATGGTCGGGGTTGATCCCATGCCTCCGGCAAAATGACTCACGATCCGTTGTCACCTTGACAGAATCCAGAAGAGGATGCCCCACATAATGGGCCGTAACCCCACGGCTGCAGTAAAAAGACTCCTCGAAGGGCAGAATCACCCCCATGGTATCGACCAGGCGGCCGATGGTCTTCACCCGTCCGGTGCGCCAGGCCCATACCTGCGGGCTGATATAATAAAAGACAGGAATCCCGAGTTTTTTGGCCCTCTTGGCCAGCATCAAATTAAAATCAGGAAAATCAATCAAGATCAGCAGATCAGGAGGATCTTCCCGCATTCGTTTTTTGACTATTTTCAGGGCACTCAAGATATCAGGAAAATGGGTCAAAACCTCAGCCAGTCCCACCACCGCAATCCGACTGGCATCAAAAAGAAGCTCAACGCCCGCAGCCGCCATCTCCCGTGAGCCCATGCCGCAGAAGGACAGCCCTGGCTCCTGCTCGCGCATGGCCTGCACCAGACGGGCGCCATGGAGATCACCGGACGCCTCTCCGGCAATGATCATTATTTTTTGCTGTGACCGATGAAGGTTTTCAGAGTTCATGATAATTTATCTCTTTCTCAAGGCCGCATCAACCTGCCGGTACACTTCAAGATCTTGATTCTGGCGGATCTGCTCCATCACCTGGAGGGCCACCTCCAGGGCGCGCCGTCCTGCCCGTCCGGAGACCAGGGGCTCGGTTCTGGTTCTGACACAATCAACGAAATGGGCAATCTCAACCTTCAGGGCATCACTTGCAGGGAAAGAGGTAACCTCAACCTCCTGCCCGGGCGCACCATTGGCCTGAATCTCGTCAGTCAAATGGATGGTCATCACCTTTCTGCTGGTAAAATCGACATTGATATAGGAACCAGGCTGAAAGATCCGCATCTTACGGATATTGGTTCGCGCGATCCTGCTGGCCGTTACATTGGCGGTGGCCCCATTCTCAAAGACAAGACGGGCATTGGCAATATCCGTGGTAGCGGTCACCACCGGAGCGCCCACGGTGTGAATGGACTTCAGGGGGGAATGGACAATAGTAAGGATGATATCGATATCATGGATCATGAGATCAAGCACCACATCGACATCCACGCCCCTGTTCTTGAAAGTGGAGATCCGGCTGCATTCGATAAAGACCGGAACGGTCAGAAATTTCTCCATGGCCTGAACCGCGGGATTAAAGCGCTCAAGATGTCCCACCTGCAGGATCAGTTTTTTTGCATTTGTCAGTTGGATAAGCTCATCGGCCTCGGCCAGGGTGGTGGTCATCGGTTTTTCAAGGAGGATATCAACGCCTGCCTCAATACAGTCGAGGGCCACCTGATGGTGGTAACTTGTGGGCACGACAATGGAGACGGCATCAACCTGCGACAGGAGTTCCCGGTAATCGGTAAAGGCTCGACAGCCATACTCAGCGGCAATCTGACCGGCCGTAACCGGATCCACATCGACCACACCGACGAGCTCGACCCCTTCCATGTCCGCATATTTCTGGGCATGGAATTTTCCAAGATAGCCAACACCAATCACTCCGGCCTTCACAATCTTCATAACACAAACCTGTTTATTTTCATGAGATTAAGCCTGCTGTAAATAAATAACATGGCCATTTAAATATCCATTACGGCATAAGGAGCTGTAACGAAATGGTTATAAAAAAGTTCGTAACAACTCCTTGGATGTTATCTGCCGGACCCGCATGCGCCTTCTGCACTCAAGGATTGGTCAGCAGCTTATCCGCGCTATCGGAAAATTCCCGGCCACTTTCTATGCCATAACCACGATCAGAATAATCAGAGCCTGAGATATTCTGTTCAACGAAGGATATAATAATATTGAGCTCCTTTGTTGATGAGGTTCGAAGATCAACGGGCCAAGCCCGTTATTCCAAATGGTTTATTGACTTGCTCGATTCAGCTCATATATTTCAGGCTGAAACTCTTTACAAAAGAGAGTAAATTGTCATAGTGTTGAGAAAATACAGATCAGTACAATACCATTTGACGGAAAAAAATCACCATTTTTCACTATCCCTGGCGGCCGACTTGCCCTGTAAAAGGACTGAGGTTGGAACAGGAGAGGACGTACGGAACAACAATATTCCCCGAAATAACCTCACGGAAAATTCAATTAACTTTGTTAGAATAAGCCCATGCCTGATTCAAAAAAAAACTTATATCTTCTCGGCCGCCCGCTCAGCCCTCTGTACAGCGCAGCCATGAAGCTCCGTTCCTCCTTGTATGATCGGAATATCTTCCGCCGATACCAGATGGAGGTCCCGGTCATCTCCATCGGCAATCTAACCATGGGCGGAACCGGTAAAACTCCCATCGTCAGCTACCTGGCCACTTTGTTACAGAAAGAGGGGTACAGGCCGGCCATCATCAGCCGTGGCTATGGCGGCGCTATCGACAACAAGATCAATGTGGTCTCGGATGGACACAAACTTTACCTTGACGCCGAACAGGCAGGAGACGAACCTCGTCTGATGGCCGAGACCCTGCCGGGGATCCCCGTCCTCACCGGCATTGTCCGTGCCCTGCCCTGCAGACATGCCATTGACACCCTTGGCTGCAATATCCTCCTGCTTGACGATGGATTCCAGCATCTGGCCGTGGAACGGGATATCAATCTGGTACTGTTCAGCGCCGAATCACTGGCCGGCAACAGCCGGGTCTTTCCCGGTGGCGATCTTCGGGAGCCGGTTACCGCGCTCCAGCGAAGTGACGCCTTTCTGCTGACCGGCACAACTCCGGCCAACAAGGAAAGGGCTGAGCGGTTTGCCGCGCTCCTGCAAAGTCGCTTCCCCCATAAACCTGTTTTCTTCAGTTCTTACACACCCAGCATGGCAAGAGATGAGAAAGAGGATAAAGATCTTCCCCTCACGGCCCTGCCGGACCCCCTTTTTGGTTTCTGTGGGATCGCCAGACCGGAGGCCTTCCGCCGGACCCTGGCCGATCAGGGTATTGCCTTGAGCGGCTTTTCCGGTCTCAAGGATCATCAACGCTATACTCCCCCGCTCCTGGAAAAACTCCACAATGAAGCCGACGCCGGCGGGGCTGGAGGAATGATCACCACCGCCAAGGACATGGTTAAGTTGAAGAACTGCCAGTTCGACCTTCCTCTTTTCAGTCTACAGATGCTGACCCACATGGATGAGGGCCTGAAAGCCTTTATCTTCACGAAACTCAACCGAATTCCGCCCTATACTCTATGATGTCACATGTTGTGTTTTTTGCCACACTTTATCGCATTGGCTCTTTTATCCCACACAAGAAACACCGCCAAAACAGAGACGGCAACCAGATCAACTATTTGAATAAGTTAGACTAAATTTTATTTAATGCACCATGCGGTAACATGGCTTGATTTTTGCACAATTTAAATTAAAGTATTGTTATCCAAATTCCTGCATAATAAGGTTTTTCAAATGTCACAACAAACAGAGTCACATCAGCACACCGTGCGCAAGACCCTCCGTTTTTGCGGAATCGGCCTCCACTCCGGGGAACCTGTCAACCTGACAATCAAACCGGCCCCTGTCAATAACGGGATCCGTTTTTTCCGTTGTGACCTACCTTCCGGTCAGTATATTCAGGCAAACCTGGATAAGGTTATTGATACCCGTCTTGCGACCACCCTCGGTAACAACGGCATAACAGTGTCCACCACGGAACACCTCATGGCCGCCCTCTTCGGATCCGGCATCGATAACGCGGACATTGAACTTGACGGGCTCGAGGTCCCGATCATGGACGGTAGCGCCGGCCCTTTTATGCACCTCCTGCAACAGACGGGAAAAAGGAAGCAGAAGGCCCTGCGAAAAGTCCTGCGCATCACCAAAGAGATCACCTATCAGGACGGCGACAGCCTGCTTCGCATCCTTCCTTATAACGGCTTCAAGGTAAGCGGCCAGATCAACTTCAACGACGAGCTCATCCAGACCCAGCGTTATTCCATCAACCTGACAGGAGAGCGCTTTGCCAAAGAGATCTCCATGGCCAGGACCTTTGGTTATGTTGAACAGGTGGAAGAATTATGGGAGAATGGGCTGGCTTTGGGTGTAAACCTGAGCAATGTCATCGCCATTCACTGGAACAGAAAAAGCGTGCTGAACGAAGAAGGACTCCGATTCAGCGATGAATTTATCCGCCATAAAGTTCTTGACCTGGTCGGAGATCTTGCGCTCCTCGGCTGCCCTGTCCTTGGCCATGTCATTGCCCATTGCGCTGGTCACACCCAGCACCTTGCCTTCATGCAGGCCATCGCCAGCGCCCCGGACTGCTGGGAAGTGATTGAATTAAATCAGAATGGCAGCCACTCAGTATTGCAGCAGGTCTTCTCCAACACGAAAGCGGCCGGCGACATGCTCATCCCCCTTCTCTACCCCCATCCGGTCCAGACAAGCATAGCCTCGGCGGCATCCTGCTGATTTATTATTGTTCGTATTCAGAAAGACAAAAGGGGCTGTGCAGGATTTTTCCGCACAGCCCCTTTTTTTCTTTTGAGAGAAACCTTCTGTAACAGCAGATCAAACCCAAATCATTATTGATAATATTCCTTATACCACGCCACGAATTTACGCACCCCTTCTTCAAGTGACGTTGCCGGTTTATAGCCAAAATCCCGGATCAGTTCATCTACATTGGCAAAGGTGACCGGTACATCGCCAGGCTGCATGGGCAGAAAATTCTTGTCCGCCTTTCGCTCCAGATTTTCCTCAAGGACCTGGATAAAATACAGCAGTTTCTCCTTGTTATTATTTCCTATATTGTAGATACGGTAGGGGCAGTATGAAGTCGCCGGATCCGGCGAGTCACCATTCCACAATGGATCAGGCTCAGGCACCTTGTCAATGACCCGGACCACGCCTTCGACGATATCATCAATATAGGTAAAGTCGCGCTCCATATTCCCGTTATTAAAGACATTGATCGGTTCACCGGCCAGGATGGCCTTGGCAAAAAGAACTGGAGCCATGTCCGGCCTTCCCCACGGGCCGTAGACCGTAAAAAAACGCAGACCGGTCGTTGGCAGACCAAAAAGGTGGCTGTAGGTATGGGCCATCAGTTCGTTGGCCTTCTTCGAGGCCGCATAGAGCGAGACCGGGTGATCCACATTGTCATGCACCGAATAGGGATGCCGGGTATTGGCACCATAGACAGAACTAGAAGAGGCATAGACAAAATGTTTGACCCCTGAATGGCGACATCCCTCCAGGATATTTACGAAACCGACGATATTGGTATCCACATAGGAACTCGGATTAATAAGGGAATAGCGGACCCCGGGCTGGGCAGCCAAATTGACCACCGCATCAAAGCTGTTTTCCTGAAACAGCTTTTCCATGGCCGGTCGATCGGCAATGTCCATATTAATATGGCGAAAGTGTTCCCCTGCAGCCAGATGGGCCAGCCTGTCTTTTTTCAATTGGGGATCATAATAGTCAGTCAGGTTGTCAACGCCAACCACTTCAACGCCATTATCCGTCAAACTTCTGACCAGATGGGCTCCGATAAAACCGGCTGCCCCGGTAACCAGGATTTTTTTCATAGTCACTTTAATCATCATAATTTCCTTCCGACCCTTTGTTTACATCAAGAGTTTTTGCCCGTTCAATAATCATCTCCCGACTCCATTGCGCCGGGTCTTCAATCCGCCCCACCTTGGGGCCAAGGTCATACGAACCGGCCTCAAGAACCACCTCTCTGGCCAAGGTACCGCTGCCTCCGGCATAGAAGACGTCCATCAGCATGGTATAGACAAAATCCTCCACCCGCCTGGCCATCCGCTCCCGAATATCACGGGGCTGCCCCAGAAGTCTGGGTTCAAAGGGCAGATTCAATTTCTTATAGTCACCACCACGCCAGCCCTTGGCATCGGCATAGGACGTCATCTGCTGCCACATCTCCTCGGTGACCCCTTCACCCTTGACCTTCTTCAGATTGCCGTCATCGTCCAGGATGGCATTGCCGTAATCGTTGACCTCCACTCCCCAGGAAACCATCTGCAGGGCAGTGGCCACATTGGCCTTGGTGGTGTGAGTCTGACGGGCGATGGCCCGCAGGCGCTCAGAACTGTTGCCGGAGGTCCCGTGCTGGGCGCCGGATGTGCCATAGGGGACAAGATGCTTGTGAATCTCGGCGGTCAAATCCACCTGGATACCCTGGCCGCTGGCCTCAAGGCCGTGGATGGTACCATTATTCAGGGCAATCCAGTCGGCACAGATTCCGTGAGCGTTCAGGCCCTTGATCAGGAATGAGGCGTCATCAACGGTGGAGAGCCCCTGTGAACCCTTGATTTCACCCACTTCGGTCTCAAGCCCTGCCCAGGAAGGAATCAGGGGATTCAGTTCAATATTGGCCAGCAGGTTCAGATCATCGGCCATATGGGAGGCGTCAATGGCAATGGAGGTGATCCCCGCCTCAAATAGGGTGGGGATCTCCACCCTGGCCATGGGCAGGTCCGCTTCTTTCTTGATCCCGTAATGATCGGCGTGGATGGCAACAGGGACTGTGATTCCCAGCTCATTGCACATGGAATCCACCTGACGGGCAATATTCCAGTAATTGACGGCACAGTAGGCAGAGGCCCCGCCCTCGGAACGGGCAATCTCGACGATCAGCGCGGCATCGGCCCGTTGAGCCGCCTGGAGGGCACCGCGAATAATGAAGAGGTTACGGCCATTGGCGGCCATGGTCATGGCCCCGCCCTTGGCCCGCAGGGCCCGGTCAATCACCTTGCCGCTGACCAGCAGGGCGCGGGAATTGGGAAATAACTTTCTGATCGTAAGGGGGCGTCCAATCTACAATGCCTTTGCGAAATCTCCGGTAACACTCATCACAATCTCCAGTTAATAAATCAAGGGGGAATTTACAATTCCTTCTTATAGCGTACCCCAATAAAAGAATCCAGCAGATGAGGTATAAAAACGATCTGTTCCAGATAAATTTGTCACTCTTCGGCGCTATCATTTTCCTGGACCTCCGCGCCCGGCTGAAAATCAGAGAATCCCTTCCTGCCAAAGAACCATACGGCAACGATACTGATCTCATACAAAATCATCAACGGCACCGCCATCATCAATTGATTGACGACATCAGGAGTTGGGGTCAGGATCGCCGCAATAATAAAATTAACAAGAATTGCATACTTACGATTACGGTTCAAAAAAGCGATATTAACCACGCCTATCTTGGCCAGAAAGACCATCAGCACGGGCATTTCAAAGATGACGCCAAAGGCAAGGAGCAGACGAAGGGCCAGGGAAAAATACTCACTGACCGCCGGCAGTGACATCAAAAAATCATTGCTGTAGCCCACAAGAAATCGAAAGGCCGGCGGAAAGACGACAAAATAACCAAAGGAGGCACCACTCAGAAAACAGATGGTGGAAAGAAAGGAAAAAGGCAGAAGCACACGCTTCTCGTGTTTATAGAGACCGGGGGCCAGAAAACGCCAGGTCTGATAAAATATGACAGGAGTGGCTAGGAGCAGGCCGCAGACCAGGGCAAGCTTTAGATAAAAAAAAACCCTTCCTGATACGAGGTAAAAATCAGTGACGAACCTTCGGGCAGAACATCGGTGAGCGGCTTGAAAAACCAGACTCCAATGGAGTCGATAAAACCATAGGAAGCGGCAAAACCGATAACGATGGCAACCAGAGAGACAATAAGACAGGAGCGCAGATCACGCAGATGATCGGTCAGGGACTGGGCGTTGAATTGTTCATCCTTATCCCCGCCAGTCTGCTCAGGATCTTTCACCTGTACTGGGGCATTATTCTGTTCCTTCATTGCTCTTCTTGCTATATTTATCCCTGGAATGATAGTATAGTGCGAATCAACACTTACAGAATGTGATCCTGAAAGATGGATATCTACAACCTTTCTAAGTGGACTACATACCATCCACAACATCTCTTTGCAACTCATTCAATACAGGCTCAATATTGCTGAACACACTGTTATTCGTCCCCTTCCTGCTCTGCATTCTCATTCTCTCTCCCGGTGCAGGTCTTGCTTTCACCGCCGAAAATGTAAATCTTGCTCTCTATGATCGACTCGCACTGTGCATTGCTGATTTTTCCGAGACCCGGATTGATAATGAGTCCAATAATAGGAACTGGCTGGCTGTCATTTATGGCCAAACGGGCTTACAACCCCTCTGGGTCACCAAGGACGGTCCCGGGGAAAAAGCGGAAATACTTTTTTCGGTTTTAAAAACTTCGGACATGGACGGCCTGGTTCCCGAGCAGTACAATGTGGACCGGATCGCCTCCCTCTGGAAGGGGAGGACCCCTGCAGAGCTGATTGATCTGGATACCCTGCTGACCTTTTCCTTCCTCATGTATGCCCATGACGCCCAGGATGGACGGATTCATTCCGAAAGGCCCAACCCTGTCCTGATAAAATCAGCAGAAGCTCCTGTTTTTGACGGACTGGCACTCGTAGAAACAGCCCTCTCCTCTCCAGACCTGAAGCAATTTCTAGACGGCCTGCTGCCATCACACAGATATTATAAAAATCTGCGTGCAGCCTTGCTGCACTATCGAAATCTGGCTGCGGCCGGTAGCTGGCCTCTTATCGCGCCCGGAAAGACCATCCATCAAGGCGACCAGGATACAAGAATCCCGGCAATTGGAAAAAGGTTAACGGTTGAAGGCTTTCTCCTATCCCCGGCAACCGATACCCCTGTTTATCATAAAGCACTTGTGCAGGCCGTCAGCCGGTTTCAGTTGCGCCATGGCCTGACTGACGATGGAGTGATCGGCAAAGCCACCATCGCCGCCATGAACATCTCCGTTGAGGAAAAAATTAAAAAAATTATTTTGAACCTTGAACGCTGGCGCCGGGAGCCCCATGATCTCGGTAAAAAATATGTACTGGTGGATGTTGCCGGCTTTACCTTGGACGTAATCGCCGATGATGCGGTTATCCAGGAAATGGCCGTTATTGTCGGTACAAAAGAGCACGAAACGCCATTATTCACTGAGCAGATCCGCTATATTGACTTTAACCCTTACTGGAACATTCCAACCAGTATTGCCCGTATGGAAATGCTGGACGAGCTCAGAAAAGATCCCGGTTATCTGGACTCCAACCATATACGCCTTTTCAGTGACTGGACATCCGAGGGCAGAGAGTTAAATCCCCTGTCCATCAACTGGAGTCAGGTGAGCCCCCAGAAAATGGGCCAGTTCAAATTGCGACAGGATCCCGGCAAATGGAATGCCCTTGGATCCATAAAATTCGTTTTTCCAAACAGCTATAATGTTTACATGCATGACACCCCTGCTCAGTCCCTCTTTCAACGTTCCAGCCGGACCTTCAGCCATGGCTGCATCCGCCTCAGCAAACCTCTGCAACTCGCCGAATTTCTCCTGGGCGGCATCGAACATGGCTGGCCGGCGGAACGGATTGAGAAGGTCGTCACCACTGGCAAGCGCACCATTGTTCAACTGCCGACGCCACTGCCGGTACATATCACCTACCAGACCGTCAAATGCGACCTGGATGGCAAAATCTCTTTTTATACCGATATCTATGATCGTGACCGCCAGCTTGAGGATATTCTCTTCAAAGAATGGCAAAGAGATACTACTCATTGTAGCAATGGGATTCCTACCTTCTCCATGAGACCCACGGTTGACATGAAGGACCTTTTCAGGGTACAAAGTGATTCTTCATCCCGCTGACATCAACTCAACAGAAAAACGTCATTTTGATTACAAGTCAAACACGGCGGAAGATAATCTGGAATAGAGGAAAGACCGATGAATCGAAGACAATTTGTAAGGCGGACAATGGCCTTGGCCCCCCTTCTTTTACTTTCTTCACCAAGTGTCTTACTGGCCAGCTTTGAAGAAAAAACCCTCTCTTTTTATCACACCCACACCTTGAAAGAGTTGTCTATTGTCTATTTCAGAAATGGTCGCTATATCCCCAAGTCCCTGACAAAAATCAATGATTTCCTAAAAGATTTCAGGACGGGAGATATTCATCCCATTGACCCGCTCCTTCTTGACCTTCTCCACGACCTGCATCAGACCTCGGGAACCAAAGATTCCTTTGAAGTGATCTCGGGATACAGGTCTCCTCGGACCAACTCCATGCTGCGGAGCAAAAGCAATGGTGTTGCCAGCCACAGCCTGCACATGGACGGCAAGGCCATAGATATTCGCCTCCCCTCATTCAATACCGACCGCCTGCACCGGATCGCCATGTCGATCCAACGGGGTGGAGTCGGCTATTATCCTCAGTCCGACTTTGTCCACGTGGACACCGGTCATGTCCGTGCCTGGTAGCGGCCCAAACGTTCTACTATTACAGGAGAGAGCCGGGATGGATTCCTGGTATGTCTATATCCTCCGCTGCAGTGACAACAGCCTGTATACCGGTATCACCACAGACCCGGCAAGACGCATCCTGGAACATAATTCCGGGCCAAGGGGATCGCGGTATACCCGGTCGCGGAGACCGGTGGTGCTCGTCTATTGTGAGCAGGCCGCCTCCAGATCCGCCGCCACCCGCCGTGAGAATCATATCAAAAAACTCAAGATAAGCGGGAAGCGTCAACTGATGATGAAAAGAGATACAGAGACTAGCGAGCGCCATGACATCCATCCTGATCGTTGATGATGAACAGAGCATGCGGGATTTTCTCACGATCCTGCTGCAGAAAGAGGGCTACCAAGTCGAAACAAGGGGCGATGGCGCCAGCGCCCTCCGCTGCCTGGAGGACAACAGCTTCGATCTTGTCATCAGTGATATCCGCATGCCCGGCATCGGCGGCCTGGATCTCCTGCACTCCATCAAGGGCAAGTATCCGACCCTGCCCGTCATCCTGATCACCGCCTTTGTCTCACCCGACGACGCTGTTGCCGCCATGAAAGACGGGGCCTTTGACTATATCAGCAAGCCCTTTAATGTGGCCGAGATCAAGAGCATTATCCGCTCAGCCACTGCCCGGAAGAGAAGCGAAACCGCAAGCCCATCCGCGGCCGATGCCTTTCCGTATATCATCGGCCAGAGCCAGGAGATGGTCAAGATCTTTGACCTGATCCAGCGCGTTGCCCCCACACCTGCCAATGTCATCATCTATGGTGAATCAGGCACCGGCAAGGAGCTCGTTGCCCAGGCCATCCACCAGCACAGCAAGGTGGCCGATCAGCCCTTTGTGCCGATAACCTGCAGCGCCATCCCCGAAGACCTTATGGAGAGCGAACTCTTCGGCCACGTCAAGGGTGCCTTCACCGGAGCCATCCATGACAAAGCGGGTCTTTTCCAACTGGCCAACAACGGCACAGCCTTCCTCGATGAGATCGGCGAGCTGCCCCCCATGATCCAGACCAAGCTGCTCAGGGTCCTCCAGGAGAGGGAGGTCAAGCCCGTGGGCTCAACCCGGATAGAACGGGTGAATGTCCGCATCATCGCCGCCACCAATCGCATACTTGAAGAGGAGATCATCGCCGGACGATTCCGCGAGGATCTTTTCTATCGTCTGGCGGTGGTGCCCATTCGCATGCCTCCTTTACGGGAACGCAAGGGCGATGTCCCTCTTCTGGTGAACCATTTCCTGCAGAAGCATTCAAGATTACTGGGGAAAAAGGTACAGGATATCTCCTCGTACGGGATGCAGGTCCTCATGGACTACGATTTCCCCGGAAATGTTCGAGAGCTGGAGAATATCATTGAGCGGGGGGTCGCACTCGAAAGCTCCAACATTATCCTGCCTGAGAGTCTGACCCTTTCCGCGCACCATACAGAGAAAAGAAACATCAGCGTCGCCGACCCCCTGTTTCAGGCCGTGGCCAGCAAGGAAGAGCTCTTTGAACGGGGCCTCGAAGAAGTTATCAATGACCTGGAAAAAAGGATTATCAGCTTTGCCCTGGAAAAAAGCAACCACTCCCGGATGCGGGCGGCTGAACTGCTTTGCATCAGCTTTCGCTCCCTGCGCTACAAAATCAAGAAATATGGTATCGAAGATGTATAGACAGGATATCTGAGCGGCTATTATGAACATCAAGACCTTCATCACCCGGCCTCTGCAAAATGGTATCTCCCCGGACAACCTGCTGAAAGGCCAACTTCTGTGGATGCTCCTGCTGCGGGTTGTCCTCTATACCCTGCTCTTCGGAATCAGCTTATTTCTCCAGAACGGTCAGCATGAGTTCATTCTCCCTCCCTATTACTGGCTCCTTTTCTTTATCTGCTGCGTCTATCTCTCCGCCATCGGTTCAGCCTATTTCCTGCTGACCTGCAAGGGAGAAAGTCACCATTTTGGCCTGTTCCAGAATCAACTCGATATCTTTCTCGTCACCATCCTGATCTATGCCACCGGCTCCTCATACTCCCCTTTCACTCCCCTCTATTTTTTTCCCATCATTGCCGGCGGCCTGATCTTTCCGGGTAAAGGCGGCCTGATAGCTGCAGCCGCAGCCAGTATGCAATACGGTCTGACTCTCGGGCTTGAACATTTGAGAATCTATCCTGACTACCTCAATGGCTATGAGTTTTTTAAACAGCAGAACCTTCTCACCAGTCTCAACCATTTTGCCGTTCTGGGATTGACCTTGTTTCTGGCAGCCATCCTCAGCGCCATCTTCGCGCGCCGACTGGTCAAGACCGAGGCCGCACTTTCCGATACGGTCAGAAGCTTTGACAATCTCTCCCTCCTTTACAAACGGATCTTTGATGATATCGCCACCGGCATTATCACCATCAATGACAGCTACCGCATCACTTCGGCCAATAATGCCATTGGCCACATCACCGGTTACCTGCCGAATGATCTCTCCGGGCAGCCCTTTTCCGAGCTCTTTCCAACCCTGGAGCTGCGCAACACGGGATCGCGCCTCACGGCCGATCTTGTGCGCCGGGATGGCGTGAAGATCAGGGTGGGCTACTCCTGTGCCAGACTGAAAGCCTCAACAGAACCGGCAATTCCTGAGCATGAAACGCGCCAGGAAGAGAACTGCAAGGTCCTGACCATTCAGGATATCAGCGAGGTCGAACGTCTGGAGCAGCAGATGCGTCATACTGAGAAGCTGGCTGCCATCGGACGGATCAGCGCCGGCATTGCCCATGATTTCAGGAATCCACTCACGGCCATCTCCGGATCGGCCCAGGTCCTTGCCAATGAGTTAACCCTGCCCCGTTCCCTCGAGCAAAAGACCAACCGGGCGCTCATCAATATCATCCTCCGCGAATCGAACCGCATGACCGAGACCATCTCCGATTTTCTTCAATTCGCCAGACCGGACACGGTGGAACGTGAATGGTTTTCCCTGAAGAAATGTCTGAAGGAAGTCATCCAGGTCTCCCAGGCAGATCCTGTATGGCCGGTGAGCTGCACGCTCCAGATCGATGTTGCTCCAGAATGCTCACTCTGGGCAGACCAGCACCAGATCTTCACTCTGCTCAGTCAGCTGATCCACAACGCCCTGCCATTCTGTCCTCAAGGTGCGGAGCATCTCAGAATTGAAGCTGAAGAGCTGAATATCTCCGAAAACCAGGGAGAAGTCATCCTGCGAGTCGGTGATAACGGCACAGGCATTGAAGAAGAGTACCGGGAGAAGATCTTTGAGCCTTTTTTTACCAGACGGGTTGAAGGAACCGGGCTGGGGCTGGCCATTGTCAAACAGATCGTCATGGCCCATCATGGCACCATTGCGGTGGGCCGCTCGGATCTGGGCGGCGCCCTGTTCACCGTGCACTTGCCTTTGCCCTGACCGGATCTATTTAACATCTTCCCCTAAACACCAAAGAGCTGGACGCATATGCCGCTTATTCTCATTACCAACGACGATGGAATCCACAGCCCCGGCCTCCAGGTCCTCGCATCAGCCCTGCGCCCCCTGGCCCGTTGCGTGATAGTCGCCCCCGATCGGGACAATTCCGCGGTATCGCACTCATTGACCATGAATCGTCCCCTGAAGGTCACCAGGGTCCGGGAGGATTTTTACTCCCTGGACGGCACCCCCACCGACTGCGTGGCCATCGGCTTGAAAAAAATACTGGAACAGCAACCGGATCTCCTGGTCTCGGGCATCAATCCCGGCCCCAATCTGGGTGACGATATAGCCTATTCAGGAACGGTATCCGCGGCAGTGGAGGGAACCATGTACGGGATTCTATCCCTGGCGGTCTCCCTGGCCGGAACCCACCCCTTTGATTTCACTGCCGCCGGGGAGGTTGCCGCCTGGCTTGCCGCCATCATCATGAACAAGGGGCTGCCGGAAAACACCCTTCTCAATGCCAATATCCCGGCAGTTGAGACTATACTCGGAGTAAAAGTCACCCGCCAGGGCCGAAGGCTGTGGGAAAATGCCATTCAGGAGACATTTGATCCCTGGGGACGCAAACATTACTGGCTAGGAGGCGGCACGCCCCATCTCGATCCGGGCGAGGATACGGACGCCAATGCCATCAGCGCCGGCTATATCTCAGTCACTCCCATTCATCTTGACCTGACCAATCACGCCGGGTTGGACTATCTGAAAAGCACATGCGCGCTGGAACGGAAGGGTGACAGGGGGGAAGGGAAATGGTAAACAGATTTGCAAAAGAGAAAGAAACGGAAGATGACCTCAGCTCCGCATCGTCATTTTCAGGAAAATGAAATCGTTACTCTCTAAATCATGCCTCCGGAAATAACGGGACAAGTTCTTGACTTGACCGGTTTTCCTTTAAGGAACAATTATGACAACAAATACAGAGAATCAACCTGTCAAATTCCCGACCTTACCCCTTGTCGATCAGGGCCTTCTTGATCGGGCCTGGGCTGCGGCGGCACGTCAGAATGCCGAATATGAACCTGGGGAACGTGAGGCCCTGCGAGCCCGGATCAAACGGCTTTTACAGGAGCAGGACGCGGTCCTGGTGGCCCATTATTATACCTCTGATGATCTGCAGCAACTGGCCGAGGAGACCGGCGGCACTGTTGCCGACTCCCTGGAGATGGCCCGCTTTGGCCATGGACATCCAGCTTCCACCTTAATCGTTGCCGGGGTTCGTTTTATGGGAGAGACCGCCAAGATACTCAATCCGGAAAAAAGGGTCCTGATGCCTGATATCGAGGCCACCTGCTCCTTGGATCTGGAGTGTCCAGCAGAGCTTTTTACCGAGTTTTGTGATGCCCATCCGGATTACACCAGCGTGGTCTATGCCAACACCAGCGCTGCGGTCAAGGCCAGGGCGGACTGGGTGGTCACCTCCGGCATTGCCCTGCCGATCATCAAATACCTGGCCAGCCGGAACGAGAAGGTTCTCTGGGCCCCGGATCGTCATCTTGGTTCCTATGTCCAGAGGGAAACCGGCGTAGAAATGCTGATCTGGCCGGGCAGCTGCGTGGTTCACGAGCAGTTCAAGGCCGAGGGTATCAGGATGCTGAAAAAAAAGTATCCGAAGGCCCAGGTTCTGGTCCATCCCGAATCGCCTGAAGAGGTGGTGGCGTTGGCCGATGTGGTTGGCTCCACCACCGGCTTGATCACGGCCACATTAAACTCTGAGGTCCAGGAGTTCATCGTCGCCACCGAACCGGGTATTTTTTATAAGATGAGGCAGGCCTCGCCCGGCAAGACTTTTCTTGAGGCACCCAGCGGCGGCCTGGGGGGCAGCTGTGAGAGTTGTCAGCGTTGCCCCTGGATGGCCATGAACGGTTTACGGAGTCTGCTCCAGGTTTTGGAGTCCGGCGCTCACGAAATCACCATTGATGAAGAGATCCGTCGGAAGGCCTTGATCCCCATCCAGCGGATGATGGATTTTGCCGGAAAACAGCAAATTGCCATGAAAGATAAAGGGAATGCCTGAAAGGCATCCTCCCCGCTCTGTTCATTTTTTTATTTTACTGATTTCAGAGAGAGCCATAAAAACATAGAGCCTTACTCCTGAACTCCTGTCAAAAAAAACAAGAAATTCAGGCAACCGTTTTCATAATGTTCAGATTAATAGACTGAAGACTGAAGGCTGAAGGAAACAACAGACGGGCCGACGGCCCGCTACCTTCAGCCTTCAGTCTTCAGTCTTGGGTTGCGGGCGTTAGCCCGCATTAGAGACTTTCAGCCTTCTGTTTCCTGGCAAAATTAGCAGCCTCCATTCCGGCGACACAACCCTCGCCAACCGCCTTGGCCATCTGATAGGGAGAGCCGGTGATATCTCCGGCTCCATAGACACCAGGGACATTGGTCTCTGCCAGCTTATTGGTTTCAATA
The DNA here is from genome assembly GCA_963776835.1 of uncultured Pseudomonadota bacterium. Classification (GTDB taxonomy): domain Bacteria; phylum Desulfobacterota; class Desulfobulbia; order Desulfobulbales; family Desulfocapsaceae; genus UBA2270. Next base: position 51,761 of record CAVZOB010000001.1, read on the forward strand.
TGGGTCATGGTGTCCATATCAAGTTGAACCCCAATTTCCAGGGCCAGTTCCATGGCCCCTTTGGCCCCGAGTTCGATGAAAACTCCATCGACCATCACCTCTTTCCCGTTTTCAAGGAGAATGGACTGCACTGCCTTCTCGCCCTGGATCGCCTTGACCCAGGTTCCCGACAGGAGTTCGACTGTGGAGCCTTTCAGCTTCGCCAGCAGATCGGCTGAGGCCACCAGTCCCTGACTCACCAGATAGACCTTCGAGGCATAGCCGGTAAGGGTCAAGGCCCCGCCAATGGCGGCGCTGGCATTGCCGACCACCGCCACCGTGGCCTTCCGGTAAAAATTGGCGTCACAATCGACGCAATAGGAAACCCCGCGGCCGGAAAATTCTTTTTCACCAGGGACCTTCAGTTTTTTTCTGGCCGTGCCTGTGGCAAAGATAAGAGTGCGGCTGGTGATCGTGGCGCCGCCTTCCAGTTCAAGTGCAAATAGTGCATCTTTCTGCTGGACCTTCAACACATCGTCTTCCATCAACTCGGCACCAAATCTCCTCACCTGGGCCAGCCCCACCTCCAGCAGCTCCTGGCCACTTTTCACCCCTTCCACGCAGGCATAGTTTTCCACATGGGCAGAATAGAGCGAACTCCGCTCACTCCGTCCCAGCAGCAAGACCCTGCATTTCTTGCGAACCGCATGGATTGCGGCCTGAATCCCGGCCGGACCGGCGCCAATAATCGCCACATCATATACAGAATCATCCATTTTTCCTTCTCCAAAACCGGATTTGCATATTCATGGCATCCCACTTTTTCCATCCCGCCATGTATTCCTCTTGAATTATCAAGCAATATATCCTAAATATAGAATCTTTCAGTCTGATTTTTTAAGCTACTTTAAAGCAACTTAACCTAAGTTATAATAAGCTCACATCCATTCGTCAATCAACCATATGAAGAGCAATCAGCAAAGAATCGTCATAACAGGAATCGGTCTGACCGCGCCGGGCTCTGACAATCTCAAGGACTTTCGTAAGCAGCTCATGGCCGGAACCAGCGCCATCAAAGAGATCGATCTCCGCTATTTTGGACCGGCGCCCGCGGGCATCTGCACCTTTGACGAGACCAGATACCGTAAGAAAAAAGACAACAAACGGGGCACCCGGGCGGGCTGTATTGGAGTCTATTGCGCCCACGAGGCCATGGCCGATGCAGCGCTCGACATTGATTACTATGACTGCTCCCGCATCGGCGTCTATGTGGGCCTTACCGAACATGGCACTGTGGAGACAGAAAATGAAATCTACAACATCAGTCAGTATAATTATGACGTAAAGTATTGGACGCACCATCACAACCCCCGAACCGTCCTCAACAATCCTGCCGGCGAGATTACCATGAGTCTGGGGATTACCGGCCCCCATTACGCCATCGGCGCGGCCTGTGCCGCCGGCAATGCCTCTCTGATTCAGGGCGTGCAGATGCTCCGCCTGGGTGAAGTGGACATGGCCCTCGCCGGTGGCATATCAGAATCAACCGGTTCCTTTGGAATATTTGCCAGTTTCAAGGCCCAGGGTGCACTCGCTGAGGCAGATGATCCGCGCAGGGCCTGCCGGCCGTTTGACATGGAGAGAAACGGGATCGTGATCTCGGAGGGGGGTGCCATCTACGTCCTGGAACGTCTGGAGAATGCCCTTGAACGCGGGGCCAGGATCTATGGAGAGATTGTCGGCTACTGCATTAACTCCGATGCCCGCGATTTTGTGCTCCCCTATGGCCCGAGACAGGCAGAGTGTATGCAGCAGGCGCTGGACCGCGCCGGACTCAAACCCTGCGATATCGATATCATCAACACCCATGCCACCGGCACCCGGCAGGGAGATATTGAAGAGTGCAAGGCCATCCGCCAGGTATTTGCCGAGGCGCCATCCGCCCATATCAACAACACCAAATCCATCATTGGTCATGCCATGGGGGCTGCCGGGGTCCTTGAACTTGCCGGTAATCTGCCCGCCTTTGAAGATAACAGTGTGCACCCCACCATCAATATCACCAATCTGGACCCGGAATGCGCCCTGCCCAACATGGTCATCAACAAGCCGGTACAGCTTCCGTCCGTATCCACTATTCTCAACAGCTCTTTTGGCATGGTTGGCATCAATTCCGTTACCATTGTTAAAAAATACGGAGGCTAAAGGGTCCTCTCAAAAAAAACCATGAAAAAGATTAGCAGGGTATGGTATAAAGAAAGGTTTTCCTGACAAATACCCTTGTTCAGACCAATTCATGTCCAATAATAGAGACAAAAGCACTCTTTTCAGGGGTATCCTTGAATGAGTAATCGAATCCGGAGACAATATGACACGTGACGATATTAAAGATCTCATTCTCGAGATCATCAAAGATATAGATGAAGATGCCGATTTTGAGGCGCTACAGTCGGACCAGCCCCTGCGTGACCAGCTGGACCTTGATTCCATGGATTTTCTTGATATCGTGATGGAGCTCCGCAAGCGCCATAAATTACAGATCCCAGAAGAAGACTATCCGCAGCTGGCCTCCCTTGACAGCTGCGCCAACTACCTGGAACCACTTCTCAAAAACGTCTAAAGGTGCACGTTCCTCTGCTGATCATCGGCGGCGGTCTCTCGGGGCTGGCCGCCGCTATTCGTTTTGCCCGATTCAATCCGGGAGTCCTGATCCTGGAAAAACACTCGCGCGTCGGTGGCCTCAACTCCTTTTATTACCGCAACAACTCCCTCTTTGAGACCGGCCTCCATGCCATCACCAATTTTGCTCCGCCCGACGATAAAAACTCGCCGCTCAACCGCCTGCTTCGCCAGCTGAAACTGCGACGCAAGGACTTCACCTTTCATGAACAGATCACGAGCGAGATCTCTTTTCTCCACCAGGAAAGTCTGACCTTCACCAACAATTTCGAGTTCCTGCACAATGAGATTGTAAGCAAATTCCCCCGAAGCGTACCCGGATTGACCAGGCTGCTGCAGAGCATCGAGGAATTTGACCCGTTCAAGGCAGCGCCTTTCCGTTCTGCCCGGACCTTTCTGGCCTCAACACTCGATGACCCGCTCCTGGTCGATATGCTGCTCTGCCCCCTGATGTATTACGGGTCAAGTATTGAAAACGACATGGATCTGGGCCAGTTTGTGATCATGTTTCGGGCTATATTCCTGGAAGGGATGTTCCGGCCTGAAGGCAGCATCAAGGATTTCCTGGACATCCTGCTCCGGCAGTATGGAAAGTTTGGCGGCAATATCCGCCTGCAGGCCCCTGTTGCCAGAATCATCCATCAGGACAAAAAGGTGACGGGAGTCGAGCTGGCAGACGGAGAGGTGATCGAATGCGACGCCCTGATCTCCACCATTGGCCATGAAGAGACCCTGGCCTGCCTTGATGTTCCCCCTGTTCCAAAGAAACACCCACGTCTTGGTTTTGTGGAATCCATCTTCCGGCTGTCCCCTGACAGTCGGGATATTCTCCCCAAGGACAGGACCATTATATTTTACAATACCAATAAAAAGTTCCTTTACCAGCGGCCTGCAGGGCGTGTCGATTATGACAGCGGCGTTATCTGCTTTCCGGGGAACTTTCAGGGACTGGACGACCAGCCGCACCTTGAGGTTCGCGCCACCCATCTTGCCGATTATCTTCAATGGAAGACTCTTGCCGCCGACAAACCCGCCTACCTTGCGGCCAAGATGGAAACGGCCACCCACTCGAAGGCGGCCCTCGAGAAAATAATTGGTAATTTCAAGCAATCTATTGTATATGAGGATACCTTCACCCCCGTGACCATCGAACGCTTTACCGCCAAAAAAGAAGGTGCTATTTACGGTTGTCCCGACAAGATCAAGGATGGCGACATTGGCTATCACAATCTCTTTCTTGCCGGCACCGATCAGGGTTTTCTCGGTATTGTAGGATCGATGCTGAGTGGTGTCTCCATGGTCAACCAACATATTCTGTCCCGACTGTAAACAGATACAAATAAATCAATCCCATGCCCTTTTCCTTAGAAAAAGCAGCTGACCACTACGATGTGATTGTTATCGGCTCCGGCCTGGGCGGCCTGACCACGGCCAAGCGTCTCTCCTATTGCGGCCATAAGGTCCTGCTCCTGGAGTTTCACCACCAGCTTGGGGGGCTGGCCACCTGGTTCAAGCGCAAAGGCCATATCTTCGACGTCTCCCTGCATGGTTTTCCCTACGGCATGGTCAAGACCTGCAAAAAATACTGGACCAAGGAGATCACCAGCTCCATTGTCCAGCTCAAGAATATCGTCTTTGACAACCCCCAGTTTTCCCTGAAAACCAGCTTTGACCGTGTTGACTTCACCGGCCTGCTCAATAAGAAATTCAGGATTCCCCAGGCCGTCATCGACCGTTTTTTTGCCACCGTGGCCGGGATGAACTTTTACGATGATCAGGCCATGACCACCAGGGAACTCTTTGAAGAGTTTTTTCCCGGCCGCAGCGATGTGCATCGCCTGCTCATGGAGCCCATCACCTATGCCAACGGTTCCACCCTTGACGATCCGGCCATCACCTACGGCATTGTCTTTTCCAACTTCATGAACAAAGGGGTCTTCACCTTCGAGGGCGGCACGGACCGGCTCATCCAGATGATGACCGAGGACCTGGAACGACACGGGGTGATGATCTGCACCAGCGCCAAGGTGGAGCGGATTCTGGTGGAAAAGGGCAAGGTCCGTGGGGTTGAGGTCAACGGCAGGGTGATCACCGCCCCGGCCGTGGTCTCCAACAGCGGCATCACCAATACCATCTATGATCTGGCTGGCCGTGATGTCTTCAGTGAGGGTTTTCTGGAAAAGGCCGACGCGGTCCGGGTCAACAACTCCAGCTGTCAGGTTTATATCGGGCTGAAAAAGGATGCCGACATCGAGGACAGGGGCGATCTCCTCTTCACCTCCACCGCGTCCACCTTTGACTCATCCGAGCTGCTCGACATGCACACCCGCTCCAAGACCTTCTCGATCTATTACCCGAAGACACGACCGGGTCACGATCGCCACACCATTGTCGCCTCCATGAACAGCCGCTATGATGACTGGAGCAGACTCACCCCGGCCGCCTATGAAACTGAGAAACAGGCCCTCATCGAACGCACCCTGGTGGATCTGAATCGCTATTTTCCGGAAGTAAACGATAAGATCGACTGGCTGGAGGCGGCAACGCCCAAGACCTTCAACCGCTACACCCTGCATACCCGCGGCACCTCCTTCGGCACCAAATTTGAGGGCCTGGCCGTCTCCCGCTCCATTTTCAAGGAGATTCCCGGGCTCTTTCACGTGGGATCGGTGGGGATCATCATGTCCGGCTGGCTTGGGGCAATCAATTACGGGGTCATCGTCTCCAATGATGTTGACGGCTATATCCGCAGTGTATAATCAGAGACCATGAATTCCTTTACGAATCAGAAAGTTGTTGTCACCGGGGCCAGCCGGGGCTTGGGCCGGGCCATCAGCCTGGCCTTTCTCAGTGCCGGTGCCCAAGTCATCGGCATCTATGGCAGCAACAGTGACGCGGCCAGGGACTTTGCCGAGGAATGCAATCAGTTCGGAGACAGGCTGCAGCTGCACCAGTGCGATGTCGCGGACAGCAGACAGGTCGAGGAGTTCTTCCGGCAGGTGGAGGATGAGCTGGACACCATTGATATCCTGATCAACAATGCCGGCATCCGCCGCGATGGGCTCCTGGCCCTCATGGACAGCAAGGACTGGCAGCAGGTGATCGATGTCAACCTCACCGGCACCTTTAATATGTCCAAGCAGGCAGTCCTGCTGATGATGAAACAGAAATATGGCAGGATCATCAATATCACCTCGCCCGTTGCCCATCTCGGTTTTGCGGGTCAGGCCAACTACGCGGCCTCCAAGGCCGGACAGATCGGCATGACCCGGAGTCTGGCCCAGGAAACAGCGCGCAAGAAGATCACCGTCAACTGTGTGTCGCCCGGCTTTATCGCCACAGAATTCCTTGACGACCTGAACGCCGAGCAGCTGGCGGCACACAAAAAGCTGGTCCCCATGCGCCGTTTTGGCACTGCAGAAGAAGTGGCGGCCGCGGTTCTTTTCCTTGCAAGCCGCCAGGCCTCCTACATTACCGGCGCCGTGCTGGAAGTCAACGGAGGCTTATGATTCGACTCAACTACCTGCTGGAATCTCCATGACCATTGACCCGCTCATCACCGCCCTGATCCCGCACCGTCCGCCTTTTCTCTGGGTCGACAGGATCATCAGTTATGAGGAGGGAACCATGGTTGCTGAAAAGGACATCCCGGAAGACCTTGACATCTTTCAAGGACATTACCCTGAGCAACCCATCCTGCCGGGGGTGATCCTCTGCGAGGCCCTGTTCCAGACCGGAGCCCTGCTCATTGCCCGAATGTTGCAGGACGCGCCGGAAACACATCACGGAGTTCCTGTCCTCACCCGCATCGGCGGGGCCCGTTTCAGACGTCCTGTGGGACCGGGCAGCATCATCAGGATGCAGGTGAAGCTGAAAGAAAAAGTTGCCGGTTCCTGGTTTCTGAAAGGAGTCCTGCGCGTCAAAGAAAAGATTGCCGTCCAGGTTGATTTTTCCTGCACCCTCAGCAACACCCTGAGCCATGAATGATTCAGCTCCACAATCGCCAGTCATAAACGACAGCGAACCTGCTTTTATCTGCATCTACTGTAATCAGGAAAAAGTGTACCTGAAAGGGCGCTGACACTACGTCAAGGCCGTCTGCACGTGATGCGGAATGATCACTTCAGTCGATGAGTATAAAGAACAGCTGGATGGCTTGCAGGAAAAAGTATGTAATGAATCCAGCAGTTGATATTTTAGCAAAATAAAGTATTCTACTTAAAATAAATCTGGCCCAAATATCCACAGGCACACCACTCAATAGAGTTATGGCTTATCAGGAAATGGACATCCTTTTTTGACCCTTCCCTTACGATTCTTCCTGGATCGTTCGCACCATTATCATTGACAGTCATTTCAAAACAACATAAACCTGCCACCAATACTTTTGTATCAGAGCAGAAATAAACTACCCATTACCTATAGGATGGACACACGTGCAACTCTCTATCACCAATATGATTTTACATGCCGGTCCAGTTGGACAACTGGTCATGTTTGTTCTCCTGCTTTTTTCGGTAATTTCCTGGTCCATTGTCTTTATAAAGGCACGCCTGTTTAAAAAAGTCTCCACAGATACCCAGGATTTTCTTGAGGCCTTCTGGTCTTCAAGCAAGCTCAGCGATGCCTATGACACAGCCCAGGAATATGAGTACAGTCCCGAGGCGGCTATCTTTTCGGCAGGATTTACAGAGCTGCAGAAAATCAACAAGATCCGCAGCCGCAAGGATGGCAGCACTCAGCCGGAAACCCTGGACATGCAGCTGGCCACCATGGATAATTTGAAACGGGCCATCCGCAAGGCAGAATCCCAGCAGATCACTGAAATGGGAAGATACCTGCCCTTTCTCGCTACCACCGGCAGCGCTGCCCCCTTTATTGGTCTTTTCGGCACGGTCTGGGGTATCATGGCCTCATTTCACGATATCGGCCAGCGCGGCTCGGCCTCCCTGGCCGTTGTCGCCCCTGGTATCTCCGAGGCCCTGATCGCAACAGCCGCGGGCCTTGCTGTTGCCATTCCGGCAGTTATCTTCTATAATTATTTCGCGAATAAACTGACCTATATCGACGGCGAGATGCAGAATTTCTCCACCGATTTTCTCAACCTGGTTGAGCGCGATATGATAGGCCGCGGATAACGGACAATATAATTACGAATTACGAATTACGATTCGTCTTTAAAAATTACGTAATAGTAATTCTTAATTCATAATTTATTTTTAACTGGACACGAATAAAATGGGAATGGGATCAAGCAGGGGAAATGGGTCGAGAGGGCTGGTTGCCGAAATTAATGTAACACCCTTGGTGGATGTCATGCTGGTGCTGCTCATCATCTTCATGGTGACGGCCCCGATGATGACCCAGGGAGCTGAAAGTGGATCTGCCGGAAACCAGAGCAGATGAACTGCGGCAGAAAGAAGATCCTTTGGTATGAGCATTGATGAGCACGGCAAGATCATGCTTGGTAAAATCGAATACACCCAGGCGATCTTACGTGATCAACTGACCAAGATATTTACTGAAAAAGGAAAAGATGAACTTATTTTGCTCAAGGCGGATAAAAATGTCACCTATGGCTTAGTAGCCTCAATTATGGATGACATCAAGTCCGTTGGATTCATCAAGCTGGGAATGATCACCAAACAAATTGAAAAAAATCAGTAACGTGTCTCGGAATCATATGTCTACACATACCCCGCCCAGCGAGTGGAAGCTGCCTATCAACCTTGCGGTCGGTCTCCATCTTCTGGTCCTGTTCTGCGCCATGATTCTGCCTGGACTGATGCATCAACAGACCATCATCCCGGAGATCACCACCATTGATCTGGTCAGCATGGGGGAACCCTCTGCCAAAAAAGAATCGGCAGCCCCGGCTGTGAAACAAGCAATAAAACAGGCGGCGAAGAAGGAAACGGCTCCTCCGGTCCCACCCAAGCCTGCTGAAACAATCAAGCCGGAGGTGACCAAACAGATTCCTCTTCCCGTGGAGCCCCCACCGCCCGTCCCTGTCCCAATTCCAGAGCCGGCAGTGGCGCCTGAACCGGTCGCCTCTCCGGCGCCAGCCGAGGCCATATCGATCAAGCCCTTAAAACAAAAACTGAAGAAAGCAGTCAAGGAGATCCCTGACACCAGGGCTGAAGATGCCAGAATTCGCAAAGACGAGTTAAAAAGCATTACCAAGAAGCTCAAGGAAGAGGCAAAACAAGAAGCAAAAAGAGAAAAAACAGCCCAGGAAACCATCAAACAGCAGCGCCAGCTGGCTGCGGCCCGTGAGGCGGCCAGAAGGGCGGAGATGGAGGCCAGGATTGCGGCGGCAGATGCCAGAAATGCCGTGGCGGATCAGCTTCGGGCCACAACCAGCGCCAGTTCCTCCCAGACATCCTCTCAGACCGGCGCCGGTAATGCACAAAACATGGGTATACTGGAACAACAGTATTATGCGACAATTATGGGCCACATACAACAGTACTGGCAGCCCCCCGACGTCAAGACCTGGGACCCGAATCTTCTAGCAGTCGTCAGCATCACCATTGCCAGCGACGGCCAGATCGTCAGCCAAGTCTTTGAGCAGGAGTCAGGAGACAGGCTTTTTGATCAGTTTGTCCTCAAGACCCTGGAGGCAGCCAACCCTCTACCCGCACCGCCGTCGGCCCTGCAGAAACAGCGTTTTGAAGTAGGACTCCGTTTCAAGCCAAGCGGAATTCAGTGATTTTTTAATCCATCGGTGGTACATTCTATGGAAATTGGAATTTCCTTATTTTTTCCCTTTATCCCCTCATGACATCATGAAAACGATTCGCTCTTCAGTTACACTCATCCTCGGTCTCTTCCTGATCCTGAGCACTACCGTCCCTTCCGCCCTGGCGGATGGCAAGGTCTATCTTGACATTACCGCCTCGGGAACACGGAAGATCAACATGGCCGTTCCCTGGTTCACCAGCACGACCCAGTCCGGCGCCTCACAGGCCCTTGGCCGTGAACTGGCCAACACCCTGGAAAAAGCGCTGGAATTTCATGGCATTATTTCCATCATTCCCAACCAGAGTTATTCCGGCTCCGGCTCTCCCGACTGGAAACAACTCGGCGCTGATTATATCATCCTGGGCAGCTACACCCTCTCGCCAGCCGGGATCAATTATGAGATGCGGCTTCTGGATGTGGCAAACGGAAATATGGTTCTGGGCAAAAAATATTCGGGAACGACCGCTCAGAAACAGGAGATAATCTTCAGATTCTGCGACAGCGTCATCAAGGAACTCACAGGCGAACAAGGAATCGCCTCCAGCCAGATAGCCTTTATTTCAGACAGCAGCGGCGCCAAAGAGGCCTACCTGACAAACATCCTCGGCGACCAGATAAGACAGGTTACCCGCCATCGGAATCTGGTGATCTCGCCCCGTTTTACCCCCGATGGCCGGAGTCTCAGCTATACCTCCTATCATAAGGGCAATCAGAACCTCTATATCACTGATCTCAGCCAAAATACCTCAACCCAGCTCCTCTCCGGCAGAAAGGGGATGAATCTTGCTCCCGGCTGGTCCCCGGATGGGCAAAGAATGGTACTGACCATGAGCAAGGACGGGAATCCTGATCTTTACATACTTGACCGTCAGGGGAACGTTCTTGAACAGCTTACCAAACGCTCGGGGATCAATGTCTCGGCAGCCTGGTCACCTGACGGCAGTAAAATCGCCTTTGTCTCTGACCGCAGCGGCAAGCCCCAGCTCTATCTCATGGACCTTGGGAGTAAAAATGTGCAGAGACTCACCTTCAAGGGGACAGAAAATGCCGAGCCGTCCTGGTCTCCCAAGGGGGATCTTCTGGCATTCTCCAGTCTGCTCAATGGTTCCTATCAGATATGCACTATGCCACCGGTGGCAGGCGCCACAGCCTTCCAGGTCACAAAAGACGCAGGTCAACACGAATCACCGGACTGGTCTCCTGACGGCAGGCAACTGATCTTCTCCAAACGTGAAGGTGGCGCTCAGAAAATTTATGCCGTCCTCAAAAACGGCAGCTATCAGCGCCAACTTTTCTCTTTAAAAGGCAACCAGACCTATCCCCGCTGGTCCTCTAAAAAATAATATTTTATTAAAAAAATATCATTAACAGGTAACTGCTATGAATAAAACACTTTGTACTCTAATTGTTCTTCTCTTCCTGTCCCCTTTTCTTGTCCAATGCGCCAGTCAGGATGAGGTCAGAACCCTCTCCTATCAGTTGCGGGCGGTGAATAAAAAACTGGAAGATATGCAGGCCAAAACTGTTACCGAGATGAGGAAGAAGCAAGCCACTTCATCGGGACAGTTAACTGAAATGCAACAGGAGCTTCTGGCGCTGAAGAGTGAACTTGAGGCAACAGCCGTTGCCAATCGTCAGCTTCAGGAACAAAACAAAGAGCTGGGGAACTCACTCCAGGAAGTAGTTTCCAAGCAATCCTCCGAGACCGATATCAAGATAACCCAGCTCAATGAGCAACTCAAGCAACAGCAGGACAACATGGCGGCCCTCCAGGCGGCAAGGGTACATGAGGCGGAGCGAAAGGCCAGCGCCGCGGCCGAGGCTGCGGAAGCGGCACGGTTAAAGGTGAAAATGACGGGAAGCAACCAGTCCCAAAGGGATTATCCCTCTGGAAGCGATATTGCCCATTTGAAGGCTGAACGGAAAAAACAGATCAAGAGCTCAAAGCCGGTATCGGCGAAGCCCGAAGTGGCAGCCGCTCCGCCCGCAAGATTGCCTGCCCCCCAGTCGGTAACTGAACCAGTTTCCGACGACGAGGCAGCCGCAGCAGTTCCCGCTACGCCCCCATCGGCAAAGTCCCCGAAAAAAGAACCGCAACAGACCGCGGCAGCACCTGCCGATGATCTTTTCAATCAGGCAGAAGAGAATTACAAGGCAGGAAATTACCAGAATGCCTTCGAGCTGTTTGAATCCTATATCGACAAAAACGGCAGTGGTGCCAAGGCCATCCAGGCCCGTTACATGATGGGAGAATGTCTCTACCAGCAGAAAGAATACGATCAGGCCATCCTCCAGTATCAAAAGATCATCGCCAGCCACCCGAAAGATGCGAAAACGCCTGCTGCCCTCCTCAAACAAGGCATGGCCTTTGAACAACTCTCGGACAAGGAAACCGCCAAGATCATCTACCAGAAAATAATTAGTTCATATGGCTCCAGTCCCGAGGCCGGGCAGGCCAAGAGCAAGCTCTCTTCCCTATAAGGAAGAGCTGCGCGTCCTGTGAAACAAAGACTTGACGAGCTCCTTGTCACCCTTGGCCTGGCCGAGACCCTGGTCAAGGCCAGGGCGCTGATAGGTGCGGGCCAGGTTCTGGTCAATGAACAACTGGCAGATAAGGCGGGTTGTTTGTTTGCCCCTGATGTCACAATTCAGGTCAAGGCGACTTGTCCCTATGTCTCCCGAGGCGGCCTGAAGCTGAAAGGCGCACTCGATGCCTTTTCCTATGACCCGACAGAGCAGATCTGCGCTGACATTGGCGCCTCAAGCGGCGGTTTTAGCGACTGCCTGCTCCAGCATGGAGCACGTAAGGTGTATGCAGTGGATGTCGCCTATGGCCAACTTGACTGGAAACTGCGGCAGGACCAGCGGGTCATGGTAATTGAACGCTTCAACGCCCGGAAGATCAGCAAAAATCAGATACCTGAGCCCCTTGATCTGGCAGTCATTGACTCCTCTTTTATCTCCCTGACCAAACTGATTCCCCCCCTGCTCCCCCTTTTTGGAACAGAGACCCACCTGATTACCCTGATCAAACCCCAGTTTGAACTGTCCAGAGGGAAAGTCCCCAAGGGCGGTGTCGTTCTCGACCCGCTCCTCCACGATGAGGCCATCAGCAAGATCCAGCTCTTCTCCCAGAAACTTGGACTGAGCTGCCAGGGAGTTGTCCGCTCCCCCATTGTCGGCCCCAAGGGAAACAGCGAGTTCCTGATCTATTTGACCCATAAAACGTAAATCTCACAATGTAACGGCCTTCACCCGCTTTTTTCCTCCTGATCATTCTTTTTTCTTGTCCCTTTATGAACCAGATCCGTTTTCCAGACGTTTAATTGTCGCCAGCATTTCCACGGCATCTTCAAGAATATGAAGAGGCAGAGACGCGTCTTTGACAACCCGCTCAAAATTTTCCCTGGCAAGCTTGACACGTCCCTCATAGAGATAGTATTTACCCAGATAATAGGATGCCTCACCCTTCTTTTCCTGGCTTGTCCTGAGTTTGCCGATCTCAAAATACACCTTGGAATATTCGGGTATCTCTCGGGCCACAGTAAAGAGATTTACCTCTGCCTCTTTGCTGTGGCCAAGCTCCAGTTCAACCTTGGCAAGTTGAAACACAGCCCACAGGTCTGCCGGATTTTGTTTGCATGCCTTCAGGCTCAGTTCCAGGGCCTCGTCCTTGTTGCCCATCGCCAGTTCTCCGCGGGCAAGATCAACCAGCAGGATGGATTTGTCCGGAAAGGCAGCAATCACCTCCCGCAGCAAGGCCTGACTGCGTTCAAAGTTGCTTGCCTCCCTTTCCACCTGGGACAGACCATACTTGGCCATGGTTCTTTGGAAGGGAGTGGCCTGGGGGTCAGAAATTTTAGCAACCAGAAAGGTCCGGAACTGACCATCATCTTCGATCTGCGAAAGAATCCGGTACTTGAAGCGTAAAAATGCAAAATTATCTGTTACTTGAATTTTCCCGCTCACAGGTGCTTTTTCAATGGCAAGCAGGGACTGCACATATCCCAGACGGGCCTCGGGATCGGGGTGGGTGAGCAGATAGGGGGGAATATTGTCCATGCGATAGCGGGTGATCCTGCGCATGGTCTTCAACATCTTTTCCATGGCAACCGGATCTCTGTTCATCTTCTTCATCCAGCCATAGGAGAGGAGGTCGGCCTCTTCCTCGTCCTGGCGGCTGAAGTGCAGATTCAGGGCCTGACTGGCAGCCATTGAACCGGTCACCAGTGCCTGACCGGCCACGCCACCGCCGCCGAGGGCCAGTCCGGCAATGGCCAGGGCCAGCGCGCCGATACCCACCTTCATCCCTTTTTCCATGCGGGCGGCAATATGCCGCCTGATCACATGCCCAACTTCATGGGCCATGACCGAGACCAGTTCATCTTCACTGTCCATGGTCTCGATGAGACCGGAATGAAAAAAAATCAGACCCGAGGGGGCGGCAAAGGCATTAAACTCCTTATTTTGAATAACAAAAAAATGATAATTAAAATATTGAGCACCTGCCACCTGCAGCACCTCAGCCCCCAGATCATTGATATATTGAGAGATATCAGGGTCATCAACAAGGGTAAAGGCCAGCCGTGTTTGATACAAAAGGGCTTCTCCCAGCTCCCGCTCCTCTCCAACCGTGAAGGCGGAGGCAGGCCTTGCACCGGAGAGATGCAACAGGGAAAGGATAAGGACCATGGCCCAGATCTTCTGACATGACTTTTTCATTTTATCCTGAGTGTTGCGAGTAAACGCTCCATTCCCTCTTCCGTGGAGACAAGTGGTCGATAGCCCAGGTCAAGAGTTGCCCTGGCAATGGAGAAATAGTGCGATTTGGCGAGCTGCTGCGCCAGAAAACGGGTCATTTGCGGTTCTTTTCGCCAGCCGGCCAACAGGTAAAAGCCCTCCAGCAGGGCGCCAAGCCCATAGGCAGAACAATATGGAATATTAGATCGTACCGGCGCAATGTCAAGCCGGGAGAACAGCTCATTGATCCACTGCCACAGGTTCACCGGCTCTCCCTGACTGATAAAATAGGCCCGCCCCGCAGCCGTCCCAGGTCCTGCCAGATTATCGGCGGCCAGCAGGTGGGCGTGGGCCACATTGTCAACATAGGAGATATCCACCAGATTCTGTCCCGCACCCACCTGCCGGAGCTGCCCTTTCCGCCCCCTTTCGAAAAGCCTGGGGAGCAGATGGGGGTCACCGGGACCCCACACCAGATGCGGCCTGATGGCGCAGGTACGCAGGTCCTGAGCAGGAGCAGTCAGGACCTGCTGCTCCGCCATGGCCTTGCTCCTGGCGTAATGACAGAGGAAGCGGTCGGCATAGGGCAAACGCTCGTCCCCATTGGAGATGGAGTGGCGGTTGAAGACCACCGACGGGGTTGAGGTATAGATCAGACGGCTGACGCCTTCGGTCCGGCAGCCGGCCAGGACATTCTCAGTGCCAAGGACATTGGTGCTATAATAATCCCGCCACCTTCCCCAGATCCCGGCCAGGGCAGCCACATGAAAGACGGTATCCCTGCCCCGGCAGCACTCCCGCATGAATCCAGGGTCACAGATATCGCCCCGCCTGCACACAGCTCCCAGGGCCTCCACTTCCGGGTAGGAATGGCGCCCCACCACCATACAGTCAATATCCCTCGCCCGTAACTGGCGGACAATGTTCCGGCCGACAAAACCGCCGCCACCGGTAATCAGAACTTTTTTCATCTCCCCCCCTGCAGCTGCTTCCGGGCCCAGTTGCTTAACTTTTCACGGAAGATCTTGGCATTATGGCGGATATCCACCGGAAAATCCGGATGGCTCAGAAAGTGGTGGATGGAAGCGGTCAAGGGAGAGGCGGCCGCCAGCTCCCTCACCTCGGTGAGCAGCCTCTCACCGTTTATGGTCCTCATCCTGACCGGTTCAACAATCATGACTGGCAGCTGCCATCCGGGATGGACAGGATCGAGAATCCCCACCAGCGCCGATCTGGCGACATCGGGATGCTCATTGATAATGGCCTCGCAGGGGATGGTAAAAAGTACGCCGGCCCCGGTCTCCACCCGATGGGCGCGCCTGCCGCAGAACCAGAGGCGTCCCTGCGCATCGAGATAGCCAAGATCCCCCATCCGGTGCCAGAAGGAGGTTTGGTCCTTGATCTTGGCCAACCTGTTTTCCTGCTCATTGTTCTCATAGGCCCGGGTCACCACGTCACCGCTAACCACAATCTCGCCGATCTGGCCTGGGGGCAGACAGAGGCCCTCATCCCACAAGGGAACAGGTCCATCCGAGAAGGCAATAATCCGGACCTCAATACCCGGCAGGGGCCTGCCCACACAGATGCCATGACCCTGGCGGCTCAGAGGCCAGGTGGACTCCACAATCTCCTTCCCCTCAATGGAGACAATGGGCAGACTCTCGGTGGCGCCATAGGGGGTATGGATCCTGGCGCCGGGCGGCAGAATGGCCTGCATGCGGGCTATCAGGTCGCCGGGGATCGGTGCGCCGGCCATGAGCACCTGCTGCAGGCTCTCCAGCACGATACCCTGATCCTGGCAATAGCGGCTGACCACATTCCAGATGGCAGGCGAGCCGAAGGAATAGGTCACTTGCTGTTCCTGCAGAGAGCTGACGAATTTCCGGGGATCGACCCTGGCCGGTCGGGTCGGGTCCATATCCGGGATAATGGCCCTGGCCCCGAGGGCCGTGGCAAACAAGGCAAAGAGGGGAAATCCTGGCTGATCGATCTGGCCGGGGCCGATCTGATAATAATCGCGGATCAGACGCAACTGGGCATTGAAGACCCCATGTTCATAGCGTACGCCCTTGGGCGGGCCGGTGGAACCGGTGGTAAAGATAATGGCGGCCAGTTCATCGGCCCGGGCCGGATAGACCGGAAATGGTTGGGATGCTATCCCTGCCACTTGGCAGATATCCGGCCCCAGGAGTCCCCAGGAAGAGCCGCAGCAGAAGGAAACCCTGACGGAACGGAAGGGCGCGCGAAAGAGCAGGCGAAACAGATGGGCCACGGGGATACCGATAAAGACCTGCGGTTGCACCCCGGCAATACAGCGCAGAAGATTCCTGTATCCCATGCCCGGATCAATGAGAATGACCACCGCCCCAAGCTTGAACAGGGCAAAGGTGAGACAGATAAAATCAGCAGAGGGCCTGACCATGAGCATTACCCGTTCGCCGGGTTTCACCCCTTTTGCCTGCAGAGAGAAGGCAAGCGCATCGGCTCGGCCATTGAGCTCCTGAAAGCTCATGACCCTGCCCGTGGCCGCCTCCACCAGTCCAATCTCACCGGCCTGATCACGCGCCCTCTCGGACAGACGCTGTCCGATATTCACATTCACCCGGAATTTCCTGATGATGCGGTGACGCCTGCAAAAAAATCCTCCAGCAGCGGCCTGATTCGGGGAAGGGCATCCTCCAGCACGTAATGGCCGGCGTCCTTGAAGTAATGACAATCGGCCCGGGGAAAACGGGCACGCCACTCCCGATAGAAGTGATCGTTGAAACAAAAGTCCCGGCCTCCCCAGCAGATCAGTACCGGGATAGCTCCGGCAGCAAGAACTTCCAGCCCCTCTTCCACATGCTGCAGGGTGGCAAAGGAAGGATGGGCAGGGTCAAGAGGGATATCCCTGACAAAAGCATCCACGGCCACCCGGTTCCGCCAGGAATCATAAGGCGCCAGATAGGCCCTGGCCACCTCCGGACGCAAACGGCGGGTCACGGCCATAAAGACGGCCGGAGCTGCAAAGCCGTTCAGACCGCGGACCAGCAGAGGGCCGATGAGAGGCCAGCGGCAGAGACGGATCCGCCACGGAATCCGTTGCGAACGGAAGGCGGCGGTATTGAGTATCACCAGCTTTTCAAGGGCAACAGGATTCCTGCCGGCCACCCCCAGGCCAATGGCCCCACCCCAGTCATGGACAATCAGGGAATAAGAGGTGATCCGGAGTTGACGCAACAGGGCCTCCAGGTTATCCATATGATTCTGCAATTGATAAGGATAATCCTGAGGCTTGTCGGAGAGACCGCAGCCCAGATGATCAATGGCAATCACCCGGTGTGTCTTTGAAAGCAAGGTCACAAGGTGCCGATAATAATAGGACCAGGTGGGGTTGCCATGCACCATGACGATAACCCGCCCTGCCCCTTCATCCAGATAATGAAGTCGATGACCATCAATGGTGGCGAAATGTGAAGAAAAGGGATATTCTGCGTACAAGTGAGTCCATCGGATCGGAGAAGGTTAGGGACCGTTAAAAAATAACACATACTTAATATCCACTTTTTTACGGCCCCTTATGGAGTTAAGGGCAATGAATCGTAGTGGTTATTTTGAATAGCGGCTTGGGGAAAAATGACTGACCACAAGCAAGAATAGTCTACCCAAAACCGGTGTCAACCTTTTTCAGATAGCTCTCCATCAGAATCCATCAACAGAAGGGATTTTTTCATGAGTGCCAACACTATTACTACAGCAGACCTCCTGCTCAAAATCAAGGAACTGGAAGAGGAAAACAGAAAGCTTGTCACCGAAAGCGAGAAACTCAGCGATAAGCTGGACCAGTACTGCGTACTTATTGACAGCGCCAGTGATCTTATCCACAGTGTCACTTCCGAAGGAAAATTTCTCTATACCAATCAGGCCTGGCGCGATACCCTCGGCTACACGGAAGAAGATATCCGCCAACTGTCACTCATGGATATTGTCGATACCAGCTGCAAGGGAAAATGCGATCTTATCTTCAAGAGCCTGATGCAGGGCAAGAAAATTGACCGCAACACCACCACCTTTATAGCCAAAACTGGCGAAAGTGTGATAGTCGAAGGCCGCTGTTCCACCCATTTTGACAATGGCCAGCCGCTCTTCATGACCGGAATCTTCAGAGATATGACCGGTCATACCCGCAGCGAACTGGCCCTGCTGGAAAGCGAAAAAAAATATAAAGACCTCTTCGAGAACTCTTCCGATCTGATCCAGGTCATCAAGCCCGACGGCAAATTTCAGTATGTGAACCGGACCTGGCGGGAGACTTTCGGCTACAGCGAAGAGGAAATTCCAACCCTATCCATCTTTGATCTGATCGCAGACGACTGTCAGGATCATTGTAAAATCACCTTTGAACAGATCCTCAGCGATCCGAAAATTCATTATCTTGACACGGTTTTCACCGCCAAAGACGGCAGGCATGTCATCATTGAAGGTAATGCCATCTGCAAATTCGAGGACGGAGAACCCGTCTCCAGCCAATGCATCTTCAAGGATGTCACCGAAAAAAGGAAGATGCTGGAAGAACTGATCAAGGTTCAGAAGCTGGAATCACTCGGTGTTCTGGCCGGTGGCATTGCCCACGATTTTAACAACCTGCTCACCGCGATCCTGGGCAATATCTCTTTGGCAAAGATGTACAGCGATCCCCATGACAACATCTCCGGATATCTTGATAAAACCGAGAAGGCCTCCATCAGGGCCCAGGGATTGACCAAACAGCTGCTCACCTTTTCCAGGGGCGGTGTGCCCATCAAAATGGTGACCACCATCACGGAACTGATCAAGGAGTCCACCAGTTTTGTCCTCAGAGGTTCAAAGGTCAAATGCGGTTATCATTTTGCCGAAGATCTCTGGGCAGTGGAAGCGGATGAAGGACAATTGAGCCAGGTCGCCCAGAATCTGGTCATCAACGCCAGCCAGGCCATGCCGCACGGTGGCATAATAACCATCCAGGCCACAAACAAGACTGTGGGACTTGATGAAATCCCGTCCCTGCCTCCAGGGGACTATATAGAAATCCTCTTTCAAGATCACGGCACAGGAATCCCTCCCGAGCACCTCTCCAGGATCTTTGACCCTTATTTTTCCAGCAAAAAAACAGGAAATGGCCTGGGACTGGCCATCTCCTATTCCATCATCAAAAACCATGGCGGACTGATTACGGTGAGCTCAAAGCTGGGCCACGGCACTCTTTTTTCCATCTTCCTTCCGGCTACCCATAAGCATGTCCCCCTCTTCAAAGAACAGGAGAAGGTCCAGGAAATTGGCACTAGAAGGATTCTGCTCATGGATGACGACAAAACGGTTCGAGAAATCGCCGTGGCCATGCTCACCTTTCTGGGATGCAGCGTGGAGCAGGCCACAGATGGGAAAGAGGCCATCATGCTCTACATGCAGGCCATAAAAGATAAATCCCCCTTCGAGATCGTCATCATGGATCTTACCATACCGGGAGGAATGGGCGGTAAGGAAGCCATGGCCGCCTTGATCGCCATGGACCCCCAGATCAGGGCAGTTGTCTCCAGTGGGTACGCGAATGATCCTATCATGGCGAACTTCCATGAATATGGTTTCTGCGGCATTCTTCCCAAACCTTTCAGGATTGATGAATTAAAAAAGGCTATCGGCGCCGGCATGGACAAAAATCACATTATAACTACTTAGCAGGTCAACCCCAAGGCTCAAGAAAACCCGTCAATACGACCTGTCTCATCACCATAAAAAATACTTTATTATCCTTGATTATGCTCCTGGAGATAGACAAACTGAATGTGCGCTTTATCCTCGATACCGGCAGTCAACAACCCGAGGAAAACCATGTACTGCATGATGTTTCCCTTTCTGTTGGCCAGGGCGAGACCGTGGCCCTGGTCGGGGAATCAGGATCGGGAAAATCGGTAACCGCCCTCTCGATTCTGCGGCTTCTGGAAGAAGGCAGCCAGACGCGCAGCTCAGGAAGCATCAATTTCGAAGGAAAGGAGATTTTATCCCTCTCTGACCGGCAGATACGGGCCATCCGTGGCAACCGGATCGCCATGATCTTTCAGGAGCCGATGACCTCGCTCAATCCGGTCTACACCATTGGCAATCAGTTGATTGAGCCCCTGCTCCTCCATCAGTCTCTGACCAGAAAGGAGGCTGAAAATGAGGCCATCCGCCTGCTGGATCGCACCGGTATCGACAACCCGGCAGCCCGACTCCGCACCTATCCGCATCAACTCTCCGGCGGCCAGCGGCAACGGGTGATGATCGCCATGGCCCTTGCCTGCCGCCCTTCTCTGCTCATTGCCGACGAACCGACCACCGCCCTGGATGTGACCATCCAGGCCCAGATCCTGGAGCTGATCCGTGACCTGCAGGATGAATTTCAGATGGCAGTCCTCCTCATCACCCACGATCTGGCCATGGTCAGAGAGATCGCCGAACATGTCCACATCATGCAGGGCGGCAGGATTGTCGAACAAGGACCGACCCAGGGGCTGCTTGACAACCCGCAGCACCCCTACACCATCCACCTTCTGCAATCCATCCCCCAAGTCAGGGCCAGTGAAGAAGAACAAGGGCAGAAACCCCTCCTCACCATTGAGGGTCTCGACTGCCATTTTCATTTCAAAGATAGCTGGAGCGGTTTTTTCAAGCGGAAGATAAGGACCATCAAGGCCGTTGATGATGTGAGCCTGACACTCAACCAGGGAACAACCTGCGGGGTGGTAGGGGAATCGGGATCAGGGAAGACCACGCTGGGCATGGCCATTCTCAAACTGGCCAGAAGCCAGGGCACCATCAACTTTGACGGCCGGGATCTGCAGCAGCTCACCACCCGCCAGATGCGCCCCCTGCGCCGGGAGATGCAGGTGGTGTTCCAGGACCCCTTTTCCTCCCTCTCCCCCCGGATGACCGTGGAGCAGATCGTCGAAGAGGGAATGCGGGTGCATGGCTTGGGCGGCACCGCCCGACAACGCCGCGATATCGTGGCCGAGACCCTGAAGGAGGTGGGACTCAGCCCGGAGATGGCCTTTCGCTATCCCCATGAATTTTCCGGGGGACAACGGCAGCGCATCGCCATTGCCCGCGCCATTGTCCTTAAACCCCGGCTCCTGATCCTCGATGAGCCCACCTCGGCCCTTGACATGACCATCCAGAAACAGATCATCGACCTGCTCCTGGATCTGCAGAAACGATACGGGATGACCTACCTCTTTATCTCCCACGATCTGCGGGTTGTCCGGGCCATGGCCGATCAGGTGGCGGTGATGCAGCATGGCCGCATCGTCGAGGCGGGCCCGGCCCGGGAGCTCTTCGATGCCCCCAAACATAGTTACACCCGGAGATTATTTGCGGCAGCACTGCATTGATAGGCAACCGTCATCCCCACCTTACTTACGACCCTGCTGGAGAAGACTCTTCAGCTCTTCCATACTTATGGGCTGATCAAATCGCACGTGTACAGAATAAGTTTGCTCCATATAATCATACAACGTGACGCCGACAACTTCCCCACTTCGCTCCTGGACCTTATCTGTCCCAAGAGGAAGAGAGGAAACGAGACATCTTCCCAGAAGTAATCGTGATTTTTCTTTTTGCGAGATACGGACAGACAGCGAAAGACCTCCAAGAGAAATATCCACCAGCTGCGCCTTGAATTGTTGCCGGGAAGATTTCTCGTCATTACCCAACAAGCTGTTGACAAGCACAAGCTGTATAGGGTAGCGCCTATGCATCCGCCGGTTTTCTTCCAGCTTTCGCAATAATTCAGGGACACTATCTGACTGGTGACAAAAAGCGGCCAGACCTGTGTCAAGCCCAGGATATTGTGGCAACAGCTTCAGAAAATCCTGCCGTTCGAGGCCCTGAACCTTCGAGGTAGTTATGGCCACAAGCGATACCGTCCATACCGAGACATCAAAGAAACTCTCTCCCCCTATAATCTCTCCTGGATTCACCTTTTTAATAATCACTTCTTTCGGACCTTGCCGGTATGTCAGGGCAACTTGTCCTTCGATTAAAAAATAAAGAGTGGAATTGAGATCTCCCTGCTGAACGATCACCTCATCCGCCTGATAATCTTTGAAGCGCTGACAATGATACAGGGCATTAAAGGCATCGGCCTCCAAAAAATCATACAGCTGATGCCAGAGGCTGAGATAATCCTTGCTGATAGCACTACTCTTTTCCTTCTCTATGACCTCATTTACACGAATGACCTCAAACAGGGCGATTGGATTCACGGCCAGCAAACGGTCACGCAGATTTTCGGCTGTCACGAAATCTTTTTTCATGGCCGCGTTCAGCGCATTTCCAACAAGTAATTCTGTAGCTCCGGCAATATTTTTGTCCTGCAGCAATTGTTCAATCTCGGCATCTGTGCCCTGCTGAAATAACTTGGCCTTACTATTCGAATCACTCATGGCCTTTTTTCCTGTTTATGATGACACGCTCAATCACCTCCGACAAAGCCGGATGCATAAAAAAAAGTAATCCACTCAAAAGAAAGCCGTGAAGCTGTGGGAAAAATGGGGACAAAGCCCTTGATCCCTTTATTCTATTGTTAAAGATCTCGAGCAAGGTCCTGCACTTAAACACAACACTCACCTTTCCACTCCTGCAGTGATATCACAATCATAGCGCCATAGCAACACCTAATATCTTGTATTTCCATCTAATTTCATAAGAAAATCCATCGGTTTTCCGAGAAAGGGCCATCAGATTAAGCCAAAAAGAAGTAAACATTTACAGGCGAGACAGCCTGCTATCGACCTCCTGACGTTTTCTTATCACCTCTGATATCATCATTAAAAAGCGAGAGTCCCCGCTCCATGGCGCAGAAATCACCGCACATGGTGCAGGTACCGCTGTTTTCAGGCATCCGGCTGTTTCGCACCTCAAGCGCCTTGTCCGGGAACATCAGCAAGGGAAAATGCTCCTTCCAGTTGGTATCGCGGCGACTGAGCGCCACCTTTTTCTCCAGTTCGCGGCGGTCCGGATACTTGGCGATATCGCCGATCCTGGCGGCCAGCCGCGTGGCCCGCACCCCTTCCCGCACATCATCTTCATTGGGCAGGGCCAGATGTTCGGCAGGCGTTATGTAACAGATGAGATCAGCGCCAAAACGGGCGGAGCTGGCCGCACCGATGGCGGCGGTGATATGATCATAGCCGGCTCCTGAATCAGCGGGCAGGGGCCCGAGCACATAGTAGGGCGCGCCGCCGCTCATCCGTTTTTCGAGCATGATATTGCCTTCGATCTCATCGAGTGGCACATGGCCCGGCCCCTCAACCATCATCTGACAGCCCATGTCGCGGCCGATCTCCGCCAGCTCGCAGTTGATCACCATTTCCGCCATCTGGGCCCGGTCATGGCTGTCATGGATGGCACCGGCCCGGATCCCGTTGCCGAGAGACAATACCGCGTCATATTTTTTCATGAGGCTGCATACCCGGTCAAACTGCTCATAAAGGGGGTTTTCCCGGTTATTGTACTCCATCCATGAGACCATAAAGGTGCCTCCCTTGGATACCAGCCCGCCATAGCGATAACCCTGCTTGCGCAGCCGCTCGATGGAAAAACGGTTGATCCCGCAATGGATGGCCATGAACGAGATTCCGTCATCAAGCTGCCGCTCGATCAGCTCGAAAAGATACTCGGCATCCAGCTTGTTGGGGTTATGATATTTGCGGCTGGCCTCGGAAAAGGCCTGATAGAGCGGCACATTCCCCACCGGCAGGGAACAGGCTCCCAGGATCCGCTGGCGCACCAGATCAAGATCGCCGCCGGTGGAGAGCTCCATGAGGGTGTCGACCTGCTCCGCCTCGGCAACTTTAGCCTTGCGCACCTCCAGTTCAATATCAGCGATATCCGAGGAGGTGCCGATGGAGGCATTCACCTTGGTCCGCAGTCCGCGGCCGATCCCGACCACCTTCTGCCCTGGCCGGTTGGGATGGACGGCAATGACGATATGGCCGTCCGCCACCCGCCGGCGGATGGTTTCCGGATCAAGGCCGAAGCCCTCATCCAGGGCTACTTTGTTCATCGCCTCGGTGGTGATTCCTGCGCGGGCCAGTTCTATCTGGGTCTTCATGGTCGATCTTCCTTTTTGATTTTCGTCCGGGCATAAAAAAAGTCCGCACCACGGCTCAGGGATCACTCCCGGCACGCAATACGGACTCTATGGACAAGAATTCCTTTCTTCTTCCGGCAGGTCTTCTGACTCACGGATCTGCCACAGACCGCGCCTTCCCACCCATGATCCGGTTGCCCGGATCACAGACAGTGACATCATGCAGTCCTTGTCCCCGCTTACAGCGTTGGCCCAACGTTACGGTCTTGCACCGTATTCCCTTTTCACCGCCCTGAAGCTCAGGGCGACACCGGAAGAATTCCTTTTTCAATAATCAATAAAATCTTAGTCAAAAATCGACAATTTGTAAAGAAAAGCATAGATAATGACCAGAAAAGACTCCCAACGGTAGTCGCTGTCAGGGGGTAGCTCCCTTACCAGTTATTGCAGGGACAAACATCGGCCAAGGGAATCGCGACGGTGAAAGTCGCGACGGCGAAAGGGACCCCAGGGTAGAAACCGCCTTGTCCAGATTCACCCTTGGCTTGATCAGCTCCACTTTAGTGTCTGTGACATTATCGCCGTTGTTCACCAAATACTCCTTAACCAGGGCAGGGGTCAGGTATGCTCCCTGCTTAACCTTGGCCGCACTCTGCAGCACGGCCGCAGCACCTGCGGCATAGGGACAGGCGGCGGAAGTGCCACCAAATGTGGAATTATAATCTCCGGTTGTATAGCCACCCGCACCTACTATATCCGTGGTATACGCATTGTGAGATGGTGCCAACAGGGCCAGGAAAGAGGCAGAGTTGGAATAGGAAGTGACTTTATCGCCAGCTGTATCATCCCTGGTGATATATCCTGTCGTGCAGCCCCTATAAACCTCTTTAGTGACACAGGAATCTTTATCCACACAAAATCCATAGGTGCCAAGAGCCGCGTCATATACCGCGCCGACGGAGTTGACATAGGAGATACAGGCAGGCCAGGCTATGGAATCACAATACCCGTCATTCCCGGATGAGGCAAAAATCGTGATACCGGCGGCAACCACATTGGCAGCAGCCGTGGTCATTGCCGTGACCTCACTGTCACAGGTGGTAAAAAACTTTCCTCCACCAAGACTGGTGCTGATGATCATGATCGGATTGGCCAAGTCATCATCCTGATGCGTTACACACCATTCCCAGCCGGAGATCATGGCGGAAGAAATCGCGGAATCTGTATCACCGGAGGAAATTTTTATTGCATATAACTTGGCGTCCGGGGCAACGCCTCCAATGTAATCCCCGGTGTTGCCAATATCTCCTGCCGCAATACCCGCACAGGCCGTACCGTGAGCATCTCCATTCAAACCTGGCCGGGGGTCGGCATCATTGTCTCCAGTATCATAGCCGCCGATCACCTTGGAGTTAAAAACCGGATTGCCACCGTTACCAAGCTTCGGATGGGAAGTATCAATCCCAGTATCACAAATGGCGATGCTCAGGCCGGAGCCACCATAGGTCGCCCGGGATGTTAACGCATTCATCAACGGAACACCTTGAGCCAGATGGGTTTCAAGGATGCGGTCCTTTTCCACGGATATCACCTCCGGATCAACAACAATCCGCTGCAGGGCCGCTGGTGTAACGTGAGCGGCAAAGCCGAATTGATAGGTAAACCGTTTGGTAACCCGCATCCCGTCACGACCAAGCCGGTCAATAGCCCTGGCCACGGTATCGGTGACCGCAGCCCTCAGTTGTTTACGGACAGTACGGTCCTTCAGGTTATAAAATGTCGGCGCCCCCGGTTTGTTGAATTCGGCAGGCACATGGACCAACGATTGTGATTTTGCGGCCAAAGATTTGGCGGTAGCTGACGGCCGCAAGGTCACAATCACGGCAGCCTCCATTTCTCCATTGTTAAAACCGGAAAGAATCCCAACGGCATCCCGCAATTTGGCATTACCCTGCAGTCCCCTCAAGATCACGGCGTCGGGCAGCTGTGCCTTCTCAAAACCGCTCACACCCATAATGAGCACAACCGAGACAACGAGAACAGCACTCATTCGTATTATCCATTGAATAATCATGGATTGTCCTCCTCAATTGTTATTCTTAATTACATGTCTCAAGCCATGATGGAATAATAAAAAAATATTCTGAATCTCAAATCAACTCGTTATAAAACTAATCACACCCTGGCCGAAGATCGACAAAATTTAAACAAGAGGGGGCTCTTCCGGCCATTAAAGAGGTGTAATATCCATATTCCAACAATTGACAGTCATTACAAAGACTATTATATTATTTACGATTATTCAATCACATGCAAACAATTCAGAATTACGCTTTCCACTCTCTTTTAAACTTTTCCACAAGCATGTGAGCACACACAAACATGTTTCCCGCTGATCTACTTGCCTCCGTCCCCCATTCGCCTGGGGTTTACCTGATGCTGGATAAAAAATCAGGCGT
The DNA here is from genome assembly GCA_963776835.1 of uncultured Pseudomonadota bacterium. Classification (GTDB taxonomy): domain Bacteria; phylum Desulfobacterota; class Desulfobulbia; order Desulfobulbales; family Desulfocapsaceae; genus UBA2270. Next base: position 78,449 of record CAVZOB010000001.1, read on the forward strand.
CCTCTATGTCGGCAAGGCCAAGGATCTGCGCAAACGGCTGGCCTCCTACGCCCGGATCGCACCTTCGGCACAGGACAAGACGGCAGTCATGCTCTCTCATGTCCACAAGGTGGACACCCTGCTCACCCGCACTGAAAAAGAGGCCCTCATCCTTGAGGCCTCGCTGATCAAAAAACATCGTCCCCGGTACAATATCATCCTCCGGGATGACAAGAATTATCCCCTGATCAAGGTCACGATCCAGGAAGAATGGCCGCGGGTGCTGATGACCAGAAGGAGGAAGAAAGACGGCGCCCGCTATTTCGGCCCCTACGCCTCTTCTTCGGCCATGTGGGCAACCCTCAGGCTGCTCGCCTCCATCTTTCCCTTGCGGAGATGCAAGACCATTCAACTCCAAGCCCGGACCCGCCCCTGCCTCAACGGCCAGATGCACAACTGCCTGGCCCCGTGCATGGGCCTGACCGAACAAGCCGGATATCAGGAGATGGTGGCCAGGATCATCCTGGTCCTCGAAGGCCATAACCGGGAGCTGATCACCTCTATGGACCAGCAGATGGCGCGGGCCGCACGCGACCTGGAGTTTGAGCGGGCGGCCCTCATCCGCGACCAGATCCAGGCGCTGTCTCAAACCCTGGAAAGACAGGTGATCGTGGCCACCCATTCCCGGGATCAGGACATCTTCGGTCTGGCCCGAAAAGATGCCTCCCTGGCCCTGGCCGTCCTTCTAGTCAGAAACGGAATGATCAGCGGCAGCCGCACATTCTTCTTCTCCGACCCCATCGGCGATGACCCGAGCATCCTCTCCCAGGTTCTGAACCAGTATTATGATCAGGGCGACAACCTGCCCCGGGAGATCCTTCTGCCCTTCGAGCCAGAGGACAAAGAGCTTCTGGCCGAGCGGCTCGGCGACCTGCGCGGTGGAACCGTCCATCTCCAGATCCCCCGGCGCGGTGATCGGATGCAGCTCATCGCCATGGCCAATGCCAATGCCCGGCAGATTTTTTCCGAACGGGAGAACAAGGAGCAATCCTGGCAGTCGCTCGCGGACTCCCTGGTCAAGAGCCTGCACCTGAATCGTCCTCCTGAGACCATTGAATGTCTCGACATCTCCAATACATCGGGCCAGCAGGCCGTTGGCTCCCTGGTCTGCTTTGAGCGGGGGGAACCGGCCAGGCATCTCTTTCGTCATTACAAGATCCGTACGATTGATGGCCCCGATGATTACGCAATGATGGGAGAGATTCTGGAACGAAGGCTGCAGCGCGGTCTTGAGGAAAACGACCTTCCCGATCTCCTGATGGTGGACGGTGGCCGCGGCCAGTTGGGCATCGCCATGCGCGTGGCCCGGGAGCTGGGCGGGGGAGAAATCCCGGGAATGGACTTGATCGGCATTGCCAAGGAGAAACATGAAGAAGGGGAGAAGCTCTATAAGCCGGGCCGCAAAAACCCCATTATCCTGCCGGCCCATAACCCGGTGCTGCTCTTTCTCATGCGCATACGGGATGAATCGCATCGTTACGGGGTGAGCTTTCACCGCAAACTGCGCAACAAATCCACTCTGGCCTCAGAGCTGGACACCATCAGCGGCATTGGCCCCAAGAAAAAAGAGCTGCTGCTCAAAGGCCTGGGCAGCCTGACCCAGATCAAACAGGCCTCTGAAGAAAAACTGACCAGTGTTCCCGGAATCGGCCCGGAACTGGCGCGGGAGATCCGCCGCCATTTTCATCAGGACGGACAACAAACCGAGCTGCCGGAGAGATAATATGGCCACCGAAGAAGAAATCCTCGCCCGGATGAAACCCGGCTGCATCTGCAAGGGGATCAAACTGTACCGGATCATCGAGGCCATTGAACTCGGGGCCGCAAGCTATGATGAAATAGCCAAGGCCACCGGCATCGGCTGCGGTTCCTGCGATTCAAAACGGTGCGGGAGAAAGGTGGCAGCGCTGTTGCAAGAAAAAGGGCTTTAGCCTTTTATGACCACCAGGGCATCGAAACTTCATCCTTTGAGAAATGGCTCCTTCTTTTCCTCCACGGCATGACTATCCTGCAGCTCCTTGATCTGCCTTTTCAACTCATCCAGATCACTCATCCGCGCCAGATCCATCTTTTTCAATATCTCCTCAACCCGTTCCTCTATCTGTTTTTTGATCTCCTGCTTCGACTCTTCAACGCTGGCAAGCAGTTCTTCCACCAGTTTTTCCCCTTCCTGCTGGGACAATTTGCCCCGGTCGACATAGTCCCTGCCAATTGCTGTAATTTTCTCCTTGGTCAAAGAGGCCGCACCCAAACCAGTCAGCATTGCCTTCTTAATCAGCTCAATCATTACCATTCCTCCTATTCGTTGAGGGGATATATGGATTCCAGATTGCATTCACAAAAGCACCCTCTTGCAGCAATGTGGACTTCTTACTCTTCGTCAGGGAAAAAAAATTGCCGGGCACGCTCAGAGGCCTGCTCCACCGAAGCACTGGCCTGGACACCACTGGCCAGATGATGGCCAAAGGTGAAATTCTGGCCATAATAATGGGTAAACTGCTTCAACCGCCCCAGGCGCCGTTCCGGACGGAAACGCTCCAGCAGTTGGACAAAGCGAAAATAGATCTCCGGAAGGCTCAAACTGGAGGGCGGGCATGACACCCCATAGATCTCCCTGGCAATGTCGGAAAAGAGCCAGGGCCTGCAGACCGCGCCCCGGCCGATCATCAGACCATCCGCGCCCGAGATTTCCAGACATTGCCTGGCATCTTCAACACTGAAGATGCCGCCATTGGCCAGAACCGGGATCTTCAGGGCAGACTTAACCTTGCCGATCCAGTCCCAGCGCGGACGACGGCAGAATTTTTCCTTATGCAGACGCCCATGGACGGAGAGAAGATCGACACCTTCACCCTCCAGCATCCGGCAGAAGTCAAGCAATGCACCTTCATCCAGACTGGCGCCGAGACGGATCTTGGCGCTCAAGGGCAATCGGGTGGCCGCCCTGAGCATGGCAACCATATGCCGCACCTGATCACGATCGTTCGTCAAGGCGCAGCCCGCCCCCTGTCTCCGCAGATTCGGGGCCGGACATCCCAGGTTCAGATCAACTCCCTGGGCACCCAGCTGGTGCAGACGTTCAACCGCAGGCACCACATCCTGGCCGGGACTGACGAAGAGCTGATAAAAAAGCGGCTGCTCTTCCGGATAGCGCAGGAGAAAGGGCGAGACACTGGCATTCTCCTGCGGAAGCCTGCCCACCGACAACATCTCCGTAAAGAGCAGACCGACCCCACCCAACTCCAGGGCCAGTGTCCGCAGTGCCGAATGAGACAGCCCGACCATGGGAGCCAGGGCCAACGGCGGTGACAGGGTCAGCTCCCCAACGACAAGCAATGCATCCATGAATGGCCCCGGCACCGCTTACCTTTGCAACTGTTGGAGAATATTTTTGAGATCAGACGGCCCCATGGACGGATCAAGCCGCACATGAACACGATAATCTTTGTCCAGAAAATCCTGCAATGTAACCCCGACTATTTCCCCCCTGAACTCCCGGAACTCATCAGGCCCCACTGGAAGCAATGAAACAATGCCCCTGCCCAGAAGCAACCGCGCATTTTCTTTCCTGGAGATACGAATCAAGAGAGAAAGACCCCCGGTGGAGATTTCCTCCAGTTGGCCCCGGAATTTCTGCTGAGAGGGATTGCCATGACCCTCCAGCAAGCGGTTGACGATTATCCGTTGCGCAGGGTAACGAACCTCCTCACGACGGTTTTCCCCGGAGGTCCTCAACAGTTCCGGGACAGTATCTGACCTGCGGCAAAAATCTGCCAGCAGGGATTCAAGCCCGGGATGCCGCGGCAGCAGATTCAGGAAGGCCTTCCGCTCCAGAGTCTGCACCTTCACCGCGGTCATGGCAGTAAGGGTCACCGTCCATACCGAGACATCAAAGAAAGGGCCGACCCCGACAATCTCCCCTGGATGCATACGCTTCAGGAATATCTCTTTTTGGCCCTGCCTGCAGGTCAGGCCAACGGTTCCCGCATTGATAAAATAGAGGGTGGGCTTGATTTCTCCCTGCTGGACGATTACTTCTTCCGCCCGGTATTCCTGAAGACGCATGCAATGATAGAGGGCAGTGAATGCTTCGGTGTCTAAAAAGTCATAGAGCTCACTCCAGAGGCTGAGATGATGACTGCTGATGGCACTGTTCTTCTCTTCCTCGATGACTTCGCTCAGTCGAATAGCCTCAATCAGGGCATTGGGATTCACCGCCAGCATCCGGTCACGCAGGATATCGGCCGTCACAAAATCCTGTTCTTTGGCCGCATGAACAGCATGTTCGGCGATCAATGTTGTGACCTCTGTTATCTTGTTCTGCTCCACCAATTGCTGAATCCGCGTCTCCAGATCGCGCAGATTCAGCCTTGCCCTTTGTTCGGCATCCGCATCAGTTTCCACAGAGACCTGCGCCTGCTCTTCAGCGCCCTTCCTGCGGGCATGCTGCAGTTGTGGTTCAAGGATCTGCAGGGTGCGGCTGGCAACAAGACTTACCGTATCCTGTCCGGCCGCCAGGCCCTGTTTTTCCCGTTCAGCAACAAGCTGCCGTAAAAGAATGAGGGTTCGTTGCTGTGGCGCCACACGCAGGGCAAGGCAGATTTTAGCCAGAAGGTCATCACGCACAGGGGCGGCAATGGTATCACGCGCAGCCAGAAGATCGAGCAGCACATCGGCACACTCGGAGCTGCACCCAAGCTGTCCCAACTGGCCGACCAGACGCGCCTTCAGCTCATCGTTCACCAGGGACAAGGCCGTCAGCAGATTTTTCTTTTTATCAACACCTCCAAGCTTCTCAATACAATCAATAGCCTCCTGCTGCACCCGGATATCTTCATGACTGAGTGCAGGGAGCACCAAGGGGACAAGGGATGAATCATCCATGTCCGCAATAAGCAGGATTATATTCCGCACCCCGTACCAGGGCAACGCTTTGCTCAAATACTCCTTGAGTACCGGCACTGCGACATTGCCGGTCTCCGGAATCAACTTGATGAGATACAGTCGTTCTTGTTTTTGTTGCGACAACAGCAGTTTTTCAAGGAGAAAGATAACTGCACGACGGCCCAGATGGGTCAGAATCTTTTCAGCGAGGGCCTGCCTGCCTCCCCGGCCATGCAGACAAACAGGGGCAATCTCCTCAAGGATATGCTGAGCCGCCAGTGCATCCTGGGTCCTGGCCACCAATCCCCGAATCACATTCCCCTTTTCCAGGGCTCCCGATTGAATCTGGAACAGGATGTCAAGCAGTACATCACACTGCTGCCAAGACCCCTCATTCAGCATCCTCAGCCCATTCTCCTGCAACTGCCGGCAGACGGTATCGCAAACCGGAAGATAGACCGTTTCAACTTTCAACCACTGTGCCAGGAGAGAAGTCACCTTCTCCAGCAACCCGGAATTATCCTCGGCAGACAAAAGACCAGCACAAAAGGAAAGGGCCATGACAGCACGTTCCCGGAGCGTGACATTCTCCCCGCAGGCATGCATGCCTAATCTCTCCACAAGGATCTCGGCACGGCCTTGCTCTCCATCATGGGAGGAGGCCTCAACAATCAGTTGCGGTACATTGAGCACGAATTCATCCTGCAGCAACACCTTGTCATTTCCCCGTTCAAACTCCTCGACCTGACGCCTCAACCGAAGCTGGGCTCGCTGTCTTTCACCTTCCGCCAGCAGCTCTTTAACGTGTTCTAAGGCCTGTTGTTTTTGTGTCTGATCAAGATCCATAACAATAAAAAGTATAAAGAGAATGAAAACAGCTGAAGTTCTATGTCCGGTCGCTCCTACCACGCCGGAAGAGCGAAAGTTCATTGCCCGCCACCGCAAATAGGCAATTACCAAATTGACATTTCCGGCATGATATCCCATAGTGTCAAACTATGAAAAATTGGCAAGACATACTGAGGGACTCCATAACCAGCCCTGCGGCCCTGAATGAATATTATAGTATTGATGTTAACTCATTAGAGACGGTAATAGCAACATTTCCCATGCGGATTAATCCCTATTATCTGCAATTAATCAAAAAAGCAGGTGGCCCCCTGTGGAAACAGGCAGTCCCTGATGTTGCCGAACTGCTTGATCCGGTCTGCATTGACGATCCTCTCGATGAAGAGAATCTGAGCCCGGTCCCCAATCTGGTCCACAAATATCCGGACCGGGTCCTTTTTCTGGTCTCCAGTCAGTGCGCCATGTACTGTCGTTTCTGCACCCGGAAACGTAAGGTGGGCACCGGGAGGATGGCTATCAGTCAGGAGACCATCGAGGCGGGACTGGACTACATCCGCCATCATCCCCAGGTCCGGGAGGTACTCCTCTCAGGCGGCGACCCGCTGCTCCTGCCGGACAGCCAGATTGAATATCTCCTGCATGAGCTGCGCCGGATTCCCTCGGTAAAGGTGATCCGCATCGGCACCAGAGTACCCTGCACCCTGCCCATGCGCGTGACCCCGGAACTGGTCGCCATCCTGAAAAAATATCATCCGCTCTATATCAATACCCATTTCAACCATCCAGCGGAGATCACCCCTGAATCCAGCGCCGCCTGTACCCTGCTGGCCGATGGCGGAATCCCGCTGGGATGCCAGACCGTTCTCCTGAAAGGGGTCAACGACACCCCGGAAACCATGCGGGAGCTGTTGTTGAAACTGCTGGAAATACGGGTGAAGCCCTACTACCTGTTCCAGACAGACCTCACCTACGGCACCAATCACTTCCGCACCTCGACCGCAACCGGGATCGAAATCATGCGCAGCCTGATCGGCCATATCTCCGGCATGGCCGTGCCGACCTTTGCCCTCGACGGCCCCGGCGGCAAAGGAAAGATCCCGCTCACCCCTGATTATATCCTCAGCAGAGGAGATAAACTGGTTTTTGAGAATTATCGTGGTGAAATCTGCACCTACCCGGAATCGGGAGACGGGATTTAAGGGGGATGCACCAGTTAACAACTGACTTGCCGTATCAAGAAGTAAAAAACGAGAAGAAAAGCTACTCACATCATATTCTCGGGGTCAACATCGACCGCAATCTTCATATCCCCCGCCAGAAAATCATTCTGACGCATCACCACCTGCTGACAGACGGCATGCAGTTCATCCTGACCGGCACCCTTGAGCAGGATCTGCCAGCGATAGCGATCACGCAGCCTGTCCAGTGGCGAGGGGGCCGGTCCCAGGATCTCCACGGGACTGATGCCTTGATTCCGCGGTCATGGACTTTGGCCAATGTCCGGCACATGGCGGCAATATCAGCCGCCGCCTTTTGTACTTCCTTCTCCCTGCTGCCCTGAATATGGATATTGATCATCCGCAGCATGGGCGGAAAGGGTGGCAGCTGCCGGTTTACTATCTCCCGTTCATACATCTCACGGTAGGCATGGCGCTGGGCCATGGCTATGGCATAATGATCGGGCCGCAGGGTCTGGATAATCACCCGGCCGGGACTGTCGCCCCGTCCGGCACGGCCGCTGACCTGTGACAGCAGTTGATAGGTCCGTTCCGCCGCCCTGAAATCCGGCATACTGAGTCCGCCATCGGCCCAGACCACCCCCACCAGTGTCACTTCCGGAAAATCATGGCCCTTGGCAATCATCTGGGTGCCGATCAGGATGTCAATCTCCCGGTTGTGCATGGCCTTCAGGATATGGAGAAATTTCTGGCGGTCAGCGGCAGTATCCGAGTCCAGCCGGGCAATCCTGGCCCCGGGCAGCAGCTCCCGCACCTCCTGCTCAATGCGTTCGGTGCCGAAGCCCACCGGAACCAGTTTTTCAGAGTGACATCCGGAACAAAGCTGACTGCTGGTCAGGGAATAGCCGCAGTAATGACAGACCAGCTGTTTCTTGCCCTTGTGGAAGGTGAGCGAGATATGACAATGGTTGCACTCGACGGGCTTGCCACAGTCCTGACACAGATAGGCCGAGGCAAAGCCCCTTCTGTTCAAGAGCAGGAGGCTCTGTTTTCCCTGGGCCAGAGTCTCCTGCAGTCCCTGCTCCAGCTTGCGACCCAGCGCCTTGCCATAGGCCTTCTGCGATTTGTCGCGCAGATCAACCAGGGAGACTGAAGGCAGAGACCGTTCCTGCACCCGCTTGTTCATGGTCAACAGGGAATATTTCCCCTGCAGTCCATGATAAAAACTGGTCACCGACGGGGTGGCCGAGCCCAGCAGGACCACGGAATTATTAAACCTGGCCCGCAGCACCGCCAGATCACGGCCATTATAGCACAGGCCATCATCCTGCTTGAAACCGCTGTCATGTTCTTCATCCACCACAATAAGCCCGGGATCCCGCAAGGGGGCAAAGACTGCGGATCTGGCCCCGATCACGATCTGGGGGCTCAGCCATACCCTGTTCCCCAGGACCACTTCCCGCGGGGCGACCTCTGAACGCCAGGCTCCACTGGTCAAAACGCTCACCCGCTGACAGGCCGCTGTGCAGGAGCAGCACCCGCTGACCAAAACGGGAGACAAAATGGGCCTCCAGCTGGGTGGCCAGGGCAATCTCTGGGACCAGGACCAGGACATCACGGCCGCCGGCCAGGGTTTCTTCGGCTGCCCGCAGATAGACCTCGGTCTTGCCGCAGCCGGTCACGCCGTGGAGCAGGAAGGCTGCAAACTGCTTTCTGTTGATGGCGGGAATCAGTTCCGCCAGGGCCTCCTCCTGCTCCCGGGACAACGTCTCAGGCCTGGGAAACCAGGAAAGCTTTTCCCCGTAAGGATTGCGGAACACCCGCTGTTCCAGTCGGCGCACGATCCCTTGTTCGAGAAGAAAGGGCAGGGCCTTGGCTGCGCCCTTGTAGATCTTGTTCAGCTCGCGGGCCGGCACAGGTTGCTGAACTTCAGCGCCAGCAAGCAGATGGAGGAAATACAGGGTCTTGATATGGGAAAAGTGGAGGGAGGTGGCCAGCTTCTCAGCTATTTCCCGGCCGAAGGCCTCGATTTCATCCCGGGAGGGATCAGAGCCGGGACAAGAAGGAAGCGACAAGGTGTCGATGCAGGAATAGCAGATCTCCTTTTTCTGCCGGGTATCATTGCCGATCAGGATCTCCCGGATCTCAACGAAGCCCTGCTGCTGCCAGGAGCTGATCAGTTTTCGAGAACTCTGTCGGCCCAGGATCTTCCTGGATTCAGAGGCGGACAGGGACCCTTTTTCCATGAGACGCCCCAGCCAATCCGCTTCCTCCTGGCCCGTTTGCTCAAGGAGATGCAGAGCCTCCCTTCCCTGTTCGGCCAGGATGAGCTGTTTTCCGCTGCGGGGCGTGAGGCCGCCGGGCAGGGCGGTTTTAATGACCTCGCCCAGGGGGTAATGATAATATCCGGCAACCCAGCGGAAAAAAGGGATCAGATTGGCGGGAAAGAGCGGTTCCGGATCAAGGACCTCGAACACTTGCCGCAGCCTGTAACCGACATCTTCCTCGGGAAGCGGTCCCAGCACATAGCCGGTCACCCTCCGGTTGCCGAGGGGCACCAAGACCCTCTTGCCCACCGGGACTCCGCCGGAATCGTCATCAGCAAACAGATAGGTGAGCGTCTGCCACAAGGGCGCAGCCACCGCCACCTCCAGACGCATCATAGAGTCGCCGCCAACTCCTTGATATGGGCCTTCAGGCCGTCGCCGAGTTTATTATGGATCAGGCCATAGGCTATGATGGCCTTCAGATATCCCATCTTGTCCCCGGCATCATAGCGGGTGCCGTTGAACTCGTAGGCATACATCTCCCGTTTTTTGCCAAGGGCCTGCAGGGCATCGGTCAGCTGGATCTCGCCACCGTGTCCGGGCGTGGTCTTTTCGAGAAGCTCAAAGATCTCGGGCATGAGAATATAGCGGCCGATAATGGCCATGTCGGAATCGGTGGTCCCGGGCGCGGGCTTCTCAATCATCCTCTTGACCCGGTGGGTGCACTCGCGCTCCATGGGATCCCCCTCGACAATGCCGTACTGATAGGTCTGATTTTCGGGAACCCGCTGCACGGCGACAATGGATTCCTGCACCTCATCAAAGAGGTCCAGCATCTGCTTGGCACAAGGGGTTTTACTCAAGACCAGATCGTCGCCCAGCATGACCATGAACGGTTCGTCGCCCACCACGTACCGGGCGGTCCAAATGGCATGCCCGAGTCCCAGGGGTTTCTTCTGCCGCACCGAAACGATATCAATGAGATTGGAGATATTATTCAGCTCTTCACCGAGGGCGGTTTTCTTTTTTTCTTTCAACACATGATCAAGCTGAAAATCATAATCAAAATGATTTTCAATGGCGGATTTCCCGGAGCTGGTGATAAAGATGACCTGTTCAATGCCGGAGGCCACCGCCTCTTCGACGATGTACTGGATGGTCGGCCGGTCCACAATGGTGAGCATTTCCTTGGGGATTGCCTTGGTGGCGGGTAAAAACCTGGTTCCCAGACCAGCCACCGGAATCACTGCCTTTCGGACCTTCATATGAATTTCTCCTCTTTCAGGGTGACAGATGAAATGTTATAAGTGATTATTTAGTCTGAAGGTAAAGGCTGAAGACTGAAGGGCATTTTTGCCAAGCCCTTCGTCTGCCAGTCTTCAGCCTTCAGCTGAAAACCTTTTTTTAATATACCATAGAATCAAAAGATCAACCATCCCTCCAATGACAATTCACCCCCCGGACATCCTGCCCATCCTGAATCATAAGAGAGAGATCCAGGAACTCTTGCAGGGTCACCAGACCATCATCATTGCCGGCGAAACCGGCTCTGGGAAAACCACCCAGCTTCCCCAGTTCTGCCTGGAGATGACCCGACAGGAACAAAACTGATCGCTTGCACCCAGCCGCGCCGGGTGGCCGCGGTTTCGGTGGCGGAAAGGGTCAGCGAGGAGTTGAGAGAGAAGGGTGCAGACGGCGGGCTGGTCGGCTACAAGATCCGCTTTCACGACCAGACCAGCGCTGATACCCGCATCAAATTCATGACCGACGGGGTCCTGCTGGCTGAAAGCAGAAACGATCCGCTGCTCCGCAGGTACGGGGTGATCATCATTGACGAGGCCCATGAGCGGAGCCTGAACATCGACTTCCTCCTCGGTTTTCTCAAGAATCTGCTGCCGAAACGACCGGAACTCAAGCTGATCATCACCAGCGCCACCATCGACACCGCGGTCTTTTCCAAACACTTTGACCAGGCGCCGGTCCTCGCCATTGCCGGCAGGAGCTACCCGGTCGAGGTCCGTTATGCCCCAATCGAAGACGATCCCCTGGCTGAAAAGAAAGATGACTATATCGATCACTGCGTGCAGACTCTTCTTGACCTCCACCACCATGACGGGCCCCGCGACACCCTGATCTTTCTGCCCACCGAGCGGGATATCCGCACCTGCTGCACCCTTCTGGCCAGAAAGGTTCCCGATGCGGTGGTCCTGCCCATGTTCGGCCGCCTGCAGGGGGCGGATCAGCGGAGGATCTTCCAGCAGTACAAGCAGTGCAAGATTGTGGTGGCCACCAATGTCGCCGAAACCTCCATCACCGTGCCCGGGATCAGATACGTGGTGGACGCGGGCCTGGCCAGGATTTCCCAGTACAATGTCCGGGCCAAGACCATCAGCCTGCCGATCACCAGGATATCAAGGGCCAGCTGCGACCAGCGCAAAGGTCGCTGCGGACGGATCGGCCCCGGCATCTGCGTCCGCCTTTTTTCCGAAGAGGATTACCTGGGGAGGGAGGAGTTCACCGCCCCGGAGATCAAACGGGCCAACCTGGCCGAGGTCATTCTGCAGATGATCGCCTTCAACCTGGGAGACCCCCATGCCTTCCCCTTTCTGGAACCGCCGCACAACAATACCATCCGCGACGGCTACAGGCTCCTGACCGAGCTCGGGGCCATCGACGAGGAAGGAAAACTGACCAGCCATGGCCGGATCATGGCCACCCTGCCCATTGATCCCTGCATTGCCCGGATCATCCTGGCAGCCCAGGAGAATAACTGCCTGCGGGAGATCAAGGCCATAGCGGCGGCCCTTGCCATCCCTGACCCGCGGGTCAGGCCTGTTGAACGGGCGCAGGAGGCCGATGTTGCCCACAGACAATTCGCCCACCCGGATTCCGATTTCCTCTCCCTGCTCAATATCTGGGACCTCTTCCATGACGTCCAGATTCAGACCAGGTCCTGGAGCCGCCTGAAAAAATTCTGCGCCAGCCACTTCCTCTCCTTCCAGCGGATGCGCGAATGGCTGGATCTCCACGAACAGCTGGAGAGGATCCTGGCGCGGCACCCCGGATTCAGCGACAACACCACACCCGCCTCCTATGCGGCCGTCCATCAATCCCTGTGCACCGGTTTCCTGCGCAATATCGCCATCAAACAAAAGGAGAAGATCTATCTGGGCGGCGGCGGGATTGAGCTCATGATCTTTCCGGGCTCGAATCTGTTACAAAAAAAAGGAGAAGGACAGGGACGTCCGAATGGCGCGGGAGCCAGGGAAGGCAGGAGCAGCCAATGGATCATGGCCGCCTCCTTTCTGGAGACCACCCGGCTCTACGCCATGACGGCAGCCGCCATTGAACAGGATTGGCTGGAACAGCTGGGGGGGACGCTGTGCAAACGCTCCTGGTCGGGTCCCCGCTGGCATAAGAAATCAGGACAGGTCATTGCCGATGAAAAAGTGACCCTCTTTGGCCTGGTCATTGTGGCGGGCCGGAAGATCAACTACGGACGGATGGATCCCAAAAACCGGGCAGAGGCCCGGCAGATCTTCATCCAGGCGGCCCTGATGGGCGGCGAGCTCGATGGTCCCTTTCCCTTCCTCCACAAGAATCTGAATCTGCTTGAGGAATGGCAGGCCACCGAAGAGAGGCTGCGCAAGCGGGATATCGTGGTCGATGACCGGGCGCTGCATGCCTTTTACGAACAACGGATCCCGGAAGATGTCTATGACCGTTTCACCCTGACCCGTTTCCTGCAGAGACAGAAGAACAAACAGGGGCTTATCATGACCGAGGCGGACATCCTGAACCGCCGGCCGGAAGACCGGGAACTCAGCGACTTCCCTCCCCTGCTCACCGTCGGCTCCCTGCAGTTCAGGCTGGAATACCATTTTGCGCCGGGTGCCGAAGATGACGGAGTGACGGTGCGGATTCCCCAGGATCTGATCGACACCCTGCAGGAACCCTTCTTTGAGTGGCTGGTGCCCGGACTGCTCAAGGAAAAGATCACCCTCCTGCTCAAGGGGCTGCCCAAAAACATCCGCAAATTCCTTATTCCCCTGAGTGGCACCGTCGATCTCTTACTGGACGATCTGGACATGTACAAAGGCTCCCTGTATCAGGGACTCGAACGCTCCATCCTCAAATCTTTCCGCCGGACCATCACCCGTGCTGACTGGCCCACTGAGCTGCCGCCCCACCTTTGCATGCGTTTTCTCCTCTTTGACCAGTCCGGAAGGGAGGTGGCAGTGGGCAGATCCCTGGCCCGGCTGCGGGAAGGGCGGCACCGGCTCGAAACAGGCACGTCCAAGGCCCATCTGAGCGATCAGGATCAACAGACCAGAACATTCTGGGAAGAGCGGCTCTGCACCAGCTGGGATTTTGCCGGCCTGCCGCCCTCGCTGCCCCTGCTGAGCCCGCAGCAGGAGATGTGCGGTTCTCTCTTCCCGGCCCTGCGACCCAGCAAAGATCGCGGCGGGGTCGTGATCGAATTTATGGCCAGCCAGAAGCAGGCCGCCCTCCAGAACCGGGAAGGGATCAACTTTCTCTACCAGCTCCAGGTGGCGGATCAGTACAAGGCCTTGAAAAAATATTGCGGTTCCAGCCTGTCCGGCCCTTCATCCTCCTGGCTCATCCAGGGACTCGGGGAGCGGACCCGGGTGGTCAATGGCCTGCTCTCCTTCATCCTGGCTTCGCTTTTCCACAGCGCCGTCGGACCGATTCCTGACCGGAAAGAATTTCTGGAGGGTGTGGCCAGGGTCAAGAAAGAAGATTTTTATGGGGCGGGCAGAATCGATCTGCGACACCATCATCGCCCTCCTCAGGCAACGCCGGGAGGTCAGCGCCCACATCCAGCACTTTGCCAATCTGGCCAGGAAGAGCCATTCTTTCAACCAGGAACGCTTTGACGAATACAATAGGCTGCTGGATGCGATCCTGCCCCTGGATTTTCTGGAGACCAAAGAACTGGCAGAGCTGCAACGATGCGACAGGGATATGAAGGCACTCATGATCCGCATCGAACGCGCCCATGCGAATCCGGCAAAAGATCTTCTCAAGGCCAAGCAGCTCCAACCCCACCTCCACAACCTGCAGGAGCTCCGCCAGAGGGAAAAAGATCTGTCACCCGAGGGGCTGCAGGAACTGAAGAAATACCAGGAGATGATCGACCAGTTCCGCATCGCCCTCTTTGCCCCGGAAATCCAGGGCGGCATCCAGGTCTCATCCAAAAAACTTGGCCAGCAGTGGCAGGAGACCTGCAGATACTGCTGACCTATTCAGATATGCCCTACCGGCGTCCCTGTTTTGTCCTGATCCGGGGCATCCGACGAGCCACCGTGGGAGTCAGGTAGCTGCCCCAAAATCTTCCCCTTCTCTCCCAACCGCAGGCAAACATTCACCAGCGCTCTCTCTTGAGCCAGGAGAATACTCCTTCAACATCCTCCGGAATTTTGCTATTACTTTACAGAAATATGGGAAGTGTCCCTACTTTTTCCTGTTAGACATTTCATATTTCGTTAGCAAATTTGCCTTCATTTAATATTTCAACAATGCCAGCGCTAGTATATGGTGCACATTTACACATTTCTAACAATTGATCTGTAAAAACAAGACAATCTATTGTTGCGAGCATTTTATCTAACAATTCAGTGATATTTCCTTTACTAGATGCCCAAAAGTTTAATGGTTCTCTCCACCAATCATTTCCTATAAGGTTGGAAACTTCAGTTATAGAACAGTTAGTTGACAAATATTCACCAGCCAAATGTTCTTGAAATGACAAATGTCCAAAGGTGAATTTACTATCTGAAATTTTTAATAAAACACCACTTCCCATAACTAGATCATTTAAAAAAGTCTTAAAATCGTACCCGTATCCCCAGCCACCGAGTGATTTTTCATAGGTTTCTTGTAAATCATCTTCTGAAATAAAACGGTTTCTTGTTTCGAAATTATGCATTCTATAGGCAAGATCTCTTAAAAAGATAACTTTTGCTGTAGGATTATCAATTTTTATTCTGGACAGCCCTCTAATCCTATCCCATTTAGAAAGAAGAAGATCAAGTCTGAAATTGTATATTTCCGACCTAGTAGTTGGTCTAAAACCATTTTTTAACAAAGTAGCTGTTAGCGTTGCAATTATTGGTAGTTTGGTATGATTGTCTATGTCTGGATAATTTTGAAATAATTGTAATGCTTGTTTAAATTTATCAGGATCATTCTTAAGTATTTTTTCAAAAAAATTATTTCTTTCATCTGTTGAAAAAGGGGAAAGTCTAATATTAAAACAATTACCTCGGATAGAAGTGCTGTGAGATATCCTAGAAGATAAAATAACATTAGAATAAAGGAGGGATTCCTGGATTATTTTTGATGTTAAGTCAAATGGTGATTCATCAAGGCCATCAATAATAACTATACACTCCTCATTTTTATAATCATTGTGAAAATCTCCAATGGCGAACTTGTTAACGATCTCAACTAAAGTCTCACTCTTATATAAACTATCAATTGAACAGCAAGTTAAATATTTAATTTTCTTATTTTTTCCTAATAAAGAAATAGCTAACTTCTTAAGTAGAGTAGTTTTTCCACACCCAGGAGGCCCCTCGACTAAAACGAGTTGGCCTAAATTTACAAGATACTCTGGTTCTGAAACTTGAATTCGTAATTCTATTTTTTTATCCAGTTCACCTATCGATTTGAAATTTAAGGAATCACTGAAATCTCGGGAGGCAAAAGCTATAAAGGAGTCTAGATTATTAATTGAATTATAAGTGCTAACAACTTTTTCATATTTTTTTGTTAATTTTTTAGGGCATGTTGATATGCTTTTTTTTACTTCAGTTAAAAGATTTCTGTAGTACTTTTTTAGATATATTATTTTTCTTAACTTTACGAAAATATTATCAAGTTTAATATGATGGTAATTTTTATTAACATATGCTGTCTGAAGTAATGTTGGTTCCTTATTTATGTGTTTTTCATAAAATGATTCTATCTCGACATAAAAATTAACATCAAAAAGTTTTTGAAATGCACTTGAACTTATACGGGATTTTTCTCTTTCTATTATTAATTGATCTAAGCTTGAATCAGATTTCTCCTTGTCATCAAGTAGGTAATCTTTAATGTTAGCCTCATAAGCATGGTTATAATCGGTAACTAAATCAGTGGCTTCTGTTGTCAAACTTGGATTTCTTAAATATGGTGAAAATGAAGCTGTAACATAGAATTCATCAATATTGGTATCTGTGTTCATTTCAAAAGCGCTACCATCAGAATGTCTTGATAGCGCAGATATTAAATCCACAACTTCTTTATCCGCATATTTACATATACTTTTCGCTAATTCAGGAAGTGAGGAGGATATTAAACTGCTCAGTTCTTCTCCAGCGATAAATTTAATATTATTTCTTTCTAAATCATTTAGAGTTTCAGAAATTTGCCTTCTTTGCTGTTCAGGAAAAGGGGTTGACGTAATAAACCAAACCTCATTAGGAATACACTTATTTCCGTTCTCAAGGGTTACACCTTCCATTTTTGCCATTTTAGTTGGATTTACGACAATTCCCTGGAATTGAGCACCATAAGTGACTTTATCTGCTTTTATTTGTACGCAAAGAATATGTTGTCTCTTAATAGAATCTACTCCAAATGAAACAATATCTCGTCCTGCTTCAATGGAGGAATGAGTATATTCAATGCGTCCAGGATGTAGATATTCTATTAAGGGGTTTATGACATCATGTGTTAAAGCAGTCTCCTCAAGTTGCATTAAACCCTTTTGTAGTTTTATCATCATATTTTTTGACTATAATTTGTTTGCATACAAGAAGTACACGGGGTCAGGCTTCCAAGATATTAAGATCCTTCTTCAATTTTAGCTTTCAGCGACACAAGTCGGCAAGCCAACTCCAGTTAACTGAACGAAATATCTTCACAATACTCACGCCAACATCTCGAGCAAAATTGGGTGCCACAAGGCCAGCTCAATCTCCCCGAGTTTACCGGCCAGGCGCTTCTTGTCCACGCAGCGCACCTGATCCAGTAAAATCCGGGCAGACTTGCCATCAAAGACGACCTCAGGTCGACATCCCAACGGCAGCCCCTTGCTGGTAATTGGGGCGACAATCACCCGGGGTAACGCCGCGTTCATGTCATCGGGGGAAACCACCAGGGCCGGACGTGTTTTTTTTATCTCTGACCCCACAGTCGGGTCATGATTCACCCAATAGACCTCGCCCCGCCTTACCACTGCCAGTCCTCACATTCAACGGGTGTGAGCGTCATCTCTTCTTCCCACACATCCGTCTCATTTTCAGCCTGATAACCGTCAAACCACCCGAGCCGCACGGTCTTGACCGGCTCAATAACGATCCCCCGGCCTTCCTGCCGCATCTCGATTTCCGTGCCGACGCCACACTCCGCCAAAAAGGCGGCAGGGATCAACACCCCGCGTGAATTCCCCACCTTACGCAATACTGTTCTCATCTTTACACCTCCGAATTTATTATAACAATGTTACAACGCGGAGCACTAAAACACAAGAATTTACTTTCCGAAAATAGAGCCATTCGGGGTGCAACAGCCGAGAGTAAGCGCTCAAAAGATTTTCAGTAACCGGCAGCCTTGATCGCTGTCTTGGGTTTAAACAAACAAAAACCATTCGTCAGAGCCCAAGGAGCTGATAGATCCGGTTCATATCCACGCTCTCACGGACGGTGGCGGCCAGGCGGTCGAAGGCGGGTTCCAAATCGTAGGGTGCGGGGATTCCGGGCAGGGATGAGAGACCCTGGCGCTGGCGCAGGCGGTTGATGAACCAGCGGCGGAAGGGGTCGGAATCGAAGATCCCGTGCAGATAGCTGCCCCAGATCCGTCCGGTGGCATCTACGGCGCCGCATCCTGTGCTGTCGGTGAAGGCCAGCGTTGGCGGCAGATCGGACTGCGAGCGGCCGTGATGGATCTCGTAGCCATGCACCGGCTGGCCGGACTCCGTATGAACGCCGGATTGCCGGACCAGTCGCTTGTCGGCGGCCAGCACCGTGGCCATGGGCAGCAGGCCAAGACCTGCAATCGTAGCCTGGTTGGATTCGATGGCCAGCGGATCTTCGATGGTCGTCCCCAGCATCTGATAGCCGCCGCAGACCCCGATGATCTCACAGCCCTCGGCAGCCAGCCTCTGGATGGCGTCAGCCAAGCCGCAGGACCTGAGCGCCGCCAGATCGTGGATCACATTCTTGGAACCAGGCAGGATGATGGCCTGCGGGTGCCCCAGATCTTCCGCCCGTTCTACCACCCGCAGAAAGACATCGGGTTCGGCGGCCAGGGGTTCAATATCAGTAAAATTGGAGATATGGGGCAGATTGATCAGGACAATCTCCACATGGTCAGCCATTGGCATCTCGCTTTGAAAGAGGCCCTCCTTGAAGGAAACCGAATCTTCTTCGGGGATGCCCAGATTTTTCAGGTAGGGAACCACCCCCAGCACCTCGCGGCCGGTATGGGCGGTCATATAGTCGTGGGCCGCCTGCAGCAGCGAGGCCTGGCCCCGGAAGCGGTTGACGACAAAACCCGCCACCAGCGCCCTCTCCCACTCATTGAACACTTCCATGGTGCCGACAAAGGAGGCATAGACCCCGCCCCGGTCGATATCGCCCACCAGCAGCACCGGGGCCTGGGCGTAGCGGGCCATCCCCATATTGACGAAATCGTGTCGCTTGAGGTTGACTTCGCCCGGCGAGCCCGCCCCTTCCAGCAGGATCACATCATAGTCAGCGGCCAGACTGTCATAGCTGGCATGGGCCGCTTGCATGGCCGTTTCCTTGTAGCGGAGATAGTTCATGACATTCATATTGCCCACTGACCGCCCATGGATAATGACCTGACTGCCGGTATCAAAACTGGGTTTGAGGAGCACCGGATTCATGCGCACGTCCGGGTCAAGGCGGGCGGCCTGGGCCTGCACCACCTGGGCCCTCCCCATCTCCAGCCCGTCTTGGGTGACAAAGGAGTTGAGCGACATATTCTGGGCCTTGAAGGGAGCGACCCGTACCCCGTCCTGGAGCAGGATCCGGCACAGGGCGGCGGTAAGCACCGATTTCCCGGCATTGGAAGAGGTGCCCTGAAACATCAAGGGGCGCGCGGTTTTCGGGGCAGATTTAACCGCTTTTACGGGACGCGGCTGCAGGATCTCGCTCAGGGCGTCAAGCAGCCGTTTGTTTTCCGCGGCCGTGCGCACCGCGATGCGGAAATAGCTGGCATCCAGCCCGGTATAATTGGAGCAGGTGCGGATCATGATCCGACGCTCCAGCAGTCCGGCTGCAAGGATATTGGCATCGCCGCCATCCCTCAGGCGCAGCAGCAGATAATTGGCGGCGGAATCAAAGAGCTGCAAGGCGGGAAAGTGCTTCAGGTCGCGCACCAGATCCGTCCGCAGCTCCCGGCAAAGGATCCGGGACTGCTCCGCATAATCCTGATCGGTCAAGGCCTGAACGCCCACGGCCTGGGCCAGGGTATTGACCGTCCACGGCGGCAGATGCTCGCGCAGCAGGCGGGCAATGGGGAGCGGAAAGATGCCGAAACCCAGACGCAGACCGGGGATGGCATAAAACTTGGTCAGGGAATGGAGGGTCATGATGTTGTCGGCGGCAAAGGCCACGCTTTTTCCATCCACGACAAAATCAAGAAAGGCCTCATCCACCAGAAACAGGGTGGCCGGATGGCTCTTGGCCAGCTGGATGATCTGCTCCGGGTCCACCAGCGCCCCGGTGGGATTGTTGGGGGAACCGATCACCACCAGCTCCCCGCCGGTGAACTGGGGGGCAAGTTCGCCCGGCTGGAGCGTGAATCCGCACTCGGCGGAGAGCAGGAAGGGACGGACGGTCATCCCGGCCAGCGCTATCACCTTGGCATAATCGATATAGGAGGGACAGGGGATCAGGGCGCGGTCACGACCAAGGAGCCTGGGCAGCTGATAGAGCAGCTCGGTGGTGCCGTTGGCCACCACCACCGATTCCGCGGGCACCTGATAGCGCTCGGCAATGGCCTGCACCAGCTTGTCGGCATAGGGATCGGGATAATGCACCAGCGAGGCCACCTCGGAGCTGATGAGCGGACGCAGCCACTCCGGCGGCCCCAGGGGATTGATATTGGCGCTGAAATCCAGCAGGCTGGCCACATCTACGCCCATGTCCCTGGCCAGTCCATGGACATTGCCGCCATGGCCGGTGGCGCCAGATTGCGAAGGTGGCATTTTGCTCTTCATGGGGTGGTGTTGATTCCCAGGGTCCCGAAGGTCATGGCCACGGCCACCATCATCTCGGTGAGTTCACAGACCGCACCCAGGGTGTCGCCGGTGGCTCCGCCGATCTTGTTCCGGCACCACAGGGAAAAGAGGATCACGGTCAGAGCGACGGCGGCCGATACGGGCAAAACCAGGCGCCATCCGCCCCAGGCAAGGACGGCTGCCAGCAAGGCCAGGGCCCAGAGCGCGGCCCAGCGGCTGGACGGCGAATAGAAAAGCCGTCCCAGACCCTCGCCCTCGCGGGCGTAAGGCAGGCAGGCCATGGTCAGGACGATGGCGCAGCGGCCGGCCAGGGGCATAATAATGAGGGTGGCACTCAGGGTCGGAGCGCCAAGGGAAGCAAGGGAAGAGAGGGCCGCGTATTTGCCCAGGAGTACCACGACAAGGGCGATCACACCCATGGCCCCGGTGTGGCTGTCGCGCATGATCTCGAGGATGCGTTCCCGGGGACGGGCGCTGAGCAGGCCGTCGCCGCTGTCGGCCAGTCCGTCCAGATGGAGGCAGCCGGAGACCCCGGCCAACAGCACAATGGCGGCCACGGCCACAACCGGCGGCGGGAAGAAGGGAATGAGACAGGAGATGACTACGGCGCAGGCAAGCCCGATCAACAGCCCGATCACAGGGAAACAGGCCAGGCTCGCAACAAAAAAGCGGCCATCCTGCTCACAGCGCCAGGCCAGCGGCACAATGGTCAGAAAGCGCAGGGCCGCCAGAAAGCTTGCCAGCGGGTGCCTGAATACTTCCGGCACCCACGACTGACTGTCTTTCTCCTCTTCGATCACGACTTATTTGTCCGCCGCGGCCACTGCGGCCTCGTCAAAGGTGGCCACCTCGGTCAGCACCGCCCGGGCCGCCGCCACCACGTTCATGGCCAGGGCGGCGCCGGTGCCCTCGCCCAGCCGCAGGTTGAGATCGAGCAGCGGGGTCAGCCCCAGGTGCTCGTGCATGATCTGTGGCCCGGCTCGACGCTGCGGTGGGCGGCGATCAGGTAGTCCCGGCAGGACGGGGCCAGGAGCTGGGCGATCAGCGCCCCGGCGGTGGAGATGAAGCCGTCGATCAGCACCGGCTTTCTGTTGCGCCGCCGCCCCCAGGATCAGCCCGGCGATGCCGCCGATCTCGAAGCCGCCGACCTTGGCCAGCACATCCAGGCCGTCGGTCGGGTTCGGGCGATTGACCGTCAGAGCCCTTCTTGATCACCGTCGATCTTGTGGCTCTAGCTGAGCGTTATCCAAGCCCGGTGCCCCGGCCGGTGACCTTTTCCACCGAGGCCCCGGTGAATGGCGGCGACGATGGCGGCGCTGGGGGTGGTGTTGCCGATGCCCATGTCGCCGGTGCCGAAGAGATCGATCTCCTCGCCCAGCTCCCGGGCCATCCCGATCCCCGCCTCCAAGGCGGCCATCGCCTGCTCCCGGCTCATGGCCGGACCGACGGCCAGGTTGGCGGTGCCCGGCGGCGATCTTGCGGTCGATGATTTTGCCGCTCTGCGGCCATGCCCGAAAGATCGGCGGCCACCCCCATATCGACCACCACCACCTCGGCCCCGGCCTGGTTGGCCAGGGCGTTGATCCCCGCCCCGCCGTTGACGAAGTTGCCGACCATCTGCGGGGTCACCTCCTGGGGAAACTTGCTGATCCCCTCGGCCACCACCCCGTGATCGCCGGCCATCACCACCACCGCCTTGCGCGCGACCTCCGGGGTAAGCGAACGGGTCATCCCGGCCAGATCCAGGGCCAGGTCCATCAGTCGGCCCAGGGCCCAATGGGGCAGGGCCAGCTGGTCAAGGCGTTCCTTGGCGCGATCACGGGAGATACTGTCTTGCGGATATATTTTTTGAATTGTTCGTTCTAAAAAGGCTCATGATATGAATTACGAATTAGGAATTAAGAATTAAAAATTATCTGGTTTCCTTGCGGCGCAAGGGAACCGACTCCAGGTTATTTATACTCATTTCAGGCGCAGAGGGATGCCGCAACTGATGAGGTACACCTCAGCCGCAGCCGCGGCCATCATCCGGTTGCAGCGGCCCACCAGATCGCGGTAAAACCTGGCTGCGGGATTATCCGGGACGATCCCCATCCCCACCTCGTTGGTGACGCAGATCACCGTTCCGCGATGGACATTAGCAGCCCGAATCAGGAGATCGCCTTGATGCCGCATCTCCTCATCTGAAAATAATTTTCCCGATTGTTCAGCAAGATACATAAAATTATTAACCCAGAGGGTGAGACAATCAATCAGGCAGACGGGATCATCCCCATGCGCCAGAAGGATAGCGGCGATATCCGTCTGTTCCTCAACGGTCTGCCACTCTGCCCATGCCCGCTCCTCGCGATGGCGGGCAATGCGCTCATCCATCTCGGAGTCCACAACCGGACAGGTGGCGATGAAACAGCGCGGGCCGGGCAGCGACTGCGCCAGCTGCAGCGCATAATCACTCTTGCCGCTTCTGGCCCCTCCGGTTACCAGAATCAGTCTGCCCATGCGCCTCGTTCTCCAAAATCATATATTATCTGCCGGACGCCGCTCACAGAAACCGCCGGGAAAAACTGGCTGTTTCTGTGAAGCGGCACATGGAGGCGTAACCGAATGAGCGGAAAAGCACACTCATTCGCTAACGCCTCCCAAGTTGAAACCGGTCAGCACCCCGCCGCCATCATACAGGTCCATAGTGCTGTAATGTCCCTTGACCACCTGAAAGAGGAGATAATTTCGCGGCGACAGGCCAAGTAACCCACAGATCAGAGAGCGGATCACGCCGCCATGGGCCACAAGAAGCATGTTCTTGGCATCCGAGGCCAGCAGCCGATCCTTGACTGATTCCATCCGGTCGGTGAATGCGGCTGTTGATTCGCCATCGGGGAAGCAAAAATCATCATTCCCCTGCGCCCACTCCTGCACCAGCTCCGGATCCTGCGCCTTTATCTCCTCAAAGGTCTTTCCTTCCCAGCGTCCGAAATCAATCTCCCGCAGGTCAGGGTCAAGCTGCACCGGTAGACCAAATTCCAGCAGGTCAACGGACTGGGTGCAGCGGAGCATGGGGCTTGCCAGCAGGCCATCGATCTGCAGCGCCGCAAGTCTTGGCCGCAGGCCCTGGATCTGGGCTCTGCCCTCCGGGGAGAGGGGGACGTCGCTTGAGCCGACATAGCGGCCCGAAAGCCCGGTCCGGCCATGACGGAGCAGGATCAGGCGCATGAACAGTCCTTGTCCTTGTCCAGTGGATATTTGCCGGCATAGCCTCGGGGGGTGATCATATAGCCGTACCAGACAAAGGGTGCTGGCATTGCCGATGATGATCGGGACTGCATGCCGATATCGGCATCGAGTATGGCGCCGAGGGTGGTAAGGGTAATGACAAAATCAGCCATGGTCGCAGCGTCGACGCACGCCCTGAGCCATCAAGACACCATCCTTAACCTCGGAGAGTTCACTATTTTCGAGCCCGGAGACAATCCTGACGGCCAACTCCCTGCCTCCCCGTGTCAGGTAAATAACCGCTGTTTTCACACCTGTTCCCTGCTTATTTTTCTGGTTCATATCACTATCGGATTGAGATCAATACAAAAGAGCAGCAATTTAAGTGCAAGCATTTAAGACGGTAAACCGACATAAATCAACACTAAAGCGATAACGAGACATCAAATAGCCCTGCCCCGCAGGGAGACTCTCTGCAATTCCAAAAAATAATGCAATAACAACAAATAGATAAGAAACTTACTTTCAAAAAAAAAGACTTGAAGTTTGACTTAAAAAAGCATTAATGATATATAGATTGATTGGTTTGACAATGTACAAAGTGCTTTTTTTTCAAAGGATGCCTTAAAAAAAAATCAGACTTTTCGTTGAATGAAAGGGATTGACCATTCGACAAACTCAAAACATCTCCTCAAGTTTGACTCAATCAAGGATACTAACAATCATGAACACACAAATCCGTCTGTCACACATTCTCTCTCGATGCCTTATTGCCTGCAGCGCCCTTGTTCTGCTGAGTACTTCCTCAGTTTACGCGGAAACAGTCAGTGTCATGAAAGATGGCATCAATGTCCGCACCGGCCCCAGCACCGATGATCAAGTAGCCATGGAACTCTTTCAGGGATACCCCCTGAAGGTCCTGGAGAAGAAAGGAGATTGGTTAAAGGTTTCTGATTTCGAAAATGACAGCGGCTGGATCTACAAGACGCTGGTAGGACCCGGCAACACCGTCATCGTCAACGCCCAGGATACAATCAATATGCGCTCTGAACCTTCAACCAGTGCAGCAATCGTCGCCAATATCGAGCGCGGAGTGGTCCTGACCAAGATCTCCGCGAAAGGCGACTGGATCAAGGTACGCCACTCCAAAGGAACAGAAGGATGGATCTACAAGACACTTCTCTGGCCCTGATTTCTGCACCTATTTCGGTCATGACCCGGTGAAGAGACATAGTATTATTCTCTTCACCGGGTCCCTATCTTTTCGCATCTCCGTTCAAGATACAAACCATTCCCCCCTCCCTTAAAAACTTGCCTTACCCACTGATAATGTTTATTCTGGCGGAATAGTTTTTATACTGTTTAGGAAGTGAAATAACTTTCCTAATCCCATTCGTCACAATGCCTTATGCCGTTTTTTTCTTTCAGGGGGACATGGTTATGTTATCTCCATTTCCACGGCTTAACACTTTTAACATCTCTACCCAGCAGAATCTGCCATGATCAGTATTGCCACTCTCGGGCCCGATGGCTCAGACGGTTGCCAGGCCGCACGCGAATATGCGCCTGACGCTGCTCTTCGCTTCTACAACCGTATCTCCGACATCATCAATGCCTTTGTCAACGAAGAGACCGATCTGGCCATCATCCCCATCTATAACACCCGGGAGGGCGAGATCAAAGAGTATTTCCGTCTCATGGAGCAGCTTGAAGAAGGGTACTGGATTGACAATATCGTCCTTCCCATCCACCTCTCCCTTGGCGCCCTGAAAGATAATGAAAGAAAGAGAGAGATAAAGACCATCGTTGGTCGCGGCTCTGTCTTTCGACAGTGCGAAGAGTATATTGCAGAAAACTACCCGGCCGCCACCCTCATGACGGTCCAGGATATCGACATGGCCCTGGCCGATATTCAGAGCAGTAAACTCACGGATCATGCAGTCATCGAATCGGAAGAACTGCTGCGCCGCCATGGCCTGGAGATCATGGCCAGGGAAGTGGTTCCCCATAACCGCACCCGCTTTGCCGTCCTTGGTTCCAATCTGGCCAGCCAGACAGGATATGATGCCACAGCCATCATTACCCATCCATTAAAAGACCGGGTTGGCTTACTTGTTGATATCCTGAGTGAATTCAGCCGTCGCGGCATCAACCTCCTGGATCTACATTCGGAAAACGACATCAAGACCCAGAAACTGCAGATTTACATTGAGGCTGAAGGACACATCGGCGATGAAGTTCTCAGCCGTGCCCTGGCGAATATCGAAAAGAATATTGTCCAGGAAGAAGGCTGCCTGAAACTTCTTGGCTCCTTCCCCCGTGTAGACATGCGGGTCAAGAAAATCAAGACCTTCGGCTTCATCGGTACCGGTGAGATGAGCAGCTGGTTTGCAGATCGCCTTGAAAATGAGGGCTACCACATCCTGATGTCGGGCCGCTCCACTATCCTGCGGCCCGAGGAGATGATTCCCCAGGTTGATGTGGTTATCATCTGCGTGCCCATCTCGGTCACCACCGATACCATCCACCAATATGGAGGCTTGCTCAGGGACGGACAGGCCCTGATTCTGCTGGCAGGTGAATCTGAAAATGCCATCAAGGCTGCCATGGAGGCAACCAGTCAGGGTGTGGAGATCATGCTGGTCCACAATCTTTGGGGCCCCCAGGCCGCGACCATGAAAGACAAAAACGCCTCCGTGGTTCGAACCCCTCGCAGCGGTGGTTTCTGCGGAGAGTTCGAGGCCTTTCTCTACAAACACGGTGCGGACATCTTCCAGGATACCCCTGACAGACATGACCTGCTCATGGGCGTCAGCCAGAAACTGCCGACCATCATCTCCGTAGCCATGGCCAGCGCCTTGAGGCAACACGGGATCGACTGCAATGACATAGGCAGCCACTCCACCCTTACCTCGCTCTACGGCATTCTGGCCATGGTCCGGGTACATAATCAGAATCCGCGCACTTATGCCGAGATCATGGCCACCAGCGGTGATGGCAGAAAAATTGTACACAGCTTTGCCGAAAATTTACAACACATCATGGAGCTTTCAGAAGAAGGAAAGATCAAAGAGCTCTGTGATCTGATGGATAAGAACCGTGCCTATCTGACTCCCGCCTTCCTGGATGCCAGGATGAAGCAGGCACGGTCGGTTGATGAGATCTTGAGCACGGCAGGGATGAAAGGAGATCTGTAAGGTGACGGAAATCCCGACAAGCAGGAATGAAACGGACACAAAGCCACCCGAGAAAAAGAAAGGTTCAGGTACTCTTCTGTTTGTCCTGATTCTGGTCTGCTGGCTCCTCCTTCTCTATTTCTTCGGAGGTTTCAAAAGCCCGGGCTGAGGCCCGTCAATCCTTCGGTCGGAGGGACCCCAATGTGACCTCCCGGAATCCTTCCCGCAAAGCAACCAGGAAACCCGATAATTTTTCAATAACGAAAAAAAATTTAGAGAACTTGTATTTTTTGCAAAATTCATTCCCCATCCTCTTCAGGAGAAATACATATGTTTACCCGTGATTTCAGTTATCTTGACGAAGTACATCTCTGCCCTAAATGCCAGACCAAAATGTCCTGCTGCGAAGCTCCCCCTGTCCATGTCGGCGACGGCCTTGGCTGGGGATCGGAGGTCCTGTTTATCTGTTTGAACGATGAATGTCCTGTCTTTAAAAACGGCTGGCAGCACATTGAACTCCAGTACGGCCACAAGGGATCGTATCGCTGCATGGTGCTGCCCGGGAGCAAAGAACAAAACGTGATGATGGTTGCCAGTGAATACGCCTTCACCGGCAGCGTGATTGACATCGAGGCAGTGAAGATGCAAAACGAACGATATGTCAAGGAACAGGACGCAAAAGCCGCCCTTGCAACATGCGTGGAAGACCACAATCTCACCCCGGTGCTGACCCTGATCCTTGATGAGTCAGCAAGCCTTGCCACCAGACAAAAGGCAGTAGCCTGCCTGAGGCAGCTCAATGATCTTTCCTGCATTGATCCCATCCGGAATCACACCTTCAGAGACACGTCCCTGACCCAGGAGTGCGACATGATCATCAGTGACATCCTCAAGTCCCACTTTAAAAAAGAGTGCCCGCATTGCGCCGAGCTCATCAAGGCCCAGGCCAATAAATGCATGCACTGCCAAGCAGAGCTGTAGAGTATTTTTATAAAAGAACCTCTCCCCGCCGGCACAGAGACGACACAAAAAAGATTAAGGAATGAAGAAATAAGCTGATTTATTCCTTAACAGTCCCTGCAATTTTACCCTTGCCAAAAGCAAATGCAACGGGTATATAATCGTAACAATTTATGTGGTGAATGTAGCTCAGTTGGTGGTAGCACTTGGTTGTGGTCCAGGCGGTCGTGGGTTCGAGTCCCATCATTCACCCCACCCATTGAAAAGGGAGTTTCCGACGTCTGCCGGAAACTCCCTTTTTTTTTTGCAACTCACAGCAGATATCCTACTTGTCAGGTTTCAGCCAGCCGCTGCGATCAGGCCCGGTACCAGGACACACCCGGTGACCAAGACCTATCCCTGTTCAATCAGCAGGAATGTCGCTGTCGTACTACTCATCCCCCTGCTAAAAAGCTCTGCCCAGCCCTGAGTGCAAACTTCTCCGCTTTGTTCATGAAGATGACACCAGCACTTTTCTGTTGCTGATCGTTACACGGTAAGATTTCAAAAACTTCGAACAAGACCTTGTGTGATCATAATGCGGGTATCTCGATGCTTCTCTTGCCTTACCAATTTCCTTGCTTGGATTCTAACCCCCCAAAAAAAAGTCTATTCGGCAGTCTGAAAACAAGGAACGACCACCGAATAGACCGGAAAACTAATTTTTAACAAGCGATCCGGTGCATTGCTGCACCAGATCTGGAAACAATTACACCTTAAGAAAGACCAACAAGTTTACTAAGTTGCCCGGCATAGACCAGGGCAAACCTGATAACAAAACCGCCGATCAATACCAGTATTGCGCTGAGATTCATTTGGAACTTACCCATAGCGGTAAGGGTTTCCGAATGTTCGCCGCGCATCTCAAGATATTTGAGGACAATGGCCAGAGGAAATACGATGCTTAAGGTGATAATGCTCAGGAAATAGCCGAAGTCCTCATGCGAGGTGGAGAAAAACGGCATAATTGATTCCTTGTGCGACACGTCCGAGGTGTAATGGCCATAGAACATCAATAGAAGGATCACAATCTCAACGACAATCAGCCAGATATCAACCTTGGTGAAGAAGAGTTTAACCTCATTTTTCCTGGCCATCAAAATCATCAGGGCGGCCCCGGTGGACAGAGCGGAGCAGAGGAAAAGCATCGGCAGGATCGAAGTATTCCAGAGAGGCCGAGCCAGAAATGAGCTGAGCAGAATACCGGTATATATTGCGAGAAGAACGCCGAAGAAGAAGGTTAATTTAGCAAGAAACCGCATGTGTGGATACATGCGCTCGGAAAACCTGATCAGAAGGCCCGACCGTAACCCAGCTCGATCCACTTCCGGGATCACCGAGAAAGCATAGCAAATAATGACCGGAAAGATAATAGCCAGGACCCAGGATCCCCATGACATGGGGGATAGTGGATTAAAGGACAGGTAGAACCACAACATATGAGACTTCACTTCCAGATCAAGAAAGAGAAAGAACATGCCGATTCCCAGAATAGCGGGAATCATAACCGGCACCCGCCAGCAGCAAGGCTCCTCTGGCGCCATGGTCTTGCCTGAACGCAGATTGGCTATGGCCGACATGACCATGGAACCAGCTGCCAGTCCGCCAAGAAAAAGATAAAGTGCCACCCGCCAGTCCCAGATATGTAAAATCGGGGAGGTAATCGCATTAACTCCAGTTACTGTCAACTCCATGTCGCCCTCCTATTTATGCTGTGGGAACTGATTGATATAATAAACATGCGGTTTAGTACCCGCCTCGGCCAACAGAACTCTCGATGGGCTCTCCCGTAACATCCGACTGACCTTGCTGTTCGGATCATCCAGATCACCGAACACCCGGGATTTGCCGATACAGGTTGCAACACAGGCTGGTTCTTTGCCAACCTTGGTCCGCTGCTCGCAAAAATTGCATTTGTCAGCGTAGCCAAAGGCCTCGTTGATATACCGGGCGTCATAGGGACAGGCGGCGATACAGGCCTTGCAGCCCACACATTTTCGGCGATCAATCTGCACTGTGCCATTCTCGCCCATATGGGACGCGTTGGTCGGACAGGCAGACACACAGGGAGCGTTTGCGCAGTGGTTGCACAACTCCGAGCGGAATTCGGTTCGCAGTTTCGGAAATTTACCATCGGTAATCTCCAGCACCCTGGTGCGATAATCTTCCGGCGGAACATCATTCTCACGCTTACAGGCCACAATGCATGCCATACATCCAACACATCTACTCTGGTCAACCACCATCGCGTATTGTGTCATATCAGGCCTCCTTTACTATTTTCACAAAATTAACCCGCATACCGGTGGTACCGCAGATGGGGTCAACATTGTATTTTTCTATCATTTTCTGATCGTCCAGGCCTCTTTGAAAAGCCCTGGTCATCAACTTGGATGTCGAGTTGAAGCCATGGATTACATAAACGCAATCATGCCTGATTTTTTCGGTAACCTTCGCCTGCACCGGATCACTCTTGGTGCCGTTCTGATTGACCAGGCTGACCTTGTCCTTATCCTTGATACCGAGCTTCCTGGCGGCATCACTATTCAGCCAGACCTCGTTCTCCGGTTTCAGTTCCCAAAGCCACTGGTTATTCGTGGTCCGGGAAAAGGTATGAACGGGACTGCGGCCATACAACAGCCGGAACTGACCGGGCTGCGGCTGCTCAATCGGCTCATAGGTTGGAATCGGAGCGAAGCCATTATCTTTGAGCTCAACGCTGTAGAGTGCGATTTTACCCGAAACAGTTTTGAAGATGGGTTCATTATCCGCAGCAATATAAGGATTATAGTTACCGGGGACCGAGACATACCCTTTATCCATCAACTCCTCATAGTCAACATTCCACAGGGCCGCCTGTTTTCGGAGGTCCTCTTCCAGGGTTGCATAGGGAACAAATTCGCCGAGGCCAAGCTTGTCGGCCAGTTCCTTGACAATCAGCCAAGGCGGCTTTGATTCATACATCGGCGGGACCACCGGCTGCCGGAGCGCAATGCCAACGCCTTTCTGTTTGACCTTCTGCAATTCATCATGCCGCTCCAGGTAGGTGGAGGCCGGCAGGATCACGTCGGCCAGCATGGCTGTGTCGGTGGGCATCACATCAATAACGACCAGGAAATCAAGATTGTCGATCGCCTGCCTGGTCTCATTCTGGTTCGGCAAGGTCTTCATCAAGTTGGTGCCAATCACCATCCAGCCCTTGATCGGATAGGGCTTCGCGCTGATGGTCGAGTCCCGCACCACATTGGTCAGACCGCCCAGGGCAAGGGGGTAATCGCCGAAGATCAATGCCTCCCGCTTTGGCTCCGGATACTCAGGCCCACCCTCCAGATTGGGCAGCTTGGCCTTCGGGGGCAGCCACAGACCGCCCTTGCGACCCCAGCTGCCGAGCAGGGCATTCAGAATAGCGAGGGACCGGCTGCGCTGGGCGTCATTACCGTGCCAGACAGTATGCCGGCCCGGATGGACCACCACGTTGGGCTTGTAGCGACCCAACTCCCGGGCCGACTCAATGATCTGAGCTTCGGGCAGTTCGGTTACCTGGGCTGCCCAGGCTGGCGTATATTGTTTGACTTCTTCCTTCAGTTGATCAAAGCCGGTGGCATATTTATCGATATATGCCTTATCATACCAGCCTTCGCTAATCAGGATATTTATCCAGGCAAGGGCCAAGGCGGTATCCGTTCCAGGTTTGATCGGCAGCCACATGGCCGCCTTGCTGGCCGCCGTGGAAAAACGGGGGTCAACGACGATAAATTTGGTTCCCCGACCTATTGCCTCGGCAAAATCCTGCACCTGGGAGTTATGCATATTTTCGCCAAGATGGGTCCCGAAAAGGGCCACGACCCGGCTGTTGGTCATATCTACCCTTTCGCAGGAAGAGGCCGGTCCTTCACCAAAAGTCAGAGTAAAACCGACTTCTCTCGGCCCCAGGCACTGGGAGAAGGAAGGGAATGCTTGATTGGGGGAGCCAAAGGCCTTCAACAGATTGGAGGTATAGGCTTCGCCGGTACCATGGGCAAAAAGGGCCATGGCCTCGGGTCCATACTTTTCTTTGATGCCCTGCATCTTTTCAGCCACCAGCCCCAGGGCCTCATCCCAGCTCGCCTTCCGGTACTGGTTAGAGCCGCGTGGGCCGGTACGGATCAGCGGAGTTTTCAACCTATCCTTGTCGTATAACAGGCCCAACCCGCCCTGGCCTCGGCCACAAAGCTTGCCGCGACTTTGCGGGTGCAGGGGGTTGCCTTCGAGTTTAACGACCCTGCCATCCACCACCTTTGCCACCAATCCGCATTTCCAAAAGCAGATTTCGCAGGTGGTGGGCACATATCGTGCCTTCTCCTGAGAGGCAGCGGCCCTCGCCTTGGCCCCGAGAAACGGGGTTTCCGCCAAGACAGTCGTCCCGGCGGCTGCCGCAACATACTTCATAAAACTTCGTCTACTGATTCCCATACAGTTGCCTCCTCCCTTGGTTAAACTAAAAATTTTCAACGTCCTAGTTTGTCGATAATATATAAACTGAATTTCAAGGTATTTTAATAAAGTCAGTGTACTCTCAGCATTTGAAGTTTTGCCTAAACGATCTAACCCCTATACTAATTTTTAATAAAAGTCAAGTTTCCTTACTAAATAAAAAAAGCTCATAAAATAAGCATATTACCACAATGTAGTATCTCAAATAATAGGAATATACACATAAATAAGAATAAAGAGGGAGTCAATATCAAGAATATGCACAAAATAAACTGCATCCTTGACCCAGATTCTCTCCTGACTTTGGGGGGAGCTATAGTGATTGATACGGCATCAAATTTGCTTCGCCGATCTCTCTATATTATGTCATGAATTTACAATATTATTTTATGAAAGAAGCTGCGGCCAGAACCTTGTCTGCCGCGGCAGTGGGTCGTTCAACCAGAAGGGTAACTACTGTTTTGTGAGGTTCATGAAAAACATGAACAGGTGGAGGAATTGAGCTTGATTACGGCGTGTAAGTGCAGGTCTAAAAAACAAGCGGTTGCTCATTCAGTAGATCCTGAAATTCATCGGCACTCGGCAAAGTACTTTTAAAATACCAAGTATTGATGTTGCGCAATGATTTCTTCCGGAAGGGACATTAATATTATAAGTTATGGTCAAAACTCTTCAAAGCAACAGGAATTTCCATTCGAGGCGGCTTGACAATGCCGACTGCTACCCTACGGGTTCGAGAACCGGTTCGTTCGCTCAGTCGTCAAAAACTGACTACCTCCCGGTCATGCATCTCGGCAATTACCGTCGGCGCAGTGACGAGCCGCGCACCGGGAACGAGCTCAGCCTCAGTTACCCCCATGTTCTTGGCACAGGGGGCGCAAACATAGATCGGGATCCGGGACTCGAGAATCAGCGGGAAAATCTCCCGGCCGGGGGTCATGTTCCGCCCAACAATGGTCTCGCCTACCCCTTTCTTACTCAGCAGCGCTCCTTCAAACATCAGGGTCAACACCACGTCCACATCATCGGCCAGCATGGCGGCCACGAAGATAATGGCCAAGTTGGCACGATCATGATCATCTGTAGAGTGGTTGATTATTACCATAAATTTCTTTTTCATCAGCTGACCTCCCGAGGTGTTAAATAATTGTTTTAAGCCGAGAATACAGTGACCAAACCAGATCAGAGACCAATCACTCTTCTAAATTCGGGTGAATTAAAAAAAATCGCCTGAATTTCAATTTCCTTGGCAAGATGGCTCACTGAAAAAAGCTCGTGCCTCATATAGAACTTGAGCGGTACACCATTTTAGCTATCTGCAAAAACCTACCATACCTATAAAATCGAGCAACTTCTTTTTTTAACAACTTACAGCCTTAAATTTTTTCGGTTTGGAGTCCTTCTGACTTTCATGTCTTGTCCTTCCCGGCTGACAGAATATAGTAGCGACAAGGCCATGCGAACAAACTCCAGGCAGAACTTGAATCCGAGGTGGCTGAAAGAGGAGGCAAAAGCAAGCATTGTCAGTGCGAAAAACAACCGGGCCGCCAGCCAGCAATCCGAGAAACACCCCCCGGTGGCGAAAACCACGATGATAGGGAATCATATCATCAAAGACCGATTTACCTTTATATATTTGTTTGTAGAAAACAAAACAGTTAAAATAAATTATATTGTTCTTACTTTAAATAACATGGAGTTCATCGTTACCCCTGTTAAAACTTTTATTCAATACCGGCCACGGCCATGCGGCTTCGATCAATCATTCTCATCCTTAACTCGCCGTCTTTTTTGTTTAAATGATCTTCTTCCACACACGTATGGATCCGGGGAATTTTTCCATATTTGAGATACGAGACAATGGCGGAAAATTTTTATCATTTCGAATATGACGAATACGGGAATACCAGGGCAATCAAGTTAGCTGCCAGGGGGATGTGTGTCCAGGCCAATAATTTTACCAACAAGGGCACTGCCTTTTCCGAAGCGGAACGCGAACAGCTGCAACTTTCAGGTCTACTCCCTCCGGCAGTGCGCCCTTTGCAAAGCCAGGTAAAAAATTCTCTCAATATCGTCAACAATAAAGCCTCCGATATTGAGAAATTCATCTATGTCCGCTCTCTCTATGACCGGAACGCCACCCTCGCCCACGCCCTCATCGCTGAAAATCTTGAACATTTGATGCCCATCATCTATACGCCGACAGTGGGCATTGCCTGCCAGAACTATTCCTCCATGTTTCGAGCTGCAAATGGCCTCCATTTCTACCCCGGCAACATTGACCATGCCCAGGAAATTCTCCAATTATACGGTGCCAGGGACATCAGGGTAGCGGTGGTGACCGACAACCAGGGTATTCTCGGCATTGGAGATCAGGGCGCCGGCGGCATTGCCATCTGTCTCGGCAAACTCATGCTCTATACCCAGGGAGCGGGCATCGCCCCCTGGCACTGTCTCCCCATATCCCTGGACGTGGGAACCAACAACAAGAAGCTCCTCGATGATCCTGACTACCTCGGCTGGCGTCACCCCCGCCTTGAAGGCGACGATTACATCACCTTTGTCCAGCGCTTTGCCAGGGCATTCAAGACGGTATACCCAAATGCCCTCTGCCAGTGGGAAGACTTTTCAAAGCAGAATGCCTTTGCCATCCGGGATGCCTATCTCCATGACCTGATTTCCTTCAATGATGATATTCAGGGAACCGGCGCTATCACCCTGGCTGCCATCCTCACTGCCCTGAAGATTAAAAAAGAGTCCCTGAAAGATCAGGTTTTTCTTGTTCATGGGGCAGGAGCCGGAGGGGTTGGTGTTGCGGAGCAGATTGAGACGGCCCTGCTGGCCGATGGCCTCGACACCGAAGAGGCCAAGGCCAGAATCTTTGCCTTGGACAGTCATGGTGTTCTCACCACCGATCGCAGCCTGGAGCCCTATAAAGGAAAATTCGCTAAAGATCCCCACTCCCTGACCTGGCTCAAAAACAAGGCAGACAATACCCTTCTCAACACAATTATCAACGAGAAGGTAACCGTCCTCATCGGCACCTCCGGCCGGGCAGGATGTTTTACCGAGGAGGTGGTCAAGGCAACACTGGCCCACACCGACCGGCCGGTCATTTTCCCATTAAGCAACCCTACCAGCTACGCCGAAGCCCTGCCGGAAGACATCCAGCGGTGGACCGAGGGAAAGGCATTGATCGCCACCGGCAGTCCGTTTCCTCCCATTGATGGCATTCGTATCGGTCAGTGTAATAATGTTTTCATTTTTCCAGGCGTGGGCTTGGGGATACTTGCTTCGGGCACCCGAGAGGTGCTCCCCTCCTTTTTTACGACTTCGGCACGGGCGGTCGCAGAGATGGTTTCTCAAGAAGATCGGGATAAAGGAATCTTGACACCGCCGGTGGCTGATCTGCGCAAGGTATGCGGGCAGGTTGCCCTGGCTGTCGGTAAAAGAGCTATTACAGATGGTGTCGGCGGTCGGTGCGTTTACAGTAAATTTCAGCATGACAATGATCCCCAGCGGCTGGTGACCCTTGTTGAAAAAATGCAGTGGCGACCAGTCTATTTACCGTTAGAGGCAATTTAATGTTTTCTTGGATTACCACGTCAGAAAGGGCACCGCCTACAGGGCGTTCACCGAATAATTTCATACACTCAGCTACTCGGCTGGTACGCAGCGGCCCTGTTAACTGCTTGGCCCTCGCGATGGTATCAAGATTTGCATTGACCGAATTTCATAGATAGGTTATGTATTGAAATATCCTACCACATTGTGGTAGTTTCATTGTGGTAGTTTTGGCCTGTCCAGGTTAAGGCACCGGGGCTGATCCACACCCGGACTCCGTATATAAGGCACCGGCTTTTAGATCCGAACGCAGCAGGATAGAAAACAAAATCAAGTAAGTAGCAGCTATGTGATATTCCTGATAAACCCTTACCGGGTGTTTTCCGCTCCCGGCACCAGCGTCAATGTTGATGCCGGGAGCTACTATCAAAGGCTCCGCAGGAGTCATCTTTTTAATTTGCAGTATTGAAGGTTATATTGTATTTTTTTGACTGATTTCGGCTGGCTTTGGAGTGGGTTATGACTTTTTGGGTTCTTGCTGCCGAGAGTATTATCGGTGAGGAGATTAAAAGGTCGTCCTCAGGGAACAATCCAGGGAATATTCCTTACTGGTGGCAGGGGAAATGCCTGATAGTATCGGCCGTATCTTCCCACTGGAAAGCGAATTCTTATCACCTCACCTAAAGGAGTATATTATGGAAAATTGCTGGGATTACTTTAATTGTAACACCGTCTGCCCTGTTAAGAACGAACGCAGACTTGAGGGAGTTCACAGGGGCTCATGTGCAGGTAGGACTTGCTGGATGATAGCCGGAACTATGTGTGGGGGGTCCAAACAAGGAACTCACGTAGACAAGGAAAAAAGTTGTATTGAGTGCGGATTCTACATAAAAGTTAAGGAGGAAGAATACTTAGCACCAGACGGATTTAAATTGTCTATGTCATTGTTACAAATTTTAAAGAGTTAAATTTTACGGGTGTAAGTCAGCAGCAGACGGTACGCTTTGGGAGCGCGGGGAAGAGAGTTCAAAATTCTCCATCGCGACAAAAAATAGTTAGACTCCTCAGGAGTATTTATCCGGAAATCATTTTCATCTTTTGTTGTGCTCGCGACGCGCCGTGAACAAATGATTTATTTGACACGGCGCATTCAAGTTGCGTTAAGCAACACCAAGTTTGATTTAGCTCTGTCATTCAACCGCTCGACCACCGCATCCAAAACTCGACCTGTGAGTAGGTAGCCTGTCCCCCTGTCCCTTTCGGGAAATATTACTTCAACAATCCCTTGTTCTTTTCCTTCGTTCCTCATTGCCACGGCATAAATCAGAATTTTCTCATGCGGCAGGGGAAATGCATTCCTTCCATTGGACATTTCCCTTCTACATCAGGGGGTGGCTTACGAATTTGAATAGCCCGGCTTTTTCATGGCCGACTCCATAATGTGCCGGCATCAATTGAACCATTTTTACGACACCGACAGAAAAATAATTTGGGGATTGGGACCAAGGGAAGTATGATGGTTGACGAAATTGATGATTTTGTACTTCACAAACTGGGAATGCTTATGTCTCATTTTTGATGGCTGAAAATGATGAGCAGGCTGGGATAATGCCTTTTTTGATAGTACCGCCGGCTATCATAAACGTTGTCGCTTGAGAACACATGGAAGACTACATCGGAACAGAAAAGGTCGTTCATGGACGACGATGGGGTGGGTTTCACGGCGGTTATTTCTCCGATCCCACAATTGCACGGCCCTTGGTCGAAACGGCAAGGGGAATTTTGGCGAAATCACCGAGCGATATGATTGTAGACGTGGGGGGAGGAACAGGTTTCCTGCTCTCTCAGTTTGCATCACAAGACATATGCGCCGGCGCCGCGCTGGTGAACATTGACTGCTCGGAAGCCCAACTTGAACAGACAGACAAGGAAAGCATACTTCGTGTCTGCACTTCGATCATGGACTTCAGGCGTGGAGATATCGCAGTCGATAACAAGAGAATTTTCTTCGTGATGCGTTCTGTTCTTCACTACCTTGGTGAAACCGGTTTATCATCATTGTTATGCCACCTTCGTGAGCAGGCAAAGGAAGGTGAAATCTTCGTGCATCAGAGCGCATCGTTTGACAACGATCAAGAGGCTGCCTGCCTTAATGCTCTCTACCGGCACATGCACACCCGCAAATGGTACCCCACGATAAACGCTTTAGAGAAATATCTGGCAGACTCCGGTTGGTGTATAACTGCCAGGATCCAAGCTCCCCCGCTCCTGCTGACCTCGGATGATCTGGGCCAGCGCTATAACCTGGACGTAAGTGATATCCAGCACATACGAGATATGATGGCGGGGGAATTCGGTGAGGCGAACCGCGTCTTTCAGCTCACGCCGTCCGGGTTCCACGCTAACTTACACTATTGGATTTATACATGTGTAGCAGTTCGACAGCAACTGTGACGATACCATATTGACCCTCTGAACCGGGATTTCATGAGGGTAGCTTTCTTGGGCCTTTGCGGCCCTAAAGACTCTCAGCCGAGACCTCCATCCGGCGTCTCATTTCAAACTGGTCAATGGCCGCCTTCACCATGCGGAACAGCTCACGATAATAAAGCTTATTGTGACTCTTCACATACTGGTACACGGTCTTGCGCAAGGCATCTTCATCCAGCCCCTGATACTTGGTCGCTGCCGGACCAAGAAGCTCACTCTTCCAGTCAGGCTCCCATTCAATCTGCAGGGACCTACAATGCTGAAAATCGGCCATGGCCTCATTGATCAGAGCGTCACGCAGGTGTTCCGCCTCGTGCAACTGGGTTTTTTCCTTGAGATCGGACCCTTTTCTCTTGCTCAGATAATCATAGATTCCATCCATGGATGGACCTTGCCGCAGGAGCTTGGCCAGATGCTTCACCTGCCGTTTACGAGCGCCGCCGCTTAAGCCCCGGATGGTTTTGATCTCTTCTTTGAGCTCGATCTCCCCTGGAAAGGTCTTCAGATCTTTATCGGTGAGTTCCGCCAGTTCCTGCGCCACATCCTCGATCCGTTTGAATCTCCGCTTCTGCTCGGATCTGCTGATTGTCTCATCCATATAACATTGTCCAGTTGTTGACATAAAAAAGTGTTGGAACTCATCTCAGATATTTCTTTATCATACCACATGCAGAGTCAATCACCTAGTCTCCAAATGTCGCAAAGCGTCAGGGATCACCAGTGGAATTTTCCTAAACTGCTGAGCTGTTCAGCACCAGGTCACTGCCATAGGTACTTAACCAATGAATTATTTCAGGTAGGATTGCGCAGATCGAAAAGAAGGGTCAGCCCCTCCGTCTCCAGGGCCAGGGCACAAAGTCCCCGCAATTGGGTTCGCGCGGCGACCAGATCGGGCAACGGATGGATGACGTCAAATGTAAGCTCTCGCAACTCAACCGGAGCGGCAACGGAAAATTCGACGTCGGATTCAGGCAGGCGGAGGGTCAAGACCTGGCGGTGCAAGCTTGCTGTGTTCTGTTCCGGCAGCCCCAGCAGAGGATCAAGTGCAGGATAGTTTTCTCCTTCTTCACCGGAGAGCGGCCGCAAGCCCCGAACTTGCCGCGCTTCCATGGCGCAGCGCTGTCCACCGGCAAAAAAAGTCACTACCTGCAGCGTGCCACTGGACGCTGATGGCAGCTCATGGCCGCTATCATCCAACACCCGGCTCATCCCAGTCCGTGACTGTAATCGGCGAAGATACGATCCAGATCGAGTACTGTCACCGTTTTTTCTTCTTTGAACTGCAGAATACCGGAAACAATCGCGCGCAGATGC
This sequence comes from uncultured Pseudomonadota bacterium, assembly GCA_963776835.1. Lineage (GTDB taxonomy): Bacteria > Desulfobacterota > Desulfobulbia > Desulfobulbales > Desulfocapsaceae > UBA2270. The sequence continues at coordinate 118,170 of CAVZOB010000001.1, forward strand.
TTTGGCAGAGTGGTTGGCGGCTGGTGGATATTGCTCAGCAGGACATCCACCACATCAACCACCTTGTCGACACGAATGCCGCTGCTCATGTCAGCGCCGTGCCCGAGCAGGTACGATGTGGAAGAAATAACCGCGGATGCTGGCAGATGTAATAGTTCGTGGAGACTGATCACCGACTCGATGTCGCCGCGAACGTTGATCACACCTTCCAGTGAAGATGGACAACCTGGCACAAAAAAGACATCAACCTGGGATAATATCTCTCTTATACTTTCACCCGGGAAGGCAAACAAGTCGCCTTGCAGCTCAAAGATAACCAGCTTTGCCGTCGGTTCATCCACATTGATAATATCGCGACTTGCTTCGCGGCGCTGGCTCAGAACTTGGTCAAGTGTAATCTCTTGCTGATTCATCTGCTGTTCTCCGAAATCGGTCTACTCATTATTGGCGACCACGCGGTTGCGTCCCCCTTCCTTGGCTTGGTACAAAGCGCGGTCAGCTGCATCGCGCAGGGACTTCATACCCTGGCAGTGCGGAAAGGCGGCAACACCGGCACTGAAGGCGCAGAAAAATTCCCTCTCGCCCGCATGAAAACGTATTTTAGCGAAATCCTCACGCAACTGATCGATGATCTTGGTGGCTACCTCCAAGGTAACTGCCTGCAGGATCACAGCAAATTCCTCGCCCCCATAACGTCCGACAACGTCGGAATTGCGTAACCGCTGTTGCAGTATGCGCGCCAGTGCCATTAAAACCTGATCGCCCACAGGGTGACCATAGGTGTCGTTCACCACCTTGAAGCGATCAACGTCAATCATGACAAAGCACAGACCTTCTTTCTTGCGGCCCGCATTGGCAATGGCGTTTTCAAGCATCTGGGTGGTCGTGGAGTGGTTAAAGAGGCCGGTCAGGCCATCGCGTACCATCAGCATGCGCAGCGCCCGCATACGTTTAGCGCGAATGGCCACTGCGGCAACCAAATCCTCCGGTTGGATCGGCTTGAGGAGGAAGTCTTCAGCGCCTACTCGCATGGCGGAGTATTGCTTGCCCTTGTCGCTTTCACTCGACAGGAAGACTATGGGCAGCCCGAAATATTCCGGCACCTGACGCACCAGTTTGGCGAGTTCGCGGCCATTGCATCCGGGCATGTACATATCCATCAGCACCAAATCGGGGCGGAATTCCTTCAGGGATTCGAGCATCAGCTCAGGTTTGTTCACCTGAAAGGCGATCATCTGCGCTTCCTGCAGGATCAGACTGTGATAAGCGGCAATAACCGGTTCGTCGTCCACCACCAGCACCCGGTAAGGCTCGCACTTCTTCTGGACGGTCAGGTCGTCGATGGTTGTCACCACCGTATCCATGGCCTTGATGGGCTTGTGGAAATAGGCCTCGCCACCAGCCTTGATGGCGTTCAGCCGCGCCTCGAAATCGTCGCGCGCGGAGATGAATATAGCCGGCACCGGAGGATCCATTTTACGCGCGATGGCAGCAAGGATATCCGTGCCGCTGACGTCGTTTGGAAAAATGACATCCATGATGACAAGCGCTGGCCGTTTTGACGCCATCGCCGGGCCCAGTTCGGCGGGATCAGTGAAGGTGACCGTATGGTAGCCGAAACATTGCAGCTGCGTTGCCAATTGTTCGACATGCAGAGGATCATCGTCGCAGATATAGATCAGCCCGCCTTCGGCTTCTTCGCTGTCGTTGTCCGGAGCTAACCCGAAGCGGTGGACATCATGTTTCTGAGGTAACGAATTCCCGTGCTGACGCAGGGTCCCAGTGCTCAGGACGATACGGGCCAAGACCTCGGCCAGTTCGTCCCAGAATTCCGCTGAAACATTGGCCGGCATTTCCAGCAAACGAGCAGCCAGATGTTCCCCGCTCGCTGCGATGGCACCAAGTTCCTCAAAACCAAAGGATTTACCGGTACCCTTGATACTGTGCAGGAAACGATGCAGGTTCGCCGCCGTGACACTCTGGTTCGGATCGGCGCGCAACAGGGCAAGCTGGTCCAGCGCCTCTTCCACACGCCCGGGCATTTGCTCGATGAATTTCTCGCGCAGTTGGGCAATCTTGCTGTGTAAGGAAGGACGTTTTTCGTTCATTGACAGTACTTCGTAGCGATATTCATATTGTTAGCATCGGGACAGGACTTCGTCTATCAATTGGGGCAGAGTTTCTTCCAGGCTGAAGTCCTTGAGCAGACAGGCGTCAAGTTTCGGTTCCTGTACCAAAAGGCCGTCCGGATCATCACCGGTGAGCATGATGAAGGGCAAGTCAATACCCTGGCTGCGCAGTTCGCGGAACAAATCAATACCGCTTACCAGGGGCATGTTCATATCGCTGATCACCAGATCGAAGCTGCTGCCCTCGCCCCCCAGTATTTCCATTGCTTCCACGCCGTTTTCGGCCAGCTGACAGATGTATCCCCGATCCTCCAGCACCGCTACGGTCATCTCCCTCGTAAAGGGATCGTCATCCACCACCAGAACACGCATTTTGTTTACCTCCACTATTTTTTTTCGCCTGGATGAACGTATTCAAGCCGACGGCTCACAATTGTTTATCCAAGCAAGCTGCGCAGGGTATCCACCAGACTGTTTTGATCAAATTCGCCCTTGACGATATAGGCATCGGCACCCACCTGAATGCCGCGCCGCTTGTCTTCTTCCCTCTGGCGCGAGGTAATAATGACGATGGGCGTATCGCGGTATTTTTTCTCCTGGCGCAGCATGGAGGTCAGGGTAAAGCCATCCATCCTGGGCATCTCCACATCGGTGAGGATGGCGTCAAATGTCCCCGCACGCGCTTGCTGCAGGCCGTCCATACCGTCCTCGGCAAGGGTGACTTGATAGCCAGATGCCTCCAGAACATCCTTCTCGATCTCCCGCGTATTGAGCGAGTCATCCACCACCAGGATTTTGTAGGCAGTTCCCTGTGCCCCGAGCCCCGCAGCCTCGGAATGTGTGACCCGACCGCGCGCCTTGCGCGCCAGTTCCAGCAACGCCGGAGCATGCAGCACACTGACCAGTTCGTTCCTGCCGGTAATAACCACGCCGGAGACCATGGTCAGCCGGCGCATGTGTTCAGGAAGCGGTTTGATCACCATGTCGCGCTCGTCGAGCAGATCATCCACTGCCAGCGCCAGCTTTTCGTTGCGTATCCGCACCACCACCAGCAACATGCCCTGATCAAGCGTCCGGGTTTGAGAGTAGGTATCTTTCACCAAACGCTCCGGAGCATTCAGCAGGTCGGCCAGGGCCACGACCGGTACAAATTCGTTACGGATAATCACTGCGTTGCGTTCAACGATAGTGAGCATTTCTTCGTGCGGCACCCGGATCAATTCATCCACATATTGGGCGGTGAACCCGAAAGCCAAGCCATTGACCTCAACCATCAGCACTCGCATAACCGCGAGTGACAGCGGCAGGCGCAAGGAGAAGCTAGTACCCACTCCCAAGCTGGTTTCAACAGCCACCTCGCCTTGCAGGTCATCGACGACGCTCTGCAAGACCACATCCATGCCGACGCCGCGCCCGGAGATATCGGTGATGATGGCGCTGGTGCTGAAGCCGGGACGGAAGATCAGATCAACCACCTCTTGATCGTTCAGGCCGGGCGCCTGTTCCGCGCTGATAAATCCCTTGCGCAATGCCTTTTCGCGCACGGCTTCAATCGGCACGCCGCCGCCGTCGTCGGCCACTTCGATAACCACCCAGCCGCCGTCCTGGCGTGCCGAGAGGGTGACGCGTCCTTGCGGAGACTTGCCGGCAGCCAGACGCACAGCAGGCATTTCCAAGCCGTGGTCGATGGCATTGCGCAACAGGTGAACAATGGGATCACTGAGCTTGTCGATTATTTGCCGGTCGAGCTCAATCTCAGCTCCGCTCACCACACACTCCACCTGTTTACCGACGGAGTGTGCCAGGTCGCGCACCACGAGTCCGGCCGAATCAAAGACCATGGCCAGCGGCAGCATGCGCATGATTAATGCCTTGTCGTGAAGCTCATTCATCAACAATTCCTGGCTCTGCACGTCGTCGCGCAGGGTCAATCCAAAATGATGCAGTTGAGCCAGATGCTGCTCACAGACTTCCGGCAGGGCATCGCTCTCGATCACGCGGATATCGAGAAGACGCTGGCGCAGCGTGGCATGGCTGGAAACCACCTCGCCCATTAATTTGATCAGCTCGTCGAGCTTGGCCAGGCGCACCCGTACTGTTTCGGTCGTGTTCAACTTCACCTTGACCGGTGATGGCAGTGGGGTCGCCGCAAGCGGTGCAGGTGTGGCCGATGGGGGAGAGGTCGGCTCGACAGCCGATGGGGCGTTATCCTCTGCCGGATAGATGCTTGTCGGTGGAGTCACTGCGGGCGCCACCTCTCCTGTTGCCGCTTGCGCGAGGCTGGCGCACAGTGCCTCATCGACAGGCGGCAGAGTAGCACCGTCGCCACTTTTAGCCAGGTATTCCACAAGCATGGCGATGGCGTCTGTGCCCCGGTATAACAGGCTGCCGAGTTCCGGCCGGTAGCTCAGGCTGCCGTCGCGCAGGCCACCGAGGATATCTTCCATCTTGTGGGCAATTTCGGTGATGGCACTCAGTTTGAGCATCCGCGACGAACCCTTGATGGTATGGGCCGCGCGGAAAACTGCATTGATATTTTCGTGGTCGCCGCTATCGCTGTTCATCGCATCCAGCCCTTCACCCAACCGTTTGATATGTTCGCGGGCTTCTTCGACGAAGCGAATGATAAATTTTTTGATATCGAGTGCCATACCGGTTATTTCTGTCCTGCCATATGTTGTTGGTCGCCCAATTTGCCGAGCTGGTGTGCGCACAGAAAACGCAATTCGGAATGCACCACTCCCAATGGCAGCACCTTGATACCGTTGTCCGGCACCGTCGCTTGAGAGAGCAGTTGCAGGACGCCGCGATATTCACGCCGGGCCTTGTCAGTCTCACCGCCAGCCCGGTACAGATCGGCCAGGTAATAACGGGCCAGCCAGCATTCGTGGCGGGCATAGACCGCCTTTTTGAACCAGCGCACGGCCTCCCCGATGAGTTCGCGCCACTTGGCGGCGAGGCCGAGCAGGACAAAGGCATCGATCGACCAGGGGTCGGTTCGCAGCACTTGTCGGGCGCTGGCCGCCGCCAGTTCAAATTCCTTGCGATTGAGCAGAATATAGGCCTTCAGCAGCAGCAGGGATGCATCGTCAGAATCTCTTTCGAGCAGTATGACGATCAGCGCCATCGCCTCATCGTAACGCTTTTCGCTACAGTATTGCTGCACCTCGTCAATGCTCAAACAAGGATCGGGCGACGGCGCCACTACCGGCACCGGTGCCACTACCGGCGGCACGAGCTCCATTGTCGGCAACGAAGGGACAACGGAAGGGCTGTGCCGTACGGAGGGCTCCTCCGGAAAATCCCGGCGGCGCGTGGGGGCGGCCGCCTTCGGCACCCTATGCCGGGAGAAATCAAATGCCGGTGCTGCCTGAACAGGAACGGAATACTGCCCCTTGGAAAAATAGAACAGCCCGTCTTCCTCAACCAGAGGAAAGACGCCGAGATCATTGGCGATGGTTTCAGCGGTACCGATCACCAGATAGCCGTTGTCTTTCAAGAGCGAGGCCAGATTCTGCTGAATGATACGACGCGTCTGTGCATCGAAATAAATCGAGACGTTACGAAAAAAAATGATATCGCAATCGTGCAACGGCGCAGGGAATTCCCCGACAAACAGATTTATTTCATGGAATTCGACCCGGCTGCGGATTTCCTCTTTGAGACGATATACCAAGCCATCGTGGTCGAAGTAGCGCGTCTTGGTGTCTGTCGCCACGCCGCGAAACGAAAATTCGCTATAACGCCCGGAGCGCGCCTTGGTCAGTGCCTGCGTGTCGATGTCTCCTCCGGCGAAGGAGAACAGAGACGAGACGCGGTCACCGTATTTCTCGCGCAACGCCATGACGATGGAGTAAGGCTCTTCGCCGGAGGAACAACCGGCGCTCAGGATCCGCAGGGGCCGGCTATCCTTGCGTTGCTTCAGCAGACGCGGCACCAGGCGCTCGGTCAGCAGGCGAAACTGCTCAACCTCGCGGAAGAAATAGGTTTCGTTGATGGTGAGCAGATTGACCAAATTGTGGAACTCGTCGCTGCTGCCTTGAAGATAGGAATAATATTCAGCGCTTGTGCCAAACCTCGTAACAGTAATGCGCTGCGCCAGTACCGTGGCCAGCTTCTCCTCGCCAAAGCCTTCGAGAATCAGGCCGCAGTGCTGCTTGATGAGTTTTTTAAATGGTGCTGAATCAATGATCATGGCTGACTCGCAACAGTGTAGGCAGAGGCTATCCTGATCATTTCCTGGGCGATTGCATCGGCAGGCAGAATCTTTTGGACAGACCCGCTATCGATGGCCACCTTGTTCATGCCAAAAACCAACGAGCTGGCTTCATCCTGCGCCAGCGTGGCGCCGCCCGCCTTGCGGATGCTCATGATTCCCTGGGCGCCATCGCTTCCCATGCCGGTGAGGATGATGCCGATACTCCGACGGCCGTAGACCTCGGCCACGGAGTTGAGCAGGGCATTGCAACTGGGGTGGTAGATATCCGCCGGCAATTGCTCTTGCAGGGCGATGCGGTTCGATGGTGCAACCACGAGGTTGGCCTCCGCCGGCGAGACATAGACCACTCCCGGCAAGATACACTCGCCTTCCCGCGCCAGACGCACCTGCACCTTGCACAAACTGTCCAGCCACTTGGTCATGCCGCCGGCAAAACCGGCGGAGACATGCTGCGAGACCAGTATCGGGCAAGGAAAATCAACCGGAAGCTGGCCCAGTACCAGTGCCAAAGTCTGTGGCCCTCCCATTGATGAGGCGATGGCGAAAATTCGTGAATAACCAGCTGAAGCCTTATCATGTGGCACCTGCAGGGGTGGATGCACAGGGAGAGACTGCGGTTCACGAAGTGTTTTCTTGCCCTTCAGCTGGGACCGAATGTGGGTAATAACCGACACGCCGGCCAAAAGCTTCACCTTGGCCACGAATTCCGTGGCCGCCTTTGCATCGTATTCCGGCTTGGCAATCACCTCCAGCGCCCCGCGTGCAACCGCCTCATAGGCATTACGGGCGTCGGCGACACTGCTCACCACCAGGATCGGCACGGCCCTGGTGGTCATAATTTCTTCAATGGCCTGCATGCCGTCCATCACCGGCATTTCAAGATCCATGGTCATCAGGTTTGGCTTCAACTCGCGCGCCAGATTGACCGCTTCCAGGCCATTGCCCGCTTCACCGACAATCTCGATATCCCTGTCATCTTCCAGGATGGCACGCAGCACGCCTCGCATCAGGCTGCTGTCATCGACCAATACTACTCTGATTTTGCCCATGTCGGATACCAAAAGCAGCGCAGCCTAGCCTTGCGTCTCGGAAAGCTTGAACTGCTGCACCGTTGTACTCAGTTCAGTCGACATGACGGTAAGGTCATGACTGATCTTGGAAATACTCTCAATGGACTGGTCAGCATGGGAAGTGGCGGTAACAATCTCGCGTAAGGCCATCAACACCTGGCTACTGGCTGTTTTTTGCTGTTGCGTGGAAAGGGAGATCTGCTGGGCTGCGCTGGACGTTTTACTGGCGGCATCGACCAGCTCATCGAGGTTATGTGCCGTCGAGGTGCTGGCCTCCATGCCGGAGTCAATGACTGCGGTACCCTTTTCCGACGTAATCACCAAACGACTGATGGAATCCTGAATTTCCTGAATCTTGGCCTCAATCTCGCCGGTGGAATCAGCGACGCTGTCGGCAAGACGGCGGATTTCACTGGCGACCACACTAAAGCGTTTACCGGCTTCGCCGGCACTTGAGGCCTCTAGTGCGGCGTTGAAGGCAATCAGCTTGGTCTGGTCGGTGATGGCCTTGATGATTTCCATCACCTTGCTGATTTCCTTGGACTTGGCACCAAGCACGACGATCTCCTGCAGGCTGTGCTGGTTGTCGGTGCGAATATCTCCCATACGGACAAGCACCATCTGCATTGCCTCGAAAGCGACCTTGCTATCTTCCTGTGTCTGATTGGCTATATCCACCACCGACTTGGAATGGTCGGCAATTTGTGTTGAGGAAGCGGACAATTCTTCCATGGTCGAGGTGATTTCGGCCACTGAAGAAAACATTTCCGAAGAGATGGAGACCTGGCTTTCCACCGCGGCGGCAATGTCCGTAGCCGCGCCATGCACCGACTCGGAATGGGTTTCAATATTATAGGCCAGTTCGTAGAGTTGAAGACGCATTTCACGGGCAGCTTCGGCGAGTTCACCAATCTCGTCGTTTTGATGACCTGTGAGCTGCTGACTCAGATTGCCGTCAGCAATACTCTTAACGAAGTGGGCAAGTCGCAAGATGGGATTACAGATTTTCCGTATTACAATAAAACGGGTGACCACAATAATAACCAGAAGCAAAGCCAGGTTCACAAACAATATTTTATTGGTAACCTCCCTGAAGGTACGGGCGGTTTCCTCCTTTTTTAGGGCAACAGCCGCATCAATGGAATCGGTAGAGACACTTGTCCCCAAAATCCATCCCCAGGGCTCGATTAGTTTGACAAACGAGAGTTGAGGCTGCGGCTTATTTTTGACATTTTTATTCTGGGGGCACAGATATTCAACATATCCCTGACCATCTTTGGCACTGATCTCGGCAAAGGCCTGATAGAGGTTCTGCCCTTTGCCCCAAGCACAATTGTATATTGGATCATCCATTTTTTTCCCATTGAGGGCGGGGTTGATTGGATGCATAATCATGGTGGGAATGGGGAGAGAGGTATCATTGACCCAGAAATAGCCTTCCCCGTTGTTGTAACGAAGCTTGGCCAGCAGGGACAGCGCCCGCTTCTGCGCTTCGGCTTCGCTTAACTGACCAGCTTTGAAAAGTTCCATACTTTCCAATATTACACCTTCAGCAACCTCAACCTGGTTCTTCAAGGAGAGTTTTGTCGCCTCAAGTTTATTCGACCTGAATGTCTCCAAATCTTTCACTTCATAGGAGCGCAGCAGCGGATAGGTTGCAAGGGCGGAAAGCAACGCAAGCACAGAAAGGGCCGTGACTAGCAGCAAGGTGAGTTTCCAACTAAGTTTCATCAGGTTTCCTCTTTTTCATTAAAAATCAGACGGTAGCTACATAAATTTATCATAGTGCAGCGACAACGTTTTAAGTTATATTATAAGTGTCATTTTATTGAAAGATAAAAAAAAAAAGGAATAAAATAAGATGCGTAAATGGCCATTCAGGCCTAGGTCATAAAAAACTACGCCCTCTCAAGGGAGCCCATAGGACCCACTGTAAATGAATACGGGATCGCCTATTGCCGACTCGCTCCGACAGACTCCTGGCTGCCAAATGTCAGGCGGTTAAATCCACCTTCGGCAAAATAGGGCCGGGTGATATCCATACCATGCAGTTCAAAGATCATGACCTCCAGGATGAGATAGACCCTGGTGTTTCTGCGCACACAGGCGGTCATGGTCTCCCCGTGATGGCCCATGGCCGCATGAAGATGGATGCGCGGCTCGTCCCCCTCCCAATACATCGAACCGCTACCCACCACTTCACGGGCCCCGTCCACCTCGGCCCATACCGGCTCAGACGGCATGGTCGGCTCCTTGGGCCCGGTCACCACGCCTGCCTGGCGCAGGCCGCCCAAGATCTGAAACCAGCAGGCCCGCAGCTCCTCCTTCCTGAAAAGCTCCGTCAGTCCCTCCAGCAGATCATCACCCTGATCGAAACGGGCCATGATCACCCGTCCGAGCGTTCCTGTTCTGTATTCCATTTTTTTCTCCCTGCCCGTTTATGGTATGGTTATGATTACCTCTCCCCTGTTCCGTCCCTCAACAGAACAGCCAGGGCCGTCTGTCTCTTGGCCGTGTCTACATTCCTGACGGCCATGGAAAAGGCCTGTCTGGTCCCCACAAGGACGGCCAATTTTCTGGCCCGTGTCAGGCCGGTATAGACAAGATTGCGGAAGAGCATCTTGAAATGCTGGCTGACCATGGGGATGATCACACAATCGAACTCACTGCCCTGTGATTTGTGGATGGTGACGGCATAGGCCAGATCCAACTCGCTGATCTGATCCTGCTGATATTCCACCTCGCGGTCACCCACCAGAAAATGAACCACACAGGTCAGATCCAGGGCATTCACCTGGCTGATTATTCCGATATCCCCGTTGTAGACTCCCAGATCATAGTTGTTCCGGCGGTGGATGACCCGGTCCCCCACCCTGAAGATCCGCTCACCGAGGATCAGCTGGCCCTTGCCCTCGCCTGCCGGGTTGACCGCCTGCTGCAGGGTGCGATTCAGGGTTGCCGTGCCCAGACTGGCGCGGGTCATGGGTGAGAGCACCTGGATCTCGCACTCCTTGCCGAAATACTTGGGGATCCATTCGGTATAGAGCCTGACGATCACCTCCTGGGCGGTCAGGCCGTAGTAGAGGGATGACCAGGGATGCACCTTTTTCAGGACCGAGCGCAGCTCATCGGCGCTGTTTTCCGCGGTCTGGAGCAGGCCGAAGTTGATATGGCTGTAGCCGTCGGGCAGCTCCAGTGCTGTTCTCATTGCCTGTGCGGACAGCGTCTCATCCCTGCCGGTATACAGATGCTCCGCGCCGAACTGGTCCTCGGCATCAACTCCGGCTGTCTTGAGATGGTCCCGCACCCTGGCAATGACCCGCAGCTGATCTCTGGTGGCCTCGTTGGAATCAAGAAAAAGGCAATCAACCTTTTCGCTCCACAGGCCAGGCTCCTTGAAAGGCGAGGGGACCGGGGGAACAATGCCTTCATTGATGGCATGGGCATAACGGATGATGGATGATTCCCCTGCCTGCCGGAAGACCTTGTTCAGGGTGAAGACAGGAACTAGCCCGGAAGCAATCAGATCCGCCAGCACATTGCCGGCCCCAACAGACGGCAGCTGATCGGCGTCCCCGATCAGCACCAGGCGCGCACCTTGGGGAATGGCAGCCAGCAGGGCCGCGGTCAGGCTGATATCGAGCATGGAACACTCGTCAACCACCAGACAGTCGAGGGCCAGCGGCAGCTCCCGGTTGCGCTTGAAACCGCCGCCCTGATACTCCAGCAAGCGGTGAATGGTCATGGCCTCATCGCCGATCACCTCACCCATGCGCTGGGCAGCCCTTCCGGTGGGCGCCGCCAGGGTCACGGCCAGCCCCATGGCCTGGAGCAGCTTGACCAGGGTTCTGGTGGTGGTGGTCTTGCCGCAACCCGGTCCCCCAGTCAGAATCGCGCAACGACAAGAGACAATACCGGCCACCGCCTCGTGTTGTTCAACGCTGAGCTGCAGATTCTGGCTGGCGCTGTAGGACTGGAGCCACTGCTCCACTTTTTTCCGGTCAACGGCCAGGGGAGTGCAGAGCTGGCGCAGCCATGCGGCACAATTCTGTTCGTCATAATAAAGGGTCTTGGAATAATAACAGGGGACGGCTGTCATGCCGTCAATATCCAGGAGACGGGTCTTGAGCAGATTGTCCCGCTCCATGGAGTGGAGATAGGAATCCAGTTTCCCTGCCAGATCCATCTGGAGAAGTTCGCTGATCCGGGCCAGGATCTGGCTGCTGGTGAGAAAACAATGGCCCTGTTCACGGGAGGCTGCCAGGATATGACGGATGGCGGCAATGATCCGGACTTCCGAGTCGAGGGCAATGCCGAGGGAGAGGGCGACCTTGTCGGCCGAAAAAAAACCGATACCGTAAAAGTCATCCGCCAGCCGATAGGGATTTTCCCGAACGAGGGCGACGGCCTGATCCCCATATTTCTTATAGATGCGGACGGCAAAGAGGGTGGAGATCCCATGCCCCTGCAAAAAGAGCATCACCTCCCGCACCGCCCGATGTTCTTCCCAGGCCGCCTTGATGCCGGCCAGTTTTTTGTGGGCAATGCCCGGCACCAGGAGCAGGTCTTCAATGCGGTCTTCAAAGATGTCCAGGGTGGACTTACCGAAATGGCCGACAATTTTGCGGGCGGTCTTGGGCCCGACCCCCTTGATGAGTCCGGAACCGAGGTACTTTTCCAGACCAGCCGCAGTGGCCGGTTTTTGCTCATCCGCGCGCAGGGCCTTGAACTGCCTGCCGTAGGTGGCATGTTCCGCCCAGGAACCGAAGAACTTCATGGTCGCCCCGGCGAAAACCCGGGTCTGGTGCACCGTCACCGTCACGGCCTCGTGTTCCTGAAAACATTTCACCCGCAACACCGACCAGCCCGTTTCGGTATTATGATAGGTGACCCGCTCCACAATCCCCTGAAGCTGTTCTTCGATGACGCCTTTCTGCATAATCCTGTTTTCGTCTTGTCCGGGAATCTTTTGTCTTTCTTCTCTGAATCCTTGATAGCATAAATAAAAGGCGGAAGCCAGCAGAACTAGCCACCACCGCAACAGTTAACAAAACCCGAATTATTCCCTTGACATGAATCACAGGAATTATATAACAGACAGAGCAAATAGGATGAAGACCATTTCAGTTATATGTGGGGACTCCTGCAAAAACTTCCGTATATCTTCTTCCTCCTCATAACCATTTACCTGCGAGAGAACAATGAGCGACACCACAGAATCCGGCTGGAATGAGGCCTCGGGCATTCCCCTGCTCACCAAGCTGCGAAGTGACCTGAAGGCTGCCATGCTGGCCAGAGATGAGACGGTCAAGGGTGCCATCCGTATCATCATGAGTGAGTTCCCCACCAAGATCACCCTGCCCATCACCTTGGAGAGCGGCAAAAAGAGCAGCCGCCCCAAACGCGAAGACGAGATCACCAACGATGAGGTGATTACCGTGATCATGGGTCTGTGCAAATCCGAAAAAGTGACCCTGGGATTCACCGGGGAGCCGACTTCCGACTATCTGCAGGTCCTGGAATCCTATCTTCCCAGAATGGCCACCGAGGAAGAAATCAGGGCCTGGGCCAAGGCCAACATCGATCTGTCACAGTTCAAAAGTCCCATGCAGGCCATGGGACCCATCATGAAACATTTCGGCAAGAGTGCCGACGGCAATGTGGTAAAAAAGGTTCTGGGCTCACTGGAAGAATCCTAAACGATATGCCCTCACCAGGCCTGAACCGGCCGCACCCGACACCAGTGGTTGCGCCCTCCTCTTCCTGCCCCACAGGCCAGGGATATGAGTTTTTTGATGCCAGCATTGCTGTCCACAAGGCAATGGGACCGTTCATCAGCATACAGACAAGTTATTAAGCCATTGAATCCGGCAGAATGGTCAGCAGTTCCTGAGTAATCGGGAGTCGCTGATCCATCCAGCCATAACAGCTAACAGATAACAAGAGGCAGGAGCACATCAATGAACATAAACAAAGCGTCAACTGTGAGTTTACTGATCTTAGCCGCATGTCTGGCTTCCTCTCTTCTTCTGGCAAATGCCAGCAGGGCGGAAGAAGCATACGATGCTGACCAATATGGCCCGCAGGAACCAATTGTCTGGACCATCCCGACAAAGGCCAGATTCAGTCATCCAATCCATACCATGGACGCCGGCCTAAGTTGCGATGCCTGCCATGACGAGATCTTCGCCATGGAGCAGGGCTCCACTGAAAAAGCAGGCGACTTCTCCATGAAATCCTTTAAAGAAGGCAAATATTGCGGCAGCTGTCATGATGGCAGCACTGCCTTTGATACGACAACCCAATGCGGCTCCTGCCATTCAGCACCCGAGGCACCAATCGTCTTCACCTTTCCTGTGGAGGCGGTATCCTTTGATCACTCCATCCATCTCAAAAAAGGCGGACTTGCCTGCGAGACTTGTCACAAAGAAGTCTTTGTCATGAAAAAGGGCTCCATTGAAGAAGCAGAACAGACCAGAACGGATTCGGGAGACAAGAGGGAATACCTGGAAAAACTCCACAATAAATACTGCGGCACCTGCCATGATGCCTCCCAGGCATTTGGTTATCTGACTCGCTGTACCGTCTGTCATATTGGCGTCAAGGGAAATAATGTCCTGCAACATGGGAACCAGAAGATGCCGGAACACGGCGAAATCTGAGATCTGAAACCGTTACGATTATTCTAAAACATTACTTAACAAGGTGAACAGATGATTGGAATTATGGTTAATATTTCAAGAAGATGGGGGTTCAGCGGCATTGATGCCCTGAGAAAAGCAAGCCCCGGCTATCTCATGATCATGGCAACTTTTGCCCTCATTGCTGTAACTGGAGTATCTGTAGGACTGCACGGAATGATAGTCGGGTACCATCATGTCTATGGCGTCAGCCGTGAGGTTTCCTGGGGTTTACTCATTTCAGCATATGTTTTTTGTGTCGTTACCTCAACCGGACTGTGCATTATTTCTTCCATTGGCCATGTCTTCGGCAGTGAGGCCTTCATGCCCATTGCCAAACGCGCGGTTTTCATGTCCATTGTCTTTATGCTTGGCGGTTTCTGCATCATTTTCTTTGACATTGAAAACCCGTTCAGGATGGCTATTTACAATGTTTTCTCCCCCAACCTGAGTTCAAACATGTGGTGGATGGGAACCTTGTATGGAGCCTATCTGGTCTTCATGATCATTGAATATTATTTCCTGCTTGAGCAGAACCATAGCCTCTCCAGACTGATGGGATTCTGTGGACTGATGGTGGGTATTGCCGCCCATAGTAACCTGGGCGCTGTTTTTGGAATGCTCCATGGCCGCCCATTCTGGTATGGCCCCTACCTGCCCATTTACTTTATCTTCTCCGCAGCCATGTCCGGCGGATGTGCCATTTTGTTCGTCACCACCCTGGCCTGGAAAATCAACCCGGAGATCATGAATCAGCGCATGGAACGCGCCATGAAGGCCATCTGTCAGCTCACCATTTTCCTGATCTCGACCATCATGTTCTTCACCATCTGGAAAATCATCACCGGTTTGGTGTCCCATGACAAATCACTTGTCATCATGTCCATGGTAAGCGGTGATTATGCCATCAATTTCTGGTTCTTTGAGGTCTTCCTCGGCATGGCTCTGCCCCTGTTTCTCCTTATTCGTTCACGTGGCAATAACTTCAACATGATCATGTGGGCCACCGGCCTCATGATGATCGGCATCTTTTTCATGCGTTATGATATTGTGATCCCAGGCCAGATGGTCTCTGTCTATCACTCGCTTGGAGTCGAAGAAGCCCGTGACCTCATCAAATACACACCGTCATTCCATGAGATCATGGCAGCTCTTTTCGGCTTTTCTTTTATCTGTTTCGCCTATTTTGCCGGAGAAAAGATGCTCAACGGTCATCAGCTTGAAAAACATGAGATTGTACCGGAAGGCGGATATATCTGTCCTGGTTGTGGAGCCATCCATTTTATGGAAGAAGGCGAGACCGAGGAAGAAGCCATGAGACGTCACCATAAAATCTGGTAATAACAGATATTTGCCTGAGACTATTGAAAGGAACGAATACTATGAAATTTCCTAAATTTGATATAAACAAGTTGAAAGATGAGGGGACAAAATCGGTTACCGTCAAAGAAAGACGCAACTTTCTTAAACTGGGTTTTGCCATTACCGGTGTCTACGCCGGCGGCAAGATACTCTCTCTGTCTTCCACCTATGGAGTCGCCCATGCCCAGGCCTCCGAGGGCTCCGACTTTGTAGAAAAATATCCATACAACCCCCATTACAGCATGGTTATCCGTCAATCTCTCTGCATTGACTGTGAAAGATGCGTGGATGCCTGCAAGAAGACCAATCATGTTCCAGAGTATGGTTACAGATCCCGTATTCTCACCAGAAAGTACCATGGACAACTGGATAAGCAGGTAGAGTTTATTCCTGTTCTCTGTAACCACTGCAACGATGCTCCATGCGTCAGGGCCTGTCCGACCAAAGCCACCTTCAAGGATCCGGTCACCGGTATCGTCCGTATGGAAAGCAAAAAATGTATTGGCTGTAAGACATGTATGCTGGCCTGCCCCTATGATGCCCGCTATTTCAGTGCTGAAAGGCATGCCATTGATAAATGTGACTTCTGCTGGGAAGAACGCCTTTCCAAAGGTGAAACCCAGACCGCCTGTTCGGCCGCCTGTCCCACCGGCGCTAGGACTTTCGGCAATCTGACTGATCCTGAAAACATCGTCTTCAAACTGGTTCATCAGCTGGAAGAAAGCGTCTGGGTTATCAGACCTGAAGATGGCACAAAACCCAATGTTTTCTACATGAAGGGTAATATGGAATCGGTTGATAATATACTAAAAGGACAGAAATTCAAATATTTTGATCCCGCCAAAATTTGATTCAGTTCTGCCTTTGTAGACAATAAAAAAGGGCAACCCGATGCGGGTTGCCCTTTTTTATTGTCATTGTTCCTGCCCTATTAGAGCATCAGCAGCCTATCCCTCCCCGCCGCCAGGAGCGCATGACACGCTGAAAACTGTCCCAGTCTTTAATCGAGAAAAGCACCATCTTGGCCAGCACCCGTTCCTGTAGAATCATCTGAACCTCCTGTAAAGAAGTTGAAGGTCGAGGCATAAAGAGCCCCGAACCGAAGAGTTGATGGTTCCGCAGCAAACGAACCATCAAGATATCGATCCGGGGATGTCCCTTATATCCGCAAGATCAGCTACTGTTACCGATAATCCACGACGGTAACGGTTCTGCAGGTTCAAAAACAAACATGCTGACTTTTCAGGCAGGTCTTCTGACTTCCGGATCATTCTCCTCGTGCGCCTTCCCATCTTATTCCGATTACTCCCAGAATCTGACAGTGGCTCTTGCACAATTCGTCCCCGGTCACAGCGGCGGGCCCATCTTCGATTTTCACGAAGTTCCCTTTTACTGTCCTGCTACGGACACCTGAAATTTTATAATTAACGGATAAGCAGGGGCTTGTCAACAAGCAAGAAGAGGAGAACACTCTATTTAGTACAGGAAGAAAGCAGACTACACAACATGGAGAGCAGCCAAGACAAGTTCAAAAAAAAGGTTCACCAGGAGATAAGCACCGGGTGAACCTTAAATGAACTAATAACGTATGCAGTATATTTCCTTATTGAACGTCACTTCCATCAGGGGCATCCGGTACTTCATCTCCATCATCAGGTGCTGAGTTCATCATGCCACGACCACCATGATGTGGTCTCATTCTCATTCCCCAACCAGGACCTTGACAGGTACCACAGCCTATCAAGCCCTGGACACCAGCTGCCTCAGCCTTGGCCTGAATGGCGGTTTTCAGATCAAATATTTCGCCAGCCAATTTTGCGGCCATGGCAGGATCCGGATTCGTTGCGCTCAAAACTGCCCGTTCTTCCGCACGTTTCATCATCATCTGCTTCCGTAGATCCTGGGTCTCATGATAAAATTTATCAAGCTTCGCCTTGGATGCCGTATCTAATTGACTATAGGCCGGACCACCTTTCATACCCATCCCGCCCCTTCCATGAGAACCACCCATTCCCCGGTCTGCAGACGCCTGTTGCCAACCAAAAAATCCCATACCCACGACTAATGCAGCAACAACCAATGCCTTCTTCATTTTGTGCCTCCTTAAAGAAAATTGATGAACAGGAACAGCCTTACCCCTTGCTTAGCAAAAGTCATGCCAAGACAAGAGCCAATACTCTAACTTACTCGAAATACGTTCAAAAACATTCAAAAACTCACTGCAAGCCAACTCAACAAATCATGATGCAGTATATTATTATCCACTTTTCCGTTCTTCAATGCAAAATTTTTTCCCATCCATTCATACCGACAACGAAAAAAAAGACGCCTGCTCAATGTGAACAGGCGCCTAGGAGGGAGGGGGAAAAATGAAGTTTCTCATTTTACATTATATAATCCAACAATTATGCCAACAAGCAAAAAAAAATTAACAGGCTGAAATAACAAGACAATTACCAAAATTACAACAATTTATACAACGACAAAACTGCCACATTTTTACTCACTGTTCATTCAAGTGCATATTTCCTACCCACTTTTTTTACTCATGCTCGTTTTTTAAATCCTGGCTGTAAAGGACTTGAGTCCAACAAAAGAAAAATCACTCTATGCGAATAGCGCCTACACCATCTTCTTCGTCCTCATTCTCGACAATCACCGAGACACTGGGTTCTCGATGCCCTTCTTTCCGATCAGCTTTGCCGTCGGCATCACTTGTCTCCTGACCCTTCAAGGAGAGGGAATGGCTAGCCCTTGCTTCCTCCGTAACAGATGCATGGAATGGCGTCGCCTTAATCTCCAAGGGCTGTTTGAAAACAGCCATAATCCCGTCCTGCATGCCAAGCAGGGAGATCAGTTCCCATTCAGCCTGACCAAATTCATTCAAAGACTGTTCGAGTTCCGCCTCATCAAGGAATGAACCCCCCAACAGACCTTCCTTCTTCAATCTATACTGTACAGTTTTATAGGCCCACCGCATAATGTCTTACCCTCTAACATTTTAAAATTATATCACAATATGAACTATTCCATGGATACCTCTCATACCCTGAACACCGTTACAATAATATCATTTTTTTCAAATGAGATAAATAAAGAGAGTTGCGCCAGTTATTATGGCTGTTTCTGTTACCATAAAACCGATGACCAGGGAAGCATGGTCGTCAGGAGATCCCTTGAACTGGGGGAATATCTTTTTTGGGATAATCAAAGAACAGCATTCGCCCCTCCTGCTCTCCTATCTGCTGCCAGGAGGAAAGGGCAAACTGCAGGGCCACAATCCCACAGGTGGGAATCAATTCAATCTTCGTCTCTCTGCGGCCACCTAGCAGAAGATTGGCACAATCGGAGATCACCGGGTTGTGTCCAATTACCAGCAGCCCTTTAACATCATCAGGGCAGGATCTGATCTCCTGCAACAGCTCTTCTATGGCACTGGTATAGAGTCGATGACGGATCTGTATCTCGTTTCGGGGATAGTTCAGGGCTTGGGCAAGGTGACGCGCTGTCTGGGCAGCCCGCAGTGCCGGGCTGCTCCAGAGGGCATCGACACGGACCTTTCGCTCCGCAAGCCTCTTCCCCATAAGCGGAGCATCGCGCAGTCCCCGTTTATTCAAGGGACGCTCCTGATCAGCCAGAGACGGATCCGCCCAGCTGGATTTGGCATGGCGGATCAGGTACAGTGTCTTCATGACTGTATGCCTCGCCGCCACACCTCCTGCCATAACTGCTCATAGGCACTGGCGGCAGAAGAAGCAGGCACGGAGACTGCCACCGGCTGCCGGTGCAGACCCATCTTTTCAATGTCGGCCAGATAGCAAATCTCGCTGGCCAGAAACATCTTTTTCTTACCGAATTTGACGATGGTAGCGGAGTGCATGGTTTTCCGCCGGTCAACCATGGAGAAAAAGGCCACCAGTTTCTTCCGATTCACTCCCAGCTTATCCGCCAGCTTTACCAGTTGGGCAAAAGAGAGGATAGAAAGGGTGGTGGGAATAACCGGAGTCACCACCATATCCGCCGCCATGATGATATTCTCGGAAAGAAGGGTCATATTGGGCGGGCAGTCAAGGATCAACACATCATACTTATCCTTGACACAGGCGAAGATCCGTTTCAGCTCGTTAGCAGATCCTCGACTGCCATCAAGGGCTAAATCCAGGTTACGAAAAGAAAAATGGGAGGGTAACAGATCAAGGTTTTCAAAATCCGTCCCTCTGATAAATGGTTGCAAATCACCTTTCAGAAACTGCTTCCGATTAAAGCTTTCCTTGGGCCTGATCCGGTAATAATAGCCTGCCGCGCCCTGTGGATCCATATCACAGAGCAGGGTCCTTTTCCCGCTGCGGGCACAACCATACGCCAGATTGACCGCCGTGGCAGTCTTGCCCACACCCCCCTTGCTTGAATAGATGGCGATAATTTTCATTGCAGACAGAACCTGTTTAAATGGGGTAACGATTTATGAAAATTCATTATCAGAAGACTCAAAGATCTTCCTGTTTTCCGCAGTGGCAAACTGCTCAAATCTTTGTTTAAATTGCTGGCGAACACTTTTCTGTTCTTCGTGCAGATGGGTTATCAGGCCGCCCAGCGCAGCTGCCACTTTAATCGCCTTCTTCTGTTCCCCGCCGGCCAAACCCTTCTGATACCGCCCCAACATGATCTGCTGCACGGATAGATCATTGAATCTCCCCAGATTTTCCTGCAGCCTTTTCAACGATTTCAGCAAAGAATTTATTTTCGATTCTGGGAAGAGAGAACAGTAAAACTCCAACAGATAACGGAGCTTTTTGGCCTGAATCCGCAGCCGGTGCAGGGCCTCATCCGGACTCCGTGGGCCAATGGCGGCGCCATCCCTGAGAACACCCTGCAATCGCTTTCTGATAGCCTTGACTGCCACCTCTTTACACGGTTCATGACCTGCCGCCAAGGCAGATGAGAGCAAGGAATCTTGCACATATCTGCGCCACCCCATCAAAATTTGTGTACAATTCCTGGACTGCAAGGCCTTTTTCATCCGTCGCAACTCTTGTAGGCGTTGCCGGGAAAGTTCCTTAAAAAAAACAGACAAGCCTTCCTGGAGCCCTTCCGACAACATGGATTGATAGCCGTTTTTTCCCAGGAGATATACATCCAGATCACGCACAGGCCCGGTAGCAATCCCGATCTCCTTGAATCCTCTCTGGAAATGGTCCACATCGGCAACAGGCACTCTCTTTTTCATGCTCCCCAGCAAGGAGCGAGTCCGGCGCAGGGCAACCCGAAAATCATGAAGGAACTCAGTGTCAATGTCCTCAATAATGCCGGGGATATTGCGTTCCATCCCTTCAAGCAACCGCAGAAAAATCTTCCGTGCGGCCTGAACAACGGTCTCTTCCGGGTACAAGGTGATGGTTAATTGTGAACTGTAGTCCAGGGGCTTTTTCCTCAGGGCTGCAAGGGCAAGACGCAGGCTCATCTCTTCAGGATATCCCACTTCAAGTCCTCGGCTCTGCAGGAAAGCCGTAACCTTTGCCTGGATCTTGCCATAGCCACGAAACCCCTGAATCCGGAGAGAGCCACCAAGGGTGGTCGGAGGACTGTCGGTTATCAACAGTTGATTCAGTTCAAGCAAGCCGGAAAGAACTGTTTTCTGGTCCCGGTTGATAATCTGAAAGGATTGAGTCCGCCGGATAATCTCTGCCTGGGGCAGAAGGGTCCGGATCCCTGCCGCTGAACGGAGCTTTTCTCCCAGGACGCCGCCAACACAATCCGGTTGTAGGAAATCTTTGTGGACAGGGCCCTCACCCTGAATCCTGTTTTCACCGCTAAAGTCGGTTAAAAGAAGGTCACCGTTGCCCAGGTGCAGACAGATGAGTCCCTTCTCAAATAAGCGCCAGTCAAAGGTATCCAGATAACAGAGAGTGTCAGCCGCCACCCCGCCTTCCTCAACGCTATACCTCGCGGGAAGGCCGGAGAGCAGGCTAACCAGACTGCTCTGCTCGCGCAGAATATAGGTTGTGCTGCTATCTTTCATTTTTTATAACTACTCAGTTGGATAGTCTTTAAATGAACTGAGGGAACATTCTGTACGCATTAACTCCGGTAATCGGCATTAATCTTCACATAATCAATGGAAAAATCACAGGTATAGACCTCGGAACATCCTGCTCCCTCTTGCAGATCAATGGTCACCTTGATCTCCTTCTCCTTGAGGATTGCGGTTGCCGCTTTCTCTGCATCTTTCCCTTGCCCCAGTCCATCCTTGACAAGAAGCACATCGCCGAAGGAGATATCCACCCGCTCCGGGTTGATGCGGACCCCTGAACGTCCCATGGCGGCGATGATCCTGCCCCAGTTCGCGTCCTCGCCGAAAAAGGCTGTCTTGACCAGACTGGAGTTGGCCACGGTGCGGGCAATCTGCTCGCCGTCATGCTCCTCCCTGGCCCCACAGACCCGGATGGTGATAAATTTGGTGGCGCCCTCGCCGTCAGCCACAATCTGCAGGGCCAGATCCTTCAGCAGATCCGCCAGGGCCGCCTGAAAGATCTCCTGGTGGTCCAGGCTGTCTTCGTCAATCCAGGGATTTTCGGCAGCGCCGTTGGCCATGACCAGGACCATATCATTGGTACTGGTATCGCCGTCAATGGTGATCCGGTTAAAGCTGCGCTCCACGCCCTTGATCAAGGCGCCATGCAGTTGGGGGAAACTGATCTGGGCATCGGTCAGCACAAAGGCGAGCATGGTTGCCATGTTGGGCATGATCATCCCCGCTCCCTTGGCCATCCCCATGAGATGAACCTCCTTGTCACCGATGACCACAGTCCGGTATGCTGTCTTCATCACGGTATCGGTGGTCATAATGGCCTGGGCAACCTGCTCGAAATTATCAGCAGAGAGTCCGGCGACAAGACTGGGTATGGCTTTTTTTATGGCCTCCACATTCAACTGTTCGCCTATAACTCCGGTGGACGAGAGCTGCACCATCTCCTCGGCAATACCAAGGGCCGATGCAAGGCAGCTGCCGGTGGCAAGGGCCGCCTGCATTCCCGCCTCGCCGGTACAGGCATTGGCGCAACCGCTGTTGACCAGGATGGCCTGGGCCTTCCCCTGTTTGAGACGCTCCATATCGAGGACAACGGGCGCCGCCTTCACCTGATTGGTGGTAAAGGCCCCGGCAGTGACGACTGGCGTTTCACTGAAGATAAGGCCAAGATCCAGCCTGTCCGCATATCTGATACCGGCAGCAACTGCCGCTGTTTTAAATCCTTTGATTTCCATTCTTTTTCTCTTTATATTATTTATTTATTAAGAACATATAGTCCTAATTCCCTTTGCAGCAAGGGATAGGATCCTAGCACTAAAGTTACCATCCATCCTACCCAATATGCGAGTTAAAAATAAAGGGGTTTCCAGTTTCCCCGTTCACGTGTAGAATTACCATGATGCACCCGGGCCGTTGCAACAATTAACCGTGCCAATGACATAGGCAAAAAAACGGCACATTATCCGTCCATGGACGGACGACACTTGGCCATCCATGGCCGTTGTAACAAAACAAAAAGAGATATAACCAGTTATTTCGTAACGGCACCTAAAGATACTCCTGTCACTTCCACCTTTACTTCCACCTCCAGCCACTTGTCATGCGGATCCTTCTTCTGTCAGATATCCACGGAAACCTGCCCGCCCTTCTGGCCATTGACGGTTTTTTCAGGGACAGCCTCTTTGATGCCGTCTGTAACTGCGGGGACTCGACCGTATACGCCCCCTTCCCCAATGAGACATTGCAGTGGCTGCAGGACAGGGATGCCTATTCCATCCTCGGGAACACCGACCACAAGGTCCTGACCCTGCTCCAGGGGAAGAGCTTCAAAAAGCCCCATGACGAAGAAAAAAGGATCATGTACCGGTCAACGGTGCAGGCCCTGAACGCCCAAAGCAAAGAGTACCTGCTCTCCCTGGAAGATTCACGGATCGTGGAGCTTGGTGATCTCACCATCGGTCTCTTCCATGGCAGCCCTGACCACCCCAGGGAACTGCTCTTTGCGCAGAGCCCGGATAGCCGTTTTCAGGAGCTCAGCCAAATGACGAAGTGCCGGATCATTGTCACCGGCCATTCCCACTCACCCTATTATAAACAGGTCCAGGGGACTCACTTTATCAATCCGGGAAGCGCCGGCAGGATGTTCGACGGGAATCCTGAGGCCAGTTGCGCCACCCTGAACATATCGGAAGGAGATATCGAGGTTAATCTCCACCGTATCCCCTACCCGGTGGAGGAGGTGGTGACAGTCCTCCGACAGCAACAGCTGCCGGTCATATATACCGACATGTTCCGCCAGGGACGAAAATTAAATTAACAGTCAAATGGTACACTAATGGCAGCAGCCCAGAACACACGATCATCCCTTGAGAAACATCACCTGGCCCCCAAAAAACGGTTCGGCCAGAACTTCCTCGTTCATGCGGGAACCGCCGAGGCCATTGTCCATGCCGGCGGGATAACAAACGATGAGATCATCCTGGAGGTCGGTGTCGGCCTTGGGGCCCTCACCCGCCCCCTGGCCCGCGCGGCCAGGCAGGTCATCGGTCTGGAGATCGACAGCGGCCTGATCAGATATCATCAGGAAGAAGAGGACCTTCCTGAAAACGTTACCCTGATCCACCAGGATATCCTGAAGGCCGATTTTCATGCCCTCTCGGAGCTGTGTGAGGGGCCGATCAAGATCATGGCCAACCTGCCTTACTCCATCTCCAATCCCTTCCTGTTCAAACTGATCGAGAACCGGGAGGAGATGGCCTGGGCCACCATCATGCTGCAGAAGGAAGTGGCTGACCGGCTGACCGCCCAACCGGGAACCAAACAATATGGGGTGCCGACGGTCCTGCTCAGTGCCTGCGCCACAGTGAAAAAATTAATGACCCTGAAGCCCGCCGAATTCCATCCCCGTCCCAAAATTGACTCGGTGGTGGTCCGGATTGATTTCGACCGTCAGTCCGAGCGGATCAGGGCTCTGCCTGCCTACGATTATCCCCTTCTCCAGCGCGTGGTCCGCGGGGCCTTCAGCCAGCGCCGCAAGACCCTGCTGAACACCCTGAGCAGCGCCAGGCTCTTTCCCCTGGTGGCAGAACAGGAAAAGGCAACCATCAAACAACTGACGGAGGCTGCCATCCGCAAGGCCGGGATAGCACCGACAGTAAGGGCTGAGGATCTGACCCTTGAGGATTTTGTCCGGCTCACCCTGGCATTTGCCGGATAGGCCGTCCTTTCTTTCATTTTCCTTTACCTTTCACCTTGCAAAGATCATGCAGAATTTCGTCTTTCATAATCCGACCAAGATCCTTTTCGGCAAGGGAACCATCCCCGCCATCGGCCCTGAAACCATTGCCTTAGGGAGTAAAGTCCTGCTGGTGTACGGATCCGGATCCATTAAAAGAAACGGCATCCACCAACAGGCAACCGACTCCCTGCGTAAGTCCGGGGCCGAGATAGTTGAACATGCGGGGGTCCAGTCCAATCCCCTGCTCAGCCATGCACGGCAAGGCATTGAGCTGGCCAAAAGACAGAAATGCCAGGTCGTCTGCGCCATCGGCGGCGGGTCGGTGATCGATGAGGCCAAGGCCATCTGCGCCGGGGCGGTGGTTGACCATGATGTCTGGAAATTCTTTACCGGCAAGAAATCCGTCACCGCGCCCCTGCCCCTGACTACGGTCCTGACCCTGGCCGCATCGAGCTCCGAGATGAATTCCGGCATGGTCATCACCAACGATGAGACCAGACAGAAATTCGGTTTCGCCAATAAAAAGCTCCATCCCAGGACCTCCATCCTCGACCCGGAAGCGACCTTCACCGTCCCTGCCGACTACACTGCCTATGGCGCGGTCGATGCCATCGCCCACGTCCTCGAATTCTACTTCACCACCTGCGATCCGGCCACGCCGGTTCAGGACAGGTTCATGGAAGGGCTGGTCATCAATGTTATGGAGAGCTGCGACCGGGTGCTGGCCGATCTGCACGGCTATCAGGGACGCGCGGATCTCATGTGGAGCGCCACCCTGGCCCTGAACGGGCTGACCGCAGCGGGCTTAGGCAAGGTGGGATTCCCCATGCACCTGATCGAGCACTCCCTGTCCGCGCTCTATAACGTCCCCCATGGAGCCGGCATCTCCGCCATCATCCCCGGCTGGATGCGCTATCAGTGCCGGGTCACGCCCCAGCGTTTTGCCCGATTTGCCGAACGGGTGTTTGATTGCCGGAGCGGCGGCATGGAGGAGCGGGCCCGGAGAGGGATCGAGGCCCTGGAGGCGTGGTTCCAGAAGATCAACAGCCCGACCTCGCTTGCGGCCCTGAATATCCCGGAAGAGGACATCCCGAGGATTGCCGAAAACGCGGTGGCCCAGGCCAGGGTCTGGCGGATGCCGGATTATGACACTATTCGAATCCAGGCCATTCTGTCCGGATGTTGATTCAATACATCGTCTACTATTTTTGAGCTCAAGCCTTCTTTCTTTTAGCCAGCATTTGCACCACATGATCCCAGATGAGGTCTGCCGTCTGCTCTTTAGTAACCAGGGGTAAGGGGGTGATACCATCTTGATCAAGCAGGGTCACCTGATTGGTATCCGCCTCAAATCCGGTGTGCGCGGAGCCAATATCGTTGATGGCGATCAGATCCAGATTTTTATTACTGAGTTTCTTCTCTCCCGCCGCCGTATGGTTCCTGCTCTCAGCCGCAAAACCGACGAGCAGAAACCCGGCCTTCTTTTTCAATGTCCCCAGCTCTTTCAAGATATCCGTGGTCTGTTCAAGGGGCAGTAACAGCTCGGCCTGCTCTTTTTTTACCTTTTCGGCAGACTGGGCAACAGGCCTGAAATCACTGACTGCCGCCGCCTTGACAATCACCGATGCTTGATGACAATGGGCCAACACCGCCTCAGCCATCTCACTGGCGGTCTCAACCTTCACGCAACGAACACCCGGCGGGCAAGGCAAGCGCTGTCGGACCGGAGATCAGGGTCACCTCAGCCCCGCGCCTCCTGGCAGTCCTGGCCAGACTGTATCCCATCTTCCCCGACGAGCGGTTGCTCAAGAATCGGGCCGGGTCGAGGGGTTCACGGGTGGGGCCGGCAGTAATCAGAATTTTCTCGCCTGCCAGATCAGGTACGGCAAGGATCTGAAGCATGACCTCCAGTGCCTGCTCCCATTCCGGCAGACGGCCAAGTCCTTCCTCACGGCAGGCCATGCGGCCACTCTCGGGGACCAGGACCTGATAGCCATACCCTTTCAATTTTTCGATATTTTCCTGAACGGCGGGATGGCTGTACATCAGACTGTTCATGGCCGGACAGACAAGCACCGGCGCCCCGGTGGCCAGGACGGTGCATGTGAGCAGATCATCGGCCAGGCCATGCGCCAGACGGGCGATGGTCTGGGCCGTGGCCGGGGCAATAACAAGAAGGTCAGCCTCCCGTGCCAGCAGGATATGGGCAATGGCCTCGGCGCCTTCCGATGCAAAAAGAGCGGTATGGACCCGCTCGCCGGAAAGGGCGGCAAAGGTTAGAGGGGCGATAAAACGACAGGCCGAATCCGTCATGATCACCGCCACCCGCGCCTCTTCCTTGGTAAGATTACTCACCCAGCCTGCGACCTTAAAGGCGGCGATACTGCCGGTCACTCCCACAACAATCCGTTTCCCCGCCAGTATTGTATGCATAAGAAAATATCCTCTCTCAATTCAACATAAGCTATAAAATCCACATTAGCGGCGAGACGCCACTTCACCACAACAGCCGCAACAGATCGGCTGTTGTGGTGAAGCGGCATAAGAATCCGTAAAAAGCCTTAAGCAAAAAAAACCTTGCTCAAGACTTTAACGGCTTCTAAATAAGAAAGGCATGCCTCGCGCCGTGCGGGACATGCCTTTCTCTTAATTATGACAACGACAAATTCCTCTAATCCCGGCTGTTCCCGAAGAATCTGAGCAACATGAGGAAGAGGTTGATAAAATCAAGATAAAGGGCCAGGGCACCCATGACCGCCCCCTTCCTGACCATCTCTTCACCCTGGGTCATGATCCCCTGCTCGCCCATGGTCTTGATCCTCTGCACGTCATAGGCGGTCAGTCCGGTAAAGATCAGGACCCCGGCCATGGAAATCACCCAGGACATGGCCGAACTGTGCATAAACATATTAACCACTGAGGCAATGATGATCCCGATCAACCCCATGAAGAGAAAAGATCCCAGACCCGAGAGGTCGCGTTTGGTTACCAGACCGTAGACGGCCATGGCCCCGAACATCCCGGCCGTAATAAAAAAGGTCCCGGCAATGGAGGCTCGGGTATAGGCCAGAAAGATGGTGGACAAGGTCAAGCCATTAAGTACAGCATACCCGACAAAAAGCCCGGTGGCCGTAGAGGCCTGAATCTTGTCCACCCGCGCCGAGAGATAAAAGACCATGCCCAGTTCAGCGACGATCAGGATTATGAACATGGGGCTGGCCACGATCTGCATGGCAATTCCGGATTCAGCGGTAAAAAAGGCAACCACACCGGTGAGCCCGAGACCGATGGCCATCCAGTTGAATACCTTGGCCAGGAAGATGGTGGATGCCTCCTGCCGGGCCTGGGCCAAGGTAATCTGGTTCGTATTTTCGTACATGTCAATTCTCCTTTTCATGGTTTACGTCTGACGACAAATAGGATACATAAGTAGAGTGTATTATCTTAATCATTTTGATACAGCATGCAAGAAAAAGAGGAGGGGACAAGATGAAGATTGCGATCAGCGGCAAAGGGGGCGTGGGCAAGACCACCATAATGGCCCTGCTGGCCAATGAATTCAAGAATGCCGGCAAGGATGTTCTGATCATTGACGCTGACCCCAGTCCGCACATGGCTGAAACCCTGGGAGTACCGAATATTGACAAGATCAAACCCATTGCCGAGATGACCAAGATCCTGGTTGAACGCTCCGGCAAGGTGGAAGGATCCCCTTTTTACAACATGAACCCCCAGGTAAACGACCTGCTCCACGACTTCATGATCAGTCACGAGGGGATCAAACTCATGGTCCTGGGCGCCATCCAGACAGGCGACAAAGGCTGCGCCTGCCCGGAAAGCAACGTGCTGCGCCGGATGCTGACCAAGCTCCTGCTCTCACCCAATCAGGTGGTCCTGCTCGACATGGAGGCGGGAGTGGAACATCTCGGCCGGGGCACCATTGCCGGCATTGATCGCTTGCTGATTGTGGTCATCCCCTCCCGCTCTTCCATCCGCACGGCCCTCAAGATCAAGAAACTGGCGGAAGATGTCAAGATTCCCAGGATTGATTTTATCGGCAATCTGATCAAGGACGCGGGTGATCGCGAGTTTCTGAGTGAAGGGCTGGGCATCACGCCCATTGCCTTTTTTACCGACTCCCAGGCCATCAGAGATGCTGAACGGGCTGAAACCCCACTGACCCACGTCCCCGTCCCTGCAGAGGATGCACCGCGTCTTTTAATGGAGGCCTTGACCAGTTAATCCTGTCGGCACCCTTTTCATCTTTATAACTGGCCTACCCCCCTCGTTGCGATTGCCTGGGATGATGCCCTACAATAAAAGGTAATCCACCGGCTGCTGGATGCCTGGGAAAGATTTGCCGGAGGCATGACAAACCCGAGAATATGCAACGATGACGAAGTGCAGCAGGAGCACAAGTTACGAACTTTGTCACATCAAAGACCCATCAGTCTCAGCCAAAGATATTATCGAAAATACGCCATGACTTGGAGCGTCTCTTTATCACTTTAAAGGGCAGCATCGCCTTTTTGTATTTTTTGTACATACCCCTCAGGGTTGTTCTTCTGCCAGCGCCAATGGTCGCGGCACATCTCCTCCAGCCCCATTTCCGCCTGCCAGCCCAGCAGCTCACGGGCCAGGGTCGGGTCGGCATAGCAGGTCGCAATATCACCCGGTCTCCTGGCAGTGATAACATGGGGAACCGGTCGTCCGGAGGCCCGGGCGAAGGCTGCCACCATCTCGAGCACCGAATAGCCGCGTCCGGTTCCGAGGTTGCAGAGGACCAGCCCGGGATTCTCCGCCAGTGTCCGCAGGGCATGGACATGGCCCCGCGCCAGGTCCATCACGTGGATGTAGTCGCGCACACCCGTGCCGTCCGGGGTCGGATAATCACCGCCAAATATCGAAAGCTGCGTCAGTCGTCCCACGGCCACCTGGGCAACATAAGGCATGAGGTTATTGGGAATACCGTTCGGATCCTCGCCGATACGGCCGGAGGGATGCGCCCCCACCGGGTTGAAGTAGCGGAGGATGGCGACCTGCAGGGCCGGGTTCGCTATCCTCGCATCCTGCAGGATCTGCTCGACCATCAGCTTCGTCTGGCCATAGGGATTAGTGGGATGGACCGGAAAATCCTCGCCGATCGGCACCCTCTCGGGATCGCCATAGACGCAGGCCGAGGAGGAGAAAACGATCTGCTTCACCTTGTGCGCCGCCATGCATTCCAAAAGCACCAGGGTACCGGTCAGGTTGTTGTGGTAATAGCGCAGCGGCTCGGCAATACTCTCCCCCACGGCCTTGAGGCCGGCAAAATGAATCACACCGGAGATGGGATAGTCCCGGAATACCGCCTCAAGGGCCTCACAGTCGAGCAGGTCTACTTCATGGACCGCCACGGGCCTGCCGGTGATCTCTTGAACCCGCAACAGGGCCTCGGGACTCGCATTAACAAAATTGTCGACTACCACGATCTCGAAGCCGGCCTGCTGCAATTCCACGATGGTATGAGTGCCTATGTAACCGGCGCCGCCGGTTACGAGTATGTATGCCATTATATGCTTCGCCTCTCTCGTATATTTTAAAGGGTAGAATCCATTTTCCGCACGATACCGTGCATTCTCCCAGCATAAAAGAGCAACGGCCCGGCGGATTCCCTTCTCATGCTTTACGAAAAACCACCTCTCGAAAAAAATTCACCATCCGTTGACGGCGACCCAGCATCTTGACCTGCTCCGGGATCAGGCTGGAAGGGGCAATCTTCATCACCGCCATCTTATACTCTACATGACTGGCAAAACGGTTATCCAGATACCAGGCATAGTTGAGTCCCATGAGCATCCCCGGAGGGGTAAACCCCTCATCGCCATTGATCAGCCTGGTAAAATGGGCAGGCTCGCCCGCCGCTCCCGCCGGCAGCAGCATTCGGGAGAGCTCAAGGTAGCGGTGCAGCTCCTGATCGCTGAACCAGCAGTTGCGGTGTTCTGTCGGCAGCAGGTGCAGATGATACACCTTGCCAAGCGAAAGGCCGTCGATCCTCAGGGGTTTCATCTCCTTGTGGCGGGCATAATTCCCCAGCAGAGACTGTCCAAGGGCCACCAGAAAAGCCACCTCAAAGGTCTGCTCCTGCTCCAGCTGGTCCTGCCTGATCTTGATCAGACCATCTTCAGGATCATAAAAAGAAAAGACACTGTCCCACTTCTGACTGCGGTGCCATGAATCCTGTTCAATACAGACAATCCCTGCCACATGGTCAAGATGGGCCAAGGGGATATCCCGATGACGCCAGAGGATATCTCTGACCATGTGCCGGATCCTGACAGTCAGCTCTGCGGCCGCTGCCCCCCCCAGGATCTCCAGGGAGAGGTCAATCAGTCGTTGTTCTATCTGCCGGTAACGGCTGGCGGGGCGGGCAGCTGTTATTCCGGGCTCCCACGACGGTTTATCCATAGATGGCCCGTTGGCGGCAAGTTCCTGCTCCGAGTTTTTGAAATGGTCAAAGACCGCCCATAGGGTCTTGATCACCTTGGCAAGATGGATGGGGCCATGTTGGATAACACCCTGCTCGGCCAAGGCTGCGGTTGAAAATATTCCGCATTCGATGGGAGTAAATCCCTGGACTCTAACCTGATCCCGATCAAAATAGATGGGGACCTTTCCTTCCACGGCATACCTCTGGAGCACCGAGGCAGGCACATTCTTGAGGGACAGGCAGAGCACCTGATCAAAGAGCCCCCTTGTGCCTCCGGGGATATTGCGTTCATAGGCCCTGAGCAGGTCAGAGACATGAAAGGTGCGCTCGGCATCCCCCATGCTCCGGTCCGTCTCTCCAGCCTGCACCCAGAGATTGGAGACCAGGATTTTTAATGCCCGCTGATTCTTACGCACTGCCCGTGCCATTCCGGGAACCTGGAAGATGGGGAGCAGCGAACTGTACAGACTGCCTGGCGCCATGATCAGGATATCCGCCCGGGCAATCGCATCAAGGACCTCTTGGCTCACATGAGGTTCTTCGCAGAATTCCACGGAGACACGTTCTACAGGATAGCCGCGCTGGGCGTGTGCTGATTTATACTCACCAATAACCTGCACCCCGTTGCTGTAGAGCACACTCAACTGGGCCTGGGTGGAAGTACAGGGCAAAACAGCCTGTTCCGCCGCTCCAAGGATGGCAGCAAGCCCATCCAAGCCCCGAGCCAGAGGGGCCGTCAGCAGATCATCGTTGGCCATGAGTTCATCATTTCCGATTCCTGGCGGGATCTCGGCATAGATGGCGGCTGCCAGGATAAGATTGCCCAAGCAGTGCGGCCTGGCAAGGGTGATCTCAAGACGCGGATCGCTAAAGAGGAGATCAATCAGGCCGGCCAGCGCCTCTTCCATGGGTTCCGGCAGACAACTCAGATCAACGCCGGCATCGGCCACTAGCGTGGTTGCGACGTCAGGTCGTTGCTTGAAGCGATAATTAAAAAGAGATGAGAGTACCGAGACTACCTCTACGGCCTGGGTCAAGGTCAAGCCATAGAGGGCCTGGAGCCTGCCCGACTGGATGGAGGAGAGCAGGACATGGCGGATATCACCAAGGGCGATCAGGGGCAGATCCTTCTGCAGTTCGCCAGTGGAGCCGCCATCATCAGTGGCACAAACGATGGCGCGGGTCCAGGGAAAGATCTCCTTGAGACCGACAAAAGGTCTGCGGGTCCAGGCGGAGCTCCGACTGTCGCCGCCGATGAGATTGGAGAGCCCGGTGCCGCCGCCAAAAACGACAATCCGCACGTCCCCGACCTCCTTCTCCTCAAGGGCTTTCCGCAGACGCTCAAAGTGGCCGTTGGTTTCAGCGTCAAGACCTGGTGGCTCCCCATAGAGGACCAGCTCCACCAGTTTTTCACGCAGGTCGTCATGGGGAAGCAGGTCAAGGGCCGACAAGGACCTGGCCTTCAACAGCTCCAGGGCTTGACCCAGTGCGTCCTGCTCCTCATTTTTCAATGAGCGGCAACCGGATAGTTGGGACACAGCTCTTAAATCCCGGTCGCTTCCATCTGTTTCTGGACTGCTGTCACCGACAGGGCCATGGCCGCCTTCTCTTCGCCGGTCAGCTCAAACTCAAGGATTCGCTCCACACCCTTGGCGCCAATCACCACCGGCACCCCGAGGAAATACCCGTAAATGCCGAATTCACCCTCCAGATAGGCCGCGCAGGGCAGCACCCGTTGTGAATCTGTGAGCACCGCTTCGGCCATCTCAACCGCCGCCAGCCCCGGGGTATAAAAGGCAGAGCCGGTCTTCAGGTGGTTGACGATCTCGATTCCGCCCTTCTGGGTCCGATCGACGATCTGAGCGATCTTCTCGGCCGACAGGAGATCGGTGACTGGGAACGCCTGCCACATTGGCCAGCCGCACCAGGGGCATCATATTGTCGCCATGGATCCCCATGACCATGGCATTGACATCCCTGGGCGCCACGCCGATGGCCTCGGCCAGGAAGGTACGGTAGCGGGCGGAATCCAGTACCCCGGCCATGCCGATCACCTTCTGCTGGGAAGCCGGAGACCTTGAAGGCGGTATGGACCATGGCGTCAATGGGGTTGGTGACCACGATCAACACGCAATCCGGTGAATGTCTGACCGCCTCTTCGGCGCAGGACTTGACGATGGCCACATTCTTGGCCAGCAGATCATCGCGGGACATCCCGGGCTTGCGGGCCAGGCCCGCGGCAATGATCACCACATCGGAGTCGGCCGTATCCTGGTAATCATTGGTGCCGGTCACCCGGTAATTAAACCCTTCCACCGGTCCGCACTGCAACAGATCCAGGGCCTTGCCCTGGGGAATCCCCTCCGCCACATCGAGAAGAACCACATCACCAAGATTCTTGGCAGCTGCCCAGTGCGCTGCCGTTGCTCCCACATTTCCTGCCCCGATAATCGTAATCTTCTTTCTCATCTTTCATTCCTTATTAATTGATATTTCATATTTTTTCCAATACACATTTTTACCGTTCAATCACATCAAAACCTCTTGGCAGATACTCAAACAGAGGCAATGCACTTCCACTTGAGCGCAGGGTCAGTTGCCAGGGGTTCTCTTGCGCAGTTCATAGTAAACGAGCAATAATAAAACAACTGGGGCTCCAAAACCAACAATAAAGGGCGCGAATTTTATCATGCGATCAAACCAGCCGATATCCTCGGACATCATCTTCCAGACCCTGAAGGCAATGGGCAAGACGATAAAAAGGAAGGTGGGCAGAAGAAACCAGAATGATCCTTTTCCGCCAGTCCTGGCCAGACGTGCCGAGAAAAACGAAACTGCGACCACGATGACAGCAGAGAGCGCGCCCCAGGCCATACCAAAAGCACTGGTAACCAAGGTGCCGACCTGAAAAATGAGGAGCATTGCAATGACTGCAGCGATTATGTATCTAAGCGTTCTATCTGACATCCAGGTCTCCATGTTTTTTGTGGCTAAGCTTCGGGCCAGCTGCCAAGAACCTCACGACCTGATTGACCCACTTGTCAGGTAACCCCGATGAACGGGATAAGTGCCTTTCGCAGATTATTTTCTTGGTGAAAAAAAACAAGAAAATAATCTGTAAGGCACTGATTATTTCAACCATAATAAACAGGATATTTTACTTCATAGGACGTGTCAACTTTTCCCTGTTTTTTACGACCGGCGTCCACAGACTCGTCTCTTATGATTTTTTTACAGGTTCCATCTCCTCAATTGGTGTATATTTGAGGTGTATATTTGAGTTGTATCATGACACCAGTCATCTCATCCTCACACTTCAAACCCATGACCAACCATTTTTACTCCAGCAAACCCGCTCTTTCCCTGACTGTGACCAGTACCCCGGGAGATGAAATGCTTCAGCTCAAGGCCCGGGCCCTGGCAGAGACCCTGGCCCTGCCCCTCAAAGAGGACGTTGCGGCAGCGGGCAGCGCCCCTCAATTCTCCCTGGTCTATACCGCACAGGGGCTGGAGTTGCACACCCGCAACCTGGAGACAGGACGTTCCACAACACTTCTCCACATCGACTTTGTGCATGGCAACACCGGATATCGCCGTCTCCACGGCGGCGGAATCCGCCAGCCCCTGGCCCGGGCCGCGGGACTGAAAGGAGGCGTTCGACCAACCATTGTTGATGCCACGGCCGGAATGGGCGTGGACGGCTTTATCCTGGCCAGCCTCGGCTGCAGGGTCACCATGATCGAGCGGTCTCAAGTCATGGGGGCGTTGCTGGATGACGGGTTGCAACGGGCTGCGACCTATCCGGCAACCAGGGAGATCACGGGCCGGATCCAGCTTCTCATCGGCAACTCTTGTGAGATTATCACCAGCCTGGTCGATCCCCCAGCCACCATCTATCTGGACCCCATGTACCCCCATCGCCACACATCGGCCCTCAATAAAAAAGAGATGCGGATCATCCGTTCCCTGGTGGGTGATGACCAGGACGCAACCGCCCTGCTGGAGACAGCCCTCGGGATTGCCAGCAACCGGGTGGTGGTCAAACGCCCCAAAGGTGCGCCGGAACTAGGTGCCGGAAAACCATCCCATATCGTGGAGATGAAAAACAGCCGCTTTGATGTGTACCTGACAAACAGACTAAAGGCTGAAGACTGAAGGTTGTCTGGCTGTTCGCCAGACTGGAAGGCTGAAGGCACAGCTTTTCCTTCAGTCTTCAGCCTAATCCCCTATTTATGATACTTTTCTCCGGCGTTGATGGTATGGGCCCGGTAGAGCTGCTCCAGCAGAAAAAGGCGCGTCATGTCGTGGGTGAAGGTCATTTGCGACAGGGAGAGCAGGAGATCGGCCTGGGCCACCAGCTCTTTTGAATGGCCCAGGGGGCCGCCAATGAGCAAACTCACCTGCTTGATCCCCTGCTGTTCCCACTGGCCAATCAGATCGGCCAGACCTTCCGAGGTAAACTGGCGGCCCCGGAAATCGAGGGCCACCTTCAAGGCCCCGGCAGGGACATGACTGAGGAGCAGGCGCCCATCCTCTTCCTTCTCCTGTTCCTCAGTCCACTGGGCTTTTTTCCGGTGCTGGATGCATTTCACCGAGATCCTGGTGTAGTGCTGCAGACGCCCGGTAAACTCATCAATCCCCTCGCTCAGATAAGAGTCCTTGGTCTTGCCCAGCAGAAGCAGCTCGAATTTCATCTCGTGCACCTATTCATTCCAGTTCAGATTCGAGTCGAGACCGAGAAGATAAGCGAGCGGCGACGAAGCAGTACAGGCGAGGACGATGAGGAGCCGCGTGGCGCCGGCGACGAAGGGATCGGCTTGAACAGGAATTGGAATCAGCAATGAATAATTCCTTGCGCGTCCATGAAGGACTTGAGGAAACGACAAAATGCCTCATACGAAATATCCTGATTCATGCCGGGACAGGATTCCTTGATGGTCACCAAGTTGTTTTCATCGGTGAGCAGTGAGGGATGCAGGGGCCACTGACCGCACCGCCAGGGCCGTCCGCCATGGACCGTGCAGCCGTTTTTGTAAAAAATACAATGGCCGTCCACGACCTTCATCTGGGTGACATTGCCGCGCACCCGCCAAAATTTTTCCCGCACCTCGTCTTCACTCAGACCCAGGGCATCAACCATCCGCCTCCGATCATTCTCGTCGAGCGACACGGTCGTTTCCCCCTGACAGCAATAGCCGCAGCGCTGACATGCAAATATCTGTTTCATCTCATCCATATATATCCTACGGCCCCTCCAAGGTGTTTCAAATTTGTAAAAAAATACTCATAGAATCAAGCATTTCCCACCACATCTCCATAGGTGGAGATATCTATTCCATATAATAAAGCTGCCCGCTGCCACTTTTCTGCATCGGGGACATCAAAGATAATGGCATCATTCCCAGGAACCACCAGCCACCCTTCCGCAACCAGCTCCTGTTCCAGCTGGCCAGGCCCCCAGCCGGCATATCCGAGGATAAAAAGATATTTCTCCGGTCCCTGACCCCTGGCGATATCTTCAAGAAGCCTGGCCTCGCGGCTCAGGGAAATCGTGGGACTGACAGCCAGCTCCTGCGCTGCCTGATACTCAGAGCTGAACAGGATACAGGCTACAGTCGGTTCCACAGGTCCGCCGCTATAAACGGGAGGTAATTTCTTCTCAGGCACTGGCAGATGGGCACCCCTCAGGATCTCATCCAGGGTCAAAAAAAGATTCGGCTGGTTGATCACCACCGCCATTGTCCCTTCGTGGCTATGGGCACAGATATAGAGAACCTGCTCACTGAAGCGCGGATCCGGCATCCTGGGCGTGGAGATAAGAAATGAACCGGTCAGGGTCTCAATTATGGCGTTATTCTCTGGATTCATTTCTGTTCAATTCTTTAGATCCGATGTATTATAAAAAAATAAAAAAATTAATGGCCGGAATACTATCAGGCTTGGACTCTTTTCGTCAAGAGCTACAATCCGGCATCAGCCGTGACTGAACTCTTGCACGTTACCCCGGATCCGAATCTATTGCACCCGACATCCAAAAGAATCTATCATGAACGAAATAAAAGAGCAGCAAGATAAAATCATCCTCGCGACCCACCATGATCCTTTCCAGTTTCTTGGCGTTCACTTTACAGGGGCTCAAGAACAGACGGTTGCCATTCGCACCTTTCAACCCCATGCCGTCTCAGTTACTCTGCTCACCGAGACCTTTTCTCTGCCCATGAAAAAGAGCCGCGACGAAGGTATCTACGAGCTGGAGCTGGAGCGTGCCGCCTTTAAAGATATTAACCTTGATCCCTACAATTACCAGTTCCAGATCACCTATTTTGACGGAACCGTCAGCACCGTCAATGATCCCTACCGTTTCCTGCCGGCATTGGACGAGCAGGACCGCTATCTCTTTAATTTCGGCACCCATTATGAACTCTACAATCACATGGGCGCCCACCTCACCAGTCGTTCAGGCATCGATGGCACCATCTTCCGGGTCTGGGCCCCTTCTGCCAGCCGGGTCTCGGTTCTGGGTAATTTCAATGGCTGGGACGGACGGGTGCATCCCATGCGCAGCCTGGGAGGCTCGGGGATTTGGGAGCTTTTCCTGCCGGGGATCAGCGAAAACGAACTTTACAAATTTGAGATCCGTACCCAGCAGGGCGCCATCCTCGTAAAAAACGACCCCTTTCAGTTCTATGGCGAACTGCGTCCCAAGACCGCCTCCATTGTCCGCCCACTGGATCGTTATACCTGGCAGGATCAGCAGTGGCAGCTGACCAAGAGAGCCACCACGCCCTATGACCAGCCCATGGCCATCTATGAGGTCCATCCCGGTTCCTGGCAGCGCGACCCGGCTGATCCCGACCGTTTTCTCACCTTCAAGGAACTGGCCGACAAGCTCATTCCCTATGTCCAGAAGCTGGGCTTCACCCATATCGAATTGATGCCGGTGATGGAACACCCGCTGGACGAGTCCTGGGGCTATCAGGTGACAGGCCCCTTCAGCATGACCAGCCGTTACGGGATCCCGGAAGACTTCATGTACTTTGTCGACCAGTGCCACCAGAGCAAGATCGGGGTAATCCTGGATTGGGTTCCGGCCCATTTCCCCAAAGACGAGCACAGCCTGGGGCGCTTTGACGGCACCGCCCTGTTTGAGCACGAAGACCCCAGAAAAGGCGAGCAACAGGAATGGGGGACCTTCATCTACAATTATGGCCGACGCGAGGTGAGCAATTTTCTGATCGCCAACGCCCTCTTCTGGTTGGATAAATATCACATCGACGGGCTTCGGGTCGATGCCGTGGCCTCCATGCTCTATCTCGATTATTCACGCAAGGAAGGAGAATGGATCCCCAATGCCTATGGCGGCCGTGAGAACCTGGAGGCCATCGAATTCATGCGCCACCTCAATTCCATCATCTATGATCGCCACCCCAACACCCTGATGATCGCGGAAGAGTCCACCAGTTTTTACGGGGTCTCCAAACCGGCGGATATGGGAGGTTTAGGCTTTGGATTCAAGTGGAACATGGGCTGGATGAACGACATCCTCAGTTATTTCGGCAATGACCCTCTCTACAGAAAATTCCATCATAACAGCCTCACC
The DNA here is from genome assembly GCA_963776835.1 of uncultured Pseudomonadota bacterium. Taxonomy (GTDB): domain Bacteria; phylum Desulfobacterota; class Desulfobulbia; order Desulfobulbales; family Desulfocapsaceae; genus UBA2270. The sequence goes on from CAVZOB010000001.1 coordinate 156,965, forward strand.
TTCTCCCTCATCTACGCCTTTTCGGAGAACTTCATCCTGCCCATGTCCCATGACGAAGTGGTCCACGGCAAACGCTCCCTGCTGGACAAAATGCCGGGGGACCTGTGGCAGAAATTCGCCAATCTGCGCCTGCTCCTGCTCACCATGTGGATGCATCCAGGGAAAAAACTGCTCTTCATGGGCAGTGAATTCGGACAATGGACGGAATGGTACTGCAAACAGGGCTTGGACTTTCATCTTCTCAATGAAAATGCCCTCCATTTCCAGATGCTGGCCTTTGTCGGAGAACTGAACCGGTTTTACAAGGAAAATCCCAGTCTGTGGCAACTGGATTTCAGACCCGAGGGATTTCAATGGCTTGACCTGGAAGACCGGCAGAACTCCATCATTTCCTATATCCGTTACGGCAAGGACCGTTCCGACCACCTGGTTTGCCTGTTCAACTACACCCCGCAGACCCATTATGACTATAAGCTGGGACTGCCGACCGGCAGCGAGTACGAGGAGGTCTTCTGCTCGGACAACAGCAGATACGGCGGCAGCAACGCCAGTGACAACAGCCGCTACCAGCCCATTGCCGAACGATATGCCCAGGCGCCCTTCCACACCCGGATCACAGTGCCACCGCTGGCTGGTGTAATTTTAAGGCCGGTTCCCTCAACTTAGGAGACATCTCATCATGTCTGCGCAAACACCTACCCAACGCCCCGGCGACAAAATGAAGAAGGCCATCTCTGCCTTTTCCGAACTCATCCGGGAACATCCTGAAAAAAGTCGGGTTTCCCTGCTCCAACAGGTCGAGATCCAATTTGACCTTTCACCTAAGGAGTGTGAATTTCTCAACGATCATTTCAGCGAATGCCAGGACCAGGAGTAATCACGGCTCAGAAATAAGAAAGGAGGACAACTAATGGATGCCTACCAGCAACTTATCGCTACCATTGCCCTGACCATGGGAACTGCCTGGGCCGCCGGTATCAATCTTTACGCGACCATCGGGGTTCTTGGTTTTCTGGGACTGACCGGCAACATTGTCCTCCCGGAGCACCTGCTCGTCCTGCAGAATCCCCTGGTGATTGGCGCGGCTGTTCTGATGTATATTGTGGAGTTCTTTGCCGACAAGACTCCGGGAATCGATACCGGCTGGGACACCATTCACACCTTTATCCGGATCCCTGCCGGAGTCATGCTCGCAGCCGGAGCGGTGGGCGAGGTGAATCCGGCCCTTGTCATTGTGGCCGGGATCCTGGGCGGAACCATCTCCGCCACCAGCCATACCCTCAAGTCAGGTTCAAGAATCCTGATCAACACCTCTCCTGAACCCTTCAGCAACTGGACCGCCTCAATATTGGAAGACGTGGCCGTTGTCGCCGGACTCTGGACCGCCCTGCACCATCCCCTGGCCTTTCTGGGACTTTTCTTGCTGTTTCTCCTTCTGGCCATTTGGTTGCTCCCCAAGATATGGCACGGGATCAAAACCCTTTTCATCCGACTGAAGCAATGCTTCAAGAACACGGCAGCTACTCGCCGGCCACCTGAAAATAATCCCCCGACAAGCCTGCCCATGAATTAACTTTTTTGGTCATGATCTGGTTTCCTGATTAGTGTCTGTCCATGAGGTTTTTTGTTCGAAATCAAGGACTGCGAAAAAAATAAGGCAGGCATATGTATGATATTCCGATCATTATTTTTTGAGCATGATGCAGAGATCGGATAAAAAGATCATTTATGGACAAGCACTGGCTAATTCTTACCCCCGAAACTCCCTGCAGGGCAGAGAGACAACAACGGTCGTGCCCACATCCGGCTCACTCTGGAAGGTCATGGTGCCGCCATGTTCCTCGATGATCTTCATGGACATCGCCAGCCCTAAGCCCGTGCCTTGGGGTTTAGTGGTAAAATAGGGATCAAAGATACGCGGCAGATCCTCCTTGCTGACGCCACAGCCCGTATCCTTGACTGTAAAAATGACATTCCCGTTCTGGACGGCGACACGGATATCGAGCCGGCCGCCATTCTCCATGGCCTGGATGGAATTCAGCAAGAGATTGAGGAAGACCTGATTCAGCTTGTCCTGATCGGCCTGCACCACAGGCAGATCATCCTCCATCTGAATTTCCACCCTCACTCCCACAGACTCCGCATCCATGCGGATAAGCGACACGGTCTTATTCACCACCATCTCGGGGTGCACATCTTCCTTGGCCAACTTCTGGGGACGGGCATAATCGAGCAATTCACCGATACTGCGGTTCAAACGCTCCACCTCCTGCACCAGGATATCTGCCGTCTGCTGATCGCTGCTCTTTTCCTGAAACCTTGATCTGAGCAGAATGGCCAGACCCTTGATGGAACTCAAGGGATTTCTCAGTTCATGGGCAACTCCAGCTGCCATCTTGCCGAGTGCGGCCAGCCTCTCACTTCGGCGCAGCTTCTTTTCCAGGGATTTCACCTGACTCAGATCCTGAATGAGAAGCATGGCACCAGCCGGCGCACCGTCACTATCAATAAAAGAGCGGCTGTGCAACTGCAGGGTTCGCATCACCCCCTTGACATCGGCCAGAAGTATCTCCCTATGAACCGGGCCGGAACTTTGCATCTTCCCGCCTCTGTCGGGCATGTACGCTCCAGGTACGGATGCGCCAACGGAAGTACTCTGGAGGTAAGGGCGCACAAGGGCCAAAGCCAGATCCGGCGCCAGCACATCCTCGGGGGCGGAACCCACCACCTCCTTCTCGGCGACAGAGGCGAGCTGTTCAGCAACCTGATTACAGAGAATAATCTTTCCCTCACTATCCATGACGATCAAGCCCACCGGTAGAGAAGAAATAAGGATATCCCGGAAGGCCTGGATCCTGCTCAATCTTCTCTGCGATCCCTTGAGGCCTTCAAGGGTCAGCAGAGACAACCAACCGCCCACTCCCACCAGTAGCAGGACAACAGAAAGAATCAAAATCTGGAACAGCTGCTGCCTGACCGCCTTGTTGACCTGGGTCAGATCAAGCTCTACCAGGATAATATATTTTTGCTGACTCACTCGTTCCAGCTCGTCAATCCATGCTGGAGGGAAGAGAGAATATCTCATCATGCGCCCCATCATAACTATGCCACGATTCGAGCCATTCATTTTCAGCTGCGGCCCCAATGGTCTTTTTCCGATAGGGATAAAAAGAGATGCCACCTGAAAGGCGGCGGAGTTATCAGACCCATCGATACGATAACGGAATGCTCCCCGTTCATAAGTCTCCTGTTCAATGGAATCAATAAAGGCCCGTGTCTCCTTGTCAACACGGACAACCCTCTCTCCTGAAGCGGCACTGGCAAGGATCTTTCCCGAACCGTCAACCAGGGCTAGAAAATGGACTCCCGGGTGTTCAGCGGCACGGTCGAGAATATCCTGCACATGTTCAGACCACTGCCACACAGGGGGCTGACCTCTCCTCGCTCCATTGAGAAATGAGGCCCGGGCGCCGGAGGTCACAATGCGGATAAGTGTCGCTCCCCGCTCCAGAAGGACATCCGTCATCAGAGTTTTTTCGCGCCGGTAATTATTAACGGCAAATACCCCGATGATCAACGCCAGCAGGGTACAGGCCGCGGCCAGCACCCAGGGCGACACCAGGGCAAGGCGCTGGCCTTTCATGACTCGCCCCTCCTTTCCGCCGGTGGATTGAGAATTTTGTGCACCAGGACCTTGGTGATCAGATAGGTGGGAACGATCCCTTCCGTCCCCATGGGACCAGCGGCCAGGGTCTGTCTCCCATGCAGGGGATTGTCCGAGGCATAGTAGGCATACCGAATCCGCACCTGGGAGGAAATATATCCTTGAATAACCGCGGCATTGATGGCCCGCTGATAATGGCCGCCCTCCATCTCAAGGCCCACCGCCTTCCAGCTGGAGCTGTAAAAACGCTCCAGGATATCACGATTCTGCAGGGAGGTGCCGAGTACGGTCACCATCGGCCCCACATACACATCCGCCCTCCCTTCAAAATCCGCAATCTTCAAATCATTGGCCACGATATAATTATGGGGGATTCCCTCCATGACATGGGCTGTGGCCAGCATGATATCCCCCTTTTTTCCGGGCAGGATTCCGGCCTTGCCCATGATGGAAATGGACTCAATGCGGAAGTTGATCGGATGCTCCTCAAAATGACAGGGGCAGAGGAGTTCATCCATGACCTCAAAGGCCTGGGTCCCAAAGGCATAATCCATGACTACAATCACCGGCCGCTCTTTCTGAATATAAGCCGGATCAACGGACAGATCGGGATGAAGGCTGTCACCATCAATCTCTGCCGCATCGAAGACCATGACATCAATATCCGCCCCCGAGAGATCAGCGAGAAAGGAGAATCCATGCTCCTGCGCCAAGGCTTCCACCTCTGTCTCTTTTCCCTTCAGGGCCGGGATCATATCATAGAGACTGGCCGGGATAGTCTCTCCCCTTTTCTGCAAGGCCGCGGCGCCATAAAGGACATTTTTCACCGAATGCATATTGGCGCTGACAATATGGAGAGGACGCTCATGGAGGTTCCGCTGATAGAGATGTTCCTTCACCGCATGCGCCCAGGCCGTGGCGTATTGGTGAAGACCGATCATCTCCTGCAGAGACGGGGTAAAATAAATGGTCAGCTGCTCGTCAATTGATTTCTGTTCACTGATAATGCGTTCCCCCATCTCATAGATAATGGAAAACAAGCCATTATTGTAGCGCTGGCCGTGATGGGTTTTGTTCATGTTTTCATAGGTTGTCCGCGTTTCTTGATAGTTGCGGCCCAGAATGATCGACAGATTCCAGATAGCCTGATCCAGGGCCGCGCCCTCAAGCACCAGTTCTCCACGCGCCGCCTTGCCCAGTTCGTGCCATTCGGAACAGGTTCCTCCTTCCTTGTCGCAGATCTGCTGCTGGATCTTCTGGGCCTCGATATTCAAGAAGGTGATATGGGTCAGGAAGTCGTAAACCTCGGACAGACCTTTGGTGATGACAAAGCAGATCTCCTTTTCCGAGACCACATAGGACAGACGGCGGCGTTTCAGGGGGATGACCTGTTCAAACGAGGTATTCTGAAAATCCTCATGGCCCGTCAGGATGATCCGGTTACACTTTTCAATCCCTTTGGGCAGCCTGTCTATCACATACTCAAGTCCCTGCAGCTCCATGACGCGAGGATCACCCATGGAGCCATAGATCTCAGGAGAAAACAGCTTTCAATGATTCCGCCAGTTTTTCCCCGGATCTCCCCGAAGGCTTATAATAGCCACGCAGGGTCAGGGCATCGGCCAGGGTTTGAAAGGTGTGAATGGCCAGACGGGCCTTTTGTGATTTTGTGAGATCCTGCATGACAAGCTCCTCTTTTTCCTGACAAGCCGCTGTAAAAAAATAACATGGCCATCTTAAAATCAAAGACGGCATAAGGAGCCGTAAAGAAATGAGTTGAAAATGGTCCGGTTATTTCGTAACGGCTCCTAGGAAAATCATGATAAGGGACAGGCTGAAAATAACACTATACCCCTATCAGCTTTGAAGAAGCAAGATGAGAGCTGACCGATGACAAAAAACAGCAATGATGCAGAGTTAACGTGCGGATGGAATAGAGAGAAAGAAGCCAGGTACAAGAGAAGATGCAAGGCGGGAAGAACTGAAAAATATTTGAGTTTACCTGAAAGCCGTCAGGTAAACTCAAAGATCAAAGCCGGGCTGAGCCGAATCACATTTTCCGGACGTTGGCAGCAGCAGGTCCTTTAGGGCCTTCTGTAATTTCAAACTGAACCCTGTCACCTTCGTTCAAGGTCTTGAAGCCTTCTGAGGCAATGGCAGAGTAGTGTACGAAAACATCCTTGCCACCATCTTGTTCGATAAAACCAAAACCCTTGGACTCATTAAACCACTTTACTGTGCCTTCTAACATGATGCCCTTAACTCCTAATAGTGTAATCAAGCTACTTTAGTGCTGTGCAGCAGTTTAAACCAACAAAAAGCAGGAGCCACATAATGCAATATTTTTCTTATATGGTCATGCCAACGCTGAGCTAAAAACACCACACAATTAATACGTCTATTTTTCTTATATCAAATCGGATCATGAAAAACCAGAAAAAAAATCAACATACTATATATCTTGTAACCATTTAATTATATTGGCTTTTCATGACAAAAAAATCCTCCTCATGATAATAGAATCAAGGACGAATCATAATCTTCGGGAGCTTCAAATCCCAGAAGATTGCAGATGGTCGCAGCGACGTGGGTTAATCCTGGCTGCTCAAGCTGAGTGAGCTGAAATGCATTTTTACGGTTATAATCCTTGATGATCAACGGCACCGGATTTCGGGTATGGGCCACCATGGCTGAATGCTTGCCGTTTTTTTCAGTCCACATGCATTCAGCGTTCCCATGATCAGCAGTTATCAGGGCAATTCCACCAGCCTTTTCCAGGGCAGCGAGGATCCTTTTCAGGGAGAGATCCACGGTCTCCACGGCAATCCGTACCGAAATTTCCATCCCGGTATGCCCGACCATATCCCCATTGGCCAGGTTGAGACGGATAAATTTATACCGGCCGCTGGCAATGGCGGCAATAACACTATCGGTGATATCCGCAGCCTTCATCCAGGGACGCAGATCAAAGATCCATTTATCCGAAGGAATTTCCACATAGGTTTCCAGATTTTCATCAATATATCCTGACTTATTGCCATTCCAGAAATAGGTCACATGGCCGAACTTCTGGGTCTCGGAAATGGCATAGGACGTGATCCCCGCCGCGCAGAGATATTCGCCAAGCGTCCGGTCAATGGCCGGGGGTTCCACCAGATAGTGGGCGGGTATGTGGGCATCGCCATCGTACTGCATGATCCCGGCATAAAAAAGATCAGGAAGCCGCTTGCGGTCAAACTCCCCCAGATCCGGCTCTTCAAAGGCACGCGAGATCTCAATGGCCCGATCCCCCCGGAAATTAAAAAGGATAACCGCGTCCCCGTCCTCCATTATTCCCACAGGCCCGTCAGCATCAACCACCACAAAGCTCTCCATATACTGATCGGTCATGGCGGGATCTTCGTCATAATAGGTCTGGATGGCCTCACAGGCGGAAGGAAAAGGTCTGGCTTCGCCCAGCACATGGGCCTGCCAGCCCCGCTCAACCACTGACCAGTCGGCGTTATAACGATCCATGGTCGTGATCATCCTGCCGCCGCCGGAGGCAATCCGGTAATCCCGGCCGTCCACAGAGAGCTCCCGCAGTCTCTTTTCCAGGGGTGCAAAATACTCCAAGGCGCTTTTAGGCCCCACATCACGGCCATCAAGCAGACCATGCACCCGGACCCGCTGGATATGATCCCGGACACTTTGATTCAGCAGCGCATAGAGATGGTCCACATGACTGTGCACATTCCCGTCCGAGATCAGACCAATCAGATGCAGCGTGCCTCCTGTTGAAGTCCGTCCGAGAACCTCCTGCCAGGCCTTGCCGGCAAAGGCCGTACCACTTGTCAGGGCCGCACTCACCAGCTTTGACCCTTGGGCAAAGACCCGGCCGGCCCCCAGGGCATTATGACCAACCTCGGAGTTGCCCATATCGTCGTCTGAGGGCAGGCCCACAGCCGTGCCGTGTGCCTTGAGACGGGTCACAAGCTCGCCGCGCATAAGATCGTCCAGCACCGGGGTATAGGCCATATAGACGCCATTGTTTTCAGTCTCAGGGCCGATCCCCACCCCGTCCATAATCACTGTGACCACCGGTCCCGGAAAAGGATTGAATCCGGCAAGTGGTTTAAGGCTCAACTCAGACATATTTTCTCCTGTTGACCGTTGTCAAACGGCAATCATAGCATTGCAATAGTGTCAGTAACGGCATAAAGATCCGTAATGAATAGATAAAGATTGTTGGCAGCCAAAGGCACAGTTTCAGAAAAAGCTCTCCCTGCGCTCGGACAGGCGTCCGTGAAGGGCAACCACTGCCGTATCCACCTTCAGAATCCGCTCACCCATGGAAAACGATTTAAAACCGCACTCCGCAAACCTGTCAATTTCATAATCAATCCAGCCACCCTCAGGGCCAACGGCCAGGAGAATCCGGTCAGGCCGTTCACTAATCACGCCTTTCAGGGCAGCCGCACTGCCGGGATGGGCAAGCAGGAGATGACTGTATTCCTTGATCCTGCCCGGAAGTATATCCTCGATAAAAGGTTTGAATCGTTCATGGACAGACACCTCCGGCACCCTGGTATCAACGGCCTGTTCCAGTCCCTGCAGCAGATGGGAGCGGTACTCTTCTTCGTTCAGCAGGGTGGCGCTCCAGAAGCTCTTCTCCACCCGCTGGGCATTGGTGATAAAGATGGTCCCGACCCCCAGGGCCGCAGCCTGACTGAAGATACGCCGGAGCATGATGGGCCGCGGCAGGGCCAGGAGTAGGTCGATGGGCGGCTTGCCCGCCATCTCTTCAGAAAATTCTACTTCCAGCTCCACCTGAAAGGGATACTTGCCTACCAGGGACACAACCCTGCCTCGTCCTTTTGGTCCGTCAATGATTCCGACCCGGACCATATCACCTGCCTGCACCTGCAACACCTTGACCAGATGCTTGGCGCGGCGATCGGTGAGCAGCAGCCTGTCGCCCTGGACTTCCTGTTTTTCTAAGAGAATAATGTTCATTTGTCGAATGAAGAATGTAAAGGTTGCTCCACTTTTTCCCTTTATCATATCCAGCTTCAAGAAATTGTGACACAGTTTTTTCCCGATCCTGCAATTCTATCACAACGGGAACATCATGAGAAATCGGAAATCTTCTCCACTGACCAAGAGGCCTTGGCTTATGTCCGAAGCCTCAACCTTGGTAATCATGGCGACTGGCGGCTTCCCAGCAAGGCAGAGCTCTATGAACTCTGCCGGCTCTTTGAGTTGAACCTTGGTGGTGATTGCCCCATCAAGCTGAAAAGCAGCTACTGGATGAGTAATGGCGGGATCCATGCCGGGGAGTGGGAGGCCTACCCGATCTGCGGAGGCTCGGACTTGAAGTACCTTAAGAGCAGGAGTGGCCGGGTCCGGGCAGTGCGGCCTTAGTGAAACTAACCGATAAATGGAATAAATGTCTTATAGATCGGTCTCCGGCCTGCCATCAGCCGGCAATCTTGATACCGGCGGCATCAATGGTGATCAGCCTTTTCTTGTAGAGGGCGCCAATTGCCTTTTTGAAGGTCTTTTTACTGACCCCGAACAGGGAGTAGATCTCTTCCGGCTGGCTTTTATCGGTAACACCAATGGAGCCGCCATGCTCTTGCATGGTCTGGAGAATGGCCAGGGAGACATCATCAACTCCCTGATAGCCCGGTGGTTGCAGGATCAGATCAATCTTGAGGTCTTCTCGTATCTTTTTGATGTAGCCTTTCAGCTGTTGGCCGTAGAAAAGCTCCTGGAACACCTCGCTGGTATAGAGTATGCCTCCATGCAACTCGTTCACAACCGCCCTGTAGCCCAGCTCTGTCATGTCAAATATCAACAGATCCACCTCTTCACCCTCTGCATAGTCAGGGGGCTGCAGGCTCAGGTATTTGTCCACCTTTGAGGAGGCCATGATGCGCTTGTTTTTTTCATCAAAGATGACACAGACAATATAGGATTTGCCCTCCTCCATTCTCTCCAGCTGTTCACTCTTGGGCACAAAGAGATCAAGCTCCAACCCCCAGTCCAGATAGGCGCCCGAGGCTGAGTTCTCCACCACCTGCAACAGGGCAAACTGACCGACTGTGGCCTTGGGCCTCCGGGTGGTGGCCCGCAGCTTGTCTTCCCGGTCGACATAGACAAAGGCCTCAATTGCATCGCCTGGCTGGCAATCCTCAGGAACATACCTGCTCTTCAGGAGAATATCCCCCAAGCCACCGCCATCCAGATGGACGCCGTACTCCCGCCTGCTTTTTACCCTAAGCTTATTCATCCTGCCGATCTCTGCCATTTTCATCCCTGTATAGTGTTACGCAAAACGCGTGATCCGCCTTCTCGGCAAAGTCACTCTCTTTAACTTGGAAGATATAACCGTCCTTGTTCCATCCTTCACTGCTTGGGCCGTGGTGTCTGCACGGTGCTGACCGGCAGGATCGGATATGTGATCTCGGGCTGGTTGCCGGTGAGCGTCTGCAGGAAAGCAACGATGGCGGCGACCTCCTGATCTTCAAGTCTGATGCCCAACTGGCTGTCCGCCATGACCTCCACCGCTCCGTTCAGCGTCCAGGCTGAGCCGGAATGGAAATAAGGAGCGGTGAGCGCCACATTGCGAAGCGAGGGCGCCTTGAAGACGTAATCCTCGGTAATGCCGGCAAGAACGGTCCGGCAGCCGTGATCTTCGGCCGGCAGATAGCGGGTATCCGGCTTTTTCTTTACCCCGAACACATAGTAGCCATTGCCACCGATGTTCATACTCATGTGGCAATCGGCGCACCCCTTGCTCATGAAGAGATGAAGGCCTTTTTTTGCCGTTTCATCCAAGGCCTTGAGATCCCCGTGGAGAAATCGATCAAGGGGTGCGTCCGGGGTAAGAAGTGTGATCTCAAAGGCCTCCAGGGCCTTCCTGGCGTTGCCGAAGCAAATGGGTTCCGGATGGCCGGGAAAAGCCTTATCAAATGCCTCCACATATTCCGGGATGCTGGACAGAACCTGGCAGATTGAGGGGCCGGAAGAGGCCATTTCACTCAAGCCAAGCAGCGGACCAGCCGCCTGTTCGGCCAGATCGCGGGCCCGGCCGTCCCAGAACTGGGCGATATTAAAGACAGAGTTCAGCACAGTGGGGGCGTTTCGGCTGGTGCTCTGCCAACGATGACCAAGAGCTTTCTCCTGCAGATCGACACCACCCAGCCCTAGATTATGGCAGGTATTGCAGCTGACGGCCTGGCTGCTTGACAGCCGTGGATCAAAGAAGAGCATTTTGCCCAGGGCTATCTTCTTCTCGGTGAGCGGGTTCTCCGGATAGGAGGGCGGGCTATGGGGAATGGAGTCGAGCCTGAATTGGGCCTGGCGCAGCAGTTCCGCATCGTCAGGCACCTCATTCCCCGTCTCCGCGACAGGATGAGCGTTATCTGGTTTATCTCCCTTGGGCCTGTCAGTTTTTTCAACCGTCGAATCGGGGCGCGGCTGATGGATCACAAAATCGGCAATATCGTAGGCCTCCTGATCAGTCAGGGTGCCGCCTGCCGTGAACGGCATCTTGCGTTTGATGAAGGCGGCGGCATAATTCAGTTGGGCCATGCCGGCGGCGGCGTTAAAGGACTGGTCACCCCATACAGGCGGAAAGCCGTAAGGAAGGCGCCGGGGTTCCTCGCCGAGCCGGCCGCCGCCGTCCTCTCCGTGGCAGACGGCGCAGTGCTCTTGGAATAGTTCTTTCCCCCGCTGTCGATTGGGAATTCGGGGATGCTCAAGGGATGGAAAGCCGAAATTATCCACCTTGAAGCCTGGCGGCACATCATGAGACAGCCAGGCCATGTAGGCAATGATCGCCTGCATGGGTTCACTGTCCTCGGCCGGTGCAACGCCATTCAGGCTGCGCAGGAAACATCCCTGTATGCGCTGGGCAAGGGTAATATTCTTACCCGAGCGAGGGCTGATCCGAGGATAGCGGGAGATGACCCCGACCCAGGGAGCGGCATAGGCGACGGTGCCCTCCTTGAGATGACAGTTGGTACAACGTAGCGCGTTTAAGGCATATCGGGGCAGCTCACGTGGAGTCTGAGTGACCAGCTGTCGCCCCCGACGAATCATCTCGCCCTCTTTTCCGCCGGGAATGGTGCTTTCGTCGGGAACCTTGAAGAGATAAACCGCTTCCTCAGCCGCCGAAGCGTGCTCGGAAGGCCATAAAGGAATCAAAGCAGTGAGAAACAGCACAACGAACCATATTTTCATTTCATTCCTCCACGGATAAGCCAGGGGAAACTGGTAAATTGTCAACAAGGGCTCCTGATTCTTATTCTTTAAATCTTATCATTTTTAATTCCTGAAGTCACTCAAACAGTAATATTTCCCTTTCGTGCTCACAGCTACCATTTTAGCCTGTGGATCTGCGTCCTTTCCTTCTCTGTAAATTTTCAGGTGATACGCGTGGTCCGCCGACAGCTTGCAGGCTCTTGAATTCGGGTTCGTAGCCCACCGTGAAGTGGCCCGAAGGCTTATTGCGGATACTCAGGAAATGAACATTATTTCTATCAAAGGGACAAAGGGGCATGGGACACGGCTCAAATCCAAACTTCTGATAAAAAGCGGGTGCTCCTAAAACAAAAATTGTGCTGTCTTTGATGACATCCTGGCGCAGAGCAAAGCGAAGCAGCTCAGAGCCTATCCCCTGCCTCTGGAACTCCGGCTTCACCGCCAGCGGCGCCAGATGCAAGCCACAGACAGCCATGCCGTTATAGGCATTCGAGAAAGCGATATAGGCGATGACCTTATTGATATGGATACATACCCACTCATGCATCGACTTGCCATTCCGGTGCAGGGTTTCAACCAATTGTGCTTCATAAGCGCTGCCGGGGAATGCCTGCACCAACATGGCAGAGGTCTTGGCATATTCTTCCGGGATGAGTTTGCGTATTTTCATAGCTGTTCAATGAATGGTCAATTGTCTTCGTTGCCGAAGGTCATGATTAACGGCAGATCAGGGCCACAAGTTGCTGCAGACGGGTTTGGGCTGCAGCGCTCTCGGCAAGGCTGGAAAAGGCCTTGACCGCCTCGGCCCTGGCCGGATCAAAACCGCTGTGCAGGGGGTGACGACCGAGCAGCGCGGCCACAAAGGTGCGCTCCAGCCGATCGCCAGGCTCATCCGACTGCTGCGTATCCGCCAGGTCATACCAGGCACGGAATCGGGGTTCAAGCAATGCCTTTCGCGCCTCCTGCTGGAGCCCCAGGGTCGCGGCAAAGCCGTGCCGAAACAGATCGGTTATACACCAGACATCGAGCAAGTCTGAGGCCTTGACCGCGGCGGAGGCACCGTCCAACTGGACGTCAGGTTCTTGCTCTGCCAGCAGTGATTCCATCCCCAGGGAAATGGTGTCCCGCACCCGCTCGGCAATATCCGTGATCTGTTTGATATCCTGTGTTTTTTCACCATAGGCGATGATCGCGCTGTTGATGGCCCAGACGATTTCCTGCTCCAGACTGGACAACCGCTCCTGGTCAGTAATCAGGGCCAGGGCCTGCTGTAACAGACTGGTTTCGACCAAGGGGCCGGCATACACGGACGGCAGCCGGGTGTAGGCACTGTCTATCGGCCTCAGAGAACGGGGCGGCAAGGGTGGACGATTGGCGGGCCGGGAGAAGAGAACGGCGGCCTCCTCCGGTGGTGCAAAGCCGATATCCTGCATGCGGCCGTTGCGGAAGCGCAGGGCCTCTTCTTCGATCTGGGTCGGCAGATCGACGCGGACATCGCTCAGGAGTCGGTGGGCAGCGAGAGGATCGTATTGGTACAGGGCATCCAACACGGTAAAGGGATGGATCTTCAGCGCCAGTTCGGTCTTCAACTCCAGGAGATAGAAGCCGTCCGGGGTCGTGGCGCGGGGCGACCCACCCTCCTCCTGGGAGGGAACCTGATCGGTATCAGGATCATAGACGGTGACGGTCTGAGCCAGGAAGAGGAGCTGCACCACATAATCTAAGGAGGAAAAAGCCTTGGCCAGGGTCTCGGGGTCGGCCAGCGCAAAGGCAGCCAGCCATTCATCAAGACTATCGGGGGCAAAAGCGTAGCGGTTCCAGCAGTCGAGATCGACACAGACCTCCAGTTGTTCCGGATTCAGCTCGAGGAGAATCGGCAGGGCCTGATCGAGGCCGATCTCCCTGACTATATAGTAGGCCTCCAGGGGTTCGAGGGCTGCGACCTCGGAGGCGAGGTCGTTGGCGGCCAGAATCCGCTCGCCCCGGCGGGTCAGGGCCCGGGTCAGATCGGCGCGGAACGGGGTTAAGTCGATGATATTCTTGTCGGTCATGTTTCTCTTGTCAGTTGGAGGTGATCGAAGTGCCTCGCAGCACGGCGCGGGGATTCTTCGTGGGTACGGTTTTCCTTCCTTGTTAACGGACGGCCATCCAGGAAATTTCAAGCGTTTTGACGGTTACGTTGAGGTGCGGCGCCGAGCATAGCCAGCGAAGGTTGCGTCAGTCATTATACTGTATCCTTCGTAACAGAAGGAAAAAAAGATCAAAGATGATAGGAGGAAGCGGTTCCAAGCTGTTTTAACGGTTCCGCACCTATCTGCACCAGGCCTTCAGCCCTGAATGCGCCTCCCGCTGCAGCATTGCCAGTATCTCAGGTGAGTTGAACAATTTTTCGCACAGTTCGCATTTCCGGTACTGAATGATTTCCCGTGCCTTAAAACCGGCAAAGGATGCTATAGCTGTTATTCCCATGGTCCGGATGTGGTTATACAGCGTATCCGTTTCACTTTTGTGGAGAAGCTGCTCCAGGGTACTATCCTGTAAATTCCCAAGGTGGAAGAAGTTGGTGTTGGTAAAATGGCTGCCGGCATCGCAGCAGGCATAGAGATCAAGGCTGGGAGTAAGATAAGGGTTCATCGGACAGCAGTTTGCCTGGTAATCGGTGCGTATGGGCAGACGATCAAATGATGCTGCCCGGCCGGCAAAGATTACCGGTTCCGGGAAAAATCTGAGGCCCTGATCCCGCAGATACTGCTCGAGGCTATCATCCTGTTCTGAAAAATCGGTGACAAAGGAGATGAAATAATCCAGCCCGTTTTTCTGACAGCTCCGGGCGGCGTTCACTATATTCCGGCGGGCTATATTCTTCTGGTGCCACCTGCTGTAACTCATACGCAGTTGTGACAGCCCGTTTTCCTTGAGCTTGCCGACGCAGCTGTCGGCAAGCTCCGGGGTCTTGGCCCACAGGCAGTTGCTGACAATCCGGGTGTAGATTCCATATTCCTGACAGAGCTTGACCAGTTCGCTGATTTCATCCAGGTAGATAAGCGGTTCGCCGGCGGTAAAACTTATACCCTGGATTTGCGCAGCGGCCATTTCGGCAATGATCCCCTTGGCCTGAGCCAGCCCCATCTTTACATTGTCGGGGACGGCGTCGGCGGCGACACAGTGTTCACATCTGACATTGCACCGAGTTGAGTATCCAAAGGCTATTTTTCTCATAGTTCTATGAATAGCACCAGAAAATTGGTACGTGTCCAGTACTTATTGTGCTCGGGCAATCTTCTCCAGATATGCCGGTGCCTTGTCCCTGGTTATTTTGGACACTTTCCGCATCAGGTCAAATGGCACCTGCTTGATGCCGAAGCTATCCTTGATCGCATCAATCATGGATATCCAGAGCTGGCCGGTCATCTCCGCATCGGCAAGTGCCCTATGAAATGTGCCGTCGGTCTTAATTCGACAGTAGCGGACCAGTGTCCCCAGTTTATGATTGAGCGCATCCGGATACACCCTTCTTGCCGTCAGCATGGAGCAGGCCATGCTGTTCTTTCTTGTCTTTCCGATAAAGCCGAGCTCGGAATCAAGAAAGCGTCTGTCAAAAGAGGCGTTATGGGCGACAAGGGGATGATCCCCTATAAATTCCGCAAACTGCGCCATCACCTCTGCGCAGGGCAAAGCCGCCGCCACCATCTCGTTGGTGATCCCGGTATAAGATTCGATAAAGGAACTGACCCTGAGCCGCGGATTCATCAAGCTTTGAAAGCGATCAACGACTATATTGTTTTCTATACGGACCGCACCGATTTCGATGGCCCGGTCACCGTATCGAGGAGAAAGACCGGTTGTCTCGAAATCGAGCACTATGACGGGAAGGTTGCTCATGGGGTTAATAAAGGATAGGGTTGGTCCGAATAAGTTGACTCTCTTCTGGATGATATCACTACTCTGTTATTCATAATCGAAGAAAACAAAGATCGCGAGAATTTTTACGATGAAAGTTGTTATTGCCGAAAAGCCGTCCGTGGCCCGCGATATTGCAGAAGTTCTCAATATTACGACCAAAAAGAAAGGGTACATCGAGGGGCGTGGTTGCGCGGTCACCTGGGCCTTCGGCCATCTGGTGACCCTTCAGGAACCGGGGGCCTACGATCCGGCGCTCAAGCGCTGGTCGCTGGACACCCTGCCCTTCGTGCCGGGCGAATTCAAGCTCACCCTGATCAAAAACAACGGCGTGGCGGAGCAGTTCCAGGTTATCAAGACCTTGCTTGAACAGGCCGAGGAAATCGTCTGCGCCACTGATGCCGGCCGGGAAGGAGAACTGATCTTCCGCTACATCCTGGCGCTGTGCAACTGCGAGGACAAGCCGATCCGCCGCCTCTGGCTCAACTCGCTGACGCCCGACGCCATCCAGGCGGCCTTCAAGGATCTCAAGGACGGCCACGACTACGACGCCCTCTATGCCGCCGCCCGCTGCCGCAGCGAGTCCGACTGGATTGTCGGCCTCAACGCCACCCGCTACTACACCGTCCGCCACGGTCAGATCGGCGGCAGCGACCGCGTCCTCTGGAGTATCGGCCGGGTGCAGACGCCGGTTCTGGCGATGATCGTCGAACGTGACGACACCATCCTCCAGTTCCGGCCGCAGCCGTTCTGGGAGCTCGCCACCCGCTATCGCGAGGTGGTGTTCAAGTACAGCGGCCAGCGCTTCGAACAACCGGAGAAGGCTCAGGCCCTGCTCGAAAAAATGAGCGGCCAGCCCTTTGTCATCACCGCCATGAGCGCTAAAGAGAACAAGGAGCAGCCGCCGCAGCTCTTCGATCTCACCACCCTGCAGCGCGAGATCAACAAGCAGCACGGCCTGTCGGCGGCCGACACCCTCGCCGCCACCCAGAATCTCTACGAGGCCAAGCTCGTCACCTATCCGCGTACCGATTCACGCTACCTCAGCCACGACCTGAAGCCGCGCATTCCCAAGATCCTGGAACAGCTCAAGGCCATCCGGGCCGAACAGATCGCACCGCTCAACCTCGCCAAACTGGTGTTCACCACGCGGATCATCGACGACAAAAAGGTGACCGACCATCATGCCATCATCCCCACCGGCCTCAGGCCGCGCAGCATGGGCGCAAACGAACAGCTCGTGTACGACGCCATTACCACCCAGTTCATCGCCGCCTTTTATCCGGTCTGCATAAAAAATGTCACGACGGTGGACGGCATCAGCGCCAAGGTGAAATTTCAGGCCAAGGGGACCCAGATCGTCGAGCCCGGCTGGACCGCCCTCTTCCCGAAAAAGAAAATGTCCCAGGACGCAGCCGACGACCAGGCCCTGCCTGCCTTTACCAAAGGCGAAACCGGGCCGCATGAGCCCTTCCTGCGTGAAGGCAAGACCAAACCGCCCGGTCACTTCACCGAAAACTCGCTGCTGGGAGCGATGGAAGCGGCCGGTAAATTTGTCGAAGACGACACCCTGCGCGAGGCGCTCAAGGAGCGCGGCATCGGCACCCCCGCCACCCGCGCCGCCATCATCGAGACCCTGCTGCGCCGCAACTATATCCAGCGCGAAAAAAAACAGCTGCGCGGCACCGATATGGGGCGCTGCCTCATTGCCCTCATCCAGGACCCCTTACTCAAATCGCCGGAGATGACCGGTGAGTGGGAGGAAAAATTGAAACAGATCGAGCGCGGCCAGCTCGACCCCGACGCCTTCATGGCCGGAATCATCGACTACATCCGCACCCTGATCCAGCACAGCCTCGCCCGACGGCTTGACCCCGGCCGCTGGGGCAGCTGTCCGCTCTGCGGCAAGGAGGTGATCAAGGGGAACAGGGCCTACGGCTGCTCCGGCTGGGAAGATGGCTGTCCATTTGTACTGGAACCGGAGTGCAAAGGGCTAACGCTCACAGCCAGGCAGATTCAGGCCCTGCTGCAGCTCCATATCCTGCCACATCCGGTCCGGATCGATGACGAGCAGCGCCTGCTCATCCTCTCCACCCAGGGTATGGTCATTGACCTGTGCCTGCCCTCCGCCGACCGGCAGAAAAAAGTTGAAAAAGTGGACCGCCCTTGACCAGAATAGTGACTCGTAAAAATCTGCCCACAAGTCGCACAGTTCTTACTCCAACAAAACTAATAAAATTATATAGTTATTTTACCATTTATATGATTGTGGCAGTTGTAGCATTCCTTCTCGTGACTTTGAGCGGTCCAGGAGTCTGGAGGCTTCTTCATTTTGCAGGAATCGTCAAACTTTTATTGTCCCCCGGCAAAGCCGAGGGTTTACTTAGAAGAAATTAAATGTAATGAACAATAAAATGTTATAATGAAATTGATAACAATGTAGCCGTTATTTCCTAACGGCCCCTACTACCCGGCGCACCCATATGTATTGTCTTCTGCTTTGCGGCTAATCTTTTTTTGATCAACTCGAGGAGGATCCATGAAAGTACTTATCAAGTTCACGTTGTTGCTGGCTGTCATCGTCATTTTGCATACCTCTGACTGCCGGGCTGAAACCGCCACCGTACCGGTTCCCGGCATGGTCACCATGGTGGATCTGGGCGCTGACTATTGTATACCCTGCAAGATGATGACCCCGATCCTGGAAGAGCTGGAACAGCAATACAAAGGAAAGGCCGCGATTATCTTTATTGATGTCTCGCAGAATGAGGATGAGGCTAAACGGTTCGCAATACGGGTGATCCCAACCCAGATCTTTTTTGACCGGAGCGGCAAGGAAGTGTACCGCCATAGCGGTTTCCTCGAAAAACAGGTCATCATTGACCGTCTCGAAACGATGCTGGAGAAGAAATAGCATGCTTGACCAACTCTTTCTCACGGTCAATGGCTGGATGACAGGCTCCCTCGGCCTGGCGCTCCTGGGCAGTTTTCTCTGGGGGATGGTGAGTGTCCTCTGCAGCCCCTGCCATATGGCCTCCATCCCTCTTCTTATCGTCTATGTGGCTGGCCAAAAAGAGATAGTTGAAAGCAGGAAGGCAGCCATGTTTGCCATCCTTTTCAGTCTGGGACTCTTCCTGACCATTGCCATGGTCGGCTTGCTCTGTGCCCTGCTTGGCCGGATGCTGGGAGATGTGGGACCCTACTGGACCATTCCCATGGGCCTTATACTGATCTGGATATCCTATGACATGGTTTGGGGGACGACGAACAGATGCTCCATGACTGGCGGTAGACTTCTGAGCAAACTGCAGATCAAGGGAGCAGCCGGCGCCTTTATACTCGGGCTGGCCTACGGCGTTTTATCCGGCTCATGCACCTTCGGCTTTATCGCACCGCTGCTCGCTATCATCACCGTCCAGGAAAAGATCGTCACCGGCCTGCTGCTGATCATCCTGTTTGCCGCTGGACATTGCCTGCCCATTGCCGTGGCAGGCAGCTCCACCGCCCTGATCAGAAAGTTGATTGAAAACAGCTCTATGCTACGGGCCGGTGGTTGGTTCAGGCGAGGAGCAGGGGTATTGATCGGCGCACTGGGGATTTATTTTATATCACGTCCATTTCTTTGAAAACAGAACAAAACGGGGAGCGTTCATCATGCGTGGCCTGGTGTTTCCCTTATATCAATACATTCCCCAAGGAGAACCACCATGCCTGATACCGGCAAAAAATTGAGTTTCCTCGACCGCTTTCTCACCCTGTGGATATTCCTGGCCATGTTTGTCGGCGTGGCCGGAGGGTATCTCTATCCCGGAATCCGTGATATCATCAACTCCTTCCAGGTGGGGACCACCAATATCCCCATCGCCATCGGTCTGATCCTCATGATGTATCCGCCGCTGGCCAAGGTGCGCTATGAAAAGCTGCACGAGGTGTTCCGCAACACCAGGGTGCTGCTGCTCTCGCTGGTCCAGAACTGGATCATCGGCCCCATCCTCATGTTTCTTCTGGCCATCACCTTTCTCTCCGGCCATCACGAATACATGGTGGGGTTGATCCTCATCGGCCTTGCCCGCTGCATCGCCATGGTCATCGTCTGGAACGACCTGGCCAGCGGCGACACCGAGTACTGCGCCGGGCTGGTCGCCTTCAACTCCATCTTCCAGGTGCTCTTCTTCTCCGTCTACGCCTGGTTTTTCATCTCCGTGCTTCCGGGCTGGCTGGGGCTGACGGGTGCGGTGGTGGACATCTCCATGGCGGAACTCGCCAAGATCGGTCTTTATCTATCTCGGCATCCCCTTCATCGCCGGGATGCTGACCCGGCTGGTTGGCGTTAAAGTTAAAGGTGAGGCATGGTACCAGGAAAAACTGATTCCACGGATCAGCCCCTTCACCCTGGTCTTCCTGCTCTTCACCATCATGGTCATGTTCTCCCTCAAGGGCGAATACATCGTCCAGCTGCCCTTTGACGTTATCCGCATCGCCATCCCGCTCACCATTTATTTCCTGGTCATGTTCCTGGTTTCCTTCTTCCTCTCCATGAAAGTGGGGGCAACCTACGAGCAGTCCGCCACCCTCTCCTTCACCGCCGCCTCCAACAACTTCGAGCTGGCCATCGCCGTGGCCATCGCCGTCTTCGGCATCGACTCCGGGGTGGCCTTCGCCGCCGTGATCGGGCCGCTGGTCGAGGTGCCGGTACTTATTGGACTGGTCAACGTAGCCCTGTATTTCAAGAAGAGATATTTTCCCTTTGCCAAGGAAACCCCCACCGGGGTCTGCCATGTTTCCTGTAAGCCATGAAGCCTGATAATGTCTCGGGCGCTTCCTCTTGTCAAGGAGGCAATCTGCGCGGTCGCCCGTCGCTGCCCTTGAAAATGATCTTTTGAATGAACGTGGCGTTCCTTCCATCCTTTGTCTCGTTATCCTGGCCCTTGCTACCGGACTTGTTGGCTGCAACGACGTTCAACAGGAGAGTTCATCCGGCCAGCGTCCTTTCTATCCCTTGAAAGATCGCATGAAATATGCTACCTGACACCTATGAAATTATTTATTCTACTTATCGGCATGGTGCTGATTTTTGAAGGGATTCCCTATGTGGCTGCCCCGCAATCGATGCAGGCCTGGTTGAAGAAAATCAGCGAAATGCGCCCAGAGCAACTCCGGATTATGGGGCTTATGGCCATGGCCGCAGGGCTTCTGCTCTGTTGGATGGTCAAGGGTGACAGCCTGTTTTAATCCCCCAGCAGCAGAAAGCATATCGCAAGTGAACAGCCTTGCAGGACAGCATCCTTGTTGTTTTTTCGAAAAGTTCTGTGACCTTTTTCTTGAGACCTGTGGAGACCATGATTTACGGTCAACGATCAGCCATGGGGCGTATGTTGATATAGAGTGAACAAGGACGGCTTGTTCAAATCAGTCAGATGGCGGGTCGATATTTCACTGTCGCTGCCTGATGTGCAGCAAAGCGGCGAGTCATAGAAGGCAGAATATGGCAAAATCACTGATCACCATCGGCTTTATTCTCGTCGTCCTTGGCCTTTGCTGGCCATTGTTACAAAAATTGAATCTGGGCCGGTTGCCAGGTGATTTTGTCTTCAAGTTTGGGAATTTTAAGTTTTACTTTCCCCTGACCACGTGCATTGTCATTTCCGTAGTGTTATCGATCCTGTTCTGGATTTGCAAGAAATGACATCTTTCTTTCCTAACCCATAGAGTGAGACAAGATATTTTATTGTAGGGGCCATTGCGAGCTTTTCTTGTGGGTTGTCCGAAGCCACACTTGCAGAGTGGTGCTTGGTCTTCAGCTGAATTACTCATTGCCTAAACAAAAAAGCACCTAACTCAAAGTGAGATAGATGCTTGATTTTACTGGAGCCGATATGCGGAGTCGAACCGCAGACCTACTGATTACGAATCAGTTGCTCTACCAAATGAGCTATATCGGCTTGATCAAATGTGAAACTGGAAAAGTTGTTCCAGTAAATATCAATTTTATGGTAGTGTGTCAAGATCGGATCGACAGGGACTCCCTGATAATTGAGGAGCCATTTGGAAATATCCAGTCAGTTTCTGTCCATGTCCTCACGACTCACTATGCAGAGCATGAATACTCCACTGTCGCTCGCTAAGTGGACACCCCGGAGGAAGAGAAGTTGCCCTTGGGGTAGGGATGAAGAGCGACTGCCGGCTTCACCATTTCGATGTTTTGGTTATTTT
Organism: uncultured Pseudomonadota bacterium; assembly: GCA_963776835.1. Lineage (GTDB taxonomy): Bacteria > Desulfobacterota > Desulfobulbia > Desulfobulbales > Desulfocapsaceae > UBA2270. The sequence goes on from CAVZOB010000001.1 coordinate 178,992, forward strand.
TTCAACAACGGCTTAACTTGAGCCATAAGGTTGCTTCCTTCATTATGTCTTATCTGTCACTCTTCATTGTCTGTGCCCTCTTCCTGGCAGGATGTTCAGATTCCACCACACCTTCTGAACAATCCAGGGACACAAACAGTAAAGCACAGCCCATTATCAACGCTGAGCAAAAGGGATGCAGACGCTGCCACATGGTGCATCAGGATAAGGCTCATGACTTTGCCTGTTCAAGCTGCCATGCCGGCAACGACACCAGCAACGATAAGAACGAGGCCCATACCAGCCTCATTTCACAACCTGCCCATCCGGAATCGATGGCTCAGAGCTGCGGCGGATGCCATCCTGACCAGGTTACAGGGACGCAACAATCAATTCATTTTACCCTGAAACACGAGGTCAATCTGGTACGCCAGGCCTTTGGGGCCAAGGAAACCCTTGACGGGCTCACCCGGATCCCCATTGTTGATGTGCCGCAAACAGCTCTGCAACTGGCAGACGACCTGCTGCGTCGGCGCTGCCTGCGCTGCCATCTCTATTCCAGCGGCGACCCCTATCCCCTTGTGGGTCACGGCACCGGCTGCGCGGCCTGTCACATGGATTTCACCAACGGTTCGCCCACCTCTCACACATTCCTGGCAACCCCCGGCGATAAACAATGCCTGCAATGTCACTACGGGAACTGGGTCGGTGCCGACTATTATGGCCATTTTGAGCATGACTTCAGCCTGGAATACCGGACTCCGTACTTTACCAATGAACCGATTGCCCGTCCTTATGGCGTTGAATATCATCAATTAATCCCGGATATCCACCAGCAAAAAGGCATGATCTGTGTTGACTGCCATGGTGGCGCTGAGCTCATGAACAGCCCGAAAACAGCAGCTATCCTGTGCGAGGATTGTCATCTCCTGAAAAACCTGGAGAAATCACTGCCAGTCAATGTTTCCCGGGAAGAAGGAAAATACCTTCTCCATTCCAAAGGAGACAAGCAGCTCCATGCAATCCCGCTCATGCGTGATCCGGCCCATACCGCCTACAAAGATCAGATAGCCTGCCAGGCATGCCATGCCCAATGGGCCTTCAATGATACGGGAATGGACCTGCTCCGCGATGACACTAGGGATAATTACGACTTCTGGAGGTTGACGACACAAGGCAGCTGGGAGGTGGAACACATTCTGAACTACAACCTCAACTCTGACTATCCCTCCACTCTGGCCCCAGTCATGTTAGACAAGATCAGCGGTGCAGAGAAAAAAGGGCTCTGGCTTAAAGGCTATCTCATGCGCCGCTGGGAAACAATCCAGCTTGGCAGGGACGCGAACGGCAGGATATCGGTCATGCGTCCGGTGCTGGATATCCACCTTTCATGGCTGGACGAAAAACACAAGGTACGCTTTGATGCCATTCCTGCCCAATCCAGCGACAAAGGCTTACTGCCCTACACCCCCCATACCACCGGCCCGGCAGGGATGTTCTACCGGCAGCGCTTACAGGATTTCTATCGCATGGAAGAACAGAAGAGCAAAGCGACAGAAACTACGAGTCAAGAACCTCCTCAGGAAAACTGAGGAGATCAGGGACTAACAGCCGTTCCGGAATATCCGTTCCCTTCCAGGCTCTTTCATTATGCAGGGCGGGGATGGCCCTTATCGCTTGTTCTCCTAAAGATGGATAAAAAACGAGCGGCTTCTTATGCCTTCTCGCTATTTTCATGTTACTGTCATTTTAAACAGCGGCTCAATTTCCCTGAGCCTTGTCCTGGTCTGCCAGCCACACCTGCTCCATGAAGGCGTGCAGTTTTTCCACGTCTTTAATGCCTGGGGCCCGTTCCACACCTGAATTCACATCAACCCCAAAGGGATGCACCAGCTTGATTGCCTCCCTCACATTTTCAGGATCAAGGCCGCCGGCGAGAATCAGGGGAGACTGCAGATGCAGTCTGCCAATGATCCGCCAGTCAAAGACCATACCGGTTCCTCCCGCTATCCCCTTACTGTAGGTATCCAGCAAAAACCCCTGCACCACCTCGTTATACGGCGTAAAGAGATCGGCCCCTGTTTTCCCGCTGACCCGGAAGGCCTTGATCACCCTGCAGGGAGCTGCCCGGTGGACCAGGCGATCACAATATTTTGGCTCTTCGCTGCCGTGCAACTGCGCACAGGAAAGGCCACAATAGGCAATGATCTCTTCAACTTCCCGGGGGTCACGATCGACAAAGACACCAACACAATCGACAAATGGTGGCAAGTCGGCTATGATCTTCCGCGCATGCTCCGGCAAGATATGACGCGGGCTTTCGTCCACAAAGATAAAGCCCAGGGCGTCAACCCCGGCCCGTACCCCTTCTTCTGCATCGTCACGATTGGTGATGCCACACATCTTAACCCGCGTCCTGGCGGCCATGTTCCCTCCATCTTCTGGTTAACAGCTTAGGATCAGGATTGCCTTGAAAAAGTCAAAAGCAGCCTGCCAATGACTCAAAGACCACGCAGCCCCTGCAAGGTATTACCGCCGGCATCACCGCGCATCAGGGTTTCCCCTATCAGGGCGGCTGTTATCCCTTCTTCCTGCAGGCGCTTCAGATCCGCCCGGGTCTTTAGACCCGACTCGCCCACCACCGGGATATCGGCCGGGATCATTTTTTTCAGGCGAAATGTCGTCTCAATATCCATGGAGAAGTCCTTGAGATTGCGATTATTGATCCCGATAAGGCTGCAACCGACAGCAAGCACCACCTCAAGCTCCTGCTCGTCATGGACTTCCACCAGGGAATCCATGCCATACGCCCGGGCACAGGCCTGAAAATCCTTCAGCTGATGGGCGTCAAGGATAGAGGCCATGAGCAGAATGGCGTCGGCCCCATGGACATGGGCCTCTTCGATCTGCAGTTCATCAATGATAAACTCCTTGCGCAACACCGGCAGTTTCACTTCCTCCCGCACCTGCAGGAGATAGAGCAGGCTGCCCTGAAAAAACTGTTCATCAGTGAGCACCGAGATGGCCTGGGCGCCATTGTCCTCATAATTTCTGGCGATGGCAACCGGATCAAAATCAAGGCGAATCACCCCTTTTGATGGGGAGGCTTTTTTGATCTCGGCGATGATGGCGACACATGGATAATCAATAAGCGCCTGACGAAACCCACGGGGCGGATCAATGGGTTTATGGGCAAACTTGGGTGGGAGATGAATTCCCTTGGCCCTCAGGAGGGTGACCTCTTCTTTTTTTCGGGCAACAATAGTATCTAAAATCATATTTTTCTAAATAATCATAAAATCAGTAAAAATAATAAAAAACAAGCAATTTAGCTGCCGGCGGTCACGGACTTGTCATGAAGTTCAGAACGATCCCACCGGTCAGTTGGGCGGCTTGTTGGAATTTTGTAATTAGGGGAAATGTCTGTTTTTTTCTTGGAAAGCTTGACCATTAAACGCCTCCGCAAAAAAAGAAACTTGCGAAATGCGAGTCTCCCTAACGCGATTCCTGTATCTCCTTTAGAAGTTCTTTAAAAAGCCGCGTTAAATCCGCTATCTGGTATTTGGCATTGAGCCCACTGGGGTTCGGCAGGACCCAAATCTTTGTTGTTTCTATCGTCTCCTTTTGCAACCCGAGAGATGCCTTCGGACGATCGAATGCTTTTCCGTAAGCTCCCATTCCTAATATGGCAAGAATTTTCGGCTGGTATTTTTTTATTTTCGCTTCTAATATTTTCCGCCCATACAACAGCTCGTCACGCTTCAATTCCTCGGCTTTTCTCGTGGTGCGGGCAACGAGGTTGGTGATTCCAAGGCCAAACTCAACCATTTCCGCGTCTTCATATGGAGATAAAAGGCGCGGGGTTAAGCCGGACAGGAAGAGCGCCGTCCAGAATCTGTTCCCGGGCCGGGCAAAGTGATGGCCGGTCGCGCCTGAGTAAAGGCCAGGATTAATGCCGCAGAAGAGGACATTGAGGTCCGGCGCGAAAACATCCGGAATTGTTTTGTCTCCTGCAGCAAGGAGTCCCTCGCGTGTCGGGGGAACGGGTTTTACCATATGAATGCTTCAACCAAAAAAAACCGCAGATTACATAAATTCATAGATAGAAGCAATCAGAGTTTATAAAGCTGCCTTTATTGCTTCTTGTTCTCCGAGGCAAGTTCTACGTGTTTGCCCAGAACTCCGAAACTTCTTTTAATATACTCTCGGATACGAGTTCGTTTACGTTCAACTTGAACCAGTCCTCCGGCATTGAACAGGAATAGCCCGGGTGAACAAATCGGCTGTCCATCATAACGATAAGACCCCGGTCGGTTTCCGACCGGATAACCCTGCCTGCGGCCTGGATTGCCTTGGACATCGCAGGAATCGCGTAAGCGTAATCAAAGCCGGCATTGTACTGCTTCTGATAGTAATCGCGCATCCCCTCACGTTCGAGATCGAAGTTGGGCAGCGGCGGGCCGATTACAAACGCTCCGATCACCATATCACCCGGATAATCCACTCCTTCCGAAAAGGTACCTCCCTGGACCGCAAAAAGCATTGCGGGCAGTGTTCCCTTGCGGAGATGGTCCAGCACCTCTTTAAACTGCGAAAGCTTCATGTTCCGTTCCTGTTTCAGCAATGTCATCTCATGTGGAGGATGGAACAGTGCAAGCACTCTCTCAAGGAACTCAAAGCTCGGGAAAAAGGCGAAATAGTTTCCACGTTGCAATGTCGTGATTTTTTGCATTGCATCCGCGATCTTTTCGTAGTTTCGTTCCCGGTCCGAATATTTCGTCGAGATCTGCGGAATGATCAGAAGCTTGCGATTCTCTCTTGGGAAGGGCGTATGGAATTCGGCTGTTCTCAAGCGGTGGGAGTCGAGCCCTGAAAGCTTCGCGTAGTAATCGAACGGTTTGAGCGTTGCCGAAAAGCCGACAACCTGCTCGTATTCATTATAACACTCTTTAAGCATTGCCGAAGCGTCGCAGCAGGTGATCCTGACTATGCCGCCAGCCGGACGAGGATGGTACGTAGTGAAGAACTGATTATGTTCGGGATCAACGACATACTCAAGTGCTTCGGTAAACGCAGACCAGTAGAAGGAGAGCCGCATGACAACGTCGTGGGGCTGGATCTCGACATCCGAATCGAAATAGCGTGAAAGGAATGCACGAAGCTTTGCATCCTGATCGAGAAACGGATCTACCGGCAGATTGATCTTTGAAGCTTTACAGTTGTCTCCGGATGAAAAGGATGCGATCACCGCGATTGATGCATCCAGGAGTTCTTCAGCCTCGTTTCTCAGTTGCTCCGGCACGCTTTTGATTTCCTCGCGCATGTTTTCGAGTGTGATCGAGGAGAGGACAGGGGAGTAGTAATCCATTGCCCGGGAAGGAAGATTATGAGCCTCGTCGATCACGAGATTCGGTTTTCCTTCCTGGTCGATCGCAATTTCAGTCATCGATCTCAACGCGGAGCGCGGAGCAAAAACATAATTATAATCGCAAATGACCACGTCCGCTTCAGGTGCACAATCCAGCTGAAGTTCAAACGGGCAGACTTCGTATTCCAGTCCCAGTTCGCGGAATACACGTGCCTTCAGTTTTCTCTTTTTCGCGAGGAGATCGAGGACTCCGTGTTTCTGAATTTTGCCGTAATAATCTTTGGCGAACTCGCAGTAGTCGGGAGTGCAGAGCGGCTCGTTTTTAAAGCAAATCTTGCCTTTCGCCGTTATCGTAAGAGATTTGATCTTGGAGCCGGTCTTCTGAAACCGGATGACGGCATCTTCGGCAACCGAATGTTGACTGTTCTTCGGCGTCACATACACGACCCGTTGTCCCCGGGTGAGCGCCTCCTTCAAAACCGGATATAGCACTCCTGCGGTTTTACCCAGCCCGGTCGGGGCCTGGAGCAGCATTCTGGACTGTTCATTCATTCCTTGCGTGATCGTTTGCATCAGCTCGATCTGCCCGGAACGGGGCCTTTCAAAAGGGAAGGCAAAACCGGTCGAGATATTCCGACGGCGGGCCGCCCGTTTTTCAGCCTTCACGGCATCAATAACGAGTTCATCGAGACGTGCTTCGAGCCACATTTCATAGCTGGGGAAATCGAGGGCAAGCTGCAGGTCCAGGGAATCCTTGTTGCGGCTTGAGACAAGGTGAAAGAAAAGCTCGGGTTTTACGCGATTCTCGAGCCAGTAGAAGTAACCATATGTCAATAGCTGCAGACAATAAGGGTGATCAACGGGATTACCCGAGAGCCTGTTGAAGAAATCGCGGATATTGAATCCCGTTTTGATTTCCTCGATTCTCGGCGTGTCGTGCCTGAAGATCCCGTCCATCCGCCCCTCGATCCGGAAACGGTATCCATTTCTTTCAAATTCACGTCTGACCCTGACCTCGGATTCATACGACGGGTCAGATTTTACGCGCTTCTTCTGGATGCGAAGATGTATTTCCCTGCCTTCCTCTGCAGCCCGTCCATATCCTGAATTGGCCTCGATGCTTCCGGTTCGGGGTGAAGGCAGGGCGAAATCGCGGAGGGCGAGAGTGATGAGTTTTGATTCTAAATTCATTTTTGGAAGAAACGGCATAAGCAGGAACTATATTACCACAGAGCCGGAAAGACGGAAGATATTGGGCCCCGGGATTCAATATCCAATAGCATCAATCATCTTGTTTGCCCAACAAAAAGTTTCGCATAAAGAATCATTGCAGGACCCGGCAAAATGCCACCAGCTGATCGAGCTTGGCCAGAGCACTTCCGGAATCAATAATCTCTTCCGCCTTCCGTACTCCCGTCTGCAGATCCCTAGCCACTCCTGCGGCCATGAGTGCCGCCCCGCTGTTGATGAGTACCATATCCCGTTTTGCCCCGTGCTCCCCGCCAAGGATGGCCCGCATCTGGGTGGCTGACTCCCTGGAAGTGGCCCCACCTTTGAGATCGTCAAGCATAGCACGCCGCAGTCCCAGTTGTTCCGGGGTAATGGTATAGGTGCTTACCTTACCCTGATATAAATCAGAGATCTTGGTGCTGCCGGTGACCGTCAATTCATCCAGACCCCCCTCTCCATGCACGACCAGTGCCCGTCTGGAACCAAGACGCCCCAGGACCTCGGCCAGTGGTTTGGTCAGATCTTCGGCAAAGACACCAAGCACCTGGACATTGGCGCCGGCGGGATTGGTCAGTGGACCCAGGATATTAAAGATGGTCCGGATCCCGATCTCACGCCGTGGACCAATGGCATGCTTCATCGCCCCGTGCAAGGCCGGCGCGAACATGAAACCGATGCCGACCTCACGCACACAGCGGCCGATCTGTTCCGGGGTCAGGTTCAAGATGACGCCAGCGGCCTCCAGGACATCAGCGCTGCCGCAATGACTGGAGACCGAACGATTGCCATGTTTGGCTACCATTATCCCGGCACCGGCCACCACAAAGGCAGCGGTGGTGGAGACATTAAAGGTTCCGGAACAGTCGCCGCCGGTGCCGCAGGTATCCACCAGGATCCCGTCATGACTGACGTCGACACCGGTGGCAATGGGGGTTGCCTTTGCCCGCATGACCCGGGCCGCCCCAGTGATCTCGGCCACCGTTTCCCCTTTCATCCGCAGGGCGGTGATAAAAGAACCGATCTGGGCAGGGGTTGCCGACCCGCCCATGATCTCATTCATCACATCCACCATCTCCTCTTCACTGAGATCCTGGCGGGTTACAACCTTGGCAATTGCCTGTTTGATATCCATGGGTTATCCAATACTGATTGATTCCAAAGTATTTTTATGCCCTCAAAAGTGAGAGGTAATCGGGGTGCATGAAATTCTTCAGCAGTGTGATACCCGCCGGGGTCATGATGGATTCGGGATGAAACTGCACCCCTTCTATGGCCAAAGTCTTATGCCGCAACCCCATGAGCTCGCCCTCATCACTGCGGGCAGTGATCTCAAGACAATCCGGCAAGGTAGCCTCTTCCACCACCAGAGAGTGATAGCGCATGCCGTCGAAGGGGTTGGGCAGGGCGGTAAATACTCCCTTGCCATCATGGGAGATCGGACTGGTCTTGCCATGCATGATCCGCCTGGCCCGCACTGTTACTCCGCCAAAGGCCTCGCCCATGGACTGATGGCCCAGGCAGACCCCGAGCATCGGGTATTTTGCCGGCAAAATATTTGATGGCACCAATAGAGATCCCGGCCTGTGTCGGCGTACAGGGGCCGGGAGAGATCAGCAGCCGGTCGGGACGCAACGCCTCGATCTCTTCAAGGGTGATCTTGTCATTGCGAAAGACCTTGATCTCGCATTTTCACCCATGGCCGCACGTTTCCGGCAATGGTCTGGACGATATTATAGGTGAACGAATCGTAATTATCAATGATGACGATCATGATCTAAACCTCAAATTAATGACGAATTGCGAATTACGAATTACGAATTAAAAATTACGTTTTTATCTTCCAATTCGTAATTCGTAATTTTTAATTCGTAATTGTCCCAGTCACAGCCAGAACAGACCGGCTGTGGCTGGAAAGCGGCATAAGGTGCCGTAGATGAAGAGAGCAAGAAGGGCTTTGCTCTCTTCATAACGGCACCTAAAATCCCTTTTCCGCCAGCTCGACGGCCCGGCGCAGACCCATGGATTTATTGAAGGTCTCCTCATACTCGCTTACAGGATCGGAATCGGCGACGATGCCCGCCCCGGCCTGGATCCACAGGTCTTGCCCCTGCATGACAAAGGTGCGGATGGTAATGCAGAAATCCATATTGCCGGAAAAACCGAAAGTAGCCCACCGCCCCGGCATAGGGGCCGCGCCGCTCCGGCTCCAGCTCTTCGATGATCTCCATGGCCCGGATCTTGGGTGCGCCGCTCACGGTACCGGCCGGGAAACAGGCATCCATCACGTCAAACTGGTCCTTGCCCTCGGCAATCAGCCCGTGCACTCCGGAAACGAGATGCATCACATGGCTGTAGCGCTCGACCACCAGCAGATCTTTGACCTCAACGCTGCCATCACGGGCCACCCGCCCCACATCATTGCGTCCCAGATCAACCAGCATCAGGTGCTCGGCCCGCTCCTTGGGGTCGGCCAGCAGCTCAAGGCGCAGGGCCTCATCCTCGACAGCTGTCGCGCCCCTTTTTCGGGTGCCGGCAATGGGCCGAAGCTCGATATGCTCGCCATCCTTACGCACCAGGATCTCGGGCGAGGAACCGATCTGCACCAGATCGCCCAGCTTGAGATAAAAAAGATAGGGGCTGGGATTGATATGGCGCAGGGCACGATAGAGGGTAAGCGGAGCCAGCTCGGTCCGGGTGTGAAAGCGCTGGGACAGCACCACCTGGATGATATCGCCGGCCTTGATATAATCGCGAGCCCGTTCGACCATGGCCTTGAACTGCTGCGGTTCCAAATTGGAGCTGAATTGATGGCGTGATGCGCTTCCCTCGATATTGGAGGCCATAAACTCAGCCGGTACCGTTCCCTGCAGACGTCCAATCACCTCGTCGATCTGTCTGGTCGCGGCTTGGTAGGCGGTCGCCGCGTCCTCTTCTGCAGTCAGCCGCACCCAGCAGACCACGGTCACGGTCTGCCGGAAACTGTCGTGAACCAGCACCATCTTCGGCACCATGAAAGAGGAGTCTGGAAAGGCAAGCGGCGGTTTTTCATCCGGCAGCTCCTCCATGAAACGGACCATGTCATAGCCGAGGAACCCCACCGCTCCGCCGCAAAACCTGGGGAGACCACCATCCACCTCCGCCGCTGCAAAGCCTTCCACCAACTGCTTCAAGGCCTTCAAGGGGTCACCGCTATATGTCACTTTCTCTTGCTGGGAATCCCGGAGGGTACAGAGCTCAATCTGGTTTCCCTTGGACGAGAAGGTCACCAGCGGATCAAAGCCGATAAAGGAGTAACGGCCCCATTTCTCACCTCCCTCCATGCTCTCAAAGAGAAAGACATGACTCTGGTCCTCGGCCACTTTGGCAAAAAGGGTGAGCGGGGTATCGAGATCCGCAATTATTTTTCGATAAACAGGAACAAGCCCGGCCCTTCCCTTCAGATCCTGGAAGACCTCAAGGCCTGGAAAATGAGTGTGTTGTGACATGCTGACTGATCGGCAAGAGGATGATAATGAGAAAAACTCTTCTTTTTACCCCCAAGGGGACGCAGAAAAATCCATTCGAGTGGACAAACTTCTCAATTGACGAGACTGTACCACATATTATTTCAGATGAAAACAGCATAAAAAAGGGCCATGAAATCTAATGACTCCATGGCCCTTTACAATGGCACAAATCGAACCCTCCAGCAGACCTACTCCTTGCCGGAGACCCTGCAGAAGCGATTACGCGGCTGCCTGCATGCTGTTGACACGTTTGGTTAAGCGAGAAACCTTACGGGATGCATTCTTCTTGTGAATAGTCCCCTTTCCGCCTGTCTTGGCTATAACGGGAATGGCGACCTTCAATGCCTCCTGTGCCGCCTCAACGGAACCGGCGGCAACAGCCTCATCCACCAGACGGATTACATTCTTCATCCGTGTCTTGATGGCTCGATTACGCATACGTTGAACGGTTGCCTGACGATTTCTCTTTTCTGCAGATTTATGATTGGCCACGAAACTCTCCCTGTTGTTAACTTGCTCAAATTGTAAACCGGATTTCCCGGTAATGTCTATTATGAAACAGGGCACAAAAACGCCCGATCTTCTTTAAAAGAAGAAAGAAAATTAATACAACCAGACAGTAAAGTCAACAGATATTGCCATCCGTATCCTTTATAATGTCAATTTTTTGTTTTTAGAAATTTAGTAGCATAGAAGAAGTCTCGCAGTTTTTTCGTTTGATGGCGGCAAAAAGACTTTCCTCATTTTTTTAATGTACTCAAGACTGCGAGAGGTTGCCCACATCAATATCAAATCCGTCAGCATCAAGGTATCCCGCTTCCCGGTCGGATACAGGAAAAAAATGGTGGCCTGCAAGACACCGTGGCCACCATGCCCAAAAACATAACTCAATCCTTTCCATTGTTTCCGTGATTATTCCTCAAATGTGTTCAACCTTAAGATTGCCACCATTCGTCACAAAAATTGTAAAACAGTCGACATCTTAAGTTTTCACTCTTCATCCCTCCTGCTTCAATCCCCGTGGCAATGACAGCACACTATAACGAGGAAAAGTGAAGAAAAAACTTCCATCCACCCGATCCACGGAAGAGTATGCCTCTTCCTTTTTTTTTATTTCGGGGTATTCTCCACCGGCTGTTCTCAAAAATAATAGCAGTCATTCAAATATCACAAGCTTCACCAGGAACAGTAACGAAATAGTTTGAATTGCACTCGTTATTTCGTAAGGGGTCCCATGTTTTCCTAACCTGCAATTTCCTTCTTTTTTTTCTTTTTCCTACAGGTATTATCATGAGTACAGATGACAAAAAGATTATCTATTCGATGATCAAGGTAAGTAAATATTATGACAGCAAGCCCGTTCTCAAGGACATCTCTCTTTCCTATTTTTATGGTGCCAAGATCGGAGTCCTGGGACTGAACGGCTCCGGCAAGAGTACACTCCTCCGTATTCTTGCCGGCATTGATACCGAATTTAACGGAGAGACCATTCTCTCTCCGGGGCTTATCATCGACTATCTGGACCAGGAACCCCAACTTGACCCTGAGAAAACAGTCCGACAGATCGTCGAAGAAGGTGTCCAGGGAACCGTTGACCTGCTCCATGAATTTAACGTCATCAATGAGAAATTTGCCGAGCCCATGAGTGACGACGAGATGCAGGCGCTCATCGACAGACAGGGCGAGGTTCAGGACAAACTGGACACCTTGAATGCCTGGGATCTGGACAGCAAGCTGGAAATGGCCATGGACGCCCTGCGCTGCCCATCACCTGACGCCCTGTGCGGAATCCTCTCCGGCGGTGAACAACGACGGGTGGCCCTCTGCCGCATCCTCCTGAAACAGCCGGATATCCTCCTTCTCGATGAGCCCACCAATCATCTGGACGCCGAGTCTGTCTCCTGGCTGGAACAGCACCTGCAGCAGTATGCGGGAACCATTATTGCCGTGACCCATGATCGCTATTTTCTGGATAATGTCGCCGGCTGGATTCTGGAACTTGACCGGGGCATTGGCATTCCCTGGAAGGGAAATTATTCCTCGTGGCTGGAGCAGAAGGAAAGAAGGCTGGCAACGGAAGAAAAATCGGAGAGTGATCGGCGTCGAACCCTGCAACGGGAGCTCGAATGGATCCGCATGTCTGCCAAGGGCAGGCATGCAAAATCCAAGGCCAGAATCAACTCCTACGAACAACTGCTAAGTCAAGAGACCGAAAAAATGGCCCAGGAAATGCAGATCTTTATCCCGCCCGGTCAGCGTCTTGGCAAGGTGGTGATTGAAGCGGAACATGTGCGGAAGGCCTTGGGCGACAAATTGCTGGTTGAAGATCTGAATTTCAACCTCCCGGCCGGTGGAATCGTCGGCATCATTGGCCCCAACGGCGCCGGAAAATCCACCCTCTTCAAGATGATTACCGGCCAGGATACTCCTGATGCAGGCACTATTCGCCTGGGTGAAACCGTCAAACTGGCATACGTTGACCAGAACCGAGATTCCCTGAATCCGGAACAGACGATCTGGGAGGCAGTCTCCGAAGGCCAGGAAACCGTCTGGGTTGGTACCAAGGAAATCAACTCCCGGGCCTACGTGAGCAAATTCAACTTTTCGGGTTCTGCTCAGCAGAAAAAAGTGGGTCTGCTCTCAGGCGGCCAGCGCAACCGGGTCCATCTGGCCCGAATGCTCAAGGAAGGGGGCAATGTCCTGCTGCTCGATGAGCCCACCAATGATCTGGACATCAACACCATGCGGGCACTTGAAGAGGCCTTGATCAATTTCGGCGGCTGCGCGGTGGTCATCAGCCATGACCGCTGGTTTCTCGACCGGATCGCCACCCATATCCTTGCCTTTGAGGGGGATTCGCAGGTTGTCTGGTTTGAAGGGAATTACTCGGATTATGAAAAGGATCGCAAGGCGCGACTCGGGGCAGCGGCCGACCAGCCGCATCGCATTAAATATCGGCAACTGACCAGACAGTAAAAGAGAATAGTTATCGGGCTGAAGCTTTGACTTATGAGCCTGTTGCAATTATATGCTCCGATCCTCAATGCTGAGCTTTCCAAAATAATGGTCACTTGTATGTTACCTGCCAGAAGCCACTAAAAGGTTGAAAGACTGATGGAAAACCCTTCAGATATTCGCCCTACTTATCTGAATCAAGGAAGAGAAATCAATAACCCCTGCCCTGATCAACTGCAGCTTTCCCCTATCAACTCCCACCACCGTTGAACTCATGCCACCTGGCGTCTGCCCCCCATCCAGGATCAGGGAAACCCCGTTCCCGAAAAAGCGCTGTACCTCATCGGCCGTGCGGGCAGAAGTCATCCCCGACAGGTTGGCGCTGGTCGCTGTCATCGGCCTGCCCCACATCTGGCCGAAGTCCCTGGCAACCGGATGGGGAGAGATCCGAACGCCAATTCCACTAGTTTCGCCAGTCAACAGTGGCGAGAGGCTCTGTTCTGCCGGAAAAACCAAGGTCAAGGGTCCTGGCCAGAAGGCCTTCATGAGCAGACTGTATGCATGCGGAATCGAACTTACCAGCTCAGAGAGCTGACTCTCGTCCTGGATAAGAACCAGGAATGGCTTGTGCGAGGGACGTCCTTTCAACCTGAACAGATCTGTCAGGGCCTTTTCATTAAAGGGATCAACGGCCAGTCCATAAAAGGTCTCTGTGGGAAAGGCAACAACCCCTCCCTGGGCAAGGACCAAAACGGCCCGTCTGAAATCCTCATCCGACGGGCCATGGATCGGTTCATGACCGGGACGCTCAGCGACCTTCAATCTTGCGGGCCTTCTCTTCTACCTCTCTGACCATCTCCAGTTTGAATGCCTGCAATCTGGCTGCGATCTCCTTATCTTCCAGGGCGAGAATCCGCGCGGCAAAGACCGCACCATTCTTGGCCCCGGTCTTGCCAATCGCCATGGTGGCAACCGGGATTCCCGGCGGCATCTGCACCGTGGCCAGCAGGGCATCCATCCCATGTAGCGGCGAGGCGTCGAGGGGCACACCGATGACCGGCAGTTCGGTATGGGCTGCCAGGACTCCAGCCAGATGGGCAGCCATGCCGGCACCGGCAATAATAATTTTCAATCCCCGCTCCTGGGCCATACTGGCCCAACGGGTCGCCCTCTCCGGGGTTCTATGTGCAGATGCCACCGTCATTTCATAGGGTATCTGCATTTTTTTCAGAAAATCAGCCGCCGCCTGCATGACCGGCAGATCCGAATCACTGCCCATGACAATACCCACCAGGACCTGTACTGCCTTTATTTCCTGGCGATGCAGGGCCTTGGCGCCGATGTCACGGCGAGAATAACAACCGGTCCACTGGATACAATCCACAGCCTTGTAGGCCTGCTCAATGGCCTTTTCAAGGGTCTTACCCACTGCAGTCACCCCCAGGACCCGTCCGCCAGCCGTCACCGTCCGTTCATTTTTTATTGCTGTCCCTGCATGAAAGACCTGGACACCGGCCTCTCCGGCCGCTCTGGCAAGCCCCTTAATGACCTTTCCCGTTTCATATGCGCCCGGATATCCGCCGGAGGACATCACCACACAAACAGTTGGCCGGGGGTCAATCTTCATCTCAATCGTCTCCAGGGTCCCATCAATCACCGCCTCAAAGATGTCGACCACGTCACTCTTCAGACGCATCAGCAAGGGCTGGGCCTCGGGATCACCGAAACGGCAGTTAAATTCCAGGACCTGCACGTTTCCCTTGTCAATCATCAGACCGGCATAGAGCATCCCCTTAAAAGGGCGACCCTCCGCGGCCATACCCTGAATGGTGGGCAGCATCACCTTGTTCATGACATACTTCGCTATGGCCTCGGTTACCACCGGGGCAGGAGAATAGGCGCCCATCCCGCCGGTATTGGGTCCCTTGTCCCCATCATAAATGGCTTTATGATCTTGAGATGTGGGCAATGGGAGCACGGTCTTGCCATCGGTGAAGGCGATAAATGAGGCCTCTTCCCCCTGCAGACAGGCCTCGACAATCACCTTGTTTCCAGCATCGCCAAAGGCCTTGTCCTGCATGATAAGATCGACTGCATCTTTTGCCTCCTTAATGGTCGCAGCGACAACAACGCCTTTTCCCGCGGCGAGGCCATCAGCCTTGACAACAAGAGGAGCACCAACCTCATCAATATATTTTTTAGCTTTTTTGAGATCATCAAAGACCTTGAATGAGGCGGTGGGTATGGAATATTTTTCCATGAATTCTTTGGCAAAGACCTTACTCCCTTCAAGGAAGGCAGCATTCTTACGCGGCCCAAAGATACGCAGCCCCTCTTCCTCAAAACGGTCAACGATTCCGGCAGCCAGTGACGATTCAGGGCCGACAATGGTCAGATCAATCTTCTCATGATGGGCAAACTGGAGCAGGGCATCAATGTCAGTGGCCGCGATATCCACACACTCGGCCATATGCTTGATCCCGGCATTCCCAGGGGCACAATAGATCTTATTGACCCTGGCGCTTTGGGAGATCTTCCAGACCAGCGCATGTTCACGACCACCAGAGCCCACAACCAATACTTTCATTCACTCACTCCTGTAATGTTTAATTTCCTGCGGCACAGAATTCAATTCTGCACTCAGTTGAACCAATATATTTTTACAAATTGATAAGTTGTCATGAATACAAACTTTTTTTCATAAATAAACCAAGAAAGAACTTCTCGCCATTGACAATTTCTCTCCAACGGCTAAAATGAATGAATAGCCATTCAATGTTGTTTATTTCTAATTTTCTTCTCAACCATCCACCTTCTTTAATACTATTAAATGAAAGCAGCAGATAAACACTCTAAAATAATTCATGCAGCGACCAAGGTCTTTGCAAAAAAAGGCTTCTTCAATGCCAGAATATCCGATATTGCCAAAGAAGCCAAGGTCGCAGACGGGACTATCTACCTTTATTTCAACAATAAATTCGATATCCTGATTTCTGTCTTTGAAGAGGAAATTGGTGGTCTGATAGAACAGGTCACCAAATTATTGGCCATGGAACCGGATCCCAGAAAAAAACTGGAAATTTTTGCCACGACACATCTGACGATGATGAAAAAAAATAAAAATCTGGCAGAGGTGATCCAGATCGAATTACGGCAGAGCGCCAAATTGATAAAAGAATACAGAAACAATAAGTTCAGCGAATACATCGACATTATTTCCACCATCATCAAACAGGGACAGGCGCAGCATATCTACCGCTCAGACATCAAACCAGGGATTGCCAAGCGCGCTTTCTTCGGAGCGCTTGATGAGATATCACGTGTCTGGAGCCTCTCCCTGGAAACGGAATACTCCGTCGATGAAACCATCAGCCAGATCATGGCTATTTTTCTTTCAGGAATGCTTGTCACATCCACAGGCTGAATAAAGATCACGACAATCTTCGGTAGTGGCAGAATAAAAGGTAGGAACCATGCCCAAGCTCCCTCTTTAATTCTTAATAAAAAAAATGGCTACCAAGTTATCACCATAATTTTCCAATTGTTTTAGGTCTGGACCGCCGCATCAGGGCCAGTGAGCTATACAAGATCAGTTAGAAATCAGGCAAATGAGGAAGCAGCTATTTCAATGACCTCGAATTCCCGAGTTCCTCCAGGAGTCTTGGCAACCACATCATCTCCAACTTCTTTCCCCAGAATACTTTTACCCAGAGGCGAAAATACAGAGATAGATCCCTTCTTCACATCGGCCTCTTCCGTGCCCAAAAGCTGATAGCTCACCTGAGCATCCGTTTCAAGATCCAGCAAGGTCACCACCGTCCCAAAGACCGCCCGTTGGATAGGTACATCCATACAGTTGATCACCTCGGCGCGGCCCAGTTTATCCTTCAGTTCCATAATACGCCCTTCAATATGCCCCTGCCGCTCTTTGGCAGCATGATACTCGGCATTCTCCTTCAGATCTCCATGGGCGCGGGCAATCTCAATGGATTTGACCACATCAAGACGTTCAACCCTCTCAAGACGCTGGAGCTCGGCACGAAGCTTCTGGTATCCTTGAGTCGACATCGGTACTCGTTCAACCATTCTTTCCTCCTGTTAAAATCAAAAAAAACCTGCAGATTGTGAGCAAAGTGGCACAACAATCTGCAGGGATATGAATAGAGTTACCAGCGATACACCAGTGACAAGGCGATATCCTTGCGAATCACCGGACCTCCCTGGGTCATTGCACAACTGCTGCTTAATAAGAAATGACGATTCATTTCAAGAAAAATAGCGCCGCCAAGGGTATGACTGTCATAACCGCTATCTTCATAGCCGATGGAATAATCAAGGGTATAATAACTGGGAGCGCTCCGGCCCAGCACATCTGCGGCCAGCTGATGCTCAAAATGGACAGAAACAATATTCTGCCAATATTCATTGGGACTCCAGTAGGGATGATCACCGGGAGCAAACCCATTTTCATAGGAAAAATCCCTCCCCATATTGCCATCGGCATTATTCAATAATTCCTGGCCATAAGTAACCTGCAGCAGAGTCGGTTCGCTGTGAATAATATAGGATGCCCAAATATAATAACGATTCTGATGGTTGGCATCACTATACTCCCTAAAGAGATATTCTCCGCCGCAAAAAAGACGGGGCAGGATGTCAATTTTAACCCCACCTTCCATATCCCTTTTACTGATCTCCTGCTCCATGGCCTCCACAGTATCATCCACCACATCCTGACTCAAACGGACAAAACCATGCAGTTCATCCCCTATCCGGCCACGCATCTCCAGATGATAGAGAGGGATGATATCATTATGAGCATCGCCAGATTGGCCATCAGCTTTATCGGCACCAATTTTTGTAATAAAGTCAATATTATACTGAGGATAAAAAGAATATGCCGTTAGAAATCTGTTCCGCCACAGGGATTGATCCGTCTCCTCGGAGATGGCATGAATAGTGCTCCAGCTGACATCCATCTCCTGACGAAGAGTCGGCATCATCCAACCACTGGCTCCACCCTTTGTCTGTTGCATATCCAGGTATCCATTACGCCCGTTGAGATACGAATATCCGGAATCAATCATTCCCTTGGGTTTTCGCTTGAGAGTATTGCGCTCAACAGACTCGACGAGATCAGGATATTCAGAGTTTTCCCGTTTAATCTCTTCATAAAGCAGGGCCTCCTTCCCCAGGAAACCAAGCCGGCTGTAAATCCCGGCAAGATCAAAAAGAGATTCAGGAGAAGGATTTTTTTCAACAACCTTCTGATACTCTTTCATGGCCTGATAATAATCACCCTGCGCCAGCGCCCTCCTGGCCGAAAGCTCCCTGGCCACCAGTTGCTGCCATCGATAGTCGGCATAGAGGTCAGCGCCAATTCTTCCGCCTGGCTGTCCACGCTGAGTCATGACAAATGCGGGATCCATTACCACGGTCAGACGATCCGGTTCCGCGGGATGGGTAAAGCTGATCACATTCCAAAAGCTTCGTTCCGGAGGGGGCAGGACGAGTTTGATCTGCTGCGTTTCTATCCTTTCAGTAAAAATTCTCTCCACGGAGGGTTGCAACACGGCATCATACACCGCAATTGCTGCCACCCATTGCCGGTCAGCCCACAAGGCCCGGGCCAGTATCAACTTCTGCCACACCGCTAATTGACTGGTATCTGGAAAGGCCATAATCCCTTTGCTCATACCTATCTGCCGGGAAGAAGCCAGTTTTTCTATGATCTTCGGGAATGAGGCCAGCTTGAACTCCACCTCCAGTGATTTGCGCTCAAAACTGAGCTCATCGGGATAGTCAGCAGCCAGGGCCTGCAAAGATGCAAAGGCTGCTTTCAGATTTCCCTGTTCTCGCAAGAGATCTGCCTCAGCAACCCTGGCCCTTACGGACTCAGGTACCTCCTGCAAGGCCATCCTTACGTGTTTAAGGGCTGCCTCAGTGGCTCCATACTTCCGTTCTAACTCTACGGCCTGCATCAGACCGAGGAATCCATTACCATGGTTGTTAGTGAGGATCTCATCTACCCTACCCCCCTGCACCTGCCCTGAGGCACCAGTATCAAGTTGTTGCCCCAGGATCAGGGGTTCCAGATCCAGCGGGTGCACTTTGATAATATCCGCAATTAGCTTCTGACCTTTCTCATATTGTTTATCCTGTAGATAAAGCCGGCCAAGCAAGAGATCCGCTTTATACTTGGTTCCGGCATCGTGCGGGCACTGCTGGACAAGAAATCTCCGATACTCCTGGATGCTCTCGATGGCCTTACCAAATTTTCCGGCTGCGGCCAGCGCCCTTGCCCGGAGGAATGTAAGATTTTTTCCATTACTTCCACAAGAATCTGGATCAACAGAATATCCAGGTCGTGCAGACAAGAGAGATAGCCATTTCCAGGCCAGATCAGGTTCATTGCTCTTCAGTGAGAATTCAACCAATTTGCGAAGGGTGGATTCAATGGCTACGCCATCCACCAGCATCTGCCTCAAGACCTGTTCGGCCTCGAAGGTATTTTCTTCCCCGTACAGGGCCTCAGCAAGAGCCAGGCGCGCCTCGGCCATGAATCCATCTTGGCCCTTTCCTTCTTCGATCAGTTGCTGACAGACTTTTTTGGCACGGGTGGCCAGCCCGTTGGCCAGCAAGACCCTGGCATAGCGTAGGTCACTCTCCATCCGCTCCGCTTCAGATTTTGCATCCCGGCGCAGCCGCTGATACTGTTCCTGATACTGACTGATCAGACCGAGCCGGGCCGACAGTTCCATGGATCTAAGGCGAATGGAGTGATCGCCCGGCACCATTTGTAGATATTGGTTGTACCAGACCAATGCCTGGTCCGGAAGTCCGCGTTGATCTGCAAGACGAGCACGAGCCAGTAGGTATCTTGAGCCCTGACGCCCATTCTGAGGCAATTCTCCCAGAAAATACTCAGCTTGGTCGATGTCTTTCTGTTCAAGAGATAACTCGACAAGCCGGAGAGTAACGTCTCTGTCCCCTGGTTCATGTTGATGAATAACAGCAAGCACCTCACGCAGCTCTTTGCTGTTTCCACGTTTTTCAAGGAGTTGGGCCATGGATGCACAAAGGGCCAGGCGGTTGGTGGTAATCTGCGCCAGTTCCTGCCACAAGGGCATGGTGCCATCATGCTCCATCCTTGAAACCAGATCATGGGCAAGCAGAGTCCGCATCCTTGCTACCTCCTGTGCGATCTGCTGATCTTCAGGATGTTGCAAAAGATACTCCTCATAATAAGAAATCGCTTTGTCCGGTCGGTGAAGATCAACGAGATATATGGCACCGATCTGCAAGAGACGGACATCGCGTTGATCATTCTGGGCCAGCAGGATCAGGAGATGGGGCAACGCCGCTTCTTTTTCTCCCCGGCTAATAAAATAATCGGCCATTTTTTCTTGAAACGGCAGGTAATCAGGATGACGCTGCAGATATTTCTTCCAGCAGAGGAAGGCCAGGGATGGCCGAGCATCACTTGCAACAGGGATCGCTACGGTGGAAGAACGACGCAGCGCCCCGGCTTCGTGGCCGGGGCGATCAAAGACCACAGCCGCCTCGAGCAAAACCTGATCCTCCACCTCATCTCGGGAGACAAGTTGTTCATAATAAGCTAAGGCCTTTTCTCGCCGACCTGACTTGACCGCAAGGATGGCCAGTTGATGAAGTAGCAGGGTATCATCGGGCCTGAAGTGGAGAAGCTGTTCCATCAAGGGAAAGGCCGCCTCATTCTTCCCCTGTCCACGCAACGCGGCGACAAGACCAGTCAGTGCCTCCACTGCCTGGGCCTCGTTCAAAGTTGTTTTTTGTCTGTACGCAAGGTCATAATAGGTGGCGGCCCTGGCATACTCTCTTTTTTTCAAGGCAACCAGACCACCACTCAACAGATAATCAGGGCGGTGGGGATCCCCTTCCAGAAGTTCTTCCAGCACAATTGAGGCATGATCCCAATCAGACAGGGTGATCAGCACCAGGCAATACTCCCATTTGGCCTCTTCAATATTCTTTTTCAGGGAAAAAAGTTGGGCATAGCTCCGGGCAGCCTCCGTGTATTTCTCCAGACGGGTGAGTTCCCGGGCCTGATCCCAGAGGACCTTCCACTGAGGTTCCTTGCTGGTATCAGTGATAACGACATCACGTTCAGGGGTAATAGCTGCAGAGGCCGCAGGTAAGAAAGAAGAGAAGAGAAAAAAGAGAAAAAGAATAAAAGGGTGAGGATATGCCAGAGGAAAATGGCAAGCTGCCGACCACCCCTTTTCCGAGATTGAACCGCTGCCGGGAATTGATGCCAAGAAGTCTTCACCATCGATAAAGCTCCATGGCAAAGATAGTTATAATTCCAGAGTGCATGAGAGGAGGGACCTTCACAAAGACAATACGCTTACTGCCGATAGAATTCTACTATTTTCCCAACCACATACTCTTGCATATCCGCAGTCAGTTCCGGATAAATGGGAAGGGCAAGGGTCTCGGAGGCAGCCTTTTCAGCCTGGGGGAAAGACAATAGCGGATAGTTTTTTCCCAAACATTTCTGCTGATGCAGAGCCACCGGATAATAAACCTCGCAGCCGATATCCTGGGAACGCAGCCAGTTCATCAAGACATCTCGGCGGCTGACCCGCAGGACGTACTGGTTATAGATATGATAATTTTCCCCGGCACCATTCATGGTCCCTTCAGCCTCTTTATTCGGCAGATAAACAGCCTGTGGCAACACAAGAAAATCATTCTGGACAAGATCGGTTTCAGCAAAGAGCATGTTGTAGCGGCCTGCATTTTCACGCCTTGCCCGATGCCACGTATCCAGACAGGTCAGTTTTATCCGCAGCACTGCGGCCTGAATGGGATCAAGGCGGAAATTCCCCCCCACCAGTCCATGATAATATTTTGGCGAAGCTCCATGATTGAGTAAAATCCGGATCTTATCGGCAAAGGAGCTCTCACCGGTCATCACCATGCCGCCATCACCCATCCCCCCCAGATTTTTACTGGGGAAAAAAGAGAAACATCCGGCAATCCCCATGGACCCGGCCTTCTTCCATTGGACATTCCCATCGCCATCAGTATCTCCATCCATCGGGCATTCAGCGCCAATGGCCTGGGCCGCATCTTCAACGACCGGCAGCTCATATTGACGGGCCAGCTTCGTGATAGCAACCATATCCGCACATTGTCCGTAAAGATGGACGGGCAGAAGTGCCTTTATTTTTCTTTCATGGTCACGGGAGAGGATCTCTTCCATGGCCGTGGGATCAATATTGAAGGAGACAGGATCAATATCGGCAAAAACAGGGGTGGCTCCAAGCCGGAGCACAACCCCCATGGTGGCAAAAAAAGAATAGGGTGTGGTCAGGACCTGATCGCCAGGCCCTATCCCCAGAGCCATCAAAGAGACCAACAGGGCATCGGTCCCACTGGAAACCCCTACCCCGTTTTCCACAGCACAATAGGCAGCAACTTCCTCTTCCAGCAGGGAGACTTCAGGCCCTTGGATATAGGTGGTTGAATCGACAACCCTGGTTACGGCCTCCAGGATCTTTTCACGAAGAGGGTTCAATTGTTGTTTAAGATCGAGCAAAGGTACTTTCATTATACAGATCTAGATCCTCATGGAACGTTATATAAGAGAAACAGCTATTTTTCAGGACCGCTTTTAATCACCATGCTTTCCCCCTCAAAGAAATCTTTGATATCCGGCATTTCCGCTTCAAAGAACCTCTTCATTTTTTTCAGCAGATTCACCTCAATCTGCCTGACCCGTTCCCGGGAGATACCAAATTTATCAGCAATATTCTGGAGAGTCAGCGGTTCATCGGTGAGCAGGCGCTCTTCCAGAATCATGGTCTCTTTGCTATTGAGCGATTCTTTTAGGATCAGAATCATATCGGCCAGTTTTGCTTTCATCTGACCGCCAGCCACCATCTCTTCAATCCCTGGCCCCCCACTCGGTAGAAAACTTTTCTGTTCATCTTCCGAATCGGCACGCACCGGACTCTCAAGAGAGACATCCCCTCCCCCCATGCGCTGGCTCATCTCAATAACTTCACTCTCCTTGACATTCAGGCGCTGGGCCAGCAATTTTGTCTCTGCCTGAAATCCCTGCGATTCAAGCAGTTTTCTTTCCTTGTTGAGACTGAAAAAAAGCTTCCGCTGGGCCTGGGTGGTGCCGATCTTGACCAGACGCCAGTTATCCATGATAAATTTCAGGATATAGGCCCGAATCCAGTAGGCTGCATAATAGGAAAACTTGACCCCCCGATAGGGATCAAATTTCTTGGTGGCCTGTACCAGCCCCACATTTCCTTCCTGAATCAGATCCATAAAGTTCTGCATCCAGTATTTCTGGAAATCCATGGCCACCTTGACCACCAGGCGCAGGTTGGAAGAAACCAGCCTGTAGCCGGCATCCTGGTCACCCTCTTCCCGGAACCTGATCGCCAGCTCATCGGTTTCTTCCCGCGTCAACAATTCATACTGGCTGATCTCCTGCAGATAACGATGCAGAGCAGGATTACTCAGGGCCGGCAGATGTTCCTCATTGGAAAGGGAGACCAGAGGATGCTCGTAGAGATCGGTTTCTTCCCGCTCAGATTCGTTCAGATCCAACGGGTGGGATGAATCTGAGGCATCAGATCTGTTTTTTTGTGAAGTCATATAAGGATTATATTTACCAGGACAATATCATTTATAAAAAACTTTTATTATTACTCCAGTTGGACCAAAGTGCAATCATTATATCTCCCGACAAAATGGATTCCAGAATATGTTTATCTCATTCCAGTACCCTTATCCACAGGAAAATAAATGAAAATTATATTTTCATCTTCATCCTTTTATGCTACAAGATAATCTTGAAAAAATTAGTCTTTTCATCGAGGGGGACGGCTTGAACCTTCGACTCATCGAAAAAGACACCTTCTCAAAGGTTCCCTTGAATCTATTTTTTCAAGCTTATTCAAGTATACTTTTCTTCAGCATTCCACAAATTTCTCCTGAAAGCAATGAAACACATACGAAATTTCACCATCATCGCCCATATTGATCACGGCAAGTCAACCCTGGCCGACCGCATGATCCAGTTGTGCAACAGGTCTCGGTCCGTGAGTTCAAAGACCAGCTGCTCGACAACATGGACATCGAACGTGAACGGGGCATCACCATCAAAAGCCAGACCATCTGTCTGCCCTACACCGCTAAAGACGGGAAGATATATGAGCTGAACCTGGTTGACACCCCCGGTCATGTCGACTTCAGCTACGAGGTCTCGCGCGCCCTCAGCCTCCTGCGAAGGCGCCCTGCTCCTCATCGATGCGGCCCAGGGCGTTGAGGCCCAGACCCTGGCCAACCTCTATCTGGCCATGGAAAACGACCTGGAGATCATCCCGGTTATCAACAAGATCGATCTGCCCTCGGCAGAACCGGAGACAGGTCGCCCTGCAGATCGAGGAAGACCTGGGGCTCGACGGAGACCACATCCAGACTCTGCTCGGCGAAAACAGGACAAGGGTGTCGACGACGTCCTTGAGGCGATCGTCAACTTTCTTCCGCCGCCCCAGGGCGATCCGGACAGCGAACCCTGCAGGCCCTGATCTTTGATGCCCACTATGATCCGTTCAGGGGCACCATCATCTCCTGCCGCATCATTAATGGCACGATCAGGGCCGGGGAGATGATCAAATTCATGTCCAATAACTCCGCCTATAAGGTCGAGGAGGTAGGCCTGTTCAAGGGGATAGGTAAGGAACCCCAGAAGCAACTCTCCGCCGGGCAGGTCGGCTATATCCTGGCCGGCATAAAAACCGTCAGCGACACCCGCCCCGGCGATACCATCACTCATAAAGAGAGACCCTGCGCCAAGGCCCTGCCCGGCTTCAAACCGGTGCAGCAGGTGGTCTTCTCCTCCATCTACCCCATCTCCACCGACGACTACGAGAGCCTGGCCACCGCCCTGGAAAAACTGCAGCTCAATGATGCGGCCCTCTCCTTTCAAAAGGACTCGTCAGCGGCCCTGGGCTTTGGCTTTCGCTGCGGATTCCTGGGCCTCCTCCATCTGGAGGTCGTCCAGGAGCGGTTGGAGCGGGAATTCGACATCTCGCTGATCCTGACCGTCCCTTCGGTCAAATACAACTTCTACCTCAACGATGGCTCCATGATAGAGGTTGACAACCCCGCCCATTTCCCCGATCCGGCCAAGGTCAACCGGATGGAAGAGCCGTACATCAAGGCCACCATCCTCATCCCGGAGAAATATATGGGGGCGGTGATGGCGCTGTGCATGGAGCGACGGGGCGAAAACACCCATTACCATTATCCCACCCCCGGCAGGATTGAGTTGACCTGCGAACTGCCACTGGCGGAAGTGATCTATGACTTCTATGATAAATTAAAATCAGTCACCCAGGGATACGGCTCATTTGATTACGCACTCTATGATTACCGCAAGAGTGATCTGGTCAAACTGGACATCCTGGTCAACGGAGAACTGGTGGATGCCCTTTCGCAACTGGTTCATCGCGCCAACTCCCGGGCCCGGGGTCTGCATGCCTGCGAACAGCTGAAAGAGGAGATCCCCAGGCAGATGTTCAAGATCGCCATCCAGGCCGCCATCGGCGGGACAATTGTTGCCAGAAGCACGATCTCGGCGCTGCGCAAGGATGTAACTGCAAAATGTTACGGCGGTGACATATCCAGGAAAAGGAAACTCCTGGAGAAACAAAAGGCAGGCAAGAAAAGGATGAAGACCGTGGGCAATGTGGAGATCCCCCAAAAGGCCTTTTTAGCAGTCTTAAAATCTGAACAATAAAAGATTACGCCAAAATTGCTAAAAAAACGGGGGATGATTCAGGTTGGAAAAATCCGAATCATCCCCCGTTTTAGTTCCAGCAAAGAAGCCTGCCCTTCTATTATTCTTGAATATTATTGAATTGAAAACAGCTACACTGATGGCGATCCAAGACATCGACCCCCTTCTGGGCCATGATGCTGAGGATCTCCTCCCTGGAAAATTTGCAGTCCTTCTGCCGACTCACATAGACCAGACAATCGCTACAGATATGAAAAGAGCGGGCATCCATCTCCTGAATAATCTCCCAGCATAATTCGGCAGGGCGTTCCTTTGCGGGACATTTTTTATCCTCGTCACACTTCATAATTTCCCAGCATGGCCATTCAGAGCGAAGTGACATGATGCTTTTCCTCCACAACTTTGTTGTATTTTTTTATTACCTGATGGCCAATAAAGAAACTATTCCATCGGACAATGAGAATATACGTATTTCTATTCAACAATTAAAAAAATTAACCTACTTTAAAAAAAGATGCAAGAGCCCTCTCCAGCTCTTCCTTGCCCTGGCCCGTCACCGCCGAAAACAGGATCCTCTGCTCCGGGGCGATTGCATACCCGACGTCAAGAATCCTGGCATTTTTCACTCTTTCATTGCCTGACAACTTATCCACCTTGGTGTAGACCGGTAAAAAAGGAATATTCCTTTCCCGCAGCCAGCCAATAAGCTGGGCATCATAGGCCTTGACCTCATGGCGCAGGTCAAGAATAACCACCACACAGCGGAGCGTCTCCCGGGTCTCCAGATAGGAGGTGATAAGTGACTGCCACTGGTCCTGCATCCCCTTGGCAACCCTGGCATAGCCATAGCCGGGGAGATCAACCAGATAAACGGTATCCGTCACTTCAAAAAAATTAAGCCCCTGGGTCTTTCCTGGTCGGCCGCTTACCTTGACCAGGCTTTTCCTGCCCACCAGGGTATTCATCAAGCTTGACTTCCCCACATTGGAGCGTCCGGCAAAGGCAATCTCAGGCAGTGACGGGACGGGCAATTGGGTCAGATGATGGACACTTAACAGAAAATGGATATCAACAAATTTCACAAAAAACGCCCCTTCCCCGGTTCATGTAAAAACCAGGAAATAGCTTCAGCCTTAAATAGATCAGGCCCAAAATCCTGCTCAAAAAACATCAAATCACCTTATTCAGGGCATATTCAATAATACCCTCCGCACCGTTCTTCTTCAGCAGAGGGATAAGATCCCGTACCGCATCCTCTGAGACAACGGTTTCAACTGAGTACCAGTCCTGCTGATAGAGACCCGCCACCGTTGGCGCGTTGAGACTGGGCAATAGTTTGATGATCTGGTCCAGGCGCGCATGGGCGACATTCATCTTCAGTCCGACAATTCGATCAGCATTCAGTGAGCCTTGCAGGAGCAGGGCCACATTTTCCATCTTCTCCCGCTTCCAGGGATCGGCCCAGGCCTCTTTATTGGCGATAAACTGGGCATTGGACTCCATCAGTTCATGAATAATGCGCAGACCGTGTGCCCTGATTGTGCTCTCGGTCTCAGTCACCTCCACAATCGCATCCGCAAGCCCGGAAACCACCTTGGCCTCGGTGGCTCCCCAGGAAAACTCGACCTCAACATTGACCTTCCTCTCCTGAAAAAATGCCCTTGTTACATTCACCAGTTCAGTGGATATCTTCTTTCCTTCCAGGTCTTCAATGGTATAGATATCGGAATCGCCGGCCACGGCGATAACCCAGCGTGTCGGTCTCCTGCTCACCTTGGAATAAACCAGGTCACAGACGACCACTGCCTCTGATTTATTCTCCATGGTCCAATCCTTGCCCGTAATTCCGGCATCAAGCATCCCACTTTCTACATACCTGGACATCTCCTGGGGCCTGCAGATTGAACAGACCAGCTCAGAGTCATCAATTTCAGGGAAATAATTACGGGATCTTGGCTTGATCAGCCAACCTGCTTTTTCAAACAACTCTATGGTTGCCTTCTCCAGGCTTCCCTTGGGAAGTCCAAGTTTAAGCTCATTTTTCGTATCCATCACCAGTTCTCCACTCATTCTAATTTGGTCTTCCTCAGCTTGTTTAGACTGTTACCCCTGTCAGGACTGCTGTAAATGAGTCCAGATTCCCAGTCACATCTCAGCACCCACAGGCTAACCACTTGAAGAATTATTGTTTTATTTATCTTATTACAATGGATTATTTTTTCCCATACACCATTTCCGGATCAAATACCCTTGTTCCGACAACGGATATTTCCCCACCTTCAAGCCGACGGAAGAAACATGAGCGATGCCCGGTATGACAGGCAGCACCCCCAAGTTGTTCCACCTTGAACACAACAGTGTCTCCATCACAATCTATCAAGATCTCCCGCACAAGCTGAACATGTCCGGATGACTCACCCTTAAGCCATAATTTATTGCGTGAACGACTCCAGTAATGGGCCTTTCCACTCTCCAGTGTTTTTTCCCATGATTCTCTATTAATATAGGCAAGCATCAGAATTTGCCCACTCTCATAATCCTGAGCAATTGCCGGTAGCAAACCACTTTCAGATTTTTCGAAATGCAACTGGAACATATTCACCTTCTTCGGAGCATCCGTAAGCTGTATGCGCTTCTGGACACTATCCCCATTATTAACTCTCATCTTCTCACTTCCAAGAAAATGAATCATACAGGACGTCCTGAATTTACAATAATCAGCAGGGTGACGACACACGGCGTCCTCTGTTTCCAGAGTCTCATGATGTTTTTCACAGATCAGCTGCACCAAGAAATCCTTTTTTCCCCATCCATTACAGAACTACAGGACATAACTATAAAAAGTTACACAAAAGAATGACTTTATGCCGATCACCATTTTTTGTCAAGCTACAGCATTTCTTTAACATGGGAAAACATTCGCTGTTACCTTCCCAAGCTAGCCTGTCAACATTGTGCGCAACTCATATTGCCAAACAGGAGACAATGGGATAACATGTCGAGTAAGTTGTTGCATGCCTTTATATATTTTATAATCAACCACCCTTTCAAATCTTTTTCTCACGGGAAAAATCCTCACATGAAACAAATAGAACAAAACGACAGAGTAACAATCAGCTATACAGGATCGCTGGAGAATGGCACAATTTTTCAGGAATCCAGCGAGTCTGAGCATTTAATCATTACCATTGGCAATCATGATATACCGCCCACTCTTGAACAGGCCCTTCTAGGTATGTCGGCCGGCGAAAAAAAAAGGGTCAAGGTTGAATCTGATGAAGGATATGGTCCACGCCGAAAAGACCTGCTGCAGACACTCAAGCGAAATTTCCTCAGCGACAGAGTGACCCCTCAAATTGGGATGATCCTCTCTCTTAAGGTAGAAAAAGATGGCCAGAAGAATCAAGTTCCAGCCACAGTGATTGAGGTGAGCGATGACACAATCGTGGTTGACTACAATCATCCCCTGGCAGGACACAATCTCCTGTACGATATTAGTGTGATTTCCATAGAGAAAGGAACGCGATAAATTCTTTACCACACCGCCGGAAGATTCAGAGGGCGATCAAGTTATCCTTTCAAAAAAGAAGAGTATGAGGTTCTGGTTACTGAGGATGGCTACCCGGCGAGAAGCGAGAACAATGCTTCTTCATAATTTACATGGTCATTACCTACCTCATGTGATGATACCGGGGTAATCGAAAATCTGGAGGTTCTTTATATGCAAAAAACTCAATACAAACATTGAAGTTTCCGATTACTGCCACTCGTTCTTGATACTGCGGTTGAAACAATAAAAAAAAGGCGCTGCCGTCTGCCTGAATGAAACCGCCCTGCGAACGAATTTACAAGACATTAAACCTGTTATCGGAACAGAAGGACATAATCACATAGCATTAAATAAATCAATTCATTAGTAATATTACGATTCAATCCACCTTTGCATAGCGGCCAGCAATGCATTCCTGCGGATCTTATTGTCCTCCTTTCTGCTCATAGCCGAGACTATTAGATAATTGGGCCTCATCAAGAAGGGCGCCCTCTAACTTGGCACCGGTCAAATCCGCCCCTGAAAGATTCGCCTTATAGAGATCAGCTCCTCGCAGATCCGCATTTCTGAGATCAACCCCCACCAATATGGCCCCTTTCAAATTCGCATTCTCCAGGTCAACAGACGTCAGCCTGCTTCCGGACAGATCAGCGCCTTCGAGATCAGCACCACCCAGATCCTTGCCGGTCAGATCAACTCCATGGAGATTACAGCCATAGCAACCTTTGCCATCAAGTAGCCTTTGTTTGTTTTTTTCTATTTCAGCGACGGGATCCGCTTTATCCGCTGATAGGATATCATCATCCCTTTTATTTTCAGGGGACGGTTTTTCTTCCTGAATGGCTCTATCTTTATTTTCAGCACCAGTGGGTTCAGAATTCACCGTCTGATTTCCCTCCACGACAGCAGGAACTGCTGGAGGTTGCGAAGTTACCGGGGGCACATGTTCTTCTCCCTGCGCAGAAGGAGCAACATCTGCCACCGCTTCGTGGTCGACGCTTTTACTCTGACCAAATAATCCCTTTATGCCCGCCAAGGTCTTATCGAAAAATCCGGGTTCTTCAGCTGAGGGAACGTCCTCGGCTGACTGCACCTCCTGAGCAGGAATAATGTCAGCGGCAACAGCATCCCTTGCCGACATAGCC
Source organism: uncultured Pseudomonadota bacterium (assembly GCA_963776835.1). GTDB lineage: Bacteria > Desulfobacterota > Desulfobulbia > Desulfobulbales > Desulfocapsaceae > UBA2270. The sequence continues at coordinate 209,533 of CAVZOB010000001.1, forward strand.
TGCACAGCTGCCGTTGCCTGTATCAGCTCCTCAGGATTTCCAGTTTTCTCTTCCTGTTGTTCAGTCACCGCTTTATTCTCATTTCCTGCACCCAAGCCCAACAATCCCTTCATTCTCTCCAAGGTCGTATCAAAGAAACCTGATTCTGATGATGGAGCGGTATTTTCATCTTTGGTAAATGCGGATGGCTTATCCTGTGCAGTCGCTTCAACCTGAACGTCTGTTGTTATATCCTGATCAGAAACATTATCAGGGTTATGCTCCTCGGATAGTTTATTCAAGACGACTTCATTGTCCACTTTTGCCCCGGCAAGATAGGCCCCGACAAAGGAGGCGCCTATCAAATCCGCACCACGAAGGTCCGCCCCTGCCAGATCAGCACCACCGAATTCCGCATCCCTCAAATCTGTATTGCGCAAATTGGCCTTAGCCAGACTAGCAAGATGCAATGTTACGTGCGAAAGATTAGCCCCCTCAAGATTGGCGCCAGTCAAATTCACCCTGTCCAAATTAAGTCCAGACAGATCACATCCGGGGCAACTGTTGGTTTCTATCAGCTGCTTCCTGTTCTCCTCCAACTTCCCCTGAGTTTTCTCCTGCCCGGCAAAAACAAAAAAACTCCAATTCATAACCAAAACACTCACCAGCACAACTGGGATAATTCTCTTCAGGATGCTCATATTCTTCTCCCCTACAGGGCACGTTTTAAAAAAGTTCAGTTAACAACAATGAATTTTTCTCATAAACACGAAATAAAAATATTTAAAAAATGAACGATACTCCAGACAAAGTAAAACTGTCAAGAATCATCAAGGGATGATATTGCGCATGTTTGCAAGGTTCTAAGGTTCTACGCCTCAGATTCTCCACGGTATGGACGGATGGGTTAATCTAAGATCAGGTTTTGTGGAGGCCAATCCTCAAGAGCTTATCTCATTTTTTCTTCTCAAACTAAATATTTTGCAAGAGGCTCCAGTGCAATCATTTTATTAGGGCTCACTTACTAAGAGCATGCATGTTTCTGCGTTGCTCACACCAGAGAGGGATAAAAAGCGACTGTCTTCACAACAGTTAGATATTATAGTTATTTTCTTAAAAAGATTTATGTTTTTTCTTTCAATAAAAAAGCCGATCATATAATCGCCTTTTTTATTGAAATCCTCATTTTTTTCCTTTATTCGGCAATCATTCCTTTTCTTTCCAGACCGTGGCTCCCAGACCACTCAACTTTTCCACCATCCGTTCATAGCCTCGCTCCAGATGATAAATTCGGGAGATCTCGGTTCTGCCCTCTGCCGCAAGGCCGGCAATGACCAGTGACGAACTTGCCCGCAGATCAGTTGCCATAACGGGGGCACCATGAAATCCGGCCCTGCCCATCCCCTTGACCACGGCAGATTGGCCATCTATGGTGATGTCAGCCCCCATCCGGTGCAACTCGGCCACATGCATGAATCTGTTTTCAAAGATTGTTTCATGAACTATGGAGACACCATCACTGAGGGCCATCAAGGCCATGAACTGGGCCTGTAAATCCGTTGGATAGCCAGGATAGGGCATGGTTTTAATATCAACACTCTTGATCGCCCTTCCACCAGTGGCGTCCAGGGAGATTGCGCTTTCCGACTCCTTGATCTCCATCCCTGCAGCCCGCAACTTGTCGAGCAGGGAGGGAAGATGTAGAGGGTTACAGTCAGTGATAGTAACCTCACCGCCAGTGGCGGCAACCGCGATGAGATAGGTTCCGGCCTCGATCCGATCAGGGATGATGTCACTTTCAGCGGCAAATAATCTCTCGACCCCGTGAATAGTCAGCTTATCTGTGCCTCGCCCTTCAATCTCAGCGCCCATGGCCGTCAACATATCAACCAGATTACCGATTTCCGGCTCCCGCGCCGCATTCTTGATGATCGTCGTTCCTTGGGCAAGCGCTGCAGCCATGACCAGATTTTCAGTGCCGGTAACAGAGGGAACGTCAAAAAAAATGCTACTTCCCTGCATTCGTCCGTCAATCTCGGCATCAACATACCCCTGTTCCAGACGGCAGGTCACTCCCAACTGCTCAAATCCCTTGATGTGAAAATTAATGGGTCTGGCTCCAATGGCGCAGCCTCCGGGCAGAGAGACCTTTGCCTTGCCCAGACGGGCCAGAAGCGGGCCCAAGACCAGAACCGAGGCCCGCATGGTTTTTACCAGATCATAGGAGGCCTCGGAATAGGTAAGATTGGTAGAATCGATCCTCAAGGTTGCCCCCTGTCTTTCCCAGGTAATGCCCAGGGATTCAAGGAGAAGAAGAATCGTCCGGGTATCACGCAGGTCGGGAACATTATTCAGTGTATGAACCCCCCCTGCCAAAAGGGTGGCGGCAATCAGCGGCAGCGCCGCATTCTTGGCGCCACTGATCGGTACCGTTCCGTACAAGGGTTTTCCGCCTTCAATAATAAGTTTTTCCATTTACCTGTTCATCTCCTTTCTTAGACGCCATTCCGAAAGAATCATTAGTGCCTTATAGATTATTTTCTTGTTTTTTTTTGCAAGAAAATAATCTGCGAAAGGCACTTATCCCGTTCATCGGGGTTAGAGTTCGAACCATTTCGTCATGGCTCATTACGCAGAGCATGATGCGAGTATCGCTCACTCCATGGATGAGAGGGAGAAGAGCGACTGCCGGTCATGTTCCCATGTTACAGTTATTTTTAAACAAAGGGCTAGGTCACCAGCCTGGCATGCACCACCCTGTCCCGTCCGCTATAATCCTGGAGCAGCTCAACCCCTTCAAATGTTTTTTTTCCAGCCTCATCAGAGGTAAAAAGCTGAATCACTTCCTGCCCCTGATCTGCACCGATCTCCATAAAAAAATCACCACCGGGTCTCAGCACCAGGGGCAAGGTCTTTCGTATCCGTTGAATAATATCCAGACCGCGGAAACCACCATCGAGCGCCAGATGCGGCTCATAGCGCATCACCTCCGGCTGTAATCCATGCCGCATTTCCTCTCCACTCACATAGGGAGGATTGGAAACCACCAGTGAAAAAAGAGGTCGGGGGAAAAACCCGCTGAGCAGATCTGCCTGCATCAGGAAAAGACGATCAGCAACCTGGTGCTTTCTCGCATTCTGGCGGGCAACCTCTAAGGCCGGAGCAGAGAGATCAACCGCTGTCACCGGGCAACCCATTTCCAGGGCCAAAATAATACCAATAACCCCGCTGCCACAACAGAGATCAAGGACAGGACCTGGTTGCCATTCTCTCGTCCTGACTGCGGAAAGGACTGTCTCCAAGAGGAACTCTGTCTCTGGCCTGGGGATCAAAACGGCAGGAGTCACCAGAAAAGGAAGAGACCAGAACTCTCTTTCGCCGAGGATATAGGCGGAGGGCTCATCAGCTGCCCGACGAGCCAGCAGGGAGAGAAAGCGCTGTTCCTGACGATCATCAACCTTTTCTGCTGCCGCCAGAAACAGCCCAGCCCTGTTTTTTTCAAGACAGTATCCCAAGAGGAGCTCAACTTCAAGGGCGGCTTGTTCAATACCAGCCGATTCAAGCTGTTTTACCCCGAGATGAACTAGATCAGCGACACGCATGGGAAAAGATGGGATTCAGAGATAAATTCAAGAAAAAAGTGAGAGAGAAGACTCGTGCTGAGGAGAAGCATCAAAGGTGATGCTTAAACTTTTCCATTCATTCTTACATTGCCCCTGAGGGTTTACGCTGCTTTAAAGTCACGATTTTTACGAACAAGAGCTACTCAATTTCTTTTAATTTTTCCGCCTGATCATGGACGATCAAAGGATCAATAACCTCGTCCAGCTTGCCATCCATAATCGAATCAAGGCGGTAGAGGGTGAGATTAATGCGATGGTCAGTAAGTCTGCCCTGGGGAAAATTATAGGTACGAATACGTTCGCTCCGATCACCGCTGCCCACCTGGGTTTTGCGATCCCGGGAGATTTTATCATGCTGCTCCTGCTGCACCCGGTCAAACAATCTGGCCCGCAGTACGGTCAAGGCCTTGGCCTTGTTTTTATGCTGTGACTTCTCATCCTGACAGATAACCACCAGGCCAGTCGGTAAATGGGTCACCCGCACTGCCGAATCAGTGGTATTGACGCTCTGCCCACCAGGGCCTGAGGAACGAAAGACATCAAACTTCAACTCATTCATTTTGATATCCAGTTCAACCTCATCGGCCTCGGGTAAGATGGCAACAGTCACCGCCGAGGTGTGGATACGACCCTGAGTCTCGGTCTCCGGAACCCGCTGCACCCGATGCGTACCGCTTTCATACTTCATCTTGGAATAGACCTGTTCACCACTGATCAAAGAAATAATCTCTTTAAAACCACCTGTTCCCAAAGGACTGGAGGCCATAACCTCTATTTTCCATCCTTGTGACTCGGCAAAACGGGAATACATCCGATAGAGATCGCCGACGAAAAGCGCCGCTTCATCGCCACCCGTCCCGGCTCGTATTTCCAGGAAAGTATTGCGCTCATCATTGGGATCTTTAGGCAGCAGCAGCAGACGAATATCTTTTTGCAGAGCGCTTTCTTTTTCCTTCAGCTCCTCGATCTCTGCCTTTGCCAGCTCCAGAATATCCTCATCTTCATCACCCTGAACAAGCTGTTTATTACTCTCCATATCCAGCTCAACCTGCTGATACTGAGAGTAAAGGGCATAAAGCTTCAGCAGATGTGCATGTTCCCTGGCCACTTTCTGATAGGCCTTCTGGTCATTCATGAGCGATGGATCGGAAAGCCTGCCTTCAAGATGCGCGACTTTATCTTGCAGATCGTCGAACTTTTCAAACATGGAATTCAAGAGGCAGAATAAAGGATTGGTCAAAAAACAAAAAATCCACAGCAATGATAATCAATTGCTGTGGATCTGAGATATCTGGATATATGGCAGATAAATCCGCCTGAATCAAGATTTTTTATTTTCGAAATGCTTTGCGTAGCGCTTATTAAATTTTTCTATTCGTCCGGCAGTATCAAGAACCTTCTGCTTCCCGGTAAAAAAAGGATGACAGGCGGAACAAATTTCAACCTTCATTGTAGTCTCTACACTGCCAAGCGCAACTTCATTTCCACAAGCGCAAACCGCCTTTATTGCATGATATTCTGGATGGATATCTTTCTTCATAAGTCCTCTTCCTCCGAAACAGTCTCGACAGACAGTTCAGGTTATATTTAATAACGCATTCAAGCGCTCCGCTTACAAGACAATACAAATAAAATTCGAAATAACAATATAATAAATAAGGCAATAATTACAAGAAAAAAGATCAGGTGATGGAACTATTGACATTGAGCATCAATTCTTGATTTACAAGACCAAATTCTCCTGGAGGAGAGACACCAAAGGTTTTTTGTTTGCAAAATAAGCGATGAATGCATTCTGTATTTGCAGCTATCTGAGCCTGACAATCCCTTAACTTCTCAATCAGCTATTCATGGAATCAAAGAATTCTTTGTTGGTCTTATGATGTTTCATCTTGCCCAGAAGAAATTCAACTCCATCAGCAGGATTCATTGAACCCAACAGTTTACGCAGAATCCAGACTCGATTAAGGGTATCGGCATCCATCAACAGATCTTCTTTACGGGTGCCGGAGCGTTTGACATCAATGGCAGGAAAGATCCTCCTCTCAGCCATCTTCCGGTCGAGAACCAGCTCCATGTTTCCGGTTCCTTTAAATTCTTCAAAGATGACTTCATCCATCCGGCTTCCGGTCTCAACCAGGGCAGAGGCAATAATGGTCAGACTGCCGCCCTCCTCAATATTTCTGGCTGCGCCGAAAAATCGTTTCGGTTTCTGCAGGGCATTTGCCTCCACGCCGCCTGAAAGAATCTTCCCGCTGGAGGGAGTCACTGTATTATAGGCACGGGCCAGCCTGGTGATACTATCAAGAAGAATGACCACATCTTTTTTATGCTCCACCAGGCGAATTGCCTTTTCAAGCACCATCTCCGCCACCTGGATATGACGCTGAGGCGGTTCATCAAAGGTTGAACTGACAACCTCAGCCGCCAGCACCGATCGGGCCATCTCTGTAACCTCTTCCGGCCGTTCGTCGATGAGCAGGACAATCAGATAGACATCCGGATGATTTTTCACAATGGAGTTGGCGATCTTCTGCATCAGGACGGTCTTGCCGGTCCGGGGTGGGGCCACGATCAGCCCCCGCTGCCCTTTGCCAATGGGGCACATCATATCAATAAGGCGCATGGAATAGTTATCGGGCTGCCATTCAAGATTTAGTTTTTCATTGGGATGCAATGGCGTCAGGTTGGCAAAAAGGGTCTTCGTCTTTGCCGCCTCGGGTGGATCGAAGTTAACGGTCTCAACCTTGAGCAGGGCAAAATAACGTTCCCCTTCCTTGGGCGCACGGACCAGACCCTCGATCGTATCTCCCGTCCGCAGGTTCAACCGCCGAATCTGCGAGGGAGAAACATAGATATCATCCGGACCTGGCAGGTAGTTATAATCAGGCGCCCTGAGAAAGCCAAAGCCATCAGGTAAAATCTCAAGCACACCGCCACCACGGAGATTTCCATCTTCATCCGCCTGGGCCTGCAAAATAGCAAAGATCAGCTCCTGTTTACGCAAGGAGCTCACTCCCTCTATCTTTAATTTTCGACCAAGTTTAACCAACTCTTCAATTTTCTTCAGCTTTAATTCCGCCAGATTCATTAATCATTTTCTCCTATTATGGGCTATTGGCAGGGCTACGGGCAGGACAAGATTACAATTATCTCTTAACAATCCAGTGAAGCAAAAAGGATTCTCCCCAATGAAGTGACAACTTCACATGCCTTGCACAATGACACAGGCAGTTCACAGGAACACTCAGTGGCATCCGAAAAGCATCTCAGATTAAGAAGGAATAGAATTCTTAAAAACGATCTTGAACAGGTTATATCCAGACGCTATTTCAAGAAATTGGTCAGATATGAAATATTTATTATTTCTTAGTAGTTATGAGCTTAAGGATGGGGCAGAGACAAGATTTATAGTGAAATAATTATGTTTGAATAGCTTCTATTAATTAGTTTACGGCAAGCAACCAGCAAGCGTGATCCGTAGACATATAGAGTACACAGTATTTTTAAGCAGATCGGTCAAAGGAAGGATTTTTCATCTCTGATGATGCACAGATATATACGTACTTCAAAAAACCATGTCAACCTTTTTCGCCAACTAAAGGGCCCTGAGAGTAAAAAAATCAAGGATTCAACAAATGGGCAAGATGATAGACCTGAAGGATGGTCAAGGCGAGCGGACCTGAATTTTCGATCACCGAATCGGCCCGCAAGGCTTTTTCCATAAGGGAAATCTGAACGCTGATGGCGCTCCTCCCCTCCTCCAGACTGACCCGATCACGCCTGACAATGCGTTGGACACAACACTCAAGTCCGGCATACACCACGACAATCCAATCAAAATCAACCTGCCAGCCAACCTCAAAAAGCAAGGGGACCTCTACCACCATCCCTGCCAGTTGAGACCTCTTTTCTGCGGCCCGACTATTTATTTCCTGCCGGACAAGAGGATGCAGGATTCGTTCTACACCTTGACGCACCTCAGGATCTTCAAAGAGGGCCTTCCGCAGTCCAGGCCGCTCAATATTTCCGGCTGGATCAAAAAAACGTGGTCCCCATTTCTCCTGGATACCCTTCCATCCAGGCATATGCGGCAGCAATAGATTAGAACACAGGATATCCGCATCGAGAACATCAATCTCCAGAAGTCTCCCCAGAAGCCCTGCCACAAAACTCTTGCCGGAGCCCATCCCTCCAGTGATTCCGATAATCACAACCGTTCCTGGGCGATCTTTTGTGATTCATCCGCAAGCTGTTCAATAATCAATGCAAAATCAGGCCACAAAGGAGCCGAACAAACAAGATCTTTACCGGTGACAGGATGGACCAATTGCAATTGTGCGGAATGAAGTAATTGTCTGGGAAATTTATTTTTTCCTTGTCCGCCACCGTAGACACTATCACCCGCAACCGGATGCCCTATTGACGCCATATGCACCCGGATCTGATGGGTACGGCCGGTCTCAATCTGGATCCGGACAAGACTGAACCCGGCAGAAAACTCCTGGAGCACCTGCCAGTTTGTGGCGGCATACCGTCCATCTTCCCTGATTGACATCTTCTGGCGATGTACTGGATGCCGGCCAATGGACGCCACTATCCTCCCTGTTTTCTGCATCGGAATACCGTGAAGCAAGGCCAGATAATGCTTATCCACCATCCTCGATTTAAAGGCATCAACAAGCTTTCGATGCACGCCCTCTTCTTTGGCCACAACCATAAGTCCGGAGGTATCCTTATCCAGACGATGGACAATCCCGGGCCTGACCGCATCATCGCCAACCCCGGCAATGGTCTTGCAATGATAGAGCAAGCCATTCACCAGAGTACCGGTATGATTCCCACTGCCCGGATGCACTACCAACCCGGGAGGTTTGGAAAGGATCAAAAGATACGAATCCTCAAAAATGATCTCGAAGGGTATCTTCTCGGGCAGCAGGTCCATTACTGGAGCCACAAGCAGTGACCCGGCAACGCAATCTCCTGTTTTTAAGCAATAGCTGCTTTTTTTTTGAAGAGTGTCGACCTTAATCAATCCGGCACGAACAGATTCAGTTAAAACCGAGCGGGAGGTGTCAGGGACAACACGTACCAGAAAGTGATCGAGACGGCACCCAGCCTCGTCTTCATTGACATGAAAGACAAATTGATGCACCGAAGAAGAAGGATCGGAAGAGGATTTACAGCTACAATGACTCATGACTGACTGCCATGCAAGGACTTTATGCACCATCGAGAAATAGCTATTCCATATTTGACCATTTCGTTACGGCCTTTGTGCCGTTCATGGTGTTTTAATGCTACAGTTATTTTTAAACATCAGGAAAACATTTTCTCAATCTGATCTGCAGTTTTTTCCTCATCCACGTCCCGGGCCAGAGAAATTTCTTTTACCAGCAGATTTTTGGCGGTATCCATCATTTTCCTCTCGCCATAAGAGAGTTCCTTATCCACGCTGAGAAGAAAAAGATCACGGAGCACAACCGCCACCTCAAAAATGGACCCCGTCTTGATTTTTTCCATGTAATCGCGATATCGACGGTTCCAGGTCTGTACACTGAGCGCGATATCCCTATCCCGGAGAATAACCAAGACCTTTTCAACTTCGGTTTTATCAATAATGGCCCGCAGCCCCACATTAGCACTACTTCTGGTGGGAATCATGATTTTCATATCATTCTCAATGATCTTCATCACATAAAATGAATGATTCATCCCCGCAACCATCTGAGTCTCTATGGACTCAATCACCCCTACACCATGAGCCGGATAAACGGCCATATCGCCTGCAATAAACACCATATCCTCCTGGTCAAGATGAATTGTCTGGGACAAAAGATTCCTTGGTTTCACAAGGATCTTTTGTTTGTTCCCAATAAGCGAGAGTCATCCAATTACTTGCATGACTCTCCCACACCCCCCTGCAAAAACTGAAGCATTATCAGTTAATGCGTAACTGTCTTCGCCTGCAACAACGATAAAAAACATGTTCTATTAGTAACATATTTCTCAGGATTACGCTCTTCAAAAAAGGTTCTTTGTCGGAATCGAATAGTAACAGTCACTTTTTCAAGGTATTTAACAGATTCATGGCCTTGGCCATTCCATCGCGGACAAGATATTCCAGCCCCTTTTCAATAGCATCCATCCTCTGCTCCAGGAGTATTTTTTCATCCGGCGCAAAGGGAGCCAATACATATTTCTCCACCGGCAGCCCTGAATACAGACTTAACTTCCCGGGTCTTCCGATTCCCAGTTTTAATCGTGGAAAATCCTTGGTTCCCAGATACTGAACCAACGACCGTATACCATTATGGCCCCCTGTCCCGCCCCCTGCCACCAATTTCACCCGACCGGGCTCCATATCAAGATCATCATGCACCACAAGTATCTGCCCAGGACTCACCTTATAGAAATCGGCATATCTGGCCACGGCCTTACCACTCAGATTCATAAAAGTGTCCGGTTTCAGCAGACAGATCTTTTTCCCCCACAAGACGAGCTGCACAGAATGCGCCTGCCATTTCTCGTGGTTAACCGATACCCCGAACCTTCTGGCGAGCTCATCAATAACCATAAATCCGGCATTATGACGCGTTGCCGCATATTCACTACCAGGGTTCCCCAAGCCGACAACTAAAAAGATATCTTCATTCATAGTCTTGCATCAAGCTAATGTAAAAAATAATGGTCCACATCTCCATGGTAAAATCGAGACAAAAAGAAGCCTTTCGCTCTTCATCCATACCCCAGGGGAATCCCTTCCGGGCATTCACTCCGTGAACGGCACCAGGGCGAGCAATGACCGTTGTAACGAAATAGTCAGAAGAACATGGGTTCTTTCATAACTGGTCCTAAATAAAAAAAAATCCGGAAAAAGCCGCAGCTCTTTCCGGATAAAAGGACAACACAAAAAGTTTTTTTTATATCAAACAACAGTCGGTGCTATAATAGTTACACAAACAGCATCGGCGGGTGTGATCATCTTGATATTTTCCGGAATCGTCAGATTGCTGACCCGGTAATTGTCGTCAATGGCCATGTCAGTAACGTCAACCTCAATCGTATCAGGGATATCAAGAGGATTTCCCTCTACTACCACTTTCTTGGCAACAACCTCTAAAATTCCTCCGACATCGACACCCTTGGCAGCACCGGTCACAACAAGATCCACGGTAAATCGTCGGGGCTTATCCAGGGGAATCTCATAAAAATCGGCATGAATCAAGGTATCCCGCACAGGATCCGTCTGCAGTTCCTTGACCAAAACATGACGGGAAGAATCCCCTTCAATATCCAAGGTAATTACCGCATTCCGGCGGCGGATCTTCAATAGCTGTTTAACAAGGGGCAGGGTCTCAAACTGAAGCGGAACGGGCTCGCGCCCGGTTCCATAAATAATCCCCGGTGTCTTGCCGGCCATCCGCAAACGCCGCATGGCTCCCTTCCCAAAATCTTTTCTCACTGAAGCGGACATTTCCTGTTGAAGCATTTTTTCCTCCATCACGTTCCTATATCACCTGCAAAAAACAGACAATCACAGAACTTATTTTATCTAGAAAAACAATTACGCAGACTGTCAAGCCATTACAGTTATACAAAAAGCGAGCTGACCGAGTCCTCGTTATGAATACGATCAATGGCCTCGGCAAGAAGCTGGGACACGGACAATACTTTAATAATATCACATTTCAAGGCATCTCCACGCAGGGGAATGGAGTTGGTGACCACCAGCGATTTAATACATGAATTATTCAGACGTTCAATGGCAGGCCCAGACAAAACAGGGTGCGAGCAACAGGCATGCACCTCCTGGGCGCCATGTTCAAGTAGCGTTGCCGCCCCATTGCAAAGGGTACCAGCGGTATCCACCATGTCATCGAGAAGAATTGCAATCTTGCCTTTCACATCACCAATCACATTCATGGCCTGACATTCATTGGGCCGATCGCGCCTTTTATCAATTATAGCGAGACCCGCATCAAGCCGTTTGGCAAAGGCACGTGTTCGTTCAACTCCACCGGCATCAGGTGACACCATGACCACGTTTTTGAACTGCCCTTTAATATAATTCAACAGCACCGGTGCAGCATAAAGATGATCTACCGGTATATTGAAAAAACCCTGGATCTGTCCGGCATGCAGATCCATGCACAGGACACGTCGCACTCCCACCGCCATAAACATTTCAGCCACAACCTTGGCGGAAATAGGTACCCTGGGGGCAACCTTTCTATCCTGACGGGCGTAACCATAATAAGGCACGACGGCAGTGATCCTTCGGGCCGAGGCCCGGCGCAGGGCATCAACCATGATCACCAGCTCCATCAGGTTATCATTGACCGGTGTGCAGGTTGGCTGGACGACATACACATCGTCACCACGAACGTTTTCTTTTATCTCAACAAATATTTCGCCGTCACTGAACTTTCTCACATCCGCCACAGACAAGGGAAGCTTAAGAAATCCAGCGATCTCACGAGCCATTTGCGGATGGGCATTGCCAGTAAAAATCTTCAGTGGTTTTGACATAATAATTTTTTTACATGCTAGGTGAAAAGATTATCCAACCTTTTGTCATGGCTGGGGTGGCAGGATTTGAACCTACGAATGCCGGGATCAAAACCCGGTGCCTTACCGCTTGGCGACACCCCATTACATAGGTTGAGTCACAAAAGTTTTTACACCTTTTTTTTGTTGTAATACCTGAACAGCATGCCGGATACGACCTGACACGCCGCCGCCCTCATCCGCAAAAACCCCGAAAACAGTTGGTCCGCTTCCAGTCATCAAAGCCGATGACGCACCCAGCATAAGAAGTTTTCGTTTAAGGTGCTCTATCTCAGGATAAGAAGACAGGGTTACTTGTTCCAGATCATTGCTTCCTGCATCCGGCAAGAGAGGATCCATTTTATTTTGAAAATCAGACAATTTAGAATCTTTGGCCGCCATTGTCAACGCATATTTTTCATAAGCCCAACGCGTAGACACGGAAAACCCCGGATTTACCAGGACCAGCGTGCAATCTTTCAGGGATGGTACTTCAATCATCCGATCGCCTACTCCTTCAGCCCGAACAGCACCATACCTTGTCACAAAAAAAGGTACATCCGCCCCCAGGGGTCTGGCCAGAGCGATCAGCTCTGCGGTTGAAAAATCAGCTTCCAACAGCCTGTTCAGGCCAGTAAGTACAGTCCCGGCATCACTGCTTCCACCGCCAAGTCCGGCTGCAACTGGGATATTCTTCTGGAGGGTGATATCGATCCCCACCTTCTCCCGGCCACATGCCGCCAGAAAGGCCTCTGCCGCCCTCCAGACAATATTAGAGCGATCTTCAGGCAGATCCGAATCAGGACAGCGCAAGATCAGCCCCGGATCATCTTTCACTCTCAAGGTGATCAGATCACAGAGATCCAACTTCTGCATCACGGTATCCAGATCGTGATATCCATCAGCACGCCGCCCCAGAATCCGCAGGGACAGATTCACCTTGGCTGGCGCCTGCAAAACAAGGGAACTTCCGGATCTCACTGACACCAATCTTTTACCTCAATCAAACAACCGAAATCCGACGCTACTCACTTATTTTTTTACAGACTTTACAAAGCGCATCTTGACATCATAGAGAATACCTTTCAGCATCCCCTCTTCATCGGCAGTCAGGTTGCCCTTTGTCTTTTCCTGCAAAAGCATCAAGGTGTCAATACAATGCCGGGCCAGATCATAATTAATCTGTTTTTTTCCCGTTGTTGGATCAGCGATCTCCCCAAGATGATAGAGAATCGAGGTGTTCAAGGACATGATAAAAGCAGGAAAGGTCACATTTGGCATAACGCATTTGCCGTTTCGATCCGGAACCTTCCCCTCCCCACAAGGACAACCCTGTTCTTTTTGTTCAGCCATAGTACAAACCCGACGCCTCCAAAAGATTGAATCCTGCAATAACCATGTTACTTATAACTCACCATCTCCAGGGCAATGGCCCCGTCGATATAGTCAAGGGCCTGCACCTCAGCCAGCAATTCCTTGGAGATCGGAATATTGGTGTTGAGGAAAATAACATTCTGCTCACTGGCCTCCTCTCGGCCGACTGTCATCCTGGAGATATTAACACCAGACTTGCCCAAGGTGGTACCGAGATCACCAATAACTCCGGGGACGTCTTTATTATAGACCAGAAGCATGGGCCCTGCCGGAAGCGCTTCCAGACGGAAAGCATTCAAGCGGACGAGGCGCGGCTCTTTTTTACCAAAGACGGTCCCCATCAGAACATTTTCGCCCTCGCTGGATTTGACCTTGATGGTCAGGGTATTGGTAAAGTCGTCGGACTGTTCCGTCCTGGATTCGACCACCCTGATCCCCCGATCCTTCGCAATAACCGGGGCGTTCACATAGTTGACCGCATCCTGGAGGATGGGGGTAAACAGACCTTTCAAGAAGGCAACGGTAACGGGACTGGTATTCAGATCCGCCAGCTCGCCGCCGTATTCAATGCTCACATCCTGCACGCTGCCTTTGGCAATCTGCATATGCAGGGAGCCCAACATCTCACCCAGATTGATATAGGGACCAACCTGAGCCAGCACGTCGCCGCTCACCGAAGGCACATTCACCGCATTGGCAATAACCCCGGTCTTCAGATAATCAGCTACCTGCTCGGCGATGGTCAGGGCCACATTCTCCTGGGCCTCAGTGGTGGAAGCTCCGAGATGGGGAGTACAGATAAAATTATTCAAGCCCAGCATGGGGCAATTTTCCATGTTAGTCGGTTCAACAGCAAAAACATCAAGAGCCGCTCCCGCAATCTCGCCATCAACCAGGGCCTTGTACAGGGCCTCTTCGTCGCAGACCCCGCCGCGCGCGCAGTCGATGAACATGGCGTCTTTTTTCATGTTCTTGAAGAACTCCGTGGACAGTACCTTGTCCGTCTCCTTGGTCAGCGGCACATGTACGGTAATATAATCAGAACGCTTGGCCAGCTCTTCCAGGCTGACCAGCTCCACACCCAGCTTGTCCACCAGTTCCTTGGGCATATGGGGATCATAAGCAATGACCTTCATCCGCAAGCCCTGAGCCCTGTTGGCGACGATGGCGCCGATCCGGCCGATACCGAAGATGCCCAAGGTCTTGCCCGTCACCTCACGACCCATGAAACTCTTCTTCTCCCACTTCCCTGCCTTCATGGAGGCGGTTGCCTGGGGGATATTACGCGACAGGGACATCATCAAGGCAATGGCATGCTCGGCCGCAGTGGTGGCATTGCCATCAGGCGCATTCATGACCACAATCCCTTTCTGACTGGCGGCGGGAATATCCACATTGTCAAGGCCGATACCAGCACGTCCCACCACCCGCAATTTGTCGGCTGCCGCAATGATCTCTGCCGTCACCTTGGTGGCGCTGCGGATAACCAGACCGTCATAATTGCCGATAATCTTCTTCAACTCTTCCGGGGCCAGGCCGGTATTGACATCAACGTCCAGACCGGCATCACGGAGGATCTGTGCTCCGGCTGGAGACAGATTATCACTAATCAGTACTTTCATTTGAGTTCCTCATCATTCGGATCATAATTCTTTATGGATCAAACCTTGGCCCATCCCCACCCAACGTCAGGAGATATGAGCAAACTTAATTCCCTTTCACGACCTAACCCGGAAACGCCATGCCAATATCAATATTCACCATCAATATTTCCCATATTGCCATGACAAAATATCATAAAAAAATAAATAGTATACAAGTTTCGACCGAAGAGAACAACAAAAATACACTACTTTTCCATAACTCCATTTTGGTTCCCCAGCCCCGCAAACATTGGATAATCCACTTCCTACGGCACAACTACTGAACGACAGAGCTGAAAACGACACAAAGGGACAGTACACATGTTTTATTCATTTTTTCAAACACACTGTTCAACTGGTTCAATACTTCTGACCAACCTACCTCTTTTTTTTAGCCTTTGGCTTGGTAACGCAGGTCAATTTCTCGATAATGCCAAAACCGGCACAATGTTGTACACTTCATTTTTTCAGGAAAAGATTATCCATTCCATGTCAAAAGGTCCACTTTCTTATCGGATTGATCTGTCCGGGTAATGCTGGAAACAGCCTTTCCCCCGTTTATATGGTCACTCCTTCAGAGACGAACAGAATTGAAACCCCTTAGCCGGTCCCAGTGGTTAGAATTCTTCCTTTTTTTCGTGGATGTTAATGTATACAGGAGGTGAACAAATGACAGAGGCAACAATCCAGGCAATCTGTATCAGTGCCAAAAAGGGAATCGTCAAACGCGAGACCGGTGAAGCTGTCTTTATGCAAGACTGGGGCATTCAACAAGATGCCCATGCCGGCAACTGGCACCGCCAGGTCTCCTTACTGGCCGGAGAGTCCATTGACAGAGTGAAGGAAAAATTGCCCAGCCTCAAAAATGGGGCCTTTGCCGAGAATATTATCACCCGCGACATGGATCTGACATCAGTGAAAATCGGAGATCACCTGCAACTCGGCGATGAGGTGATTCTCGAAATCACCCAGATCGGCAAAAAATGCCACAACGACGGTTGCGCCATCAAGAAGGCCACCGGCCACTGCATCATGCCAAAAGAAGGTCTTTTTTCCCGGGTGATCCATGGAGGAATTGTGAGAAAGGGTGATACGATCCGCAAGCAACTTTGAGTACAAAAGCAATACCCGAAGATAATTTTCCCCGACCCTTGTCAGAGCCTTGTCTCACTGCAGGTCGTCAGAAAGCGGGCACAATCAGCTAGCGACAACCTCATCCAGATCACGCAGGGAAAGGGCTATCCGTTTCCTCTGCCGGTCCACCTCCAGGACCCGGACCATGACCTGCTGCCCCACCTTCACCACCGCGCCGGGATCTTTAACAAATCTGTGGGCCAACTGGCTGATATGCACCAGGCCGTCCTGATGGACCCCGAGATCAACAAAAGCGCCAAAGCGGGTGACATTGGTCACAATACCGGGCAGACGCATTCCCGAGATCAGGTCATCGATACTGTTCACATCTCCGGCAAAGGCAAAGGCAGTGAAGGCCTGGCGCGGATCTCGTCCGGGCCGGGCCAGCTCTCCCAGGATATCGTGGAGGGTGGGCAGCCCCAGTGAATCGGAAACATAGCGGTGCAGATCGATCATGCCCCTGAGTTCCTGACTGATAATCAGCTCACCGACACTGCAGTGGAGCTCAGCTGCCATCCGCACCACGGTCTGATACCGTTCGGGATGGACCCCGGAATCGTCCAGGGGGTTGGCGGCACCATGGATGCGCAGGAAACCTCCACACTGCTCAAAGGCCTTGGCCCCCAACCGAGGAACCTGCATCAGCTCTTTCCTGCAGGCAAACGGACCATGGGCATCACGATAGGCGATGATATTCCCCGCCAGGACTGGACCCAGTCCGGAGACATAGGTGAGCAGTTCACGCGATGCACTGTTCACCTCCACCCCAACGCTGTTGACACAGCTCACCACCACATCCTCCAGTCCCTTTTTCAGTTCTCCCTGGTCCACGTCATGCTGGTACTGACCGACCCCTATTGACTTGGGATCGAGCTTGACCAGTTCCGCCAGGGGATCCTGGAGGCGCCTCCCTATGGAGACCGCGCCACGGACAGTGAGATCATGGTCGGGGAACTCCTGACGGGCAAGATCGGACGCCGAATAGATCGAGGCCCCGCTTTCATTGACCAGGGTGACCACGATGCTGCCCTCCAGCTCGAGACTGCGGATAAATTCCTCTGTCTCACGACCGGCCGTCCCGTTGCCGATGGCAATGGCCTCGACACCATGCAAGCGACAGAGGGTCATGACTTTCCGGCCAGCCTCTTCACGCCTGCTTCCACCGTGGGTGGGATAGATGGTGGTAAAATCGAGCAACCCTCCCTGGCCGTCCAGACAGACAAGTTTGGCCCCGGTACGGAATCCGGGATCAAGGGCCATGATCCTCTTTTGCCCCAGGGGTGGCGCCAGAAGCAATTCCCGCAGATTGTCGCCAAAGACCTGAATGGCCTCCTGATCCGCCTTCTCCTTGAGACTGGCCCGCAGCTCCTTCTCCAGAGAAGGAGCGAGTAAGCGCTGATAGCTGTCTGTTACGGCGAGCGCCACCTGCTGACGCCATTTCCCCCGGGGCAGAAAACGGGTGTTCAGAAGGGCCAGGGCCAGGTCATCGTCCGGACTGACCGACAGCCTCAGAACCTTCTCAGTCTCACCGCGAAACATGGCCAGCAGGCGATACCCCGGAGCCTTACGGGCCTCTTCCTGCCCGTTGAAATAATCACGAAATTTGGCCCCGGCCTCCTCATTCTTCTTCACCACCACAGAACGGATCATCGCCTTCTCAGCAAAGAGCCTGCGCAGACGCGCCCGCATCCCCGGATCCTCATTGATCCACTCGGCCATCACATCCCTGGCCCCGGCCAGGGCCTCTTCCTCGGAGGCTACTCCTTTTTCAGGATCCACAAAGGCGGAAGCCTGAAGATCGTTTTCACGGCCGGCGAAGAGCGTCCGGGCCAGAGGCTCCAGACCCTTTTCCCTGGCCACCATGGCGCGGGTCTTCCGTTTCTGCCTGTACGGCAGGTAGAGGTCTTCCAGGGTCGCCAGATTCCCTGCAGCGTGCAATCCGGCCTTCAACCCGTCCGTCAAAAGATCCCTGGCCGCGAGCGAATCCATGATGGTCTGGCGACGCTTTTCCAGATCGGTCAGCCTGGCGAGTTGATCCCGGATGGCTGCAACCTGGACTTCATCGAGGGAACCGGTCACCTCTTTCCGGTACCTGGAGATGAAAGGGACGGTTGCGCCTTCCTCCAGAAGACGGACGGTGGCCGCGACCTGGTTCAGAGAAACCTGCAGGTCGCGGGCAATGCGGTGATGATATTGTTGCGGATCCATGGGGATAAAGCCTGTTCTCAGTATGCTCCTTTCACATCAGGAGTTTGCCGTAATGGCCTTCCATTTCTTGCTTTTGGTGACGTTTTTTATGTCGTGCGAAAGGCTGGCCCAGATGAGAGGAACAGACAAATCGAAAATGACAGTTCAGCAGAACCCAGGGCTACATACCAGATTTCCTGTTGATGGACCATGTATCCATGCTTAAAGAAGAGCATATAACCGTGACCAACAGAAGAGGAACAGGTCACAAAGCTTGCACAATCCACTTTCCAGCATCATAGCTATTGAACAAAGAAGTTGAAAACGATATAAAGAATTCATTTCATGTTCCATTTCATTTTTCAATCATACTGGTCAGACAAACTGATCATTCTTTTCAGGAGTTTTCATGACAGAGACACGACTACGCTTTCCGCCGAGCCCCACCGGCTATCTCCATATCGGCGGCGCCCGGACCGCCCTCTTCAACTGGCTTTATGCCAGGAAAACAGGCGGCAAACTGATCCTGCGCATTGAAGACACCGATACCGAGCGTTCCACGCAAGGATCCATCCAGGGCATCCTCGACGGCCTCGAATGGCTGGGTATCGACTGGGACGAAGGCCCCTATTTTCAGACGGAATTCAGCCGATGACCATCTGGCCGCAGCCAACCGCTTGCTGGCGGAGGGCCATGCCTATAAATGTTTCTGCACCAAGGAAGAGCTTGAGGCCAGAAAGAGAGGCGGCAATGGCTGCCAAAGAGCATATGGGCTACGACGGCACCTGCCGCCACCTGACTCCCGAGCAGGTCGCGGAGAAAGAGGGTGCTGGGCCTGCCCTATGTCATCCGCTTCAAGGTACCAGAACGCAGCGGCATGCTCGGCTATGACGACAAGGTCCTCGGCCGCATCGAACGCGGCTACAGCGAGATCGAGGACTTTGTCATCGTCCGCTCCAACGGCAAGCCACTCTACCTGCTCTGCAATGTAGTGGACGATATCCGGGACCGGATCACCCATATTCTTCGCGGCCAGGATCACATGACCAACACCACCCGCCAGGTTTTGCTTTACGAGGCGCTGGGGGCCCCGGTGCCGGTCTTTGCCCATATGCCGCTGACCCTCGACCTGAAAAAGGCCAAGATCTCCAAGCGCAGCCATGGCGAGATCGTCGCCGTTCAGTTTTACAAGGAGCACGGCTTCATCCCCTGGGCCTTCTGCAATTTCCTGGTCCTGCTGGGCTGGTCGCCCGGTGACGACCGGGAGATCTTTTCCCGCGAGGAACTCATCGAGGCCTTCACCCTGGAGCGGATCAACAAATCCAACTCGATCTTCAATTACCGCAAGGGGGATCAGAAATTCTTCACTGACCCCAAGGCCATTTCCATCAACGAACAGTATCTGCGCACCATGGATATTGGAGAGCTTGGCGACATGGTGCAGAAGGTCCTGGAAAGAGAAGGTTTGTGGGACGCATCCTATGGTGACGAAAAAAAGGAATGGTATCTGCACACCCTGGACTTGATCCGCGACCGCTTCCATACCCTCAACGATTTTGCCACCCTGGGCCGCGCCTACTTTGCCGATGATTTCCAGGTTGAGAAGAAGCCCCTGGAGAAAAACCTGCTCAAATACCCAGACCTCAAAGAATGGCTGCCTCTGCTGGCCGACCGCTATCAGGCCCTTGAGAACTTCACTGCCGAAGAGACGGAGCGGGTGGCCAGAGAGCTGGCCGAGGAGAAGGGGGTCAAACCCGGCGTCATCATCAATGGCATGCGCACCGTGGTCACCGGTCAACTGGCCGGAGCCTCCATGTATGACATCCTCACGACCCTGGGACGGGAGAAGGTTGTCCGGCGGCTGCGTGATGTTGACAAATTCTTTCGATAAGCCGCTGTAAAAAAATAAGGTCACTTCAATGGCTCAAAGCGGCGGAAGGCAGAAAAAATCAAATTTTTGGCATACAGCTGGATCACTCAAGCGGGATTAGAAAATCATGACGGACAGCACCGAAAACTCACCCGAAGCAAGGCCCCTTGATTTCATCAGACAGATCATCGCCGAAGACCTGCGTTCCGGCAAACACCAGCAGATCGTGACCCGCTTTCCGCCTGAGCCCAATGGTTTTCTGCACATCGGCCATGCCAAATCCATCTGCCTCAACTTCGGCATCGGCCAGGAGAACAACAGCCCCTGCCATCTGCGTTTTGATGACACCAATCCCAGCAAGGAAGAATCCATCTACGTGGAGTCGATCAAAGAAGATGTCCGATGGCTTGGTTTTGACTGGGGCCAGGATCTCTTCTACGCCTCCGATTACTTTGATCATCTTTATGACTCTGCCATCCAGCTGATCAAGCTGGGAAAGGCCTATGTCTGCGAACTCTCCGCCGATGAGATGCGGACCTACCGGGGCACCCTCACCGAACCCGGCAAAGAGAGCCCGTGCCGGAATCGCACCATTGCGGAAAACCTCGATCTTTTTCAGCGGATGAAGGAGGGTGAATTTGCTGAAGGCAGCCGAGTGCTGCGGGCCAAGATCGACATGGGTTCCCCCAACCTGAACATGCGCGACCCGGTCATCTACCGAATCCTGAAAGTCAGCCACCACCGTACCGGAGATGCCTGGTGCATCTACCCCATGTACGACTACTGCCACTGCCTCTCCGATGCCATTGAGGGGATCACCCACTCCCTCTGCACCCTGGAGTTCGAGGACCACCGCCCTCTCTACGACTGGTTCCTGGATACCCTGAAGACACAGTGCCATCCCCGGCAGATCGAATTTGCCCGGCTCAACCTGACCTACACCGTCATGAGCAAACGCAAGATCCTGCAGCTGGTCAAGGGCGGCTACGTTGCCGGCTGGGATGATCCGCGCATGCTCACCATCTCCGGCATGAGACGGCGGGGCTATCCCGCTGCCGCCATCCGCAAATTCTGCACCGATATCGGCATCGGCAAGAGGGAAAGCTGGATCGACATGAGCGTGCTCGAAAATGCGGTCCGGGATGACCTCAATGAATCCGGGCCCAGGGTCCTGGCCGTGCTCAATCCCCTGAAGGTGGTCATTGACAATTATCCGCCAGGACAGTCCGAAGAGATGGAGGCCCAGAATCATCCCCAGAGGCCGGAGATGGGCAGCAGGAGAATTCCCTTCTCCCGGGAGATCTATATTGAACGGGAGGACTTCATGGAAGAGCCCCCCAAAAAATTCTTCCGCCTTGGGCCGGGCCGCGAGGTCCGTCTCCGTTACGGCTATTTCATCCGCTGCGTCTCCGTTACCAAAGATGCGGCAACAGGGGAAATCAGCGAAATCCACTGCACCTATGACCCGGAAACCCGGGGCGGCTCCGCACCCGATGGCCGAAAGGTCAAAGGCACCATCCACTGGGTCTCGGCCGCGCACGCCATACAGTGTCCGGTACGGCTTTATGACCGCCTTTTCCTGACCGAGAACCCAGACGCGGACAAACAGGTGGACTTCAAGGAACACCTGAACCCCGATTCCCTGACCATTCTTGACACCTGTATGCTCGAACCATCCCTGGCCAAGGCACAGGCAGGTGAGAGCTTTCAGTTTGAGCGGAATGGTTATTTCTGCGTCGATCTGATTTTTTCTCAGCCAGGACTACCGGTCTTCAACCGGACCGTCACCCTGAGGGATTCCTGGATCAAGACTGACAAATCATAAGGGTCTGCATACAACAACTGCTCTGCAATACAACTGGAGTGCAAGGATGTACTGTTGTATTGCAGAGTATTTTCCCACAACCGGTTTTTCTTTCATTCCCTCCCAACATCTATTCTTTACCAATGGAGCTTCAGTGCATTTTTTTACTTTGTTGCCAGATATTGCAAAAAAGGGTAAATATATTTCTTGACGCAGTTTCCTTATATCTTTACTTTGTATCCAATTCGCTTTGTGTTCCACATCGTTTTGCCTGTTTTACCTCTGCCTGTCAGACACAACCAACGCTCTTTACCATCGATCAAACAACCGAACATCCGTAACTAAGAGAAAGGAGTTCCCTTGAAGAAGAAGATACTTGTGGCCAATCGCGGCGAGATTGCCATCCGGATCATCCGGGCCATCCAGGAATTGGAGTATGAGGCAGTGGCGGTATATGAAACCCCCGATAAAGATGCACTGCCATATCCGGGTGGCCGACGAGGCCGTCTGGTCTGGGCGACGGTCCCCGCTGCGATTATCTGAACATCGAGAAGGTCATCAAGGCTGCCCAAAAGTGCGGGGCCTGACGCCATCCATCCCGGCTACGGTTTTCTGGCCGAAAATCCTGATTTTGCCAAGGCCTGTGAGGAGGCCGGCATCATCTTCATCGGTCCTTCCTCCGAGGTGATCCGCAATCTGGGCGAACAAGGTCATCGCCCGGAAGGATCATGGCCGAGGCCGGAATCCCCATGGTTCCCGGCACCCAGAATCTTCAGCCGGGCGAAGAGGGGGTCCAGGAGGCCTTGGCCTTTGCCGCAAAGTATGGCTATCCGATCATGCTCAAGGCCACCTGCCGGCGGCGGCGGCCGCGGCATCCGCGCAGGTTGAGAACGATGAGCAGATGCGCGAAGCAGATCCCGGTGGCCCGCACCGAGGCCAAGGCCGCCTTTAATAATGAGTACTGTCTATCTGGAAAAGGTGGTGCTCAACCCCAAGCATGTCGAGGTGCAGATCATCGCCGACAAGCCAAGGGCAATACCGTCCATCTGGGCACCCGCGACTGCTCCATCCAGCGCCGCAATCAGAAACTGGTGGAGATCGCCCCCTCGCTGATCAAGGACCAGGAACTCTGGTCGAAGGATCTGCGAGACGGCGGTCAAGGCGGCCAAGGCCGCCAACTACTCCAATGCCGGCACCGTCGAGTTTCTGGTCGACAAGGACTTCAACTTCTATTTCATGGAGATCAACACCCGGGTCCAGGTCGAGCATACCGTCACCGAGATGATCACCGGCATCGATATCGTCCGCACCCAGATCAAGCTGGCCCTGGGCAAGGAACTTGCCTTCACCCAGGAGGATATCAAGATCCGCGGGTCATGCCATTGAGGTGCGGATCAACGCCGAGGATCCGCAGAACAACTTCATGCCCGAGGGCGGCAAGACGGTCTCGGTCTACCGCTCGCCCGGCGGCTACGGGGTGCGGCTGGACGGTTTTGTCTATCAGGGTTACACCATCCCCGAGGTCTACGACTCCCTGCTGGTCAAGCTGACCGTCTTCGGCTTCACCTGGAACGAGACCGTGGACCGGTTGCGCCGCTGTCTGCAGCAACTACGTGATCGTCGGTCCCAAGACCACCATTCCCTTTTATCTGAATCTGATCAATGATCCCGACTTCAAAAGCGGCGATTTCAACACCTCTTTCCTCGACACCCATCCGCAGCTCTTCGAGTATGAGGAGCAGCGGCCACCGAGGTCGAACAAACTGGCCCGGCTGATTGCCGAGATCCACCACGAACAGGAAAATCCGTACGCCATCTAAGTGTGACAGCGGAAACCTTTGAACTCTACAGAACTCGTTGTCTTGCCAGGCCCCGGCCGATACAAAGAAGTGACGATACAGGAGTTAAACCATGGAACGCATTGTTACAGGGATGAGCATCAGCGAGGTTGCTCAAAACCTGCGGGCAGGCGGAAGGCTATTACATCACCAATACGGCCCGCGATCTGTCCCAGTCCGATTTCAAGAACCGGATCCTGCTGCATACCGATCTGCTGGCCGCCCCGGCCCGGGAACGGGCCGGCTATTTTTCCCTGGAGATCACCGGCGGGGCCTCGGTGCACGTGGATATCCTGCGCAAGCAGGTCGATCCCTTCCTCAAGCTGGAACTGCTGCGGGAGAAGATGCCCAAGACCATGTTTCAGACCCTGTGCCGGGGGGTCAATCTCTTCGGCTATCGGCCCTACCCGCAGAACGTCATCCGCTTGACGGTGCGGGAGTTCGCCAAGTATGTCGATGTCTGGCGGGTCTTCGACTTCATGAACCACGTCCCCAACATGCAGGCGGTTTTTGAAGAGGTGCCAGAAGGCCGGGAAGATCCTTGAGCCCTGCATCTGCTTTTCCACCGGTCCGGAGCATACCGACGAGTTCTATGTCAAGAAGGTCAGGGAAATCCTTGATGTCACCGGCGAGGAGATCCTCCTCTGCATCAAGAACCATGGCGGCCTGGGCTCGCCCAAACGGATCGGCAATCTGGTCAAGGCCATCAAGGACAGAGCTATCCGGACCTGGTCATCCACTACCACGGCCACAACACCGACGGCAACGATATCGGCCGGATCACCGCCGCGGTGCATAAACGGCGCCAAGATCGTCGATGCCGCCGACTCACGCCTTCACCGGCTACTACGGGCCGCCGCCGATCCTCACGCGTCATCCAGACCCTGAAGGATTACGGGCACAGAGCCGGTGGGCATCGATGAAGAGGCCGTGATCGAGACCTCCGAGGTCATGCGCGACGAGCGGCAACATTACGAGTACTTTGAGTCCCAGATCAAGGGCTTCTCGCCCACCGTGCAGATCCACAAGCTGCCGGGCGGGGCCATGGGCAGCAGCTTCGAGCAGGCGGTCAAAGGGCGGTTTCCTCGACAAGATGCCCGAGATCCTCCACAAAGAATTGCCCAAGAGTCCAGGTGGAGCTCGGCAACTACTGGAGCGTAACCCCCGGCTCCCAGATCCTCTGGACCACGGCGGTGAGCAACGTCAGGGCGGCGAACGCTACGGCAACCCCTCCGGCGACCTGAAGAACCTGCTCCTTGGCAAGTATGGACCCTTTCCCTTTTACCAGCCGGCCGACTGGATCTACGAGAAGGTCTTCGGGCGCCGACTGGCAGAAAATCCTGGAAGAGGAAGGGCGGCATGGACGAGATCGAGGACATCGATATCGAGCAGGAACGCAAAACCCTGAGCCAAACGAATCGGCCATGAACCCACCGAGCAGCAGCTGGTCCTCTATCTGCAGCACCCCAATGATGCGGTCAACTTTTTCAAGTTCGAGGAAAAATTCGGCAAGGTTTATGTCCTGCCGCCTTCCATCTTTCTGCATCAGGGTGAATTTAACGTGGGAGCAACCCTCTCCTTTACCGATCATTACGGCAAGGAGCACGTCATCGAAATCGGACCGTCCATGGTCAATGAACATAATGGCGAATCCAATGTCTATCTCAACGTGGATCATCATCAGCGCATCTACGCCTTTGCTCCCGAGGCCAAAGAGGGGGTCGCTGCAGCCGCTACCGTTCTTTCCAAGGAGGAGATCCAGGCCCTGGCCAAGAATGGTGATATCCGCGCTCCTTTTGCCGGAAACATCTGTGAGATCAGCGTCAAGGAAGGTCAGGAGGTGGCTGCCGGTGAACAGATAGCCATGATGGAGGCCATGAAGATGCAGACCCCCGTGGTCAGTGCCATTGCCGGAATTGTAACCACCATATCGGTCAAGGTGGGAGATGCGATCAAACCAGGAGCAAAAATTGCAAAGGTTGATATTGACGAATAACAATTCCATTGTTTTCAGGCTGTAAATCACAAAAGCCCCTTCATGTCTTTGCATGAAGGGGCTTTTGTGATTTTATGGGAAATCCGCGTTGCTGTAAAGGGAGGATACCGATGAAATTTGAGACCGGACTCGACCAAAAAAAACTGGCCCTCATTCACATTGTCAAGCGTGAGCTCAACCTCTCCGACCAGGAATATAGGGATATCCTGCAGCAGGTGACCGGAGTCCGCTCGGCCAAGGATCTCGACGAGAATGCCTTTAACCGTTTACTCCGCTATTTTGCCCGGAGCAAACGGTATCAGACCAACCGATATGGCCTTACCTTCAGACAGAAATATTTTATCAACCATCTCCTTGCTGACCTCCGTTGGGACGAAGAGCACTTCCACAATTTCCTGAAAAAATATTATCAGAAGACTGAAATCGACGAATTAACCAAGGAAGAGGCAAGTAAGGTTATTGAATCATTAAAAAATATCCTGCAACATTCCAGACAGAAACAGCCATCCTGACACACAAGCGTATGGGTGAAACCTTCTCCTTGCCCACTCATCATCCCTCTACTTTGACAGTGCTGGCCTGGGGGCCATAATTGCCGGCTTCCTCATGAAAGCGGACCATGTCGCCGATGTTCAGGGCATCGAAATCCATATTGAGGACACTGTTACGGTGGAAATAGATTTCCCGTTCATCCAGGGTGGTGATGGTTCCATAATCCTCCATGGGGAAGAGCTCACTGATCCGGCCTCGAGGCACCTCCTCATGCATCTTGACCTCCCCTTTGCGCTTGGATGAGTATTCATCCAGCTGGCGATCAACGGCATTAAAGGCATCGCGCAGAGATATGAATACGTCCTCATGGTCTTTACGCTGGGCCGGTGGTTCCCGGTTGATGACAAACTTTCCCTCCGGACAACTAATATCAATCCTGGTTTTGAAGAGCCCGCCTTTTTGATGGCGTTGGGCCGGAGCCTCAATTACGATGTGGCAGCTGATGATCTCCGGATGGTGACTGGTCAGCTTGTCGACCCGTTTTCGGATATCGGTTTCTATCTTCTCGGATGTTTCCATATTGCGAAAGGTGATCTGTAATGGTACTTGCATGGCTCTCCTCCGGGTATATAGGGTTCATGGTCAATCATGACAATCGGTTGTCTTTATCATCTGTCACATCAGTTCGCGGGTGAGCGGGACAAAGGAGACAGACAATACATTCCTGGTAGTGAACATCCCTTTCTGGTCCTTTTCCAGCACCAACAGTTCTTGAAAGCTATAGGGCCGACCAATGGGTATGACCAATTTCCCTCCCGGCTTGAGTTGCTCCTGCAGGGGAAGTGGTACATGACTGGCGGCGGCAGTGACAATGATGCCGTCAAAAGGGGCATGTTCGGGCCAACCTTTGTAGCCGTCACCCTGGCGAACCTCCACGTTCTCGTATCCCAGCCTCTGCAAAACCTCTGCTGCCTTTGCAGCCAGGTCCGGAATAATTTCAATGGCATAGACCTGCTTCACCAGCCGGGAAAGTATAGCAGACTGGTATCCTGAGCCGGCGCCTACCTCCAGGATCACATCTCCTTTCTCCGGGCAGAGGAGATCAGTCATCAGGGCAACGATGAAAGGCTGGGAGATGGTCTGACCATTGCCGATGGGCAGGGGGGAATTTTCATAGGCCATTGCTTTCAGGGTGGGCGGTACGAATTCCTGCCGCGAGACCAGACGCATGGCCTCCATAACCTCCGGTCGCAATGACGACAGTCCGGTATATCCCTGGGTGATCCGGCATTCGGTTTCAATGGTTTGAAGCATGGCATCAATTTTTTGTCTGTCCATCATCTGCTCAACCACCTCCAGTTGTCAGCCCCTGTCACGGAATAAATTCAATGATCATATAAAGCTGTTCCTATTCCCGGATCCAGGTCATACGAATAATTTTTTCCGCATCACCGTAAGTGAAGTCAAGATCTCCCTCATACGCATGTTGCAAGGCCTCACCAATCCGCCGGGCCAGATGGATGCCGGTGGTGGTTATCAGGGTCTGATCTTCTTCTGCGGTAATGGCCATCAGCCGCTCCATTGGGTGTTCGCCTTTTTCCTGGGCCTCAAGGTTGTGAATCAGACCCAGCAGCTCCTCGCGATGACTGTCGAAGAAGGCACCTTTTATCTCCAGATAGCCGGCTGGAAACGCATCCTTAATACGCTGACAGGCCGGACAGACAATGGTATTGGCCTTGTCAGAGGGTTCCAACCACGCCCACCTTCCTTCCAAAAACACGGCATTGCATTCACTGCAGACAGTAGGCTCCGGCCACTTTTCACGTTCCTGATAGGTGTCATGACGCTTTTCCTGGATCAACTTATCATGCCTTCCCTGTTTCTGGTTCATGGTTCCCTGTTTCCGGTTCATAAAAACCCTCCTTGTACATTGTCCCTGCCTGTCATCTGCGTATCCTTGCTGAAACGAGCCCTGATAAGCAAATGGTTGCCTGATTCCCCTACCTCCTTTCTTCATTTCTGGTACTTCTTCTTAAAGTATACATCTAAATACAGGTTAAGTTGCAAGGAGATAAATGAGAAATATTTTAAATAATCATCATCCCACATTGGGTTGCGATTTAGCGCCTCAGGGTCGCACCGGTTTATCATTGAGTAATGTTTACGCTAATTATAGTCCAAATCAGCAGCCAGGAACATAAAAAATAAATACATAATTCAAGCTACTTAAGTTAAAAGTTTGAAATATCATATGCCAAAAATTCTTAAGTTTCTGTTCCGCAAAGAACGGTTTTATTCTCCGACTTGTTTTTTATACGGATAATATGATATGCCGAAAGAGTAGGATTTGAACTGTAAGGAGAGAGCAGCCTCCTTCGAAGATTTTGAAACATCCGGAGGTAAAATCCATTATGGTCTCACAGCTTTTTCAGGTAACAAGAGAAAATGAAAACATCCAATCTTGGGAGAGAAGGGAAAAAGCACCTATGACACCAGGTACCCGAGACTCTTCTGAGCAGATAATTTCTGAAATTTTTTCCCTTGCCGATATCAGCATCAATGGCCCCCGCCCCTGGGATATCCAGATCCACAGACCCGAATTCTTCAACCATATTCTCTGCGGTGGTTCTCTGGCTCTGGGTGAAAGTTATATGGCCGGCTGGTGGGACTGCCACTCCCTTGATCAATTCTTTTTTCGCGTCCTGAGAAACGAGCTTGACCAGAAACTCAAAAAATCCAGATCCGCTATCCTCTGTGGTATTAAAGCCACCCTCTCCAACTGCCAGAACAAAAAAAAGGCACTGGAGGTGGCCGAAAAACATTACGATGTCGGCAATGATCTCTTTGAATCCATGCTCGACAAACACATGGCTTACAGCTGTGCCTATTGGAACAATGGGATCAGTGATCTCAGCGAGGCCCAGGAGGCCAAACTGGAGCTCATCTGCCGGAAGGTACAGCTGAAACCAGGTATGCGTGTTCTCGACATAGGGTGCGGCTGGGGGAGTTTTGTCCGCTATGCGGCCCAAAAACATGGCGTTGAAGCGGTGGGTGTGACCATCTCCAAGGAACAGGCCAAGCTGGCCCGTGAGCGTTGTGCCGGGTTACCCATCGATATCCGCCTCCTTGATTATCGCGATCTCGACGAAGAATTTGACGCCATTGTTTCCGTCGGTATGTTCGAGCATGTGGGCTATAAAAATTACCGCGAGTTCATGGAGATTGTCAAGCGTTGCCTGAAGCCGGACGCTCTCTTCCTGCTCCATACCATTGGTTCAAACAACTCAACCAACCACGGAGACCCCTGGTTTGACAAGTATATTTTCCCGAACGGCATGCTCCCCTCCATCGAGCAACTTGGTAGGGCCAGTAAGCTCCTGCTGGTCATGGAGGATTGGCATAACATAGGTATTCACTACGACAGAACGCTGACCACCTGGTTTGCCAATTTCGATCAGAACTGGCCAAGGCTGCAGGACAGATACGGCGATACCTTCTATCGAATGTGGAAATATTACCTCCTCTCCATGGCAGGGGGATTTCGCTCCCGGTGCATACAGGTGTGGCAGATCGTCTTCTCAAAGAATGGCCAGCCGGGCGCCTACCAGAGTTATCGTTAAAAGGGCGGAAATCAACGGTAG
The DNA here is from genome assembly GCA_963776835.1 of uncultured Pseudomonadota bacterium. Taxonomy (GTDB): domain Bacteria; phylum Desulfobacterota; class Desulfobulbia; order Desulfobulbales; family Desulfocapsaceae; genus UBA2270. The sequence continues at coordinate 239,664 of CAVZOB010000001.1, forward strand.
AGATCCGGATCGAGGATCCGGTCGATGGTCAGCCGGGCTGAGACCAGGGGCGCGATAAAGGTATTGGTCATGTCATGTTCCTCGTCACGTTTGCTGGAAAGGAAAGTGATGCGATCCTGCATCCGGTCACGCTGGAAACGCAGATAAGCCGGGTCCCGGGATGGTTTATACCTGCGGTCGAAATCCGCGCCGAAGCAGTCATTGCCATTTTTCGGCACCAGCAGTCCCTTAAAAGTGCGCCACTCCCGCCACTGGATATTCCCCCGCACCAGTTCGGTGACAATGGCCAGTGACAATTCCTTGGGAATATCCTCCAGATCGTCAGTTATCCCGAAGGCATGGGTGTTCATGATGAAACACTCACATCCCATCTTGAAAAGCTTGCGAAACTGCTCGCAATCCTCCAGCAGAGAATGGACCCGAAAGGGGTTGGCAAAGGGTTCAATGACCAGTTTTTTCAGTTCCCTGGCATCGACGTTCTCCACCCCCTTTGCCCGCATGGTCGAAAGCGAAGCGCCCATGGCCACTGCCAGTGAGCTGCCCGTGACCTTGGAGATCGGCGGCAGGCTCGTATCCTTCTGCAGCCAGATCAGCATGCCAGGCCGTTCGCAAAATTCGGCATGGCGGAACATATCCCGGCTCTTCAGACAGCGGCCATTGTTATTGCGCACATCCCCGTTCACCAGCCGTTTTCCGCCATCGGCCGTGGCAATCACCCCGACATTCTGGGCCGAATAAAAATATTTGAGCTGCGGGTCATCGGAGGTAATCGCATCGGTCTTATCAAACAGGGAAGGCTCCAGGGCCACTGAAAAATCCTGTTCCAGGTCGATGAGGAAGGCATCATCGTGGATCACGGTGACCTTTTCCTCCGCGGTCAGCAACCCCTCATGATCCAGGCTGTTGGTGATTGAGGATTTCCCCGAACCGGAAAGGCCAAAAACCGCCACCGGCGGCATATTCCCGATCTTCTTGATGCCTCCGTGACAGGCAACCATGTTATGACGCACCCCGATGGTCCAGGCCAGGGTCAGTGTCCCCTTCTTGCGTTCCCCGAAATATCTCAGCCCGAGGATGGCAATACAGTTGGTCATCTCATCGATGATAACACAGCCATGCGGATAATCGGGATGAGTCCATTCCGGATCAGCAAAGGCGATGATATCAGGCTCGTTGATGATCCGCGATTTGGCGTAGATATCACTCCAAGGCTTGATAAACGGGCAGAAATTCATGCCCCAATCCAGCATATTCTTGGCATCGGTCGCAGGACTCAGGAGATGGGCCTTGATCATGAAATCAGCGTGCAGCCCGATGACCCCTTCCATGTGCAGACCAGGCCGCTTGTTGAACTGGTAGACCGCCTCACGAAGCAGGGCCTGGATTGCCTCACTCTGGGGCTTATCAAAGGTACGGACCAGCAGACGCGCCCTGGCAGTACGGCCCACAACCGACCCATCGTTGGAGACAAGTACGACTGCATCCTCGGGAAGGCCCATATGGCCTGGATTGTACATGGGGTGAGAGGTGGCCACAACCTCGGGTTGATGAAGCGAGAGGCTATAGAGTTCGGCCATGGAGGTCTTGCGAACCGAATTGGCATGGAGGGCTGTCTCGATGATGGCCCGCCAGGGGGAAAGGGGAATCTGCTGCACCGTTGCCATGGTTTTTTCTCCTATTCAGATATTGCATATACAGAAAGGAAAACATCAACAGCAAAGATTTATTCTCATACATCATGGTAGGGGCAAGCAGCCTCCAATGTCAAGTGGATACCTCCCCCGCCAATGGCAAAATAGCAACAAACGACATGATCAAAAAGCAGACCATTCCTTGGCATGACTTTCTGTCCATGCCCCTGGCTGTTAAATCATGCCTTGGCTTTCTAAATTAAAGGCTCGGAATCGATATCAGCACCCCGGGGCCACATGCAGGTATCCAGAAAAGGATGGCCAACATCATCACCAAGGGATGCCAGCATCTTCTCCGGCTCGTTCACAAAAATTTCGGACTGTCTGCTCGGATCAAATAGAATCTTATCATAAGGCACAATAAGATTGAGATCTTCCCAGCGACTTAGATAATATTGGATTAACCTCGGCAATTCCGTAAAAACGGTGGCCTCAGGATCCGGATCGACAAAGCTCGACTGATTGAGTTTTGTCGCTGAGAGAGTCTGCGTCTGGTAAAAATTCTGCATAAACATCAACTCGGGCGGCATCTTGGACTCAATGCCGATCCCTCTCAGCAGCCGGGTCAAAGCATCCATGCATCTGGCCCCGAACTTGGCCAGGGGATAAGGCAGGAAAATTTCCCTTGGGCGCTTCAGCTCCAGATAAGACTTGATCGTGAGAATAAGTTCGCTCAATGATACGGGATTGGGATCAACAAAGTTAAAAGTCTGGCCGCCGAACTCTTGCCGATGCCTCAGAAGATGATGGACGAAAAAGGGGATCTTTTTTGCATTGGTGTAAGAATGCATGGCCTGCCGATTGGTGAAAAGAAACGGCATGGTTTGATCAGCCAGCGCAAAGAGCATCCGCTGAAAGCCCTGAATTTTGTGATCATGCGCGCCATAGACTACAGCCAGACGGATATTGGTATAATCAAGCCCGTAAGTACGGTGCATTTCTTCAAGGGCCAGTTCCGCCATTAACTTAGACTTGGGGTAATTGGCCAGTTCAGGTGTTAATTCCAGCTGATCATCTTCCCCAAGATTTGTTCCAGGCGGCATGACCGCGGCAGAGCTGAAATGGATATAGGGAATACCCAGATCGACCGCTGCCCTGGCCAGATGGATCGTACCAAGGTAATTTATTTCCAGAGTAAGATGAGGATTACTGTCAATGGCGGTGATGGCGCTATTGATGATAAAATCCGGTGTGTACCGTTTGAGATAAAGCCGTATATCCTTCGAGTCCCGCAAACTCAAACGTTTGCTGTTGGGTGCCAGCAGCTCGAACTCGACTTCGCTCCGGGTCTTGAAATAGTCGAGAATGCCACCGCCGATCAGGCCGGAGCCGCCGATCAGCACCCCCAGTTTCTTATCGTTATCGGGACGACCTTGGTTACCCATAAAAATCTCCTGGAACCGCTACCGCCTCATGGGCAGAGCGATCCTTGCTGGCTTTTTTTCTCTGTTGAAAAACTTACCCGTTTCACGTTTATAATACACAAGATAACCTTTACCCACAACTTCTTCATAACAATCATCATTTTGGCCTTCGACAAACGCTGGAGGAAGGCTGTATTGAACGCTGTCTGGTAAAGGCTGGCCTCACCTCCCTGGTCGGATTGCGGCCTTGACACCGCCCCCCCCTTGCCATAAGCTAATAGTAATTCTTTTTAATTTTTCAAGATCAAGAAAACAGCAAGCATCCTTAAAAGGCCTGGTGCCGGACCGTTTCCGAGACATCCCTGCCAGGGGCTGTTCGAAACGTAAACCCATTCCCTGAATTCCGTACCGTCTCTGTATTACCCCGTACCTACCAACACTGTCGGAAAGCGATGATTGATCTCTAATTTTTCACAACAACTTGGAGGACGCAGAATGAAGCAGAGCCCCAGCCGCATCCTGGCTCCCCCTGGCGAGGATCTCGCCCGCCGGGTCTGGATAGAAAATGTCCAGCCCGCGGTAAACGATGGCCGCTACCCCATCAAGCGGACCCCGGGCGAGGAAGTGATTGTGACCGCGGACGTCTTTGCCGATGGTCACGACGTCCTGGCGGTCATGCTCCGGTACCGGGCGGCAGCAGCCAGCGCATGGACGGAGACGTCCATGCGCTTTCTCGGCAATGATCGCTGGCGCGCCTCCTTCCCGATCATCAGTCTTGAACCCCATTACTATTCGGTTATCGGCTGGGTTGACCCCTTCGGCACCTGGCGGGAAGAGCTAAGAAAAAAGGCCGGGGCGGGCCAGGAGGTGGACAGCGAACTCCTTGAAGGTGCGGCCATGGTGGAGAAGGCTGCCGCCCGCGCCTCTTCCCCTGATCGGACCCTGCTCGCCCAGCGCGCCGGCATCCTTGGTGACCGGCATCAACCTGCTGAAATCCGCGTTGAAGCGGCACTTGCCCCTGATCTGCAGAACCTCATGGATCGTTATCCCGATCGCGAAAGGGCCACGGAGCATCCCCCACTCGCCGTGGATGTGGAGCCGGTGCATGCCCGTTTCAGCGCCTGGTACGAGCTTTTCCCTCGCTCCGCCACCTCAGAGCCCGGCAGATCAGGCACCTTCCGTGATGCAGAGGGCCTTCTCCCCTATGTCGCCCGTATGGGCTTCGACATCCTCTACCTGCCGCCCATCCACCCCATCGGCCGCACCCACCGCAAGGGGCGGAACAATCGTGTGGCCGCCGATCCGCGTGATCCCGGCAGTCCCTGGGCCATCGGCGCGGCAGAGGGTGGTCATGACAGCGTCCATCCGGACCTCGGCACCCTGGAGGACTTCCGCCATTTCGTTGAAGCGGCCCACGGCCATGGCCTCATGGTCGCCATAGACATCGCCTTCCAGTGTTCGCCGGATCACCCCTGGGTGCGGGAGCATCCCGAATGGTTCCTCCATCGGCCCGACGGCACAATCAAATACGCGGAAAACCCGCCCAAGAAGTATGAGGACGTCTACCCCCTGGATTTCGGGTGCCGGGAGTGGCGGGACCTGTGGCAGGCGCTGGCGCGGATCCTTCTTTTCTGGATGGATCAGGGGGTCACCGTCTTCCGCGTCGACAACCCCCACACCAAGCCCCTTCACTTCTGGGAATGGCTTATCGGCCAGATCCGGGCAGCATGGCCGGAGGTCATCTTTCTTGCCGAGGCCTTCACCCGGCCCACGGTCATGTATGCCCTGGCCAAGGCCGGCTTCAACCAGTCCTACACCTACTTCACCTGGCGCAACACCGGCCATGAGATAACCCAATATCTCACCGAACTCACCCGCAGCGGGGTCCGTGAGTTCTTCCGGCCGAACTTCTTCCTCAATACTCCGGATATCCTGCCTGAGTATCTCCAGTTCGGGGGGCGCCCCGCCTTTATTACCCGGCTGGTCCTGGCCGCCACCCTGAGTTCCAGCTACGGGGTGTACAGCGGTTTCGAACTCTGCGAGGCAGAGGCCCTGCCCGGCACCGAGGAGTACCGGGACTCGGAAAAATTCCAGATCCGCCAGCGGGACTGGAACAGGCCAGAAAGCCTCATGGATTACATCAGCCTGGTGAACCATATCCGCCGGGAGAATCCGGCCCTTGCCCACAATTTTCATCTCCGTTTCTACCCCGTGGACAACGAGCAGATCCTCTGCTACGGTAAGACCACGCCGGACAAGAGCAACATCATCCTGGTGGCGGTGAACCTCGACCCCCACCACGCCCATGAGGGCTGGCTTCAGTTCCCTTGGGGGAGTTTGGAATCGGTGAAACCGAGTCCTATCAGGTTCATGACCTGCTGGGCGAAGGTCGCTACCTCTGGCAGGGCCCCCGCAACTATCTGCGCCTCGACCCGGCCTCGTCACCTGCCCAGATCTTCCGGCTGCGTCGGCGGGTACGCACCGAACGGGATTTCGATTACTTTATGTAAAGGAAGGCAGAGCATGGACGCGAAAAATCAGGCCCGATCCCTCTGGTACAAGGACGCCATTATCTATGAATTGCACGTCAAGGCCTTCTACGACAGCAGCGCCGACGGCAGGGGCGATTTCCGCGGGCTGATCAGCAAGCTCGACTACATCCAGGAGCTCGGCGTCAACACCATCTGGCTCCTGCCCTTCTATCCTTCACCCTTCAGGGACGACGGCTACGACATCTCCGACTACCGTGGGGTGCATCCCGATTACGGCACACTCCGCGACTTCCGGAATTTCGTGCGCGAGTCCCACCGCCGGGGCTTACGGGTCATCACCGAGCTGGTGATAAACCACACCTCGGACCAGCATCCCTGGTTTCAGGCGGCCCGTCGGGCCAAACCGGGATCGGCCCGCCACCGCTACTATGTCTGGAGCGATACCGACAGAAAATTTCCAGAAACACGCATCATCTTCACCGATACCGAGATCTCCAATTGGGCCTGGGACCAGGTGGCCGGGGCCTATTACTGGCACCGGTTCTTCTCCCATCAGCCGGACCTGAATCTCAATAATCCCCAGGTGGTGAAGGCTGTCACCCGCGTACTCAACTTCTGGTTCGACATCGGGGTGGACGGACTCCGACTCGACGCGGTACCCTACCTCTGTGTCCGCGAGGGCACGAACAACGAGAATCTGCCTGAGACCCACGCGGTGATCAAGGAGATCCGGCGGCAGATGGACCGCCATTACCAGGACCGGATGCTGCTGGCCGAGGCCAACCAGTGGCCGGAGGATACGGCGGCCTATTTCGGGGAAGGAGACGAGTGCCACATGGCCTTTCATTTTCCGCTCATGCCGAGGATCTACATGGCCCTGCGCCAGGAGGACCGGAGGCCCATCACCGAGATTCTTGAGTCCACGCCGGATATTCCCGCTGACTGCCAGTGGGCTATTTTCCTGCGCAACCACGACGAACTCACCCTGGAGATGGTCACCGACGAGGAGCGGGACTATATGTACCGTGAATACGCCAAGGATCCCCGCATGCGGGTGAATGTCGGCATCCGCCGCCGGCTGGCGCCCCTCCTCAACAACTCCCGCAGGCGGATGGAGCTGTTGAACAGCCTGCTCTTCTCGCTCCCCGGCACCCCCATCATCTATTACGGCGACGAGATCGGCATGGGCGACAACATCTTTCTGGGCGACCGCAACGGGGTGCGCACCCCCATGCAGTGGTCAGCCGACCGGAACGCCGGTTTCTCCAAGGCCGACGCCGCCCGCCTCTATCTGCCGATGATCATGGATCCGGTCTACGGCTACCATCCATCAATGTGGAGGCCCAGGAAAGGGACCCTTCGTCACTGCTGCAGTTCATGAGAAGGATGATAGCGCTTCGCCGCCAGCACAAGGCCTTCGGCCGGGGCAGCCTCCAGTTTCTGAGGCCGGAAAACCGCAAGGTGCTGGTCTACCTGCGTCGCTACAAGACGGAGGTGATCCTGGCGGTGGCCAACCTCTCCCGCTTTGTCCAGCCGGTGGAAATTGACCTCTCGGAATTCCAGGGATGGGTGCCGGTGGAGATGATCGGCCGCACCGAGTTTCCCGCCATCGGCGAGCTTCCCTACTTTATCACCATCGGGCCTCATTCCTTCTACTGGTTCCGGCTGGAGCCGCCGAGCCGAAGCTATTCGCCTCGCCCAAACACAGGATAGCGCCACATCACAACTTCACGCCCTCTCCATCTCCGAGAACTGGACCGGGCAGCTGGAAGGGACTTTCCAGCATGTTCTGGAAAATGAAATCCTCCCCGCCTGGCTCCCGGGTCAGCGCTGGTTCCGAAGTAAATCCCGGACCATCACCAGCGTCGCCCTGTCCGATTGGAGCAAGATTGGGGGCGGCTTTTTTATCATCCTTCTCACCGTGAGTTTCGGCGAGGGCGAAAAGGAACGCTACTGCCTGCCGCTGAAGGTGGTGACCGGACCGGCTGCGAAGCGTCTTGCCGGTGAGGCCCCGGAAAGTGTCCTCGCCATATTCAAGAGCCCTAAGTCTGACGGGATATTCCTGGACGGATTGGCAGACCGATTTGCCAGCTGCGAACTCTTCGAGGCCATGGCCAACAGCCGCACCTTCCCCACCGTCCGGGGGGGCACAATCAAGGCTTTTGCCACCCGCGCCTTTGACCAGGCGCTGCCGGCGGAAAGCCCCTGCACCAAGGTCCGCAGCCTGGGACTTGAACAGAGCAACACTTCGGTTGTGCTGGATGAGCAGGCCATCATCAAGCTTTACCGGCGGATTGAGGATGGCACCAACCCCGACTTTGCCATCAGTCTGCAGCTTACAGATCACACCGATTTTGCCGCCCTGGCGCCTGTTGCCGGCGGTATTCTGCTCACGTTCCATGGCCAAACGGCCGCGCTTGCCATGCTCCAGCCCTACCTCGCGAGCGACGGCGACGGCTGGTCTTATGCCCTGCAGTCGGCCCACGACTTTGTGGAGAGAACCCGGAATCTGCCCGAGGGGGAGCTCCGTCCCTTTGCCGGAATGACGCTTCTGGCAGCGGCAGCTTCCTATGGTAAAAGCGGCGGTTGTGCTGCATTTGGGGAAGGACTCACCACCTTTGAAAACCTCGGAAGACGGACCGCCGAGTTCCATGTGGCCCTGGCCGGCTCGACGCGACAACCGGCCTTCAAACCGGAGGCGCTGGATCAGATCTATCTCCAGGGCCTTGCCGATATTTTCTCGCTCCATGCCAGGCAGGCCCTGGAGCACCTGAACGCCAATCTTCGGGGACTTCCCGCCGACATCCAGGACAGGGCCAACCTCGTACTTGCCCAAGGCGACCGGCTCATCACCCGCTTACATGAACTTGCCGAGATGAAGAGCAGCGCCACCCGCATCCGCTGCCATGGCGACTACCACCTGGGCCAGGTCATCCGGCGGGGAACGGACTGGATCCTCCTCGATTTCGAAGGCGAACCGCTCAGAACCCTTGCCGAACGACAGGAGAAGCATTCCCCCATAAAGGATGTGGCCGGCATGCTCCGCTCCTTTGCCTATGCCGCCACAACCATCCTTTTATCCAGGCAGGAAGCGTCCCCGGAGGAGTCAGCAATTTTGAGCAGACGGTTGCAGAGCTGGGAGGAATGGGCACGGACCGCCTTCCTGTACGGGTATCTCGACCGCGCCGCCGGCGCCTCCTTCCTCCCTGCCAGGGAAAAACACCTGGAACAGTTGCTGAATTCCTTTATCCTCGACAAGGCATTCTACGAAACCGAGTACGAACTGAACAACCGTCCCGACTGGCTGCGCATCCCCCTGGAGGGAATTCTGACCTTTCTACCCGCGAGTAAGGAGCCATGAACATGAGCAATACTTCTTTTCTATCCGACTATGACGTCCATCTGCTGAACGAGGGGCAACACTACCGGGCCTGGGAAAAACTTGGCGCCCACCCGGGCCGGGACAAAGGTCTTCAGGGAACCTGGTTTGCCGTCTGGGCCCCGGGCGCGGCCGAGGTATCCGTTGCCGGTGAGTTCAATGACTGGCGGGAAGGGGTGGCAATGCTCGAGAACCATTCCGAAAGCGGCTTCTGGGTCGGATTTGTCCCCGGCGCTGGTCATGGCCAGCTCTACAAGTACGCCATCACCTCGCGCTACGGAGGCTACCGGGTCCAGAAGGCCGATCCCTTCGGCTTCGCTGCCGAAATCACCCCCCAGACCGCCTCCCGGATCTGGAACATGGGGGAATATGGCTGGGGCGATGACCTCTGGATGGCGGAGCGGAAGGAGAAAAACGGACTCGCGAGTCCCCTGTCCATCTACGAGGTCCATCTCGGCTCCTGGATGCGGGGGGAGGGCAACCGCTGGCTCACCTACCGGGAACTGGCTGAAAAACTGGTGAGCTATGTCGCAGAGATGGGATTCACCCACGTGGAGTTCCTGCCCATATGCGAACACCCCTTTGACGGTTCCTGGGGGTATCAGCCGGTGGGCTACTTTGCCCCCACCAGCCGCTTCGGTACACCCCACGACTTCATGTTCCTGGTGGACTCCCTTCATTGCCATGGCATCGGCGTCATCCTCGACTGGGTGCCGGCCCATTTCCCACGCGACGGGCATGGCCTTGTTTATTTCGACGGCACCCATCTTTACGAGCACGCCGATCCCCGGCAGGGACTAAACCAGGACTGGGACACCGCCATCTTCAACTTCGGCCGTCCGCAGGTGGTCAACTTTCTCCTGGCCAACGCCCTCTTCTGGCTGGAGGTCTACCACGCCGACGGCCTCCGAATGGACGCGGTGGCCAGCATGCTTTACCTCGATTACTCCCGGGCAGATGGCGAGTGGATCCCCAATATCCACGGCGGCAGGGAAAACCTGGAGGCCATCAGTTTCATCCGGCGCTGCAACGAGCTCGTCTACCAGGAACACCCGGATGTGATCATGGTCGCCGAGGAATCCACCACCTGGCCCATGGTTTCCCGTCCAACCTATCTGGGGGGGCTGGGCTTCGGGCTCAAATGGAACATGGGCTGGATGCACGACATCCTCTTCTACATGGCCAAGGACCCCATCCACCGCAAGTATCACCATAACCAGCTCACCTTCAGCCTGGTCTACGCCTTCCAGGAGAACTTCCTGCTCCCCCTCTCCCACGACGAGGTGGTGCACGGCAAGGGATCGCTCCTGACCAGGATGCCCGGTGACCGCTGGCAGCGCTTTGCCAACCTCCGCCTGCTCCTCGGTCTCATGTTCACCCATCCCGGCAAGAAGCTCCTCTTCATGGGTGGCGAATTCGGCCAGTGGTCGGAGTGGAACCACGATGCAGGCCTGGACTGGCATCTGCTCGAGAATGCAGATCACCGGGGCCTGCAGCGATGGGTGCGTGACCTGAACACCACCATGCGGGGAGAAGCCGCCCTTCATGAACAGGACTTCGAGGCCGCGGGCTTCTCCTGGATCGACGCCAACGACTCCGAACAGAGTGTCATCTCTTTTCTGCGTTATGGCCGCAACAAGGACGATGTGCTGGTCTGTGCCTGCAACTTCACCCCCATCCCCCGCCACAACCACCGACTGGGCGTACCCGCAGGCGGCTTCTGGGAGGAAATCCTCAACAGCGACGCCCCCCTCTACGCGGATCGGGCCAGGGCAATCTCGGCGGTGTCGAGGCCACGCCGGTGGCGGCCTTCGGCCATTACCACTCACTCATGGTGACCCTGCCGCCGCTGGCCATGATCCTCTTCAGGCGGAAAAAAGATGCCTGAATCCGAAGAGGCACACCCCAGGGAGCCGCAGGGAAATCGCGAGGATGAATCCGTGGCCGCACCGCCTGCCGCGATCCTGGAGGCGCTACGGCTGCTCGGCATCCGCCGGCTCCTGCTCGGCATTCAGGATCCGGCCTTTCCCTGCCGGCCGGAAGAGGATATCGGCCGGGGCTCCCCCTATAGCGCCGGGCTCCCGCGAATTTGTCGCCTTTGTCCGCTCCCTGGGCTTTAACGGGGTGCAGTTGGGTCCCCAGGGCATGACCTCGCCCACCAACTCCTCGCCTTACGATGGTACGCTCTTTTCGCGCAACCGCCTGTCCCTGGCCCCGCTGCCGCTGACCAGCGCGGCCTGGGGCGAACTGCTGCGCCGCGAGACCCTGGAGGAGCTGGTGGCGGGACGGCCGGCGGCCGGTCGCTCCGTACGGTTCACGAATATGCCTGCTATGCACGGTCGCGGATCCTGGAGGAGGTGTGGCGGCGTTACCAGGTAAGGCTACGGCCGGGGGAGTGCGAGCTGGCCCGGGAGTTTGCCCTCTTCCGAAAGAAAAACGGCGGCTGGCTCATGCGGGACGGCCTGTACGAGGCCCTTCGTTACCACTATGGCGGACGCAACTGGCGGAGCTGGGAGGGAAGCCGCGAGGCCGCGCTCGACCGGCAGCTCTGGCAACCCGGCACCGGAAGGGGGATCGAAGAATCGCGGCCCGGCGCGCGAGCCCTCTTCACCGAACACCGCGAGGCCATCGCGGCCTACGCCTTTGCCCAGTTTCTGCTGGATCGGCAGCACCGGGAGCTGCGTCGCTACACGCAGCAGCTCGGGCTCGAACTCTTTGGCGATCTTCAGATAGGCTTCTCCGGCCGCGACGCCTGGTTCGCCCAGTCCTTCCTGCTGTCCGGCTACGTCATGGGCGCTCCCCGCAGCCGCACGAATCCCGAGGGTCAGCCCTGGAACTATCCGGTCCTCGATCCTGGCCGCTATTTTGCAGACTCCACCGGCCGCCCCGGCTCGGCACTCCGTTTTCTGCGCCAGCGACTGGTAAAAGATGCTCCGCGAGTTCGACGGCCTGCGCATCGATCACCCCCACGGCCTGGTCTGCCCCTGGGTCTACCGGGCCGGAGCAGGACGACCCGCTGGCCGCCGTGCAGGCCGGGGCGCGGCTCTTCGCCTCGCCCGATCTGCCCGATCACCCGGAACTTGCCGCCTTCGCCATCCCGCGGCCGGATCAGATCAATCACGACCGGCCCCGTTATGCCGACGACTGGGTGCGGGAGCTGAGCCGGCTCAGGTGGAGCGCTACGGCCTGCTGATCGACATCATCATGCAGCGCGGCCCGCGGCAAAGGCCGGGATTCCCACGCCATCGCCTGCGAGATCCTCTCCACCCAGCCCCTACCCCATCCGGCCGGGTCATGGAGCGGCACGGGCTGGGCCGCTTCCGGGTCACCCAGAAGGCGGATCTCGACAATCCGGCGGATGTCTACCGGGGCGAAAACGCCAGCCCCGAGGACTGGATCATGCTGGGCAACCACGACACCCCGCCCATCTGGCTCCTGGCCGACCAATGGTGCGCCTCGGATGCTGCCCGAAAGCAGGCCGAGTACCTGGCCTGGCGACTGCTGCCGGAAGGCGGAGAAGGCGCAGAGACATGGAGAGCTAAACTGGCAACGGACGCCGGCGAACTCGTCCAGGCAAAGGTTGCCGACCTCTTTGCCGGACCCGCCGGCAACGTCATGATCTTCTTCACGGATCTGCTGGGAGTGAAGGATATCTACAACCGGCCGGGCACGGTGAGTGAGGACAACTGGTCGCTGCGCATACCAGGAGATTTTGCCCGTGATTACCAGGAACGGTTGGCCTTAAACCAGGCGATCAACATCCCCAAGGCCCTCGCCCTGGCCATCCGGGCCCGGGGCAGGACCTTCAGCCAAGACCATGGCCGCCTGACTCGCGGAGCTGGATCTCCTGGCCGTAAAAAGCGCTCCCCTTTAAGCAACGGCCCGAACAGCTGGCGTTGTTACGACTGAAAAGCAAGGGACAGCACCACCGTTCCTGAAGCGGGTAGCAGGTCGGCTTAATCGAATTGCCTGTTACCGCACACGGAGTTTGCCGGTTTTCCAGAGTGCGACGGCGCTGTACGTCCTGGCCCAGAAATTCGCCTTCTCTTCGGCGGGGTACTTGAAAAAATCCTGGGTCCAATTGAATGACGGATTCTGATACATATCACGGAGAATGTTGGCGATATGTTTCGGTTTCCAGTGAGCATATATCAGAAAATCGTAGACAAAACCGATAAGCATTTTGGGTTGGAGGGCTGAAGGATTGGGGGAATGAAGAATATTTCTGGTCCAATCCGGAATGTGTTCCTCTTTTTTCGCATATTCCAGCGCCTGTCCCCGGGGGATGTCTTTCTGGCCGTCGAAATCACGGTGAAACAGAAAAAGATCGGAGGCCCTGTATTCATCGATAAAATCGATCAGGGTCTCGTTCGAAGACGGGATGAATCCGGAAAATCTCCGGGCATGATCCGCCGCCTTTTCCAGGTCCCACATGCAATCCAGCACAAAATCGATATCGGGTGCTTCGGTTATTCTTTGTCCGTCAAAACAGGTGCCGATGACATCCACCAGAGGAGGCTGGTGATAATTCCCGTACTTCTCCTGATTTTTCTTGTGCAGGCTGAAAGGACTGCGGATGGCCCGCATGAAAGGAGAACCTTCGCTCCAGGTATTGTCAATGTTGATACAGTGATCAGCGCTGTCGGAAATGGTGACCGGCAAAAGTCCCGCGGCCTCATTGCCTTGAAATCTCTCCATGGCCAGCAGGCCGATATATTCCGCCAGCTTGCCGAGCCCGTTGAATACATGGGCTGCATCCAGGGAGATACCATACCAGCGCCTGATGTCATGGGGATCAATGTAATTGCAGGCCTTGATGAGATCGCCTTCCACAAAGCCTATTTTCCGCAGCTCTCCACTAGCTCTCGTTCCCATGATATTCTGGAACAACAGGTGGCAGCCGGAGGGGGTATAATCGAGCAGATAGGGAATGCCTTTTGAGCGGAAGAGCTCCTCGACAAAACGCATGGACGGGACCATCTGCTTGAAAAGTTGTTTTTGAGACTCTTTGTCCGTATAGAGCTTGTAGTTATCCGCTGCGAGAAAGATTTCAATATCAAGCGGCATCAATACCGAGCGGGACCTTTCTCCGACAATCGGAAGATGAACCTGAAGCCCCCTTTCCAGGGTGAATTTTTCAAGCTGATCAACAGTGGCGGCTATCGACGGGAAAATAGTATCATGCGTCTCTGCCGCCAGCTCATCGCCCGCGGCAATAACATAGTGCCCGAACTGATAACAGTTTTTCAGCCGGTCGATTACGCGACGGTAGTATTCTTGCCCATTCATCTGTTTCTCCGGTTCGCTCAATTGAGTTATGGCCTTCGATCACGGTAGAGCTTAACGCCCTTGAAAGACATACTAATGATATCAAAACATCAAGTTGGAAATCAATGTATTATAATACACTTTTGTAGGGTGCGCCGTGCGCACCGTTGTTGATTCTGCCAATGTGGGAGCCGTAGCATCCATTTCCTGGATAAAGAAAAGATAAAAGAATAGAATGGAAAATAACCCCTCCGGAAATTGATTTCAGAGAGTCAGGAATGAGGCAAGAGGCAAGAGGTCATCAATGGAAATGAAGAGAGTGAATCAACCCGCTGTTCCCTTTCAACTTCAAGATGCCGCCGGCCAAGTGCACCGGCTTTCGGATTATAGCGGTTTTTGGCTGCTGATGGTCTTTCACCGGCATCTCGGTTGACTGCCCTGCCAGAGGCATCTCTCGCAGTTGCGGGAGCGGAAAGATGAGCTTTCGACAAAAAATATCAAGGTGGTCGTAGTTACCTTTGAGGCCGGTTTCCTGGCCCGTCAATATATGGAGGAAAATAGTCTCGAGTGGCCGTTGCTTGTTGACGCGAACCGGGAACTCTACCGGGCCTATGGCATGCTTGACGCCGGCTTTTGGGATGTCTGGGGACCAGGTACCTGGTGGGCCTATCTCAAGGAAATTGCACGCGGCCAACTGCCGAAAAAATCGTCGGGCGATATCCGGCAACGAGGCGGTGATGTGCTGATCGATCCGCAGGGCATTTTGCGGCTGCATCATGTCGGCTCCGGGCCGGGAGACAGGCCGGAGGTTGACACCATCCTCCAGGCAGCCGACAAACCATGATCTACCGCCTGGCCGCCGACGCTATCCTCCTGCTCCATCTCGCCTTCGCCCTTTTTACCGTACTGGGAGGCCTGCTGTTGCTCCGCCGCCCTTCCCTTCTCCCTGTACATCTCTCCGCCGTGTGCTGGGGGGTGGCGATCGAGTGGGCGGATTGGGTCTGCCCGCTTACTCCACTGGAGAATTTACTCCGGGAAAGAGGAGGCGAGGCAGGCTATGCGGGCGGATTCATCGAGCATTATGTTGCCCTGCTTCTCTATCCCGAGAACCTCACCATCAAGCTGCGTTACCTGCTTGCCATGGCGCTTGTCGCGGCAAACCTGATCATCTACGGGTATGTTTTTCTGGCCCGTCGCCGAGGGGAATGACTGAAATGCGTGGTTTCATGGCGGGCTTCCCTCCTCGCCCGCCTGCAGAAGGATCTTTCCTTCAGCGGTGAATTTCCACCACGGCAGGGCCTCGCCGCACTCAAGAAAATGCCTTACCGAGAGCAAGGTATAGAGCACGCAAGGATCGTGGCGGTGGCCCATGACGGGTGACAGTTCGCGAAATATGGCAAGCGGCTCGCGCCTGGCGAGTTGATCGGGCCGGACGATGCCAATACGGCGAAGATCGGCGGCGATAGCCTGGCCGATGTTCGGCAAATCCTCCAGGTGTACGGGTGGGCCTTTTTTAGTCCGCGGCATCGTTGTTTTGCCTAAAACCTGCATCCGGCTAGGAAGCCCGAGCTTCAAGATACTCCCGAAGCGCAACAGCGTCGTTATGTTCCTTGTCTTTTGCACCGTAAACAAGGGTTACGGTATCCCGGCGCACCTGCGCCAAAAGCTGATCGACGGACTGGGGATTATTGTCCAGCTCTGCGAAATAGCGGGTCTTAAACTCCTGCCATTTTAAAGGATCATGGCCAAACCACTTGCGGAGGGAGGTGCTGGGAGCGATGTCCTTGAGCCAGAGATCAATACGGGCTGAGTCCCTGGACACCCCCCGTGGCCAGAGCCGATCCACAAGAATCCGAAACCCGTCGCCTGGTTCGGGTGTTTCGTACGCGCGTTTCAGTCGGATGCTCATGAGCTTGCAGAATTTACGCCTGATGTTTGCATCAGCGGCCGGTCTTAGTTGCGCGCAAAGCCGTGCTTCCGCCGCAGTGCCTGGTCGGCTGATTTATTCAATATGAATGCATTCCGCCGGGCATGCCTCCGCGGCCTCTGTGGCGCACGCGATGTCTCCTCCATCTGGATCTATGACAAAGGCCTTATCTTCGTCATCATTGAAGTCAAATACCTCCGGGCATAATTCCACACAACTTTGACAACCTATGCACTCTTCCGTAACAATGGTAACTTGCTTTGACATAGTAAACTCCTTTATCAGTTGATTGTTAATTGTTGGTGTTCCCCATGACCCTCAGCCCCCTCACCATGGTGGCTCCCGCCTCCTTTAATTAGAGCATGCAAGCCTTCCGCGTAATGGGTGAAGATGACATAGGCTTTAACATAATCACGACCGGCCGCCACGGAATCATCGGCATGCTTTTTTGTTTCACTTGCATGCTGAAAACGTTCACGAATGCCAGTGGCCATGGCTGTCGTCAAAAAACCGACCAGCTTGTCCGCCGATCCACTCTCCAAGGCCTTGTCGGCCAGGGCAACGGCCGGGTCCACAGCCTCACCCGGTTTCAAACCGGTATAGGGCGCCCCTTCACCAGCCCGATGAATACGAACCAGAGTTTCGAAAAAGTACATGTCTGCCAGTTCTTTGGCCTCAACACCCTTGGTGCGAACGGCAAGGGTTTTTTGAAAAGCGGTTCGGATCTCTTCCTCATCATCGGCCTGCACCCATTTAAGCAGTGGTGTTACATCACCCTTCTCAAGTGCTATTCTTGCCGTTTTTACCACTGGGCCATCAAGCGTGTCGCAATGGGCGAAGGCGTTTTTGCTCAATGCAATAAATAGAACGATCCCAACAAATACCATCATGATACGAGCCAAATAATTTCCAGCCATTGGATTCCTCCTTCGGTTTGGTTGGACATCTTTCCGTTGGTATTTCCCGGCCGCTTGTTTCTATTGTACACATGCCTATAAGGCATACTCTATCATGGTTTTGCTATCAAATACCAGGGCAGGAAATGTAATCTTCACCCTATTTCCAGGAAAAAATTCAGTCACCGGTGGCCATTTTGTAAAACCCAAAGATAATAAAGCATTGTTCGCTTCTCATCTTCGATGTGACAACATCGGCAAACTCAATGATCGAAAGCAGAGCACTGGGAAGTAAAATTTTTATTTGTCCACTTTAATCTGTAGTCCCTTTTATCCTGCTGAGATAAATCAAAATACATTGTAAAAAAACAATCCAAGGACAATAATCATGAGAGCAAAGGCGAGCAGCCCTATAAAGCCATCATGAGCAACCAGTGACAGGCCGAAGAGGGTAAGAACGGCACCGGCAGTAGAGGCGGAAAAAGGCAGCAACTCCATTACCGGCAAACTAACAGCGATGGCAAGACAGGTGATCACTATGAGGTACAGGCACATGCCGCTTATGAAAACAGTCAGACGAGGCCGCAGCCAGCGATCGATGAAGCGGGCCGGGGGCCGAAGCCAATTGACTGCTTTATAGAGCTTGGGTCCCGCCACCGAGCGCTTCATCAGCCAGCGCGGCAGCCAAAAGTGCTTCCTGCGGAATAGCAACTGAACGGCAATCAGCAACAGGAAAATCCCCATTATCGTGGGCATACCTGGAATTCCACTTAGGGGAGAAACCAAAAGAACGCCTGCCATAACCAGCAGAGAACCGAAAGACCTGTTTCCGACCGCCTCAATAACAATGGAAAGAGAAACACGATCCGAATTTTCCGAGACCTGGCCGATCTGATCGAGCAATTGTTGGAAATTCTCTATTTTTGGTGTCATGTTCATCACTCATCTTAGATGATGGTGGAAAAATAGCCGGATGGCTGATGCAAGATGGGTGCATTTTTTCAGCGCTTCATTTCTGTCGTCTTTTTTTAGTGTTTACACTTCTATTCTCTGTGCAAATTGACTCTCTTGTCAATCAGTTTTGCTGCTCTAATGACTTTTTTAAAGCCAATAAAGTACATATAGAGTTACGTAACTCATGGATAGAGCCGGATGACATTATCCTTGGACAAATATGGCATCTTACTCACCGATGCCATCGCCATAAGAGAGAATTTCTTCTCAAAATTAACAAAGGACCGTCATTGATGGCTTCAATGGTTTTTCAGGCAAAAAAGACGATACAGGGACTCAAATCGTCTATCCTTTGTATGATTAATCCTTAATGTTGTCGCGTCAGGCCTCCAACCTTTCAACCGTACCGGGGTTAACCTACAAAGGGACTTGCACCCCACATTATTTGAGCATGAACGCCGGAAGCGCAAGGAGGCAGAAGAAGAGCGAAATCAGTTGGTCGCAGAACTGCAACATGCGACAATGGGTATTGGAATCAGATTGAGGCTTATATAAGTAGCCATTCTGAGGCGGAATTCAGTCACGGTATTTGTCCTGACTGCGCCAAGAAGTTATACCCAGGACTGAAACTATAGAAAAATGAGAAATTGGCCCTGGCCAGCTAACAACCTGTAAAAATGGCAATAGATGTCGCGCTCAACTGGAGGCTGATTGCTGACGCCCTTTTTTGATCTGATACATGGCGTCATCCGCATAACGGATCAGCTCATCTCCGTCCTTGCCGTTCTCCGGATAGACGGCAACGCCGATACTGGGGATAATCTGCAGTGTCACCTTGGCAAGGTTGTAAGGCTCGGAGAGGGTTGCCAGGATTTTTCCCGCGAATATGTCCGCATCCTCGAACTCCTTTATGCCCTCCAGGAGAATGATAAATTCATCCCCACCTATACGCCCAACCGTATCCGATTCACGGACACAGCGAGTCAAGCGCCGTGCCACATCCTGCAGCAATTGATCGCCCACAGTATGACCATGGGTGTCATTCACCTGCTTGAATTTATCCAGATCCACAAACAAAACCGCCAACCGGGTCTGTTCCCGACGGGCTTTTGCCAAAGCCGTCTGCAGACGGTCCAGAAAAAGCGTCCGGTTTGGCAGATCAGTTAACTGATCATGTTGCGCCATGTGCTCCAACCGGGAATGCATTCTTTTGCGCTCAAGAGCGGCGACGACCTGGACCGCGACAAACTGCAGCAGCTCCCTGTCCTTGTCGGTAAAACGCACGCAGTCAGCAGAGCACTGGACCACAAGCGCGCCGATAATACCACCGGCAGACTCAAGCGGGACCCCGAGCCAGTTCAGCGCATCCGGACTCACCACAGCATCCAGTTGCGCCAAGACGGAAGCGGCGGTTTCCGGCGTCAGCAGTAATGGCTGGCCGGTACGGATAACCTGTGCGGTCAGGGTGTCTGACTTCAGCGTTTGCGGGGCCGATGCCTCGCTATAGGGGTGGGCATGATAAGGAAAACTGAGCTCGTCGTTCTCCGCGTCATAGAGCGCAACGATGAAATCAGTGGCCAAGAGCAGATCATCGACCACTTCGTGGATGCGTTGAAACAACGCCGGCAAATCCCCGGGCGCGTTAGCCGCCTCGGAGATGGCGTAAACGGCGGCCTGCATCGATTCCGCGCGCTTTCGTTCAGTGACATCACGGGCCACCGCCACCCTTATCTGTTCGGACTCCGACCAGCGGGCAGACCACATGATATGGGCGATCGTTCCGTCCTTGCGCACATAACGATTTTCAAAATAGGGTTTCAGTTCGCCATCCAGAATTTCATTGACGGCCTGCAGGGTTCTTTCCCGATCCCCGGGGTGCACGAAGTCGATAAAGGCTCTGCCAATCATCTCTTCCGGCTTATAGCCAAAAATTTGCTCACTGGCCGCACTGACAAAGAGGAAACGACCTTCACGGTCGACCACACAGACCGCATCCAGCAGCAAGTCCATGAAATTATTGGGCGGTACATGAGAAATTGTTTTCATAGTATGATTCTAGTCTGTTATGGGTCAAGTATGCCAATGCAGGAGTTCATGGCTTAATCAGGGACTTTCCCTAACTTTTTCAAAGTGTGGGAAGTGCCCTGCTTTTCCTTATCTCCCGCGTCCGTGTTGTTTGGATGGGTCAGGTGCCATGCTGCAAGAACGCCAGAAACAGGCCGAGCAGTGCGGCAATTGCCAGGCAATACTCGGTTCATATCTTACCTTTTTATCATAAATCCGTCCCATATCTTTTATGTTATTGATGATCTTGTTTTTGCCTGCCGCATCATGTACTCTCAAAAAGTTATGTGAATATGCTGAACCAACAGGGATTGTATGATATTCAAGAAAGAACTACTGGGACAGGGAAGACCAAAGAAAGAAAAATAGATCTGTCCCCTTTTACTCCCTCAAGAAGCGCGGCGGCGCTGACACGGCAAGTCCGGTGGGCGGCAGGTTACCCAAAACGTTAGATTTCCTCTCTAGTATTATGCAAAACTCAACGGATTAAATATATGGATTACAATACAATAACTGCTTTATCTACGGTGTTTTTGGTTCTTGTTGGATACGCTCAAATTTCATTGCTAATTTCTCAACGGCGTCAGAGCCAACTGGATTTCATGCAAGAATACCGACGGAGGTGGACTGAGAATAAAGAAAATTGGAGTGCTCTTATTTTTTATTGGTCGTGATGAAGAAGAGTACTATCAGGTTACGAGTACAGAGAAAATTGAGTGCCTTGTTTCAAAAAGAGAGGCATCGAATAATTCCACCCCAACCATATGGGCTTTAGATTCATCACGGGGTATTTTTACAGTTTTGAGCGATGCATGTATTAAAGTACTTAAAGGTCAGCTTGATATTAAAGATATTTATCCGATTTTTGGGACTGAGCTTTTACGCCATAGCCGTCCATTAAGAATGCTATTGGATGTAGATTACGTTAGTAGTTTTGCAGGATCCGGCAGAAAACATTTAAATATAAGAAACGAAGTTCAAGATTGGTTGATATATCACGATGGAATTCGTCGTAGAAGCCTAATCCTAATAGATCTTTTATGGGCTGAAGCAGCTAGACTGGAAGACCTTCCACCATCCGACCTTAAAAGTGCAGCTGAAGCAAAAATAAAACATGGAAAATCCAGCAGAAATAGATTGCTTAAAGAGTGCTTAAGGTTAAACGGAATAAATCACTTACCCTCTGGTATTATGCTTTCAAGGTTTTTAAGGCACTCTGAATACAGAAAAACATTCTGTAGAACTGGAATTCGAAAAAGTAGGTTAGAAAAACTTAATAAAGAGTGGACTCATCGGTTGCTCAGAAATTATAGGTAAAGAAAATCTAACGAGGCAAATCACTGGACGCATTACGGCTGTCGCGGTTTTTGCTAAAACAAAATAATATAAAGGGTCAGAGTGAAATTAAACCTGATTTAATTTCACTCTGACCCTTTATATTAGAGGCTCTTTCAAACGCTACGCTATTGAAAAACCTGTGAGCTAACCGTTATATTTATCAACAATAAAATAGGTCAAAATGAAAAAAATATTTATTAGTCATGCATCATTGGATGTGCCAATTGTTAATTCTATGATCGACGATCTCTTGGTGGGAACATTGTCGGTTAAAGTTAATGACATATTTTGCACGACAACAGACGGCATGAAAATAAAATCTGGTGAAGATTGGAGAGAAAGCATAAGAGAAGCTCTCCAACAATCATTGGTAACAATTCTTTTGATAACGCCTAATTATAAAGAAAGTGAAGTTTGCTTATGCGAGATGGGGGCAGCTTGGGTGACATCTACAAAAGTACTCCCATTTATAGTTGACCCTATTAGCTATTCTGACGTCGGAATTATTCAACAGCCTAAACAAGTTGAAAAGATTTTAGACGAAAAAAGTTTGGATAGGTTAAGGGACGAAATACAGACAATTTTTAAAATTAATCCAAAAGAAATCAAAAGTGACCGTTGGACCGTCAAAAAGATTGAGTTTTTACAGAAAGTTAAATCCCATTTAAGCAAAAACCCATTCAAAATCCCCCTTAGCAGAATTGAATTTGACAAAGTCTTAAATGAAAAAAGAGACTTAGAAAGTGCGGTTCAATCTCTTGTAGAAGAAAAGAATGACCTAGAAGGCTATATTGAAGATTTGAAAAAAGCAAAGGATCAAACTGAAATTAAAATAATTGAAAAAAAACATCAAAATACAACCTCAATAGATGAATTTGCTGATCTGTGTAAAAATGTTGCTATGCACCTATCAAAATTGCCATCAATTATTAGAGGAATCGCCTTTGTTTCCTATTCAGGGAAGAACATTAGAATTGGATATCAGGGATGGAGAGATGAAATAGATGAAGCTTTTTCAAGAGACTATATTAGGGACGATAACGAAGCAGACTGGGAAACTTCGAAATTAATGAGAGACATTCATGAAGCACTAAATGA
The DNA here is from genome assembly GCA_963776835.1 of uncultured Pseudomonadota bacterium. Classification (GTDB taxonomy): domain Bacteria; phylum Desulfobacterota; class Desulfobulbia; order Desulfobulbales; family Desulfocapsaceae; genus UBA2270. The sequence continues at coordinate 262,135 of CAVZOB010000001.1, forward strand.
GTTAAATTTTTTCTTGAGGGACAAATATGAAAATAGTGACTTTATTAATGCATACGAAGAGAATTATGAAGCTCCACTATCTTTGTCCAATCTTGAGTTTTGGGAAGAGGCTTTTAGCCTAGGTATTTCGATATCTTAAATATAACGAATAAGGATAGATTGTGTGAGCGGTAAGCGAACCACAATCTATCCTTATTCGTTAGGCCGCCTACAGCACTCGGAGTCCGACCATGAAGCAAGAAACTATCACCGTCCATGAGAGAAACAGTGGTCGAGTCAAACTCGGAGGCATCATCCTCAGCCTTCGACGTGCATCGTCCGCGTTCTGCGAAGTGGTTATCGGTTATCCAGGAATGCCGAACGTTGTTCAAAAAATGAATAATGGTGACGCTGCACTGTACGAGACGACCCAGGATGGAATTATTGAAGTGCGTGCGATCGGGCTTTATCCTAGCCAAGCCGAATTCTTAGTCACCCAAGTTTCGCCTCGCGTTGGATTTTTGGCTGGGGCCGTAGATAGCGATCCGAACAATGCCCCGTTCAATGAACAGGAACTAGCTCAAGTTGCGCAAAGCGTTGTGGAGATCAATCAGGAGCTATCAATCCGCAGTGATATTGCTCCTGAGCAGTTGGCCCTGATCAGCCGCAAACTGGCTGAAATTCAAGATGCCGCAAGGAGGATGGGGCGCAAAGATTGGATCAACTATGTCGCAGGGGCACTGACTTCTACCTGCATCTCCGCCGCGTTCGCCCCCGAGGTCACCAAAGGCATCTTCCTCGCAGTCAACTCGGCTTTTTCTTGGCTCTTCGTAAATGGCTTATTGCTGCTGCAGGGTATGTAAGACTAACCTATCGCTCAAGCGGACGCACACCGGCGGTCGTCGATTGGGGATGAAATTAAAAGGGTTCAGAGTAAAATTAAATCTAATTTTACTCTGAACCCGAATGACCCCGAATGACCCCGAATGTTTCACATCTTATTACATAAAATAAAATGCAATAATATTGGTTCCATATAATTGCGATATCAAATCCAATATTTCAAACTATTGGGTATTGGTAAAATACTGATATTACAAAGAGACATTTCTTGAAACAATCCTTTTATGATCTCAATCATTCTGATTTAGAAATGGTTCTCAATCAGAATGATTTAAACCACTCAGCTGCGGCAATTCTTTTTAATTGGCATTATAAGAAAAAAGAAAATGCTCAATGCCATGAGAAAATTGCCAAAGGTTCATTGGCCTTTTTTCAGAATAATTTCGACTTTTCTCTCCCCGAAATCGATACGGTTCATGAGTCAGAAGATCGAACAGTAAAATTTCTTTTTAAGCTTAAAGACAATCACACAATTGAAACCGTCCTTATTCCGTTTCATAATAAATATTCCATTTGCCTTTCATCACAGGTTGGCTGTGCGATGAATTGTTCTTTTTGTTCTACCGGAACACAAGGACTTACAAGAAATTTGGCTACCAGTGAAATTGTTGGCCAGTTTCTCCAGGCCTGGCGTTGGCTCGCGAAAAACAGGCCCGGAGAAGAGAGGATTTTAAATATTGTTTTTATGGGACAAGGCGAACCTTTACATAATTTTGATGCCGTCAAAAAAGCGTGCGAAATATTTTTATCACAACACGGAACTTCAATTGGTGTGCAAAAAATTACTATTTCAACGGCTGGTTATATTCCCGGACTGAAGAGATGGAGCCAGGAAATTCCCGGAGTGAACCTGGCGTTATCTCTTCATTCACCCTTTGAAGAAAAGAGAAATGAACTCATGCCCATTAATATAAAATATCCACTGGATGAAGTGTTGACCTGTATTGACCAGATACCTTTACATAAAAAACAATTTATTACCTATGAATATATCCTGATAAAAGATTTTAATGATTCTCCGGATGATGCTCAGAAATTGGGAACGATACTGGCTGGTAAAAGTGCTTATATCAACTTGATTCCTTTTAACTCATTCCCGGGATCACATTACCAGCGTCCGGATTTGGATAAAGTTGAAAAGTTTAAAGAAGTTTTAGATACTTTTAAAATTCCGACTTTAATAAGAAGTGCAAAAGGCGATGATGTATTAGCAGCATGCGGACAACTCAATTCTCAGTATTAAATTCATATCTTAAGAAAGAAAGAAGACAGATCTATTTTTGACTTCCACTCCACGGCGACCATTTAAAAGCCGAACACTGCGCTTTCAATTCGTAGCCCCAATCATTAAAAAATTGGCCCTGCTTTATTGAAGAAGCAGGGCCTTTCCCTTTACCAAAAATCTCTCAGAACGTATCAGCCAAGGGCCGCCTATGCTCTTTTGCTTTTGACGGCCATGATGTGATATCCTGAACCAACGGAAGTTGATGCCATTGCCGCTTCATCGTTACCCCAAACAAAACAGGCGTGACCAACGCTTCGTCTTCCGGGGGAGACCTTGGTGTGACACACTGCACAGGCAGTTATTCATGCCGTCTTTACTCTTATTGTCCCAATGAGCCATCCAACCGAGCAGGGGGCAAGGTCTTGAAAAATAAGTTTTCGATTTTTCAAGACCTTGCCCCCTCTCCTGGAATTACGTTGGGAGCGGCAGCAAGGGAACGTTTCGCTTGGAAGAGAAAAATCCTGAAAAAGGAGACGAGCATGACTAAATGCCTGCTTAAGCTTTTCATCATCGACAAGACTCCCCGCTCTTTGCGGGCCATAAACAATCTGCGCCGGATCTGTGAAGAGGAACTGAGTAAGGAATATGAACTGGAACTGATCATCATCGACGTCATCGAACGGCCGCAACTTGCCGAAGATGAGAAAATCTTTGCGACGCCAACCGTGATCAAGGAAAGCCCGCTCCCTGTCAGACGGATCATCGGCGATCTCTCTGATACGAGACAGGTTTTGCTGGGACTTGAGCTGTTAAACCAAGAAGCAAGTAGGAGGGAATGATAGATGGATACGACAACGCCAAGGCCCATTGAAAAACTCGTCACCCATATCCCCGGTTTCGATCACATAACCATCGGCGGCTTACCCAAATACCGCGCTACCCTGGTTTCTGGGACCGCCGGTAGCGCTAAATCCGTTTTCGCCGCTCAGTTTCTCGCCGAAGGGATCATGAAATCGGGGGAAAATGGGGTGTTCGTCACCTTTGAAGAACCTCCCGACGACATCCGCAACAATATGGCCTCCATGGGCTGGGACATCGAGACCTGGGAAAGGGATGGGAAGTGGTTGTTCGTCGACGCCTCTGCTTCACCCGGTGAAGAGCCGGTGGTCGTAGGCAGTTATGATTTCGGGGCGCTTTTGGCCCGCATCGAATACGCGATCAACACATGCCAGGCCGACAGGGTCTCCCTGGACTCACTCGACGCCATTTTCACCCAATTTTCCGACCGGGCCACCGTCCGGCGGGAACTGTTCCGGATTGTCACGGCCCTGAAAAAGATGCAGGTAACTACTGTCATGACGGCAGAACGGACCCAGGAATACGGCGATATCTCCCGCTATGGTGTTGAGGAGTTCGTCGCCGACAACGTCGTTATCCTGCGCAATGTCCTGGTAGAGGAGAAGCGGCGCCGAACCATTGAGGTCCTCAAGTTCCGCGGCACCACTCATAAGAAAGGGGAGCACCCCTTTACCGTTGTCCCCGGCGAAGGGCTGGTCGTGATTGCCCTCTCCTCCATCGAGCTGACGCAGAAGTCATCCGAGACGCGGATCACCTCGGGGAACGACGAACTCGATGTGATGTGTGGTGGCGGCTTCTTCCGCGATTCAGTCATCCTCGTCTCCGGGGCCACCGGTACCGGCAAGACCCTGATCACCACCGAATTCATCTCCGGCGGCCTCAACAGCGGCGAACGCGCCCTGCTGTTCGCCTTCGAGGAGAGCCGCGAGCAGCTGTTCCGCAACGTCAGCGACTTTGGAAGGAATTTTGAACAGATGGAAAGGGAGGGGAAGCTGAAGGTAATCTGCCACTATCCCGAGGTCATGGGCCTGGAGGATCACCTGATCAGCATGAATAAAATGATCCATAATTTCAAGCCGGACCGGATCGCCGTCGACAGCCTCTCCGCGTTGGAGCGGATCTCCACCCCCAAAGGGTTCCGTGAGTTCATCATCGGCCTCGCCTCCTCCATCAAGACGCAGCAGATAGCCGGCCTCTTCACCTCGACCACCCCGACCCTCCTCGGGTGGTCCACCGTCACCGAGGCCCATATCTCCGCCACTACCGATTCGATCATCCTGCTGCGTAACGTGGAGATCAACGGGGAGATGCGCCGCGCCCTCACCGTTCTCAAGATGCGCGGTTCCCAACACGACAAGGATATCCGCGAATTCATCATCGACGGCAGCGGAATGCATATCGGCAAGCCGTACCGTAATATGACCGGCATCCTGAGCGGCAATCCGGTCCAGATTCCACCGGGTGAGCTGAACGTCGTCTGAGCGGGTAACAGCCTTCTCCTTCGCTATGGCCAAAACGAGGAGTCAGTTCATGATTGACATGAATTCCAGACCAAAAGAAACAATCAAACGGCGGAAGTGGGTGGTACGGGCAAGTGATACGCGTTTTCATAATGTCGTAACCATAAGCTCAGACGGCGTCGTCATCGTTGACGGCTTCGGCATGATCCTCTTTGTCAATCCGGCGGCGAAATCCCTTTTCAGCCGCCAGGCAGAGCAACTCCTGGGAGAACCGTTCGGTTTTCCGATTGTCGCGGGTGAGACCACGGAACTGGATATCCCCAACAGGCAAGGGAAACAAGCGATTGTCGAGATGCGGGTTGTCGCTACGGAGTGGGAAGGGAAACCCGCCTATCTCGTAACCCTGCGCGACATTACCGAGCGACTGGATGCTGAGCAGGAAATCCGTACCTTGTACCGCGCCATGATGCAAGGCCCGGCAATCGTAATGATTACCGACGCCCATGGAATTATCAAGTATGTCAATCCCAGGTTCACTGAAACAACAGGTTACACATCGGCAGAAGTCATGGGGAAGAATCCCGGCATTTTAAGTTCGGGGAAAACACCCCCTGAAGAATATAAAAAGATGTGGGAGGCCATCTCCGGAGGCCACGAATGGCAGGGAGAATTCATCAACAAAAAAAAGAACGGGGAACTCTATCATGAAGCCGCTTCCATCGCCCCTGTCACCGACTTAGAAGGGACAATCACCCATTTCGTCGCCGTAAAGGAAGATATCACCGAACGCAAGCTGTTGGAAGCGGAAATCCAGGATGCCCGGGAATATGCCGAGAACATCGTCGAAACCGTACGCGAGCCGCTTGTGGTGCTGAATGCCAAGCTGAAGATTCTCACCGCCAATCAAAGTTTCTACGATACCTTCAAGGTCACGACCGAGGAAACAATCGGGAATTTCATCTACGACCTCGGCAACCGGCAATGGGACATTCCCAAGCTGCGGGTACTCTTTGAGGAGATCCTCCCCCATGATACCGTGTTCAATGGCTATGAAGTCGAGCATGATTTTCCCGATATCGGCCGTAAGATTATTCGGCTCAACGCCCGGCAGATTTTCCGGAAAAATATCGGTTCACACATTATCCTCCTTGCCATGGAAGACATCACCGAACGCAAGCGGGCGGAGGAGCGGATTAGCGAAGTCATTCGGCAGCAGGAGGCCATTCTTGACAATATCCCCGATACCGCCTGGCTTAAGGACAGGGAGGGAAAGTATGTCGCGGTAAACGAGCCCTTTGCCAGGGCGTTTGGCGTGTCACCTAAGGATCTGGTCGGGAAGAATGATAATGATATCTATCCGCCGGAACTTGCCGGGAAATACGAGAAAGACTCCAGGGAGGTCATGGCGGCCGGCACACGCACCCATTTCGAAGAGTTCATTGTTGATCGGGAGGGGAAGACCCAGTACCTGGAGAAGATCGAAACGCCCATCTTTAATGATAAAGGTGTGGTCATCGGTATCATCGGTATCGCCCATGACATTACCAGCCGCAAGAAAGTGGAAGAAATGCTCCGTCACGAGAGTACTCACGATATGTTGACCGGCCTCTATAACCGGGCGTTTTTCGATGAAGAGTTGGAACGGCTTTCCCGTAGCCGAAGGTTCCCCGTGAGTATCGTGATGGCGGATATAAACGGTCTGAAAACAGTCAATGATACCCTGGGCCATGCAGCAGGGGATGCCCTGATCCGCTTGGGGGCCAGGATTATCCTGGAAGCATTCCGGGCCGAGGACATAGTTGCCCGTCTCGGGGGAGACGAGTTTGCCGTTCTTCTTCCGGGAACGGCCACTCCTGTTGCGGAGGAAGCTGTCAGGAGGATTATGGGCAGCCCTGAAATCATCAATGGCCAGGTGAGCATCGCGTTCGGAATTGCTTCCGCAGAAAACAAAGATCAGCTTGCGAAGGCTTTAAAGTTGAGTGACGAAGGGATGTATCTGGATAAAGCTGTCCAAAAAGCATTGTAGGCTGCACCTTCCGAATGATCGGCATCCCTGCCGCGAGTGCACGAAGGGGAAAAAGGGGACAGATCTATTTTTGACTTCCACTGCACAGCGACCGTTTAAAAGCCGAATAATGCGCTTTCAATTCGTAGTCCCAATCAATAAAAAAAAGGCCCTGCTTTATTGAAGAAGCAGGGCCTTTCCCTCTACCAAAAATCTCTCAGAACGTATCAGCCAAGGGCCGTGGTGCTCTTTTGCTTTTGGCGGCCTTGATGTGATATCCTGAAACAACGGGAGTTGATGCCATTGCCGCTTCATCGTTACCCCCAAGTACAACAGAGGTGACCAACGCTTTATTCGAGAAAGAAAGCTCGTTTACGCCTATCTCCGGACACCTTCAGACGAGACGGTGCATTGAGCAGGACACATAATTTTTTATGAAAATTAGAGGGACGCGATGCCAAGAGATATTCCCGTCAGTAACCGTAAGTTACTCCTCTGTTTCGATCAGGATTACTGCATCCGGGATCTTTATTTCCCCCACGTAGGCCAGGAAAATCACATCGGCAGTGGACATATGCGGATGGGGGTGTGGGTTGACAACCGGTTCTCATGGGTAGGACAGGAGTGGGAGCGGGACCTGCGGTATCAGGACAACACGCTGGCTACCAATGTCAATCTTTATCATCCCGGACTTGAGCTCCGTTTGATCTGCCGCGATGTGGTTGATTTTCATGAAGATCTCTTTGTCCGCGAAATCATCGTTGACAACATGGCCGCGCGACCGCGCGAGGTCCGCCTCTTTTTTTCCCATGATTTTGATATATCGGGAAACAGCGTAGGCGACACGGCCGCTTTCGATCCCAAGACCAGGGGGATCATCCATTATAAAGGCGCCCGCTATTTTCTGACAAATGGCCACACCGAGGAACAGGCCGGTCTGCATCAATTTGCCGTTGGTCAGAAAAATTCACAGGGAAGAGAGGGTACCTTCCGCGATGCCGAAGACGGGGAACTCTCCGGGAACACCATTGCCCAGGGCTCGGTGGACTCGGTGCTGGCGCTTCATCTGCATCTTGATGCCATGTCGCAGCAGAAGGCCTATTATTGGCTGGCAGCCGGCAAGAGTTGGGATGATGTCCAGCGGCTCGATCAGTTGATCAAACATAAAACCCCTTTGGTCCTGTTCAATCGAACCATCGACTACTGGACTCTCTGGATCAACATGGAGACCCCGCCGCTGGATTTTTTCCCGGAAAAAGTGGCAAAGCTCTATCGCCGAAGTCTTCTCATCCTCAATACCCAGATAGACTGGGAGGGCGGAATCACTGCTGCCAATGATTCCGATGTCATCCAGTTTAATCGTGACACCTATTCGTATGTCTGGCCGAGGGATGGCGCCTTTGTCGCCCATGCCCTCGATGTGGCGGGGTACCCGGTCATTGCGCAGAGATTTTATCAATTTTCCTCACGGGTCATGACAGACGTGGGATACTTTCTCCACAAATATAACCCGGACGGCACCCTGGCCTCGTCGTGGCATCCATGGTCACACGATGGGGAGGCGCAATTGCCGATTCAGGAGGATGAAACAGCACTGGTACTCTGGGCCCTGTGGAATCATTTTGTCATCTATCGGGATATCGAGTTTATCAAAACGTTCTACCGGCCCTTTATCAAGAAGACCGCGGATTTTCTTTGCTCCTACATTGATGAGGAAACCGGCTTGCCGAATCCCTCTTACGACCTTTGGGAGGAACGGCAGAGGGATCCTTTCCTTCACCACCGGCACCGTCTTCGGCGGCTTGACCGCAGCCTCCCTCTTCTGCTCGGTGTTTGGCGAGACCGACCGGGCGGAGCGCTATCGGCGTGCCGCGGCTTCAATCCGGGATGCGGCCTCAGAATATCTTTGGCGCCCGGACAGTAACCGCTTCTGCCGGATGGTTACCAGAAACGCCCAGGGGGAACTGGTGTACGATGACACCCTGGACGCAAGCCTCTGGGGACTTTTTGCCTTTGGCCTTTATTCAGCCGATGATCCCAGGATAGTGGCCACGATGGAGGCCATGAAAGAAAGGCTCTGGATCAACAATGAGGTGGGCGGCATGGCCCGCTACGAGGATGACGGCTATCATCGGGTAAACAGCAGCTATCCCGGCAACCCCTGGATCATCTGCACTCTCTGGTATGCGGACTATCTGGTCGAACTGGCGCAGAACGAGGAGGACATGCAAAAGGCTATTGCCCTCCTGGCATGGGTAGCGGACCATGCCCTGCCCTCCGGGGTTCTCGCTGAACAGGTTCACCCGGAGAGCGGCAAGCCGTTGTCTGTCTCTCCCCTCAGCTGGAGTCATGCCACCTACATCAACTCTGCCCGGAAGATCATGCGCCATTATGGCCGGCTGAAAAAATGCCCGCAATGCGGTCATTCTCCGGGAGAGACAATTGCCGGCAATGATTGGTTAAGCAGACTTTTCAGAGAGGCCTGCGATTCCATTCATGGTATTTGCTCTGTAAAATGATGACAGGGCCTTGTGTTGTACTGACTCACGCGGAGACACCAGAGAGAGGAGCTTGGTTCAATTTTTTTGCAAGGGAATTGGCGCGGCCGGTTATTTGAAACGATATGATGAAGGAGAAATTTAACTCCCTTGTTTTAGGGATAATAATTAAATTTCCTTGGTTCAGGAGAAGCATTTATGAAAATATCATTTTATCCAGCGATGATCTTACTGAGCTGGATTATCAGTCAGGCCGGTTTTGCCTCTGGCTGTGCGCAGGGTGATAAAACCCATATCTGGCTTGCCCCGCAGGTGGTTGAAGCCGGGACGCCCGTCAGGATCATGGCGGTTTCCACTTCCGAGCCTCTCACCGAATTGCTGTTGATCGATCCGCAAGGTGAAACACAGGCGTTAAAAACCACAGCCAATACGGATGGAATGCCTTGGCGCTTGACTGCACAGATAGACCCGCTGGGAAGCGGTCATTATCAAGTCGAGGTGAAGGCGCTTGGCAAATCGCTGGCATGCCGGGAAATCTTCAACGGTGATAACGGCAGGGAAAAACCGATATGGGATGAGACCTATGAGGCCTTTTATTCGGCCTGGATAGAGCAGATGTTTGACAGTCCGGTTGATGAAAATTTAAGTTTCCCCTCTTTAGAACCGGTGTTGCGCGATCCTGAACGCAACTTTTTACACAATTCATTAGGTCTGCAGGAGGATAAAGGCCTGCCGGCAACACCTGACTGCGCGGATTTTCCCTATTTTCTGCGCAGCTATTTTGCCTGGAAAAATGGTTTGCCCTTGAGCTATCGGGTTTGCAATCGCGGCTCGGCCACCAATCCGCCTTCCTGCACTGCCGCCACTATCAGGACTGATTTTGTGCAAAAGGCTGCACCCTTGGCCACATTCAGGGCATTGAGCCGCAGCGTCATGGATGCGGTGCAGTCAGGCAATGGCCGCACGGCGCTTGCCAGCGAGGAAACCGACTTCTATCCCCTGCCCTTAAGGCGCGAGGTGTTATGGCCGGGAATGATTTATGCCGACCCTTACGGTCATATCCTCGTGCTCACAAAATGGGTCGACCAGACCCCCGATAGCCCCGGAATTTTATTTGCAGTCGATGCCCAGCCGGATAATTCCATTGGTAGAAAAAGATTTTGGGAAGGTACCTTTTTATTTGCGAATATCGCCAGTGCAGGCCCGGGTTTTAAAGCGTTTCGACCCATTGCCAATAAGCGCCTGTTGACCAATGACGAATTGCCGAACTATTCGATGGAGCAGGCAGCCTTAAGCCCTGACGAGTTTTACGCCCAACTGGATAAACTCATTAATCCTGGCGGATTGAATGCGAAACAGGCTTACAAGACCACTTTAACCGCTCTGGTAGAACAGTTGGAAACGCGCGTAAAGTCGGTTGAAAACGGCGAGGCGTATTTTTACAAAGGCGGTTCCGCCATCAGAATGCCCAATGGCGCCGCTATTTTTGAAACCGTCGGCGCCTGGGAAGATTTCGCCACGCCATCGCGGGACATGCGTCTGTTGATTGCCATGAATGTGTTGCTGAAATTCCCTGAAAAAATCCTGCGGTATCCTGAGTTGTTTAATCTGACCGCCGAATCCGCCAGGCAGGTTAAATCCGAGATAGAGCAGCTGCATGACAAATTGATCACAGAGAAGAAAATTCAGTATATCCGCAGTAATGGTGAGCCCTGGGAGCTGTCGGTTGCAGAAATTTTAGCGCGTAAATCCGCTTTTGAGATGGGTTATAACCCGAATGATTGTGTTGAGGTGCGCTGGGGGGCAGAAGCAGGAACAGAGGAGTATGCGAGTTGTCAACGCCACGCGCCGGCGGCGCAGATCAAACAAATGACCGCAGTGCGCGAATGGTTTCGGGAGGCAAAACGCCCATCGCGCTGAATGAAAAAGGGGACAGATCTATTTTTGACTTCCGTTTGAGTATGTGGTAGCCTTCCTTCATGCCTCGACACGCCAGATTAATCATCAACGATTGTCCTCATCATATCATCCAGCGGGGCCACAACCGCCAGGTCGTGTTTGCCAGGGAAGACGACTACAGGTATTATCTGGAGACTCTCCAGGAATGGAAAGCAAACCTTGGCTGCAAGGTATACGCATATTGCCTGATGACAAACCACGTCCATCTCGTCATTGACCCCGGCTCTCAGATTGAAAACCTGAGCCTTCTCATGAAACGCATTGCCGGCCGACAAACCCGCTACATCAATACAATGGAAAAAAGGAGCGGTTCTCTCTGGGAAGGCCGTTTTAAATCCAGCCCTATCAGTGCCGACGAATACCTTCTTGCCTGTTGTCGATATGTGGAACTCAATCCTGTGCGAGCCGGAATGGTTGAAGCGCCTTGGCAATATCCATGGTCAAGCTGTCAGGAAAAGGCCGCGAGCAAAGAGCTGTCATGGCTTGATGCAGATCCTTTTTATCTGAGTCTTGGCAAGACCCCTGAACAGCGGGCCAAAAAGTACCGAAAATGGCTCAGCGAGACGATCCAGGATGGCGAGTGCAATTTGATACGAGAGGCAACCCAGCGGGGACAGCTAACCGGAAGCAGAAAGTTTGAGCAAGAAATTTCAAAGAAAATAGGCCGGCGGATTGAACTGCGGGGACAGGGCAGACCAAAGAAAGAAAAATAGATCTGTCCCCTTTATCTATTCTAGGTAGTTAAAAACATGCCTCCAATACAACTTGTCATGTTGCCGGGTCTTGATGGTACGGGTGTGCTGTTCAGGCCAATTCTGAACGAGCTCCCGCCCCACATTCAACCAATTGTTCTTTCATACCCAACCGACAAGGAACTTGGATATGATGAATTGTTCCCTATCATACTCAAGGCACTCCCGCAGGGCGCTCCCTTTGTCCTGCTCGGCGAGTCTTTTGGAGGTCCATTGTCACTCCGGGTTGCAGCAACTCGTCCGGCAGGACTTAAGGCCGTAATCCTTTGCGCTTCTTTCATATCCTGCCCTCACCCTTTTGTCCCAGCCTGGACAGCGCCACTGGTTCGCGCATTTCCGTTTCGTGCATTTCCTATATTTACACAATTGAAGGCTTTTCTTGGACTGTACTCCAGCAAAGAGCTCCGCTCCCTGATAAATGAGGCGCTGTCATTAGTTCAGCCAAGGGTTCTTGCCAGCCGCACTCGCGAAGTCATACGTGTGAACGTTGCTTCAGAGCTCATTGCAATTGACTGTCCTATCTTATATATTCAAGGAAAACAAGATTTTGTGGTTCCCGGCGGAAACCTCAGGCGAATTCTCCATATTAAGCCTGAAGTTCACTATATACAACTTTCCGCGCCACATATGGTACTGCAAACTCAACCGATACAAGCGGCCGAGGCAATTAGCAGCTTTATTGCAAATTTCGCCGCCTGACGGTTTGATCAAATTTCGTGGAAAAGAGCAGAATAAATCAGGGATAGAGACCATTTAAAAACCGAGCAATGCGCGTTCGGGATCACAGAAAAGGAGAACACAAACATGCAAGCACGCGGTCCACTCATGATAGAGCATCGTCTGATTGAAAGAATGCTTTCGACCATCAAAGGTTCCTTAACCAAAGTCGAATCGGAACACAAGATAGACCCTGTATTCGTCGATATAGCGGTTGATTTCATCAGGGTGTACGCCGATCGGACGCATCATGGAAAGGAGGAAGATATTCTTTTCCGAGAATTGAATAATAAACCGCTGAACACGGAAGATCGGCGAATCATGGAAGAACTGATCGAGGAACACGTGTTTGGTCGCCAGACCACCAAAGCACTGGTTGAAGCCAACACCCGCTACCGGAATGGTGATGAAAATGCCTTAAGCGAAATTATCACCAACCTTCAAACCCTTACTGAGTTTTATCCAAAGCATATTGAAAAAGAAGACAAACTGTTCTTCCCTGCATCCAGAAAATACTTTACCGATGAAGAGGATCAGGCCATGCTCGCAGAGTTCTGGGAGTTTGATCGGAAGGTAATTCATGAAAAATACCAGTCTGTGGTTGAAGGATTTGAAATCCAGCAATGAGTCCCGAACAAACTCTGGCAGCGGATCGCAAAAAGTCGCGCTTGCCGAAGAGCTCGTTATGCCGAATAAACAATTTTCACTAAGGAATGACCATGAGTTGGATTAAAACTGTTCCCTATGCTCAAGCATCGGAAGAATTAAAGAAGATTTATGATGAGACTAAAGCTAAATTCGGGAAGATAATAAACCTTGTCAAAATTCAAAGTTTACGTCCTGAAACAATGGCTATTGGCCGAAACCTCTATCGACACCTGATGACTATCCCTGATGGTCTCAGCAGAAAGCAATGTGTCCTTATTGCCACGGTCGTATCAAGTCTGAATGGGTGTCATTACTGAGTGGAAAGCCATGAGCAAGATCTCCGTGAAGAGATCGGAAATGAAGAACAATTATTAAAAATTCAAGAAGATTTCACCCAGATTGAATTTGACCTTAAAACACAGGCACTTCTTGAATTTGCAAAGAAAACGACTCTCACACCTAAAAAAATGTGTAAATCCGATGTGGAAAAATTACAAAAAATTGGTTTTAGCGACAGAGAAATATTAGATGCCGCCCAATTGATAGGTTATTTTAATTACTCCAACAGAGTAATGGATTGCCTGGGCATAGATCCTGAACCAGAAATGAGATACCAAAAAAATCAGCCATAACCAGGTGCGTCAAGCGGTCGCCAGCCGGCACGGTTGCCCTCAGGGCCATTTAAGGCGTCCGCTTACGCCCATCATCTGCAGTTACGAAGCGATTAATTGTCACTTTTCTCCTTCTCCCATCGCTGGCTTTTGTCGGAGTAGCCATCTCCTGCAGCAAAGCAGGAAATAGCCCATCTGATTAACTATCTCAAGGTCTCCGGCTGGCAGTTCAATCGCAACGGCCCTTGGTACGGCGCCGGCGAAGCAGCAGATCACACGACTTCATAACGTGAAGTCTTTCACATCCATGCCACGTTGCTCAAGCTCTTCCAGGATGAGTTCCATCGACCATCTGGAGGCATTCGCGACAACCGACGGGCATTTTTCAGTATGTGCTCCGGCATCATCAAAGGCCTGTCTGTCTTCAGCATCCCAGAAATTAAAGGTTCTGCCGAAAATCTCTCCGTGAATTTCTTTACAGATCGCTGAACCATAGGTATCCACAAATTTTTGGTGCAGCTCTTTTGCCATACGTGAAGAACATAGCTTTTCATCGTCCTCGGTGTCAAAACCTGCTCGGGAACGTCCAAAACAGGAGCTCATAATCATGATACCGCCGGATAATCCGCCACAGACCCCATCGCATGTTCCCCCGCATCCGCCGGCCAATCCACTGGCCGCTTTAAAAAGAGCATCATTTTTGAGGCCAAGTGTATCTTGTACGGCAGCAATCGTACATTGTGCGCAGCCGCCATATTTTTTTTCGTATTCAAGACCAGTTCGAGCCGCTTGATCGAGTAACTCTTGTTTGTGGATCATAATCGAATCATTCCTCTTCAGTAACTATTTAGATAAATAGGGACAGCGACCGATTTTATTCCTATTCATTACGTTGAATAGTATTTTCAGCCAAAAGAAAGGCCCTGCTTCAGTGAAGAAGCAGGGCCTTTCCCATTACCAGAAATCTCTCGGAAGGTATCAGCCAAGGGCCGCAGTCAGAGACTTCTCCATCTTCTCGTTTATGATTTCGCCGATATGTTCATTGGTCCAGATGGCGTCCTTGCGCACCGTCTTGGTGGCGTTGCCAAAGGCGATCCGTACCTTTTGATCGGAGACGGCGGCCAGGGCCTTGTCGATCCTGGCCTTGAGCTCTTCTTTGGACAGTCCCTCGGCCTCGCCGATGGGGCCGAGCTCCTTGATCTGAGCCGTAAATTTGGTGATCAACTGGACAAAATGCGGCGCCTCGGCAGCAGAGGCCCATTGCAGACTATAACGCTCCTCGCGGATACCAATATCCTTCAAAACCTTCCTGACCAGCGCACTCACACCCATTGCATCGTAATTACCAACCTGGTAATGGCATTCGCCGAGTTGTCAGCCGCCGCTGAAGATCCCGTCCGCGCCTTCCGCCAGGGCTCGCAGGACAAAGGCCGGATCAATGCGGCCGGTACACATCACCCTGAGGGTCCGCATATTGGGCGGGTATTGAAAGCGTGATACACCGGCAGCATCCGCCGCCGCGTAACAGCACCAGTTGCATAAAAAGCCAAGGATGCTGGGATTAAATTCCTGGTCAGCCATAAGACGTTCTCCTCAAATATAATAAACTTGGTCCAACTAGCCCCGATAAACAGGATAAGTGCCTTTCACAGCTTATTATCTTGTAAAAATAAGAAAATAAGCTGTAAGGCACTAAATTTAGAAATGAAATTATCTGTCGCCTGTGGCCCCGAAGGCCTCAATCTGTGAGTTGATCTGCTCATTGGTAAACCCGCCCATGGAGATGGCAAAGGTCGGACAATGGGCGGCACAGATTCCGCAGGCCTTGCAGGAGGCGGAAATGGTCTCCGCCTTCCGTTTGCCATCCACCTTCTGCATGACGATGGCCCCATAGGGACAGAGACTGACGCAGAGGCCGCAGCCGATGCACTTGTCCTGCTCAACTCTCGATACGATCGGGTCTACCTTGACATAGCCCTTAACCAGCGGGATCGCCGCTTTGGCCGCTGCCGCCTGGGCCTGGACGATGGTCTCATCGACAGGCTTGGGTCCATGGGCCAGTCCGCACACATAGACGCCGGAGACCGACAGCTCCACCGGACGCAGCTTGACGTGGGCTTCCAGGAAGAATTTATTGGCCGTCACCGGCAGCTTCAGCAGCTTGGAGAGGGTATCGGTATCATCCGGCACGATCCCCACAGAGAGGGCCACCAGATCAGGGCTCATGACCACCTCTTCCTGCATGATCGAGTCGAAGAACCGCACCTGCACCTTGGCGCCTTTCTCGGTCACCTCGGGTTTGCGATCAACCTCATAGGGGATAAAGACCACGCCCATCTTGCGGGCCTCCGTATACGCGTCCTCGGCAAAGCCGTAGGCGCGCATATCCCGGTAGAGGACAATGATCTGGGAATCAGGGTTGATCTCCTTGATTTGTAGAATATTCTTCAAGGCGTGATTACAGCAGACCTTGGAACAGTAATTGAGATCATCACCGCGCGAACCGGCGCACTGGATCATGACCACGGACCCGGGCGCCCGGGTCTTGGCCTTGCCCGCCAGTTGTTTCTCCAGCTCCTGCTGGGTCACAACCTTTTTGGACTTGCCCAGCAGATACTTGTCAGGTCGATGCTCACGGCCGCCGGTGGCGACAATGATCACGCCATGGTCAAAGGTCTGCTCGACCTTGGTCTGTCCCTTGCCGCTGGCAATCACCGACGAGAAGTTGCCGATGAATCCGGCGGTCTGCACCAGCTCGGCATTGCAGATTACATCTATTTTTTTGGATCCCGTAACCTTGTCGACAAGGGTCTTCAGGTGCGACTGCACCGCATCCCCGGCCAGGGTATGGTGGAGATTCTTGAGATTACCGCCGACACTCTCCCCTTTTTCAATGAGGAGCGAATCAAATCCCTGCTCGGCCAGGTTCAGGGCGGCGGTCATCCCGGCCACGCCCGCGCCGATGACCAGGGCCTTGGGGGTTACCGGCACCGTCTGCTCGGGCAGGGGCTGGATATGTCTGGCCTTGGATACGGCCATGCGCACCAGATCCTTGGACTTGATGGTGGCAAGCTCCGGCTCACCGGCATGCACCCAGGAACACTGATCGCGGATATTGACCATCTCAAAGAGGTTCCGGTTGAGACCGGCATCGCGCAGGGTCTCCTGAAAGAGAGGCTCATGGGTACGCGGCGAACAGGCGGCAATGACCACCCGGTTCAGCTTGTGCTCCTTGATCTTCTTCTTGATAACCTCCTGGGCATCCTGGGAACAGGAGTAGAGGTTTTCGGTATAATAGGTGACATTCTTCATATCCCCGGCATAGTTGGCAACCGCGGCACAATCCACCACCGAGCTGATATTGATGCCGCAATGGCAGACAAAGACACCGATCCTGGCCTCTTCGTCTTCGGCAACCAGCTGCTCCTCAGGATAGGTCTTGAGCTCCACCCCTTTGCCCCGCACCTTTTTCAGCGAGGCGGCGCTCAGTGAGGCCGCAGCCGAAGACTGGGTAACCGACTCCGGGATATCCTTGGGGCCCTGAAAGGCACCGGCCACCACAATTCCCTCCTGACTGGTCTGCAGGGGGTTGAAGCCATTGGTGGCACAAAAATCATATTTATTGAGATCAATCCTGGTGATATCGGCAATCTTCTGCGCATCCTTGGGCGACTCAAGCCCAACCGACAGCACCACCAGATCAAAGGGCTCAAACCTGTGCTGGCCCTCGAGGGTGGCATAGGTCAGCTGCAGACGGTTCTCCCAGGGGGTGACATCCGCCACCTTGGCCCGGACAAACTTGATGCCGATGGCCTCGGCCCGCTCACGGGCGGCGTCGAAGTCCTTGCCCTGGGTCCGGATGTCCAGATAGTAGACGGTAATATCCACCTCGGGATCATGTTCCTTACACACCAGCGCCTCTTTGATGGCGTACATGCAGCAAACGGAAGAACAGTAGCCGTTATTGCAGCCGATGTCCCTGGAGCCGACGCACTGGATAAAGGCTATGCGTTTGGGATGGCGGCCATCGGAGAAACATTTCACCTCGCCCATGAAGGGGCCGGAGGCGGTGGTCATCCGCTCAAATTCAAAGGCGGTGACCACATCCGGGTGTTTGCCGTAACCGAACTTGGCCAGGGTCTCGGGAGCAATCTTTCCGAAACCGGGCGAGAGGATCACCGCCCCCACATGCAGTTTCCGCTCTTCCGGCTGCTGCTTAAAATTAATGGCATGACTCTGACACACCGGCACACAGATTTGGCAGGTCTCATGCTGCAGGAAGAGACAGGAGCTCGGATCGATGTAATAGGTGGCAGGCACCGCCTGGGCGTAATCAATATGAATCGGCCGGGTTATGGATAATCCCTCGTTATAGGGATCCACATGATGCTTGGGGCAATACTGGGTACAGAGCCCGCAGGCGGTACAGGCATCGGCATCGATATAGCGCGGACGCAGATTGACCGTGGCTGTGAAATTTCCTGGTGTTCCTTCCAATGCCAGAAAATCAGCATTGGTCAACATTTCAATATTGGGAGACCGACCGGCCTCTACCAGCTTTGGCGCCAGGATTCAGAGTGAGCAGTCATTGGTCGGAAAGGTCTTATCAAGCTGGGCCATCACCCCGCCGACTGCTGGTGATTTCTCCACCAGATAGACATAAAAACCAAGCTCAGTCAGATCGAGCGCGGCCTGGATTCCGGCGATACCCCCGCCGAGAACCATGACTGCCCCTTCTCTGTGATTCATTGCTTTACCCATAATATTACTCCTAAAAAATGATCGTTGGTGCTCTTCTTTTATATTATGCTTCGACCTTCGTGGCCTTGATCGCGCAGATTTTATACTGGGGACTGCGCGAGAGCCGGTCAAGACTGTTTAAGGTCAGGTTATTCACAGGAACTTCCGCAAAGTGATAGGGAATGGCAATGGTGCCGACCTGCGAACGGTCGGTTATATGCGCGCGTAACTGCACTGTCCCCCGCCGGGAACTTATTTCAACTGTATCCAGATCTGCAATGCCGAGGCGTGAAGCATCCTCGGGATTGATCTCGGCAAAGGCCTCGGGACAAAGGGCCTCGATCTCCGGGGTCTTCCGGGTCATGGAGCCGAAATTATACTGCGCTGTCTCCCTGATGGTGGTCAGGATCAGCGGATACTCGGCATCAGGAACCTCGGTGGGCGGCGTATAATCCTCAGGGATAAACAATCCCCTCCCCTGGGTGAATTTCCCGATGTGGAGAACCGGGGTACCGGGATGTTCCTTATTGAGCACCGGCCATTGCAGACCCACCTTCTCAATACGCTCGTAGGTGATGCCGGCATATTGAGGCATGAGCTGGGTGACCTCGTTAAAGATGTCTTCAGGCTTCGAGTAGGGCATATCATAGCCCATGCGATGCGACAGCTCACAGAATATCTGCCAGTCGGCCTTGGCCTCACCCGGTGGATCGACTGCCTTGCGCACCCGCTGGACGCGGCGCTCGGTACAGGTAAAGGTGCCGTCTTTCTCGGCAAAGCAGGCCGCAGGGAGGACAACATCTGCCATCTTGGCGGTATCCGTCAGAAAGATATCCTGGACAATGAGGAAATCGAGTTTTTCCAGGGCCGCTACCGCATGATGGGCATTGGGATCGGCCAGCACCGGATCCTCACCAAAGACATAGATCCCCTTGATCTCACCCTCGAGAATGGCATCCCAGACCTCGGTGGCCGCCTTGCCCTTGCGGCGGGGCAGCTTCACCTCCCACATCTTCTCATAGCGATCAAAGACATCTTTGTTGTCCAGACCGCTGTATCCAGGCAGGGTATTGAACAGAGCGCCCATGTCACAGGCCCCCTGCACATTATTCTGACCGCGCAGGGGATTGACCCCGCCGCCGGCAACGCCTAACTTGCCGCAGAGCATGGCCAGATTGGCGACGGACTTGACATTATCGGTGCCGCTGGCGTGATGGGCCAGGCCCATCCCGTAGAAGATGGCGCATTTTTTCCCAGGAGACGCATACAGCCGGGCGGCTTCGCGCAGCTGCTCCTCAGGAATACCGGTGATCTGCTCAACATAGGCCGGAGTATATTTGGCGGTAACAATCTCCAGTTCTTCGAAGTTCTCGGTACGCTCTTCAACAAAGGTCTTATCCCAGATCCCCTCTTCAAGGATGACATGCACCATGCCGTTGAGCAGGGCAACATCGCTGCCGGGATTGGGACGCAGCCAGAGATCGGCCTCATCGGCGAAACCCGTGCGCCGGGGATCTATCACCAGCAGTTTACTGCCGTTCTTTTTGGCCTGATGAATCCGCAGACCAATGGTGGGATGGCTGGTGTCGGCATTGGAGCCGATCACCATGATCACATCCGACTCCTTAATATCAGCGATGGAGTTTGTCATCGCGCCGCTACCGAATGAAAGGGCCAAACTGGCCACAGTGGGAGCGTGTCAGAGGCGGGCGCAATGATCGATATTATTGGTACCGATCGAGGTGCGCATGAACTTCTGCATGAGGAAGTTTTCCTCATTGGTGGCCCGGGCGCAACTGAATCCGGCGATGGAATCAGGACCATACATGACCTTCAGGTCAGAAAGTTTCTTGGCCGTGTAATCGAGGGCCTCATCCCAACTGGTCTCCTCCAGCCTCCCGTTCCTGCGGATCAGGGGCTTGGTCAGCCTGTCCTTATGCTGGATAAAGTCATGGCCGAATCGGCCCTTGACGCATAAGGCCCCATAATTCGGCGCCTGCTCAGGATCGGCAGTGACCTCAATGACGGTGTCGCCCTGGACCCGGAGGATGATCTGACATCCAGCGCCGCAATAGGGACAGGTGCTGCGCACCTCATTCACCGGCTCCGAATGGATGGGGATGATCTGGGCCTTCTTGTTCAAGGCGCCGGTGGTACAGCTGTCGACACACTTGCCGCAGGAGACACACTTATCATTAAAGCCCAGAATCAGACCCACAGGCCGTCCCTTTGCATCAAAGGACTCGGCGCCCAGTTCCACGGCATCATATTCACAGACCCGCTCGCAACGCCCGCAGTAGATACATTTATTTTTATCTACAACAATGGCCGGATGCGAAAAATCCCTGGCATAGACGGGTGTCGTTCCCATGCCGGTCTTGTTGATATTCAGATTTTGACTGATGGAAAGATCCTTGAGCTCGCAGCGATCAAAAGCGGTACAACCGCAGGAGAGACATCTCTCGGCCTCATGCCGGGCCATCTTCTCGGAAAATCCCAGTTTCACCTCATCAAAATCCTGACTGCAGATCTCAGGGGGCCGGGTGGGCATCTTTTCCCGCAGTTTGACATTGATGCCGTCGAAATTCTTCAGATCGACATCATCAAAGCCCTTGCCCCGGGTGAAGTTGAAACGGCTCTCCGCCTCTTCCTTCGCTGTTCCCATGACATAGGAATGGATATTGTCCGCGGCACGCCGGGCAGCAACAACGGCCTGAATAACCGACCGTGGCCCACTTACTACATCGCCACCGGCAAAAATCCCTTCTATATTGATCTGCGATGAGCGCACATTGGCATCTATGGTCTTGTTGGGAGAAAGGGCAATAGCCTTCTCCAGCTCTCCACCACTGAATGTGTCAAACACAGCGCGCTGACCGAGCGATGAGACAATGGAATCCACCTGCAGGATATTGCTCGAACCGGCAACGGGCTCAGGCTGTCTGACCCCCTTGGCATCGGGCTCACCCAGTTTCATACGGACCAATTCCAGTTTAAGCCTGGAATCTTGTTCAACGGAGTCAGCGATTGCAATCGGCGAGGCCATAAGCAGAAACTGAACCCCTTCCTTCTCAGCCTCCCGGATATTCCGCTGATGGGCCGGCATCTCCGTACGGGAACGGGGATAGATAACAGTTACATCTTTCACCCCCTGCCTGATCAGGGTGCGCGCCACCTCCATGGCGATATTATTGCCGCCGACAACCGCGGCGCGGCGTCCCATGTCAGGACTTTTGCCTTCGGCTACCTGGCGCAGATACTTGATGGCCGAATAGGTGTGAAGGTTTTCCGCCCCTGGTATCTCAAGGGGAATATCAACACCTGCACCGGTGGCAATATAAATGGCATCATAGCCCTGATCTTTCAGGGACTGCAGGGTAAAATCCTTCCCCCATTTCTGACTGAGCTTGACTGAGATCCCCAGGCGCAGGATGGTGTTGATCTCGTAATCAAGGACATCCTTGGGGATCCGATATTCCAGAAGACCATAACGCAGAGCCCCGCCCAATTTGGGTGCGGACTCGAAGATGGTCACATCATGCCCTTTTCTGGTGAGAAAATGGGCGGCAGTAAGGCCGGAGGGGCCGCCGCCGATCACCGCGATCCGTTTTCCGGTGGGGGCATCCTTGGGGATTTTCAGATCGATCTCATGATTCATGCACCAGTCAGCCACAAAGCGCTTCAGATGGTTGATGGAGACAGGTTCATCCACCAGGATACGGCGACATCGTGTTTCGCAGAAACGGGGACAGACCCGGCCCACGGAAAAAGGCAGCGGGTTGCGCTCCATGACCAGGCGCAGGGCTTCTTCGTACTGTCCCTTCGCCACATGGGCGATATAGCCCTGGACATTGATCTGTCCGGGACAGGTGAGATTACAGGGGGCCTTGCAGTCGCCAAAATGGGTCTCGGCCAGGATGGCCAGACGTTCCAGGCGGTGAGCAACGACCTTCTCTGAATCCGTGGAGATAACCATCCCCTCCCGAGCCGGACTTACACAGGATAAGATGAGTCCTTCCTGCCCTTCCAGCTCCACCATGCACATCTGGCAGGGAGTTCCGGCAGGCTTCCCCGGAACATGACACAGGGTGGGGATATTGATATCCGCTCGCCTGGCAACCTCAAGAATGGTGAGGCCAGCCTCGGCCACGATCTCGGCGCCATTTATGGTAAGTGTTACAGTCGTCATACGCGTGTTCTGCGGTGGGAGTTATAATTCGTCAGCATAAAAAGTTCCTTAGGATATTGTCTCCGGCAGGCCTCTGCAACTCGCGGGCAACAATACTTACAAACGTTATTTTGCCGGTTTCCATTCCTTCAGGAAGACCGGAAGATGGCCCGCCTCTCGGGGTCCGATAATGATATTCCAGGCAGGAAGTTCCTCTTCCAGCTCACCCTTCAACGAGGCCAGATAGCCGGGAATGATCAGGTCACGATGTTTCACCTTCTCCTCAATTCCGCTCTTTTTCACAAACTGGGCGATCATATCCGCACCGAATTTTCCGGCAGCCCAGGCCGTAAGGACAGAAAGGCCTTCAGTATCCTTGATGAGCAGCCAGGTGGGTACCTTGGAGCCCTCGATTTCACCGGAAACAATGAAATAGGTGAGCGAGAAGTTACAGGTAATGACCACCGGAGAATCTTCACCGGGACCGGTCAGGGGATAGACATCCTCGGTCACCACCATGGGCCGCTGCGGATCGGTATAGAGATTCATCCGCTCCAGCAGCAGCGGAAAGAGGATATCCCCCTGCAGATCGGACAAAACAATAATCCCGGCGTACTTGGCAATCAAGATGGAGGCGATCATCGCCTCCATCATCGGATCGTCGCTCATCTCACAGGGAAAGGCCAGGGTCGGAAATCCCAGGGGCTTGAACTTGGCCTTGACCGCGGATCTCCTGGCCACGACATTATCCTCAAAGGCAGCGCGCAGGGTCCGGGCGCCGGTATCAAGGGCCAGATCCTTCAGGCCCGCGGCCAGCAGGGTATTGGTCACATCAATACAGGTATCAATGTTTGCGCCCTTGACCGCCAGGGGCGACGAAAAGTCCTTGGCGACCTGGGCCATGGCGCCGGCATTCTCGGCGGTGGCGCCATAGAGAAGCGGAATGCGTTGCCCGCAGAGCTTGGCGGCTGCAGCCAGATGGGCAGGCGTGTCACTGATCAGGATGAGGGCGGCGCGGGCAGAGCCGTCAAGCACCTTCTGCACCAGGGCCGTAAATGAGCCCTCGTCATTTTTGCTGTCTTTGACGGCAATGAGCTCGGCCTTCATGATCACGCCGACCCGCTCATACACCAGGGTGTTGAAGCGGTCGATCCGGCCACTGACCGCAGCCTCATCCATGTCCGTTGTCACCAGCACGGCAATACCGGTGGGATTGACGAATCGTTTTTCATGTCTGTACATGCAGGTCTCGCCGCCCACGGTAAAGGCATCCTCACCGAAACCCATCTTCAAGGTGCGGATTGGTGGGGCGGAAGCCTCGCTGATGGTGGCCTTGACCTCATCACTGACATAGGGACAGGTATCAATCTCTACCTGACCAGCCGCAACTTTCATGGCAAATGCCAGACAGGTGGGGATGCTGCATTCGCCGCAGTTCTTTTTAGGCAGCATCTTGAGAATTTGAATACCGGTTAAAGCCATGATAATATCCTCCAGTTGGATCTACAAAAAATGAGTCATAGTGAGCGGTTCAATACAATTCGCTCGAAGCTCACTAATAAAAATTCAGTAATGGGGCCTTTTCAGTAATGGGGCCTGTTTGGTATCTGTCGGACGGCCACTCGGTTTTGCCGGACGGCCGCTTGTTTTTGCCGGACGGCCGCTTGTTTTTGCCGGACGGCCGCTCCCAAGAAACAGCCGGAAAAGATTGGCTGTTTCTTGGGAGCGGCATAAGGTGCCGTAAACTCAGCAGGCAAGCAAGAAAAAAACCTTGCTTGCCTGCTGAGTAACGGCACCTAAACAGCGGCTTCCATCTCCAGCGCCGGATGCCCTTTTTCCTTGAGGAATTTGAGGATCTCCTCTTCGGTGGTCCCCTGTTCCTCGGTGGCGATCATGTCATACAACTCTGGCATGCCGATATTCTTACAGACATCTTTCAGCTTCTCACTGATCTCTTCCTTCAGCATCTTGGGCATCCAGACCACACGTTTGAGGCCGCCCTCGGCCTTGAACAGCTTGTTACTGGTCATATAGTGCTTGCTGACGCCCATGAAGCCGGGAGTCTGATTTCCGCCGCCGGCCATACCGGCGAGACTGGTAAACTTCATACCCGACGGGGTCATTCCCACAAAATCGCGGTTCACCACCATAATCCCGTTACAGGTGGGGAGCATGGCGGCAATGGCCTCAAAACAGCCGCAGGCGGTCATCGGGTTGTTCATCAGGGAATAGCAGCTGACCTCGGGGACCGCGCCCCGGGATGCCTGGTTCACAAACTCCGTGATTCCGACATAATAACCATTATCAGGGTCAATACATTCACCCTTCTCAATGGGCTGGTTGGGACCGGTGGGGTTGATCTGATAGGAGGCCTTGCCATCCAGCCAGTTATAGGCACCGCACATCCCGATCCGCTCAGGGGTGATGACACAGACATGGCTCGGGGCAAAGGACTGACAGAGGGTGCAGGAATAAAACACATCCTCAGTCTCATCGGTCATGGCACCCAGACGCAGATCACGCTCGGTATAAACCGAACTGGCCAGGGCCATAACCTCCCGCACCTTGTCTTCAACGGTATAGATCTTCACCTGGATCTTATCGACAATGGCGCCGAATTCCTGATGCAGCTTGCCATGCAGGACAACACCCAGATGTTTGAAGGATAAGCCCTTTTCCACGGCCGCCTTACCGATCCGCACCCACATGATGTTCCTCTGACCCATGTGCATGATACCCTGGATATAGTTGATCAGATGATGGAACTGACGCTCAAGGATCGGCTCGAAGTCAGACTGCATCTCCCGACCGGCCACCTCGACCAGGATGCCCAGAGGCAGATTCTGGCCCTGGACGATATCGCAGATATCAGGTCCTTCAAGGGTGACCAGACCATCCTCAATCTCATCCATGTTTTTGGAAATCAGCACCTCAACGCCCGGTGTCCGTCCGCCGCCGCACTCCATGAACAGCTCGTCCTTGCGCACCCGCTCACCTTCAAAGGCAGGTCCAAAGGCCAGGGGGATATCGATCTTGGTAACATTCACCTTCAGACCGCGCACCTCAATGGCCTTCTGTACAATCTCGCTGTGGGGAATATTGGAGACGACGTGTTCGTAGGTACAGATGCCGGATGGCAGCACCTCGGGGATATCATAATCGGAGATGGTCGGGAAGCCCCAGTTGATGGCGCCGGCGGCATTGGCATACCACTCGTCACTGACCGGCCCGAAGGCCATGACAAAGGCAAAGGTCCGGTCTTTATTGTAGAGAAGATTGCCTTTATAGTCACCAGGCTTGATCCCGCCGAAGGCCATGGCTACGCGGCAGGCAAAACCGATGGCGAAAACGGCAGTGGTATAGCTCTGGCCGAAAGGAACCAGGCGCGTATTCCAGCCCACCTGGACATTATTTTGAGCCAGCAGATCCGGCATGGTCAGACCACCGGTCTGATCATGCATGAAGATATAGAGATTCTTTTCCTGGAGCTCGAGGGCGATCCTGGAGGCCACGTCCTTATCGGCGGGTGTTCCCATGATCGCGGCAAAGCCGGGGGCCGTTCCGTCTACAAACTCAACCCCGCGTTTCCGGAAGATGACATCGTCGGCCGCTCCCAGCCAGATGTTGTCGGCGGTTGGGTCCTCGGTCTTGGTGTAAAAGTTGGGCGTATTCAGATAGCGGATGGCCTCATACATCTCCTCGGCAAAAAAGGTGGCCATGCCGGCATCTAGAGCCGGCGCCAGATAGGGCAGCCAGATATCCCCGGTCACCACCGGCGGCATCAATTTGTGGCATTCCTGGAAGATATCCTTCATATCACCCAGTTTTTCGACCTTTGCTCCCAGCATACTGTAGATAACTGGCAGATAATAGGCGGTATTGGGAAAAGAAACCTCATGATCAGCGCCATATTTTTTCAGCGCCTCTTCATAGCTCTCCTCGGCCATATCTATAATTTTCCGGGCCCCACGAATGGCGGCGGAACAGATGATCTTCGACATAATCTAAACTCCCTTTATTGTATCCCTGTTATCAGCCTTCAGCCTTCGGCCTTTAACCTTCAGCCTACAAGTATCAACCCATCAAACCATTGATCAATGATTTAGTCATGGCCACCGCCTTGGGATGACGCATGATTAAAACCTCTCCACCAGCCAGAAGCATACAGCTTGCAGTCAGGGCCTCCATCATGATTCCCCGTTTCTCCTGATCGCCAATCATGGCGTCGGTTGGCAGCTTGGTCTCCTTGGCCTTCCACACCTCACGCCCAAGATTACAGATAATGGGGACCTGCAGTTTTTCATCCTGCTGGATAAGGGCGGCCATACGGATACGCTCCATGACCGAATAGGTGTACTCAATTCCATAGCCAAGAGCGCCCACGGAAGGATCCATCAGCACCGTCTCCAGGGAAACGCCCAGGTTCTGGAGCAGGATATTCAACTGCTTGGCCAGGTTCACGTCAATGGGAGAGGCCGCGACCATGGTATGCTGAAAGGCCATGGCCGTGGCGCCGATGGCCCGGTAATTGGCATCCTCCAGGGGGGCCAGACACACCTTCTTGTTACCGATAACCGAGGTCAGATCACGCAGGGTTTCGGTATCCTTCTCATTGTTGCCGCAGCCCCAGATGATGATCGGCACCTCGACCGCCTCAATGACCTGGGCTGCAATCTTCGCGGCATCAGCAGCAGAACGATTCATGCCGTTGGGATCGGTGGAAACCAGCGAGATATTAATGGCCTCGGCGCCATATTCCTTGATACATTTCTGGGCCCAGGCAACCGGACTGTCCATGACATCGGTGAAGTGGCGGGCCAGGGTCTCAGGCCAGTCTTCAGGTCTTGCATCGAGGACATCCATGGCAATCAGGGCTTTGTGAGGCTGATTGCCTTCAAAGAGATGGAACGGCATGGAGGCGGCGCCACCCACGGTAATGGTATGATCGGTATTGCCGAGAACGGTCTCCCGGATGACCCCGGTATATTTTTCTTTATACGATTTTTCATCAACCTTGCCGGCGCGCTCGGCAAGGGTCGTCTTCTCAAGGGCCAATGGGGCGACTCCGAAATCGGCGCCAGCGGTCGGGGCTGCTGCCTGAGCGGGGGTCTCGGCGGCGGCTTTTACCTTTGCCTCTTCTTCGGCCTTGGCCTTGGCTTCTGCTGCAGCCTTGGCCTCAGCATCAGCCTTCATCTTTGCTTCCGCTGCTGCCTTTTCCCGGGCCGCCTGTTGGGCCGCTTCCTGCGCCTTGGCCTGTCCAGCTGCCTCTGCTGCAGCCTTGGTTTCAGCTTCCGCCTTCACCTTGGCCTCAGCCGCAGCCCTGGCAGCATCTTCGGCTGCCGAATCCGCTTTTGGAGCAGGTGCTGCAGGTATTACAGGTGCTACAGGTGCTTCAGGAGCAGCAGCCTCGGCCACCTTTGGCGGTTCACGATTGAGGATGGCATGGACACCTGCAAAGCTGGTGATGGCTGCAAACTGCTCATCGGTCAGGCCATAGGCCTTTTTCAGGGCCGTTAGCCCTTGAGTCATGGCCTCCAAGGCCATGACTCGCTCTTTTTCATTCATCTCATGCTCTCCTGCGTCATCTATTGCGCCCGTGGGCACAGTTGTTCCCGTCATATTCGTATCAGCCGCAACCACCTGGGCGCCACCGGCACCAGGCGTTGCTGCCTGAGCCTTCACCATAAGCGCTTCAGCCTCTCTGCGGGCAGTCGCGACGATCTCTTCCGCCTCAGCTCTGGCCTTGTCAAGGACCTTCTCAATATCCACGCTCTGAATCCGAATGGATTCCTGAATCTCTTTTTCAGGCGCCGCACCCTCGGCCATACCCTCGCCGAAGATGGATGGACGTGGCAGCAGACCGGCCCGTTTGAGGATCTCCGGCACAGCGCTTTCCCATTCAATGGCCATGACATGGACACCGGCCACGCCCTTGATCTCCTTGACCTGCTGGATGATATCAACACAGATATTGATTCCTTCCTCCTGCTTGTCCTTGGCATCCTTCATGCGGCGGATCACATCATCGGGCACATCCATGCCGGGCACCGAACTCTTCATGTAGCGAGCCATGCCCAGGGACTTGGGGGGAGTGACACCGGCCAGGATATAGACCTTGTCGTCAAGACCGAGTTCACGTACCATCTCCATGAACTTGGCAAACCGTTCCACATTATAGATGATCTGGGTCTGAATAAAATCGGCGCCGGCGGCAACCTTTTTCCCCAGGCGTACGGCCCGGAATTCAAAGGGATCGGCAAAGGGATTGGCGGCAGCACCGAGGAAGAGCCGGGGCTCATTGCTCTTTGATCTCCTCACCGCACTGAAATTGTTTTTCATCCCGCATGTCCTTGACCATGCCGAGCATCTGAATGGAGTCCATATCAAAGACCCCTTTAGATCCGGGATGATTACCGAATTTCTGATGATCACCGGTCAGACAGAGCAGGTTTTTCAACCCCAGGGCCTGTGCCCCCAGAATATCCGACTGCATGCCGATACGATTCCGGTCCCGACAGGTCATCTGGATCACAGGCTCAAGCCCTTCGTTCCGGGTAAGCAGACCCGCGGCAATTGATGACATACGCACGATTGCCGTCTGGCAGTCGGTGATATTCACCGCATCCACATGACCCTTCAAGAGACGCGCCTTTTCCCGCACCACTTCGGGGTTGCCATTTTTAGGAGGCCCCAGTTCACCTGTTACCGCGAACTCTCCCGCTCTCAACACCCTTTCAAGATTACTCCCCGATTTCATCGGACGCGCTCCTCTTTCATTCGTCATTCTTAATTCGTAATTCGTTATTCAATATTATTTCTGCCCGCATCCAACGCCTGGAATACCACCATGGCCAGTGGTCAGATCACGGCGCATCTCCATATCGAAGAGCACACGATCCTGTTTCTTGTTGATGCCCAGGGCCTCACGCTTCTCATCAATGGCCTTGATCATCTTATGGGCCAATTTAATTGGATCATCTTCGTAATCCCAGCAGGCACCATACTCTTCCTTCATTCCGTCAAGGAGGTATTTATTAAAGGCCTTGGCACCGGTGACCGGTAGGTTCTGGAAGACGACATGGGCACCACTGGCTACAAAATACTGGCCAATGGCTACTGCCTTTTCACTCATCCACAAGGGGGCAGTGCCACAGGCCGGAAGATCGGCAATGGACTCGCCCAGGCCGCCCTCTTTCACCATCTCGCTTAGAGCGATCAGCAGGCGGCTGTTATCAACACAGGAGCCGACATGGAGAACTGGCGGCATACCAACGGTCTCGCAGACTTCAGCAAGACCTGCCCCGCAATACTCAGCTGCAGCCTCGGGCCGCATCAATCCCATCCTGCCAAGGGCCTGAGCCGCACAACCGGTGGCTAGAATCAGAACATTATTCTTCAACAGTTCAACGGCAATCTTAAAGTGGACGTCATCGGCATATTTATAATGCTCACATCCAACCACCGCCGCCACACCCTTGATCCGGCCATTAATAATATTATCATTGAGAGGACGGTAGCTCTGGCGGAAACGTCCGCCCAGCATGTAGTTGATGCTTTCATGACTGAAGCCTACCACCACATCAATTTTCTTATCGGTAGGGATATAATACTCGCCCCGCTTTTTAAAGTTATTGATGGCCCTGATCAGGATTTTTTTGGCCGAACCCATGGCATCATGTTCTTCAAACTGGATATGAACGGCATCAGGCATCTTGGCCCGATAATTGGTGGTGATGATGTCGGTATGTTTGCCCTTGACGATCTGGGCCACCGACTGCATGACGCACTGGACATCAACCACCATGGCCTCGACGGCACCGGTGGCCAGCACCATCTCCTGCTGGATAAAACTGCCTGCCACCGGGATCCCGCGCCGCATGAGGATCTCGTTGCCGGTACAACAGACCCCGGCCAGATTGAGCCCCTTCGCCCCCACCTTCTTGACCAGGGCCAGGATCTCCGGGTCTTCGGCAGCCAGACAGAGCGACTCGGCCAGTAGCGGTTCATGACCATGGACGGTGACATTCACCTGATCACCCTTCAACACCCCGAGATCAACCACGGCGCGCCGGGGTACAGGGGTGCCGAACATGATATCGGTGAGTTCTGTGGAGAGCATGGAGGCGCCCCAGCCATCCGCCAGGGCACAACGGGAGCCCTGAAGCATAATGTTACGGAATTCCTGATCAACACCCATATGGGTCCGATGCATGGTTTCCACCACCTCACGGTCAATGCCGCGCGGCTCAACACCCATTTTTTTCCAGATCGCCTGCTGTTTTTTCGGGGCGCGCTTGAGCATGGCGAGCGTTCCGTCCTGCTGACCGAACTCGGCCAAGGCCTTATTGCCGAGCTCAAGGGCGATCTCGTTCTTATCCCGTCCCTCGGTCACAATGCCAAAGATCTCGGCCAGGGCATGCAGCTTCTGCACATCCTGGATCTCATGGGGGGTTTCACCCTTGGCCGTAGCGATAAAGCCGCGCACCATCTCCCGGGCATGGTCGGTATGGGCGGCAGTACCTGCCGCAATGGTTCGGGCGAAATTTCTAGCGGCCACGGTATCAGCCGTGGCCCCGCAGACACCTATCATGCCTTCAACACCATCAATAATCTGGCATGGCCCCATATTACAATTCTTACAACAGGTGCCGCTGGAACCGAAAAGGCAGGAAGACATGCCGCGGCTTTCAATACGATCATAGGCGGTGCGCACCTGCTTGGCCAGATCCTGATTCAACAGATCCCTTGTCGACGCAAGGGAAATCGTATTACAGGGGCCGCATCCGTTTCTCTCATCACTCATAGTGTTTCCTCCAGAATAAATCGTATGGGAACGATAACTCGTTGTGTAACTTTCTTTATCAGATAAGCTTTGCAGCTATCTTGGCAGCCTGCACAGTATTCTTCATCAACATGGTGATCGTCATGGGACCGACGCCACCGGGAACTGGAGTGATGTAGGAGGCCTTCTCTTTCACCGCCTCGAAATCGACATCACCAGCCAGAATCGCCTTGCCCGCCTCGCTCATGCCGATCCGGTTGACTCCGACATCAATGATGACCACCCCGTCTTTCACCATATCGGCGGTGATCATCTTGGGTACGCCGACCGCGGCAATCAGGATGTCGGCACGCCGGCAATGGGCCGCCATATCCCTGGTGCGGGTATGGCAGAGGGTGACCGTGGCATTGCCGCCGGCACGTTTCTGCAGCATCAGGTTGGCAATGGGTTTGCCCACGATGTTACTCCGGCCGACCACGACCACCTCGGCCCCACTGGTCTCCACCCCGCTGCGCACCAGCAACTCGAGAATGCCATGGGGGGTGCAGGGCAGAAAACACTGCTCGCCCAGCACCATCTTGCCCACATTCACCGGATGAAATCCATCCACGTCCTTGTCAGGATCGATGGCATAGAGGACATTAGCCTCGTTGATATGCTTGGGCAGGGGGAGCTGCACCAGAATCCCGTGGATTTTGGTGTCTTTATTATATTTATCTACCAGCGTCAGCAGATCCGCCTCACTGGTGTCGGCAGCCAGGGTAACCTGTTCGGAATGGATGCCGAGGGCATGGGCCGTCTTATTTTTGGCCGCCACATAGGACTGAGAAGCAGGGTTCTCACCCACCAGAATAGTGACCAAGCCGGGGGTAACCCCATGTTTCTCCACCATCTCGGTTACTTCAACCTTTAACTCTTCACGGATCGCCTTAGCCACTTCAGTACCGCTTATGATTTTTGCACTCATCTCAATTCCTCATTGCTTAAAAACACTTCATTATTTACTGTTTTCAGAGTATTCACTTAGCTTCCCGGCAACCACAGCAAAGCTGCCTCACTTATTGTCTGCGGAGCTTATCCACAGGGGCCGTGACTCTCCTGATGCTATTGATTGGTAAAACATTAAAACTAACTGGTTTTATCTTTTTTTTCAAGCAAGCATTCATTTTTTTTTATCTATTTATCAATTTTTTTGAATCTAACAAACATGCTCTTTCATTTTTTCCTTGAAGGTCGGCACCAGAACAGCGATAGTCAGATGTAAACAACATATTCAAAGCGTCCTTTATCTCAGTTCGTAAAATTTATCAACCCTCCTCCCCATAAAGCCATGACCCCTCCCAAAATAGCCAGCAAAGCCGTTCTGCTCCTCTTCGTCATAGGCATCTCCGCCGTTTTTCTGTCCATGATGCATCAGTTTCTCATGACTATTTTCATGGCTGCTATTTTTTCGGCACTGCTCAGCCCTCTTTATCACAAACTTCTTCCCTTATTGAAAGGCAGGGAAAAAGCGGCCTCCCTGCTGACCATCCTTATTATAGTATGCCTTGTCCTCTTACCCTTGTCCGCAATTATGAGTGTTGTGGTGACTCAGGCCATCAACGTCAGTCAATCCGTCACCCCCTGGGTTGAGAAGTTTATCGAGCAACCCACCTTTGGCTCGGATTTCCTGCGCAAGATACCCTACTACGAGCAGTTGGTTCCCCATCGGGACATGATCCTTCAGAACATAGGGAACCTGGTGACCAACACCTCAAAGCTGCTCATCAGTTCGCTTTCCTCCATAACCAAGATGACCTTCAATGCGGCCATCATGTCCATCATCATGCTCTACACCATGTTTTATTTTTTCATTGATGGCAAAAAGGTTCTGTACAAGATCCTCTATTACATCCCCCTTGAAAACAAAGATGAACAGCAACTGCTGCAACGCTTCACCTCTGTGGCCCGGGCCACCATCAAGGGTACACTCATCATCGGCATCATCCAGGGCATCCTCTGCGGTATAGGATTTGCCTTGGCCGGTATTCCCAGCCCGGTGTTCTGGGGGTGCCTGATGGCGGTGTCGTCCATCATCCCCAGCGTCGGAACGGCCATTGTCTGGGTCCCGGCCGTGCTTATCCTGAGCCTCAATAAAGATATTGGAGGGGCCGTCACGGTCGGCATCTCCTGCGGGCTGATCGCCGGCAACGCTGACAACCTGATTCGCCCGCGCCTGGTGGGAAAAGACACCGAGATGCATGATCTCTTCATCTTCTTTTCCACCTTTGGCGGCATTTCCATGTTCGGCATCATCGGCATTATTGTCGGGCCGATCATCGCTGCCCTTTTTGTCACCATCTGGGAGATCTACGGTGAATCCTTTCAGGAATTCCTGCCCGCGGTCTGGTTCGGAACAAGAACTACTGATCAGCCGGCAGCCCCTGTGAAAAAATCCTCTCATCCACCTGATGACGCCATAGAGTCAAACGAATAATTGACGCATTCACAGCGGCTCATGTAATTGCTATAATGATGGTATCGCTGAATACTAAATATAAACACGGATCGCTCTGTGATTAAGTTGGCAAAAAAAAAAGAATCAATGCTATTATAGTTCGTTGCATTATGGTTCTCGAATAACCAAAAAAATCAATGGAAGCTTCAGTTCCGTTAATCAACCATTAAGGAACCATCCCCAGGCCACTCGCCGATTAATGACAGCAGCACAAGCCGACAACGGCGGCACACCCAACAACCGGATTTCATTGCGCCAATCCGAGCTGACAGAGCCAAGAGAATAAAACCATGCAAGAAGATCGTTTCAACCAGGACTTTTTCCAGTTCCTCCAAGCCTCACCCACCCCTTTTCATGCGGTCTCGTTCATGGCCGAGAGATTACGCGACAACGGCTTCCTGCAGCTTTTTGAGACCGATACCTGGGAGCTTGCGCCCGACAGTTCCTACTTCATCATCAGGGACAACGGGGCACTTTGTGCCTTCACCCTGGCCTCCAAAAATAATCAGGCGCAGGGTTTCAGGATCATGGGAGCCCATACTGACAGCCCTTCACTGCAGATAAAACCACTGGCCGGCAAGGCCTCGCACTCCTTTTTTCAGCTTGGGGTCGAGGTGTACGGCGGGCCGCTGCTGGCCACATGGTTTGACCGCGACCTCTCCCTTGCCGGAAGGGTAGTCTGCGCGACAACAGACGGCGTTCTCACCACCCTGCTTATTGACTTTAAACGGCCGATGGTAATCATCCCGAGTCTCGCCATCCACTTTGACCGCGAGGCCAACAATGGCCGCGCCATTGACAAACAGAAGGAGCTGGCCCCCATTCTCTGCCAGATCACAGGCGATGATTCGCTAAACTTTTCATCGATTCTTGCCGAACAGATCGAGAAGGAAAACCCGGATACAAAGATTGCAACCATCTTGGGTTTTGACCTTTTTTGCTACGACTGCCAGCCCCCCTCTTTTCTTGGGCTGGGCAATGAATTTATCACCGCCGGCCGCCTTGACAATCTACTCAGTTGTTTTGTAGGGTACTCTGCCATGATCGAAGCTCTGAAGGACACAAAAGCGGACAATAATCGCCTGCTGATCTGCAACAATCATGAAGAAATCGGTTCTCTCACTGCCGCCGGTGCCAAGGGCTCATTCCTTTACTCGATACTGGGACGTATCATGCTGGATCCAATCACCAGAGATCGCACCCTGCGCGGCTCCTTCCTCCTCTCCATGGACAATGCCCACGCTGTCCATCCCAACTTCAGTGACAAATCAGAGCCGGAACACATGCCTCTGCTCAACCACGGGCCGGTGATCAAGACCAATGCCAGTCAGCACTACGCAACCACCAGCCTGAGCGCAGCCGTCTATAAAACAATCGCCGCCGAGTCAGAAGTCGCCACCCAGGATTTTGTCATGCGCAGCGATATGGGCTGTGGCAGCACCATTGGCCCCCATACCGCGGCAATCATGGGAATCCCCACCGTGGATATCGGCGCCCCGACACTCGCCATGCACTCCATCCGGGAGATGACCGGCAGCCGCGATCCTTTTCTGCTCTACCGGACGATCAAGCAGTTTCTCGGCCGGGAACGTCTTCCCCGGATCGAAGGATAAAACATGGTGCCGCGAAACCTGAAAAGCTTCATTCTCCTGTTCTGCGCCTGCACGCTGCTACTCTTGCCGGTGTCCGGACACAGCGAACTTGCCAGCTCAATCAACAAGTACAAGGACGTCAATCTCTCCAGTGAACGCCTCAACAAAATTGGCCGCTACAGCGGCCTCATCGAATATTTTACCAGTTTCACTTTTTTTCAACCACGTCACAAGGTGAGCCCTGATTTCATTCGCGCCCTGATTCTGGCTGAATCGGATGCCAACCCCGGGGCCATCTCCAGCAAGAACGCCATCGGACTGGGCCAGATCATCCCCAGCACCGGAATAGAAGCCGGCCGCGAACTCTCCAGGGGCACCGTCGATTTTTTTTCTGTCAGCCGCTCCAGGCTGAGCAATCTTTCCGAAGAGGATCTCTTTGATCCGGCAGTCAATATTCTGCTCACCTGTTACCTGATCGCCAAATACAATTACAAATTCAATGGACAGATCCATCTTGTCCTTTCTGCCTGGAATGCCGGGGAGAACATCAAGGAGCTGAAACAGGGAATGCCCGCCACCTACCAGGAAACCCTTGAGCTAATCGGCAAGGTCAACGGCTATTACCTCTGCCTGCTGCAACAGAAAGAAACAATCCTCGCTTCCGGAAGAGGTTAAGAAGAAGACAGCCCCGGTCACAGATCGATATCCAGAAAACCTGCACATAGTGCCTCCATAAAAGAGTCCTCCAATGCCCAACGACGAACATCATTTCTCCCTCCTGCTCCACACCGTGCAGGCCCTTCTTGGTCCTGCCGGTTGCCCCTGGGACCAGAAACAATCCACCCTCAGCCTGAAAAAATATTTTGAGGAAGAATTCGCCGAGGTTATCGCCGCCATCGACAACGAAGATCCGGAGAACCTCTGCGAAGAACTTGGAGACATGCTCTTTCTGGTGATCCTCATGGCCGAGATCAATAAAAAAAATAACTCCTTTACCCTCCGTGACATCCTCAGAAACATCAATGAAAAAATGATTCGCCGCCACCCCCACGTCTTTGCCGATAGCGAAAAAGGCACGGAAGAAGAGCTTGAGAAACAGTGGAGGGCCATCAAATCTCGGGAAAAAGAGGAAAAAACAAATTGACATGAACTGAGAGCCGATGTATTTATACACATTTTTCTAATTGGTGCTGGATTATACTATTCACCATCCCCTGTCCGGCAATGATGTCAGACAGGTACCTCTTCGCTCTCTGCCATCTATTGGCGGGAGCCGAAAATCAGGGATAACAGATCCCACCATCATGGGTCCACGAGGAGGAACACATGCGCAGGTACGAGACGATCTATATGCTTCGACCAAATCTTGGAGAAGAAGAGATCAACACTATTATTGACAATGCAAATGGCATTATTCAGGGCGAAGGCGGCACCATCATCCAATTTGACCGCTGGGGTCTGCGAAAGTTCGCCTATCCGATCAAAAAAGAAAGCCAGGGCGTTTATATCTTCTGTGATTATGCGACAGAACCAGCTGCCGTACTGGAGATGGAGAGGAAGTTTAGAATCAATGACTCCGTCCTCAAGTATATGACCGTCAAACTGGCGGACGATATCACTGCGGAGAAGATTGAACAGGCCAAAGTTGAAACAGCGACACGCAAGGCCGCCAAGGAATCCGGAGAATCTGAAGAGGATGAAGAATCAGACAGTGATGTGTCAAACGATTCTGACGAATAAGAACCTTCTCTCACCCATTCACAACCAATATATAGACAGGAAACTCAAATGCCTCCCATCAAACGCGTTTTTGCAAGAAAAAAGGTATGCCGGTTCTGCACCACTGACCAGGATACGATTATTGACTATAAAGACCTTAAAACAATACGTTATTTTATTTCAGAGCGCGGCAAGATCATGCCCCGGCGAATTTCCGGAACCTGCGCCACCCACCAGCGACAGTTGTGTGAAGCCATAAAAAGAGCACGCCAGATTGCGCTGCTGCCATACACTGGCTCCATCCCGAGATAAAAGGGATCAAGGCGTATTAATACGGTGAATCAGGTGGCCACAGGTCCTGACGGGATGAAGATAGGAAAATATATCCTCATCGTGGCTGGAGTTTTTCTGCTACCCAGTCTACAGATTGCTCTTTTCGGCTGGATTTATGGCCTTGTCCCCTTGCTTGTTTTTTATTATCTCTGCAGGTACGGCAGTCAAACTGGCGGCAGATATATACTGTACGGAATACTTGTTGCCCTCGGCCTGGGAGTGATACTGCAGGTGGCAAGCCAGATCATGCTTGCCCTGACCCTGGTCCCGGCCGGTTTCATATTGGCCCGTTCGGCCAAGCAAGGTGAAACGCCAGCCCTTGCCGGACTCAAGGCTTTTGTCGTATTATGCGCTTCATGGTTTCTCTTTGCCGGTATGATTGGTATCTCAGCAGGGCATAATCCCTATTCCATGTTCCTGCTGTCAATCAATCAGGGCATGGATGAAGCGTTGAAGATGTATCAGGAAAATGAGAAGATACCGGCTGAGTCCCTTTATTTACTGGCCCAGTCCTTCTCACAGATTAAAGAACTGCTGTCCCGGTTAATGCCGGCCATTTTAACCAGTATTGCCTTAATTACAGTATGGTTGGCCATGGTGCTCGGCAACAGGTTACTCCATAAAAATACAGGAGATGGACCCTGGCCCGATTATCAATACTGGCACCTGCCGGAAAAACTTGTCTGGTCGGTCATCGCGGCGGCCATCCTGGCCCTTCTGCCTTTACCGGCGGCCAGGACCCTTGGTTTTAATCTGCTGTTGATTGTAAGTACTATTTATTGTTTCCAGGGCCTTTCCATTGTCCTCTTTTTTTTAAATAAATGGAAAGTCCCTTTATTTATACGTTCCCTTCTTTATCTGATTATCTTTTTTCAATCATTGGGAACCATTTTTTTATCAGTGATCGGACTCGCTGATGTCTGGTTTGACTTACGGCATGCAAGCAGTCAGGATTCAAAGCCGGAAGATATCTTATAAAGACATCAAGAGAAACGTAAAAACCATTAAGGAGCACACCATGGAACTTATATTGAAAGAGACCATAAGCACCCTCGGTCAGGAAGGCGTTATTGTCAACGTAAAGCCAGGATATGGACGCAACTATCTGCTTCCACAGGGCAAGGCGGTTCTGGCCAATGCCCACAACAAGGCGATTCTTGATCGAAATCTTGCCACCATCAAGGCAAAACTTGACGAACAGCGTCAGCAGGCGGAGGCACTCTCCAAAAAACTGGCTGGAATCACCATTACCATTGCCCAACTCTCAGGAGATGATTCCAGGCTCTTTGGTTCCATCACCAGCACTGACATTCACCAGAAATTGGCGGATATGGACATTGTTATCGACAAGAAGCAGATTGTTCTCGCTGATCCCATCAAGACCCTGGGCGAGTTCACCGTTCCGGTCAAGGTCGGGTTCCAGATGAGCACCGATATCATTGTCAAAATCGTACCAACCGTTGTGAATGCCTGATTGAACCACGGTCAAGACATAGCCGCGCCATGCCGGCCATGTCTTGACTGACCGCTATAGTGTTCACATTTTTAATGTACACTTATTTGATCGACAGCCTCAATCCCTCGGATACCATAAGTTGTCAATCAACACACCGTTCAGGAAGCACTTCCTCTTCGGTGTTTTGTCATTTTACATCCTCTTCCCTTCATGGTCAGAATCAAGATGAGTGAATTCTATTCAATGACCACCACACCCGCAGCGACCGCACCTGGGGGCAGAGTCCCCCCCCAGAACCTTGAGGCGGAACAATCGGTGCTCGGCACGATCCTTCTCAAGGATCAGTCGCTCGGCACTGTCCTGGAGATCCTGGTACCGGCAAATTTCTATCGTCCGGCCCATAAGCAGATCTTTGAGGCCATGATTCAGCTCTTTGAAAAAAATGAGCCCCAGGATCTGATCACCGTTACCAACCAGCTGAAAGACAGCAACAAGCTCGATGAAGTGGGCGGCGCGGCCTACCTTGCCATGCTCACTTCCATGGTCCCGGTGACCTCCAATCTCACCCATTACGCCAGGATTATTCGTCAGAAGGCCATACTGAGAAACCTGATCCAGGTCAACACCGAGATCGCTTCACGCTGTTATGACGAACAAGGCGATATCGACACCCTGGTGGATGAAGCGGAACAGGCAATCTTTGAGATTGCCAGCTCCAAAAGCAGCCAGGGTTTCACCTCAATGGACAAGGCGATCCCTGCCGCCTTTAAGACCATTGAAAAGCTTTATGAAAGAAAAGAACTGATCACCGGCGCGGCCACCGGATATGTGGAGATGGACAAGATGACCGCAGGTCTCCAGCCCTCCGATCTTATTATCCTGGCCGGTCGCCCTTCCATGGGCAAAACCGCCTTTGCCATGAATATTGCCCAGCACGTGGCGCTGGTCGACAATGTCGGGGTCGGCATTTTCAGCCTGGAGATGTCCCATGAACAGCTGGTCATGCGTCTGCTCTGCTCTGTGGGGCGCATTGATTCCCAGAGGGTTCGTACCGGCAAGCTTCTCCCTGAAGACTGGCCCAAACTGACCAGGGCCGTCGGTATGCTTGAAAAAGCGCCCATCTATATTGATGATACGCCGGCAATTTCCGTCCTGGAGATGCGGGCCAAAGTTCGCAGGCTGGCAGCCCAGCATAATATCGGTATGGTCCTCGTCGACTACCTGCAGCTCATGCGCGGCCGTAACTCCATTGAGAATCGGACCCAGGAGATCAGTGAGATTTCCAGGTCACTCAAGGCCATGGCCAAGGAACTCAAAATCCCGGTGCTCGCCCTGTCGCAGCTCAACCGTGGGCTGGAAAGCCGCACCGACAAACGGCCGATGATGTCGGATCTCCGCGAGTCTGGAGCCATTGAGCAGGATGCCGATGTAATCTGCTTCATTTACCGTGACGAGGTCTATAACAAGGGTGAGGATAATCCGGATAAGGGCAGCGCCGAGATCATTATCGGCAAGCAGCGAAACGGTCCGACCGGCACCTTCAAGCTGACCTTCCTCAAGGAATTCACCCTCTTTGAGAATATGAGTCACTACGATGACCCGCAGAACTATTAACCCCAGACTTCGATAAAGACGTACATACCGCCGCTTTTGAAGTCTTGCCGCAAATCCTATACCTTCCCGTTTTTTTACACCGAGGCCCAGACATGTCCACTACCGCAGAATCAGACAACAGATATGATTTCAAAACGATAGAGGCCAAATGGCAGGAATTCTGGCAGCGGGAAGGGACTTATAAAGTCTTTGAAGAGGATCCACGCGAAAAGTATTATGTGCTGGAGATGTTTCCCTATCCCTCGGGACGGATCCACATGGGTCATGTCCGCAACTACACCATCGGAGACGTCATCGCCCGTTACAAGCGGATGCGGGGCTTTAATGTCCTGCATCCCATGGGTTGGGACGCCTTTGGTCTGCCGGCTGAAAATGCCGCCCAAAAAAACAATACCCACCCGGCGCGCTGGACCTATGACAACATCGACTACATGCGCGACCAACTGCGCCAGCTGGGCCTCACCTATGACTGGGACCGCGAAATTGCCACCTGCGATCCCGGATTATTACCGCTGGGAGCAGCTCCTTTTCCTCCAGATGTACGAAAAAGGGCTGGTCTACCAGAAGGAACACCACGGTAAACTGGTGCAGTTCCTGTCAGACCGTACTGGCCAATGAGCAGGTTATTGACGGCACCTGCTGGCGCTGCGATGAGGCCGTGACTCCCCGGCAGATGAATGGCTGGTTTTTCAAGATCACCGATTATGCCGAGGAACTGCTCCGTGATCTTGACAAACTGAGCGGCTGGCCGGAAAAGGTCGTGACCATGCAGCGCA
The DNA here is from genome assembly GCA_963776835.1 of uncultured Pseudomonadota bacterium. Classification (GTDB taxonomy): domain Bacteria; phylum Desulfobacterota; class Desulfobulbia; order Desulfobulbales; family Desulfocapsaceae; genus UBA2270. The sequence goes on from CAVZOB010000001.1 coordinate 303,427, forward strand.
ACTGGATCGGCAAATCAGAGGGCCTCACCTGTGATTTCCAGATTGAAGGAAGCGAGGAGATCCTCTCCATTTTCACCACCCGCCCCGACACCATCTTCGGCGTGACCTTCATGTCCATTGCCCCTGAACATCCGCTGGTGGATACCCTGATCAAGGGATCGGATCGGGAGCAGGAGATCCGGGACTTTATCCACGACCATTATCCAGGAAAAGCAGCAACTGAAACCTGACGATGAGCAGGAGAAAAAGGGGATCTTTACCGGCAGATACTGCATCAATCCCTTTAACGGCGACAGGGTGCCGGTCTATGTGGCCAATTTTGTGCTCATGGAATATGGCACCGGGGCAGTCATGGCAGTACCCGCCCATGACCAGCGGGATTTCGAATTTGCCCGCAAATATGACCTTCCCGTCAAGCCGGTGGTCGATTCCGGACGGCACAACGCTCTCGGGTGAGACGATGGACGGAGGCCTCCATCGAGCACCGGTCTGCTTGCAGACTCAGGAACCATTCAGCACCATGGCCTCATCGGAGGCCGGACAGGCGATCATCGAGCAGGCCGACGGCACAGGGTTTTGGCCGGGCTCCCCATACCACCTACCGGCTGCGCGACTGGGGGATTTCCCGGCAGCGTTACTGGGGGGCCCCGATCCCCATGATCTACTGTGAGAAATGCGGCGTCCAGCCCGTGCCGGTGGAGCAGCTGCCGGTGGTCCTGCCCGGAAGACACCGATTCGGCAGAGCAATACCTGCGCCCCTCTGCATCAGCGCGGACTTTTTCCTCAGACCACCTGCCCTGCCTGCGGCGGCGCGGCCCGGCGCGAGACCGATACCATGGACACCTTTGTGGAATCCTCCTGGTATTTTGCCCGCTATACCTGTCCGCGCCATACCGAAGCGCCCCTGGACCGGGCCAAGGCCTACACTGGCTGCCGGTGGATCAGTATATCGGCGGCGTGGAACATGCCATCCTCCATCTGCTCTACTCCCGTTTTTTCACGAAAGTCCTCCGCGATCTGGGCTACCTCGACATCGACGAACCCTTCACCAATCTTCTAACCCAGGGCATGGTGATCAAGGATGGGGCCAAGATGTCAAAATCCAAGGGCAACGTGGTCGACCCCAATGATCTGATCAACGAATACGGGGCGGACACCGTGCGCCTCTTCAGCCTTTTTGCCGCCCCGCCGGAAAAGGATCTGGAATGGAATGCCAAGGGCGTTGAGGGTGCCTCTCGTTTCCTCAACCGGATCTATCGCTTTGTCATGGGCCACAAGGAACTGCTGGTCGGGACGACAGCGGGAGGAAATCGAGATCCGCGGCGAGGCGGACCAGGCCCTCCATCGCAAGACCCACCAGACCATCCAGAGGGTGACCCTGAACATCGAAAACAATTTCCACTTCAACACCGCCATCAGCGGCATCATGGAACTGTTCAATACCCTGACCACCCTTGCTCCCTTGGAAAGCGGCAAAAGCCGGGACACAGTGACACCTGGTCTGATCCAAGAGGCGGTGCGGACGATTATCCTCCTGCTCTCCCCCATGGTTCCCCATTTCTGTGCGGAACTGTGGGAGCAGATTGGCCAGCATCGTCCCATTGACCAGGAACAATGGCCGGAAATGGACGTCGAGGCAGCCCGGGAAGAGGAACTGACCATCATCGTTCAGGTCAACGGCAAGGTTCGTTCCCGACTCCAGGTTGCAGCTGACATCAGCGATGAAGCACTCAAGGCAATGGCACTGAGCGACAGCAATGTCCAGAGATTATTGGCGGCCCAGTCAGTCAAAAAAATCATTGTTGTGCAAAAGAAGCTTGTGAATATTGTTATTTAAGAATATTTTATTGTAATTCTGCTGAAGGATTCCCTGAAAAATCAGGAGAGTAAACCCTTATCTGGAGTAAACTGTTGAAAGCAATACTTCGTTTTAGTCGCTGTATTCTTCTCCTCAAGTGTTTTCTGCCTGCGGCTATTATAATCCCTATGTCTATAGCGGCCCTGAAAAATCCATCTATATGACCCACTGGAGAAACAGGACGAATGCCCTGCGGCTTGACACCAAGATTTATCGGTCATTAAACCAATGGTTTCAAAAATCCGACTCTCTGAAGGTAACAAAAGAAAAAGCGGGAGCCGACCTGATCCTGGCCGGCGAGATTATCTCCATTCAACTGCCCAGTCTCTCTATGGCACCGGCAACAATGCCACCGAAGTCAAAGTGCTTCTTACCGTCCGCTATATCCTCAAGGATATCAAGACAGACAAGGTGCTCTCGAGGTCCCAAGCGAGACTGGACCGAAGACTCCCGGATCACCCAAAGCTCAGCAGTGACCTCAGACAATGAAGAAGGGCCCTTGAGCAAATATTATTCGATGATATGTCAGAAAAGCATTTACATGAAGGCGCCTGGATAGGTTTCGGCAGATGCAATATGGCGTCCGCAAATGTGACTGAAAAGAAGTAATCCGAACCTCCGGTGAGGCCGGCTTCGGGTGTGACGTCAACAAACCCCCACTCTGTTGAAAAAGCGGCCCCGGCAAACAGATGCCGGGGCCGCTTTTTTGTCTTTCGTCTTCGCGGTAAAATCTTAAGCCAGAAAAATTCCAACTTTCAACTTTTCACTTTTCACTAACCACTATTTCCCTGGCTGCGGCGGCCATGGAATACGCATCCAGCCCCATGCCGGCATAAAGCTCGGCCGGTTTGCCCGGACTGCCATAGCGGCTGACTCCGAAACGTTTCATCTTCACCTGACTCGGCCGGTCAGCCAGGGCCACGGCTGCACTGGCGGAAAGACCGGTCCCGATATGATGATCTTCGGCAATGACCAGCGGACCGATGGAGGCGGCCTCAAGCAGGCTCTCCTCATCCAGGGGAAGAAGAGAGGCCATATTCAGCACGCCTGCTGAAATTTCCCGATCCAGCAACATGGACCAGGCTTCCATGGCCGCCGGCGTCAATGCCCCATAGGTAACAATGGTGGCCTCGGTGCCCCGGCGCAGCCAGTCCGCCTTGCCCGGAATAAATACGTAATCTGTCCCGATAAAAGACGTTGCCGTTCTCATCGGTAATCACCGGTGTGTTGGAGCGTCCCATGCCCACGAAACGGTTTCCCGGTTGGGTGGCAGTACCTGACGATCCGATCGGTCTGATTGGGATCGGCCGGCATGAAGCCGAAAAGCGAAAATAATTCTTCAACAGCCCCAGATAGTCGATGCACTGATGGGTCGGCCCATCCTCCCCCACATCAAGCCCCAGATGGGTGGCAACGATTTTCACATTGGCATGGTTGAAATCGGACATGCGGTTCTGGTTATAGACTTCCGAGAGGGCGAAAGCGCCGAAGGTTGAAAAGAAGGAACGATGCCTTCACGGAACTCAAGCCCCGGACATGGCGGCGGCATGATGTTCCTGAATACCGGCTTCGAAAAAGGCCTCGGGCTGAATGTTTATGAAACCCTCCCATCTTCACCGAACCTTCGAGATCACAGGAAACACCACCTATTTTCGGATTTCACCGTAGCGTTATTGGCCTCGGCCAACCCCTGCAGGGCATTGCCATAGGCGGAACGGTTATCGGTCATGGTGTCCGGCCCATAGAGAACCGGCGGTTCCCAGGATCGATCTCCGGATAATCGGAATAGCGGCGCAAGGATATGATCGACCGCACCGGCTGTGCCGCTTTCCTGCCAATAGGCGAAATCATTGTCCATGCCCAGCTCCTCAAGAGCGGCGGCCAGCAGGTCCTGGTTCAGCGGTGAGCCGTGATACTTGGCCAGATTTTCCATAAAGGAGATGCCCTTCCCCATGATGGTCCGGGCAACGATGACCGAGGGTGCCGCCGCTCCTGTTGGTATAGGATTCGGCAAGCGCACTGAAATAGCGTTGACATCGTGGCCGTCTGCCAGATATTTGACCCGCCAGCCAAATGCTGGCATACATGCCCCGGACGGACTGGGGCATGATATCGTCGGTACTGCCGCAGATCTGCAGATGATTGCGGTCAATCACCACTGATGAGATTATCAAGCTTGAATTTATGGGCAAAACGGGGGGCTTCAACGATCTGGCCCTTCTGCTGTTCGCCGTCTCCCATAAGGCAATGACCTTGCTGGGCATTTTCTTGAGTTTGAAGGCATGGGCAATGGCCACGGCGGTCGACAGTCCCTGGCCCAGATTGCCGGTATCCCATTCAACGCCCGGGGGACAATGGCTCGACATGGCCGGGAAAGCCTGAGCCGGTTCGGCGAAATCCAGCCAGAAAATCCTCCTCATTGAAATATCCATATTCGGCCAGGGTGGAATAGACCCCTGGGGAGATATGGCCCATGCTGACGATAACCCGATCCCTTTCTTCCAAGTCGGATTTTTTGCGGTCATGGTTGATACTGCCGTAGGTGACAAGCAGCATATCCAGAGAGGAAAGCGAGCCGCCGGGGTGCCCGGAGGCCGCAAGGCTGGTGCAAAGCAGGATATTTTTGGCGCAACGGACCCGCATCTCGCGTAATCCCTGCAATTCCTGACTGGACAGTTCACTTGATTGCATATTTAATTGCAGTGGCATATGGTTCTCCAATTATGGTAATAAGAAACTGACAACCGTTTTGTCTGTCGGTTAAGCTGTCGTTCATAGACAACATGACCTTAAATAGACGGGAACGGGATGAAGGCCCGTTAAGGAATAACCAGAAAAATAGTTTCTTTAACGACTCCTGAAAGAGTATAAACTAAAATATAAAATTTCACAGAATACACTGTTTGTAAAAAAATATCAGCGGTAAAAATATGCTTCAGATCGCTCACCTGACTCTTGACTCCCCCTTTATCCTCGCCCCCCTGGCCGGATACACCGACCTCCCCTTTCGCCTGCTTTGCCGGGAATTCGGGGCCGGAATGGTGGTCTCAGAGATGATCAGCTGCCATGGCCTGGTGTATGGACAGGCCAAAACAAGAGCCATGCTGGCCTCAAACCCCGCGGAACGACCTGTCGCTTTCCAGCTTTTCGGGGCAGATCCGGCCATAATGGGCGAGGCTGCGGCCCTGCTTTCCTCCTTTCATCCTGATTGGATTGATATCAATATGGGCTGCCCGGTAAAAAAGGTGACCAAGCGGGGGGCAGGGGCCGCCCTGATGCAGGATCCGCAACTGGCCAGAGCAATCCTGACCAGTGTCATCGAGAACAGCACGGTTCCGGTCACCGTCAAGACCAGAACAGGGGTGGACAGCCGGAATATCTCAGCAATCTCCTTTGCCAGAATGGCGGAAGATGCGGGGGCCGCGGCCATCACTGTGCATGGCCGCACCTGGGCCCAGGGATTCTCAGGAACGGCTGACTGGGAGGTCATCGCCCGGGTGAAAGAGGCCGTTTCCCTGCCGGTCATCGGCAATGGCGACATCCACTCCCATGCCCAGGGTTTAGAGATGATGCGCCAGAGTGGCTGCGACGGCATCATGATCGGCCGGGCGGCGTTGGGCAACCCCTGGGTCTTTTCTCCGGACGGCAAACCGGACAACCTGTCCCTTCTGCTGGATGGCGTCTTCCGCCACCTGGAGCTGATCGAGGAGTCACTGGTGACAGATCACATGCCGGGCGATATCAAGAATCATCTGGGGCGCTATTTCAAGGCACTGCCCGAAAGCGCACGATACCGGAAGATGATCTATGACTGTAAAGACCTGCCTGGCCTGCGCCAAGCCCTGGAATCCATCAGGGCAAGCGCAACAGGCAACAGCAATCGGGAACAAGTTCAGCCGCAATGACCACAGACAAATCTCCGCTCCATAGTTCATCGCCTCTGGCTGAACGCATGCGTCCCCGCACCCTTGACGAGTTCGCCGGCCAGGAGAGCCTTCTCGGGCCGGGAAAGATGCTGAGTACCGTGATCAGTTCCGGGGCCCTCCCCTCCCTGATCCTCTGGGGGCCGCCCGGCACCGGCAAAACCACCCTTGCCAAGATATTGGCCGAATCCACCTCTGCCTCTTTTGTCTTTTTTTCAGCAGTCCTCTCGGGGGTGAAAGAGGTGCGGCAGATTGTCGAACAGGCCCAGAAACTCCGCGAGGCAGAAAACAGGGCCACTGTTTTTTTCATCGACGAGATCCACCGTTTCAACAAAAGCCAGCAGGATGCCTTTCTGCCCCATGTGGAATCCGGCCTCTTCACCCTCATAGGCGCCACCACCGAGAATCCCTCTTTTCACGTCACCGCCCCGCTGCTCTCCCGGTGCCGGGTTCTGGTCCTCCATGCCCTGGAGCGGGAACACCTGCAGTCTATCTTCCTCCGCGCCCTGGCCGATCCTGACAAGGGCCTGGGACAGTATCATCTCCGTTTCACCGATGAGTCCCTGGCCCAACTGATAAGCCTGGCTGACGGCGACGCCAGAATGGGCCTCAATATCCTGGAAATCGCTGCCACCCTGGCCCTGCACCGTTTTCACAATGCGCCGGACACAGAGTCCCCGACCATCACCAGCGACGACATCGCCGAGGCGGGACAGCACAAGTCCCTGCGCTACGACAAGGACGGCGAGGAGCATTACAATCTGATCTCGGCCCTGCACAAGAGCCTGCGCGACTCCGACCCGGACGGCGCCCTCTACTGGCTCTACCGGATGCTGGAGGCGGGAGAGGAACCCCTCTATATCTGCCGCCGCCTGATCCGCTTCGCCTCGGAGGATATAGGCGTCGCTGATCCGCAGGCACTCAGCCAGACCATCAGCTGTCAGCAGGCCTTCCAGACCCTCGGCCTCCCGGAAGGGACCCTGGCCCTGGCCCAGGCCGTGGTCTATCTGGCCACGGCCCCCAAGAGCAATGCCCTGTACACGGCGGAATCAGATATTCGTCAGCATATAACCCGGACCGGTTCACTGCCGGTCCCCATGCATCTGCGCAATGCCGCAACCAGCCTGATGAAGAAACTGGGCTACGGCAAGGGATATCAGTATGCCCACGACCAGACCCAGGGGCTGGTGGAGCAGGATCATCTGCCGCCGGAATTGGCAGGCACCCATTTTTACTCTCCCACCACCAGGGGCTATGAGGCGGTGATCAAAGACAGGCTCAGCAAATGGCGCCAGATCCTTCAACAGCGCCGTCAGTCTAAATAACCATAATGCTGAAATGCCATGATCGGCCGCCATAAGGAGCCGTAACGAAATGTTCAACAATGAATGAGTTATTTCGTAACGGCTCCTAAAAAACAGGAACACGATGGAAACAAAAAATAGTTCCCCTACCCTTACCAGCAGGCTCATCAGCAACGGCATATTTCCCGTCATGCTGCTCATAACACTTCTGGCATCCCTGGTATCGACAAGGCTCTACGCCGCTCCCCTGGAATCTTTCCTCCTCTTTTACTCCGATAATATCCAGGGAGAGACCGGGCCCTGTGGCTGACACTCCCATCAATTGGGCGGGCTGTCCAAAAAAGCATTCCAGATCAAAAATATGGCAACAGAACAACACAAGCCATATCTCTTTGTCGACTCCGGCAATCTGCTCTTCAAACAAGCGCAGATAGCAGACGGGCCATCCCAGGAGCAGTTGACAGCCGAGGGCATCATCAGGATCTATACCGCAATGCAGGTGGATGCGGTAGCGGTCGCCCCCCTTGATCTGGCGGCAGGCCTTGACCTGCTGACATCAAGTCAGCAACAGGGATTCCCATGGCTGTCCGCCAATCTCCTTGACGAGGATGGCCGTCCACTGTTTAAGCCGGTGCTGATCAAAAAAATCGGGAAGATCAGGGCTGGGATTATTGGTCTGACCGGCGCTGTTTCCTCCCTGCCTGCAGGTGTCACCCGTGCAGACTGGCGGACAGTACTGCCCGCCCTCATTAAAAAAACCGCCCGCCAATGTGACATCCTGATCCTGCTCTCCAGCCTGTCTCCCGGCGAGAATCAGGTGATAGCCCGGCAATTCCCGGCCCTCCACCTCATTCTTGCGGCTGACCAGGGCAGTGGCAACATGAACCCGCGGCAAGTCAACAACACCCTGATCACCCAGACTGGACCCCAGGGTAAATATCAAGGAGTCCTCACCATTGACTGGAACAAGAGCGGCAGATGGGGAAAGGTAAAGGAAGAAGAACTGACCGGCCTGCGCAGCAGACTGGGCGCTGTTGACTTGCAGATTCAGCGGATGCGCCAGCGAACGGATCTTCAGCAAGCGGAGTACATCAAAGAGATTGCCCTGATTGAAAAGGACAGAAAGAGAGTGGAGCAGCAGATCAAGACCCTGGAGCAACCCCCCTTGCCCCCTAACCCTGCAGGCGGACAGACAGCACCCTGCAGCTTCAGCCATACCTTCCTGGCCCTGCAGCAATCCATGCCCGAAGCGCCTGAGATCAAGACTATAATCACCGAAATCAAACAGCGGATCAATGCCTTCCACCAGAATAAGACCAGTACGGGCGGGACGCATCCCTTGCTTGGTCATGATGGCTGTAGACGCTGCCATCCGGTACAAACCAAATTCTGGCAGACAACGCGCCATGCGACAGCCTATCAGAGCTTGCAGAGACAAAACCAGGCATTCAACCTGGAGTGCCTTCCCTGCCACGTCACCACCAGCCCCGGAGTTACCCTGGGCAAAGACCAAATCCTCAGCCTACCGCCGGGACTCCAAAAAGTGGGCTGCGAAAACTGCCATATGGGTCCCGGCAGAACGCATGCCGGCAACCCTGGACGGTTTCAGATGACCAAGCAGGTGGCGGAAAAGATATGCCTCTCCTGCCACACCAAAGAAAGGGACAATAATTTTGAATATCAGAAAAAATTAGAGTTGATTGCCTGCCCAGCAGGTTAATATATTCATCATGAACTGTTGCTTTTGGAAAACGAGATTTGCAGTTGGATAGTTATCTGGTTCAAACTTCAGGACATGGTTGGGTGATCAACTTAATTGTAGACGGCAATAAGCCCAATGCCTTGATTTCAGGAGAGCCCATGATCGTTCAAAAACTTACTATATGCTTTGTCGGTCTCTTTAATATGGTGCGTCAGCCAATTCTTCAGAAAGGTAGTAATCTCAAGAGAGATGACAAATTCTCCTCGGTCTAGTCTGTCCCTGACATCAAGCACTTTCTCTGTGAAAATATTGTGCATCTCGAGGTGGCTGACGGCTTCAGGATATTTATATCTCTTAAAGTACTTCTCCTCTGTCGAAAAGTGATATTCCGTATATTCCACCATCGAATCGAGGAGATTCCGAAACGCCTGTCCAGAATTTTTCCCGACATGCTCGTAAAACTCGTTGATCATTCCTACTAACTTCTGGTGCTGCAAATCAATCTCACGAATATTGACGCTAAAACTGTCGTCCCATGTCATGAACGCCATAAAACACCTCCTGGTTGGTGACTCGTCTTATTGCTTCTCTCTTTTGCACTCAACGTAGGCGTTGAGCTGCCGGCGCGCGCCTGCCCGTATTTGCCTATTGAAAATCCACTGACCTTCTTAGCTTTAAAGGAGCAGAAATGCAAGCGAAACGGTCGGCTTCAACGCCTGGTTCGATGACTTCTGGTTTTTTTCTCTTCTGCCCTTCTCCAATGTATTTGCTAAATTCTTTTCTTGCTTCTTCTTCGTCAGGAAACTCTTCATCGCCAGGGACTAGCTAAGTGGAGTTAAGCAGCCTGCGGCCACAGGGTGAGTTATAAAATTCAGAGAGTTCCCACAGGTCTGCTTGCGCATATGGTTATTAATTATTTCATCTTGTTATCAAGATGGGCACACTGTTTAAAAGCTGTTTTTCTAGTGACGTAGAGATATGCCCCCACTAGCCCCCAACACAGAAGAATGACTTGATAGGCAGTAAATGCATTCGGACCAATTTGACTATCAATTCCCGTATAAAGTTTATACAGATAATATAAGGCGGCTTGGCCAATACCGATGCCTGCTACTGAAACGGGTAATGCTGTACTTAATAATCCCAAAGGAACAACAAATATGTAAACCGAGAAGGGAACCTTCGGAGCACCAGATATTTGAGCAAAAAACCAGAAAAAGACAATGATGGTAAATTGCGAAATAAAGCTCAGGATAAGTGTTTGCAGCAACACCTTTGGATTACTTCGGTAACTGTGGATAGCATCATATATTTTTTTTATAAGTGCACCGCCAGGGATATTTCGACAAACAGATTCCACAAAAGGATGTTTTTTTATCGATGCAGAAAAAGCCATCGCAAAGAACACAGATATTAAAAAAAAGAGACTAACAACGACAGCAGATAAAACATGCAATCCCGGCTGGTCTAGTATTTCGCTTAATCGTGTCAATACAATAACAACCGATACCAATACCATTCCATACATGCCTATGAGGCGATCCATTAACAACGTTGTTGCTGCAATAGTTTTTCTCCCGGAGCTACCATTTACCAGATAATATCCCTTTACAACATCTCCACCCACTCCACCGGGCAAAACAAATCTAAAAAAAACTCCAATTAAAGTTAGCTGAAAGGTTTGCATATTTGAAAGATGAAAATCATTCATCTTCAGCAGATAATTCCAGCGCGCATTATTGATGGCAAGATTTAAGAAGACCAATACGATAGAAATTATCAGATATCCAGGTTTAGCCAACACAGACAGAGACGACAGATCTAACATTCCATTGATAATCATCCAGGCGATTAATCCGGCCGCAAATGAAAATTTCAACACATTAGATATGATTGATTTATGTTGGCGCCTCGTTGTTTCAGGTGGGTAAGGGTTGATGGGGCTGTTTGTCCCCTCTTTTTCATTCAAGAATGTCACCAAAGAACGATGACCTTCTTACCGTCCTGCATGGCCGCGCGGATTTTTTCCATATGACGCAGGGCGGCGATTTCCCTTTCAATATCTCCCTGACGGACAGACAGTTTTTCGGCAAGTTCGGCCAGGCCCAATCCTCCTGATTTCTGAATCAGATCTAGGATCTTCTGCTGGAGGCTTCCGCCATGCTCTGTTGTCTCCCCGCGCTCTTTGGCAAGGCCTGCGCTGCGGACAGCCCAGGGATCACACGTACGCGCCGGAGACAAGGCATCCATGTAGCAGTCATCGCACAGTAACTGTCCATGAAAATCCCTTCCCTCGCCCTCTTCAATCTCTGCCTTACAATTTTCTTTTTGACACAACATGATCAACTCCGTTTCCTGAAAGTCTGAAGATTCAAGTTTTCCGTTTGCAGCTCAGTGTTGTCCGGTTAGACTTTTGCATGGCGCGATTTCCTTACGAAAGCGCCACTCCGGCATCCCTCACCCGGCCTTCGGCCACCCTCTCCCAGAGGGCGAGGGGATAAAAAAGCTCCCTCTCCCTCTGGGAGAGGGTTGGGGTGAGGGCAAAACCAGCTTTGCAATTTCTTAACCCGGACAACACTGCTTGCAGCTTGAAAAACTGCCCCGATCATTTTATTTGTTTTTATTCGACTGTTTCATTTCAGATTGGCCAAATCTGCCAACAGTTTGGGTTTTTTTCCGTTTCTCACCATATGCCGCCTCGTTGGACTCTGATTCCTGCTTGAGCTTCACATAATTCCCATAGTGTTCCGGCTGCAGCTTACCCTCTTCTATTGCCTGCAAAACCGCGCAGCCAGGTTCTTTGGTGTGGCTGCAATTGGTGAAGCGGCAACTGAGTGCTATTTGTTGAATATCATCGAAGATGTCATTGATCCCTTCGCTCACCCCAAAAGTGCCGATCTCCCGCATTCCCGGCGTATCGATAAACATGGCGCCCTGCTCAAGAACAATAAGATGACGGCGTACAGTCGTGTGTCGGCCTTCTCCGGAATCACTTACTGTTCCTGTTTTCAAGGTATCCTGGCCACTGATCCGGTTAATGAGCGTCGACTTGCCGACTCCCGAGGAGCCCAGGAGACAGTATGTTTTTCCAGGGCCCAGAAGCTCTTTGATCTGGTCGAGTCCAGCTCCGGTTACATTACTGACAGCAATAATCCTGGTGTTGATCCCTGCACGACGAATACGCAGGATTAATTGTTCCAATTCATCAGCAGTCACCAGATCTGACTTGGTCAGAACGAGCAGGGGTTCGACATGACCTTCATTGGCCATCACCAGATAGCGCTCCAATCTGGCGACATTAAAATCATAGTGGCATGATTGAACGATGAAGGCGACATCAATATTGGCGGCGATCATCTGCAACTCGATGTTCTTGCCGGCGGATTTCCGATGGAGGAACGATTTTCTGGGCAGAACCGCATGAATGCTCGCGGAATCTTCAGAGTCGTAATGCACACAGACCCAATCTCCGACGCAGGGCATATTCATCGTTGAGTCGGTGGAGTTCAGAAACCTGCCTGTTGCCCTGGCGGGTACTTCCCCTTCCTCATTCCTGACGACATACCAGCCACGATCAACCGCCGTTACCCGGGCAATCCGCTGTTCAGGTTGACAGAGTTGAGCGGCCTGGCCTTGAAACCAAGGGTCTAATCCAAGTCTGCTCAATTCCATGGAAAAAAGTACCATCTATCAGTCTGAATTTGCATACACTCTCTCAAAATAGGTGACGTCCAGGGGTTGAAAGAAAAAGGTGGTTAGTCCGGTATGCATTATTACGTTCATCATTCATCCAAAATAATCGAGAACAGCCTTGTAGCAGACAACCCGTTACTCACATTGCGGTTGCTCCTCTGGTTGTTGGCAGCTCGAACCAGGCAGGATGATCCGCACCTTTTCGACCAGATGATCGGGATAGTAAGTCTCTTTTGCCTGGCGCAGGCCGGGAATCCCGAGATCCTGCTCCCGGTTGACATAGGTAAACCCGGCAAGGTTGTTTCTGACAAACCACTGGTTGATCAGTTGGCTCAGGCCTAAAAACAGGGGCATGGCCTTCTCAAAATGGCAGACCGCAGTTGAGGGATTGAGCGCCTCACCCAGGCTAAAGGCCTCGATGTTTCCCTCAATGCGGATGGCGCCGCCGGTCAGACCAAATTCGTGGTAATGGCGCAGGGTTTCTTCTATTGCCTGATATTCCCCGCACAGTCCTGGCTCGGTCTTGCAATCCCGGGCGGCGCACCAGCGATCCTGCATGGCCAGACATTCGCCAACTGTTTCCGGGGTGATGATTTCATATTGGCAGTTGTGCGCAGCCAGACACTGATTGATGTGGTTTCTTTTTTTCGTGAAATGCCTGCCGGCAAGGGTGGCAAGGTCTTCCTGACGGTAGACATAATCGCTATTATCGCGATCCTTGACAACCGTTACGCCGGCCAGCTGGGAGAGATCCGGGACCTTTGTCCGGGGAAATCGATCCGCGCCCCTTATCTGACTGCCGTACTCACCGAAGACCTCAATGAGGGATACCGCACCGATAGGGTTTCCCAGGATAACCCGCCCCATCTGAGTCTCGGCAAAAAAGATGAGTGATTCTCGAAATGTATCTATCCAGATCGGCCGGGTTCGCCGCCAGACATAGAGATTGGTGAAGGTCAACTCCGAGGTCTCCGGGGGAAAACGCCGGAGATATTCGGTAACAAAGAGCCGGTCATCGAGGGAAAGCGGGCGCAGGGTCATGGAGTTAATCCGAAGATGGAATTAATGTGAGGTTTTCTGTATCTCTAAGTCTGTGCCAACCATTTTGTGGGCGTCAATCTACATTTTCAGCTAACTCGCACACCAATCCGACCGCAGCGCAGAGAAAACAACACATAACCCAGGCAACAATCATGCGCCTGAGACGCTCACTCCGGCTTCAAATTTCCTCGGGATTTTTTCTTGTTAACCAGTATAAAGCCGAGACGCATTGAACGGGCCGCATCATATTTATATGGTGCCTGAATGTAGTGTACAGGCAACTGATCAAAATCAGCGGATAAAAGAGTTCCGGCAAATTTATGGAGATGATCCGGCATTTCCACATTCTCTGTTGCATCCCAAACAATAAGCCGATCAATATCAGGAGGAGCTGCAAAGACAGGAACCTTGGGGGACAAGATCACACTCTCCGGGAAAAACAGCTTCAAATTGCCGCCCACCAACCTGTCTTGGGCAACGATGAGGCCATTCTGGAACCCTGTCTGCCGCAGTTGTGCGGCAAATGCCGCATAGGGAGAATTCAAGCGGCTCAATGTTTCCAGTTGAGAGGCGCATAAGGTCCGCCCGCAAATGACCAGAAGCACTGTCAATGCAACAAACAAAGCGAACCCGGCGTATCTGCGGACATTGACAAGGATGAATGGTCCCCTGAAGAGCGTCACCAGATAGAGGGGAGTTGCAAAAAGGAGCGGCTGCATCCAACGATCTTTAAAAGAAGTGACTTTAAAAAACAGGATCATCAGAACACACAAGAAGAGTCCCGTCAGGAGTATCCGGGGGATCAAGGACACATAGGCCACATAATCACTGTTCTCATCGGCAGTAACATCTCGTTTTCCCTGTTTGTAAAAAAAAAGGGCATATGCCGGGACCAGTAAGATATGAAAGGTGATAACGGCCAGCACCAGTCTTTGGAACCCATGGGAATATGTTGCCAAAAGACCGGTAGAATGCCCCATGTGAAACTTTCCAACCTGGGCAAGTATCGCCTGCATATTTGTCAGCGCCCAATAAACATGCGGGGAAGTGACCAACAGCAGGCACACTAAACTCAGGAGTATTTTACGATTTAATAAACGGGGTCGAAAATATTTCAGAGAACATGCTGCCAGGAACAGGGCAACAAGGAAGATGCCGTAATTATACTTGGACAAGAGTCCTGCTCCGGCACACAGTCCAAAAATGGCATAATGATAAAGCCTGCCCGATTTCAGCAGTCGCAGCATGACAAACAGGGTACAGGCGGCAACGGTGGTTCCCAAAACAGAATGGGTCAGATCGCGTTGTGATTCCCAGACGATCTGGGGAATCAATAAAAGCGAGAGCATGGCTACGATGGCGCGGTTGTTGTCATGGGTAATTTCTTTTGCGCTCAGGTAGACAAAAAGATAGGTCAGAAAGAGCAGGCTGTTCTTCATCACAGCAAGCGCTAAGATTTTATTCGTGAAGAGGGAAAAGAGCCCTGTCAACACCCAGGTATATAACGGTGGCTGAGAGCCATACCCCCAGCGCAGGTCTTGGGTAAGCAGCAGTTGCTCTGCCTCATCAAGTTCAACGCTGTTGGAAATGAATAGCCGTATTACGAGGTGGGCGGTGAAATAAAGAATCAGCAGAAGGAATATCCGATTTCGATTTATCTCTGTTGTGCTTTGATAGATTGTGTTCATTAACTGCCTGTTGATACCATCAATCGAGTGGAGAAAGAGTGGAGTCCTTCAGCTCTTTCCGGGCGCGTATGATAAAATAAAGGTTGCGCAGGTAAATGAATAAGCCTGCGGCCTGGCCGACGATAAAAACAGGATCCTTGCGGTGAATTGCATAAGCCAGCAGAGTAGCCCCGCCCAAGAGGCTGAAATACCAGAAAGCTTCCGGGACGACACTTCGGCGCATCCGTTCACTCTGCAGCCACTGCACCAAAAATCGCATGGTAAAAAGAGCCTGTCCCACAAAACCTACTGCCAGCCAAATACTTTTTGATTCCATTTATTAATTTATTCCTCGATAATTTTCGGAACTCTGGCCCGGCGCTGCAGCCAGGCTACACCACAGATGTCTACGATACCGACCCAGAGGCGATTGAACAGACCATATTTAGAGACTCCGCGCAGTCTTTCCCGGTGGTTAACCTCTACGGAGATAATCGCGCCCGCGCTACGCAGGAACAGGGCCGGCAGAAAGCGGTGCATATGGTCAAAATAGGGCAGAGCAAGAAATGCCTCCCTTGAAAAAACCTTCAGGCCACAGCCGGTGTCAGGTGTATTATCCTTCAGCAAGGCACTGCGAACAGAATTGGCAATCCTGGATGAAAGACGTTTCAGCCACGTGTCCCTGCGCCTGCGCCGATATCCGCAGACACAGACCAGGGGATTTTCCTGCAGGCCTTTGTCGCCCCTTACTTCCGCCAACATCTTGGGAATATCAGCCGGATCATTCTGGCCGTCACCGTCAAGCGTGGCAATCCAGGGAGCACGTGCATGCCGGACCCCGGTCAAGACAGCGGTGCTTTGTCCGCAACTGCGTTCATGACGGATAACCCGCAACCGGGGAAAGGACTTAGCGGCATTTTGCAGGCGACGCAATGTCATATCGGTACTGCCGTCATCTACATAGATGACCTCATATTCAATGCCACTCAGCGCGCTTTGAATCTCGGCAAGCAGGGGTTCAATATTATCTTCCTCGTTATGAACGGGAACGACCAGAGAAACTTCCATTTTTCCACCGTCTTAAAATAAAAAAAACTCAAATTTTAGAATTCCTGACCATTTAACCATATCCGCAATAGTATTCAAAGTGATATGATGGAATCCGTGCCACTTGGTGGACCTCTGCTGATGATTCGGCCACCTTCTCCGCACATGCAGGCGTCAACCGATCATTCTCAGGAGATAAGATGAAAAAGATATCCGGCATTCTTGTTGACCCCGTGGCCCGCGGGAAAATTCCAGGGACACTGATCATTGACCAGGGACGTATTATCGGCATTCATCCTGACGCCACTGTCAGGGGCCCCTTTATTCTGCCGGGCCTGATCGATTCCCATATCCATATTGAAAGCTCCATGCTGACCCCCGCCGCCTTTGCTCAAAAGGCGGTGTGCCACGGCACCGTGGCCGTGGTGGCTGACCCCCATGAAATCGCCAATGTCCTGGGGGTTCCCGGCATTGACTTCATGATCGAAAGCGGACAACAGGTGCCGCTGAAGTTTTATTTCGGCGCCCCCTCCTGCGTGCCGGCCACCGCTTTTGAAAACTCCGGGGCCAGACTAACGGCCCATGATGTGAAAGAGCTGCTGGGGCGCGACGATATCTTCTTTCTGGCAGAGATGATGAATTTTCCCGGAGTCATCGGCCAGGATCAGGAGGTAATGGCCAAACTGCGGGCGGCAGCGAAGATGGGGAAAAGGGTGGACGGCCACGCCCCTGGCCTGCGCGGGCCCGATCTGGCAATCTATGTCAGGGCGGGGATCAGCACCGATCACGAATCGCTCAGCCTGGAAGAGTGTTATGAAAAGCTGGCCCTGGGCATGAAGATTCAGCTGCGCCAGGGCTCAAGCGCCCGCAACCTCGACGACCTGCATCCGCTCATCAGCAGCCACGCCGCTCAGTGCATGCTCTGCACCGATGATCTGAAACCGGCCGATCTGGCCCGCGGCCACATCAACCTGCTGGTCAAAAAAGCCCTCTCTCTGGGTCATGATCTCTTCGACATCCTGCAATGCGCCTGCGTCAACCCGGTAGTTCATTACCAGCTCGGGGTGGGATTGCTGCAAAAGAATGATCCGGCCGATTTCATCGTGGTCGAGGACCTTGATCGCATGGAGGTCAGCGCCACCTGGATCAACGGTGAGATAGTCAGCGCCAAGGGGCAACCCCTCTTTCAGGCCGGGCAGCCAAGGCCGATCAACATCTTCCATGCCGCACCGATTACGGCCGAACAGCTGCAGGTCAGCCCCCGTGGTTCGCAGATAAAGGTGATCGAGGTGACTGACGGCCGGATTATCACCGGCGCGGGCCGCCATCCGGTGCCGGCAGACAGCACGGTGGTCGAGGCTGATCCGCAAGCGGACCTGTTGAAGATCCTCGTCCTCAACCGCTACGAACCGGCGTCCCCCGCCATCGGTTTTGTCCGCGGCTTTGGCCTCAAGCACGGGGCCATGGCCTCCTCCATCGCCCACGACTCTCACAACATCATTGCGGTTGGCGTCAGTGACCGCGATCTGGCCCGGGCCGTCACCCTGCTCCGGGAAAGCGGCGGCGGCATCTGTTTTGTGAACGGGGATGAAGAAATGAGGATGAAGCTGCCGGTGGCAGGCCTCATGGGCACTGGCAGCTGCGAAGAGATGGCCGCAAGCTGCAGCTTGATCGAACAGAAGGTCAGGGAAAATGGCTGCCTGCTGCAGACGCCCTTTATGACCCTATCCTTCCTGGCCCTGCCCGTAATTCCAGCGCTGAAAATCACTGATCTCGGCCTCTTTGACGGGGAGAGATTTGAACTGACTGACCTCTTTGTCTGAGCCCGCTATACCGGTTCAATACCGGGTGGCCGAGGCAAATGGGCTCAACCAGGCCTGTTTTGAGCTTCTCGTTCCTGTTCGCGCGGGGCGACCTTGGCCAGTTCTGTCAGCTCCTCGGCCAGCAGGTCCAGCATGTCGTCCACCGATATAATGCCTGCCAGCCCTCCCTCTTCATTAAGAACCGGAATCCGGCGTATGCCATTGACACGCATGATCCGAATTGTTTCAATCACCCCTTCCGTTTCCGGCACGCTGATGAGCTGTGGGCTCATGATATCACCTACGGTGAAGTCATCAACCGACAGAGACTCCCCAATGATCTCGATGACGATGTCACGGTCAGTGACGATGCCGACCGGCACCCGCTTATCCTTGACCAGATCCATGACCACCAGATCACCCACATGATACTGGCGCATGAGCAGCGCTGCCTCTGTGAGGCTGGTTTTTCTGGTGGCAAACACTACTGCCCGGTTACAGAGTTCTCCAATAGGCATAGTACCTCCTCTCGATACATTGGTGAGCGGCGACATAGGCTCCTTGATATTGACGGGACGCCTGGAAAATCTTTGAAAAGTAATTTCCTTGGATACTGATCCTTCAATCGCACCCTTAATTAGAATATCACATTTTTGCGGACGTATTCCAGAGGAAAGTTCCTGAGCAGTTTTTGCCGGGTGCCTGAGAAGCCCGGTTGCCGTTTGTTCCTGGATCGAAATAGAGACAGTAAACACCAAGGGCTGTTGTAGTGTCTGTTTGTATCGTCATCTCAAGCAAAGCAATTATTATGACAGAATTCCGGAAAATGGAACAAAATAGATTATTCCTCCTATAACCGTCCGGTTTTCCGGAAATAGCAGAAAAACCGGTATGCTCAGACAACCTATCACTACCTATAAATCACCAATTTTATTGTATTTAAGATGATATTTCCAGTCTGGCATTAATGTTGCTAAGCTAATAACAAGTGATTTAAAATTTAAAAAGGAGAAGAACATGGATAATAAACGAAGTCACTTCAGATTTGATGTGCAGGGAATAGAAGCCGTCATCTCCGACGATAACGGATTCTGCTCTGCTCAGGTGAAGGATATTTCCCGATTTGGGATCTGTTTTTCTGAGATACCGAGGAATCTGCGCCTGAACGAGGATAAATTTCTCGTTATCATCTCTGACCAGAAACATCGTTTCAAAATGCATGTCCAGGGCAAATGGAAGCAAGAAGAGGGATTTGATACAATAATGGGGGTGGCAATAATAAATGCCCCCTTGATCTGGACCGAGTTTGTCCGTTATGGAGCCGGCCGAAAACGTTGTCCGGTTGGACCACAAGGTTGTAAAACCGCGTTAAGGACTTGACCTCTCAACGTCCAAAATTTTTTATAATGAGCTGAAAGCAGATTCGAGGGAGCTGTATCGATTCCGGTGATTACTTCATCGGGAGTAGGTTCGGCCAAGGCATTTTATCGATGTCTCTGTATCATGCCTGTTGGCCGCGCCGCATATTGATGGATTCGGACAAGAACGACCCTGCAGTTTACATTAAAAAAACCCCATTATTTAGAGATCACCATTAACGCCTCAAACCAAACCACTGTCAACCGGGAGGAAGTGTATGAGTGAAAAAGATTTGGCACATCTGAAGGATCTGCTTTTAAGACAGCGTCGGGAAATTCTTGACCGGCTGCAGGGACTTGAATCGGATTGGCAGACCTTGAGTGAGCGTGATATCGAACGGGAAGAAGAGGCGCAGAAAGCGGATCTGGCCAGTCTTTTTGACCAGTTGGAGGAGCGGGAAAGGCAGGAGCTCGAGGATATTGAACTGGCGTTAACGAAAATGGTGAATGTCAGCTATGGGATTTGTGAAAAATGCCACAAGCCGATTTCCCTGGAGCGGCTGGAACTCCTCCCGGCTGCCCGTTTCTGTCGAAAATGTGCAGCCGAGATGGAAGAAAAACAAAAGAAACCCGCAATTCTCCCCTAATGCGGGCTAATGCCCGCAACCCAAGACTGAAGGTTGAAGACTGAAGGCTGAAGGTAGCGGGCCGACGGCCTGTCTGTTGTTTCCTTCAGCCTTCAGCCTTCAGCCTATTATGTAAGGCACTTATAGCTTATCGCACAATCAACTTGTCACAATTATTACATGAATTTCCCGGAGGAGTGCACCGCTGCGGGCTTTTTCCAAGCCCTGAAGAAGAGGGAGACGGAAGATGAAACAGGAACAGTCATTACCCCTTGTCCGGCAGATCATGACTGATTTTGCCAAGCAGACCGGGCTTTCACCGGCGAGCAGCCAGCCATGCCGTTACCTGTGGACCGACGCCTTCGCCGTCTGCAACCTCCTGGAGCTCTATCGCCAGACCGGCGAAGACAGCTTCAAGTCCCTTGCCCTCTCCCTGGTGGATCAGGTCCACGAGACTCTGGGCCGCCACCGCCCAGATGACAGCAGGAGCGGATGGCTCAGCGGTCTGGGCGAGGACGAGGGGAGAGTGCATCCCACTGCCGGGGGCTTACGCATCGGCAAGAAGATGAACGAACGGGGTCCGGCCGACCCCTTTGACGAGAATATGGAATGGGAGCGTGACGGACAGTACTATCATTACCTGATCAAATGGATGCACGCCCTCCAATGCGTGGCCACGGCCACCTCTGAAGGGGTGTACAACAGATGGGCCAGAGAGCTTGCCAGGAAGGTGCATGCCGCCTTCGTCTTTACCTCGCCCGTTGACGGGCGGAAATATATCTACTGGAAGATGAGCATAGATCTCACCCGTCCCCTGGTCCCCTCCATGGGTCAGCACGACCCCTTGGAAGGATTCATCATCTACAGCCGGCTGCAGGCAGGCGAGAGCGATGAGCCGCAAGAATCGACTCGTCTTGATCTCTCCGATGAAATCAAGGAGCTGGCCGACATCTGCAGGGGGAGAAGCTGGCTGACCGAAGACCCGCTGGGCATCGGCGGCCTGTTGTGCAATGGGCTCCAGCTGGCACAGCTGATGGTCAGGGAGAGGTCCGGGCAGGACAAGCTGCTGCTGGCCATGCTTGACTCCTCCCTTCCGGGGCTGGAGTCCTATCTCAAGACGAACACCCTGCAGCTGCCCGCCCGTTACCGTCTCGCCTTCAGGGAATTCGGCCTCTCCATCGGCATGCATGCGGTTGCAAGGCTCCAGGGGCTGCTGCAGAAGGAGGCAGACTCCTTTCAAGAGAGTGGAGCACTCAGGGCACGTATCGAGAAGCTCATGCGCTACCAGCCGGTGGGCGAACAGATCGAGAGATTCTGGCAGGATGAGGCCAACAGGGAGGTCGACAGCTGGGTGGAACACCGGGCCATCAATATGGTAATGCAGGCGACCAGTCTGGCCCCTGATGGATTTTTGCAGGTTCCTTGAGGGAGGCAGGAGAGGACAAAAAGAGGGAAATAACTCCTATCACCTCAAGGATGAGCCACCTCAGCTATCAGGATCTCGACACGATTCCTGCCCTTTTGCTTCGCCTGGTAAAGCGCGTCGTCCACCCTTTTCAGGAGTGATTTCATATCATCCTGCGATTCGAACACCGTGACCCCGAAGCTGACCGTCAGTTTGTTCACTGTCTCGAAATGATGGCCGGCGATTACCAGCCGCAGCTTCTCAACCACCTTTTTGGCTGCCTTAATATCCGTTTGCCGCATCAGCACCATGAACTCTTCTCCTCCCCACCGCGCCACAATATCAGTGGCACGGATATTTTGCTTCACAATTTCGGTGACGGTCTGCAACACATAGTCGCCGACATCGTGACCAAAGGTATCATTCACCCGTTTGAAGTAATCGAGATCGTACATAGCCAACACCATGGGCGAACCATATCTTTTTGCATGATCCATTTCTCTCTCCAGGATCGCTATGAACTCCCGGCGATTGGCGATGCCTGTAAGGCTGTCGGTGGTGGCGAGGAGGTAGATTTCCTCCTCATCCCGTTTGCGTTGCGTGATGTCCCTAACATAGATGCGAACGAGATTGACATCGGGAGAGTAAGAGATATGCAGTTCATACGTCACACCGTCTATCGAAACCTCATCGGATGTTTCATCTTCCTGCTGACCTTGCCGCAAGCCGTGGATCAGCTCCGCCGACCCCTTCAGCAAGGGATGTGCCTGTCCCAAGCACACCCAAGTCGGGGAATAATCGCTCGGCTGCCGGATTGAGATAGGAAACCTCGCCGGCAGAGTCAAGTTCGATCACCGGACAGGGGTGCAACTTGGGGAATGAGGCCAGACGGAGGATTTCCTCCTGCGCCTTCCGGCGCTCGGTGATGTCGCGATCGATGCCCCGATACCCGGCAAACGCCCCGTTCGGTTCAAAAAAAGGAATCCCGCTGCTCTCGAGAACCACCAACCGACCATCCTTACGACGATTGGAATTCTCCAGGGCGACGAAGGGCGCACGTTTCATGAGGATCTCATTGAAAATTTTGCGGACGCGGTGTCTCTCCTTCGGCGGCATGAAGTCTAACGGCGACTTGCCCAGCACCTCTTCCGGTGTGTACCCCAGCAGGGTTTCGACCCTGGGGCTGACATAGGTATAGCGACCGTTCCGGTCCACTTCCCATATCCAGTCGCTCGTCGACTCAACCAGGGCACGGAATTTCTCTTCGCTCTGCCGCAATGCCTCCGCCGTTCGCCTGCGCTCACTGATGTCACGCACAATGCATAGCCCATATGATCGATCGAGAGTAACAAATCCCACGCTGACCTCCACGGCGAAGATGGATCCATCCTTGCGCCGGTGAGTAGTTTCAAAGCGTGCGACTCCCGATTCCTGTTTCTGTGCCTCAATCATTTTAGTGGTATCGGAGTTCAATCCAGGATCGATATCGTAAATACTCATGGACAGAAGTTCTTCCCGGCTGTAGCCCAGGTCGCGACATGCAGTCTCATTCACGTCAAGAATTCGCAGCGTCAGGGGATCGATCACCTCAATGGCGTCGCTGGAATGATCAAGTAATGTGCGCAAGAGACTGAGCTCGAGATTCGCTTTCCGCAGGGCACCTGCCTTTAACTTGTCCTTAATGAGGTCATCCATTGGGGAGCTCCTGCTTTTCTGGATGATAAAAAAAGATTTTTTCAGGGAAGAACCATGTCACACACAATCAGACTATCAAAATAACAAGCCGCAAGTCAATGGCACCCCATTCAATTCCAATTATTTGAAGACGGCATTCTTACAACCATTGACAGAGACTATCTATCACAGGGGATTTCAGTTACCTCTTTACCCATGGGCGCCATAATGACAAGTGTTACCGGACGAGTAGTCAGTGCTCATATTTACCGGGATTTGCGATGCGCGCATTCTCCTTTAAAGGGATAATTTACCAAATGATTTTTAGGATAGTAAAAAAAACGACACCTCAAATTACCCTATTGGGATCGTTTTATGGTAGAATTTAAGGATGTGGGGGATCTGGTGTGATGGAACCGGCTGAACAGTGCATTTGATTTACAAGCTGCCCCTTAAAATAGTACCTGATTAGCGTTAATCTTCCTCAAGGCGCAGTTTTCGTTCAGGCACCTTGCCGGATCTGACCGTAGCGACCACGAAGCGCTTAAACATTCCAGGGAGGTCAAACCGTCGGTTAAAGCGATATTGAACCTCTCCCAGATAGCGGTGAGCATATTTTTCAAAGTCAAACGCGTGGTACGTTCCGGTGATGGCATTTTTCAGGTTGCCAAGTATTGTGTTGACCCAACGGAAACAGTCCATGCCGGTACTTTTACGATCTTTGCCAACGACTTCCCTCTGGTGGAAGCAGCCTGCAGCTTCAACGGCTTGGAAGCACCAGAGTCCGTCTGAGACTATAATGGATGCTGGTCTCAGAGAGCGTTTAGCCCATAATTCGACCTCTTCCTTGCAGAAACGCTTCACGGTTGTGAAGGTTGCATAAAGCGGATGACCTTGTTTGTTGGTCTGCACTGCTGCTATGAACGGGACTTTGTTTTCGGAGCCGCGACCGGCTTTGCCGCCAGGTAATTCGCCACCGAGATAGGCGTCATCGATCTCGATACGTCCCGAAAGCATGGTGCTTTGTTCGCGTTCAAACATGACCTCCATGAGTTTATGCTTGATTCGCCAAGCGGTTCTATAGCTCACACCGATGAGGCGTTTGAATTCCAGGATAGAAATGTTATTTTTGTTCTGGGTCTGGAAGAACATCGCCTGAAACCATGTGGTTAAGGGTATTTTTGACGAATGGAAAATGGTTCCTTCTGTCAGTGTTGTTTGGCCTCGGCATGCTTTACATTGAAAAACCTTGACCCTCTTGCCTCGCCGGTAAGTACCGTACCGGCTGCTACTGCATTTGGGGCAGATAAATCCTTGGGGCCAACGGGCAGATTCAATCACCGATTCACATTGCTGCTCATTCCCATATTGAGCAAGAAATTGGTTTAAGCTCAGACCTTGTTGAAACTGTATTCGATTCATTTTCATAACGACCTCCTTGGTTGTTATGAAAAAATACCATAGTACCTAGGACAAATAGCGTCCTACTAACTACGCTGCGGAAGATTAGCGCTAATCAGGAAAATTTTCCTGATTAGCGTTAATCTTCCTCAAGGCGCAGTTTTCGTTCAGGCACCTTGCCGGATCTGACCGTAGCGACCACGAAGCGCTTAAACATTCCAGGGAGGTCAAACCGTCGGTTAAAGCGATATTGAACCTCTCCCAGATAGCGGTGAGCATATTTTTCAAAGTCAAACGCGTGGTACGTTCCGGTGATGGCATTTTTCAGGTTGCCAAGTATTGTGTTGACCCAACGGAAACAGTCCATGCCGGTACTTTTACGATCTTTGCCAACGACTTCCCTCTGGTGGAAGCAGCCTGCAGCTTCAACGGCTTGGAAGCACCAGAGTCCGTCTGAGACTATAATGGATGCTGGTCTCAGAGAGCGTTTAGCCCATAATTCGACCTCTTCCTTGCAGAAACGCTTCACGGTTGTGAAGGTTGCATAAAGCGGATGACCTTGTTTGTTGGTCTGCACTGCTGCTATGAACGGGACTTTGTTTTCGGAGCCGCGACCGGCTTTGCCGCCAGGTAATTCGCCACCGAGATAGGCGTCATCGATCTCGATACGTCCCGAAAGCATGGTGCTTTGTTCGCGTTCAAACATGACCTCCATGAGTTTATGCTTGATTCGCCAAGCGGTTCTATAGCTCACACCGATGAGGCGTTTGAATTCCAGGATAGAAATGTTATTTTTGTTCTGGGTCTGGAAGAACATCGCCTGAAACCATGTGGTTAAGGGTATTTTTGACGAATGGAAAATGGTTCCTTCTGTCAGTGTTGTTTGGCCTCGGCATGCTTTACATTGAAAAACCTTGACCCTCTTGCCTCGCCGGTAAGTACCGTACCGGCTGCTACTGCATTTGGGGCAGATAAATCCTTGGGGCCAACGGGCAGATTCAATCACCGATTCACATTGCTGCTCATTCCCATATTGAGCAAGAAATTGGTTTAAGCTCAGACCTTGTTGAAACTGTATTCGATTCATTTTCATAACGACCTCCTTGGTTGTTATGAAAAAATACCATAGTACCTAGGACAAATAGCGTCCTACTAACTACGCTGCGGAAGATTAGCGCTAATCAGGATATATTTTATCTTGAAGGTATTCCCGATGACATCAAGAATTTAGTTAGAGAGCTAGAAAAAACCAACACAGACACATATGTAGTATTTACTGATCGATTAGATCTTGTAGCAAAGGATTTATTGTTTGTTATTGAAAATAATATTCTCAGCAAAGGTCTTTTTATCGGAAGTTCAAGCGAAAATGTATGGGAACGTTGGTTGAAAGATAGATTGGGTGATAAAGTTGACCGCTTTTATAAATTGAGCCAAATCAGCAAAAAAGACGCCGAAGATATTCTCGATAAACTTGAAATATACGGCCCATGGACAAGGCTTGCTAATTTGAAAAAACATCAAAGAATAGATGAACTTATTAACAAATCTAAAAGGCAACTTCTTATTGGTTTGCTGGAGACAACATCGGGCAGTGGATACGAGAAAATAATTGAAAAAGACTACTCTGATATCCAGAGTGATACTGAAAAGGAGTTTTTGACTATAGTTGGTTTAACGACAATGCATAGGTTGTATCTCAGTGATACACTTGCAAAGCGAGCACTATCGAGTATCGGGGTACATGACAGTGTTGACGAATTGTCAAAGAAGCTTTCTGGTATTGTCCATTACTCGGTAAGATCCCTTTACGCCAGGCATCATGTTTATATTAGATATTTAATGGAGCAAATAATATCTCCAGAACTTATTCATAAATCATTAAGGGCTTTACTTAATGCATTTTCAGTATATCAATCTCCGTTAATAAAGTCTGTAAATAAGTCAGATCATATATTATTCAAGACACTCACTAATCATCAATTTTTGAATCAAATATTTAGAAGATCAAAAGATATAATACTAAATATTTATGCAGACTATGAAAAATTCTTCGAAAATGACGCATTTTACTGGTTGCAATATGGTTTGTCTCTACGAGCTTTGGTTTGCATGATGACGCTCTCGACAAATTGAATACGGCGTTTTTGGCGCATCCTCAATTCCAAATTGAACATGCATTGGCACAACAAGAACTTATAATTGCATTAAATATTGATTCAAAAATAAAGTCATATGCATTACTTGATCGGGCAAAGGAAAGACTTGACAGGATGGATCATGAATATAATAAATTCGATTCTTATCCAATAGTAACTTTGAGTAAGTTCCATTCTATGATTGTTAATAAACATGGTGACATTAAAGATGCTCAAAATATAGCTGCAAGATATGCTGATATTATTCACAAGAGGATAATGTCTAGCAATGATAGTCGTTTAAAGGAAACATGGTCTCTTCTTGCAAACTTTGCTAAAAATGGCAAATGGGTAGATCTTCAAAAAAATTCAATCGATTATTTAATCTAAATCTGCTTCAGGGGACAATTGGGGACAGACCAGAATGGCGCTAATTTAAGGAAGTTAATGGGGTCAGGCCTCCAAGTTTGCAAGTTGAAGCATAAGAGCCATCAAAGAAAATTTTCTTTGATGGCTCTTATGTAATCATTCTTGAGGGTGCCTTGATCTTGGTTACCGGGTCTCGATGTTATTCCTGCGCATGGCCTCTTTTACCTCACTGACCGGGACCTCCTTCCGATGGAAGATGCCGGCAGCAAGCGCCGCCTCCACATCGGTTTCCTGGAAGACATCGACAAAATGCTGGGCCGATCCTGCTCCCGATGAGGCGATCACGGGAATGGACACCGCTCCTCGCACCTGCCTGATCAGTTCATGATCAAAACCGCTGTTGGTCCCATCCTTGTCAATACAGTTGAGGAGGATCTCGCCTGCGCCCAGCAGTTCACAGGTCTGGGCCAGTTGCAGGGCGTCGATATCACGTCCTTCCCGGCCGCCCTTGACGGTGCACTGATACCAGCAATATTTTTCTCCATTTGGACCTGGTGTTGCGGTTTGAATGGTATTATGGGTGGTCTCCTCAGGACCATGGACATAGACCCGCCGGGGATCAACGGAGATCACCACGGCCTGGGCGCCATAGACCATGGAGATCTGTTCAATGGCGCTCTTGCCGCTCTTCTTGCCTGTCTGCAGATAGTGCTCCACCGCATACACCGCGTCACTGCCGATGGAGATCTTGTCCGCCCCGGAGCGGAAATATTCGGCTGCCACATCGAGCGCGGAATAGTGCCTGCCCTCTGAATCGGTAAACTCCCGGATGCCTCCGCCGATGGTCAGCGGCACAAAGACGTTCTCCGAGGTCCGCTGCAGGACCTCGAGCATGGGTTGATCCTGCATGGGGAAGTCCCGGAAACCGGTGATGTTGAGAAAGGTGATCTCGTCCGCGCCCTCTTCATAGTAGCGGCGGGCGAGTTCAACCGGTTTCCCCAGGTTGCGCACCTCGCCATCGGTGCGCACATCGTACTGATCGCCCTTGGTCACCACCAGATCGCCCTGGTCGTTGGTGCGCACGTCCAGGCAGGCAATAATCCGTTTGGCAATGTGTGTTTTTTTATCCTTGGTCGGCAGGGCAGGGCGCACGGTAATGGTTTCACGACCCTGGGAATCGAGATAATTCTTCAGGATACCCAGTCCGGCCTCGCCGCTTTTCTCTGGATGGAACTGAAAGGCGGTGACATTGCCCTTCTCCACGCCACTGACAAAGGATTCGCCGTAATCGGTGGTGGCCAGCAGCCAGTCCGGCCCCACGTCAGCTATTGACGCCCGGTAGGAGTGGACAAAATAGAGTTTTTCATCATGATAGTCTTTGAGGATGGGAGATTCTTTATGGAGCACAATCCCGTTCCAGCCGATCTGGGGCACAGAGAGATTGCGGGTGGTGAACCGCTTGACCTGACCGGGCAGGATGGAGAGACCGGCCACGCCCGGAGATTCTTCGCTGCCTTCAAACAGGGCCTGCAGGGCTACACAGATACCAAGAAAGGGCTTGTTGAGGCGGATCCGCTCAATCAGGGGCTCCACCAGACCATCACGGTGCAGACGCTGCATCACCGAACCGAAGCTGCCGACACCTGGAAAGATCAGCTTTTCGGCGGAGAGGATATCCTCTGGGTTTTGTACGTCGCGAACCGTATAACCCAAGCGGGTAATGGCATTTCTGACGCTGCGGACATTACCGGCGCCGTAGTCAAGAAGTGTTATCATGGTGAAATTTAGGAATTACGAATTAGGAATTACGAATTAAGAATTACGAATTAGGAATTATAGCACTACATTATAATTCCTGATTCATTTTTTGGTATAATATTTTCCATGGGCACAGCCCCGGCACAGCAGCTTGCCGTCCTGTTCGACATCGCGGCAATCCTGGACCCAGTCCCCACATGACTGGCACTGGATTCGTTTCAGGGGGCGTCCCGGCATATCCTCCTCGGGGATGGCCACTGTTACCTCGTCCACGGTGAAGAGCTCCTCCTGGGGCATGATCCGGTAGGCGTCCAGTTGCCGCGCGTATTTGTTGTCGATCTCCGGGCAATATTTTTTCGAGAGCTCCCGGGACTCTTCACGGGCAACAATCCGCACCGCGCGGCCCGTGTCAAGGTTGACAAAGGTGGCGGCCATGATCCCGTAATCAACCCAGCGCATGGATCTCTTTCCCAGGCTGCATCCGGTGACCGACTGGATGGCGTCGGTGGCGCAGCGATCGATCTCAACCAGGACGTAGAGCTTTTTCCGATCCAGTCCCTTGGGGTCCTGAATGCCGATTGCCTCCAGGCCGATCATGGACATCCGCACCCCGATTACCTGACCGGCGCAGATATGCCCATGAATCTTGGTTGATATCTCAAGTAATGCCTCAAATGATTCCATGTTTCTTCTCTCCCTGGCATGCAAGAAAATGGGGATATTATCGGTAAAATAGGCTGAAGAAAACATGTACCTTACTTCTGTGCAGCTCAGGTGTCAATATCGGGACGGTGGGTGATGTCTTGCCTGCAATCATTTCAGAACTCCATCCCTTTCTGCGCCTTGATCCCGTTCTGAAAAGGATGCTTGATCTCCCGCATCTCGGTGACCAGATCAGCCAGGTTTATCAGGGCCTCGGATGCATGCCGGCCGGTGATGGCGATATGCATGGCAGCCGGCTTGTCCCGGAGAACGGCAAGAATTTCCTCTTCGTCAATGATCTGGTAATGGGGCAGATAGGTGAGCTCGTCCAGGATCACCAGCTCATGCTTGTTTTCCCGGATGGTCCGAGCGGCGAATTCCCAGGCCTCCCTGGCTGCGGCCTTGTCTTTTTCCAGATCATCGGACTTCCAGGTGAAACCCCGGCCCATCACATGAAAGTCAAGCAGGGGCTTGAATATCCTGGCGGCCTCAAGTTCGCCGTATTGCCAGCTTCCCTTGATGAACTGGATGATACAGACCCGATGTTCGTGTCCCAGGGCCCGGAAGGCCAGACCCAGCGCCGCGGTGGTCTTGCCTTTGCCGTTGCCGGTGAAGACGACAATCAGCCCCTTGGTGGATTCTTTATCCTTGTGCTGCGCGACTGCCATGGCTGAATTCCTTGTCATAGAATTTTGATACGGCCGCAAGCGGCAGATCAGCAAAGACGCTTTCCCCGCAGATGATTGCGGGATTGCAGATGCCCGCCTCGCGGATCCTGGCACCGATATCGGCCAGGGTGCCAGTGACGATCTACTCATTGTCCCAAGGCGCTGGAATAAAGGCCATCCTGACCGTAGTTTTTTCATCCGGAAAGGTTCATGGTGTTTTACTCATAAAAAAAAGCCGTACAGTAAATTACTGTACGGCTTTTAAAAATCTACATATCTGGTCAAACGGTCAAGCCGTCCCACCGTAATAAATGTTAACCCTTTACAGCTGACGTTTTCCTGAACAAGTTCAATTGAACAATGAAGTATTCCTTCAATTGATTCCAGGAAATTTAATTGATAGCTTCGGAAAGCTTGGAACCAGCCTTAAATTTGGCTACAATCTTGGCTGGAATTTTGATGGTCTTTCCAGATTGGGGATTCCTGCCGGTGCGTGCTTCACGTTTGGAAACGGAAAAAGTTCCGAAACCCACAAGTGTAACCTTGTCACCTTTCTTCAAAGACTCTGCGATGGCGGCAAGCGTGCCATTCAAAGCCTTCTCTGCTGCAGCTTTACTGATATCGGCGGCTCCTGCAATACTTTCAACTAATTCCTTCTTGTTCATGAATCCCTCCCGGAAAAATCTTTCTTAACCTTACAGGGGTAGACAGTATTGTTCCCCTTCCTCACAATGCTTGCTACTGGTTTAATAGAAGCATATTTAATTGTCAAAAGAAAAAAGACTATTTTCAATAATATTTTTTTCTCGTGGACCTTTCTACACTCCTTTAAAACCAAGCGGTGACGTTTCACATACATTAAAGAGCATAGTTGAGTCCAAAGCACGAATCAAGAAAAAATGAATATCCTCTCAGAGAAAGTGTGGATTTTTACAAGTGATTTGTAGTGATTTGTTCGTAACAAAAAGAAATTTTAGTATTGTTCGTCAGGCCAGGACAGTTGCCACACCGGTTTCGACCTGACTACCCTCTGTGCGACCATCAAAACGTATCGCGACCCTGTATGTCCGGAAGCGTCCCGTTAAACCCCAGAGTTTCCAGGTATTCACTCAGCTCAGAACGAAAAGATCTTCCGATAATTTTGTCCAGATCGCTGCTTGGAACCTGCACGACAATGGTATCTGGACCGACTCTGACCCGACACCCCATAAAACCTCTGTTCTGGAGAAACTGTTCCGCCTTCGCTATACGCTTCAGAAGAGAGTTGGTGATTTTTTGATGGACCTGTATCCGGGTTGCGAGACAGGAATTAGAGGGCTGATCAAAATTGGGCAGCCCCAGCTTCCTGGACAGTGAGCGAATATCCTTTTTATTGAACCGTGCCTGGGCCAGGGGAGTGCCCACGGAAAGTTCATGGACGGCCCGCAATCCTGGCCGATACTCCAGAAGGTCATCGGTATTGGTTCCATCCAGGAGGATAGAAGGGGTGCCGTCTTGTCTCATCGCTGTTTGCAGGGCGCCATAGGTTCTTTTTTTACAGAAATAACAGCGTTGTTCCGAGTTAGCAACAAATTCCCGCCAACGGAGGGGATAAACCTTCACGGCCAGATAGGGACAATGGATGCCATTGACAGCCGTGACCAGCTTTGCAGTTTTTATCTGATCTTTTTCAGGTATGACGCAGGAAACCGCATGCAGGGCCGTCACATTCTCCGGCCCCAGGGTGTCACAGGCCACCCGCAGGAGCAGGGTGGAATCCACGCCACCGGAAAAGGCCACTGCAACTTTCCCGTAGGTCTGCAGCAGTTCCCGAAGTCGGTCCAGTTTATTTTTCAGATCCCGGCCCGCCAGTACTGACTAAATCTGCGTCGGGCAACAACTGGGCCGGCTGGTTGAGCAGAAACTTGCGATCCCTGATCCATCCTTTCAAGGTCTCAGCGATCTCCCTGGCCTTGACCATACTGGACAGCGGGGCGGTGGGCACTTGTTTGCCATTTACCTCAATGGAGCCTGATTTCAGCTGGGCGTAACTGACCTCGCCATAGTTGCGGGCAATGCGGTTGGAATAATCATAGCCATAGTCAATAACCTGGGTGAAGATCTCCGCGTCAGAGACCCCGGTATATGCGGCCATCTTGCTGTTGAGGATGGGGATGGGTACGCCGATTCCCACGGCCATGGTATTGCCATAGCCAAGGATGGAGACCCCGCGCAGCCATTTGGCGGACATCTGTTTCAGGTCTCCCTGGACCATGATTGTGCCTGCCGGCTTGCGGGGCACACCTCCTTCGGTGCGGGGGACATTTGGATTATGCTGGGTGCCGTGCCAGGTGACATAACCGATCCCGCCGCCAAGAAAGATGCGGGTTCCCATCCCTATGGTCTGGTAGTGGGGGTCGTTCAACAGGGGGCTTAACTCCCCGGCACTGCAGTAATTGGCATTGCGGCAATGGGGCTTGAGCATGCCCATATAGGTATGGACAGTCTTGTCCGAAAGATTGACCGCGCAGTTATAATTCTGGTAGCCATTTCTCGGATTACACAACAAGGCATAGGGAAGATCGGCCAAGGTGATTTCTTTCTGCATCTTGTGGGCCGGATAGCAGTCCGTCCCGTAGGCCTTGGCCTCAAAAAAGACCTTTCTCCCGGCCACCAGATCTTCAATCACGTGGCCGCCGCCGTAGCGGAATTCACCAGGATAGATCTTATTGAGCGGGTCATCCTCTGTCGGTTCCGTCGCCCCGATATAGGCATCGACTGCCGCCAGGCCGGCATAGGCAGCAACATTGTTCAGCCAGACTTTGGAGGCCTTGATGGTGGGAGTCATCTGGCCAAAATTAAAAAAGGCGCCGGATGAGCACATGGGGGAGAAGGTGCCGGTGGTCACCACGTCAACCTCACGGGCAGCCTGCTCCGGTCCCTTGGCCCGGACGATATCCACCATCTCTTCGGCGGTCACAACCACTGCCTCGCCAGATCTGATCCTGGCGTTAATCTCTTCATAGGTCTTTTGTATATTGCTCATGTAAGTATCTCTCTCAAGGAAATAGCCTCCTGCTGCTTCACGCGGGATGCGGGATTTTACTTTTTCACAACTGTTATCAGGATAGTTTTAGATTTTATAGTACAGTTCTCTTTTATATCAACCTTTTTACAGCTTGACATACTTTTTTCTTTCACCTAAATTCTTTTACTTGAATTCCGTGTTTCACGGGAGTAATCACTCTTCAACATTTTACAGCCTTCAATCATAGACAGGAAAGACCATGGCAACTGAAAAAAAACCGGATATTGCCCAGGTGCGTCAAAAAATAGATGCCATAGACAATCAGATTCTCTCCCTTCTCAAAGAAAGAATCGGTTGCGCAAAGGATATTGGCAGGCTGAAAAATGAAAGCAACCGCTCCAAATGGGACCCGTTGCGTGAACGGCAGATCTATGAACGGCTGACCGAGATGAACAACGGCGTCTTTCCCGAGGCAGCCCTGCGTTCCATTTTTAATGAAATCATCACCAGTTGCCGACTCTCGCAAAAAAATATTACTGTGGCCTATCTGGGGCCCGAGGCCACCTTTACCCATCTGGCCGGTGTCAAATACTTCGGCCATTCCGCCGCCTTCAAACCCATGGAATCCATCGATGATGTCTTCTCCGAGGTGGAAAAAAAGCGGACCCATTATGGCATTGTTCCGGTGGAGAATTCCATCGAGGGGGCCATCTTCAACACCCTGGACTCGTTCATGAAGTATAAGGTCAAGATCTGTGGCGAGGTGCTGCTGGAGATCAGCCATAATCTGGTCTGCCGCTCGGGCAACATTGATGACATCCACACAGTGGCCTCACACGCCCAGCCCCTGGCTCAGTGCCGTGAGTGGTTGCGCAAGAACCTGCCCTCGGTGCCAACCCTGCCGGTTTTTTCCACCGGGGTTGCGGCCCAGATGGCCGCCAATAATCCCAATATAGGGGCCATTGCCTCTTCCCTTGCCATCACCACGTACGATCTGCAGGTGGTGGTGAAGGGTATTGAGGATTACCGCGGCAACACCACCCGCTTCCTGATCATTGGCGATCAGTCGCCAACGCCCAGCGGCGCCGATCGTACCTCCCTGCTCCTGGGTCTCATGGATCGCCCCGGGGCCTTGAACGAGGTGCTGACGGTTCTCTCGGAGGAAGATATCAACCTGGCCAAGATCGAATCTCGCCCCATCAAAGGGAAACAATGGAAGTATCTGTTCTTCCTTGATATGATGGGGCACATTGAAGACGAGAAGATCAGACGGGGCTGTGATCGCCTGAAGGAGATCTGTTCTTATTTCGAGTGGCTCGGATCGTATCCCTGCCATGAGACCTTAGCCACCGATGCGTGACATTTGGCCTTGACAGTTGATCTGATCAGGACCTGCCAGTGCATCCTGCAGGATATGCCCTTTGGGTTTATTGAGAATGGTCTGCTGGATTGCCGCCTGAATATCACTGTCTGTGCCGCCCTGGCGCAGCAACGCCTTCAGGTCGGTTTCATGGTTGTGCAGCAGGCAGGCCCGCAGCCTCCCCTCTGAAGTCAGGCGCAAGCGGTTGCATTTGTCGCAGAAGTGGTGGCTGATGGGACTGATGAAACCAATCCGGCCTGTTTTCCCCTCCGGTGTGGTCAGACGATAGACCCTGGCCGGTCCTTCCAACCGGGAGCCGGGAGAAGGCTCCAGGGTTCCCATGGTTGCAATCATCTCTTTGAGTTCGTCAGCGGAAATAAAGCGGCTCTTGTCCCAACTATCCTTATTGCCAATGGGCATGAATTCGATAAATCGTACCTGAATGGCTCTTTGCGTCGCCAGTCTGGCGAAATCGGCAAACTCATCATCATTGATTCCTTTCATGGCCACCACATTGAGTTTGACATTAAACCCCACATCACAGGCAGTCTGGATGCCCTGCCATACCTGATCGAAAAGATCGGATCCGGTGATGGAGCAAAAACGCTCGGGCTTCATGGAGTCCAGTGAAATATTGATATTTCTGATTCCCGCTCCATACAGCTCAGCCGCTTTTTTGTAGAGCAGGACGCCATTAGTGGTCAGACGTATATCCTCCAGACCTTTGATCCCGGCAAGGCTGCGGATAAAATCCATGACCCCGTTTCTGACCAGCGGCTCGCCCCCGGTCAGACGCAGTTTGTTCATGCCCATGCCCACGGCGAGACCCACTATCCGCAGCAGTTCTTCAAAACTGAGCAGATCCGCGCATTTCGCGAGGGAGGAGGAGGGCATGCAGTAGAGACAACGCAGATTGCAGCGATCGGTGATGGAGAGACGCAGATAGGAGATAGTCCGGGCATACTGATCCACGAGCTGCTCTGTTTGCATATTTTTTGATAAATATGGATACATGATGAATGGGTTCCTATTCCATGCGAACATTGACTTTTTTTGCAAAAGGGATCATATAGAAAGTGTAACTTTTATTACCCTGAATCCTCTGCTCCTGCCATGAGATATTCGTTTTTCGGCCATTTCGAAAGATTCTATCTTTTTTAAAATAGAACTATATCACAACTATCTGGCTGATCTTGCGAAGATAAGATTTTAAGGACAACGCAGAGATGATACAAGAAATTAATTTTGCAAGACACCCTTTTTCCCTCAAAGAATTCATACCATGCTGACCCTTGGAATAGAGACCTCATGCGACGATACGGCCGCGGCGGTTCTCAGAGACAGCGACATCCTGCTCTCCAGCGTTCTCAGCAGTCAGGATCAGATCCACACCCGTTTTGGCGGGGTGGTACCGGAACTTGCTTCCCGTCAGCACCTGGAGTCCATCGTCCCCATCGTCCGGGAGGCCCTGGATCGGGCCTGTGTGATGCTCAAGGATATTGACCTGATCGCGGTCACCCAGGGGCCGGGACTGATCGGCTCGCTGCTCGTTGGCTTGAACTATGCCAAGGCCCTCTCCTATGTCACCAAGATTCCCTTTGTCGGGGTTGATCATATGGCAGGGCATCTGCTGGCGGTCTTTTTGGAAGAAGATAAACCTGAGTTCCCCTATATCGCCCTCATCGTCTCCGGCGGGACCAGCTCGATCTACCTTGCCCGGAGCCATACCTCCTTTTCCTTGCTGGGCAGAACCCGGGATGATGCCGCCGGCGAAGCCTTTGACAAGGTGGCGAAACTCCTGGGCCTGCCCTATCCAGGCGGCCCGCTGGTTTCTGCAGAGTCCAGGGATGGTAACAGTGGAGCCATCAAATTCCCCAGGGCCTGGCTGGCAGAGGAGTCTCTGGATTTCAGTTTTTCCGGCCTGAAGACTGCGGTGCTGAATCACTGTAATCAGTCCAGACAGAAGGAGATACCCCTGCAGATTCCGGATATCTGCGCCTCATTTCAGGAGGCCGTGGTCGATGTCCTGGTGGAGAAGACCCTGCTCGCCGCCAGTCAGCACCATATCCAGACCGTTGTTCTGGGTGGCGGGGTTTCGGCCAATCCCCGGCTTCGTGAGGCCATGTCCAGCCGTTGTCGGCAGGAAGAAAAAGCTCTC
The DNA here is from genome assembly GCA_963776835.1 of uncultured Pseudomonadota bacterium. Taxonomy (GTDB): domain Bacteria; phylum Desulfobacterota; class Desulfobulbia; order Desulfobulbales; family Desulfocapsaceae; genus UBA2270. Next base: position 340,088 of record CAVZOB010000001.1, read on the forward strand.
TTTGTCCCCCGTCCCTCTTTCTGTACCGACAATGGGGCGATGATTGCCCTGGCTGGTTTCTATTACTCCCGCACATCAGCGCCAGGTTCGTTTGATCAAGACGTTTATTCGCGTTCTCAACTTTAGGGGACGTTACGGAATAAGCAGTGCGTTTCTGCTTATTTCATTACGGCCCCTTATGCCACTCAAAGAAACAGCCAATCTTTCACGGCTGTTTCTTTGAGTGGCGTCTGACAGATAACACAGGGGATTCTTACACAAACGACCTTTGTTTTTTACCATTTCCTTACGGCCCCTAATGACGGTTACAGCATTTCAATGGTATGTATAATTATTAAAACGACGGCTTAGGAAAGAGATGAGCTGAATGAATCCGAAACGAATCACCAGGTATTTTTATTTAAAATTCATGCGTCAGAAGGGAGACCCCAAATCCCTGGCCCTTGGCACTGCCATAGGTGTTTTTATCGGTGTCACTCCCACCATGCCCCTGCATACCATACTGATTATTCTGATAACTCTTGCGACCAGAACTTCAACCATTGCGGCCTTACTGGGGAGCCTTCTGGTCTGTAATCCAATAACCTACGTTCCCCAGTATTATCTCTCCACCATTATCGGCAATGCCCTCACCCCGTACCAACTCACCTGGGGCCGGATCAAGGAGGTGCTGGATGTCCTGCTTCAACATCAAGGCGTGTATAATTCGTTGGAAGCCCTAGTCGGGCTTGGTTATGAGGCAGCGATTGTTCTTGTGGTTGGTGGCACAGTTCTGGCACTTCCTTTTACTATTGTCAGTTATTTCGTCTCACTGCGCCTCTTCCTGAAAATCAGACATAAACAGAGCCAGAAACATCTTCTGGATTGATTTTGCCAGTCAGGAAGACACTCGGAAAAGCAGCCAGAAACTCCAGAAACATCCTTGCCGAATCTTATTTTTCGCAGTCCTGATCCTGAACAAAATCCTTATTTATGGACAGACACTAGATAGGGCTGGAACAGTCTGATCTTGTGTCAGTCCCTCTTGTGGCAGAAAAGGCAGCGATATTTAGGGGGATGGTTGACGGGCAGGGGAGACAATCCTTCCGGGGTATGGCACTCGGTACAGAACTTTTCCGCATCTTTTTTCCCCATTTCCTGAAACCGGCTGTGATTTGAATCTTTGGGCAGCTTTGCCGTGGTTTCTTTCGGGGCGTTGAAGAGAAAAAAAAGAATGGCGCCACAGGAGAGGAGAAAGGCGATATTCAGGTACAGGGGTCTGATTCTTTTCTTGGGTGTGGGGTTCATGACTTTTTCTTGTTAAGAAGTTTGATAGATGAAGGGACCTTGTTATTAGGCCACCATTTCCAGTTTGCTGAATTTGATTAAACCACATCGCAGCCCCAGAGTCACGAATTCTCCGATAACGCTGTTAAATGTGGGACTCGAACCAGTCAAGTCTGTCATGCGGCTGTGCAGACGGTGCTTGCGGATCAACCCTTCCATTATAGTCGTGCTGTGATCGGGATCAATGATGGTGCGGGCCGTCTCTTCACCGGAGATAATGGCCGGGTAGATGCCCTCGCCGGTCAGTCCCGAGGCCAGACCGGCGGCGTCGCCAATCAGAAAAATCCTGCCAAATCTCCAGCCCTGGTAATCATAATTGATATGGTCGGCCTGGGCCTGTTCGTTGGCAAGGGAAAATCCCAAGGTCCCGGCCCAGGCAATCAGACCCTTTTTCAGCTGCCGGGCGGACAACACGTTTTGAGGAACATAGGCGCCAACGGAGACGGTATCGGCATGGGGAAAGATCCAGCCATAGCCGTTCCCGAAAAATCGGCCGTTCAGGTGCCACTCCATTCGCTGCAGATCGCCGCTGATCTGGTAATTGATGCCGATGCCCATCCTGGTGCTCGCGAGTCCCAGATGCTTTCGGACCAGCGAGTGTGAGCCGTCTGCCCCCACCAGATAGTCGAAGGTGATCTCCTGCTGTCTCCTGCTCTCTTTCTGCTCGATGATCAGCGTATGTCCGCTTATTCCCTTCACCTGCCAGCCGGTCATGATCTCGGCCCCGGCCGTTAGCGCCTGTTGGGCCATATGGACCCCAAGTTTTTTACGATTCACCGTGGCGATGATGGGTGTCGGCTCTTCGATGCGCACTTTCTGGAGCCGGGTAATGATGTGCTGCACCGGAAATGATTTTTCGACTATATCCCGGGGCACCCGGCTGATCAGGCCGCCCCAGGTGATTCCACCGGCACACACCTTGGCGCCGATGGTCTCATGCCGTTCAATGATCAGGGTCTTGATACCGTGATCACCAAGAATCCGGGCACAGGCCAGGCCGCCAGGGCCGGCGCCGACAATCACCGTCTGAAAATGCATGGCCGTTATTCGACGTCCAGATCCATGTGAACGGATTTGCGCAGACGCAGCGGTTTATTCCTTTTGGCGCGCAATCTCATGTTGAGCATCTCCACAAAGACCGAGAAGGCCATGGCAAAATAGATATAGCCCTTGGGGATGTGCAGGCTGAATCCTTCACCGATCAGGGCCATGCCCACCAGCAGCAGAAAACTGAGGGCCAGGACCTTGATGGTCGGATGTTCCTCCACAAAGTCGGAGATGGGCCCTGCCAGAAAGAGCATAACGCCCACGGCAATGACAATGGCTGTGGTCATAATTGCCAGCTGGTTCGAAAGGCCCACCGCGGTAATCACCGAGTCCAGTGAGAAGACGACATCCAGGATCATGATCTGGACGATGGTGGGCCAGAAGGATGCATATTTCTTATGGGCGGGGCGTTCTTCCAGTTCTTCTCCTTCCAGACTTTCATGGATCTCCAGGGTACTTTTGGCAAGCAGGAACAGACCGCCGCCGATCAGGATCAGGTCGCGGCCGGAAATCCCATGCTGGAACAGAATAATAAAGGGATGGGTCAGGCGCATGATCAGGGTAATGGAAAAAAGAAGGCCGATCCGGGTGAGCATGGCCAGGGCCAGACCTATGGTTCTGCCCCTGGCCTGCTGGCTTTTAGGAAGATGGCCGACCAGGATGGCAAGGAAGATGATATTGTCGACCCCGAGGATAATTTCGAGCGCGGTCAGGGTGACAAGGGCCATCCAGATTTCGGGAGAAGTGAGCCATTCCATTATCTTTGTCTCTTGGTATGAATGTAAAATACCATTTAAGGTTTTCTGTCTTTTAAATGCCGTTAAGAACTACCGTTCATGATATTACAATAAACTGATTATTTTTGAACAACGGCCAGTTGAACCAGGAGTCGGTCCAGTTGGTTGGCAAAGGATTGTCGATTCCTCTGGCTCAGAGGCGCCGGGCCGCCGGTGTTGATGCCGGACTCCCGCAGTTCGGTCATGAAGTCCCTGGCGGAGAGGCGTTCGGCGATATTTTCTTCCCGGAGCATCTCGCCTCGTTGATTGAGAACAAGGCAACCCTTGGCAACCACCGCCGAGGCCAGGGGGATATCGTCGGTGATAATCAGGTCGCCGGGTTGTGCCAGATCAATGATCCTGATATCGGCGGCATTGAGTCCGGACGTGACCTGGATCCTTTGGATATGGGCAGATGGCGGGATGGTCAGGGGGCGATCAGCCACTAGAGTCATCCGGGTTCCGGTCCTGTCCGCTGCCCGGTACAGGATATCCTTGATGATTCCAGGACAGGAATCGGCGTCGACCCAAATATGCATTTATGAAGTTCCTGACAAAGTGTTGATGGATAGTGTTTCTGTTACTGGAGGAGAAAGGGGAAGGGGTCAATAAAAATAATTTTACTGCTGACGCTCATCATCTCCCAGTTGAACTCTTCCACCTGCTGATCTTCGTCTATCCAGGCACAACTGATATGAAGATGAGCGGGAACAGAACTTGTTACAGGAGGAGGGCTTATCGTCCCCACTATTTGTCCCTTGTTGATAAAGGAGGGGCAGATGCTGGTTTGCACCCCTAGGGTACTTCCTGCAGGGCATATGTGAGCATAGAGCGTATGCAGAACAGCATTTTTCTGCCTGATCTCCGGATGACGAATATAAAGGCTTTCTCCTAAAAAATCACGATGAAAATGAATCAGGTAGCCCGGCAGCATGGCCGGGATCTGCATCTGCGGCAGGATAGTGCTTGTAGTTTTGTCAGAACGCTGCATCAGGTAGATATCAATGCCTTCATGGGGATGGGGCCTTTCTTGGGATCCCCACCATTGTTGGCTATCCTTGAACAACATGCCTTGCGGAAACAGAAAACGCGAGATCTGGCTCAGTTTATTCAACTTCACAAAGAGACTGAAAAACGAGTCAGGCACCAACCGGAGTTGCACTTCCCGTTCAATTGGCTGTGTCAGCACACTGCCGTAAAATGAAGAAGAAAAAGGCAATATTGCTCCCTTGAAAAGATGGCGTGAGATACATATCCACTGTTCATGCACTCAACGTGGCGGAAAAATTCAACTCATTGCCGGTACCGGCAAGACAGTTCAGGCTCCAGAGTGCCTCGCGTATCTCAGACAGTCTGACCCATGCATGTTTAGGGCCGACCCGGTTTCTAGAGATCCCACTATGCCCCAGGGCAGGATCAAGTGGTGTTCCGCTGTCACTTTTTTATAAAGCAGACATTGAATACGGTTGTAAGAGTTTTTCTAGGTCTCAGAAAACCGGAGTGTTGGGGGACGATAGGTCCAAATATGGTGCTGACAGAGGAGGTATTGCAGATCATTGATGGTCCTGTTTCCATGCTGACGGATAATAAAACTGTCAAAATATATTCGACATACAACACTCGAAATTAAAGTAATTCCGATAATATTTCTTCCAATACTTTACAGGAGCGGCAGATCTTTATTTTTTCCACTTTTTTTGTTTGGTCCTTGCATTCACCACAGAGGGTGCCGTTTATGAACCAACAAAGTTTGCCTGCTTGAAATTCCCAAGCCGGGCAAAGTTTACGGCGTTGGGGAGGGCAGTCTTTTACGATCCAGCAGGGTTTAAAGATTTTACCGCTAGATCTGGTTCTGGAGATCATAAAAAAAACCTGCCGCTCAACATGGGATGGAATATTGCGCCATCCTTGCTCATAACTATGGACCGCTTTTATTGAGACACCCAGAAGTTCGGCCAGTTCTTTCTGGGTCTTGCCTAATAATTTCCGGGCCTTTGAAAATTCTTCACTGTCCACTACATGCTCCTGCTGTTTGTTGATTTTTTAAGGAGATTCTTAAATAAAAGATCAAACTAATGCATAATACCACATTGTGGCATTATGCATATTATTTATGTGACGATCATGGTTCGCCGCGGCATGATTGCCTTAGCGGTTTAACTTAAAAAAGAGAAAGGTTATCCAGCACCTATAAATTAAGGCTTACGATATAAAAATTGAACTAAGATTTATATTAAAAACCCTTCTTATTCTCCTTTCAGCGCCAGTAATGGCTCCATTCGGACTAGACGATAAACAGGCAGAGCAGCACCCAGGAGACAGGCACCGCCACCGAGGATGATGGCCAGTAAGCTTAATAAGATGCTGGAGGGAGAGGTTATGGATATTCCTCCCAAGCGATTCAGCAGATTAAAGTCGGCGGCCAGATAATTGAGCAGTAGATGTCCCGCTATTACCCCGATGAACCCGCCCAGGAGACTGATGATCGCGGCTTCAGCCATGAACATCTTGATGATATGGCTGCGGTGGGCACCAATTGCCTGCAGAATTCCCACTTCTCTTTTCCGCTCATTGGTCATGGCCGTAAAGGTGGACCACGCCAGTAATACTGCCAGGGTAGAGGCGATCGAAATTGTTATGGTGAAAACCCGGATGATGTCCTTGAGGGTCGCTCTCACGTCCTTGCCGATGTTGCCCCTGGTCATTATGCCCATGTTGGGGTTGATGGAGCGGATCTTCCGAACCGCATCATCGAGGTTGACCCCTTCTTTCAGCTTCAGGAAAACAATGGAGATCTCGTTCTTTTTGCGCTGGCCGGTGGCGGTGGTGGTAATAGTGTCCAAATCTTGTCGTCTGATAAAAATACCATGATCAAGCCCGGTACCGGTCTTGCGCAGGTGGCCGACGACTTTAATGGGGCGCCCGAAGAGGTCGGCCGAATCGATCAGGCCCAGATATTCATAAACGTAATCTCCGATATAGGCCTCCCCGGCCTTTAATTTTTTGTCGGTATCAAGCCATGGTTTTATCACGAAATCAGTGTCCTGGTCGATGGCGACAACCTGGCCGGCAACTATACTGCAGCATCCAGACTCGAGGGTGTTTAGATAAATTTGATAGGTGGCCTGTTCGACCTCGGGGAGGTCGCGAACAGCGTCATAAATAAATTCGTCCATGTAAAAGGTTTTTTCGGCGCTTTCCAGAATAAACTCTTCGGCAACCGCAACTGCTTTGATGGGAACCAGGACAATGTCGGCCCCAAGTTTCTGGGAGGCTTCCTTGATATCCTCATTGACCGCCCGGTTGAAGAGGAGAGCGAAAACCAGTAAGGAGACCAGCATGGCCACCGCCAGCACCAGAATGATATTTCTGAATAATTTCCGGCTGACACTTTTCCAGGCGATGGCGCCCAGGGTGTATATCTTCAGAGATTCTTTTGTCATGGTCAGTTTTATGGACTCGGTAATCACTATTTGTTTCAGACACTCAGTTATAAAAAAAGGAGGAAGCTAGATTCAGCTTCCTCCTTTCTTAGCACATATCCTCGATGAGGTTAAGCGTTAAATCTCCTACTTGAAGTTGGCATCAATACCGCAAAGGATGGCATGCTCATCAACACCTTGAACAATGTGACAGGTACCACATACGGAAGTGGGCTGGCCGATAAATTTCCTGGCGGCGACATCATAGATTTTCACCTGACCGTCCATGAGGTATTCACCTTCCTTAGGAGCTTCAGGGGTCTTACATTCCAATCCCACCTGCTTGGTACGGGAGGTGGCGATAATGTACTTACCGTCCGGGGTAAAGATGGCGTCATGGTTCTGCTCAAGACCACCTACAGGCTCAACATCGATAGCTTTAAGGGTCTTGGCATCGATCAGGAACATGACGTCAGCACCGGACATAGCGATCAAGGAATCGTCCGGAGAGTAAGAACCCCGGAAGGTAATACTGCCGGGATTGCCGGCGACGGTTCCCTTGTTAAGAACCTTGACCTTTCCCTGCTCCAGAGCGGCCATATCCAATTCGACCAAATCCATCTTGCCGGATGTCTTGCCCATTTGTGTTGCGGCGGCGTTCTTGACGACCAGCAGTCTGTCCATTTTGTGGTTGGAGTCGCCATGATAGAACATGTATGGTCCGGTGTCTGCTTCCGTCCCTTCCAGAAAGACACGCTGGGTGCGTTTCAGATCGGATTTATTGAAGACATCAATATATGCCAAACTGGTCATGGACATCGGGATGTAGCTGTTTTTGGACTGACCGGAAGCGCAGTACATTGATTTGGTGTCGGTGGCTTGGGCAGGAACGTCAACGACCACATCCTGGATAACCTTGCCGGTCTTCAGATCGGTTTTGCCGACATGTGTGCCGTTAACCGCTTTGTCGATCTTGTAAGTTGACCAGTACATTGTGTCGTGGTCGTTATTGTCGATCCTGGCATCATGGGTCGGATGATCCTCAGGGCCACCGATATCGATTTTGGTCAGGCTGGACAGGGTGATCGGTTGTGCAGCGCTGGGATCGATGTGAGCAACCGCTTTAGCGAAATGACCGCCCATGCCGGCTACATATAAAGTAGCGTCATAGGTGTTGGTAGACGTTTTGGCATCGGCCTTGTCGACTGGCTTGCTGCCTATGTCGGATACTGCCGGCGTAGTATTGAGGCAGAATACACCCAAGGCGAGACTGCTTGTCAGCACAGAGCCCATCACTAACTTTTTTGAAATCTTCATGAATTTTCCTCCTTTCTTTAATTAGTCTTCCAGTAACAGGCTTACGATTCTCACGTATTACCTGCAGCTGAACCGCTATGTGCTTAAGACACCGAGCTTGTTATAAGAAACAATCACTGCTTCATAAGCTACATTAAAAAATACTACATAGTAGTACAAAAACAAGGGGGGTTAAATTATTTTTTATGTCGTTGTGAAAAGCTCAAAAAATACAGTTGAGTTGATGAGAAAAAAAGATGATCTTTTATTAGGTTTAATGAAAATAGATTAGTTTTATTATTAAGTGGTTAGAAATAAATGTCAAGGAAATACCAGTGAATAATACTGCAACGTAATACTGAAGAGATAAAATTTGTTTTGTGCGATGAAAAAAGTGTAAATTAAAGGTCGGGGATAAGGCGATTTATCCCAATAAAAGCAGCTTGCACAAATTGAATCTATCAGCTAGTTTCACATATTATTAGTCGATCAATTGGCCCGGTTATTTTTTTTAACCTTAAAAAAAATTAAAAGATCACATCCCCTGATTTTGGGGTATATCTGGCAAGGCTTGCTATGACAATTGAATGTAATAATTTAGTTAAAATGTATCAGCAGGATGGTAAGGATCTGCGTGCCGTAGATAATGTATCTTTCGTCGTTAATGAGGGGGATTTCGCTGCCATTCTCGGTCACTCCGGCTCAGGTAAAACGACCCTGCTCAGTTTGATTGGTGGCCTGGCCCGACCCGACGAAGGCAATATCATTATTAATGGTTGCGATTGTTGGCAGCAGAGCGAGGCGGAACTTGCGACCATGCGGAACGAGACGATAGGTTTTATATTTCAGTTCGGCAGTTTAATTCCGACCCTTACAGCCATCGAAAATATCCTTTTGCCGTTAACTTTCGCTGGTATCAGGAGCAAGCCCTCAAAGAATATCTCCCTGGCAAGAGAGTTGCTGGAGCAGGTTGGATTGATTGATAAGGAGAATGCCTTCCCCGCCCATCTTTCCGGCGGCCAGCAGAGGAGGGTGGCTATTGCCAGGGCCTTTATTAATCGTCCCAGCATCATTCTAGCCGATGAACCAACCGGTGATCTTGATGAAGAAACCGAGAGGGAGATTCTTGATATCTTCCGCCATTACAATGCCGAGAAAAAAACGACATTCCTGGTTGTTACCCATAACAGCAGACTTGTTCTGACCCAACATAAGCCGAGAATCTTTCTGATGAAAAGCGGTCAGCTTTCCGAGACGACCGGGCAGAGCGCTTCAGTATGAACAAATTTACGGTAATATTTCTGATTATCCTGTTGGCTTTAATGGGTTGCTCATCGCAAAAAACAACCAGACTGAAGGTGGGTGACCCGGCCCCTGATTTTCGTGCTCGAAGATCTGACCGGCAAAACCATCCAGCTCTCCTCACTGGTCAACCGTCCGGTCGTGATCCGTTTTTTTATTACCGATTGTAAATTTTGCAAGGCGGACACGCCGGTTTTTAATAAGTATTACAACAGACATAAAGACCAGGGGTTGATGATTCTTTATATCACCACCACAACAAATCGAGCGCAGGTTGAAAAATTTGCGGACTGATCTTAAGGTCCCTTTTCCGGTCGCCATCGATTCTGGCCGCAAGGTCTCAAAATTGTATAATATTCAAGTTGAGCCCCAGACCATAATTCTCAATTCTCACCATTTGATTAAAGGCGCCATTCTGGGAGGGGTAACCGAACCTGAGCTTGATGAGATCCTGGATGACGAGTGGTTGCCCAAAAAAAATGATTAAACTCCATCAGTGCTGAATTATGGAAATATCTATAAGGAGAAACAATGAAATCTTTTTTGAAAAACATTCTGCGCTTCGTGGCGTTTACTGGGTTTTTACTCTTAATATCGAGTGCTTGGGCTGCTCCTCAGGAAAAGATTGAAGCCGATACCCGCTGCCCGGTCTGCGGGATGTTTGTGGCTAAATACACTGCCTGGATAACCCAGATCCATTATGACGATTCCACTGTTTTCATCTTTGACGGTGTCAAGGATATGATGGCCTTTTACCACGCTCCAGCCGACTACAATGGTTCGGACCAGGCGAAAATACATGAGGTCTGGGTCAAGGATTATTATTCACTGAAATGGCTGGATGGACGTCGGGCATTCTTCGTTATCGGCAGCGATGTCAATGGACCCATGGGCCATGAACTGATTCCTTTTGCCAGTAAAGCCGGTGCGGAATCATTCCTGGTCGATCACCATGGCCGGCAGATTCTGACCTTTAATGAGATAACTCCGGCCGTTGTTGAGCAGCTCCGGGTTGGCAATCGCATGAAGAACCAGAAAAAATAGGATTTATGATGCGGCCGGCTCATATCTTTGTCTTAATAATATTCTTCCTGATTGGTCTCGATACCTTGTTATACTTCCATGTTCGGGGGCAACGGGCCGGCGACCTTCGTTCCGTCGTGCCTCTAAACAACATCGTCACCGCCGGTCTGGGGCTGACCGACCTCTGTCTGGCCACCGAGGCCCGTTACACCAGGAATCCTGCTGTTTCTGATCCAATCGCTCCATTCATGGATTATCCAGGCGCCATCGAGCATTTCCCGACCGGTTCATTCTGGGCGCCTCCGCGGTATCAAATCCGATGAACCCCGCACTCGAAAAACATTTCAACCTTCTCGATTATGCCCTGACAAGCCTGTGGCGGCGCAGGTTGAAGAACCTGGGGCTGATTACAGTCTTCGCCGGCGTCATCTTCCTGGTCGCCTCTTTCCAGATTCTGACCAGCAGCCTTACCAGTACCGCCGAGACCATGCTGGCTCAAACCCCGGAGATTGTGGTCCAGAAAATGTCGGCCGGTCGCCAGGAATCAATCCCGCTTGCTTATCTCAAACGCTTGGACGGGATTTTCGGGATCAGGGCTGCCGTGCCCAGAATATGGGGCTATTATTTTGATGAGACTTCAGGAGCCAACTATACGGTGCTGGCCGTTGATCCCCTGGCGATGCCTGAAGGCAAACGGCTGCCGATGACAATCAACGGTAGTTTGCCGGAAGAAGGGCAGGGGGAGGCAGCCCTGGGCCGCGAAGTGGCGGCAAATATGCATCTGGCCGGCCGCGGCAGTTTTTCCTTATTCCGGCCGGATCTCTCCCTGAAGACCTTTCAGGTAACCGGGGTCTTTGCCGAGAGCACCGATCTGTTGACGGCCGATCTGCTGGTCACCGGTCTGGCCGATGCCCGCGATCTCTTCGGCATCCAGGATTCCCTGGCTACGGATATCCTTGTCTACGTGACCAATCCCAGCGAAATTACCACCATTGCCAAAAAGATTGCCGCGCTGCTGCCGGGGACCAGGGTTTTGACCCGGCCGCAGATCCAAAAAACCTACAATGTTGTCTTCGGTTGGCGCAGCGGTTTTGCCTCCATCTGCCTGCTGACCGCCCTGGCCGCCTTTGCGATTCTGGCCTGGGACAAGGCCTCCGGCCTGTCCGCCGAGGAAAAACGGGAGATCGGCATTCTTAAAGTCCTGGGCTGGCAGACTACCGATATCCTGATTTTACGTTTCTGGGAAAGTCTGGCGGTTGCCGGTCTGGCTTTTCTGATCGGCTGTACTGCCGCTTATTTACATGTTTTGTTTCTGGGGGGTTCCCTGTTCCGCCCGGTTTTATTGGGCTGGTCGGTGATCCATCCATCCTTAAAGATCCTGCCGGTCTTTGCGGCGGGTGATCTGCTGCTGATCTTCACTTTGTCGGTGTTGCCCTATCTGGCAGCCACGGTAATCCCGGCCTGGCGTTGTTCAACGGTATCTCCAGATGCGGCCATCAGATAAGTCATGATCGAACTGGAATCAGTCAATAAAATATACAACCAGGGCCTGGCCAACGAGGTTCAGGCCCTCTATGATGTCAATCTGGTTATTGCCGAGAACAGTATGGTCTGCCTGCGCGGGGCCAGTGGTTCCGGCAAATCGACCCTGTTGGCCATCATCGGATGCGTCATCCCTCCGACCAGTGGCCGGGCCGCCGTGGCCGGCAAACAGCTGGCCCGGCTGCCGGACCGGTTCATGAACATCCATCGCCGCCAGACCATTGGCTTTGTCTTCCAGCAGTTCAATATCCTGCCCGACCTGACCGTTGAGGACAATATTGCCTTGCCGTTGTTGCCGCTTGGGGTTTCACCGGAAGAAAGGCGGCGTCGGGCCGGAGTTTTAATGGCACGGCTCGGGATCGCTCACCGGCGTACTTTTCCTGCCGGGCAGATTTCCGGCGGCGAATTGCAGCGAGTGGCGATTGCCCGGGCCCTGATCAACGACCAGCCGATCCTTCTGGCCGATGAACCCACCGCCCATCTGGATACGAAGCTCAGTATGGAATTTTTGCAGATTATGGTGGAGTTGAAAGAGATGGGCAAGACAATCATTATTGCCTCCCACGATCCACTGGTCACCCAAAATCCGGCCATAGACCGGATTATAGATGTCAAGGACGGCCGAGTAGATGTTTCTTAATGCCTGGAGTCTGAGCCTGATTCTATGCAGTATCATCGTGCTCTTTCTGGTGGCCACCGCCGCGCGGACCGCGGTGCGGGTGCTCCGCCACTGGGATTCGGCCAGCGACAGTAATCTGCAGATCAGCCTCGAAAATGAAACATGGCTGGCCTCGACCCTGATCGAATTTGCCTTGGCCGTGCAGGGCCTGAGCCTTTTACTGTTCATCCTGGCCGCCGACAGCTACAGTCAGGTGATCGCCGGCGCGATGTGTGCCACCGGTTCCCTGTTGGCCGACGAGTTCGGGATGCCGACCCTCTATCTCAAACTGGCTGGTTTTTTTCTTTATGCCTTCTGGATACTTCTGCACCAGCTGGATATCCGTTCCGAGTTCTATCCTCTGGTCAGGATTAAATATGTCTACCTGTTGCTGCTGATTCCCTTCCTGCTGGCCGACATTATTCTTCAGACCCTTTACATTGCCAATCTTGATCCCGACATAATTACCTCCTGCTGTGCGGTGGTGTTCAGTTCCGCACCGGGGGAGGGCGGTAACCTGATGGGCAGTCTGCCTTTAACCGCAATGCTGAGCCTCTATTACGCCACCATTGTGGTCCTGCTCGGCCTGGCCCTGGTGATGAACGACCGGATGCCGGCCGTGAAACCGGTGGGGAAAAGAGCGCAGACCATCCTCTCATTTCTTTACGCCACAGTCTGGCTCTGGTTTTTCGGCCTGGCCCTGGCGGTGATCACCTCGGTTATTTCCTCATACATCTACGCCATGCCGTCTCATCGCTGTCCTTTCTGTATTATTAAACACGAATATGGTTATATCGGCCTGGGAATCTATTTTACCTTGATCTGCGGGACTTTTTTCGGGCTTTCAACCGCGCTTGTCGCCGTTCTTGGACGCCGGTCCGATCTGTCCGGCCCGGTCCAAAAATATCGCAAGATTGCCGTCGACCTGTCTTTCGTCCTATTGCTCATCCTGACCATTCTCACGTCGTATCATTATCTCCTTTATATGATCACCGGCGGAGAGATTTGAACAATTTATTCCAAGTTGCCGGGACATTATCCAGTTACATTTCTTTGTTGACCAGAAGACCGGAACACCTGATGGCTTCCTCACTCGACCCCCCAAAAAAACTTGTCAGCGCTGACACTTCCCAGTAAATAAGGACTATCAAAGTCTACTGTGGCAGGCTGAGCTGAACAGTTCATTCCTGCTGATGCGTTATTTTTTCATTTCATGGACCGCAAATCTGCTGCCGTGATTATAGACAGAATTTTCAGGTTAATGTCATTTAATGCTTGACAAAATAGGGTCATTTTGTGGTACCAATAGTTGTTAAACTATAGTTAATTCCGGCCGGGAGACCGGATTATTTTTGGTGAGCTTAAAAAGCAATTTTTATCAGTTCACCGAGGCGACCCCACTTTAGGGGTTTAACTTAAAAGCCTGAATGGTTATGGTTGGCTTTTAAAAGTAAATAAACTGGAGAGAAGAAAATGAAAAAAGTAACTAGTCTGCTCATTGGTGGAGTATTCGTATTGGGTTCAGCATCATCGGCGCTTGCCGGGCCTCCCTTGACCAACGTTGAGGGAGTAGGCGGTGTTGCCTTGAATCCACTTGCCTATGTTTCCAACCCCATCGGCAAGGATGAGACCGGCGTGTTCGGTAACAGTGTTGTCGGTAAACCAAATGTCGGGGCTTGGCATATCAGTCTGCCGGCCAGCGACATAAACTGGGAGGCAGCCGGCTTCAATATCAGCTTTTTCAACCGTCTTGAACTCGGCTACAGCCACGAGTCTGTGGATGTTGATCTTCTCAATGGACAAACTGACAAAAACAATTTTTCCGCCAAAGTGAATCTGCTGTCTGAAAACAGTTTCGGTATGGCCTATCTGCCGGCGATTTCCGTGGGTATCATCCATAAGGATACTAATGATACTCAAGGCTTAGGTTCTATAGACGACAAGGACCAAGACTATTACGCAGTGGCAACAAAAACCTTGACCATGCTGCCTGTGCCGGTGATTTTGAATGCCGGCGTGCTTTCCACCAAGGGATGGGTCCGCGGTGTGCTTGGTTTTGGCGAGGATCGTGATGAGGCTTTTTTCACTAACATCGAAACAATTCCGATAGACAATGTTATTGTCGGCTGGGAATACGCCCAGGGAACCGATGTCGGTAATGGTTTCACCACACATTCCATGTGGGAGGCCCATGTGGCGTGGATGATCAACGATCTCACCCTGGTTGCCGCATATGCGAACACCGGCTCCGAAAATCTTTACTCAGATAACATTCCTTCGGCCTTCGGAGATGGTTGGGTTATTTCCGCACAGTATGGCTTCTAAGTAGATTTGCCCTGTCAATTATCAATTAACTAGGGCAATTGAGACCAATTTCCATCCCGGCCTCGCCGGGATGGAAATTGGTGTTAGGAACTCGCTGTAAAGATTGAAAATCTGCCATGGAAGTATTCAGCGTAACCTGTTGCGACCATGGAAAATATCCAAAGTTTTATTAATTTCAAAAAATAATTTCTCTGGAATATCAAAAAGTTACTCATTTCATATTGTTCCGCGGAAATTTAGTATTAAGTCCAAACCGAAGAATATTTCCTCAGTTCGGAAAGACTGTCAGTTATATGTGACATGACCATATCAAAACCCAGCAATCCATTCATCAAAAGTTTCAACTGGAAGGTCATGTTGAAACTTTCCGTCACTTTTCTTTAAAACCTGCCCCTTTTGTGTGTGACTTTTGGGTTTTTGTGTTCTTTATTTCGTCTCACTTCAGCACTCTCTCATCCTGCTTGATCCTTTTTTCGGTTGACATGGGCTTCTAAAAACGAGTAAAGAATTTTTGTAGTTTTTAAGTGTCTCGGGGTGGGATTTGTCCCCCTGATTTTCTTGTCACCTTTTCCACTTTCATTCTCTCTTGGTAATTCTGCAAATGGCTGTTATCTTTCCGGAATTTCCTCTAGGCTGCCCATGATACTGAGGTCCGGAGCGGATTAAATCCATCCAGGACAGGAGATGTACTGAAATGCTTACCGTATACAAGCGCTTTGATCACCAACTGCAGATCGTCGCTGACAGTGGACCAGTCCCAAGGTCTTGGATCCGCATGGTCAACCCGACGCCGGATGAAATTCGAACGGTCTCCGTGGCCACTGGAGTTCCGGAAGACTTTCTGCGCGCGGCCCTGGACTCGGAGGAACGGTCCCGTATTGAGATCGAAGATAACTGCCTGCTGGTGCTCACCAATTTCCCTATTTTACGCGGTCCGGACTTGTACGATACCCTGCCGCTGGGCATCATCTTGACCTCAGATCAGGTCATTACCGTGTCGTTGGAAGAAACCGAGATCCTGCCCGGAAACATCGTCGGCCCCGGGGCGCCAGCCTATTACAACACCGGTAAGCGCACCCGTTTTCTCTTTCAGATTCTCTACAAGACCGCCAAGGTCTATCTGCGCTTCATCCATCAGATCAACCGCCAGACCGATGAAATCGAGCGTCATCTGCGAAAATCGATGAACAATGCAGAGGTGTTCCAGCTCCTCGACATGGAAAAAGGCCTCACCTACTTCACCGTGGCCTTGCGTGCCAACGGCCTGGTGCTCGAGCGGCTGCTGCGCCTCAGGAAGAACAGCGCTCTGCAGCACCTGCTGCCGCAGTATGAAGAGGATGAGGATATACTCGAAGACGCCATTATTGAAAACCGGCAGGCCTTGGAGATGGTGCAGATGTATTCCGACATCCTGAGCGGCATGATGGACGCCTTCACCTCGGTTATTTCCAACAATTTGAACCAGGTGATGAAGCTGCTGGCCTCTATCACCATCCTTATTGCTATCCCGACTATGATCTCCAGTTTCTGGGGCATGAATGTGGGGGTACCCTTTCTGGGTCAGCAGATTGGCTTCTGGTCTGTGCTCTGTTTTTCTATGCTGTTCGCCGGCGTGGCGGGCTTTGTCCTCTGGAAAAAACGCATGTTTTAAAGTCGCGCTTTCCCTCTTTGTGCTTTTATATTCTTCTTCTTCCTCTTTTTTTATTTTTAACCTACCTCCTGGAGGTTTTCCCCCTTATCCCCATGATTCACGATAACCTCTTTGAGGAGGTGGACATCCTCAACAAAGATGACTTCCAAGGGACTGAACGAAATCCGTGATCATCTGCTTAACCTCATCAGCTCGACCAGGGAAACCGTCGGGCCAGACAGCCTGGCGAGGATGATCAGACTCCAGGCCAGGCAAACCAGAGGGTTATTGCTTGCCAGTGATCTCTAGCGTCTGATTGTCGAGCCGGTAACCCTGTCAAGCACATTGTGCTCACCCAAAACGCTGGCCTGGCGCAGAGCCCGGATGCCGCGGTCGGGCTGCTGGAGAAGATTGAAACCGATGGGGTTTTTCAGGCGGCATGTGGCGGGTTGCCAAACGGGGAAAGGTAGCCTATCAAAACGGTCGTTTACTTTGATTGCCTCGCCATAAACAACTTCCGATATCGGGAAGAAAGGGCTACGGCTCGTACTCGCCTGATTTCTTGCCGAGCCCCTTACTCAATACCTTCAGTTTTCAACTTTGTTATGAAAATTTGTGGAATAATATTTGATCTCGACGGCACCCTGCTTGATACTCTCGAGGATCTGGCTGATGCCGCCAATGCAACCCTGGCTCGATTTGGTTTTCCCGGTCATGCAACTGCCGACTATCGCTACTTTGTCGGTGAGGGACTCATGACCCTGATCGAGCGCATCCTCCCGGAGGGTAATCGGTCTCAGCAGGAGATTGCCGCCTGCATGGACACCTTTCTGCAACTGTATGGCCAGAGCTGGGATCTGCGGAGCAGGCCCTATGCAGGAACCATGGAGATGCTCCGGCAGCTGCACCAGGCAGGATTGAAATTGGCTGTCCTCTCCAATAAACCGCACGCCTTTACCCGGCTCTGCGTCCATCGTTTTTTTGCCGCGAACACCTTTGACTTTGTCTACGGCCAGCGTGAGGGTGTGCCCAAAAAGCCTGATCCCGCCGGAGCCAGGGAAATTGCCGCCCTGATGCAGCTTGATCCTCAACAGATCCTCTATGTGGGGGACAGCGGCACCGACATGCAGACCGGCAACGGGGCGGGAATGTTTACGATGGGAGTTCTCTGGGGATTCCGTGAACGCCAGGAGCTTGAGAAAAATAAGGCTGGGGAAATTATCAATCATCCCTCGGAGATTGTGAATTATGTCAATAACAACCGCTAACCTGCTTACAGCCCTGATTTATGCGTCACCACCTGTGGTGGGGGCCTTTATTGGCTATCTAACCAACAAGATTGCCATCAAAATGCTCTTTCGCCCTCTGAAGGCCTGGCGGATCTTTGGCATCCGTGTACCTCTGACTCCGGGGGTTATTCCTTCTAAACGTGAGGATCTTGCCATCAATATGGGTGAGATGGTGGGAGAGCATCTCCTGACCAGTACAGAAATCGGCCGGGCCCTGGCCAATGAATCCTTTCAAACCCATCTCCACGGCCTGATAGAAAGCAGGGGCAATGCCCTCTTACAACGAGATCTCGGACCGCTGCCATGCCTTATTCCCAAAGGATATCAGATCTATTTTGATGTCGGGGTCAAGGCCGTTACCCATCAGGCCCAGGAGGGGATTCATTCCTTTGTGGCCTCTTCCGCCTTTGCTGTTCTTGTGGAAACAGCTCTCGAACACCAGTTTGAACGCCTCCTGCAAACCCGTCTCGCCGAGATATTTCCTGGAAAAGAGCGGGAAGGGGGCTATGCCTTTATCGAGAAAAACCTGGCCCGGATGCTGGCCAATCCGGCCATGGAACAATGGCTTGAGACCTTTGTCCAACAGAAGGTCTACGCAGCCCTCCGGCAGGAGAAATCCCTGGCCGATATCCTTCCCGAGTCTCTACAGGACCTTGTTGTCAGCACCATCGAAGAGCAGACCCCGGCGCTTCTGGGCAAGTTCGCGGTGGTTCTGAGCGAGCCCGAGATACGCGATAAAATAGTTCGTGGGGTACGGGCTGGCGTGGAGAATTTCATTGCCTCCATGGGCCCAATGTCCGGGATGGTCAAGACCTTTCTCAGCATGGAGACCGTGGAGAAGAAGGTCCGTGAGTATCTGGTTGACAAGGAGGACGATATTGTCGGCTGGCTGCAGAATGAGGAAGTGCAGCAGCGGGTGTCAGTCATTCTGCGGGAGAGAAGTCAGGCCTTTCTGACCAAACCGCTGGCCGGGATGATCGATGACGGCCAGGGAGACAAGGTGGAGCGCTTCTGTACGCAGTTGAGCCTGCAGCTTGGGGCTTTTCTCCGTGAGCCGGAAACGACTACGGCCCTGGCCTCCATGATTCGCGACAATCTGGAAACTCATATGGAAGGCGGCGGATTGTCGATGGGCGAGGCACTGCAGGACCTGATGGGCGATGCCGGGATGCAGAGGGGAAAGAGGTGGATCAAGGATGAGATCCTTGCCATCCTCCGTTCGGGAAATACCAGAACGAATCTGAATTTCATGACCCAGACCCTGTTGCAGGAGCTTCTCGGTCGGCCCATCGGCCGTCTTTCCGCCCTGCTTCCTGCCGGGGTGCGGGATGGCCTCTATCAGTCCATTCAGAAAATGGCCTCTGATATGCTGGCCGTTGAGGTGCCCGGCCTGGTGGCGTCCCTGAATCTCAAACAGATCGTCAAGGATAAGGTGGATTCACTGGATCTGATGCGTCTGGAGAGACTGCTCCTCTCCATCATGGAGGAACAGTTCAAATACATCAATCTCTTCGGCGCGATCCTTGGTTTTCTGATCGGGTGTCTGAATGTGTTGTTGCTGGCTGTTTTTTAGTTCCGGTATTGGCTTTTTTTATCTGCATATCCAAGGCTTGATTTCCGCCGGTGGAAAGGAGATTCTTACCGGTTCTTGGATTGTCTGGTTTGATCTATAGCACCTCAAGATTGTTCTGAAAAAAGCATATTCCACGAATCGTTGTAATTCCCGGAATCAAGACTGGCCATTCTAACACCTCAGCCCCCTTTGTACTGCACGAATATCTTGAGCTCCCTGGGGGCATTTATATTCCATATGAAATTGCTCCAGGGCTCGCCACCAGTCGTCCACACCCCGAGGCTGAAGGTAGAACAGCTTGCCGGTTTCGCTGAACAAAAGCTCCGGATCCCGGTGTCGGCAATCTTCTTGGTCCCTCGACTCCCTTCAAACACCTTTTTTCTTGTTTCTGAATCTCCTTCTGCCAATGGCCAAAAGGTCACAGGTCATAGGGTGGATACCATAACTCCTAGGCCTAATGCCTCCCAATTTTCACCTTTATTAATTCAGGTGTGATATGTCATGTTTTCCTGTTTTTTTATACTGAAATATGCAACTACTAGAAAACATGGGATTATTATTGTCATTTTGAATTTTAAGAATTCCGAATTACTTTTCAGCACCATTCAGTGATCATTACCTTGAAATTCCACTGGAATTTTGAAGAATATAATGCTACATTGTGGTACTTTGATGTTGCCTTGTTGTAAGAATTTACTTAATTCTTTAATTTTATTGCTAATAATGTCAATTAGTGATTTGTTGGTCGATGAAAATAATACATTCGCCATATATTGTAAAATATTCGATGAGGTTGTAGTGGGAGGAAGCGGAGTTTCGCTTTATTCATTTTTCTATCATAGGAGGAAGCAAAGGGTATGATTATTAAATCAAAGAAAGAAAATGGGACGATGGTTAGAAAGCTTGGGGAGTATTCTGTTCCCTTTTTAGCTTTGGCAATGTTAGCCGGACCTCTGTCTACCGTTGCACAAGCAGGACCTACCGTGGAGTTCGCTGATGGTGATGGCGTTCTGAGAGTTGATTATAAACTTCAGCTTCAGGCGATTACCCGTGACACTGGTTCTGGTGTCGATGACGACGAAAGAACCAGCACCATAAGTGCTCGTCGGAATCGATTACAGTTGCTCGGAGCCTGGATGGATAAATACTCCATTTACGTAAATGGAGATTATTATGAGAGCAGTGCGATTAAGCCGTTAACTGTCTTTAATGAGCATGCTTCTGATTTTACTTTCCTCGACTACCAGTTAAGGATTAAATTTGCTGAAAGCCTACATCTAACACTTGGTAAGTTTAAGGCAAATTTCTCCCGTGAGAATCTGGACGATTGTTATCAGCCGTTGACCTTGGATCGCTCACTGTTTCTTGTGGCTCCATATGTGCAATCAAGGGATCGCGGCGTCGCTGTCTGGGGTAACTT
Organism: uncultured Pseudomonadota bacterium; assembly: GCA_963776835.1. Lineage (GTDB taxonomy): Bacteria > Desulfobacterota > Desulfobulbia > Desulfobulbales > Desulfocapsaceae > UBA2270. The sequence continues at coordinate 360,717 of CAVZOB010000001.1, forward strand.
ACTGAATGACAAGTTTCAGTACCGGGCTGATATTTTGGAGGGAAAAGAAGCTGATGGTGGTAAATATGATATTAACGACCCTGCCACGGGGTTGAGCTCTGATTTCAGATACTCCGGCCGAGTCCATTATGCATTTCTTGATCCTGAAACAGGATATGGCTATCGCGGAACGTATCTTGGTACCAAAAAGGTGTTGACCATTGGTGCAGCCTATCAGCATGAAGACGATGTTATTTATAGCGAAAATCAAATTGGTTCTCCTGACGATATTGGTCCGGAAGATTACAATGCGATTACCGCTGATATCTTTGCAGAGTTGCCGCTGGAGGGGATGGGCACAGCTACTTTTTCAGCCGCTTATCTGGATTCTGATTTGGGAAACAGCAAGGTTGTTCAACGGCCATTTATTAGTGATCTTATGCGCGAGAAACATGGATATTATGTGAAGGCTGGTTATATGTTGCCCAATATCCCACTCCAGTTTTTTGTACGCGCAGAGCAGTGGACCTTTGCAAACTTAAACGGTATTGAAGATCATAAGCTTGATTGGGGGGCTATCGGGGCCAACTACTATATTCATGGTCAAGACCTGAAACTCACCTTTGAATATTCTCGTACTGATTTTGACGATAGACTTGCTCCTGCTCCGTATGTTGCTGCTAATGAGGATTTCGATACAGCAAAACTTCAGTTGCAGTATATCTTTTAATGACAGTAGGGCTGGTAAGTTCTGACAAGAAAGACTCGCATGTTTTTTTGTGAATAGTTTGTGAACAGTAGTTAGGTGGTATATGAGCGGAGCATCCTTTCCACGAGGATGCTCCGCTCATTTTATTTGAGACGGCGAGCAATCCATTTGCAATGGATACTGCGTTATCAATCATTGGTTTGGCTGGTTTTGTCTTAATCGTCACTAGGTAAATGATATTAAAGAAGATATTCTTATCTCGGGGCAGAGCTGATTATTCTCTCAACAGAGCAATTTTATTATAGAGCCATCCCAAAAAGGATCCGCAGAGTGTACCGGTGGCAAATCCATACATAAAACCGATGATACTTCCCATGAAAGTTACCCGGTAGCCGATAAAATATTGGCCAAGTAACTGGAGGTTTTGACCGACATGATCTCCTCCTTTGATAACCAGCCAATTGGTAGCGATAAATAAACCCAACCCGAGGATCAGGCCGAGTACCAGGCCAAGGACCTTGGCATTTAAAATTAAGAGGCCATGGAAGATTTTTTCATCGGCATTGATTGTTTTTGTTTGATCCTGCTTGCTCATTATTTCATCTCCAGTCCTGGATATTGGCATATCCGAAATTTATACTCATAAATAATCTATTATATCTTTACTAGTTACCATCTCGTTTTTCTTTTTGATTCGATACAATGTCAAAGCCAGGATTATATTCCGTAAGTACGCGGTTACCCAACCAAAAATGAATCCGCAGAAGAATGCATAGGGAAATGCGACAAATGCTCCTTTAACGCTTACTGAATATCCGCTGAAATATTGTCTGACAAGTTGGATGTGTTGGCCCATGTTCTCTCCGTCCTTAATGACCAACCAGAGGGTAGCGATGAAGAGTAATAAGCCGGCCAGAGTGCCACAGGCCGTGGCAAAGGCAAATTTATCTATTCTGGCAAATGATCTGCTGAGTAGTTTGTCGATTATTTTTTCGGAAACCGGGGTTGGTTTGTATTCCTCAAGATATTCTTCTTCTTCATTGATTTCCCATAAGTTATGATGGGCGCCTTGTATGTTTTGGGCCGAGAGAATACCGGTTTGCATTGAGTGGTCCATATTGTTGTAGCGGTGCATTCCGTTTCTGCCGATCGTCTGAAGATTTGCAAAGCCCTCCAGGTAATTTTTGATGATTGCCAGGTTGCCGGCATAATCCCGATCATAGACAGGATAGGCTAGCGGCTGCCGGATGACCGTGCCGTCAATGATTTCCTCTTCTGATGCCATTTGCAGTTCGATCAGCTCTTTGGTGGCCAATTCAATTAATTCAGAATCAGGCAGATTCCAGAGGTCATCATTCATATCGCAGAAATATTCCATGCCGATACTGCTTGTTGCAAGATCCGGAACCATTTCCGGGCTCCAATTCTTGAAATTCTGAATCCTCCCGACTTTTACTTCAGGGCTATGGATGTAGATCCATTGATCCGGGAACAGGTTTATTTTGTTTACGATAAGACCGACAATCAGAAAAGAGCGGTAAAAAAGGGACTCTGCCGCCTTGATGACCTCTTCAGGGGGCGCTGGGTTTAAAAGTTTTGTTAATGTAGTTATGGGCAGGCTTGAGATGAGATGTTCAATTCTTGTCGGATTCGCATGATCGGGGCCATCATCAAAGACCAGGGAAGTGATTCGGTTTTTCGACCAATTTATCCGGGTTATCTTGCTGTTAAGGTTTATTTTGCCGCCGTGCTTTTCTATATGTTGCTTGAAACGATCCCACATCATGCCCGGACCTTTCCGGGGATAGTGAAAGCTGGCAATGAGGCTTTTGGCCTTTTCTTGTTTGAAAAAAGCATTGATGACGGCGGTTTTCAGGGATAAACCTTTAATGCGCTGGGCTGCCCAGTCGGCTTGGATCTGGTTACATGGTATTCCCCAGACCTTTTCGGTGTAGGTTTTAAAAAAAGTTTTATAGAGTCGCCAGCCAAAACGATTTGCCACCCATTGTTCAAAATTGTCTTCGCGGCGTGAGGGAAAGATTTGCACATGTAAATAGCTGAGAAAAACTAACAAACTCTCAAGGATACCCAGATTGACAAGGGCGTTTGTCGATTTTAAAGGGTAATCAAAAAAATTGTTTTGATATAAAATGCGTGATTTTTTGGTGACAGTCAGGAAATCTTCACCCATCATCTCTTGCCAGAGCCGATTGATGTTTGCCATGCGGGTAAAAAAACGATGCCCACCTATATCGAACAGGTAATTCTTGTAATTATCCGTTCTGGAAATTCCCCCAACAACCCGGTTCATTTCAAAGATGATCGGCATTACATCAAGTTTGATTAATTCATGGGCGGCCGCGAGTCCCGCTGGTCCCGCGCCAATGATGGCAACTGTATTTTCGGGTGGCAAATTTATCACCTTGTGAAAATATGTCTGATTCATCTTCTATGAAGATGAATATGTTGGTTTCTTAAATCTAAAAATAATTGAACCAAAGAGATAGGCCAGTCCACTATAAAAGAAATAGAGCCAATGCCAGGGGATGACCAAGAGAGTAAAAAACAGCCCTTTTTTATGATAAAAGAATTTATAACATGATAGATTAATAATCAATAGTACTGCAGCCAAGCTGATGGCAGCATATCCCGCGGGCATATATCCGTAGGCAAAGGCCGCAAGGCAGAGCAAAATTGTAAAAATCAGGATTATGCTCACCCGAGTGGTTGTTTTAAGGTTCAGGTCATTTACCATGCGGCCTTTTTGTAATAAAAGCTCTGCCCAGGGTAAGGCCCGGTAGAAAAATTCTGTTTTTAAAAATGAGCCGAGATGCCATTTTTTGAGATGTTTCACCTGTAAGGTTTTCAGCAGCCTGATTGAATATCCGGCTTCCTTTAATCGATACCCCAATTCCACATCTTCGATGGTGCCCGGACATGAGCCCCGGGATGGCCTGAATCTGTTTTCATCAAATCCATTCACGTGCATAAATACATCCTTTCTGATGGCCCCGCAGGCCGTCCAGAAGGTGGATGATTGTTCTGCACCATTTTGATGGGTGTAATGGTGAAAAAGATTTTTGTACTGCGAGAGGAAATTTTTTTCAAAGGGATCATCGTCATAGGATCCCATTAATGCGTGGGTTTCAGGGTTATTCTTAAAGAAGTCAATAACCGTTTGGATGGTATTCTCTTTGATGGTTACATCAGAATCAATAAAAAACAGGAGTTGACCCTTGGCCTGTTTGGCTCCAAGATTCCGGGCCTTGGCCGGCCCTCCTGGGACCGGGTTTTTGATAATGTGCGTATTGAATTGTTCAGCGTATTGCCAGCTGCCGTCACTTTCACCGTCGGCCACAATAAGTATCTCGGCATTGTCAGGCAATGAGCTGGTAACGGAGTCCAGGCAGAGCTTGAATTTTTCCCCACCGTTATGCACGGGAATTATGACCGAAAGAGTGATGGGGGATAATGGAATGTGTGGAGACCGATTTGGCATAGGGAATACAGGACGATTAACCTTCTCCGCCTCCGTGAAAACGATGGAAGATGCCTCGTTGCGCCCAGAGCCAGAGCAGACTTTTCAGACCATACCAGGCGGCGCGAAGGTCATGGAAATTTCTGAGTTTCAATAATCTGGAAAACATATAACTCGGGCGGCCATAGAATTTTTTAAAGGCTAATTGCCTCAAGGTCTGGATTTCTTCTCTGGTCATGGTAAAGGGCACAAAGGCGGCACCCTGGTAAGTGAATTCGCTCAGATCCGATGAGATATGGCCGTATTTTTCTATATTGTCGTACAGTTCCGTGCCTGGAAAAGGGGTGATTGAATGGAAATTTGCAATATCAGGATTTATCCGGCAAACAAATTCGATGGTTTTCAATCCATCTTCAAAGGTCTGGCCGGGGATGCCAAACAGAAAAGGAGTGTAGACGGTAAGGCCTACTTCCTTGGCGGTCTTGACGGCTGTTTCTATTTGTTGAACGGTGATTCCTTTGTGGATGGCATTGAGATTTTTCTGGACACCACTTTCCGCACCAAAAAGGATGGCCCAGCATCCGGCATCTTTAAAGGCCTGGAGAAGCTCTTTGTCTACCTGGTTAACACAGGCGGAAACAAACCAGGTGAAGTCAAGTTTGCGTTTTTTTATTTCCTTGGCAATTGTCATGGCCCGGTCGTAATCAGCAGCCAAGGTATCGTCGAGGAATTTGATCTCTTTGTAGCCCTGCCGCAAGACAAGCTCTATCTCTGCCATGACATTATCGATACTGCGATACCTGATCCCGCTTTTTCGGGTTTTATCTATTTGAAAGCAATAAAGACATTTGCGATTGCACCCTCTGGAGGTCATGAGTACGGCTACCGGACGGCGCCGGTAGGTTGCAGGTGGTGGTACATACCGATCTGCATCACCAAGAAGTTCACGGGCCGGAAAGGGGAGGCTATCCAAATCCGTCATTAATGGGCGGGGCGGATTTTTGATGATTTTGCCATTCTCTCGATAAAGAGTCCCTTCTACGCCAAGTAAGCTCTGACCATGGGTGAGGCGATCCAGGATTTCAACCATGGTCAGTTCGCCTTCACCTGTAACGACGATGTCTATTTCAGGACATTTTTCCAGGCATACTTCCTGTACGGCAATAGCATAAGGTCCACCCACGACAATAACGGTCTCAGGATACATCTTTTTGATTTCCTTGGCGGCCTTCATGGCTCGATCCCAGCCAAAAGTGGTGGAATAGAGGCCGACCACATCCGGCTTTAAGGCCGTAAGCTGCGCCATTATTTGCTGGTTGGTAATAAAGGCGCCGTTGAGGAAATCGACCTGATAGCCGGCCTGTTTGATAAAAGCGGCCACATAGAGAGTTCCTAGCGGTTGCCAGTAATTTATTTGAGAGCCAGCTGTCTTTTGTGAAAAAATATCTTCAGGAAGCCAGGCGGGGATGACAATGGCGCAGCTTTTTTTAATTATCATAGTAGACAGTTACAAAGGTTTTATATGAGAATTGACCCGTATGGGTTGAAAATCTTTTGATTTTACCATGGCTCTTAATAATTTGCCGGATTGATTGTGGTAGAATCGGATTATGTCTTGATGAAATGATGACCAGCGGTGTTTTCTCGGAAAGGTTGGGTGGCTGGGTATAGAAGTCGGGTAATTTGTTTTCCCAGGTAAAACGGAAGGATGTTGTCTTGTCTTCCGAGATATTGTTTTGACTGTTTTTCAGGGCCAGATATATGTTTTTACTCGTAAACATGTCAAGTAATGGAATGTTGATCTCAAGATTTGCCTGGTTGGCCGATTGTGTTTCCGTGTAGATCAGGACGTTCTCTGTGTTTAATCGATTGATAAAGTGACCGGCTTTTTGCAGGTTAACAGAGCTTATTTTTTTGGCAAAAGGGAGATAGGCGCCGATGGCAAGTGTTAGGGAACCGGCTACTATACTGAAGAGCAGGAATCTTTTCAACTTGTTGTTTTCTAGGGTGTTCAAGCCATAGGCTGCCATTAAGGCGAGCATTGGAAAGACCTGGAGAATATAGCGAATTCTTTTAATCTGTAGGCCAAAGACCAGAAGGAGTAGGTATGCAGCTATGATAAAATTGACATTTTTTGTTCGCCAGGCAACGACAACACCCCCAAGGGCGGCGATACTTATCAGGGGGTGGATATGGAAAAAGAATGTTGAGATATAGCCCTCCGACCATTTTTTTAATCCATCCTGTTGATATGATAAAAGGAAAGAAAGTTGCTCACCAATAATATCAATTTTATTGATTATGAGTAGCAGAAGGAAAAGGAGCGAGAGAATAAACACAAAAAAAGAAGTTTTTATTATGGCTGTTTTTTTTTGAATTGCAAAAACGATTGAGATAACCGGTAGAATGGAAAGATAGAGAAGGTTTGAGTATTTATTAAGACATGCCAGGCATATACAGAAGGCAGCAAGTAAAATTATACTGCCATTTTGTCTGTTTAAGGCCAGGGTGAACATGTAAATGGCTAAAATCAAAAAAAACATGGAAGTAAGATCAACCATCATTAAAGGAATATGGAGAAAGAGATATGGAAAGCCCAGCAGTAAAAGCCCGGCCATAAAACCTGTTTCTTTATTCCATAATAATTTCCCTAGATTGTACGTAAGGAGTATTGATCCTGTATAGAAAAGACTATTGATGATTTGGATTGCTAATCGGTGTTCACCAAAAAACTTAAAGGCAATCCCGTAAATGATGGAGGTCAAGGGGAGGTCCGTCCATGGGGTTAAATCATGTCCCCATTCCTGGTAGAATTTTACCAGGCCATACCTTTCAATAAACTTGGCATGGGTAAAATATCGTGAGGCGTCAATAATTATTTCAGGCATGTTCCAGAAAAGCATGGCCAATACAAATGATAATACTCCAAGAAATTTTACCTTGTTGGCTGGCCAGTTATAATTGGCGGAGAAAAAAGAAGCGGCTAGAAAAATTAAATAGATGATAAAAAGGCGGGGTGAGGAAATTTCGTCAAAAATCCATGGCCACCGACAGAGAGAGTTATTGTCCACATCTTTAAAGATGAAGAGAAAGACTGGCAGAATTGAACAAAAGGCAAAGGCTCTTAAAAGAGTTTTGTCTGACTTGATTTGAGAGATAATCACTTTTTTCATTAAGGTATGAATTGACCTTTAGGGTATTTTTGAAAAATAAGATTTTTCCTTCAAGGTAAGACGCTCTAAAATTTTTAAATCTGGAATTAAATTGATATCCCAGGAATAAAAAATTTTAGCGTAACCCAGATTTTTGGCGGAAAAACATTTTTTTAAGATACATTAGAAGTGGTCTGTTTGCTTGGACGGCGCCACTTATAATTGTAGTTTACCCCTATTTATGCTGCATCTGCTTCAGCAGTATACTCCAGCAAACTTGGCCAGGGAAATATTTTTCAGTTCTCTGATTTCTTCAAGCTTTCCCTCTCGCTCTTTTAATATTTCCTGGTCTCTGCCATTCAGCTTCTCAGCCGGAACAACATACCGCCCATGGCGCTGTGTAGCCTGACTCTGTTGGAGTACTCGATATACTTTCTGAAACTGCCCTGATGCGGATGCCGACTTGAAACCTTTTAGGCAACTGCAGTCCTTTTCAGCTCTCAAGATGAACCGGATTTTCGGCGATTTTTTTTTTCCTTATTGACAAACAATTATATTTTAGATAACTACTCTATAAGTACCACATCGTGGCATATTTTAGTATACAAATGTACCACATGGTGGTATCTGTTATAGAAAGCATACTTGAAGTGTGAAAATAGAATACTTTGACAGTATTTCTGCTGTTTTTGACAGGTTATAGTGAATGTTTGGAGTTTTCTCCTTGTGTTTACCCTGGTCATTGTCTGCAAGACGATGACTGGTTGATAAAATAATTAAACTTTTATATGGAGGTGACACTAAAGCGTTTCAGGTATGGGCAAAAAGTTTAGTTGTAAGAAATAAAGTACGGGTAATAGGTAGCCCAACAAACACAATTAGAGGGGTGAGATATGATTCGAGTACAACAAAGGGCAGCTAGGTATTGGACGCTAATTTTGACCATTTTCATGGTAACTGCGTCTGTGGGGCTGTTACAGGGTTGTTTCCTGGATGATGACGAGGCCATTGCGCCTACAGCAGATACTGGTGGAGAACCGGTGGAGATACCGGTGGAGATACCGGTGGAGATACCGGTGGAGATACCGGTGGAGATACCGGTGGAGATACCGGTGGAGATACTGGTGGAGATACTGGTGGAGATACTGGTGGAGATACCGGTGGAGATACTGGTGGAAACGTGAATGGCGTCACTGAAGCCACCAATGTATTTATTGATCAGTTTATTGGTAAAGATGGTTACACGTTCATTCACGGGAGTACCAGTCCTGATTCGAAAAAGTTCTTTGTTTACACGAATAGCGCTCCCTGGTCTGCACAGACGAATATGTTCATGTTTGACACCGATAGTATCACTGAGAATGCCCCGGCCTTGGTAACTGCTGGTACAGCAGAAGGTATACTTACTGGTGATGATAGTGGCCCTCAAGGAATGACTATTTCTTTCCGTTCAACCTGGACGAATGCAGGGGATAAAATTCTATTGGCCGCAGCTGATCGGTTCTATGTTGTTAATGCAACAACCCTGAAATCGGAAAACGGCCCCATGGGTGATAATACCATCGGAGGCTCTATCGCAGGTCAGAACCATGATGCAATGCCGACCGATGATGATGCCTATGCAATCTTGACCCTGCGGACAAAGCCAAATGGTTTAGATGGTAATAATGATGGCGCCATACAGCTCTATGACATTGAGGCGGGAGAGCCTGTCGGTGAGCCGGTTTCTGTATGTAATGCCTGTCATGGCGATGATCGCGATTCTGTTTTGTGTGGTCTGGACGGTACAATTATCAGCAATAATGATGGGAAAGCTGCAACTGCTCCTGGCTATGGTTCGACAGGTACTCCAGCTACTAAAGACACCTATAAAGGTATTATTTACGTGGCAGGACATGGCGCTCATATGGCAAAGGTTACTTTTACCATTGATCCCAATGAAGTGGCTGCCCCGATTAAGAGTGTATCCTTAGGAAAAATTGATGTCGGTAGTCCTGGTAATACCGATTATTTGTTGCATGATGTACGTAAGGACGGCGACAAACTATACTGGTCAACATATAAAGTTGATCATAATGGCGATCTTCATTATGGAAATATCGACCTGGCTAACAGTAATGCTGTAGTTGATATCACTTATTCCCCAGATGTTCGTGCTGCCGGAACTGGTTTCGCACCAGGTGCTGGTCCATATTATTGTGCTTCTGGACAGACTGGCGATTACCACATGCCCATAACAATGTCTGCTGAGGGATATATTACGGTTATCCCTAAAGACACAGAGACCGCTTCAGGCATGAACACAACAGTTGGTGTTTATTCTGGTACTCTCTATATTGCCGGTCATGGTGCTCATATGGCCAAGGCAGACATTACGGTTGATCCTTCTAATACTGCAAACCCAATTACAGTCAATAGCTTGGGTAGGATTAATGTCGCTTCTGCAGGGAATGCCGATTATAAGCTCCATGATGTCCGTAAGGACGGCGATAATCTGTACTGGTCAACGTATGTAGTTGGCTCGGATGGAAACCTGCATTATGGTTCAATTGGCACGGATGGGACTAACAAAATAGATAACAAGATTGCTCCTGCACCGAGGGCCGGTTCAACTCCAATTGTTGCTGGAAGCGGTCCGTATTATTGTGCCTCTGGCCAGACTACTGCTTATCATATGCCGATCAGCATGAGTAATGATGGTTATATCTCGGTTATTGATAAAAGTGGCGCTGCCGCTCCTGTCAATGTTTATCCTGCGGATACATTGAATGTTCCGTCAGATTACTATTACTTCCATGGCAGCACGAGCCCTGACACCAAAAAATTCCTGCTCTCTGCTAACTATACAAGTGGTTCAGGAAATACTCGACTGTTCATGGTTGATACCGCCAGTGTCATTGCCGGTGTTCCGGCGTTGGTAGCTGGAACAACTACTGCCGAATTGACTGGCGATAATTCTGGACCACAGGGTGCAACAATTACCTTCCGTTCTACCTGGGCTCCTGGAGCCAAGAAGATTATGATGTCAGGTGCGGATCGTTTCTATGTACTTGATGCGAAAACTCTTAAGGTTCTTAATAGTGCTGATTCATCAGGTGATGCAACAATTGGTGGTGCAGCTCTCGGGCAGAATCATGATGCTCTTGCAACTGCCGATAGCAGGTATGCTCTTTTAACCCTGCGAACCAAACCGAATGGTGCTGATAATAATACTGACGGTGCAATCCAGTTGTATGATGTGAACGCGGGCAAACCGATTGGTGAGCCGGTATCTGTTTGTAATGCCTGTCATGGCGATGATCGTGACTCCATTCTTTGTGGTTTTGACGGCGCGCTTGATCGTACAAAATAATTCTCTTCTTTAAGGGAATTATGTAATCTAAAAGGGGCGGCTTTATGGCCGCCCCTTTTTTTGTCGTGCACCCGGTAGGGCGCACTGCTAAGGTGCAAGTTCTCTGTCGCCATGGTCCAGTCTTTTTTGGATTTGGACCGTAATAGTGGTTATTCTCACCGACTTCGATCAGGATGTCATTGCAATGATAATTAAACCAAGCCTTTTCTCCTTGATTCTTTGCTGTCTCACTCTTTTCCTGGTGACGAATTCTTCAGCCAACGAGTATGTGGCCCATGAAAACGGTACGGTCACGGACAAGACCATCGGCATTACCTGGGTAATGAAAGATGACAACATGCTGCGTGATTGGAAGTCCGCCAGGGAATATTGCCGGGATCTCGTATATGCTGGTCATGACGACTGGCGTCTGCCTGATAATTATGAACTGCAGACAATCCAGATAAAGGGCAAAAAATACCTGAATATCAACGAGAACCTGTTTCCTGAAACCAAGCCTGACCGGTACTGGTCAGGCACCGAATTGCCGTATTATGACAGTATGGCATTCTTTGTCCAGTTCGGACCTTTGCCGGCGTCATCGGACAAAAAACAGCAACTTGAGGCCATGCAGATGCGGAACAAATATTACGTTCGTTGTGTACGGGGAACCCGTAAAAAGCCCTAAATCAAAGTACTCATGACCTGCTGGAAAAAGTGCTAGTCTTTCTACACTCATGGCAGGAGCGATTATTACGGACCTCCAGAGCGTCACTTTCAACCTTTTTCTATAAACGGAAACCCTGTTTTGCCTGACACATCTAAATTAATCCTTTGGTTTTTATTGTGCCTGATTCTTTGCGGTTGCTCGAGGGAAACACCCTATCCCAAGAACCAACCCTATTACCAGGGATTGCCCCTGGCTGTTCTGGAAAAAGGGGATCACAACCTGCTTTATACCGTAAACTTTGAAGATCCGGAAAAGGGTATACTGCGAGTGAAGGTCGACTATCCGGCCCGGAATAAAACAGTGACGTTCAGCGGCGGCAATAAAGGGGAACTCGACGTCTTGCATATTGAATTTCTTAACGAATCCGGTGAATTAATACCCTGCAATACTAATAAGAAAAATAATCAGTTCAGTACCCAGAAAAAAATTAACGGTCAAGTGCAGGTTATCTACCGGATGAAGATCGGCGGCGTGGGCCGCCACGGTCACCAGGGTTATTTCGATAAGCGATTTGCCAGTTTTGACGGTCGGATCTATCTCATCCCCCGGGAGCGAGACCATATTAACCATATCCAGGTGAAATTCAACGAATTCCCCGGCAATTCGGATTATAGGATAATCACCCCCTGGCAGCCGACCTCCGATCCCAGGACGTTTCAGGTTTTCAATTACGGGAACCGGAAATACTTATTCAAAAGTTTGCAGAAAAGTCTGGGGGCGGTAGGGCCTTTTACGCCCAAAACACTCACCATCGGCCGTACGAACGTTGAAATATACACCTACACCCCTTGGAAAATTGATTTCCGAAAAGAACTGGAAGAAAACTCGATCAAACTTTTTACTTATTTCAACGCAAAATTCGACTACAATGTCGAAGGACCTTATCAGATAGTCTGGACCCCGAACTCATTAGAACATCGTAAAATATGGGGCGCGGTCTGGTCCAATGGGATGTGTTACGAAATGGTGCCGGGTCGGGAATCCGCCTTGCGCCGCAATTGGGAGCTCTTCGGCCATCGTATCGCCCACCCTATAAATGAATACGAGCCTTACGGTATCCACCACTTTGCTGAGACAGATGAAGAATTTTTCCTTGAGGGTTGGGCGTCCTACATCGAACTGGTGGCGGTGGCGAAAACCAAAATTTTCGAGCCGGATTACCGCTGGGAAAGGATATACCTGCATTATTTGAAAATGATCACGAAGGGTTACGACCGCCCCTTGTCCGAGGAACATCGCATCAAAGACAAGGATATAAAAGAGTTCATCCATTACACCAAATCCCCGTTGATCGTTAGATTGCTGGCCCGTGAGGTTTTTGAAAAAAGCGGCGGCCAAAAGAACCTGGAAGATTTCATGGGCTGTCTTTATACAAAATACCGGGGCAGCAGGAAAAAAGTTTTTCTGAAAAAAGAGCTTAAGGAATTTACCGGTCACGATTTTGAGCCCTTCTGGCAGAAATACGTGCGCAGCAAAAGTATTATTCCCAAATTGGACCAGAAACATGAGGATAATCGCAAGTAAATCGAGTCAGAATATCTCAATGAAATCAAGATGTTCCTTGCGCCACAATGATGAGAGTATCACCTTGAACAAAAAACGGGGAAGTTCTGACCATTGGACTGCGGCCAACTGTGTGTCTGGATATTTGTACTGATTTCAGAAGAGCCAACATAGTTAAATTGCATTATAATATTTAAAATAAATTGGAGGAAATATTTATTTCAGCAAAGAGCGGGAAGTCGCTGCCCATTAAACAGTTATTTTTCATCAATCCATAAAATTTATCACAACGATATGAACATTTCACTTATAAGACTGGCCTTGAAAAACATGGGCAGGAAGCGCTTTCGGAGTATATCAATCATTCTTGCCGGTGCCCTTGCCTGCGGCCTGATTTTTGCCGGGACGATTACGGTCAGCGCGGTAGGAAGTGGTCTGGATAAAAGCATGGCCCGGTTGGGTGCCGATATCATGGTTTTTCCTGCCGGTTTTGAGGGGAGCGGCACTAAGATTTTGATGGGCAGTGAGCCGTCCAATTTTTATATGCCGGAAGCAAGGACGAATGAGGTTGCTGCCGTCAAGGGAGTTTCGCGGGTCTCTCCGCAGCTTTATATAACATCTGCCAAACTGATATGCTGCACCATGCCGACTGTACAATTGGTAGGTTATGATCCTGAGACAGATTTTATTATTACTCCCTGGCTGGGTGCCGAGAAAAATAAATCCATGTTAAATGCAGATGTTATGACACTTGGCGCTAATACGATGTATGCAGCAGAGGGTGCCTATATATCTTTTTTCGGTAAGCGTTTTCAGATTAAAAGTGTTGCCAGTGAAACTGGTTTGCGATTTGTCGACTTCTCTGCTTTTATGACCATGGATGTGGCCCGTGATATGATTTCGATTTCCCGGACTATGTCAGGTGAGGCACTTAAAATTGGTACTGATGAAATTTCTGCCATAACAGTAAAAGTTGAAAGCGGAAAAGATGTTAAACAAGTGGCAGCGGCAATTGTTGGCAATGTTCCTGGTGTAAAGACTGTTATCAGTCAAGATCTTGTTTCGTCTGTTCGGAGTGAAGTACAGGGGATCCAATATGGCATCCTGACAACGGGTATTATTTGCTGGTTGATGACACTTTTCTTGATGGGACTCGCTTTTACCATGGTGGTTAACGAGAGACGGAAAGAACTGGGGTTGTTACGGGGCATGGGCGCTTCCAGAAATCATATTGTCAGGCTTATTCTCTCGGAAGCCGCTATATTATCAGGTTTGAGTGGCCTTATTGGAGTTGCCGTCGGCTTTTGGTCTATCCATTATATCAAGGACATCCTTACTCTCTCGGCTGGTACTGCAACAATTCCTTTTCAGCTTCCATCTGCTCAATTTATCGTGTTATCTGCCTTTGTCTGTGGAATTTCCATGCTTTTATCTGGTGTGGCAATGGCTATTTACCCGGCTATATGCGTTGGTCGTATTGCCCCCTATGACGCAATTCGGAAAAATTAGGACAGGAATATTTTATGATGACCTTGAATGTTCTGGCCTGGAAAAATATTATCCATAATGGATTTAGAAGTTTTGGGATAGCTCTTGCCGTTGCAATTGTTACCGGCACCCTCTTTTTTGTGACTTCATTGATGCGTTCCGCGCAGGTCAGTTTGGTCAAAAATGCCTCCAGGCTGGGCTCGGATATTATTGTGGTGCCGGCAGGTCATAAGGATGAGGCCCGGAAAGCTATTGCCGCAGGTCATGCAATGGCATTTTATATGAAGAGCGCTCTTCTTGATGAGGTGCGGGCTGTGACCATGTTCCACGGGAAATTCAAGAAGGAAATCCCTGTGATCGAAGCTGTCTCACCCCAGCTTTTCTATACAACATCCCAGTCGAGATGTTGTGATATTCCCGACACGATGCTTATTGGAATCGACCCGGCTACTGATTTTACCGTGCTACCATGGCTGAATGATTCTAAACAAAATTCAATTTCCAGCGGAGAAGTTATTGTCGGTAATACGATTCCCCATTTGAAAGGATATAAAATTCAACTTTATGGGGAGACCTTCACCGTTGCAGGCAAACTTCAAAAGTCGGGTAACAACTACTTTGATGAAGCAATATTCCTGAAAAATGAAGATCTTAAAAACCTTATCCGTATGGATAACTTTCAAGGTGTGAAACAAGATCTAGCGGGAGAAGAAATGCAATCCGCTTTTCTTATAAGGGCCAATCCGCTCTTTAAGGTAGGGAGAATCGCCAACAAAATTCAGCATGAGGTAAAAGGTATTCAGGTAATTGTAGCAGAGGAGGTCCAGACATCTGTTGGACGTCAGATTTTTATGCTTCTTCGGGCGTTATTGTTTTCTGGAGCAGTTTTATGGGCAATTTCTTTTTTGATTATTGCTGTTATGTTCTCAATGATTGTCAATGAGAGGGTCAGGGAATTCGGTCTTCTTCGCGCCATGGGGGCTACCCGGCCAATGGTTTCCCGGTTGACTGTGACTGAAGCTCTTTTCTTGTCTTTTATTGGCGGGAGCATCGGGATCATGGCAGGTGGAAGCGTTGTCTTCTTCTTCAAAAAGGTGATTGCCGCTTCATTGGACATGCCTTTGCAGTTACCCGGGTTAACTCAGTTTGTTTATCTTGCTGTGATTTGTTTGATACTTGGCCTGGCTACCGGTATATCTGCTGCCATGTTTCCGGCAATACGCAGCAGCCTTCTGGAGCCTGCCACTGCCATTGCAAAGGGTTGATGATTTTTTCTTTTGTACAGTCAGTGGTGTGTCCGTTGATAGATAACGAATTGGGTGCGCAGATGGAAAAACTTCGGGCCAGAGATGATAACCATCAGGTGCAAGGATGGTGTGATACGGCAAGAATGAACACAGTTCAAGCAAAACAGAGGAAGAGATCATTTCATCTCTCCAGTTGAGGAGAGTGCGGTCGATACGAACCATAAAAGCCAGTCCGGCTTTTATGGTCAGACATAATTTTATTGCTCCGTCAGCACCCCATTTGTCATCCTGTACTGTTTACCAATCTGGCTGGCCACTTCAGAGCTGTGAGTTACAACGACAAAGGTAATATTCTGCTCTTTATTCATCTGCTGAAACAGTTCGATTATTTCAGATTCTGTATCCTCATCGAGATCACCGGTGGGCTCATCTGCCAGGATTATCTCTGGATAGTTAATAAAGGCCCTGGCTATGGCAATCCGTCGCTGCTGACCACCACTTAACTGGCTGGGGTATGCTTTTCCCTTATCAGTGAGCTTTACCATGGCAAGCAACTCCCTGGCATAGGCCTCGTGGGAGTGGCTGCTTTCGCCAAAGGCAGTTGGCAGCAATATATTTTCAAGAGAGGTCAGGGAAGGAATCAGACTGGCAAACTGATAAATGAAACTTATCTTTTGGTTCCGAAGTTTGGAGAGCTCCTGATCACTGATGCTTGAGAGGACGGTTCCGCCAATGGCTACCGAGCCTGAGTCTGGTGTGGCAAGTCCACCGATGAGACTGAGCAGGGTGCTTTTGCCGCTGCCGGAGTGGCCGATAATGGCAATATTATTTCCTTTAGCAACAGTCAGATTCACATGGTCAACAGCAGAAATGGTCTCTTCGCCTACGGTATATTTTTTTAATAACTGTCTAACTTCAATCATATATTTTTTCTCTGCAAAGTATGTATATTTGTTTTTGATTATACGTAGCTATTCAGCGTGATAACAACACCGAACTGTACCTGCAGTTGGGATGCGGTTGAATAGTTACGACTATACTTGATCCTTTCAGGAGTCACAATAAACAATGGATCCGAATGAATATATTCTAACTCTTTGTTAAATAAGGCTCTACTTTTACTATGCATTACAGGTTGTTAGCTGATTATTCTTTAAGTTGACAGTGCCACAATGTTACATTCTAGCGTAACATTGTGGCACTGTCATTAAAAGTTGTTTCGCCGTTTGTGATCTATGGCCAAAAACGTTTGCAACCTTCTGCTTTTTCAGTTGCTGAACAACTTATTTGGCAATAGATGAACCCAAGAAGCCTGACCGGCTTCAGAATGGTTATCAGCCGCAGTCACCCAGCCGCCATAAGTTATAAGCTTTTCTGGAACGATCCTCATCGACTGCGGCGGTAATTGCGGAGTCAACTGCGACAATGAGCTCGTCTGAAAGTTCAGGCTCAGAATCGGCAATAAGCTTGACCTGTTTTTTAATTTCTGCTGCCACCGGGGATGATTTCCCGGACTGATAATTTTTCCAAGTAGATACCACCTTGTCTCTTTCACCTAGATGGAGGTATGCCAAACCAAGATAGAGCGTGGAAAAGGAGTCTTCGGGAAATTCAGCCAAGACTTTTTCAAACCTGATAGCTGCATCCGCCGCATTGCCTGTTTTCAACAAGGCATATCCCAATTTTCGTTCTGGAGTCAAGGCGTCAGGCTGTGTCTCAAGATATTCTTCGTAAAGATCAACCGCCGCGCTGTAGTCACCGACGCGTAATTTTTCGTTGGCCAATTGCAGGAGCGTCGGGCTGCAGGAAGTAAGGAAAAGAAAAGCCGCCACCAAGCAGAATGTTGTTCTGTTTCTTCGCATAGTATTGTCCTTGCCAGGCTGTTATAGAATTTTTTTGACTCTTCCCCAGAATTTATGGGTAGATTTCAGGATATGGGAACCTGAACAGCTATCCAGTTGATGAAAAAAAGCATCCCGTCTTCAAATCAGGCATTATGGGTTTCAACCAAGAACTCAAGTGTCAAAAGATGAGAACAGGATGCTGTTCAAATTTATCCTAAATCGAGTCCAATTGCATCATGATTTTTATGCACTGCGCCAGTTCCGTGCTGATGACACGCGGATTACGCGGCGCATCGGGGCAATAAAAGTTCATTCTCCATTCCTCTTGAGAATGAACACTTCTTTTGGTACAACACAGGAGTGTTCAGCTTGTTACGATAGTTGACTGCAAGAAGTTGTCCCACCTTGTTAGAAAGTTAGGGGGTGCTCTGAATGGCACTCATTTCATATGTAGCCAATGTTCTCTGAGAGCCAAGGAGTCATGTCATGCCCTACAAAACCAATAAAGATTTGCCGGAAAATGTAACCCATGTCCTTCCTGCCCATGCCCAGGATATTTACCGGGAGGCATTTAATCATGCCTGGCAGGAGTATGCGAGCCCTGAAGATCGACGGGACGATGCCTCCCGGGAAGAAACGGCGCATAAAGTGGCATGGTCAGCGGTGAAGAAAAAATATGAAAAGACCGGCGATACGTGGACAGCAAAAGAATGAAGGATCAATGAATCGTATTGGAATGATGGCGCCCCCGCCGTATGGCGTATCACTTACTCTGCGGAATGGAAGCCCAAAGTCCCTCGCGATTAAAGCAGCGTTCGAGAGCGCGCAAATTCCTGTGACCAGCTCGTTTGCGGATATTGGTACGTTCGATGCCAAAGTCTTAGTTGGCCTTCGGCCACTCGGGCCATACCAATGAGAAGTTGCGGAACACTCTTGTGCCAAATCTGTGAATGACTTCCAACCCATCATTGCACCGGATCTGCGCGAAAAGCCGCGTAGGTTCGGTGAATTCAAACGTTATATCCTTTGAATCTGCTGCCGGGGCCGGTATAATCCTCCGTAACGAAAATTCCTCTGTCTCGCCAGGCAACGCCCTGTCCCACAACCGAGACCATCAACCTCTTTTCGAGAAACCGCCCTATGTCGTTTGCCTCCCTCGGACTTTCCGAAGCCCTTCTTCGTGCCATTGACGAGGCCGGATATGCCACTCCCACGCCGATCCAGCTCAAGGCGATCCCCGCTGTCCTTTCCGGCAAGGATGTCATGGCCGCGGCTCAGACCGGCACCGGCAAGACCGCGGGTTTTGTCCTGCCGCTGCTGCAGCGTCTGGCTGGCGGCCCCAAGGTGAAGGCGAACCATATCCGCGCCCTGGTGCTGACGCCGACCCGGGAGCTGGCGGTGCAAGTGGAGCAGAGCGTTGCCACCTATGGCAAATACCTGGCGCTGAAGTCGGGTGTTGTTTACGGCGGGGTGAAGATCAATCCCCAGATGATGAAGCTGCGCAGCGGCGTCGATGTGCTGGTGGCGACTCCGGGACGGTTGCTGGACCTTTTCAGCCAAAATGCCCTGAAGTTTGCGCAGGTGGAGATACTGGTGCTTGATGAGGCCGACCGGATGCTTGATATGGGGTTTATTGGCGACATCCGCAAGATCCTGGCCCTGCTGCCGCCGCGTCGCCAGAATCTCCTCTTCTCGGCCACCTTTTCCAGCGATATCCGCAAGCTCACCGAGGGGCTCCTCAGAAATCCGGTGCTGATAGAGGTCAGCCCACGCAACACTGCGGCCAAGAGTGTGAATCAGTGGGTCTATGAGGTCGACAAGGCCAAGAAGCCGGCCCTGCTCAGTTACCTGATGCGCAACAAAGGCTGGGAGCAGGTGCTGGTCTTCGTCCGCACACGCAACGGGGCCGACAGTCTGGCCGCGAGACTGGGGAACGACGGCATCTCCACGGCCGTGATCCACGGTGACAAGAGTCAGGGCGAGCGCGCCCGCGCCTTGGCTGACTTCAAGGCGGGCAAGATCCGGGTCCTGGTCGCCACCGACATCGCCGCGCGCGGTCTTGATATCAGCGAACTGCCGCACGTGATCAACTTCGATCTGCCGAAAGTTCCGGAGGATTATATTCACCGCATCGGCCGCACCGGTCGCGCCGGTTCCACGGGGGAAGGGATCTCGCTGGTCAGCGCCGATGAGGTTCTCCTTCTTGCCGCCATCGAGACCCTGATCAGCCAGACCCTGGTGCGCGAAGTGGTGCACGGTTTTATTCCACGCCATAATGTTCCCTTGACCCGCCAACTGAAAGTGCGCCCGAAGAGGCCGAAAAAGCCCAAGCCGGTGCAGTTGCGGGCTGAGGTTCGGAAAACGGAGGGGGAGCAGAAAAAAAGCGGCCAAAAACCGCGCCGGGGCGGCAAACCGTAGGTTGCCAGGCAAACCGAAAGGGGTTGTCACTCCGCTGTTTTCCGGGTAGAACCGGGGTGGTTCGCAGTGATCCGGACGAATGAATATTCTTTGCCCGTATCCACTGCCCCTGGATTAATCGACGGCTTCAATGCGCCATGTGAGTGCTGGTTTCTCTACAAAAAAAAACAACATGCGGCATGAATGATTCTGCCACTTTTGCCGACCGGATATTCAATCCATACAGAATTGAGGAACAGAAACCCATGAGTACAGAAAATGCCTTACAGGCCCGGAACGAATCTCTGTGTGAATTGTGTGGCGCAACAGAGGGCCTGCGTGTCTATGAAGTTCCCCCCAGCTCAGATGGCAGTGTTGAGGAGTGCGTCCTTATCTGCGCGACGTGTCGTGAGCAGATTGAAGATCCGGAAAAAACTGATGCCCGGCACTGGCGGTGCCTCAACGAGAGCATGTGGAGCCAGATACCGGCGGTACAGGTTGTGGCATGGAGGATGCTCAAGCGCCTTAGCACGGAAGGCTGGGCGCAGGGTTTGCTCGATATGCTCTTTCTGGATGAAGCCACGCAGGTCTGGGCGCAGGCAACGGACGAAGGGAAAAGCAATGAAGAGGGATCCAGACATGTCGATAGCAACGGCACACCCCTTGAGGCAGGCGACACGGTAACCCTGATCAAGGATCTCAATGTGAAAGGGGCCAATTTCACGGCCAAGCGAGGCATGGTTGTCCGCGGTATTTCGCTGGTTGTCGATAACCCTGAGCATATTGAGGCCCGTGTCAGCGGCCAGCAGATTGTCATTCTGACGAAGTTTGTGAAAAAGGCGAATTGATACGTTTTATGCTTAGTGGAAGACAGGCATTGGTTCTTGCCTGTCTTTGATGCTGCGGTTAATCTGACTGCATCAGGCCACCGTTCCCCGGTGCTCCATGGGGTAAAAAAGAGGACGGTTGGTCTGGTTGAAGTTGATCAGGCCTGCTGGTCCTTTATCTCTTGGGCAATTTGCGTAACAAATAAATCAATCCTGTTTCCCCATCAGCAAGAAACATTTATTCGGAACGGCCTGGGGTGCGAAGATTGGCAAAAGTAAAACCAGATAAGCATGCTATCTTTCGGCACTCCAGGCATCGTCTTCGGTCGGTTCCATGGTGGATAAAAAATCGATCCAGCCCCAGGGGGCGTTTATTATTTCCGTCCCCATCATGGTATCAAAGCCCTCTTTTTTATCCCATCTGCCCTGGACTTCCATCTTGAAACGATGTTCTTGGTCAGAGATGATAACGGTGATTTTATCACTCTTCGACTGCAGCTTTCTCGGTATCTGGGAAAGACAGATGCCGAATCGGGAAATATCTCTCACCCGTGCAGAGGAGAAACCGATATCGTCGGAGATGTCGGCCTCCATCCCCTGTACATCTAACCTGACGTGCCTTCGTTTATTATCCATGTTGCCCCCTCTTATCACCTTGTGGTGATGGTTTGAGTTGGAAGTACAAATATGTCTTCTAATTTAATATCATCACGAAGTGACGGTGAAGCAATGGAGAGTGATCATTTTTTAGGGAACAGGCAAATTGTCAATCAGCGATTTTCCCCTTAAGAGCCTATGAAAAGAATATAAGCGGAGTTTACCCCAGCCAGGTGCCAATCTGATAGACGGCCGTGGCCATGAAGAAGGCAAAGAGGGTGTTGAAGGACATGGAGAAGAGGGCCCAGCCCCAGTGTCCAGCTTCTTTGGCGATACAGACCACGGTCACAAAACAAGGGGCGTAGAACATGATGAAAATCAGGGCAGCCACCGCCACTACCTTGTTCCAGTTGGGGTCACGACTCAGCCGCTTGCCTAAAGAATCGGAGATATCCCCCTCGTCCGCGCCCATGGAGTAGGCGGTTCCCAGGGTGGAGATGATCACCTCTTTGGCCGCGAATCCGCCCACCAGGGCAATATTGGTCCGCCAGTCAAATCCGGCTAGTCTGGAGACGGGTTCCAGGGCGATGCCGATCCTGCCGGCAAAGGAGTTGCGCAGGGCCTGCTCCGCTTCCTGATTGTCAATTGTGGTGATCCGCTGCCGGAGCACCCGAGCCCCTTCTGAAACTTCCTTCTCTCCTGAGGTGCTCTCGTTAACAATAGCAGGCGTAAATGCAGCAGTTGCCGTCTGTCGTTGTTGTTCATACCCGGCCTGGGTTGCGGCCGGCAGTCCGGGGTAGGTCATCATGGCCCAGATGAGGATGGAGATACCAAGGATGACGGTTCCGGCTTTTTTGATGTACTGCCAGGTGCGCTCCCAGGTGTGGATGGCCAGTCCGCGCAGGGTAGGGAAGCGGTAGGGTGGCAGTTCCATGACAAAGGGCGTGGCCGGGCCCTTGAGCACGGTCATGCGGAGAAACTTGGCGGCCAGCAGGGCGACGATCCAGGAGATCAGGGTGAAGAGAAACATGTACATTGCCTTGTTCTCGGTGAAGAAGGCGCCGATCAAGAGGGCAATGACCGGCACCTTGGCGCCGCAGTTCATGAAAGGGACGGTGAGCAAGGTGGCCATCCGTTCCTTGGGCGAACGCAGGGTGCGGGTGGCCATGACGCCGGGCACCGCGCACCCTCCCGCGATTCCGCCGGAGATGATAAAGGGCATGACCGAGGAACCGTGCAGGCCGAATATCCGGAAGATGCGGTCCATCATGAAGGCGACCCTGGCCAGATAGCCGGAGTCTTCCAGGATGGCAATCCCAAAAAACATGAACATGATCAACGGGACAAAGCCGAGCACGCCGCCCATGCCGTTGATCACTCCCGAGATAATCATGGATTTGAGCGGGCCGTCGGGCAGGATAGATTGCACCTGTCCGCCCAGCCAGCCAAAAAGCGACCCCAGCCAGGAGACGGGAATATCGCTCCAGGTAAAGGTGAATTGATACAGGCCGAACAGGATCAGGAGCATGAACACCGGCCCCAGGAGGCGATTGGTCAGGACCTTGTCGATCTTGTCGGAGGTATAAAGCCGGTCGGTGTCAAAGCTATGGGTCTGGACCCCCTGGCGGAGGATGGACTTGATAAAGCCATAGCGGTGATCGGCGATAATTGCCTCCGGATAGGCGTCCATAGTCTTCAGGAGGTGATCGGAGACCAGGGCGACCTTTTCCTCAAGGCGGTCTGCGGTGGCGCCGTCGTCCTGCTGTCCTTTCTGCAGGATCTGGTCATCATGCTCAAGGTATTTTATGGCGGTGAAACGGGGGGGATAGGTATGGGTGAGAAAGTTATTTTCCAAAATGAGCCCGATCAACTCCATGATGGCCTCGTCCAGATCTTCGCCATAGGAGATGTCCCGGGGTTGCCATTCCTGTGTTACCTGCAGTATAGCCTGATCTATCAGCGCATCGGTTCCCTGTCCGGAACGGGCGATGATCGGCACCACAGGCACTCCCAGAAGTGCCGACAACTTTTCGGCACTGATCCCAATGCCACGATCCTTCGCCACATCCATCATGTTGAGGGCAATGATCAGAGGGCAGCCAAGCTCCAGAAACTGGGTGGTCAGATAGAGATTGCGCTCCAGGTTTGAGGCGTCAATGATGTTGATCACCACCTGCGGTTTCTCATTGACCAGATAATCCCTGGTCACGACCTCTTCTACCGAATAGGCGGTAAGGGAATAGGTGCCCGGCAGGTCGGTGAGGGTGATTTTCTGACTGTTGTGGGTGAAAAAACCTTCCTTGTAGTCAACGGTGACCCCTGGGTAGTTGCCCACGTGCTGTCTGGCTCCGGTCAGTGTGTTGAACAGGGTGGTTTTGCCGGCATTGGGATTGCCGACAAGGGCCATGTGTATATTTTTTTGCATTGCTGGTGTGTAATCCACTGAGGAGGATAGTCTGTAGATGGTTAGGGAGACAGATGAATACTTATGAAATATCTCAAAAAATGCTGATCTGGCCGACTACGGGCCAAACAACCTGAGCTCTTGGCATATTATCTTTTTTTATTCCGGCTGGCAGGCTTTCCGCATTCCGATGTCTTGGATTGTTTTGAAGGACGGCCCGGCGAAGTGCAGCCTGAGCAGCCGCAACCACAACTTGGTTTTTCGTTTGGATCCGTGGCGATCTTGAATTGTTTATAGAGTTTTCTGCCAATAAAGAAAAGACAGATCACCAGCACAAGGGCGACTGAGAGAGATTGCCACATGATAATTCCTCAGGGTTGATAGTTAATGTCTGTCCATAAATGGTCTTTTTTCCCGATCCCTGCGTCATTCTCAAAATATAATGATCGGAATATCATACATATGCCTGCGCTTATTTTTTCGCAGATTCTTGATCTCGAACAAAAATCCTCATTTTATGGAACTAGTTAGGTGATCCTAAATATGGAGCGCCAAAAAAAAGACCGCAGGGGTTGAGACTTTTTTTATATTTCCGACACCAAGATGTTTTTGGTGGTATTGCTGTCAAGGCTGAGGGTGGCGCCTTGCAGTTTTAACAGACACTGCGAACCGTTTTCAGGGCACAGCAGTTCTAATTCTTCTCCAGGATAAAACCCCAGTGAGGCCATCCTGGCACAATGTTTTCTGTCTCCTGTGATCTTGCAGATCTTCAGCCGCCCGGAGCGGCAGGACTCTGAGAGGGGAACGACTTGCTTGGAGCAAGGGGATTGCTTCACGCAGTTCTTTACCTTGTCTGTCAGGCAGGCACATTTTTGATTGAGTCTCTTGAAGGTCATGATCGCTTTTCCCCAAGTTAAAGAAGACAAAGAAGACAATGTTTAGGTACAACAAACATTAAGCCCTGTCAATAATTTTTCAAGGGGGGAAGGAGGGTGTACTATGAAATTTTTCAGGAGTTATGATGAAACACAGGCAGGGGGGCGGTGTGTGCTGGTGTTGTTCAGTCGTTGTCATCCACGGTGACGGTGATATGGTCGGCCTCGTTATTGCGCAGGGTCAGGACGCCTCCCATCACCCTCAGGGCCACCGGATCATTAAGCGGAGCCCTGCCCTGGATGATGATTTCGGTGCCGGGAACCAGACCCATCTCCCGCATCCTGAGGCCAAGCTCGCCGCCAACTTTTATGGAAGAAATGATCCCGGATTGATCTTTTTTCATCTGTCGCAGATTTATTTCAGCCATGTTGATTTTGGATACCTTTTGTGGGGAATGGGTTTTAGGTGCATGATCAGAATTTTTATAGCCATCGCTGGCAAGGATGTCAAGAACTCAGGAAGTATGTCCGTTATTCCGTGATATAAAAATAATATCATATCCAACGAGTGCGCCCAAAACCCCTTTCCAATGACCTTGCCAGTTACAGATTCGCTTGCCCCCGGGTAATCTCCTAACAAGAGGTGCGCTTTTGGTGCTGAGCAGAGTTCCGACGGTGAAACCGGATTTTTCAAGCCGTTTAATTTCTCGGAGAGGCGAGACGACATCGTTACAATCCTCAGTCGTGAATTTGAACGTCGGGAATCGTTTCTGCCGCACATCATGAACAATAGACTGGAAGGCAAGGTTCCAGTTGTTCCAGAGGGTAAAGGCCAGGACACCGCCGGGTTTCAACACCCGCGCGCATTCCGGGTACAGTTGTTCCAGTTGAATGTAGCGAAATGAGCAATAGCCGCCAATGATCGTATCAAAAGAGTGATCGGGGAACGGTAGATACTCTCCCACGCCGCGGATCAGCGAGTTTTCAGCACGCGCAATGCCTTGCTGCAGCAGTTGGAGCGAAGGGTCAAGTCCGATATACTGGCTCCCGTATGCCTCTACCGACTTTTTCAGCCGCCCCGTTCCACAACCGATCTCTAAGACCATTTTCCCGTCTGCACACTGCGCCAGCAAGGGCGCGTCAATTGCCTGCAAACGTTCAGGCAGGGTTTGGGCGATCTGCGCATCGTAGTCATATCCCAGTTTGTCCCAACTGGCAGACATCTTTTTGATCGGGTCGTTTATAAAACCTGGGATCAGATCGGGGATACCCTCCACAATTGGGTAAACAGCGTTACAATGTACACAACACAAAAGATGATTAATACGATCAAGCCCGCCTTTACAGGCTGGACATCTCAGGATTTCAAGCAGGGTTTGCATGGACGGCTTTTCTTAGATAAACGATTACAACCGACGATGCAGGACACTGGTCAGCCTTCGCAGGCTGAGCGCGAGTTGCAGCAGATACAATCCCAACCAACCGGACCGTATCCACATCAACCCGGCCCAATGCCAGCCGCCACGATCCAGCACCCGGACGCGCCTATTTCGGCTGGCTGTGATCGCCAGTCCCAGGACTGCCCGACGCGGCAAAGGTCCTTCGCGGTGTCCTTGTGCGTCACCGCGCAGATACACTGCATCCCCTTCCATCTGGACAACACGGTGTAAAACATACTGATCCGCGATGGATTCGGCCAGCACAATGTCTCCCCGCCTCAACGGAAAGCGCGGCGGCACCAGCTCTACTGTTGCACCATCGTGGATAAAGGGGAGCATGCTGCTGCCATTGGCGGTCAGGCGGACGCCCTGACCACGATTCAGGGCTGCGCGAACGACCGGCATCAGCTCACGACCAGGGAGGACGATCATAGCACTGACCGCACGAGTTCGATGACAGCAGGCTCCGGACGGCAACGCAGGTGATAGACCGGCACTTGTGTTAAAAGTGTGTTCAGATTGGCAAGCGCGCGTTGCATCAAGGTCTTATCCCAGTAGGGCAGAAACATGCGCGGGACGAGGAGTGAGGCGGCGGCGGCAGAGGAGATTCGCTGAATGTCATTGTCCGGGCCCTGTTCCAGCAGTACCAGCGCCGAGAGCGGCGCGGCGTGATTACGGGCAATGTCTGACGAACCACCCCAGGGCAAGCCGTAACACATCGTGCCATGGGCATTGGAACGCACAGCGATGCGATCGTCATTCATCGCCACCACCCCGGGGTCAGCGTTCCAGAGATCGAGCTGCGTGCTTTTGCCGGCACCGGAATGGCCCACAAAGACGATGCCGCGTCCGTGGTCGTCAAGCCCGGAGGCGTGAAAGACCACACCATCAGTCAAGACGATTTTGGTACGGAACAGGAGCTCGCCGGCGCCAATATTAAGCAGACTTTGCCATCCTGGGCCGGTGCGCTGTTCAGTCAGAGTCAGGTCATCCCAGGTTGCGTTGGCGCGCAGAACACTGTGCGTCTGCTGTCTGCCATCGTCGTCATCATAGATAATTGCGGCGTAGAATTGCTCGCCATCGCGGTACATTTTCCAGATCGAACCGGGGTCGTAGATCAATTCTCCGCAAGGCGCCGGCGCGCTCTCACTCTCCTGCCACCGCAGCGATACCCGGGCAAGGGGATTATCCGGCGCGCCCAAAAATGAACCGAATTTTTCAGCGATTCCCAGTTCGACGGCCGAGAGTGGGCTCTGCACCTCAATCAAGATCTCGGCGATGTTAATTGTAAATGATTCCTGTGAGATGGGGTTGTTGTGCTGACTATCCATACATTTCTTTTATCCCAGACTTCAAAATCCTATTTGGATCTATAGCGTTCCTGGCGGGCGAGGGCAATCTCGCAGAGGTACGGCACCGGGTCGGTCAAGGTACCGGTTTCCAAGAGCGACCAGGCCGGACAACGGGGGCAATACTCACGCGCGTCGCAGGCAAGGCAGGTGGACGCAAGCGGGGGGGCGGCGTCAACAAAGGCCTGTACTCGTGTCCAGGCCTCGGCAAAGCCAAGCTCCAGCACCTTGACTGCTGGACGGGACAGATCAAGGCAGGGGTTCATCTCACCGGCGGGATTAACGACAAAAGAGGCTTTACCCGCATCGCAATAAAAATTCCGCTCGTTGAGCGTGCCGGATTCGCGGCGCGCGGCCTTGGTCCATTCAAAAGACGAGGCCCGATCCGTGGCCTCAAGGCTGACGCACTCGCGCGCCGAGAGCCGACATTCGTCGACCTCGGACGGCGCGCCATCAATTCGTCGACTGAGCAGCCAACTGGCGGAAAAAGGCACTCCCCAGTTATGGGCCATTTGCCGCATCGCGTCCAGCTCGCCCACGTTTTGCCGGGTGATGGTGGTCTTGAGGCCGAGGGGGACGCGGTATTTAACCAGGGCCTCAATACCCGCACAGCAACGGGCGTAACTGCCAGGGACGCCGGTGACCGCTTCATAGGTGGCGGCGGTGGCCCCGTAGAGGGTAATTTCGGTTCTGTGGGGTGGGGCTTGGGCCAGTCGCGCGGCAATGGCCTCGGTGATAAGCGTGCCGTTGGTGAAGAGGGTGAGCACCAGCCCCATGCGGGTAAGGGGCTCGAATATTTCGAAGAAATCGGGGCGCAGGAAGACCTCGCCACCGGTGAGGAGTAAAAAGACCATGCCGTTATTCATGGCCTCCCGCGCCAGTGCCAGCCATTCGCTCGCCGATAATTCGCGGCTGCGTTGTGCCGTGTCGCCGGCAACGTCGACGGACATAACACATGCGGCAGGCAAGATTGCAGCGAGTGGTCAGTTCAAAAGTGCCGTTGACAGGTTGCCGCCGCGCCGCCGCCCGGCGGAACAGTTCGGCCATCAGCGGACCGGGGTCAGCGGGGAGTGCGGTCATCTATTTTCCGGACCTGCTCATTGGAGCAGACCCAGAGCCTTGATTTCGTCCAGAAATGTCTGGATATCGGCGCGGGCGCGGGCAGGGTCCACCTCAAATCGATCGGCCACGGCCACCGCCAGTTCATCCAGGGAATGATCATGGTCAAGGAGATGCCAGATATAGCTGCTGGTGGTATTCAGGGTGATAATGGCATTCATATCCATGACCTGCGCGCCCAAAGGCACCAGCAGATTTTCGCCCCCGACATTCTGCATCACAAAATCATCTCTACGTCTCATCTTCTCTCCAGTGTGATGACCCTTGCAAATTTCCGCCACTTCTCAGATCTTGAACAGGCCCTTGCCGTCCCCGGCAGGAGCCATCACTCCCACACACGGATTGTCATGGCCAAAACCCAAGGGGTCAAAGGCTGACGAGAGCATGGATGCTCAGCTGGCCTTATTACCAGTGCGGCACGAGGTGCCGTCGGGCTTCAATTTACTACAGGTAAGCAATCTCTCCTCCATCTTAAGATGGATAACGGTAACGGTGGGTGGCGCATAGGCTTCCCTGTGCGCGCCCGCCTGGTTGGTATGGTCTTGGACTGGGGACATTTTTGTTTTCTCCTTGTGTAAAAAAAATGAGCTACTTTACCCTGTAAAAAATCTTACCTGCCCTCCTCACCACTCACTCAACTCGAACAGACAAGGAGCTGAATTGTATGAAAGGCTTTGGGATTCTTATTGCCATCCTTTTTTAGAAAGAGGTGATTGATAAAATATTCTGAAAATAATAATAGATATTATTCATTTGGACTGGAAAAGTCTATTCTTTTTTAGGAAGTTTCATCTTTTCCCCGAGAGGGATCTCCCGGTAACGCTTCCGGGTTGGGAAGCTGGTCAATGAGTCTTGCATCGTTCTGAATCAATCAGGCAGAGGGAAACTAGCCTTTTTCTACCCGACAAGATGAGGAATTGAAGCAGCAGGTCCATTTGTCACAGTGATCAATTGCTTGCCGCCAAGATCCTTGAGAAAGGCAAGAAGATCCCTGCGGCATACTTCCTCCTCCACCGCATACTCGGCCATGATCTCCAGATAAAGGTCTCGAAAACTTTTTGGCTGCTCCAGCAGGTTCCATACCGTTGTCCCCACCTCATCCAGGCGGCTGTAAACGCCAGACTGCGGATCGAGGATCACCGTCTCCCCTTCAAGCTCGGTGGAGACCGTATCCTCGGCCCGACAGAGGATCAGTTCATCGAGCTCCTTGTTTTCTAAGGTAAAAAAATCCGGAAATGACATAAACAACCACCTTTGAGTTTAAGAAAACTAACCTTTGTACCTGATATCCGCAATCTTTTTCCGGGGATGGAGAAAGAGCGCCCGCCTTGCAACTTTTTTTCTCATTTTTTCCACAACCATTTATCCAGCTCGACAATCACAAAGACGAGCATCCCCGCCGCCGTAATCCGGGCCCACACGGCCAGGTCAACCGGCGCGCTCTGAAACAGACGGTTCATCACCGGCAGATAGGTATAGCCAATCTGCAGCAGGAGCATGATGACAGCGCCGCCAAGCACCCAGAGGTTTGATAAAAATCCGAGCTGGAAGACAGTCCTTTTCAGAGAGCGGCAGTTGAACAGGTAGAAGAGCTCGATCATGACAAAGGCATTGACCGCAGCGGTGCGAGACTCGGCCAGGGTGGCGCCGATCCTTTGTTCCCAGGCAAAGATCCAGAAGGCAGCAGCCAGCATCAGCAGACTCACCAGGGTAATCTGGAAAATCATAAAGGGAGTCAGGATCGGTGCATTGGGCGCCCGGGGAGGCCGCAGCATGATGCCCGGTTCTTTGGGCTCAAAGGCCAGGGCCAGACCAAGACATCCGGCGGTGGTCATATTGATCCAGAGGATCTGCACCGGCAGGATGGGCAGGGTCACGCCCAGAAGAACAGCAGCCAGGATGACCAACCCTTCGCCAAGGTTGGTGGGCAGGGTCCAGACAATGAATTTGGTCAGATTGTCGAATACGCCCGCGACCTTCTTCCACTGCTGCCTCAATGGAACTGAAATTATCATTGGTGAGCACCATATCCGCAGCCTCCTTGGCAACTTCGGTCCCGGTGATACCCATGGCCACTCCGATATCCGCCTGTTTCAGGGCCGGTGCGTCGTTCACCCCGTCGCCGGTCATGGCCACCACCTGGCCCCTGGCCTGGAGGGCCTCCACCAGGCGGAGCTTCTGTTCCGGGGTCGCTCTGGCAAAGATCACAGTGTCTTCGGCCCGGTCGATAAGCTCGCTGTCCGAGAGTTTGGCAAGCTCCGCTCCGGTGAGTACCGGAATGGTCTGGCCCGGGGACAGGCTCAAGAGTCCGACCTGTCCGGCAATGGCGGCTGCCGTTGCCGGATGGTCACCGGTGATCATCTTGACCCTGATGCCGGCGGCCTGACAGGTTGCGACCGCGGCAATAGCCTCGGGTCGCGGCGGGTCTATCATCCCCTGCAGACCGAGAAAAATCAGCCCTGTCGACAGGTCGGCATGATGGATCTCAGAGGTTGCCGGAACTATCTCCTTGCGGCCCAGGGCCAGCACCCGCAGCCCCCTGGCAGCCATCTCTTCCACCGCACCATGGAGCTCGGCCGCACGCAGGGGAATGGGATTGCCCATCGCGTCAAGTTGAGTTCCGCATCTGGCCAGAATTGCCTCCACAGCTCCCTTGATATAGACCAGACGGGGGAGATTCCTACCGGCATCGTGCAGGGTGGCCATGTACTGGTGCTTCGATTCAAAGGGCACCGTGTCCAAGCGCGGACTTGCGGACAGCGTCTCCGGGCCGAGACCGCCTTTGCGGGCTGCGGTCAGAAGCGCCCCTTCAGTGGGGTCGCCCTGTACCTGCCAGGCACCTTCCACTTCCACAAGCTGGCTGTCGTTGCAGAGAAGCCCGGCCCGCAAGCATTCCCGCAGGGCCGGAGAGAGGAAACGGTCGTCAGCCTCTGCCGGATTGTCAATGGTGCCGACCAGGGGATTGTAGCCGGTACCGCTCAGCGAATGTGTTCGGCCTCCGGCCACGATCTCCTGCACGGTCATCTGGTTTTCGGTGAGGGTGCCGGTTTTGTCGGTACAGATCACCGTTGTGCTGCCCAGAGTCTCCACCGCAGGCAGCTTGCGGATAATGGCCCGTTTTTTGGCCATGCGCGAGACGCCGATGGCGAGCGTGATGGTGACCGCGGCGGGCAACCCTTCCGGAATGGCGCCAACGGCCAGGGCCACCGCCGCCATGAACATGTCGAGAAAGGTCTGGCCACGCAGCAGCCCGACAATAATTGTCAGCCCAGCCAGTCCCAGGATCACGTAGAGGAGGATGTTACTGAACGCACTGATCTTGCGGGTGAGCGGGGTGGCCAGCGCCTCGGAGGCGGAGATCAACCGGGAAATACGGCCCACTTCCGTGTCGTTGCCGGTGGCCGTGACAATGCCTCGACCTTGTCCATAGGTGACCAGGGTCGAGGCATAGGCCATGTTCCGCCGGTCGGCCAGGACTGTGTCGCGGCCATGCACTCCGTGGTCCTTGGCCACAGGCGTCGACTCGCCGGTGAGCGTTGCTTCGGCTATCTGCAGATCGCGCACCTGGAAAAGCCGCATGTCGGCCGGAACCTTGTCGCCGCTCTGCAGAAAAACGATATCGCCGGGCACCAGTTCCGTGGCCTGGATCTGCCTCTTCTCCCCCTGGCGCAGGACGGTGGCCCCGGTGGTCATGGTCCGGTTCAGGGAAGCCAGGGCATCAACCGCCTTGGCCTCCTGAATGTAGCCGACCAAGGCATTGACCAGCACCACCCCGAAGATAACCCCGGAGTCCACCCACTCCCCGAGAAAGGCCGTGACCAGGCTCGAGCCAATAAGGATATAGATTAAGGGCTGATGGAACTGGAGCAGGAAACGGATGAGCGGCCCCTGGCCTTTCTGGGCGGTGATGGCGTTGGGACCGAAGGTCTCAAGGCGGTGCTCGACCTCGAACCTGTCAAGCCCCTGCTCCCGGTTTCCTTCCAGCAGCTCTTCCACCTCCCCTATCGGCAGGTGGTGCCAGTGTCTGGCGATCAGATTGACATCCTTCATACGGAACTCTCTTTGGTGTGCTTCCGGCGCTTCAGACCCTCTCTGCGGCGAAGATATTGATTTGTACCTGATTCTAAAAGGATAGCGCATGAAGAAAGTTTAAACAATGAGAAAACCTGATGACAGCCTCCCATGCAAATGGGTTTGCATGGGTTCCTTGACGTGAATAGTGGAAATCAATATACTGAAATCAAGAATACATATCTCCTTTTAACTCCTCAACTAAGAGACTTGGCAAAAAGCTGATGGGCGAAACTTCATCTCAAAAGGGCCAAATAGGCTTTGTCGAAACCACCAGCGGCGTGACGATCACCAGCAGCGGCGACTGGGTTCTTGAGGGTCTGCGGGATGTCGACAAAAAACTGGAACATTTTGCAGGGAAGACCCGCAGCGTGCCTGTCCAGTGGGATGTCACTGCAGTGGGGCGTGTTGATTCAGCGGGGATGATGGTTTTCATCAGATACTATGACCAGCTTCTGCTCAACGATTGCACCGTCGAGATCATTGGTGCCAGTGCCGGTTATGACAAGATGTACCGTCTGTTGAGGCAGTTTGTTCCCGACTCTCCTTCGGTCGAACCCGTGCTCCCCTCCCGTCACCTGACTTTTGTGCAGGGGCTGGGAAAGATTACGGTCTCTTCTTTTATAGACATGACTGCCTTTCTCTCGTTTCCTCGGTGAGAACTTTATCATCCTTCTGTTGGCCCTGCGTCATCCCATTCCATCCGTTATGGGGCGATTGTAAAAAATATTGAAGAGGCAGGGGTCCGGGCCATGCCCATTATTGCCCTGACCAGTTTTCTGATCGGGGTGGTGATTGCTTATCAGGGGGCGGTGCAGCTGGAGAAATTCGGGGCCAGTATCTTCATTGTCGATATGATCAGCATTTCATTGACGCGGGAACTCGCGCCCCTGATCACCGCCATTGTCGTGGCCGGCCGCACCGGCTCTTCCTATACCGCCCAGATCGGAGTGATGAAGATAACCGAGGAGATCGATGCCATGCGGACCATGGGATTTGATCCCCTCCATTATCTGGTGCAGCCGCGGATTTTAGCCCTGATGATTGTCATGCCGCTGCTGATCTTCTTTGCCGATATGGTGGGGATTTTTGCCGGGATGTTCATCTCCAATATCCACTTAAATCTCTCCTATGGCGAGTTTCTGCGCCGACTGCAGGTGGCACTCGATATCAAACATGTGTGGATTGGCATTTTTAAAGGACCGTTTTTTGCCTGGCTGATTGTGGCGGTCTCCTGTTTTCGGGGCTTCCAGGTCTCGAAGAGCACGGAGAGCATAGGACGCTACACCACGATCAGCGTGGTCAACGCCATTTTTCTGGTGATTGCCTGTGACGCCCTTTTTTCAGTCCTTTTTACGGAGCTGGGCATTTGAGTGATCCTGTCATCACCGTCGCCAATGTGGTGACCAGGTTTGGCCTGAACCTGATTCATGATCGTATCAGTCTGACCGTGGGGCAGGCGGAGATCTATGGACTTCTTGGCGGCAGCGGATCAGGAAAATCCACCCTGATGAAAGAGATGGTGATGCTGCTCTCTCCGCGGGAGGGGGAGATCACGGTCCTGGGGCACGGACTGTCAGCGATCAGCCGCGCTGATGCCGCTTTGCTGCGGCGGCAGTGGGGGGTGCTCTTTCAGAATGGAGCCCTTTACTCATCTCTCACCGTTGCCGAGAATATCGGGATCATGCTCAAGGAGTATACCGATCTTCCCGTGAGTTTGATTGGCGATATCGTGGCCATGAAGATCAACATGGTCGGTCTCCCTGCCCATGCCGCGGAGCTCTACCCCGCCGAATTGAGCGGTGGCATGGTCAAGCGTGCGTCCCTGGCCCGGGCCCTGGCCATGGATCCGAAGCTGCTCTTTCTCGATGAACCGACTTCAGGCCTCGATCCCGTCGGCGCCGAGGCCTTTGATCAGCTGATCCTTAAATTACGCGATCTGCTGGGGTTAACCGTGGTCATGGTCACCCATGACCTTGACTCCATCTGGACCGTTGTCGACCGCTTTGCGGTGCTGGGTGACAAGAGGGTGATTGCCGAAGGCACCCTTGCCGAGGTCAGAGAAAATTCCCATCCCATTGTCAGGGATCTCTTCGGGGGAGCGCGAGGAAAGCTGCGAAGCAAAAGGAGCCATTAAGAAATATTACATACTTTTTATCCATTTCATTACAACCCCTTCGTTAATGACAATGAATCATAGTAGTTATTTTGAACAAACGGTTCAGGAAATGCCACGAAATATTTTTTGCATTTCGGGCTATTTTATTACTATGGTCATGGCTGACCAGGTAAAGGAACGAGGACTCCCGGGTCATTCGCGAAGTGGACGCCCCAAAGGAAGTACTCTTGGAGTATGAATGAAAAGCGGCCTGTCTCTTATGCCCATGTCCTCTTTTTCATGCAACTGATTCTTTAATTTTAAGCGGTCCATAATGGAAAGTAAAATCAATTATACCATCGTCGGCGTCTTTGTGATCCTGTTGCTGGCCGGGCTGATTGCCTTTGTCTTTTGGTTGGGTAAATATGGTTACAAACAGAAATATGACTATTATTATGTCCATATGTCGGAGTCGGTTGCCGGTTTAAGTCCTGAGTCTTCAGTCAAGTATCGGGGCGTGGATGTCGGTATTGTCGAGAAGATACAGCTGAATCCGGAAAATTCCGAAGAAGTGGACCTCCTGTTAAAGCTCAAGCACGGCACCCCGATCAAGGTGGATACCAGGGCCAAGCTCAATTCCTTCGGATTGACAGGACTTACATATGTGGAACTGGCCGGAAAGCGTAAAGATGCGCCCTTGCTTGCCAGAGGTGACCAGATTCCCACCATCCCTACGGTCCCTTCAACCTTTGCCCGACTTGACGAGTCCCTGACCATTATTTCAGAAAAATTGGGACGGGCCCTGGATAAAATTGCTCGGCTGCTCAGCGATCAGAATCTGAAGAACTTGGCGGACATCCTCTCTGAGATGAAGACGATGACCAGCGATATCAGTGCACAGTTACAGGGACTCAATCGTCTTGTTGACAGCAGCATGGCCATGGAGGAGAAAATAACCAAGGCCTTTGCCAGGGTTGAATCCGCGGCCGTGAGTGTTGAGAAGATGGCAGGAAGTCTAAAACATGAATATGCGGATTCGGATCAAAATCTGGTCAAACTAGTTCGCCAGAATCTTGAATCGTTCCAACAGTTCCTCTCCGAACTGGATATCCTGGTGAGAGATATGCAAAGAACGACCCGGGAGATTGAAACCAGTCCAGGAGATCTGATCTTTAAACGATCCCAGGTGCAGCCCGGGCCGGGAGAGAAGGGGTATGATGCAAAAAAATAGATGCGGACGAATCCCGGTATTGGCAATCCTTGTCGTGCTCACTCTGATGACAGGATGTACTCCTCTGATCCAAAAACTTCCTCCAGCCGATGTCTACGCCATTGATCCTGGCTGGAGTCAAAGTGATACGGTACAAACAGCAAAAAAAGGTTCACTCATCATCCAGATAGCCCCGGTACGAGGATCGGCTGCCTTTACGGGTACCGATATCCTCTATACCGATACCCGGCTAAGTCAGCATAGCTATGCCTACAGCCGCTGGAGAGACGCACCGGTCAGAGCGATGCAGAATGTGCTGGAGGTGGCTCTGGAAAAAAGTGGCCTTTTCAGGGCCGTACTCCCGCCCACATCGGTGTCCGGGGCTGATTATCTGCTGGAGAGCACCCTGCTGGAATTCGGTCATTTCCTCGCGGAAGCTGGTCCCTCGACAGGGGTTGTGAGGATGCGCTTCTATCTTATCGACAACAGGAGCAGGAGGGTTGTCGCCAGCAGGGAACTGGTCGCCGAGGTACCTGTTGCCACTCTGGATGCCCGTAACGCCACGGCCGCAATCAACCAGGCAGCGCTGAAGGTTGCCAGCGACCTTGTTGCCTGGTTAGGTACCGTTATGAAATGAGCAGTGTTTTTTTGTTCATTTTATTACGGTTCCTTATGCCGTTTACGGTTTAGCATCAGGCAGGATCTAACTTTCTGTTTTGTCAGTTTTTGATGAATTCGTCTGAATGGCGGCCTCTGTCGAAGCTGACTGGTATTGCCGCCTGGCCAGTTCCCGCATGTTCTTTGCCTTATCGGACTCATCCATGATCTCCCGACCGACGATCTCCTCCAGAATATCCTCCATGGAGATGATTCCGGTCATGGCCCCATATTCATCGACAACCACGAAGAGATGTTGGTGTCTGTCAAAAAAATCCACAAGTACGCGATTTAACGGGGCGGTCTCCGGCACAAAGTGAACCGGACTCATGAATTGTGAGAGTGGCAGGTCTTTTTTCTGTTCAGCCGCAGCCAATAAGACATCCTTATAGAGAATAATCCCGACCACGTCATTGGGATTTTTATTATAGAGAGGGATTCTGCTGTGCCGGCTGAGCATACTTTCAAGTTTTATGGTATCGGCAACACTCATATCCTGTTCAAGGGAAAAGGTGACCGTGCGCGGGGTCATGACCTGGCGCACGGTCTTGTTCCCCAACTCCAGAATATTATTAATGACCCGTTCCTGGTCCGCTTCGATCTTTCCGGACTTCAGTGACAGGGCGGCGATCATCCGTAATTCTTCAGCGGAAATATGACCGCTATCCTTGTTCTGGGGGATAAGGCGGGTGATCATCTGGGAAAGCCAGATAACGGGTTTAAACAGAAATACCATCAGATAAAGTGGTCTGGCAACCAGGGGGGCAAGCTTTGCTGCATAGCTAACCCCGATTGTTTTGGGAATAATTTCAGAAAAAATAAGGATGGAGAGAGTGAAACAAGCGGAAAAGAGGATAATGTTTTCTTCGCCGAATACCGTGGCTGCTGAAGCGCCGGCAACCGTGGCACCGACGGTGTTGGCGATGGTGTTCATGGTGAGGATGGCGGTGATGGGTTTGTTGATATCATTTCGCAAGGCTGTCAGCAAGGCTGCGGAGTTATGCCCTGTTTTTTTGAGCATCTCCACTTGGCTGGGGGAGATTGAGTAGAGAACCGCTTCAAAAAGCGAACAGCAGGCAGAAGTGATAAGGGCCAGAATGACGGCGGTAACAAGGGTGGATATCACAAATATACTCCTGAGTGGTATAAGGCAGATAATTTACAGAGAGCCGCTAAGGCATGAGCAATGTTTCCCTTCATGCTCATCGTTTCTTCTACAGATTCTCGTGCTGATTAAGGCATCTTAATTTTTGTATGTTTTGCATGACGGCTAATTCTGAAGGGTACAGAGTGGATTGACAGGACTAAACAGCAAAATTAAGTGGCAGATATGCATGATACTTCTTTGCCAAGGAGCAGTTTAACATTATATAGATATCATATACTCCTTAATAAGACGTTTTTTCAATTGGAAAGAGTCTTGGAAAGAGAATTTACCCTGCTTTCAATGGGAAAAGGAACTACGATGTGAGATTTTGACAAAAATTGGATATTGAAATGAATTATGGGCATGATGGTGATTTTTGGATAGGAGATCGTCAAGCGGTGAGTTGGTGCCGTCACGTCTAAAAATAAATTCTCGATGGAATCGAATCAATGGAAATGAGGATGAACAGTGGAATCGACAAAAGTGATTATAACTGAAAAAAAACCGGAACAGTTCAGCGGAGATTTATTGGTTTATTGTATAGAGCAGCCCGGCAAGGGGGGCTTCAAGTGTGAAAATGCTACGGTGAATAGTTGGTTGGAAAATGCCGGAACATTGGGAGAGTTCAGCGCCAAGACAGGAGAATGTTTGCTCTTTTATCCCCAGGCAGATAAGAAAAGTGGTACTTTTTCCGCTAAGCGCCTGCTGGTGATAGGGCTGGGGAAGCTTGAAGGAAAGGAGACCCACGATGAGTTGCGGGAGAGATGTCGTCTGACCGGTGGTACCGTCGCCCAGCAGGCGGCCAAGGTGAAGGCGAAGAAGATCATGATCTCTCTTCCTGAAATTATGGGCATACGGGCAAGAGAGGTGGCCGAATGCATGAGTGAAGGGGTGCTGCTTGGGGATTATCGTTTTTTAAAATAT
Source organism: uncultured Pseudomonadota bacterium (assembly GCA_963776835.1). Lineage (GTDB taxonomy): Bacteria > Desulfobacterota > Desulfobulbia > Desulfobulbales > Desulfocapsaceae > UBA2270. The sequence continues at coordinate 399,292 of CAVZOB010000001.1, forward strand.
AAAAAGAATGACCCCGAAAATGAGTCATACCGAGGTATTGAGGAGATTAGTCTCTCTGTCAGAACCATTAGCGATGCCCGGCATAAGGGAATGCGTTTGGGACAGATTGCCGCACTGGCCGCCCGGGAGGCTAGGGATATGGCCCATGAACCCGGCAACGGCTGGACTCCATCCCATTTTGCGGCCCATGGCCGCATGCTTGCCAAAAAATATTCCCTGAAATGTACGGTGCTCGACAAGGATGACATGAAGCGGATGGGGATGGGTGGCATCCTGGCTGTGAATCAGGGATCAACGGAACCGCCGAGGATGATAATTCTGGAATACCGGCCTGTTCATAAGACCCAGACCCTGCTGCTGGTGGGCAAGGGCCTCACCTTTGATTCAGGCGGGGTCAGCCTCAAGCCGGGAGCCGGTATGGAGGATATGAAATATGATATGTGCGGCGGCGCGGCGGTCATGGCCCTGATGCAGGCAGTAGGAGAGGAACGGCCTGATCTGGGAGTTATTGCCATCGTGCCGGCAACGGATAACATGGCTGGCGGGGCTGCCTTGAAACCGGGGGATATTATCACCCACTATAACGGTTTGACCTCGGAGATTGTCAATACGGATGCCGAGGGGCGCTTGATCCTGGCAGATGCCCTGGCCTTTGGCCTTGAGAAATTCAAACCCGATTGTGTGATCGATCTTGCCACCTTGACCGGGGCGGCAATTGTTGCACTTGGGCATCATCGTACTGCCTTGCTCGGCAATAATGATAAGCTGGTTGATCTTCTGCTGGCCGCTGGTGATCGATGCGGCGAACCCCTGTGGCGACTGCCCCTGGGTAAGGAGTACACGAAACAGATAGAATCTCAGGTAGCCGACATCAAAAACACGGGTGGCAAGTCGGCTGGAACCATTACTGCGGCGGCCTATCTGCAGAAATTTGTCGGTGATACCCCTTGGGCCCATCTGGATATTGCCGGCACTGCCTGGGAGTTTACGGAAAAGTCATATGTTCCCAAAGGGCCGTCAGGCACAGGTGTCAGGACTATTCTGGAGTTGGTGAGAAGATGGATGAAAGAAGGAAAAACAGTATTTGCTCAGCATAAATAGATATGAATTAATTTTTTTTTTTGTACAGCGGCGTGGAAACGCAGAGAAAAAATCTGTCCGCAGTCCATGTATGGCATAAGGGTACTTCCTCGGGCATTGCCATGTTTCTGCGGGAGATCGATCCTCAATTTAATCAGGAGAAAAAATGAAACGACCAGTGGGAATAACCGTCCATCGGCAGATTATGGATAACCAGCATATGCATCGCGAGGCAACAGGTGATCTGTCGGGTCTGCTGACGGAATTGATTGTTGCCGCCAAGATTATCTCTGCCGAGGTTAATATGGCCGGGCTTGCGGATGTCATAGGGGTCTCGGGCAAGACCAATATCCAGGGTGAGGAGGTGCAGAAGCTGGATGAATTTGCCAATAATACTATTAAGCGTAGAATGGCCAGAAGCGGCTATATCTGTGTCATGGCCTCGGAAGAAGACGATGAGATCATTCCGGTCCAGGAAGGATATGAAGGTAAGTATACCCTGGCCTTTGATCCTTTGGACGGCTCGTCCAATATCGATGTTAATGTCAGTATCGGCACCATTTTCGCAATCCATCGGCGTCAGAGTCAGGGAAACCAGGGAACCTTGCAGGATATCCTTCAGCCTGGAAACGACCTGATTGCCGCCGGATATATTATCTATGGCTCTTCCACCATGATAGTCTATTCTACCGGTGATGGGGTCCATGGTTTTACCCTTGATCCCAGTGTCGGCGAGTTCTTCCTCTCCCATGAAAATATCCGGATCCCGGAAAAGAGTAAATATTATTCCGTCAACGAAGGGAATTATAACTACTGGCCCCCTGAACTGCGTGAATATGTACAGTATCTGAAAGAAATTGACGGGGATTCCGGACGTCCCTACAGCTCCCGTTATATCGGCACGCTGGTGGCGGATTTTCACCGGAACCTGATTATCGGCGGGATCTTTCTTTATCCGAGTGATTGCCGCAACCCGGACAAACCCAAAGGAAAACTGCGTCTGCTCTATGAGGCATCCCCTCTGGCCTTTCTGGTGGAACACGCTGGCGGTCGTGCAATTAACGACGAGGGACAGAGGATCCTGGATATTCAGCCACAGGAACTTCATGAGCGGGTCTCGCTCATCATCGGCAGCAAACAAGAAGTAGATATAATGGAGGGATTTCTGGCCAGGAAATAGGGGGAAATCAAGAAAAGAGGCTAATGCCGGTTCTGCAAGTGTACACTCACTGCAGGTTGCATACCCCATATCCTTTTCAGGATATTTTTAATTATCCCCTCCTGTTGCTTATCCTTTTCTCTTGTTCGAGATCAAGGAACTGGGCAGGCGGCTGAAGCCACTGATCAAGGAAAACAAGAAAGCTGCCAGATAGGGAATGGACAGAATCAAGAGAACCACAATCCAGACCAGAATATCCGAGTTCTCAACTCCTTGTTTCACCACCACCCCGTAAGCTGAAAGCCACAGGGCCAGCATGATCAGCCCTTCTTCACGGGCAGAGAGGAGGGCGCGGCGCAGGGCATGGGCCTGTTCCATCTTCGGGGTTCTGAAAAAGGGTTTGCTGTTGGTGAAGACCCCTTGCAGGATGGCCATGGAGATGGTGTGGGAAAGGGAAAGCCCGGCCAGGGCCGAGGCCGCTGTCGCACTGATGGAGGCCCCGACCCTGGTCCGGTATAAATAGATCATCTTCGCCATCTTAAAGGAAAAAAGCATCAGCGGCATGGAGGAGAGGATCACCATCGGCGGGTCAATTTTAAGCGGTGCATAGATCATGGCAATCGACCAGCCTATGGCGGCCAGGGTGAACAGGAGGTTCAGGCTGTCGGCCATCCACGGCAGCCAGCCGGCAATGAAGTGGTAACGCTGACCAGCGGTCAGCTTGGTTTTTCCCCGTCCAAAAAAGAGAATGCCGAAGTGGCGCCGCATAACCTGTACCGCCCCGTAAGCCCAGCGGAAGCGCTGTTTCTTGAAGTCAATAAAGGTGTCCGGCATAACTCCCTGGCCGTAACTTTTGGCAATGTAGGTTGCCTCATACCCCTTCTCAAAAATCTTCAGGCCCAGTTCCGCGTCTTCGGTGATGCACCATTCAGACCAGCCGCCCACTTCCTCCAGGGCTGATTTACGGACCATGGTCATGGTGCCGTGCTGGATAATGGCATTCCGTTCATTACGGGTCTGCATCCCGATATAGAAAAAGCCCTGATATTCGGCGTAACACATGGCCTTGAAAAGGTTTTCCCTGTCATCACGATAATCCTGGGGCGCCTGGACAATGGCCACCTCCGCTCGTGAAAACTGGGGGGTCAGGTCGCGCAGCCAGAGCGGAGACACCTGATAGTCACTGTCGATGGCGGCGATTACCACCGCCTCCGGTGCGGTCTGGGCCAGGGCGAAATTGAGGGCTCCTGCCTTGAATCCCGACAGCGGATCCTGGTGAAAAAAGCGAAAACGGGCGCCTAATGTGGCATTGAGTATGGCACAATGGGCCTCAACTGGTTGCCAGATGGCGGGATCCTTGGTGTTGTTGTCAATGACAATGACCTCGAAATGGGGGTAGTCAAGACGGGCTAAGGCATTGAGGGTCTCGATCATCATCTCCGGCGGCTCATTGTAGGCCGGGACATGGACCGACACCATGGGCAGTTCCTCGTCGGTCAGGTGAATAGGGGTAAATGGACGTCGCCAGTTTTTTACCCAGATAGCCTCGGCCCATTCATGGGCCTCGGTCAGCAGAACCAGGGCGACGCCGACAATCCCGATGATCATGAGGATGCCGACAACAATGGTGGATATCGTCATATACTGGTGATAATAGGTGTAGATAATCCAGACTGCGGCGGTGGCGGCAAAAAAGGCGACGACTGCCAGGAAGCTGCGCCCACGCTTCTGCAGGCTCTTGCTGTCAATGACCAGCATGGCGAAGACGATGATGCCGATCCCAATGGAGATTCCGGCCAAAAGACGCCATTGCGGAATGTCCACAATGGGTGCGGAAAAGGCAAATTTGGGTTGACGATGTACGTCATAAACCCCCCAATAGGCTCCAACTGCACCCTCGCTTGCCCTCTTCCAGGGCTGGTCAAAGGCCTCCATGATATAATAGACATATTTTTTTCGTTCCGCCTGTTGCAGAAAACGTCGCAGAAAGGTCGCCTGGTTGGAAGGCGAGGCAATGGATCCTTTATGGGTGCGGGCATTGCTGGGCCATCCTACCTCGGCGAGCACCACCTCTTTGTCCGGAAATTTGCTTTTGAGCTTGTTCATGGTGACCACCACATGATCAACGGCCTGATCCAGTTCAACCCCATCCCAGTAGGGAAGGATATGGACGGCGACATAATCAACATGATCGGCAAGTTCCGGATGGGCCAGCCATACATCCCAGGTCTCGGCGGTACTCACCGGAACGTTCACGGCCTTGCGTACCTGATCCAGATATTTGGCGACCTGCTCGACCTTGAGTTCGCCGCGCAGAATGGATTCGTTGCCGACTATAACCCGCACCACATTCCGATAGTTCTTGTTGGTTGTCTTGATAAGCTTATTGACCTCGATCTCATTTGCCTTGGGATCCGCATTCAACCAGGCGCCGAGGGTGACATTCAGGCCATATTTCTGGGCCAGGGCCGGGATCTGGATCAGGTCTCCTTCCAGGGTATAGGTGCGTATGGCATGGGTAGTGTGTGCCAGCAGGGCTAGATCCTCATCAATCTCCTTTGCATTCGGCAGGTTATGTTTGATGGGATTGTTGTGTTCCCGCATGGGGGAAAAGGAAAAACCCTGAATCTGGGTCGGCCATGGCGGAGCCTGTTCCGGACGATTGAGAAGTGCCCAGAAGAGGATGGAGATCATGGTTATGGCGATGCCAATGAGAAAATTCGATCTGGTCATATTGTGATGAGGCCGAAGGTGGTCTTAGATATTTTTTTCTTGTTCTTTTGTAAGAAAAAAATCTCGTGAAGGCACTTATCCCGTTTGTCGGGGTTAGACTGAAGGCTGAAGGATATGAAATTTTACATGAATATGCATTCTTTGTTATTAAAGGCCCGTCGGTCTTCAGCCTTCAGCCTTCAGAATTTTTTATCGGCATAGGCCAGCCAGCCACCAGCCGCGACAAGATCACGGTCAAAGGGATTCAACTGAAAAGAGCAGGTAATTGGCCCCTGGGCCGGATCATTTGACCTGGCGATCATCTCTGTCTTGTCCAGATCAACCTGGATGATGAGCTCGCCTCGCATGGCGAAGAGTTGTTCGATAGCAGCCGGGGGCAGTTCGATGGCCAGGATGCCGCAGTTGAACATGTTCTGCCTGAAGATCCGGGCAAAACTTTCGGCAATGACGATATTGATATCATTCACTTCAAAGGCCCAGACCGCATGTTCCCTTGATGAGCCACAGCCGAAATTGGCTCTGGTGACCACAACCCTTGCCTGCTGCATGGCATGTGACTGGCTGTCAAAGGGCTTGCCGTTCAGCAACAGATCCTCCAGGAGGTGGGGTTTCAGGGCTTCTTTGGTGATTTCGGTGAGATACTTGGCCGGAATGATTTCATCGGTATTGATATCGTTTCTGTCCAACAGGATGACTGGACCGCCAAATTTTTTCATGGAGTTACCTCTGGTAGGTTTCTGGTATTATATGTAATAATTGTCACGATTTCAGCTATGCACGGGTTGGAAAAGGATCTCCCGCAGCGTCTCTGCAAGAGATCCAAATGCCATAGTCCTTTTTTATGCTGAATGGTTGCCACGAATTTTTAATTCAGGAGACCTTTAGAAATTTTCTGGGGTCGGTGATAATCCCGGTAACGGCAGCGGCGGCAGCAGAGTAGGGGCTCATGAGATGGACCATGCCGCCTTTGCCCATACGGCCGTTGAAGTTGCGGTTGGTGGTTGAGGCGCAGACCTCGCCCGCGGCCAGGACCCCTGCACTCATCCCCAGACAGGCGCCGCAGGTGGGATTGAGGACACAGAAGCCGGCATCCATGAAGATCTTGATGATTCCTTCCTCAAGGGCCTGGGAGTAGATGGCAGGCGTGGCCGGGGTGACGATTCCGCGCACCCCGGTTGCCAGCGTTCTTCCCCGCAGAATCTCGGCTGCGTCCCTCAGATCCTCGATGCGGCCATTGGTGCAGGAGCCGATGTAGATCTGGTCAACGGGGGTGCCTTCCATCTCGCTGATATCCTTGACCTGATCCGGTTTGAAATTAAACGTTACCTGGGGCGCCAGGGTGGAGACATCTATGTCAATGGTCTCCACATAATGGGCGTCGGGGTCGGAATGCCATTTTCTGAAATCCTGAGTCGCTGCCTCGATGGAGGAATATTGATCTTTGATGAACGGCCAGAGATATTCGGCCGTCACCCGGTCAGGCAGACAGATGCCGCTGGTGGCCCCGGCCTCGACAGCCATGTTGCACAGGGTCATGCGGGCAGACATGGTCATGGCGTCAACCACCGGCCCGACAAATTCAATCACCCTGTCCGTGGCCCCGTTGACCGTCAGTCTTTTGATCACCGCCAGGATCACATCCTTGGCCGTAACCCCAGAGGTGAGCGTGCCGCTGAGAACGACGCGCATGGTCTCCGGGGCCCGGAAGGAGCAGACACCCTTTAAGATGCCGACCTCCAGGTCCGTGGTGCCGACACCGGCGGCAAAGGCGCCAAAGGCTCCATGGGTGCAGGTGTGCGAGTCGCCCATGATGACCGTGTAACCGGGACGGATAAAGCCTTTTTCGGGAAAGAGGGCGTGGCAGACACCGTTGGCGCCGATATCAAAGAAGTCCTTGATCTGGTGCCGCCGAGCCCAGTCGCGCATGATCTTGCCCTGGGTGGCGGTCTTGGAATCCTTGGCCGGAGTCACATGGTCGATCACCGCTTTTATCTTGCTGGTATCAAAGACCCGGTCCATCCCTTTGGCCATCAAATCCATGATGGCAATGGGGGTGGTAATCTCATGGCACATGACCACGTCAATATCAAGGATCATATTGCCCTCGGTCGGGGTGTCGCGCAGATGCGCCTCAAATATCTTGCTGGCTATGGTTTTTCCCATCACTCTACTCCGGATTGGCAAATATTTTGCTATGTTTTAAATGTATACACCTTCACTTCCCAAGAGAGTGAAGGTGTAAGAATGGCTGACATATTATTCGAAAAGCAGTATATTTACCATAGTAATAACTTAACCGTCAACGATCAGTGATCAACTCCAGTCGCTATCCCTTAAAGGATTATTTGTCATGTCCCGCATTGTCAGCTTTTTCCTTGTCCTATTGTTCGTGTGCTGCGTATCGTCACCATTACTGGCGGCGCACGGGATATCAATGGATGGCAAATTGAAATATCCGGCTGATTTCCAGCACTTTGATTATTCCTCGACCCAGGCAGTCAAGGGCGGAAAACTTGTGCTTCACGATCTGGGCAGTTTTGACAAGATGAATCCCTTTACCCTGAAAGGCACGCCGCCCCTGGGGCTGGACACCTTTGTCTTTGAAACGCTGGCCGTAGCCAGCCTCGATGAACCCTTCGCCGAGTATGGCCTAATTGCCAAGGATATTGAGGTGGCCAGGGATAAACTCTCTGTGGTCTTTACCTTGAATGAAGCGGCCCGTTTTTCTGACAAAAGTCCCATAACCCCGGAGGATGTGAAGTTCTCTCTCGATATCCTGAAAAGCGATCAGGCCCATCCTGCTTATTCATATTATTATCAGGATATCGTCAAAGCCGAAGTCCTCGATAAGCACCGGATTCGTTTTGTCTTTGCCAAGGCCAACAGGGAATTGCCCATGATCGCGGCCCAGATCCCGGTCATGTCTGCCAAATTTTACCAGCAGCATGGTTTTGACCAGAAGGATGGAACTGGCCCTGCTGGCCCCGATTGGTTCAGGACCCTATGTGGTGGCCGCAGTCAAACAGGGGAAATCCATCACCTATAAACGCAACCCCGATTATTGGGCCGCAAATCATCCGGTCAGAAAGGGTTTCTTTAATTTTGATACCATTACCATTCATTATTATAAGGATCAGATTGTCGCGGTTGAGGCATTCAAGGCGGGTGAGTTTGATTTCATGCCGGTGAATATCGCCAAACAATGGGCGCGGGATATGGACGGTGGGCACTTTGCCGATGGAACGCTGATAAAAAAGATTTTCCCGCATAAGAATAATGCCGGAATGCAGGGCTTCCTGATGAACACCCGCAGGCCGATCTTCAAAGATCGGAAGGTACGGGAAGCAATGGGTCTGGCGCTTGACTTTGAATGGACCAACAGGTCCTTGTTTTTTAATCAGTACACCAGGGCCAATTCTTATTTCAGCAATTCGCCTCTGGCCGCGACCGGCCTGCCAACCGGCCTGGAGCTGGAGTATCTGGAGCCGTTTCGCCGGCAGATACCCGCGGAGGTGTTTGAAAAACCGCTGACTCCTCCTGTGACCACAGGCAGGTATGGCCTGCGGAAAAATCTTCTCAAGGCCGCCGAGCTGCTGCGTGAGGCCGGCTGGACAATCCAGGACGGGATATTGAAAGATCAGGCGGGCACACCCTTTCATTTTGAGATCCTGTTGGTTTCTCCCTCTTTTGAGCGGGTGATGGCTCCCTATGTTAATAACCTGAAAAAGCTGGGGATCGATGCTGAATATCGTACCATTGACCCGGCGCTCTATACCGAGAGGGAACAGAAATTTGATTTTGACATGATTGTTCAGGTCTATGGCCAGTCGCTCTCCCCGGGCAATGAACAGCGTAATTACTGGCACTCGGCCACTGCGGACATACCGGGCTCAAAGAATCTGGCGGGGGTGAAAGATCCGGCGGTTGATGCCATGGTTGACAAGATCATCTATGCCCGGACCCAGGAAGAATTGACTGCTGCCTGCAAGGCCCTGGACCGTATCCTCTGGTATGGGTATTACATGGTGCCCAACTGGTATATGAATGGACACCGGCTGGCCTACCGGAATATTTTTAATCAGCCGAAAACCCTTCCCTTGTATTATGATTATATGCAGTTATTGATGAGCTGGTGGATGAAAGATGCTGGTCCGGCCCACTGATGAGATACCCTTGAAGACGATTCTGCTGCCCACCCTTGCCGATACCCTTGCCTTTGGCCGTCTCCTCGGACAATCCGCCCAGTCCGGGGATGTGATCTGTCTTGACGGTGATCTGGGCGCGGGCAAAACCACCTTGACCCAGGCCATTGCCCTGGGTCTGGAGGTGCCGGCAGATGACTATGTGACCAGCCCCAGCTTTGCCCTTCTCCATGAGTATCAGGGCAGGCTGCCGCTCTATCACATGGACTTTTATAGGTTGACGGATGCTGGTGATGTCCAGGACCTGGGACTGGATGAATATTTCTTCCTTTCAGGTCTTGTTGTGTTAGAATGGTGCGAGCGGGCAGGCGACCTGGTCCCTCCAACCCGTCTTAAGATAGATATGACCATCGGCCCCGATGAATCCAGGCTCCTGATCTGTGATCCCGGCATAGGCCCCTGGAAAGAGAGGTGGCAGACTCTGAATTTAACAAGTAAAAATTCATTTAAATCAAGTAGGGTCTTGTAAAAGTCATGCTTGCAGGTATGAATTGTGGTTTTTTATGGGCCATGCCTGATGTCTGCATGGGACGGCTGAATCTGGAGAGCGCAATAATAGTGGATTTTTATCCGGACGCAGTACGCTGGTCTTGAAATTTCAGCGGATGAACAGAAACGGCGATGAGTCGTTTTTTCTTATTTTACCCTTAGAGTATAAGGAATTATGGAACAAAAAACTATTCGGCTTCATGATTGTCTGAAGACCTATACCCTTGATCAGGACAAGGCCATTCGGCCTGAAGATACCGTTGCCCGTTTTCAGGAAAAGCTGAAACACCTTGATGTCAAGATCCTCAAAGAGGTCAGTAGGATCGATAACGGCAGGCTGGATATCCCGGTTTTTTTCAGTGTCTGCGGGGAAGGTGCAGAGATCCTGACCGGAACAAAAAAACAGATGGGCAAAGGTGCCACGCCCATACAGGCCGAGGCCTCGGCCTGTATGGAGCTTGCCGAGCGCTTTTCGTTTTTTGCCTTCAAAAACGATGCTGAAAATTTTATTACCGGTGATTATCAGCAGATGCGGGATGGCGGCTATCCGGTGCTTGATCCCTCCCGTCTGCTCCAGTCGGTGCATGATAGCCGTCACGATGTCCCTTTTCTGGAGGAGCTGCTCCGGGATATTCCCATGCAGTGGACCTGGGCCACCAGCCTGACCACCGGCCGCGATACCCTGATACCCTTTTCCTGGTTTTTTGCCATTAATGAGTTTAATGGTCCCTCAGCCGGAAACACCTATGAAGAAGCGGCACTGCAGGGCATCGCCGAGGTGGTGGAACGCCATGTCTGCGCCCTGGTCAACCATGCAAAGATAGCGACACCGGCCATCGATCCCGCCTCGGTCAAGGATCCCGTGGCCAGGGAGCTGCTTGACAAATTCGCCCGCAACAATATCGAGCTCTATCTCAATGACTTCAGTCTGGACACCGGCATCAGCACCGTGGCGGCGCTGGCCATTGACCGGTCCACCTTTCCCGGGACCAGCGAGATAGTCTTTACCGCCGGCACCACCCCTGATCCGGAAAAGGCCCTGATCAGGGCCATAACCGAGGTGGCGCAGCTGGCAGGTGACTTTAACAGCGGTTCCAATTATGTGGCATCAGGGCTGCCCAAGCCTCTCTCCATGGAGGAAGTGCGTTATGTGACAGAGCCGGGCATGAGCACCACCATAGGCCAGATGAGTTCGCTGGCCGACCACAACATTAAAACAGAGGTGGAGAACTGTGTGGCTGCCCTGGCCAGGCTCGATATGGAAGTCTTCATGCTTGATGCCACCCATCCGCAACTGCAGATTCCCGCCATTTACACCATTGTCCCCGGTGCCCATTTCCGCGAACGCTCCATGATCAAGGATGTCGGGCTCTTTGCAGCCAAGCTTCTGGTTGAGTTGGTTGATGATGCCGAGCAACTCGAGCAAAAACTGGCGTCCATGGAACGGTTGATTCCCGATGCCTATTACCTGGCCTTTTATCGGGGACGCAATCTGATTAACAATGGCCAGCCTGAATCCGCCCTGGCGGCATTTGACCGGGCACTCTCTTTAACTCCTGAGCAGGAGGACCTCCCTTATATCTATTCCTACAAGGGACATTGCCTGAAAGATCTTGGCCGTTATGATGAGTCCATCGAGGCCTTGGAACTGGGTAGAGTGGAGGATGACGAACGGCCGGATCTGCACAATATGCTCGGTGTCTGCTGGTATAAAAAAGAGGATTACCATCAGGCCATTGTCCATTTCCAGCGGGCGGTTGAACTGAACCCCGCCTCGGCCATGGATTACGCAAACCTGGGCGTCAATCATCGGAAAATCGGCGACCGTGATGAGGCGATTCATTTCTTCACCCTGGCCCTTTCCCTTGATTCCACCATTGATTTCGCTCAAGCGCAACTTGCCGAGCTGATTGTCCAAGGATAAATAACCAAGTATTTCTTACAACCGCGCCTATATTCTATTCATTTTTACGAGGTCTTTTTTTGGCAGGGAAACTAACATTCAAACAGATGAACCCGGAAAAGATCCTGATCCGCTCCACCAACTGGATCGGCGATGCGGTCATGACCACGCCGGCGGTCCATACCATCAGGGAGAATTTCCCCACAGCGGAAATCACCATGCTGGCCGTGCCCTGGGTGGCGGATATCTTCCGCCTGAGTCCGGATGTGGACAAGGTTCTGGTCTATGATAAAAAGGATCTCTATCCCGGCCGGATAAAAGGGGTGCTGAGACTGGCCAAGCAGCTGCGACAGTACCGCTTTGATGCCACGATTCTGTTGCAGAATGCCTTTGAGGCGGCCTTCATAGCCCGTCTGGCCGGTATTCCCCTGCGGGCCGGCTATAAACGTGATGGTCGCGGACTGCTCCTGACCCATGGGGTTGATCCGACCCGGGAGATCCGCGCCAGGCATCAGGTCCATTATTACCAGATGCTGCTGGCTGGTCTGGGGCTTGATCCGGGCCCGGACCGATTGCGTCTTCCCCTCTCCGATGAGTTGAGGGGATGGGCAACTGGTTATATCGAGTGCCTGAAGGGTAATGGACCATTTTCCAGTGAAGATGGGCAAACGTTCATTGACCGGAGAGTTTCCCCTGAAGTCAGTGGCTCCATTCCGGTCATCGGTTTTAATCCCGGGGCCGCCTATGGCCCGGCAAAACGCTGGCCGGCAGAGAAATTCGGTGAATTGGCCGATCTCATTGCCCGTCAGCATGGGGAGAGCGGGTCTCTTATCCTGGTCTTCGGAACCAGGGATGATACCGGGGCCGCCCGGGCCATCAAGGATTTTTCAGCACGTACTCCCGGTCATGTCGTGGATATGACGGCCAAGACCACTCTGCCGCAGGTCATGGCGCTCATCCACTGCTGCAATGTTTTTGTGACCAACGACTCAGGGCTGATGCATGTAGCCGCCGGTCTGGATACGCCCACCGTTGCCATCTTCGGTTCCACCGATCATATCGCCACCGGCCCATTTTCCGAGCGGGCGGTGGTGATTCGCAGGAAAATGGATTGCAGCCCCTGCCTGCAGTCGGAGTGTCCCCGGAACCACCTGAACTGTCTGGAGGAGATCAGCAGCGAGGAGGTTTACGCCGAGGTGGAAAAGGTGCTTGCTGCCGGTTCGGTCTCTCCTCTTTATCAGAAAAAAGGATAACGAAGAGCCATGACAGCACCTCTGCGCCCGGCGGTTTTTCTTGATCGTGACGGCACCATCAATGAGCAGATGGGATATATCAATCATATCAGCAGGTTTCAGATGCTGCCGGGAGTTGCCGAGGCCATCGAAATGCTCAATGAGGCCCGGATCCCGGTGGTGGTGGTGACCAATCAATCGGGTCTGGCCCGTGGCTATTTTCCAGCGGAATTGCTGGTGACTGTCCATGAAAAAATGAGCACACTGCTGGCTGAAAAAGGGGCGCATGTGGATCGGATTTATATCTGTCCCCATCATCCAGAGGCCAAAAAAGAAGAGTACCGGCTGGCCTGCAATTGCCGAAAACCGAAAACCGGGATGCTGGTACAGGCGGCGGAAGAGATGGGGCTTGAACTTGGGAAATCTTTTGTGGTTGGGGATCGCTGGTCAGATCTGAAGACGGCAGTGGCATGCGGTGCTACTCCGGTCTTGGTGCTTACCGGTTATGGCCGTGGAGATGCGCAATATATCGGGCCGACCCAGGAGGTACAACCGGCCTTTGTCGGGGTTGATCTGGCCTGCGCAGTGCAATGGATTCTGGAAACAATGAAAACTCGAGAAGATAAGCTAAGGAAGGGGGATAAATGAAGAAGACGGGAGCAATCCTTGGGGCTGTCGGCATTGTGGTACTTGTCCTCTATTTTCTGGTGACGGCAAGGATGGACAAGGTTAAGGCCGCTGATTTTCTGCCGGCAGAGAGTGTTATCTGTATTGAGCAGCGGGATCTGGGAGAGTTGCTTGACGATTTCAAGGTCTCACGCCTTGGTCGTGCGGTGATAGCCATTGATCCTGTGAAGATTGCCATGGATCTTGGCCGGTCCCCACAGGAAATCAAGGGGATGAGTGATGGCAGAAAACATCTGGATGAGTTTTTAAACAGTCCGGTCTTTCGAGAAATACTTGGCAAGGAATTCACCATTGGACTCTTGCCGGTTCCCGTTGATGCCCTGGATTTCCCTGAAAAAACAGCGGAATCCAGTCTTCTCTTTATAGCCAGACCCAGACATAATGCCGATATACTGGAGCTGTTGACTTCCCTTTTTGCCAGGAAACTGGAACAGATAACAACCCGGTACGGGACATACAGCCTTACACGCTATGGCATTGATGAAGGCATGAGCTTGAGTGTGGCAACAGTCCATGGGTATGTGATTGCCGCTTTTGACGAACGGCTTGTTCAGCAGAGCCTGGACCGGTACGACAGCAAGCAGGGAAGCCTGGCGCAGAAGAAGGAATATATCCGTCTGCGGCACGATTTTATGAAGGCCAAACTCTTTACCTATATTTCGATGCCGGCACTCCATGATCAACTCAGCAGAATGGCCAAGAATCTTGACCCTCCCCGGAAAGCGGATGTTCAGAAGGCCATTGGCCAGTGGAACGGTTGGCAGGAACTGGCCTTTGGTGCCTGGAAAGAAAAGGGGGGAATACGGGACAAGGCCGTTGTTCTGTTTCAAAAAGATAAGCTGGATCCCCTGGTGGCCAAGATGTGTAATGTCCAACCAGTAGAGAATAAAACACTGGTCATGATTCCTGCCGATATCCTGGGCTATTACTGGAGCAATACCTTTAATATGAACACCTTGTGGAAGATGTTCACCCGGGAGATGAAAGACAGCCCGGAGGAAATCCAGGCCATGGAGGAAAATGTGCAAACGGCTACTGGTGTGGAATTGCAGCAGCTCTTTGCCATGTTTGGTCCTGAGGCCGTCTTCCTGGTGAAAGATATCGCCACCGATGGATTTATTCCCTTACCCAATGGGGCCATCTTTCTGAAGATCGAAAAGGAGGATGCATTTGTCAAGATGTTGCAGCCGTTATTAACCAAGATTGATATCCCCACCCAGAACCAGGAGTATAAAGGAGTTAAGGTGATCTCCTGGAAGGTATCATTCCATCCCAGCCTGCAACCGGTTTATGCCTTACATAAGGGATATCTGATTCTGGCAAGCAGTGTGGATCTGGTAAAGAAGATTATTGACAGTGAGGATGGTGGGGGCCTGGTCAGTGATGAACTTTTCCAGCAGGTCAATGATGGATTGAAGCAGGGGCTGACCAAGGAAAATAATTCTGTGAGCTTTTTCCGCTTTTCATCTTTGCTGCATATGGCAAAGGAGCTGGCAAACTGGGGTGGAACCATGCTCTCCATGCAGGGTCCTGAGACAGCCTTGCAATCAAAGGTGATGCTTGAACAACTGGTCCTTCCTTTGCTTGATGGTCTGGCCCAGTATGAGGTGATTGGTTCACGCAGCATGGTCCAGGATGACGCCATCATTCTGGAATTGACCGCAAGTGATTCCTTGGAGGTCGTTAAGAAATAAGCAATTATATCTTTATCTCTTTATACGGACCTTTACCTAGAACAGGGATGCCCCAATTGTCGCACGTGACAGGGGTCTTCCTGGCGGAAGATCGACTGCCATTACGTTTCCGTACTTTCACTGTTACGGTTATGTTTTGACAATGAGTTAGTCAGAAGAGTCTGTAACCAGACGAACTGTAGAGAGAGTCTAACCAACAAAAATTACAGTTAAAAAAATAACGTGTCATCTGGATATGGAACGATATGGAAAAATTAATTACTGAATTAAAGCAGGTGATGCCCTTCAAGGACAGTACGGATATAGGCGATCTGGTCCTGATTGTGGCCAAAGAGCCACAGATATCGGCCTCCTATGCTCTGGTCACGGCTATCGAGCGGGATACCAGCCGCAAGAATGAATGGTGGCATGTCAGCCTGACCTTATTGTCCATTCCGCCGCAAGAAATGGTCTGGACCCTGCGGACGCCCCAGCTGGAAGGCATGGAGGTGTTCACCATGGGCGGGGAGGAACGCTTTGTCAAGGCTGTTGATCTGGACTCGATCCCCCTGCAGAAGCGGCCTGCCCCAGCGCCCCGGGAAGAGAAAAAAGGCTCATTTCTCAAGCGGGTAAAATAATGGCGGAACTGTCTGAACGGGCGTTGATTCGCATGATCAGAGACTCTGCTGTTACCGCAGCTCCAGGTCTTATCCAGGGGATTGGGGACGATTGTGCGGTTTTTGGATCGACCGAAGCAGGGCAGTGGTTGATATCAACCGATACCCTGGTTGATCAGGTGCATTTTGACCGACAGTGGCATCCTCCTGAGTTGCTCGGGCGCAAGTGCATTGCCGTGAATCTCAGCGATATTGCGGCCATGGGCGGACGACCCCGTTTTGTTCTGCTTTCTCTCTGCCTGCCTCCCGCCCTTGCCTCAGAGTGGCTGCAGCGCTGGTTGTCTGGGGCTTTAGCCATAATGGCCGAACAGGGATGTATCTTGATTGGTGGCGATACGGTGCGAGGCCGGGAACTGGTGATTTCGGTCACCGTGATTGGAGAGGCAGCCCGCGATACGGTCGTCTATCGTTCGGGCGCCCGTCCCGGAGATACCATCTATGTGAGTGGTCTGCTTGGTTCTGCCGCAGCCGGACTGGCCCTGTTCCAGAAGGCGAAACAGGACGGTACGCCGCCTGGACATTGGCCTCAGTGGCAGGCCCTGCTTGATGCCCACTTGAATCCGGCGCCCCAGGTCCAACTGGGACAGCGGCTTGGCGGCAGTGGCTGCGTGACCTCCATGCAGGATATCTCCGATGGCCTTGCCACAGATCTTGCCCATATATGCCAGGAAAGCGGGACCGGCAGTATCCTGTATGCGGAAAGACTACCAGCCCTGCCGTCCCTTGACAGCGCCGCCACTTTTCTGGGCAAGGAGAAGCTGGATCTGCTGCTCAAGGGGGGAGAGGATTACCAGCTGCTTTTTACAGTGCACCCCGGCCGCGAAAAAGAGCTGGAGGCGAGCATTCTGAACACCCTGCACCACCAGATTTATCCGGTTGGGACCATTACGGAAGGCCAGGGTGTTATCCTGGAAGAAAACGATGGGACCCGCAGTGACATCACCTTTCAGGGCTACGAACATTAATCTCAGCTGACTGTGCTCAATTGTTGTCTATAGCCTATCTGGAGTGCATACTGTGTTAATTTTGGTTGGTTATTGCCCCTCATCATTTCCCCTGAAAACTTCCATACTCTCTGCCGGATCAGCTCTCAATCGTTGACAAGAGGCAAGTGTGCCAGATCAAGGGTGATCGTTTCTCTCCTGCTCTCAAACTGCCGGTAACTGATCCCGGCACGATCGAGCATCATCTTTGAGGCCAGTACCGTATCTGTGGCCTTGTATTTGTCTGACATGTAGATAATCTCTCTGATTCCTGCCTGGATAATTATCTTGGTGCATTCGTTGCATGGGAAGAGCCCCACATAGATGCGGCAATTATTCAGGTTGTAGGAGATGGAGTTCAGTACGGCATTGACCTCAGCGTGACACACATAGGGATATTTGGTGTCAAGAAATGTCCCTTCTCGTGCCCAGGGCAGCTCATCATCGGAGCACCCCCAAGGAAAACCGTTGTATCCGACACCTACGATTTTGTTCTGTTCATTGGCCACACAGGCCCCCACCTGGGTATTGGGATCTTTACTGCGCTGGGCTGAGAGCAGGGCGACTGCCATGAAATACTCATCCCAGGAAAGATAATCACTCCGTTTTTGTTCTTTTTTCATCATAAGGATACTTCCGTGATTACAGGTTGGGAATCCATTGTTTGATTGTCTTCTGCAACTGACCATCATCCCTGCTTTGCTGAATAAAATGATTGGCCAGTTTCCTCAGTTTCTCGTCTTCCTTTCTCACCGTCCAGCCCAGGTATTCTTCCGTCACCAGGGTCAGGATGGGGGTGATGCCGGATGATTTATGGAGGGCGGCATAATAGCAGATCGTTGGTGCGTCATGGAGGAAGAGGTCAATCTTTTTAAGTGTCAAGGCCTGAATCGCGCTTTGAACTGTCTTGAAACGTTTAATTCTGACGCCATGAATGGTCTTGGTGAGAAACAGATCGCCGCCGCTTCCCTCGATGACCCCGAGGTTAACACCGGAATTTTCCAGGCTGTAGATTCCTGTTGAAAAGAGGTCTACCTCTCGAGCTCTGACCAGTAGGATCTGCCCGGCACGCAGGTAGGGCTCACTGAACGTTATTGACTGATCATCACTCCTGAAAATTTTCCTACCGGACATGACGATGTCTATGTATCCTTTCAGCAGGGCTTCTGTCGCCCTTTTTTCCGGTACCCTGATAAATCGAATTTTCTTGCCGGAAAATGACCCTAGCTGCCGGGCGAGGTCTGCTTCCAGTCCCTCTATTTTTGTATCTTTGTGATAAATATAGGGGGGCGTATCCTGAAAGATTCCCACGCGAATCAGCCCGGGAGCAGCAGCTATCTCAGGATCGGCCAAGGGTTCCGGCAGAGGTACTGGACGCGCTGCTGCTTTGATGGGAGCGGGTGGTGGCGGTGGTGGAATCGGCATTTTTTTGGTGGACAAGACATGTTCAAGAGGGGCTGGGCTGCAACCGTTCAGGCTGACAAAAAAGAGCAGAATCAGTGCTGTCAACACGGTTCGAATGATATGTTTGCGCATGGGTCACTGTAGGAAAAAAATGTGGCTAGGGAATGAAGTGAGTTATCGGCATTTCTGCCGGTTTCAACACTCTGTTTTTTCTTTTTTTGCTGTTTTCCGTCTTTTCCGCCAGGATGAAGTGCCGGTGATCTTGTCAATGAACTGCTTGATTACTTGAAAGTACAGCTTTCCCGCCACCGCCATGATTGAATTATGGTCTGCCCCGGGGACAACCTGAAATTCCTTGATCTTGGCCCCGCAAAACGATTGAAGTTTCTCCGCCTCGGCGGGGGAAATCATCTCGTCTCTGGCGCCATGCAGGATAAACGTTGGTCTGGTGACCAGAGCGATCTTGGCACTGTTATTGAAGCACTCTTCTTCCTCAATGGCAAAATCATCCAAATTTAAGCCCAGTGACTGCGCCAGGGGGAGGGTATCGGCAAATCCGCTTTCAATGATCAAGCCTTTGATATCATCTGAGAACCTTGCCGCCAGATCAATGGCACAGGCTGATCCCAGGGATCGGCCCATCAGGAAGAGGGCGCCGGTGTATCCATTTTCCTCAAGCCACTTTCTGGTCTCCTGCAACAGGATCTCTCCATCGCTGAACATGGTGGTAACGCTGGGCTGGCCACTGCTCCACCCATATCCCCGATAATCAGTCACCAGCAGGTTGATGCCCGCCTCATTGTATTGCGGGCCAATGGTGTCATGGTCACTGATGCTCTCGCCGTTTCCATGGAAGTAGAGGATGGAGGGGGCATCGCAGTGGGTGAGATAAAAACGGCAGCCGATATGCACCCCCGGCGCCATCTCAAAATTGAAGTCTCTGGCCCCGGGCGGCAGAGGGGTCACTGCCTCGGGTTGCGGGTAAAAGATATGCGCGAGGATTTCGGGGCAATCTAATTTTGCATAATCAGCCATGGACAGATCCTGTATTGTATCTACTTGTTCATTTAAAAAAGGAACTTTTTGAGCATGCGGGAAATTAATTGTTTTCAGTAGTTTGTTTAATTGAATTATTCACTTTTTTTCGTATGTAAATGGATCTTTTTCTTGATGGTCAGCTCCAGAGCCACCTGGGTCGCGGTCTCTTCAATGGACCTGCCATCCACCATGATAATCGGAATATCATATTTAAGGAAGATCTGATGGGCCTGATTGATCTCGTTAATGCAGGTGGCAAGTTTGGCGTACGAGCTGCCCTTATACCGTTTTTCCCTGATATGATGGAGGATCTCCGGGGTGGTGGACAGGCCGATGACCCTCTTTTTATTCCTGATGATATCCGCAGGCAGACGATAGGCGTTTAAATCATCGCAGATCAGGGGGTAATTGGCGGCCTTGATCCCCATCTGGGTGGCCAGATAGACGGAAACCGGGGTCTTACCTGAACGGGAAACCCCGAGCAGGATGGCCTCTGCCTCATCGTAATCATTGGTCGAAGACCCATCGTCATGGGAGATACAGTACTGGATGGCAGCAACCCGCTTGGCCATGGTGGTGTCATCCAGATGCCTTGAAAATCCCGATTCGCGGAGGGGTCTGGCTTCCAGGAGTTCTTCCAGCCGGGCAAGATAGGTGTCACAGACATTGAAAAATTCAATCTCAGGTGCGTCCAGGATCCGGATCAGATCGGGATTCATGATGGTGGAAAAGACCAGGGGATGGCGGCCTGACGATTGTTTGAGGATATGTTCACGGGCATTCCAGGCATCCTTTTCCGTCCTGATGAAAGGGATCTTTTCCTCATTGAAACTTATCTCGGGAAACTGACAGAGCAGCGCCTTGCCGAGATCTTCGGCCAGGATACCGGTGCTGCCGGAAAGAAAATAGACATCTTTGGATTTCCACATGGTGTTCCCTTTTCAGCCGCGGGTTTCCGGATATTCAGCTAAGATTTGCCCCATTTCCTGCGGGAGGGTGCGATGAGCGGTTTTTTCTTGAAAGAAAGGGCCGGATAGCCGAGGATCTCCTCGGTTTTTTCGGAGAATTCACGGCATGGTCTGATGGTGAGATCCTTGAGGACCTCAACGTCCACCTCACCGTGTCCGGGAAATTGCAGGGTGACCAGCAGGGGACAAAGCCCATGGTATTGATAGCAGGTTTTTTTCAGCGCCTCCAGCCGTTGTCTGGTGATGGTCGGAGCCTGCAGTTCCATCTTGATGGATTCGGTATATTTTTCCCGGGCCTCGGGGAGGAGATCGATGGACTCGGCGATGATCTTGGCGCCTCGCTCATCCTTCTGCACCGTCCCCAGGATGATCACCGCCTCGGTGGAGGATAACAGATGCTGGGCGCGGGAGTAGGCCTCCGGGAAGACCACTACCTCCACTGAATCCAGGACATCCTCCAGGGTAATGAAGGCCATGGAATCACCCTTTTTGCTCTTCAGCAGCTTACAGGTACGAATGAGGCCGCCAACGCGGACTGGCTGCTCGTCACCCCACTCCGACAGTTTACCGATATCGGTGTCGACAACGGTTCTGATCTCATGGATGGCATCCTCCAGCGGGTGGCCGGTGATGTAAAAACCCACGGTTTCCTTTTCAAAGGCCAGTCGTTCCAATTCGCTCCACTCCGGCACGTCAGGGAGAGGGATGGTAATGATCTCTTTTTGACTGGCGCCTGGCGTCAGCGCAAACAGGGACATCTGGCCGCTCTGTCGATCCCGCTGCGCAGCCTTGGCCTGTTCCATTGCCTGGGGCAGGATGGTGAAGAGTTGCGATCGCCTGCAGCCCAGTGAATCAAAAGAACCCGCCTTGATCAGGCTTTCAATGACCCTGGAATTGACCCGTCGGGAGTCGATCCGGTTGCAGAAATCTTCCAGGGAGTAGTATTTTCCCCCATCCTTTCTCTCCTGAATAATCGATTCCAGGGCGGAACCGCCAACATTCTTGACCGCGGCCAGACCAAAGCGGACACGATCGTCGGTAACGCTGAAATCATAGATCGATTCATTGATGTCGGGCGGCAGGACCTCGATCTGGTGTTCCCGGCACTCGTTGATATAAAGGACGATCTTGTCGGTGTTGTTCATGTCGCAGGAAAGCAGGGCGGCCATGAACTGGGCGGGGTGGTGGGCCTTGAGATAGGCAGTCTGGTAGCAGATCAGGGCATAGGCGGCAGAATGCGATTTATTGAAGCCATAGCCGGCAAATTTAGCCATCAGGTCAAAGACAAATTCGGCTTTATCGTCCGGGATACCGTTTTTCTTGGCTCCGGCCATGAACTTGACCTTCTCCTTGTCCATGACCTCAGGGATCTTCTTGCCCATGGCCCGGCGCAGGTTATCGGCATCTCCCAGGGAGTAACTGGCCAGGATATTGGAGATCTGCATGACCTGTTCCTGGTAGACAATAACCCCGTAGGTTTCCTCCAGGACTGATTTAATCTGGGGCAGGGGATAATTGGCAACGGCGCGGCCATGCTTGGTCTCAACAAAATCAGCCACCATCCCCGAATCCAGGGGGCCGGGACGATACAAGGCGACAAGGGCAATCAGATCGCTGAACTGTTCGGGCGCCATCTTGACCAGCAACTCCCGCATTCCGGAACTCTCCAGCTGAAAGACTCCCAGGGCATCTCCCCTGCAGAGCAGATCAAAGGTCTTGAGGTCATCCATGGGGATGGCATCGATGTCCAGATCGTTGCCGATATCCGCCTTGATATGCTTAAGCGCCTTATCGATCACGGTGAGGGTCTTGAGTCCGAGAAAGTCAAACTTGATCAGTCCGGTCATCTCGGTATGCTTCATGTCATACTGGGTCAGGGTCTCGCCATCTTTCCCCTTGCAGGTGGGCAGGAATTCCACCATGGGGAGCGGCGAGACCACCACGCCTGCCGCATGGGTGGATGTGTGGCGGGCCAAACCCTCCAGCGACTGAGCCACGCGCAGCAGTTCCGCAATTCCGGGGTCCCTGTCAGCGGCATCTTGAAGACGAGGCTCTTCTGCAAAGGCCTTCTTGATCGTCATCTTCAACTGCTCAGGAATGAGTTTGGCGATTTTGTCCACCTCGCCATAGGGGATGTCCATGGCCCGGCCCACGTCGCGAATCACCCCGCGCGCCTTCATGGTGCCGTAGGTCAGGATCTGGGCGACATGGGCGGCGCCGCCATATTTGTTCTGCACGTATTTGATAACTTCTCCGCGTCGTTCCTGGCAGAAATCGACGTCAAAATCGGGCATTCCTTGGCGCTCGATATTGAGAAAACGTTCAAAGAGAAGGCCGTAGGGAAGGGGGTCGATATTAGTGATGCGCATGCAGTAGGCGGCCAGACTGCCTGCCCCGGATCCACGGCCAGGTCCCACCGGAATGCCCTGATCCTTGGCCCAGTTGATGAAATCGGCAACGATGAGAAAATAGCCGGGAAAACCCATGGCGTTGATCACATTAATTTCCGTGGTCAACCGCTCCTTATACTGCTTTTCCACTTCAGGAGTGAATGTCCCGGCCTTGCGCATGGCCGCGAACCTCTCTTTCAGCCCCTCCCAGCAGGCCGTGGCGAACATGGAGTCAAGGCTTTCGCCTTCCACCACTGGAAAAATAGGGAAGTAGTAGTCTCCAAAAGCAATTTCCAGATTGCAGCGCCCGGCAATCTCGACGGTTGCGTCAATGGCCTCCGGGGTATGCTGAAAGTTTTTTTTCATCTCCGCCGGAGATTTAAAATAAAATTCGTCAGTGGAAAATTTAAAACGTTTGGAGTTGGTTATGGTATTGTTGGTCTGGATACAGAGGAGCACGTCATGGGCATGGGCCTCATCTTTGTTCAGATAGTGACAGTCGTTGGTGGCCACGGTCTTGATTTGCAGTTCCGCCGCCAGTTTCTTCATCCCGATATTGACCGGGGTCTGTTCTGGGATACCATTTTCCTGGAGCTCGAAGTAAAGGCGGTCGCCAAAAATATTATGTAATTCTCTTGCTTTGACGCCGGCCCCTTCCATGTCATTCTGACCAATGAGCCAGGGGACCTGGCCGTGGAGACATGCCGTCAGAGCTATCAGTCCTTCGTTATGGTTGGCGAGGGTCTCCATGTCGATGCGAGGTTTATGATAAAAACCCTCAAACTGGGCAATGGCGGCCATCTTCATCATATTCTTGTAGCCGGCAATGTCCATGGCCAGAAGCACGATGTGGAAATGACCTTTTTCCCGTTCCGCCCGGTTGCCGGGGGCCATGTAGAACTCGCAGCCGATGATCGGTTTTATGCCGGCCTTTTTGGCCTTGACGTAAAATTCGAGCGCACCGTACATGGCTCCGTGATCGGTAATGGCCACGCTGTCCATTCCATATTCCCTGCACTTGTCCAAGAGGTCGGGAATACGGATGGCTCCATCCAGCAAACTATATTGGGTATGGACGTGGAGATGAACAAATCCGGCACTCATGTTTATTTCAGCCCTTTTACGCCCTCAAGGAGTGCATTCGTCAGGATCATATTCTCGGTCTTGGCCCCGGTGAAATCGGCTTTGATCAGGTTGGCACCGGTGAAATTGGCATTGGTGAGATCAGCGCCTTTCATATTGGCGCCTGGTAGATTGGTGCTCAACAGGATGGCACCGCTGAGATTTGCCCCTTCAAGATTGGCGCGGCGCAGATTGGCGCGGCTCAGGTCGGCCCCTTGCAGATCGGCCTTCTTGAGATTGGCGCCCACCAGGTCTGCCTGCCGCAGATCGCTTTTTGCCAGATTGCATCCCGGACAGTTCCTGGCCATGGATTTAACAGTATGTTCCACCTCTTCATCCCTAGCAGTTGGCCGTGCTTCCTCACTCTGTTCAGGAGAAGCCGATATCTCTGTCTCCTGCTGGGAAGGAACATTCTTTTCCGAGGCCAGAGACTCCCGGAGATAGGAGGCCTTGTTGGATGGCTCAACAACCTGGGAAACTGAAGGTGGCACAGGTGCGGAAGAAGGCTGTCCTGTGGTCAGGGATTCCCGGAGATAAGTGTCTTTGTGAGTTGACTTGGTCGGTTGGTAGATATGCGCCGAATCACCACTGAAAGACCTGGCATTGTAGGCGAGGGCTCCGTTATCGTTGAAGAGTGCATAGGCATTTTCCCCTGCATATGAATAAACGGAATAACAGTGCATCACTCCATAATACCAGACTTTGAACTTGATACAAAGCTGGTTCTCTCCATTAATGTCCCATTTGCCCTTGTCGGTGTCGTCCACGGTCATGGATGTGGCGCGGGCCAAGATAGTTCCATCGGGTTGAAAATACATCTGGGCATTAAAGCCAATGGACTCCATTTGTAGGGTGTTACCGGAAACCAGGTCAAATATCTGCTTGGCAGCAAGGGGAGCGCCACCTTTGGCAGCCATTTGATTTTGCGTTATGGGAGCGCAACCGGCAAGCAAGAGAGTACAGAAAAGAATGGATGGGAAAAATCGTGAAGACACAGCGCACCTCCTTGTATGGTAAAATACTGAAATGAAAGATAAAAATCTTTATATTGATAAGTTCATCAATATACTATAAAAGATATCGATTTGCACTTTATAAACAAAACTCAATTTTTTTGAATTTCAAAAGGAGGAGGATCAGCGGCAAGGGTAATGCCGATAATTAAGGGTGGTTTCAAACCTTTAAAATAATTTCCCATCTCTGCTGTGGGAGACGACAAGCTGGCGGAACATCTCGACAATACCGCGGGCAAGCAGGGTGATGGAGTGGGCATTGATATTCTGGGCAGCAGAACGGTCGACAAGGATGTTCAACTCTGAAGGAAAGCCGTCTTCCGCTTGCCAGTAATTGACCAGAAAAGGAACTTTGGGCAGGGGCATGATCAGCAGGGAATGGTCCGCACCGCCGGTTGCGGTCATTTCTTGAGCGCCAAAAAGAAAAAAGATCTCAAAAACCAGTTCGCTGTGGGCGTCCGTCAGTTGTTGCAGTGCCTCTTCGCAGCGATGAGTGAAATATTGGCTCCATTCCGCAGCGCCAGGCAACTCGCCATAGGGAACCCAGTCATTTTTTGGTTCTAGGCCCTGACATTCCAGAACATAGTGCAGCAGGGGGACATAGAGCCAGTGATTGACGTGGCAGGTGGAGGTCATTTCCCCGTTGGGGTGAATGAAAAAATCCCGTCCCAGGCAGTTAATGGCGAGTTTTCCAGATGATAACCGGGCGCCAATGCGTGGGGCAACATGATTAAAATCAAGGTGGCGCACTTCCTGTTGCAGCTTGCTGATGACTTCTTTGTGTTCATCGTCCATGGAACGTCGTCTGACAATCCGGGAGTGTAATTGTTCGGCAATATTCTTTTCCAGGTATGGGCAGCCATTCAGGGTTTTCAAGCCCTGTATCACCGATGCCGCAAAGGCCATGCATGAAGGGACACCACAATGGCCACAGTTAGTTTGAGGCAGGGCCTTGTATATCTCCAGGGGATTCTTTATTTCAGTAGTCATTGATGCGCGGGCTTCCTTCTGTTTTCTTTCCGAATATTGAACCGCTCCTCGATTTTCCAATATGACACGAGTTTCACAATGCTTGCAGGTTGGATCAGAAAGGATTCATGTTTGGTCTTGAGGATAATGGGGCTCTGTCTGTTCTGCAGCCAATGTTTTATAAAGCCCTGCAAGCGATTGTTTTCATCCCTGTTCATGGGGTCTTGGTGAAATGGAAGATTCGGCTGATTGCAAGAAGTAGTTGCCTTTCCTATGAAAAACCATGGTGAAGGGCAAAATTTGGTTGATCCTTCAATTTCAGATCCCGGAGAGCAGTCCACTTTCTTCCAGATAGGCAAATGCCTGCCATAGATCTTCCTGACTATGAGGCTCCAAGGTGATGAGAGGATGCAGGTCATGGTGACGCAGAAATTGGAAAAGACCGGGAAAGTCAAACTTCCCCCCTCCAGGCGCCAGATGCTGGTCACTCTCGCCATGATTGTCGTGCAGATGTAATTGACCCAGCCAGGGCAAAAGAGTTGGCAGCCACTCCTGCCAGGAAGAGTGGGAAAAACTTAATAGATGGCCCACATCAAGGCAGAAGCCGGCATAGGGAGAGTTAAGCTCTCTCAGGATAATCTTATGGGCATTGGCTGATTTTTCATAGGTGTTTTCGAGCATGATCGGCACGTTATGACTGGTGGCCGTTTGCAGAACTTCTTGCCAGGTGGCAAGGGCGGCAGTAGTCCATTCGGCCAGTTTGTATCCCTGTTTGTTTTCCTCAAACTGGAGATGGCAGACAATGGAACGCGGCCTGAAGATCTCGAGGAGCTCAAAGGCGAGGCGCAATTTTTCGCGACTGGCTGCCAGGATATGGGGATCGAGCGCGCCGGGCGCCAGGTCGAAAAACGGGGCATGGAGGGTGCAGGCAAGTTTGTGTCTGTGGAAGATGGCAGCGACGCGCCGGAATTCCTCCGGCTCTTCATCGTAAAGACAGGTGCCTTCCAGACCGATTTCAGGTTGAATTCCGTGTTCAATAAAGAGATCCAGGTAGTCTGTCTTCAGTGCCTGCCAAGGGGCGTTGACAAAGCATCTTTGAGCGATCTGCTTGTTGATTGGCTTCATTTTTTTATCTGCCTGTCTTCCTTATTCAATTTTTCCGTTCATGAGCGATTCAGCAATCTCCCGGCTCAGCCGGGTCAGGCCCTGACTGAGGGCTGTGGCCAGGGCCTCGTAGCTGTCATCGGTGAGCGGAACCTGAATAAAGGATGTCTGCGTCTTGACGATCGATTTTTTCCCCAAGTCATGGAGGGTCCAGCGGGCCTCAATCGTGGCGTTTTTGTCCTCTGTTCCTTCGAATCGGAGGATGTCAATGGTGACCCTTTTTCCCCGGTTCAATATTACCGTACCGGGATAAGTATAAACCGGATCGGGCTGGAGCAGATCGCTGATTTCCGCCACCAGTTTATTGCCTATCATCTCCGCAAGGTCCCCTGCCCATTGGTGGCCTGGGATTGAGTCGATTCGGGTGGAGCCATAACGCCTGACCATTCGTGGCTGGTCAAGATAGCTTGCCAGTTTCACCGGTCCGATCAGGATGGTCATGGGGGGAAGCGTCTGGTGCAGAGCATGCAACGGTGGCCCTGAGGTCAGGGTATATTGCTGCACCGGTTGTGCCTGAAAACAGCCGGCCAGGGTTCCGAGAAGGCAAGAACCCAGGATAAAAGACAAAAAGGTGATCGTTTTCGTGTTCATTTGGAAGAGTCCCTCCGTTGTTGTGTTCCAAAGATGAGCCCCTGGGGGTTGCGATCAAGAGATTGGGTGAAGGTGCGTATGGATCGAGCCGCCTTGCCCATCTCGCTGATACTATCGGTCAGTTGATAATAGAGAGGGGATTCGATGCCCGTGGATTGTTTCAACTCACTCATAAATGACTCAGTGGCCTGCATGGCCACGCCCATTTCGCGTGCGGCACCGTTCATGGTGACAAAAAAAGGATCAATCTTTCCGTCAATACGCTCAACCATTCTATTGGTATTGTCTGAGAGTTGGGCAGTTTTCTCGAAGGTTGTATCGAGTTTGTTCATCAAGGGCAGTAGGTCATCATCAACCTTGGAGAGGATGGAATGGAAACGGTCAAGACTACTAAAGAAGAGGGCCAGTTTTTGCTTGGAGGTATCGGAGTTCAGGGCCTGCTCCAGGGTGGTGGACATCTTTGCCAGGGAGTCCATGGTGCTTGAGAACTTGGCCGCAAGCTCAACAAAATCGAGGGACTGCATGGCTCTGGTCATCTGCTGCATCTCCGAGGGGACCGTGGGGATTTCCAGATATTCGCCATCTTTGTCGTGATAGACCGCCACAGTATCCTCGTGGATGGCCAGGTCAATATAGAGCTTGCCGGTGAGGAGGCTCTGGGACTTCAGGGTGGCCCGCAGACCCCGGTCGCACATTGCCTTTAAGAATGTATTGATATCGTGGATTTTATCTTTATTGTCTTTCCCTTTAATCTTGATAACCTTGTCAGGGATAAGAGTGATCAGCACCGGCACGGTGATCTGGTAGGTGGCGGCATCAACGTCGAGCAGGATCTCTTTGATCTGGCCAATCGTGATCCCCCGATATGTCACAGGGGCGCCGACATTCAGCCCCTGCAAAGAACCTTCAAAGTAAACGATGGCGATATTCTTGTTGCGGAAGAGATCGCCTCCGCCAAAAATGACGATCCCGCCGACCAGCAGCATAAAGGATAAGACGACAAAGGCGCCGATACGGGTGGAGTTTGCTTTATTGCTCATGGAATAGGTGTATCCTTATCGTATTCTTTTCAAGACAGCTTAAGTGGGGAATTTTTCCCTTGTTCACTTGCCCCTCGGGTCAAGAATTGTTTTACCTTTCTGTTCGTTGTTGATTCAAGGAGCTCAAGAGGAGCTCCCTGGGCAATCATGGTATGCGAATCCGCATCAAGGAAGATTGAATCGTTGCCGATGGCAAAGATGGAGGCAAGTTCGTGGGTGACGAGCACAACCGTGGCCCCCAGGCTGTCGCGTATCTCAAGGATCAAATCATCGAGCAGTCGGGCGCTGATGGGGTCAAGGCCCGCCGAGGGTTCATCAAAAAAAAGGATCTCCGGGTCAAGGGCGATGGCCCTGGCCAGGCCCGCCCGTTTTTTCATGCCGCCGCTGATCTCCGAGGGGTAGAAATCCTCAAATCCGGCAAGACCGACCAGGCGCAGTTTCAGTGAGACAAGATCCCCAATCTCATCCTGGGCCAGTGTGGTATGCTGACTCAGGGGCAGGGCAACATTCTCGGCCAGGGTCATTGAACTGAAAAGGGCGCTGTTCTGATACAGAATTCCACATCCGCGCATAATCTGATTGCGATGCTCGGCTGATGCCTCCCAGAAATTGGTGTCACGGAAATGGATCGCCCCGGCCGCCGGTTCCTTCAGCCCGATCATGAGTCTGAGCAGGGTTGACTTGCCGCAGCCTGAATCACCCATGATCACAAATATATCCCCTTGCTGGATGGTGAAATTCAGATCCCGCTGGAGGACGTATGATCCGTAGGCCATGGTCAGGTTGCTGATGGTTATCAGGGGTTCAGTTTGCATATTTTTAACGAGACAGCGAGCCGGCCCTTAGATGTGAAGGATATT
Source organism: uncultured Pseudomonadota bacterium (assembly GCA_963776835.1). Taxonomy (GTDB): domain Bacteria; phylum Desulfobacterota; class Desulfobulbia; order Desulfobulbales; family Desulfocapsaceae; genus UBA2270. The sequence continues at coordinate 428,669 of CAVZOB010000001.1, forward strand.
AAAAATAACGGTCATGAACGCATCGGAAACCACGATAAAGACTATGGCAGTGACCACCGCTGAAGTGGCTGCTGTCCCCACAGCTGAGGCACTGCGTCCGCATTGCATGCCTCTGAGGCAGCCGGAAAAGGCAACCAGATAACCAAAGATTATCGCCTTGAACAGACCAACCCCTAAATGTCTGAGCGTAACCGCACCAATGGTTTGATTATAATATTCGACCATACTTATATTAAGAGTCATCCGGGCAATGAGAAAACCACCACCTATGCCCAGCAGATCAGCCCACAGGGCGAGTAAGGGCATCATGATCAGCAGGGCTAACAGGCGAGGCAGCACCAGAAAGTCGACTGGATCAATTCCCATGGTCTGCAGGGCATCAATTTCTTCATTCACCTGCATGGTTCCCAGTTGGGCGGCAAAAGCGGCACCGGTTCTGCCTGCCATGATAATGGCAGCCATCATCGCCCCCATTTCCCTGGTCATCCCCAGGCCAACGAGATTGGCAATATAGATCTCTGCTCCGAACAACTGCAGCTGTACCGCCCCCACAAAGGCGAGGATAACACCAACCAGTAGCGAGATCAGCGAAACAATGGGCAGCGCCATTGGTCCGCACTCCTCCAGGAAATAGAGAAAATCTGATTTGAGAAACTGGGCCTTGCCGGAAAGGAGGCGAAGAAAGCTCAGGGTGACTGTGCCGGTAAAAGAGAGAAGTTCACCGCAGTCCTCAAGCAGGTGGGTGGACTTGCTGCCAATGATCTCTAGGAAGGATTGGTTGCTCTCCCCGGGGTTGAACGGAGGCTTTCCTGGAGATGCAGAGGCCAGGGCCAGCAGCCGTTGCACCCCGGGAGGGAGCCCCTCGACAGCAAACAAGATATTGTTCAGGGCGGCATATTCTTTGATGTCGTTGACGACAATCAGCAAACGACTGTCCCAGGCGTCCAGGTCTTTGGTGTTAAAAGAGACTGAGGCGATTTTGCCGGTGAAAAGGGATTTGAACTCAGCAAAAGAGGGGAAGACACTGTTGATTGTCCATTGTCCCTTGAAATGGAGGCAAAGCCCGGTTCCTTGTTCGTCTCCCTCAACAGTGCCAGTGCCACTTATTTTCAAATCATCAGCTCTTTTTTGTGATTTTTTCTGCTTGCATGCAAACCTGATCTTTAATACATTATTTTTGTATTATAGATATTTCTGGGGAAAGTGCCCATTATTTTTAGAGGCCGTAATGAAACAAGCAAGGTTTGTTTCTTGATTATTTCATTTCGGTCTCTTATGCCACACCAGGAAACAGCAATCTATTCTGCTGTTTCCTGGTGTGGCGACTTGCAAATTATATCTGCCATTGATCATAAAAGAGGCTGTTATGAAACAGCCAATCTGTTTTGCTCCTGATGTGGCGACCGGCAAATTATATCTGCCATTGATGAAACAGCCAAATCTTTTTGGGGTGGCACCTGGCCAGTCGCCGGGAGGAGGGCTATTATAGAGATGGAAAACGGCCGATTTTGTCTGTCGTTTTTGCCGTTCAGGTGACGATATTGATTTGCGAGAGCATCTTATCCTGTATCTGTAAGTATATTGAACGAATCAGGGAAAAAATATTGACATCTGCTAAAAAAAAGTGTCTTTTGTATTGTTTTTCGTAGTCGTGAATGGTGATATACTCAGGTTTTTTCCAAAGAGGGATATATAATGTATGCAATAGTACGTACCGGTGGAAAACAGTATCAGGTAGCTTGCGGAGACCAGCTGCGAGTAGAAAAAATAAATGGAAATGTTGGAGACGTCATTGAATTGGATGATGTCCTGATGGTGGTTGATGGCGAAAATGCCCAGATTGGCCGTCCGGTTCTGGAGAATGCCAAGGTGGTAGCCCGGATTGCAGAGCAGGGAAAGGGCAAGAAGATACTTATCTTCAAGAAAAAGAAACGTCAGGGCTATAAGGTAAAAAATGGCCATCGGCAGTTTTTTACCGCTCTGCAGATTCAGGAAATCAACGCATAAGAGTCGTACACCATCTTATATAAAAACGAAAAGCACATTGCCGGTTGGAGTAGAACCCGGTAAAAGGGAGTAGATCATGGCGCATAAAAAGGCGGGCGGCAGTTCCAGAAACGGTCGCGACAGTGCAGGACAGAGACGTGGAGTGAAAAGATTCGGTGGCCAGAATGTCACTGCCGGTTGCATCCTGGTTCGTCAGGTTGGCACCAAGATTCATCCTGGAACCAATGTGGGATGTGGCCGAGATTATACCCTCTTTGCCACGGTGGATGGCGTAGTGACCTTTGAGGAATTTGGTCGTAACAAAAAACGGGTCAGCGTCTATCCGGCAGCCTGATTAGTGTTCCAGTTACCTCGCCGGAGCCATTTCAAGATATATGACTCCGGAACAGGCTTGAGCTCGACTTCAATGTTTCTTATTGATGGTCGAGCTTTTTTTTTCATGTTAGCGGACTTTTTGTGATGGGGATTAAATAAAAAATGGCCTTTGTTGATGAAGCAAAATTTTTCGTAAAGGCTGGTGATGGCGGCAATGGCTGCGTCAGTTTTCGACGTGAAAAATATGTACCCAAGGGCGGTCCAAGCGGTGGTGACGGCGGCAGGGGCGGCAGTGTTATTCTTGAGGCCTCCAATAGACTGCAATCCCTGATTGATTTCCGCTACCGCTCCCATTTCAAGGCCGACAGGGGCGGTAACGGCCAGAGTAAGGACATGCACGGCCGTAACGGCAATGACTGCCATATGCTGGTGCCTGTCGGCTCGATAATAAAAGACAGTGAGACCAAGGAAGTGCTTGCCGAACTCGTGGCCAATGGCGATACCTATGTGGCAGCCAAAGGTGGCGGCGGCGGACTGGGCAATGCGCATTTTTCCAGCGGATCCAACCGGACACCCCGTTTTGCCACTAAAGGCAGAGAAGGAGAAGAACGCTGGCTGCGGATTGAGCTGAAGCTTATGGCCGATGTCGGTCTGGTGGGCCTGCCCAATGCCGGTAAATCAACCCTTCTCTCCAGACTCTCTGCGGCGAATCCCAAGGTGGCCAGTTATCCCTTCACCACCCTGGAGCCTCAACTTGGGGTTCTTCAGTTTAAATATCAAGAACCATGCATTATCGCGGATATCCCCGGACTCATTGAGGGCGCACATGATGGTGCAGGCCTGGGTTATACGTTCCTGCGCCACATAGAACGAACCCGGATCCTGCTGCATGTGATCGATCTCTCTGCAGATGATGTGCAGACAGATTTTCAGGTGATAGAGAATGAGCTGCGCTCCTATCGGGAAGATCTCCTTGACAGAACCCAGATTGTTGTCTTGAATAAAAAGGATATTGTTGAACCTGAAAAAGTTCAAGATACGGTGGATTGCTTCACCGGGAAAGGTTTTCAGGTTGCCCTTATCTCCGGTCTTACCGGGGAGGGAATCCAGGAGCTCAAGGATTGCATCGAAGAAAAACTTGAGGAGTTACGAAATCTTGACACAGGAACAGAAGGAGGAGCAAGGGAATGCTTCATCCCAAATAGAGAACGACCAAGAAGATGTTTCACCGCAGGTAGATGGCGAATAAGTTCTGCAACGAGTACCTTAGTTAAGGTATTGGGCATATTTGATATATTGGGTTTATTTGATCATGACCAATGAGATCAGCAAAGAGGACGGCCTCTACTTTCGTCAGACCCTTTTTGACAAGGCCAAACGGATTGTGGTCAAGGTCGGCAGCGCCGTTCTCACCACCGAGTCGGGCATCAATCAAAATGTTGTGGAAAATATTGCCCGTGATCTGTCTTTTCTTAAGGACAGCGGACGTGAGGTGATTCTGGTCACCTCCGGGGCCGTGGCCGCCGGCCGAAAAAAAATCGTCCTCAGCGACACCCTCAAGGTCGGTCTCAAGGAAAAACAGGCACTGGCCGCCATTGGTCAGTCCTGTCTGATGCAGACCTATGACGAGGCCTTTCAGCGATTCGGCAAGATTGTCAGTCAGCTCCTGCTGACGCACGCCGACCTCGCCAGCCGTGACCGGTATCTCAATGTCCGCAATACCATCCTCACCCTGTTCCGTTTCGGGGCCATTCCTATTATCAACGAGAATGATCCCGTCTCCGGCGAAGAGCTCCGTTTCGGCGACAATGATACCTTGGGGGCCCTGATCACCAATCTCATCGAGGCCGATATGTTTATCTGTCTCACCGATGTGGATTGCCTCTATACCGGCAACCCCCTCTCTGACCCTTCGGCCCGCCCTGTTTATACCGTTGCCCGGGTGACTCCGGAGATTGAGGCCATGGCCGCCAATGTAAAAAGTACCCTCGGCACCGGTGGTATGCAGTCCAAGATTCGTGCCGCCAAGATGGTGGCCGCAGGTGGGGGCTGCTCTTTTATCGGTCCCGGCCGCAACGATGCCATATTACAGAAACTGTTCAGCGGCGAAATGATCGGGACCTTCTTCCTCCCGGCCGAGGAGAAGATCCAGCGCCGCAAACACTGGATAGCCTACGTACTGCGGCCCAAAGGCTATCTGGTCCTTGACGAGGGCGCCTGTGATGCCCTGTGCCGACATGGGAAAAGTCTTCTTTCCTCCGGGGTCCTGGAGGTTCGGGGTGAGTTCGGAGTAGGGGACGCCGTCCATTGTCTCGACAGCAACAACAAACCAATGGCCGCGGGGCTGGTTAATTACAGCTCTGTCAACCTGGATATCATCAAGCAGCATCATTCCGATGCAATTGAATCTTTGCTTGGTTTTAAGGATTGCGATGAGGTTATCCATCGGGATAATCTGGTCCTACTGTAGGAGCATGGATAAAAATGTCACAAAATCAGGAGATTGACCAGCAACATCCGTGTGATGGCCCAGAGGGCCAAAAAGGCGGCCCGCAGCTTGATTGCTTTGTCCACCGAGACCAAGAACAGTCTGCTCCGGCAGATGGCCGAGGCCCTGAAGGAGAAACGGCCGTTCATTCAGGAAGAGAACCGGAAGGATCTGGCAGCCGGAAGGACAAAGGGGCTCTCAGCGGCCATGCTTGACCGGTTGGAGCTTTCGGACAAGGTGATGGCCTCCATGATTGACGGCCTGCAGGAAGTTGCCGCCCTGCCGGATCCCGTAGGGGAGATCCTGAACCTGAGTAAGCGGCCCAATGGTTTGATGGTGGGCAGGATGCGGATACCGCTGGGGGTGATCGGGATGATCTATGAGTCCCGTCCCAATGTGACCGTGGATGCGGCGGCACTCTGTCTGAAGGCCGGCAATGCCATCATCCTCAGGGGGGGCTCAGAGGCCATCCATTCCAATCTAGCCCTGGCAGAGGTCCTGCAGGGAGTCCTGGCTGCCCGTGATATAGATCCTGCTGCCATCCAGGTCGTGCCGGTGACTGATCGTGCGGCCGTGACAACGCTTCTGGCTCAGGAAGAGTTCATAGATCTGATCATCCCCCGCGGTGGCGAAGGTCTGATCCGCTTTGTCTCGGAGACTTCCCGGATCCCGGTTTTGAAACACTATAAAGGAGTGTGTCATATCTTTGTTGACCGGAGTGCCGACCCTCTCAAGGCCACGCCGGTGATCATGAACTCCAAGACCCAACGTCCCGGTGTCTGTAACGCCCTCGAAGGGCTGCTCATCCATCGCGATATTGCGGTCAGCTATCTTCCTGTGATCGCCCAGGAACTCAGCTCAGCCGGAGTGGAGCTTCGGGGATGCCCTGAAAGCGTTGCTCTTACTCCCCTGATAAAACCCGCCCTGCCGAGTGACTGGGGAACGGAATTTCTTGATCTGATTCTCAGTGTGAGGGTCGTTGGCTCACTGGATGAGGCCATGAACCATATGGCCGAGTATGGCTCTCAACATACCGAGGTGATCATTACTGAGGATTACAGCAATGCCCAGCGTTTTCTGGCCGAGGTCGATGCCTCGGCAGTAATGGTTAATGCCTCCACCAGATTCAACGACGGCGGACAGCTTGGCCTGGGGGCTGAGATCGGGATCAGCACCACGAAATTGCACGCCTACGGCCCCATGGGGCTATCCGAGCTCACCACCAAGAAATTTATCATCTATGGCGCCGGGCAGGTACGGACTTGAATCCACGAACAGAAAAGGTGGGGCTTCTCGGAGGCACCTTTGATCCTGTTCATAATGCACATCTGCAGATTGCCGAGATCGCCAAGCAATTTTGCGCCCTGCAGGAGGTCCTGTTTATCCCCGCAGCCTTACCCCCCCATAAGGATGGTAAGGCTGTAGCCAGTTTTTCCCATCGGGCCAAGATGATTGAACTGGCCCTGGCCGGCAGGCCTTATTTCAGACTGTCCACTATAGAGGCCAGCCTGCCTGAGCCGTCCTATACCATCGACACCTTACGGTATTTACAGAGCCAGGTACCCATTACCACTGATTTTTTTTTCATCATTGGGGCGGATGCCTTTCTTGATATCAGCAGCTGGAAATTGTATAGGGAGGTTCTTCGTGCAACCCATCTTGTGGTGCTGGACAGGACCGGATCCGCCTTTGGCGAGGTGCGGGATCTCATAAAAAAACTTGGTTATAAAGCAGACGATTCTCCACAGTCCTGGCATCATCCTGTCCTGCACAAAAAGATCTTTTCCCCTTTTTTCCCTTCTACATCGATTAGTGCTATCTCTTCCTCCCGCATTCGTCAAATGATCAGGGACAAGATGACTGTTGAAGAGGTTGTGCCGGCAGCTGTCCTTGAGTATATCCAGGCACATGCTCTTTATGCATGATGGCGGAAGGGCACTGAAATTGCGTTACAAATTTTTTATGTAGGATGAGTTCCCTTGACAATTTCCCTCTTTATGATGTTATACTGTAGCAGTTCAGATCGTATCAAGTCGACTGGAATTTTGTGAGAGTTTTACAAATGGAGACAACCAAGGTGCTGATGTTTTATCGTTTGCCGCTGAGTATTTATCTGAGAAATTATTTTCATGAGGGCAGAGAGTTTTGATCAACAAAGCTACCCAAACAACAGCGCTACCTCCTCCGATCAAAGTCCTTATTGCTGATGACTCCTGGGTCTTCCGCAGAATCTTGCGGGATATCTTCAAGAGGATACAGCATATTCAGATAATGGATGATGCGGCAAATGGCATAGAGGCTTTGGAACAGATTATCAAGTTCCGACCTGATGTCCTCATTCTGGATATGGAAATGCCGATCATGGATGGATTAACCACCCTGCAACATCTGATGATCCATACCCCGACTCCGACCATTATCTTTTCCAGCTTAAGCCGGGATGGGACCGCCAGATCTTTTGATGCCCTCAAATATGGAGCTGTCGATTTTGTGGCCAAGACCTCCTTTTTCAGGGGAAGTGACATGGCTGCCGATAATGAGCTGATAATAAAGAAAGTTTTTCAGGCATCAACCATTTCCGTAAAAGCCATTGATCCCATGCAGTCTGTAATCAGCGAATATGAGACTGCTGATACCCAGCAACTTGTTTTTTGTGAGGAGTGTGGGGCCAGAAACGTGGTGGAAAGCCGGATATCTTTAATGAACGGAAGAGTGCAATGCAGTCAATGTGGTGATGAATTAAAATTAAGCCCGAACGAGAGATTCCGCCGTCTTTCCTCTGTCATGGTGATGGGCGCGGGAGAGGGTGGCTATGTCAATCTCCTGAGAATCATGCCTTCCCTTTCACCGGAAATGGGTGGGGCCGTGGTTGTGATTATCCATGACGACCCGGAAAAAATCTCTTCATTTGTGGAATATCTTGATTCGATCAGCGGCATGAAAGTGGTACGCGGTCAGGATGGCCTGACCATGGAGGGCGGTTGCTGTTATATCTTCTCAGGTGCGGAACGAGTGACTACTTCTCCTTATAGCGGTCACTATGTCCTTCATGTAATAAATACGCCAAGCGTTATGAAACAAGGGGCAATTAATACGGCACTGACCTCAATGGCGCCCCTTTTCAAAGAACGCGTTGCTGGAATAATTCTTTCCGGCTCTGAAAATGACGGCATCAAAGGGATGGAGGCCATTCGTAAGCACAAGGGTACAGTTGTGGCCTTGGATCTCTCCCGATGTTTATGTAAGGAGATGAGTGAGAAGCTTATCCGTAAATGCCCGGATGCATTGATTACCGATGAAGAAGGAATTATTGAGTTGATTCAGAGGCTGGATCGTCAAAACAGGAAACAGGTGGTAACCGCATAATAACTGCCGGCACTCATTGACCATACGCTCCTGACAGTATCTATGAACAAGATTCATATGTGCTCTTATATCATGACAAGGTGTTTATAAGTTGCTGTCTGTGAATTTGTTTGCAGTACGTCCCCTGCAAATCCCCCGGATTGGCAAGGCAGGTTTCTGTCATATCGGCTGAAAGCAAAAATAGCCCTAATCTTGGAATACCATAAGAAAGTGGCCAGGAAGGCAGCAGTGTTAACGGCGATGGTTCTTCATATGGCTTTTTGAGATGACGATGCGTTTTATTGCTGATCTTCATATTCATTCCCTCTATTCACGGGCCACCAGCAAGAGTTCCCATATTCGTTCCCTGGCAGCCTGGTCCCACATAAAAGGCGTCCATCTCCTGGGAACAGGAGATTTTACCCATCCCTTATGGTTCCGTGAGTTGAAAGAGACACTTGTACCCGCTGAACCAGGATTTTTTCAGCTCAACGAGTCGATAACGCCGGATTTTTCTTTACCTTTTCCCTTTGCACCCCTACCTGAGGCTGTTCCTGCCCGCTTTGTCTTGAGTGCTGAAATAAGTTCCATCTATAAACGTCATGGCCGGGTCAGGAAGGTGCATAATCTGATTTTTGTCCCTGATTTTGCATCGGCGGAACGTATCAATGAGGCTTTGGCCGCCATCGGCAATCTCGCGGCAGACGGCAGACCCATTCTCGGACTTGATTCACGAGATCTCCTGGAAATAGTCCTGGAGAAGGCACCCGGCGGTTTTCTTGTACCGGCCCACATCTGGACTCCCTGGTTTTCCCTCTTTGGCTCGCGGTCGGGATTTGACTCCGTTGAAGAGTGCTTTGGCGATCTCTCGTCCCATATCTTTGCCCTGGAGACTGGGCTCTCTTCTGATCCGGAAATGAACCGGCTCATTTCAGCCCTTGACCGTTTTACCCTTATGTCGAATTCAGATTGCCACTCTCCGGGAAAACTGTGCCGGGAAGCCAATATCTTTGATACCACCTTTGATTTTTTCGCAATGAAGTCTGCTCTACAGAATCCGTGCGATGCAAGCGGGCATCGTCATCTGGCCGCAACCATTGAATTTTACCCGGAAGAGGGGAAGTATTATTATGATGGGCATCGCTCCTGCGGTTTCCGTTGTAATCCGCAGGAGAGCCGGAGACTGCACGGTCTGTGCCCGGTCTGTGGTAAGCCTCTGACCATAGGTGTCCTTTCCAGGGTTCTTGAACTGGCTGATCGCCATGCCCCGCTCTATCCTCCAGGATCTCCAGATGTCCACAGCCTGATTCCTCTGCAGGAGCTCCTGTCTGAACTTCTGGGAGTCGGACCAGGAACAAAAACCGTTATCAGGAAGTATCTGCAGCTCATCCAACAGTTTGGTTCCGAACTCATGATCTTGACAGAGACACCGGTTTCCGACTTATCTGCGGTGGATGTACCCTTATTTGCGGAGGCCATCAGTCGGGTCAGGCAGAATCAGGTGCAACGGACAGCAGGTTTTGATGGTGTGTTTGGCTCCATCACGGTTTATAATAATAAAAAGAATAGCAGGTTCAAGGCGCACAGCTGAAAAGAAAAATTCTCAGTTGCATTAAAGACCTCGCTCTATCTTTTTAAAATATTATAATAATTCTATTATATTGAGGACGGTATGCACTTATTTGAGACAGAAGAGGGTGACAGGTGGGTATGTGTCAGTTGTGGCCAGGGGCAGGCCCAGTTGATCGAGGAAAAAAAATGGGAGTACATCTTTGACAAGGATAATCCCGAGCTGCGCTGCAGCTTCTGTGGTCAGGGGGATTACGAGATAGAGGATTGATTTGTAGTAACTGCTCAGGTGGATAGTCTGTAGCCATAGAGCTATCGGTCTCCACCTGAGCAGTTTATTCTTTTAATTGAATCTGGAGCTTGCCAGTGGGTCTTCAATGGTGACCGCTATCCAGTGCGGATCCCACCATTCCAGAGGATTGACAAATACTCCATTTATCAGCATGGAAAAGTGCAGGTGGTCGCCTCCAGCCATGCCGGTCATTCCGGTCAGACCAATGACCGTATTCTGATCCACTGTGCTGTCCACGGTTACATTGATCTGGCTGAGATGGGAATAGAGGCTGAAAATCCCCTGGCCGTGATCGATGACCACCATCTCGCCATAAATTCCGTTGTATCCTGTAAAGACGACCTTGCCACCGTTGGCTGCCCGGACATCAGCTCTTTGGGTGGAGGCAATATCAACCCCCAGATGAACCTGCTTATCAATGGGCTGCTCTTTATAATAATAGGTGCGATGATCGGCAAAACCGGCACGGGGACTGCCGGGCATACGCTGAAAAGCTCCCTTCCATAATCGTTCCGGGGTTGGATTTTGACACAGGTCATGAATTTTTTTATTATTTATGTCCCGAAGCTCCCGGTTGGTGTAGAGATATTTTTCTATTATATCCCCCTTCATCTCCGGATAATGTTCTTCAAATTCAGGGATTTTGGCAGCAAGAAAGCCATCACTTATGCTGATGGTGTCATGTTTCTGGTTTGCCTTTTTATAGGTGCTTGTAAAACTCCTCATGGATTTGTTGCCGGCAGGATCTTCAACCACTACCTTGGCATCCACAATGTCCGTGGCCTCATAGGGAAGGGCCATATAGGCTATATAGGTGTGTTCTCGGCCATCTTGTAGCGGAAATCCGGGATGGAAGTTGCCATTGATCTGAACCCCATGATGCACAGTGTCCTCCGTTGTCTGGTAGATGACGATGCCGGCACCGCCTTGTTTCAGATAGCGTGTGGCATGGAGGAGATTAATTTTCGGTGCCTTGGTATCGATGATAATATGCTTGGCAATACGGGTCAGATTACCCTGGAATGGCCCCCAGAATGAAAAATCACGTGCTTCAAGAATGATTTCAGCAGGGCCTTCTTTCAATCCCAATTTTTTGATATCAATCAGTTGTTTTTCTTTGATCTCAGCCGGGCCGGCCTTTTCCATATATCCCTGACGGGGATAGTCCGTATGCAGGACCTCTTTTTCCTGGTTCCCCTGGTTGATAGCAACAGAGATACTGCGTAATCCACTTTTCTTATCCGCTACGGTGAACTCCAGAGTGGTGTCTGCCCCGACATATTCGGGAATTTCACCCATGGAGATGACCGGTGCTTCTCTTTCAAGCAGGGTGAATGCCCCGAAACCTGCAGCAACCACGAAGGCCACCATAAGCAGGAGAAGAAGTGGTTGCAGCAGATTTCTGTTTTTACCCTGTTTTTTTAATCGTTGTCCTGCCATGAGGCTCTTTACTCCTTATTTTTCCTGGTTCATCTTGTGAAAGTTTTTTCCTGAAGATTCGTTATCTTTACTCCGGCGTTTATTGTTTTCTAATGCTGCCAAGAGATCTCATATTTTTCAATATGCAAATTATTATCGGCTATGACGGCCAGTCGTTTTCTGGTGTTCTGTTCCAACTCCACAGTAACATGTTCCTCTTCTTTTAGCAGCATATCAGCTATCCGGGGATGAACCTTGAGTGTGATAACACCCCCTTTGTACTTTAAGTAATCTCTTGATATTTTGCGGAAAATTTCATAACAGATAGTCTTTCTGGATTTCAGACTGCCTTCACCAGCGCAATAATGACATGGCTCGCAAAGAAGCTGATTCAGATTTTCACAATTCCGCTTCCGGGTCATCTGGACCAGTCCGAATTCCGTAAGTTTAAGAATATTGATCCTGCTTTTATCTTTTTTAACCGCTTCTTTAAAGGAGGTAAACAACTCTTCTCGGTGCGCTTCATCCTCCATATCAATAAAGTCAATGATGATGATTCCGCCGATATTGCGTAAACGCAGTTGATAGGCAATCTCTTTGACCGCCTCCATATTGGTCTTAAAAATGGTCTCTTCCAGATCATTTTTACCCACAAAACGGCCGGTATTGACATCAATGACCGAAAGGGCCTCTGTCGTTTCGATGATAATGTAGCCTCCCGAGCGGAGCCATACCTTCTTTTCGGTGACGCGGCTAATCTCGATTTCTATGCCATGGGTCTCAAAGAGTGGCGCTGCTTCCTTGTAAAAAACAATACGATGCTGCAGGTCAGGGGCAAAAATTTTTATAAAATTCAGCAGCTTTTTATAGGTTACCTTGTCGTCAACCACCAGGGTATTCACCTCGGCGGTAAAAAGATCACGCACTGAACGAAAGATGATGTCGAGGTCTTCATAGACCAGAGAAGGGGCTGAAGAGCTGGCATTGATATCCTGAATCTCATTCCACAGGTGCAGCAGAAATTCCATGTCCGCTTCCAGCTCTTCCATGTCGGCATATTCGGCCACAGTACGTACAATGAATCCGGTGCCGGCAGGACGCAGTTTTTCGATACGCTCCCTCAGGGTCTGACGCAGGGTCTCGTCTTCTATCTTCCTGGAAATCCCGATATGGTCAGTGAGAGGCATAAAGACAAGATTACGGCAGGGCAGGGTGATATGACAGGTGAGACGGGCTCCTTTGGTACCGATGGGATCCTTGCCTACCTGGACGGTAATGTCCTGTCCTTCACGCAACAGATCTTCGATATTCATTCCCGAAACACGGCGAATCTCGTTATCGTTGGAGGATGTAAAATTGTATTTTCCGCATGGTTGTTGCTCCTGGCCAAGTACCCTCTGCTCAAGTTCAGTCATGGATATATAGATATCATCCACATAGAGAAACCCTGTCCTCTCCAGGCCGACATCAACAAATGCCGCCTGCATGCCTGGCAGAACACGTACCACCCGGCCTTTATAGATATTGCCGACCAGTCCTTTTTCGGACGGTCTCTGGATATGCAATTCAACAACATGATCGTTTTCGACAAGGGCTATTCGTGTCTCGTAACTCGTAGAGTTTATAAGTATTTCAGTGCTCATTGTGTAAATAAAAGTGGAAAAGATTAAAGATGGGACTCAAACCTTGGAGGATATGAGATCAGTTGATAAAATTTTCATTATACAGTATTTCAGATGAAAAAACCCAACTCCTTTTAGGTGATTCACATATTCATTCCCCATCAACAGACGGTTTCGTACTGAAATGGCAGCAATTTCTGTTATTATTCCAACCTATAATAGAGAAAAACTTATTGGTCGGGCCATACGCTCTGTACTTTGCCAGACATTTGCCTGTTCCGAGATCCTGGTGATCGATGACGGCTCCATGGACCAGACCGGGGCCCTTGTCCGTTCATTGCAGGCGACCAACAATGTCCCCATTCATTTTTTTTATCAGAAGAACAGGGGGGTTGCTGCCGCCAGAAATCTTGGCATTCAACGGGCCCAATCTGAGTTCATCGCCTTTCTCGACTCTGATGATCATTGGCGCAAAGACAAATTGGCAGAGCAACTCCGGGCCATGGAGGCAGCTCCGGATTATATGATTTCCCACACTAAGGAACAATGGCTGAGAGGAGGAGTCCATCTGAATCAGAAAAAAAAACATATTCCGCGCCATGGTGATATCTTCGGGCATTGTCTGCAGCTTTGTACTGTGGGTATGTCCACGGTCATGTTAAGAAAAGAGCTGTTTGCGTCCGTAGGTCTCTTCTCACCCGCGTTTCCCTGCTGCGAAGACTATGAGTTTTTACTGCGGGTCAGCTGTAGATATCCTTTTCTGCTGGTAGACAGGTCGCTGACCATTAAAGAGGGCGGCCGGGAAGATCAGCTCTCTTTTCAGTATCGTGTCGGCATGGACAAATTACGTATCCATGCCATCATGGACCTTCTTGCAGGCGCAACCCTGAGCCGGGAACAGCACTCTCTGGCCCTGGGAGAGTTGCAGTCGAAGTGTCAAGTCTATGGCCTTGGCTGCTTCAAACATGGCAGGGTCGATGAAGGAGCATTGTATCTGGATCTCTGCAATAAATATCAATAACGAGGCAGGCCTTGTCGGGCCGGAACAGTAATGTCACAGTTAGAATCTTGGGCCGATCCATCGCTTTTTGTCAAACAGATCCATGTGGAAGAATCCTGCCTGGAGCTTCCCTACACCAGAGAGATTCTGGCGCGGACCCAACTGCCCTATACAGTTATTCCTGATTATCAGGATCCCGAGGCAGTTCCCGGCTTCATATCCCGAAAATCTCACTGCCGGCAAACAGCATCTGTTGCTGTGCCGTAACAGGGGTCATTTTTTCAAGCCCTGCCCGGCCACCAGGGAATATCGCTGCTGCGAATATCAGGTCCTGAATATCGGCATGAACTGTCCCATGGACTGTGTCTACTGTATCCTGCAGGCCTACCTGAACAAACCCTGGCTCACTTTTTTTGTCAATGTCGACGACCTGCTCGCTGAGATAAGCACGGCCTTTGCCGCCGAGCCTGGACGTTTTTTTCGGATCGGTACCGGTGAATTCACCGATTCCCTGGCCCTTGACCGGTTCACCCGGCTCAGCCGCACCCTGGTGAGCTTCATGGCGGAGCAGCAACAGGCCGTACTCGAACTGAAGACCAAGAGCGCGGTCATCCATAATCTGGAAGGACTGGACCACAAAGGCCGCACCGTTGTCTCCTGGTCGCTGAACAGCACTTCCATCATGGCCAGGGAAGAGATCCGGACCGCAACGCTGGAGCAGAGGCTGGCCGCAGCCAGGCAGTGCGCGAACTGGGGCTATAAACTGGCCTTTCATTTTGATCCCATCATCGAACATCCGGGATGGGAGCAAGGCTATGCCGAGACCATCAGCCGTCTTTTTGAGGTGGTGCCGGCTGAAAGCATTGCCTGGATCTCCATGGGAGCACTGCGTTATCTGCCTGCTCTCAAGAATATCGGGACCGGGCGCTTTCCCCGGTCCCGGATCTTTTATCAGGAATTCATCGAAGGTCTTGACGGTAAGAGCCGTTATTTCCGCCCCCATCGGGTGGAGCTCTATCGACACATTTATGATCTGCTGAAGAGCAGGGCCCATGCCGGGACCTGTATCTATTTCTGTATGGAAAGCGACGAGATCTGGCAGGAGGTGATGGGCTATACCCCCGCGGAAAAAGGAGGAATACCCCGGATGCTGGACCAGACGGTTCAACGATGAAACCAGGAGCGAAGCGGTTTTGTTTATTTTCTTCTGGAAGAATGCATGTGCTCTATGGTAAGAGTACTGATTGAACCGTCGTTCAAAAATAGTTGTAACATAGTAAATATGAAGCCGCTATATAAGGTTGTAAGGAAAGGTCAGAATCATAGTGGTTATTTCGTAATCATCCCTGAAAATCAGGCTGGGATTGATCAAACGTCACGATGTTTTTCTGTCTTTTATTGATACATCCATGATTCATCTATGGTTACAGGAGAAATTATGCTGAACAAAGTCATGCTCATTGGAAATCTGGGAAAAGATCCTGAAATTCGTGCCACCAAAAGCGGCACTTCGGTGGTCACCTTCAATCTCGCCACCACTGAACGGTGGAAGGATAAAGATGGACAGAGGCAGGAGACCACTGAGTGGCACCGGGTTGTTGTCTGGGACAAATTAGCCGATATCTGCGGCCAGTATCTGCACAAGGGATCAAAGGTCTATATTGAGGGGAAACTCCAGACCAGAAAGTGGCAGGATCAGAATGGCAACGATAAATATACCACCGAAATCGTTGCCAAAGATATGAAGATGCTTGATTCGAAAGGATCTGCCGACACTGGATACGGAGCTGACGGCGGGTCGCAGGATTCTTTTTATTCCGAACCTTCTTCTGGAATGATGGGTGGAGGGTCAAGGGATGATGTGCCGTTTTAAACCTTGAAGGATACAAACCGATGATGGAAAAGGGGAAACGGAATCTTCCAGGATTCCGTTTTTTTTATGGCACAGCTCTGGTCATTATTGCGGCAGACTTGACGGAGAAGCAATGAGTTCATATTATTGCTGATATTGAATGATCACGAACATCTTTTATCACCTACAATCTGTCTAAGCAAATAATGGAATATTACGAAACATTGGGCGTGTCCAAGTCAGCTTCTGCTGCTGAGATCAAAAAGGCCTATCGACAGTTGGCTCTGAAGTATCATCCAGACAAGAACCAGGGTGAGAAAACGGCAGAGGCCAAGTTCAAAGAGATCAATGAGGCCTATGCAGTACTGTCGGATGTGGAAAAGAAAAAACAGTACGATACCTTTGGTTCCACTGATTTCCATCAGCGCTATTCGCAGGAAGACATCTTCCGCAACTTCGACCTGAATGATATCCTCCGTCAATTTGGAGCAGGTGGGGGCTCCACAACCTTTCGCAACAATATGGGTGGTGGCGCCCAGTCCTTTCAATCATTCTTCGGACAGGGAGGTAGCACAATGGGCGGCGGCTGCGGGGCAGGTGGATGTCAGCCACCACCAAAAGGCCAGGACCTGACCTATCAGCTGTCAGTGACCCTGGATGAGGTCATGCATGGCGCTGAAAAAAACATCACCCTCCGTGCCAACGGCACCAGCCAGAATGTCACGGTCAAGATTCCCAAGGGAATTGAGGCCGGGAAAAAACTACGGCTGAAGGGGAAGGGCGGCGCGTCTCCTCAGGGCGGCGCCCCTGGTGACCTCTACCTCAAGGTGGAATTGAGCAAACATGATCGTTTTCAGAGAGATGGGGATGATCTGATTTGCGAAAAATTTATCTCGTTCAGCGATGCCTGCTTGGGAACTAAGGTCGCAATCGAGACCTTGGAAGGAAAGAAATTTATGGTCAATATTCCATCCGGCATCCAACCTGATGCCAAATTGCGGATCAAAGGACACGGCCTGCCCAGCGGTCCACTCGGGAGTCGCGGTGATATCTATGTCAAACTTGGCGTTCAGGTTCCTGAACAGCTTTCCACTGAACAGCAAGAACTGGTTCTCAGTCTGCAGGGAGCGGGCCTGTAGCAACCCAGCCGTTCACTTCAATCCTGATCTCGACAGAATTACTCAATGAATCGTCGTGCTACTCTAGTAGATTTCCGCTACAAGCCTTGTCCTGAATTTTTTTTGATCAGCTATTTCTTCGCAGGTCAGTTTTTGGCAAATATCCCATAATAGATTCATGACCAGATAAAAGTCTAAAAGTCTCTCCTTGAGAGAAACTCATCGATAAAAATTGTTTAAACACCAGAGTTCAGGTCGGCCGGTTGTTCCCTGTGTTGTCTTGCAGGGTCTGCAAGCGGTGATAGATGCCGGGACGGGCCATCAGCTCCTCGTGGTTGCCTTCCTCCACCAGACGGCCGTGGTCCATGACCAGGATGCGGTCGGCCCTCCGGATGGTGGAGAGCCGGTGAGCGATGACCACACTGGTCCGGTTGGCCAAGGTGGCGGCCATGGCCTTCTCGATCAGCATTTCGGTTTCGGTGTCGATGGAGGCGGTGGCCTCGTCCAGAACCAGGATGCGGGGGTCGCGGGCCAGTACCCGGGCCAGGGCCAGGAGCTGGCGCTGGCCGGCGGAAAAATCGAGGCCCGCCTCACCGATGCGGGTTTCGAGTCCCGCCGGCAGTCCTTCGATCAGACTGGTGAGCTGGGCGGTGGCGATTACCTCGGTCAACTGTGCCTCACTCAAGCTGCTGGTCGAGAACAATATTCTCCCGAACCGAGGCCGGGAAGAGATAGACCTCCTGCATGACCAGACCAATCTGCCCGCGCAGGAAGAGGGGATCGAGATCACGGCAGGTCATGGCCGTCCAGTCTCACCACACCGCGGTCGGGGTCGTAGAATCGTTCCAGAAGGCTGATGATGGTGGTTTTTCCGGCGCCGGTGGCCCCTACAATGGCCAGGGTTTCGCCCGGAGCAGCCCGGAAGGTGAGATCGCGCAGCACCGGTCGCTCCGGGTTGTAACCGAAAGTCACCCCGGCAAATTCGATCTCACCGCGCAACC
Source organism: uncultured Pseudomonadota bacterium (assembly GCA_963776835.1). Lineage (GTDB taxonomy): Bacteria > Desulfobacterota > Desulfobulbia > Desulfobulbales > Desulfocapsaceae > UBA2270. The sequence goes on from CAVZOB010000001.1 coordinate 446,697, forward strand.
GTGCCGGTCGGAGCGGATTGACCGGGACGGGCAGGGTATTTTCGGTGTCCAGAAGCTGGAAGATCCGTTCGGCCGAAGCCAGGGCCGACTGAACCACCGAATACTTCTGGGAAAGTTCACGCAAGGGCTGGAAAAAGAGTCGCATATAGGAGAGAAAGGCGACCAGCATGCCAAGGGTCATCTGATTCCGGATCATCTGGCCGCCGCCGTACCAGATGATCAGCCCCACCGCCAGCGAGCTCAAGACCTCAAGGAGCGGCATGAAGATGCCGAAGATCCTGATCTGATAGAGGGTCCGTTCCAGGTAGGCTTCGTTCAAATCCTCGAATCGGGCACGGGTATACCCTTCCCTGGAGAAGAGCTGGATGATGCTGATGCCGCCGATGGCCTCCTGCAGGAAGGAGTTGAGCCGGGCCAGCTGGGTGCGGATGTCGCGGAAGGCCAGGCGGGCCAGGCGGCTGAAGAGGATGGTGTTGAAGAGGATCACCGGCACCAGCACCAGCATCATCAGGGCCAGCCGCCAGTTCATCAGCAGCAGGATGACCAGGATCCCCGCCAGTCGCAGCAGGTCGTTGAAGAGGGTGACGATCACCGAGGTGAACATCTCGTACATGTTCTGGATATCGTTGGTCAGCCGGGTAACCAGCTTGCCCACCGGATTGCGGTTAAAGAAGGGGTCGGCCAGTCCTATCAGGTGGCGGAAGAGATCCTGGCGCAGGGCATGCATGATCCGCTGACCCGACCATTCCAGCACCACCACCTGCAGGAAATTGGCGACAAAGCCGGCCACCACCAGAAAAAGAAAGGCACCGGCCAGTCCGGCCACCCCGGCCAATCGTTCCGCGCCAGAGCTGGTTTCAGGTTGGTGATGAAGCCGTCCACTGCCAGCCGCATCAGGTAGGGCAGGGCCAGGCTGCTGCCGGTGATGGTCAGCGACAGGACAATCGCCAAAGATATCGATTTCCAGTACGGCAGGACATAGCTGGCGATCCGTTGCCAGAGGTGAATGTCGCTGGCCTTCCGGAGCCGATCTTCCTCAAAATAACCGAAACCGTGTTGCATCAGGCTGCTACCTCCACGGCCATGGTCTGGTGCTGATAAATGGTGCGATAGAAAGGGTTGCTGTCCAGCAGCTCCATGTGGGTGCCCTGGGCGGCGATGGTTCCCTTCTCCATGACGATGATCCTGTCGGCCGCCAGCAGCGGAGCGACCCGGTGCGAGACCATGATGCAGATCCGGCCCGGCAGCCAACTGGCAAAATTCTCGATGATCCGGTGCTCGGTGTCGGTGTCCACGGCGGAGAGTCCGTCGTCGATGATGACGATGGGGCGGTCCAGGAGCAGGGCCCGGGCCAGGGCGATGCGCTGGCGCTGGCCGCCGGAGAGGAGCAGCCCCTTCTCGCCCACCCGGGACTCGTAACCCTCCTTGAAGGTCACGATTTCTTCGTGGATTCCCGCCGCCCGGGCCGCCTGCTCGATCTCGGCATCACTTGCCCCGGGACGGCCGAAAGAGATATTGGTCCGGATGGTATCGGAGAAGAGGATGGTATCCTGGGGCACATAGGCGATCTTCTCCCGGAGTCCCGCCAGGGGGAGCCGGTTGTAATCGATACCGGCCAGGAACATGCTGTCGTCCGGTACCGGATAGAGACGGGCCAGAAGCTGGCAAAGGGTCGATCTTACCGGAGCCTGTGCGGCCGACTATACCCAACAGGCCGGGACCTATATCGAGGCTCAGGTCGTCGATGGCCATGTTCTTCTGGCCGGCGTATCGGAAAGAGAGGTTACGGACGGACAGGCTGGCGGGTGCCGGCAGCGGCAGGGGTTTTTGCGGGTCGTGCAGCAGCGGTTCCTCATCCATCACCTTACGGATACGGTGCAGCGAGGTGACTCCCCGCTGGAAGAGGTTGGCCACCCAGCCCATGGCCATCATCGGCCACGTCAACAGCCCCAGGTAGGTCATGAAGGCGACGAAGTCGCCGATGGAAATGGACCCGGAGATGGTCAATCGCCCTCCGAAATAAAGGACCAGGAGCAGGCTGGTACTGGCGACCAGGGTGGAAAAGGGGGAGAGTACCCCCTGAACCAGGGCCAGACGGATGTTGTTACGGACGTACTCCTTCCCCAGCCGGTCGAACTGTACCGTCTGGCGTCGTTCCTGGGTGTAGGCCTTGATCAGCCGGATGGCCGACAGGGTGGAACGGGCGAATTCGGTAAGGTCGGAGAACTGCTCCTGGACCCGGTTGTAGCGTTTATGGAGCAGGGCCGAGAGCAGGCCGGTCATCAGGGCCAGGACCGGCATGGGCGCCAGGGCCAGGAAGGTGAGACCGGGATGGATGTAGGCCATGAAACCCACGGCGGCGCCGGTCATCATGAAGGCGTCGATAAAGGAGATCAGGCCCATGCCGCAGGCCATCTGGACGTTGGTGAGATCGTTGCCGGAGAGCGCCATGATCTCGCCGGCCGAGTGGCGATTGAAAAAGGGGCGGTCCAGCCGCATCAGCCGGTTCAAGAGACGGTTGCGCAGGTCGCGTTCCAGGAGGCGGGAAAATCCCAGGACCAGATATCGCCAGATGAAGCGGAAGACGGCAATGCCTATGGCGAAGGAGAGGATCAAGACCACCCTGCCTAAGGAGGGAGGCGGAGGTGGCCTGGCCGAGTTGCAGGTCGTCCACGGCTTGTTTGATCACCCGGGGGATGTACAGTTGGAGAAGATCGACGGTCAGTAGGGCGATGATTCCCCAAAACAGGCGGTACTGGTATTTTTTGAAATACGGCACCAGCAGCTGGATGGTATCGCGGGCCTGGATCAGCTGAGTAATGGTGGGAAAGAGTTTAATGGCGCAGCCTTTTATTTGGCAATATGGAGAGAACAACCATCGGTCTCATACGGGTCAGACAGACCAGTGCCCGCTTCAATAAGCATCAGCTCTGAGCCGGATTGCCAGACAGTTGATGGCAAGCTCAGGCATTGACATCGGATAGTATATTACAACTCACCCTCATTTTCACTATCTATCAGTGCGAATAGATGAAATCAGTGCAGATCCCAATGTAAACCAGATTGCAATGTTGAGATCTTCAACCTGTGATAAATTACCCGCATCCTCCGGCAGCGAAATAAACAGACACATGCAAGGCGATCAGGTTGTGGGAGTAGCTGGCAGTCATGAGTACACCAACGTCTAACATAAGAGATCTTTCCCTTTCTCGGTCAAGGCATAGGTGATCTTCGGACTGTCAACGTACTTGATCAAGCCGTCGTGGATCATCTCAATGATAGCTTCCTCAAGGGCCAGTTGCTCCTTCTTGGTGAGACTCGGCAGGAATTCGTCATACAGCCAAGCCGTAGAGAGGGTGTCACCGGGCTTGGCATTCTCCTTCTTGAAACGGCTGAAAAATTCATCTTTAATTGCCAGTTTGAGTGCTTCCTTATGTGTCCCCATAGTGCTCTCCTCCATTTTTTTTATAAGGGCTGTTACCAAAAGAATAATTCCCACCAGTTCATTGACGTTTCTGGGAATTTGACAAATAATCCTGATAAATCAGATACTGTCCTGCAAAGCTGGACATTTTGAATCATTTCAATCTGTTTTTTCAGCATTTCGCCTTCGTCCTAAAAGCCGCCAGGGTCAGTGGTGACGAGAATCTGTATTCCCGGATTGATCATGGCAATACAAGTGGCGGCAACGCCTGACCACGAAGAGTCTTAGGCAGTTACAGCGCAGATAATAGGACAACTTGTCCACCTGACCGATACCGGAAACCATTGATCAATTCGTGAGAATATATTTCGATTATCTTCTGATAATGAATAAGGGTAGACTTCTCTTGAAATGAAGTATTGCCATGGAAAATATTTCAGGATATCCCGGGAATCATCAAGGTCAAGATGAAATCATCGTGCTGATATCAGGAAGATTATTCAGTTCTTCTGTAGCCGGTAATCTCTAGAGCAAAGACTATAGATCGAACTCCCGTTCCGTTCCGGGTGGGAAGAAGGGTGGAGGGGCTTGGATGCTTCATTTCGGCATGACACTCTTCCCTCAAATCATTGCGCAACATGGAAAAATCATTTTATTTTCTCATCCTATGTTTGTTCTTATCCTTGTTGTTCAGCATTTTTTCGAGCACCGAAGCCAGATCATTAAAATCGCCATCTTCAAATGTCATGAAGCGTGGATGAAGAAGATGTCCCAGAGAAAGTGATTTTTCCTGGTGATCCGGCATAACCAGAAGAATTTGAACATCCCGCATGAACTCCCTTGTCCGTCTGTAATTGATAAAATCTTCGGGTGAAGATACACGCAAAACCATAATTTGGTCCTCATCCAATAACCTTACCAAAAACTGCATCAGGGTCTCGAAATCGTGAAACTCTTCGAGTTGGGTAGGGGGAACTACTTCCCGTACCTTTTTTAAAAGATTTTTGTGAATTAGATCTGAGACTGTGTCTAATAATATAACCATTTTTCGCTCTTTTTTCTTTTTATGGGGTGCTTGTTATTCTTTGAACAAGAATCGTGCCAGAATTTTAATGAAGCGAATGAGGAGGATAATGAACTATTAGCCCAGGTCAGGAATGAAGGAAAGAGTATTTAAGATAGAAGAGAAATTTGTATAAAGATATTTGTCATGATAACCTAAAATATGGATCCGGCATAGGTCAATCGGTCTAGCACGTTTTAGCGTTGCATTCTCAGAAAATTAAAAATTTTTCTTTTTAAAAGTAACAAAGATCTCATCATGGGGATCTCAAGGGCATTGAATTTATCTGCCTTTTGTATTCAGCAGACAAAAAGAGACATTAAAATAAAGCTGACCTCTTGCTTGGAATATTCCATTCCCGGCAAAGTCCTAGCTTTCAAATACTCATTTTCGATGACACAAGAGGCAGGAGAATATAAAACCTCAATACGGTGTCCGGCAATGGAGAAAATTTCATGACCCATGTGCTCGTTATAGATTACAACCATGCCTGTTCGAGTCCCCTGCACAGTATGATGTGCGATAAGGGATACCATACCTTGATAGCTAGCGGACTGGAGGAAGCTCTGCAATTTTCACATCAATACGACATTGATGTCGTATTGATGAACAGTATTTTTCTGCGAGAAAATCCAGACATATGCGTGCAGCTGTTGCATGCGGCATCCTCGGCTCCCGAGGTGATCATCATGACTGAAAAGGGCAGCGCCGACGAGGCGGAAATTGCTATCAATCAAGGGGCCTGGGATTATATCGTTAGTTCCGGCTCGCCGCAGGCCATTATCAATTCCTTGTTAAAGGTTGTCAATTATCGCGGAAAAAAATGCCAACCCGGGCACCCTGAAAAGTTAAATTGGGCCAAAGCACCGGGAATTGTCGGCAATTCCATCAGGCTCAAATCGTGCCTCGATGCTCTGCTGCTCATGGCCCAAGGAGATGCCAATGTGCTGATCACGGGTGAAACGGGTACGGGAAAAGAACTGTTCGCCACCGCCCTGCATGAAAACAGTAATCGACGTCATCAGAATTTTGTGGTTGTCGATTGCGCCGCCCTGCCTGAAACCCTTGTGGAAAGCACCTTATTTGGTCATGAGAGAGGGGCTTTTACCGGTGCCACTCAGAAGCAAAATGGCCTCATCAAACAGGCTGATGGCGGGACTCTGTTCCTCGATGAAGTGGGGGAACTCCCTCTGGTGCTGCAGAAATCTTTTCTGCGCGTACTTGAGGAACACCGTTTTCGGCCAATTGGCGGAAAAAATGAAGTCGCGAGCAACTTCCGGTTAGTGGCTGCCACCAATAGGGACCTTGACGCCATGGCCCGGCAGGGGACCTTCCGCGAAGATCTCATCTTTCGTCTGCGGACCTGTAATCTGCACCTGCCTCCTCTCCAATCCCGTCTGGGAGATATCCCCCCTCTGGTTAAGTATTTTATCTCCAGACGTCAGAAGGACAATCCGCTATTTAACAAGAAAATTTCAAAAGATTTCCTTACAGCCCTGTGCCAATATCACTGGCCTGGTAATGTCAGGGAACTTTTCAATGCCATGGAACGCTCCCTGACCGCAGCACAGGAACACACAACCTTATACCCCTACCATCTGCCCACTCATATTCGCGTGGAAGTTGCCAAGGCATCGCTGCTGGACTCAAGTGAAAACGGAGACGCTTTACCTGAGAACAAAGAAAGTGCTTCTCAAGAAGGGCAATCGACGGTCAATAGCATCAATGCCCGGCGAAATATTCAAGAGATCAGGGAAGAGGTACTGGCCAATACCGAGAAATCATATCTCAAGGAACTCCTCAATATCACCGAAGGCGATATCTCGCAGGCTATGAATATTTCTGGGCTGTCGCGATCCCGCTTATATCAGCTTTTTAAGGTTCACGGAATCAAACCTTCGGCACTGAGATCCGGTCACATTGAGGGCATTATATTACCCTGATTTTTTTAAGCTCTAAGTATGAAAGGAGTTATGAAACCCAGTAATGCAAAATTACCTGAGGAAGATATGAATGCGATGGCAAGCCGGACTTTACAACTCCATAATACCCTGACTGGCAGGCAAGAGAGCTTTGTGCCTCGAAAAGGGCACACTGTAAAACTATTCACCTGTGGGCCATCGATTTATGGAGCACCTCATATCGGCAATTACCGGACCTTTCTTTATGAAGATATTCTGCACCGCTATCTGGAATATCTGGGATATAAAGTTGATCGTCTGATCAATTTTACCGATGTTGAAGACAAGACCATTGCTGAAGCCGGTAAAAGTATGGCAAAATTACGAGCTGTTACGGAAGATGCGGCAGAGAATTTTTTCAAGAACACCGGACTCTTGCATCTCAGAATGCCAGATTTTATTCCCCGATCCTCAACCTGCATCGATCAGGCAGTACAACTCATCCAGGAGTTGTTGGACAAAAAAATGGCTTATCGGTTTGGAGGGGATATCTTTTATGATCCCTTGAAGTTTAAGGGCTTTGGTAAATTATATGGTCTCGACATGAACAAATGGCCGACAACAAAGAGGCGTTACCGTAAGGATACCTACCGGGGCAATCGCTGGAACCGTGGAGATTTTATTCTCTGGCACGCCTACCGGCAAGAACGTGACGGCGATATCTTCTGGGAGACAAAACTTGGCAAGGGGCGGCCTGCCTGGAATGTCCAGGACCCGGCAATGATTACCCAACATTTTGGTTTTGAGATAGATATTTCCTGCGGCGGAATTGACAATCTCTACCGGCATCATGATTATAACATTGCAGTGATTGAAGCGGTTTCCGGTACAAAATTCGCTCATTTCTGGCTGCATGGCGAGCATGTCCTGCTGAACGGGAAAAAGATGTCAAAGAGCAGGGGAAATATTATCTATCCTCAGGATCTCCTCGACAGGGGAATGAGGGCCGCTGCCATCCGCTACTTTCTGATGAGCAACCACTACCGCAGGAAGTTGAACCTGACCGACTCGCTGTTGCATGAAAAAGAGGGAAAATGGCGTAAACTGCAGAGCCTGGCTCTGCAGTTTAACGAACCGCTCCAGGGAACAGGTGATCCTAATCCGTCTGCTGAATCGGATATAAAAGGATTATCCCAGGACTTTGAAGAGACGATGAATGATGATCTCCACGTGAACAGGGCCTGTGATGCCCTTTGTTCCCGTCTCGAAAAGCTGGCCTTGATTCACCAGGAGGAGGGTCTGGGAAAAGAGCAAGGGCGCACAATCAGAAAAGGGCTGCTGCTGATCGACACAGTTTTGCAGATCTTGTTTGAATGATTTTTCAGGCGGTTCTGGGTATTTTACACCACTATGAGCAGATGAATGACAACGAATGGCGGATGGCATCCTCACCCGGAGAATCAGTCCTCTGGGGAATCAATTGGTGAGGTATCTTCCAGCTGCCCGCGATTGACTTCTGCGATAATGCGGTACCGGTCGAGGTTGCCCCCCATCTCCCGGTAGAGGCCGGCCAGTCCCTGGTGAAATTCGGTCACCGCATTGATCCTTCGGATGTGGGCTGAGATAAGGTCGTCCTGGAATCTGAGGATCCGAAAGGTATCGGAGAAGCCGCCTTTGAGCCGGGTCATCTCCTGTTCCAAGGTGGTCTGGGCCAGGTTTTCAAAACGTTGGGCCACCTGGACACTTTCCAGACTCCTGTGCACGGTTACCAGAGAGTTCTTCACTGCCGTCTCAATACCGCCCTCCATTCGCTTCACCTGATAGATCAATTGCCTTTTTTTCATCTGACTCTTGGTGTAGCGGGCCTCCGCAGCCCTATTGCCGATGGGGTAGGTGAGCTTCATGTCCACGGCCCATTCATATCCGTCATCATTGAGCATACTGGAGTAGGCATCAGCATAGTCTCCGGTCAGGGGACTGGTCTGATTGCGGCCCAAAAGGGTGACCGGCCGATTGTTTCCCGACAAGCCATTGACTCCGAGGGTAGCACCCAGATCGAGACGGGGCAGTTTCTGATTTTTGAAGAACGCAAGCCGGATGTCCTGGTTTTTCAAGGAGAGATGGAGCCGCTGTAAATCCAGACGCTGCTTGAGGGCCAGAGAAACGGCTTCTTCCTGAGTTGGATAGGCAATGTCCACACCCGGAATCGGCTCGGTGGCCAAGGGAATATCGTAAAGCGGATCATCGGCTTTGATTTCCAGCAGGTCTTTGAGCCGGTTGGTATCCATCTCCACCCGTTGGCGGGCGCCAATGACGTCCTCGTCCCGGACGGCCACCGCTGTTTCGGCCTGCTGCACCTCGGTGATGGCGACAACCCCCTGGTGAAGACGAATCCGATTGTCTTTCAACAGTTTCCGGGCAAGCTCCCTGGATTCGACGCGAAAGCGGAATACGGCAAGCGCATTGGCCAGATCGAAGTAGGTCTTCTCAACCTGGGCGGCGATCTGCTGTACCCGATCCAGATAGTCGTAGATGGCACCCTGCACCTGATTTTCGGATATTTGTATCTGGGAGGTATTGACCCCGTAACCGAAATCCCGAAGCAGAGGCTGAGTCAGGTTCAGAATAAGGAAGTTCTGGTAAGCCGGATTCAGCGAGTCAGCCAGGGAATTATTCTCGCTACGGGCCGTACGGACAGAGAGACTGCTGTGCAGGCCAACCTTGAATCGTTTTCGGAGGGAAACATCCGCGGCGGTTTCCTGATTATACTGGTATTCGTCTGCATAAAGAACCATTCCGGTCAGGATCTGTCGTTTACTGGCAGAGAGCGTAGACTCAAGTGTCGGATCGAAAGCGGAATCAGCCTCGGTGACTTCTTCGCGGCGGATGGGAACATTCAACTCATCCACATGGAGGTTGAAATTCTTTTCGATCCCCAGGGCAATGGCGTCGCGCAGGCGAAGCATCTGCCCTGTTTCCGGATTCGTTTCCGCCCCCTGGGCGACCGCCGAAAACAGAGCGGCGGAAGTGAGAAGAAGGATGATCAGTGATATAAGCGGCCTCATCGTTGTTATTCCTCCGGAAATCGATACGTTCAATTGATGCGATGGCGGAACAGCCATCCAGCCAGCGTCAGGCAGGAGATGCCGATAAGCGCCATGGGCCAGTATTGATTGACAAGCAGTGGTAACGGGGCGTCTTCCAGAAATACTCCCCGGATTACCACCATGAAATAGCGCAGCGGATTGAGCAGGGTCATTTTCTGGACCACAGTGGGCATATTGGCGATGGGGGTGGTAAATCCTGACAGAATGATCGCCGGCACCAGGAACATGAAACTTCCCAGCAGGCCCTGCTGCTGGGTTACTGACAAGGAAGAGATCATCAATCCCACCCCGATGGCTGAAAGCAGAAACAGGAAAAGGCCTGCATAGAGATCGAGTATGTGACCTCGGAGAGGAACTCCAAACCAGAACACGGTAATCAGGATGATGATGGTTGCTTCACCCGTGCCAATGATAAACCCGGGAAAGGCCTTGCCGATCAGGATCTCCACCGGTCTCATCGGGGTAACCAGAAGCTGATCGAAGGTACCCTGTTCCCGCTCCCGGGCAACGGAGAGAGCGGTGACCAGCATGGTCACGACCAGGGTCAGCAAACCTATAATGCCGGGCACAATAAACCAGCGGCTCTCAAGGTTGGCATTATACCAGGACCGGATGGTAAGCCGGGCCGGCGGCTCCGTCCCGCCATGTCTTTTGATCCAGTCCAAATTAAACTGAGTAATGATAGTCCGTACGTAAGCAAGGGAAACCATGGCGGTGTTGGAGTTACGGCCGTCCAGAATCACCTGCAGTTTTCCGGATTGTCCCGTGAGAAGATCCCTGCTGAACTGGGGATGGATATGCACCAGCAGCAAGGCCTTTTTCTGGCTGATAAGCGGCTCGATCTGCTCCTGTCTGGAAAGCCGGGCCACCTCCTGAAAGTTCGGAGAGCCGGTAAACCGTGCGATCAAATCCCGTGAGGCAGCACTCTGGTCCTCGTCGTAAATGGCGATGGGCACGTAGCTCAGATCGTAGGTGGCGGCGTAACCGAAGACCAGCAGCTGGACGATGGGCGGAATGATGATGGTAAATCGGCTCTTCTTGTCCTTCAGCAGGGCCAGAAATTCCTTTCGGGCCAGCGCCAGAATGCGATGAAACATGGTCAAGCCTCCTCAATCAAGTCGTTTTCTGGCCTTCAGCCGGCTCAGGCCCAGAAAGAATAGTGCCATAATCAACAGAGCCAGAGCATTGGGCCAGATAACCGAAAAAACATCACCGGCCAAAAATACGGTCTGGAGAATCGCCACATAATACCGGGCGGCTATGAGATGGGTGATCCCCTGCACCACGACGGGCATACTGTGAATATCAAAAAGAAAACCAGACAACAGAAAGGCCGGCAGGAAAGTGGTGACGATGGCCGCTTGCCCGGCCACGAACTGGCTGCGCGCCGCGATTGAAATCAGCAGCCCCATCCCCAGAGCCACCAGCAGAAACAGGGCCGATACCGCAGTCAGCACCAAGAGGGAGCCGCGCAAGGGGACATCGAAGAGAAACAACGCCATCGCCACCGACAGGGCCAGTCCACCCATGCCCATGAGGAAGTAGGGGATGAGCTTGCCCAGAAGCACCTCGCCAATGGCTACCGGGGTGACCATCAGCGCCTCCATGGTCCCCCGTTCCCACTCACGGGCCATGACCATGGCGGTGAGCAGGGCCCCGATCAGGGTCATAATCACGGCAATGAGTCCCGGCACCAGGAAGTTACGGCTGCGGACCTCGCTGTTGAACCAGATCCTCTGGTCCACGACTACCGGCTGGATCAGGGTTCTGCCCTGTTTCCGGGCCCGGTCACTCAGCCAGTTGCTCCAGACCCCCTCCACATAGCCCGAGACCAGGCGGGCGGAATTGGCATCCACCCCATTGAGGATCACCTCGATGGGGGCCGTACCGCCGCTCTGGAGTTTTTGAGCGAAGTTGGAACGCAGCCAGACGATGCCGTCCACCCGGTGATACCGCATGGCCTCTTTGGCCTCCTGCATGGTTGGGAAATATTGGGGATTGAAATACCTGCTGCGCCCAAAGGCCCCGGTAAAGCTGGCGGTATCCCGACTCTGATGCTCCACCACGATGGCGATGGGCACATGCTCCGCATCAAGAGAGACCCCGTAACCGAAGAGCAGCAGCAGCACCACCGGCATCAGAAAGGCGATGGCGATGCTGCTCGGGTCCCGCATAATCTGCAGGAATTCCTTGCGCACCAGACCTCGAAGCCGCATGAGACTGCCGCCCCGGAGCCGGTTGACCTCTTTTGTCGCTGTTCCGGTCCGATTCATCCGTTGGCTGTCTCCTGGTCCTGGCTCTCAATCAGGGCGATAAAGGCCTCTTCGATGTCATCAATGGTTCGCTTGCCTTTTTCGGCGGCCCGGTCTTTGATCTCTCTGGGTGTTCCCAGAGCCAGTATCTCTCCGGCCATCATAATGGCCAGTCGATCGCAGTACTCCGCTTCTTCCATGAAATGGGTGGTGACAAGCACTGTCACGCCACTGCTGGCCAGACCACTGATATGCCCCCAGAATTCACGCCGTGCCATGGGGTCTACCCCCGAGGTAGGTTCGTCGAGAAACAGGATCTCAGGCTCGTGCATAAGGGCGCAGGCCAGGGCCAGGCGCTGCTTGTAGCCCAGCGGCATGTTCCCGCTTCCGGCATTTTTCCGCTCTGTCAGATCGAACTGTTCCAGGGCCCACTCGATCCGCTTTCGGCGTCTTGTCCCGCGAAGTCCATAGGCGCTGCTGAAAAATTCAAGATTTTCAAGCACGCTCAAGCTGCCGTACAGAGAAAACTTCTGGGACATATAGCCGATGCGGCCCCGTGCTTCGGCCGCAGCCTTTCTGAGATCGAGGCCGGCGACCCGCAGACTGCCCTCGCTGACCGGCAGCAGGCCGCAGAGCATGCGAAAGGTGGTGGTTTTGCCGGCGCCGTTGGCGCCAAGCAAGCCAAACACCTCTCCAGGTTTGACATCGAAGGTGACATCCTTGACCGCATAAAACTCCCCGAAAACTCGTTTGATGTGGTCCACGTGGATGACTGAATCGGCCCCATCCCCATTTTCGCTCGAGTGCATGCCGCTCTTGTCCGGTTCCTGAACCAGTCTCGAAGCAGATCCGGATTTTTCAAGTTTGAGAATGGCGATGTAGCTGTCCTCAAATCGCGGCGGCACCGGCAGAACCTCAATATCGTCGTCTTCGCCGAGCAGGGAGGCGATGTGCGGTTTTTCCGGACCGGCCATAACCAAGCGGACTCCATCTCCCTGGATTACGGCGTCCACCACCTCATCACCCCGGGCCAATTTCTCCTGCACCGACCTTTTACGCCTACCCCCGGCCGTCTTGAGCCAATAGGTCCGTCCCTCCTGCCGGTCCATGAAATCACCAGGCGGGCCATAATCCAGGATCCTGCCTTCGTGGAGCAGTACAACATCATCGCAGCGCTCTGCCTCATCCAGATAAGCGGTACTAAGCAGCACGCTCATACCTTCCTCCTCAACCAGCCGGGAAACAATCGCCCACAGCTCGCGGCGGGAGACAGGATCCACACCGACGGTGGGTTCATCCAGAATCAACAGCTCCGGCGAGCGGATCAGGGTGCAGGCCAGTCCGAGCTTCTGCTTCATGCCTCCTGAAAGTCGTCCGGCCAGGCGCTTGGTGAATTGCCCCAACTGAGTCATCTTCATGAGCTCCCGGTAGCGGTCGGCCCGGTAATCACGGGGTATCCCCTGGAGGTCGGCGTAGAGGTCCAGGTTCTCCTGCACGGAAAGGTCTTCGTAAAGCCCGAACCGCTGCGGCATATAGCCGATACTGGACTGCACCCGGAGCGGTTCCCGGTCTGCATCCAGATTCAACGTCCAGATACGCCCCGAATCGGCCTTGAGCAGGCAGGCCGCCAGTCGCATCAGCGTCGTCTTACCGGCACCGTCCGGCCCTACAAGACCGGTTACCTGTCCTTTTTTAGCTTCCAGGCTGACTGCTTGGAGGGCCATGATGCTCCGTTTGCCTTGCGCAAAGGATTTACTCACCTTGTCCATTGCAAGGGCAAGCTGATCCCGGCTGTCTTCCCTGACGGTGTTATCGATTTGCGGCGCGGTCATTATTATTTCTTGCAGACGGGGACGTTCCCGGTTTGGTCTCGGGGCTGGTCCAGAGCAATGATCACAGTGGCAGGCATACCCAGGCGCAATTCATTTTGCGGGTTGCATGCATAAACCCGAAGCTGGTACACCAGATCGGTGCGGACATCCTGGGTCTCTACGGATTTGGGGGTGAATTCCGCAGTCGGTGAAATATATCCGAGCCAACCCTCGTAGGTCTTGTCGGGATAGGAGTCGGTGTGTATCCGAGCCCTCATGCCGGGGAATATCTTCCCCATATCCGGCTGCGAGACATAGGCACGGATCCAGACCGGATTTATCAGGGCCAGGGTAAACACGGGCCGCTGGGGAGACGCCATGTCACCCGGCTGCAGGATCCGGTTCTGAATCACCGCATTGTCCGGGGCGACAAGCCGGGCATCCTCCAGGTTTTTCCGGGCGATGTCCAGTTCTGCTTTCATGGCTTCAAGCCGGGCCTTGGCGGCGGCTATATCCTCCCGGCGAGGGCCGGCCTGGGCCAGGCTGAGACTTTCCTCTGCCATCCGGACTCGAGCCCGGGTGATTTCCGCCCTGGCCCCGGCTTCATCTGTCTGGTCCTGGGAGGCCAGGGACTGAGCTGCCAGGGGCCGAAGCCGCTGAAAGGTCTTTTCAGCGTTTGCCGCCTCGCTTCTGGTCGCAGCCACCTCGGCCTGGAGCTTTCTGATCTCCTCCGCGCGGGTACCGTTTTCCAGCTTGCGGACTTCTTCGCTCTGGCCGGCAAGTTGCGCCTCCGCCCGATTTACCTGTTGCTGCATACGTCTGGTTTCCAGCACGGCTAAAAGCTGCCCTTTCTTGACCGACTCTCCTTCCTCAACACGAATTTCGGCGATCCGCTCGCTGGCATTGAAGGCCAATTCCACTTGGCGGATATCGACGTTGCCGAAAAGGGTCAGACTGCCTTGAGTAATCTCTGCCCCCCGAAGAAAAAAATACCAGAGGCCGACGCCAACGAACCCCAGCAAGAGGAGCACGATGATAATTCGCAATATTTTCTGTTTCATAATCTTCCTTTAAAATGAGCAAGGCTTTGTTGCATTAAGTCTCTGGCAAGAAACAGGAATAATTGTGTATTTGAACAAAAAATAACGAAGAGGACTGGTCTTTTCGTTATTTTTGTAGACCACCAAACATTTTGCAACATGTTCCATCTCTAACATTAAGTTTATGACTAGATTGCTATGAAAATGCAAGTAATAATGGGATGAGATGCAGGTACTTTCTCTATATAACTGCTGGGCGTAGGAAACGAGGATTCGGTGAAGCCGAACAGATGCGCGAACAGACTGTTGAACCGCACTCCGGCGAAAGACTCAAGTGACCGAACAGAAGTTCTGTCGCAGGATAGTCCCGTTGAGAAGGAAAAAAGGGTGGTTTATTACTATGAAAAAGAGTCAGGACGATAAAACCTGGGTAATCTATCGGCCTGCCCTGGATTGCATGGCTGCCCCGAGAATTGCAAAACGTGATTCCTTATAACCTTCAAGCAGGCGCAGGCCCGATGCCGCGAGAGCGGCCCTATACTCGGGGCCGTGAAAACGATTTTCCCGCGGATGGTCCAGAATCCGCCGGAAGAGGACATTGGCGTATAGGGGCGGATAAATTTCTTCAAAAAAGAAGATGCCGCTCTCTTTGAGCACCCTGGCTATCTCCCTGATACCCTTCTGCCAGTCTTCCAGGTGATGGATGATACCGTAATTAAAAACAGCGTCAAAACACTGGTCGGGAAAGGGCAGTTCCTGGGCATCTCCAGCCAGCAGGTGCAACGGCATGTTTTTCCAGGCCGTCCGTTTCTTTTTTGCCGCATTCAACATTTCCAGATCAATGTCCAGGGCATGGATTGAGGCCGGGGCAAAGGACTGAT
The DNA here is from genome assembly GCA_963776835.1 of uncultured Pseudomonadota bacterium. Classification (GTDB taxonomy): domain Bacteria; phylum Desulfobacterota; class Desulfobulbia; order Desulfobulbales; family Desulfocapsaceae; genus UBA2270. The sequence goes on from CAVZOB010000001.1 coordinate 462,176, forward strand.
TGATAATCTTGGCCCCAACCCCGCAGCCGCACCCGATCTCCAGGCATCTCCCGCCGGGGGCCAGATTTCCCATTTTTCTGAAGAATAGCCCTTCCTGCTGCTGCACATACCGTCGGACCGGGCTGTTTACCCAGAGCCTTTCCGGCCAGTTTACTTTCATCGCGCCTCCTTGTGGGCCTGAAAAATCTTGGCAATGCCGAAGGTTAATTTTTTGATCTGGGGATCGGAAAAGCCCGCCGCCACCATTTCGGCAACAAACTGCTCGTCGTTTGGAAATGATTCCACCGATTCCGCCAGATAACTGTAGGCGTAATCAGTGCGGGAGAGCAGGTTGCCCAGGGGTGGCAGGATATGGTCAAAATAAAAACGATACAGGCGGTAGAGCAGGGGCTGGTCCGGGTAGGAAAATTCCATGATAAAGAGCCTGCCCCCGGGTTTAAGGACGCGATGGAATTCACCCAGAACCAGAGAGCGTTCCTCCATATTGCGGATGCCAAAGGAAATGGTCACGGCATCTGCACAATCACTTCGGATCGGCAGCCGCCGCCCATCGCCGGCAGTCAGACTTACCTGGGCCCCGGAGCCTCGGGACGCAATTTTTTTGTGGCCGACCTTCAGCATGGCAGGTGAAAAATCAACCCCGATTACCCGCACCTGGGGATAGCGGCGGCTGATGGCAAGGGCAGTCTCGGCGGTGCCGACGGCGACATCGACTGCCAGTCCTCCCTTTTCCAGGTGCAGGATATCCGCCAGGGTCCGTCGCCAGTAGATATCGCGGCGCAGGGAAAGAAAACTGTTCTGGAAATCATAGCTCGGAGCGATGGTCTCAAACATTGCCTTCACGGCCGAATCATTCATAATCTGTTCCCCATAATTTTGGCCACCCATTCGGTCTCGCGGATAAGAGAATCCGTTACGGTACCGTTTTGCAGATCAGGCGGCAGGATAGACCAGGTGTAGGTTTCCACCTCAAGCACCAGATGCTGCAGGAAAAAGGGGCAGGATCTCCTGGAGGAAAAAACGAGTACTGCCGCACACCCCAGTCTTCTCAATAAAGACAGGCACATGAAAATGGACCCGCCACTCCTCAACATCCGCGGGAGCGGCGGCAATGGCCAGATCAAGATCATCATAGCGCAGCAGCTCCCCGTTCGTTTTCCGGCCGACGGTCTGGTGGAGATAACACGGTTCCTGAAAATGTTTGAGAAGCCCGATATCAGGGTCTGCCAGACGCAGAGCCGAGGATACCTGGACGTGGCCGATCCTGATGCCATTGTCCGCCAGGAGTTCAAGGGATGCAGCCGGGCTCTCAAACTGCAGCGCCTGGTGACAGCAGTCATAACAGACTGCCAGCCGATCCTGTTGGGTCGGCGATAGCCCGAGGCGGGCAAAGAGATCAACAACATCCCGGGTCGTTTCCAGGACGCAGCCAGGCTCCGGTTCCATGGAGAGCAGGATCTCCTTGCCGGTTTTCTGGGCCAGATGGTCCAGGTAATCAAGGGCGGCCTGGAGATGTTTTTTCACCGACCCGAAGTCCTCCTGGCTGATGCAGGAGCGAAAGCCCACCGGTACCGTGGAGATGGAGCCGGTCATGCCGTCGGGCAGCCATATGGCCAACAGCCCGGCAATTCTTTTTGTGTAGTCAAGGCGTTCCGCAAATCGCCAGTCCGGCAGATAGACAGCCTGTTTCACTGGGGCATGATGAAAGACGCCATAGGGGAAACCGTTCACAGTGGCCACATAAAAACCTCCTTCCCGGCACCAGCGGTGAAAATCCCCTGCGTCCGTCAGGCTCATCTCCCGGGATGCCCGCCCGGACAGTCTCAGGCCAAGCGGAAAGAGAGCCTCGGGGGCCAAGCGCTCCTTGACCAAGGGTGCGTGCTGGCGGATGGCTGAAAAAATCTCCTGCCAGCTCTCCCCCGGGTGAATATTTGTGCAATAGGTTATCATTGGCAGAACAGCAGCCGCTATTTCACCTTGCTCCTGCCGGGGATCAAAGGGCCGTGTCAATGTTGGGCTCCATACATCATGGGTGTAGGTCTGCCGAGGTGATGATCTGAGCCCACTGCTCTCTCGCTGTCCCGCAACTTCAGTTCAGCGACACAGCGTTCCATCAGTGCCGTATCAATCCGGTCGACCTCCTTTTTGCTGCCGATGCCGGTCAGCAGCGTAATTGCCAGCATCCCGCCCAGATGCTCCCGGAATTCCGCGAGGGCGGCACTGACATCAAGCACGGCAAGAGCGGGGTGATACAAGGGCAGTCCCAGGTCGGCAATCAGGCTAAAAATCTGCTGCAGTTCGCTTTCCTCTATCATGCCCTGATGATATGAATAGAGACTGTCCAGGGCCATGCCGATGGAAACCGCTTCGCCATGATTGAGCAGGCCGCCGGTCATCTCCTCCAGTTTGTGTGCCGACCAATGGCCGAAATCAAGGGGCCGGGCAGAACCCAGCTCAAAAGGATCTCCCCCGGTACCGATATGGTTCATATGCAGCGCGGCACAGCGTTGGATCATCTCTTCCAGCGGCCGGTGACTGAAAGAAGCGAGGTCAAACCTCTGATCAGAGAGAGAGGCAAAAAAGGAGCTGTCCTTGATCAGTGCCACCTTCACCGCTTCGGCCATGCCGGCCCGCAATTCCCGGGGCGGAAGGGTATCGAGGAAGGCGAAGTCATTGATAACGGCAAACGGGGGAGCAAAAGTACCGGCAAAATTTTTCCGGCCCAGAACATTAATGCCGTTTTTCACCCCGACCCCGGCATCGTTCTGACCAAGAACCGTTGTCGGCATGCGAATGAGCCGCAGCCCCCGGTGAGCGACAGCCGTGGCATAACCGACGGCATCGAGTACGGCGCCGCCGCCAATCACCAGCACAAAAGAATGCCGGCACAGGTGATATTTCTGGACGCACTCCATTATCGTGTTGATGACCCCCGGTTTGGTCTTGCAGGTTTCACCGCCTTCGCAAACAAGCACTGGTCCGCACAGTTGCATAACCTCCGGGTGAACCTCTGCGTAATCTTCAATCTGATCGGGAAGGGAAGGGTTCTTGGCAAGCACTCCGGAATCAATGACACAAAGTACTTTGTGGCATTGATTCCCCCCTCGCAAAAATATTGAGGCCAAAAGCGGTTCCTCTTTCTGGAAAACATTGCGGCTGAAACAAACAGGAAAGGCATAATGGATGTTGAATCGTTGTTCAAGCGTCTGCATGGAAAGCTCCCGAGTCATGTTGATAGAGAGAGACAATTGTTATCAGTGCAAAAGAACATCCCTGATTTTATACTCAAAATAGACCTCATAACAATCCACAAGAAGCAAAAAAAGAAGACATTATGTGCTACCTTATAAAAAAAAATTTGAATACGTGACACAAAAGACAGATAATGAAAGTATCTGTAGGGCAAATTTCAGCCATAATTTTCTCAGTATCTCCTTGGGATTGGAACAGTATTTGCTTTTAGCTTATCACAGGCATTGAACAAATCTCAAATATACTTTTGACACGGAGGATTGATTATGAAAAAAGTCTCACTTGTTCTCTCCACCCTGATTATTGCCTTGGTAATCGTGGTGGCGGGACTAGGCATCTTTGCATGGTCAGGTATCTACACAATCGGAGCAGATGTGCCGCACTGGACCATTACCTTCAAGGCACTGGATTGGTTTAGAGATCGTGCCGTTCAGCATAATGCGGCATCCATCAAAGTACCTGTCGATCTGGAATCGCCGGCACTGCTCAGAGAAGGTGCCAAACACTACTCAGAGATGTGCACCGGTTGCCATCTCAAGCCCGGCAAGTCCGGCGGCGAGATGCGTAAAGGGCTGTATCCCAAGCCGCCGAATTTTTCCACGATGAAGGAGACGATGAATCCCCGCGAAACCTTCTGGGTCATAAAGCATGGCATCAAGATGAGCGCCATGCCAGCTTGGGGCAAGTCCCATAGTGACGACAAAATCTGGGCGTTGGTTGCCTTTGTGCGCAAGTTGCCCGACATGTCGCCGGCCGAATATGACGCCTACACGATGCGTGCCGGCAGCCAAGGCGGCGATCACGACCACAATGGCCATCATGACGATGATATGCACGAAAGCTCAGGATCTTCCCCAGCACATGCTGCCGGCATGACGACATACGATAGCCAATAATGGGCAGACCCTACCTGCGGAGATTTGGTCATTATCAATATCTTTTTTCGTGCTGTTGCATGATCTGTCACGACCTTGAACATATTCGCCGCCAGTTTTTGCGAAAAATTCCCTCGGCTGCGGGAAGAAGCGGTCAGTTTCAAAGTTTATGAAACTTAATGCAGGCGAGTGAGTGAAGCTCGTTCGCCAACCATGCTTTTTCGCCATATGGTCTTGATGGAGACGATTGAGATGCGGATGCCATTATCAATGAAGAGAAAAGGCTCTTTCATAGCTGTCTGGTTATGGTTTTTATGCAGTACGGCTTTTCTAGGAGGTTGCAGCCATATGGTTTTGTTGGCGCCCAAGGGACCCATCGGCCATTCAGAACGGTTCGTCATCCTTGCGGCATTCGTGTTGATGCTGATCGTCGTTATTCCCGTAATCGTCATGGCCTACTGGTTTCCGCGGAAATACAGGGCTGCCAACACCAAGGCCATATATACACCAAACTGGAGTCATTCCGGCAAGATCGACATGGTCGTCTGGCTGGTCCCCGCTGTAATTGTTACCGCCCTCGGGACCCTGGCCTGGATTACCACCCACCAGTTGGACCCTTATAAGCCCATTGATCCTTGGGTCAAGCCGATCAACATCGATGCCGTGTCCCTGGATTGGAAATGGTTATTTATTTACCCTGACCAGAATATTGCGACGGTCAATCAAATCGTTTTCCCAGCCAATGTTCCACTAAGCTTCAGGATCACCTCGGACACGGTTCTGGCTTCCTTTTTTATCCCCCAGCTGGGCAGCCAGATTTATGCCATGCCCGGCAAGCAGGCCCGGCTGCACCTCAAGGCCGACGAGCCCGGCGTCTATACCGGTCAGAATCAGCAGTTCAGCGGCAGCGGCTATGCCGGCATGGACTTTGAAGCGATTGCCACTTCGGCGGAGAAGTTTGCTGCCTGGGTGAAAAAAACCAAACAATCCCCGGACCGACTCGATTTTGCCCGCCTCCGGCAACTCAGCAAGCAGAGCGCCGATAACCCCGTGCAGTTTTTTGCCTGGGTGGAACCCGGCCTGTTCGAGCATATCATCGGCAAATACCAGTCGGTCATGGATATGAATACCGAGAATCTGAACCGGACATCCGCTGCCGCGGCCTTGAAAACCAGTGCCATGGAGGAACGGTGAGATGTTCGGAAAGTTAAGCCTTGCCGCGATACCTTTTAACCATCTTATCACCATGGGGGCCGTGGCTGGAGCGATTCTCCTGGCCCTGGTGACCATTATCCTGATCACCTATTATCGAAAATGGACATACTTCTGGACGGAGTGGTTGACCAGTCTCGACCACAAAAAGATCGGCGTCATGTATATTGTCCTGGCGCTGGTCATGCTGCTGCGCGGATTTTCGGATGCCCTCCTGATGCGGACCCAGCAGGCCATGGCCGGAGTAGGTTCGCTGGGCTATCTGCCGCCCGAACACTTCAACCAGATATTCAGCGCCCACGGCACGATCATGATTGTTTTTATGGCCATGCCGTTTCTGGTGGGCTTGATGAATATCGTGGTGCCGCAGCAGATCGGGGCACGCGATGTGGCCTTCCCCTTTCTGAATTCCTTCAGCTTCTGGCTGACTGCGGCCGGGGCGATGCTGGTCATGGTCTCGCTGGGGAAGGGAGAGTTTTCACAAACGGGCTGGTCGGGATATGCGCCCTTGGCCGAAAAACAATTCAGCCCCGGCACGGGGGTGGATTATTGGATCTGGGCCTTCCAGATCGCCGGGATCGGCTCGCTTATGACCGGCATCAACTTTATGGTCACCATCCTGTGCATGCGGGCGCCGGGCATGATGCTCATGCGCATGCCGATCTTCGTGTGGACAACTTTGTTTACCAATGTGCTGATGATTTTTGCCTTCCCGGTGTTGACAGTTGCCCTTGCTCTGCTGACCCTGGACCGTTACCTGGGCATGCATTTTTTCACCAGCACCTTTGGCGGCAATCCGACGATGTATATCAACCTGTTCTGGATCTGGGGACATCCCGAAGTCTACATTGTCATATTACCCGCCTTCGGCGTTTTTTCGGAAGTCGTCGCCACCTTTTCATCCAAAAGGCTGTTCGGCTATAAATCCTTGGTCTATGCGACCGCAGCGATCATGGTCCTGTCCTTTACCGTTTGGGTGCATCATTTTTTCACCATGGGCGCGGGGCCCGACGTCAACTTTGTTTTCGGGATGGCAACCATGATGATCGCTGTCCCCACGGGGGTAAAGGTTTTCAACTGGTTGTTCACCATGTTTCGAGGACGGGTCAGGTTTACGACTCCGATGTACTGGACCCTGGGATTTCTTACCACTTTTTCCCTCGGCGGCACGACCGGGGTGCTGATGGCCATGCCGCCTGCTGACTATGTGGTCCACAACAGCCTGTTCCTGGTTGCCCACTTCCACAACATGCTTATCCCCGGCTCACTGTTCGGATTTTTTGCCGGTTATTCCTACTGGTTCCCAAAGGCCATGGGCTTTACCTTGGATGAAAAGTGGGGGAAACGTGCCTTCTGGTGCTGGCTGACCGGCTTCTATCTGGCCTTCGTGCCATTATACATATTGGGATTCATGGGCATGCCCCGACGAATGCAGCACTACGAAAATCCGGCCTGGCAACCGTATCTAATCATTGCCGCGATGGGTACCGCCGTTATCCTGGCCGGGATCTGCTGTCAGCTGAAACAATTGGCCGTCAGCATCAAAAATCGACAAAGCGCCCGCGATCTGACCGGCGACCCATGGAACGGCCGGACCTTGGAGTGGGCGACCTCCTCCCCGCCGGCGCCCTATAATTTTGCCATAATCCCTGTTGTCCATGATATCGACGCCTTTACTGACATGAAGGAGAAAGGTATGGCCTTTGGGCTGGCGGACCGCTATCAGGATATTCACTTGCCGAAAAATACGAGCCTGGGCCTTATCAATGGCGTCTTGGCCTTCCTCTTCGGCTTCGCCATGGTCTGGTATACCTGGTGGTTGGCCGCCCTCTGCGCCCTGGCCATGCTATTTACGATCATTGTCCGTGCCTCCGACGATGACACGGAATATACGCTCACTGCGGACGAAGTGGCACGGATCGAACAGCGGCGCTATCGGCAGGCTGCCGGAGTCGCCGAGGAATTTTGCCATGGGGAGTGCTGATGACGACCAACGCAACCGCCATAACCGCCGGGCCTGTCGAGGGAGCTGAACATCCGGACAGCGTTGCAAACCAGTTGTTCGGTTTCTGGCTCTACCTCATGACCGATCTGGTACTATTCGCGGCGCTTTTTGCGACCTATGGCGTCCTGGCCCAAAACCATGCCGGCGGCCCCAGGGGCCATGACCTGTTTGACCTGTCCTCTACCTTCATCGAAACCATGTTCCTGCTGTTCAGCAGTGCAACCTGCGGTCTGGCAATGCTGGCTGTCCACCGGGGCAGAAAGGAACTGGTCATGGCCTGGCTTGCCGTCACCTTCCTGTTGGGTCTGGGCTTCATCACCATGGAGATCAATGAGTTTCACGGTCTGATACTCGCTGGCAACGGACCGGACCGCAGCGGCTTCCTCTCGGCCTTTTTCACCCTGGTGGGGACCCATGGGACCCATGTGGTTTGCGGCTTGATCTGGATGGTGGTCATGCTGGGCCAGGTCGGTTTCAAAGGGCTGACGAGACCCGTCCAGTCCCGATTGATGCGCCTGAGTATGTTCTGGCACTTTTTGGATATTGTGTGGGTCGGCGTATTTACCATCGTCTACCTGCTGGGGAGCATGTGAATGAACCGGACAACGAACGACAGCATCGGAGCGGGCACGGGAAGCCTGAAAAGTTATACCCTTGGTTTTATTCTTTCGATCATTCTGACGGCCCTGGCCTTCGGGCTGGTGATGATCGGAGCGGCGCCGCGCTGGCTGATGGTGAGCGGTATTTTGGGCATGGGCATCAGCCAGATCGTGGTGCACCTTCATTACTTCCTGCACCTCGACACCTCGTCATCGGCTCGCTGGAACGTACTGGCCCTGCTCCTGACCGTGCTGATCATGGCCCTTTTTGTCGGCGGCACCCTGTGGATCATGCACCACCTGAAATATCGTTTGCTGTGAACCGGGTTGCTAATATGAACGAAACGATCAAAAAATATATGCTCGTTGCCAAGCCGGGAATCGTCTTCGGTAATCTGATTGCTGCCAGCGGAGGCTTTCTGCTTGCCTCCGGGGGACGCATCGTTGCTGCCGGTTTCCTGCCGACCGTCATCTCCATATCCCTGGTCGTCGCATCCGCCTGCGTCTTCAACAACTGCGTGGACCGCAACCTGGACCGCAAAATGGTCCGGACCCGCAACCGGGTCATGGCCATGGGGCTCATGTCGCTGCCGGCCGCCGTCTCTTATGGCTCTTTGCTGGGACTGGCCGGGTTCTCCCTGCTGGGGGCCACAGCGAACGGTCTCTGCTTTGCCGTCGTGCTGAGCGGTTTCATGATATATGTGGGGGCGTACAGCCTCTATCTGAAATGTCATTGCCGGCACGCCATCATGATCGGCAGCCTGGCCGGAGCCGCACCGCCCCTGGCCGGATATTGCGCGGTCAGCGGCCGTTTTGACCTCGGAGCTTCGATCCTGTTGGTGATTTTCTGCCTGTGGCAAATCCCTCACTCCCATGCCATCGCCATTTTCCGGCTTGATGACTATCAGGCGGCGGCGATCCCGGTGCTGCCGGTCACGCGGGGAACGGCTGTCGCCAAAAAACATATCATTGGCTACATACCGGCATTTACAGCCGCCACCCTGATGCTCACCTGGTGCGGCTATACCGGTTTTATCTATCTGACGGCGACGTCCGCGCTGGGCCTGTCCTGGCTGTTCATGGCCTTGTCCGACTATAAAATCCATGATGAAAAAATCTGGGCGAAAAGGATGTTTGTCTTCTCGATTCTGAGCATCGTTGTTTTGAGTGTCATGATGGCATTTGACTCGAAGATTGCTCATCAATCTGCCATGACGCATGGGGATAGGAATTTTCCCGCACCCGGGGATCGTTTCGTTTTGAAGCATGGATCAGGGCAACAAATTGCTGCGGCTCATGTAATCGGGACGTCCACAGATTGTATACAGAAATTGCTTTTTGAGTTGTACCTATGAGATCATTGATTATTATACTACTACTCGTTTTGAGGAAAACAGGCGGACGGTTCCGATAAACAGTTGCTCGACAAGGATACCAATATGCTTTTTAATATCAACGAATACTCAGGGTTATCGAGAATAAAACTGTTTCTGGCCCTGTCAAGGACTCCACACGGGCTGCTTGATATCTGTACCCCTTTACTGGCGGCCGTGCTCTGGCTGGGTCATTTTCCTGCCCCCCGGACAATCTTGCTGGGCATACTTGCGGCTGCGGCCGGATATACAGCGATATATGCCTTGAACGATATTGTCGATTATCGATCCGATAAGCAAAAGGTCCATCAGGCCGGGTTCCACCGAGAGTCCACATATCTTGATGCCGCCTTTATCCGCCATCCCCTTGCTCAGGGCTATCTGAGCATGCCGGAAGCTGTTGCCTGGGCTGGCGGCTGGATGTTGGTATCCTTATTTACCGCATACCGGCTGAACCCGGTCTGCGCCCTCATCCTGGTAATCGGCGGTTTGCTGGAAACCCTTTATTGCCTTCTGTTGCAGACAAGCCACCTGCGGACCCTGGTGAGCGGCATAGTTAAGACCCTTGGTGCCTTGGCTGCAGTATTTGCCGTTGATGCCTCACCGGCACCAGGCCTGTTGCTGCTTATTTTTTTCTGGCTTTTTTTCTGGGAAATCGGCGGTCAGAATATCCCGGCCGACTGGCATGACATTCAGGAGGATATTGCCCTGCAGGCCAAGACCGTCCCCGTTTCCCTCGGCCCGAAGGTCGCAAGCACCCTCGTCCTCGCGACCTTGGCAGCGAGTCTGGTCCTGAGCGCAATCCTCTTTCAGGCCGCGCCTCTCCGGGGATCTTTATTATTTTATCCGGCCGTCATCTTCGCCGGGATCTACCTCCTGACCCTCCCGGCGCTGCGCCTTTTCCAGACCCAAAATCGCGATGAGGCATCCGCTCTCTTCAACAGGGCAAGCTATTACCCCTGCGTTTTGCTTATTATTGCCCTGATATCCCTCGTGATTGAGTAAATCTCCATTGACTTGTTGAAGACGTGCGATGTTTACTCATTTGAGGAAACAGGCCGCATACCAGTTCAGAAGAGACATTATGCAAAAAGAATTCGATCAGAAATCATTGGCTGAATTTGACGGTCGAGAGCGCAGACCGATATATATTGCCCGTGACGGCGCAGTTTACGATGTGAGTGAAAGTAAACTGTGGAAAGGCGGGGAGCATATGAGAAGGCATCAGGCCGGTCAGGACCTGTCTACTGAATTCTCCGCCGCACCCCACGGCCTTGAAGTATTTGAACGATTTCCGCAAGTGGGCAAACTGCGGGAAGAAGCAGATTCCGAACCAGCTGAACAGCAAATACCTGCCTGGCTCAGCGGAGTGCTTAGCCGCTACCCCCTGCTGAAACGCCATCCCCACCCCTTGATGGTCCATTTTCCTATTGCCTTCATGTTTGCTGTTCCGTTTTTTTCTTTTTTAGCACTGCTTACCGGCAAGACATCTTTTGAAACAACTGCTTTCCACTGCCTGGGTGCCGGTCTGCTGTTTACGCCGCTGACCATCGGGACCGGTTTGTTCTCCTGGTGGCTTAATTATCACGCCAGGCTTTTGCGACCGATCAAAATAAAAATTATAGGCTCGACGCTGCTCATGCTGCTTATCTTCATCCTCTTTGCCTGGCGCTATGCCGAGCCGGATATCTTTTTCGCGGACAGCGGCTGGGGAAAAGTATATATCTTCCTGCTCCTTACCATCATTCCCGTGGTGAGTGTCATCGGATGGTATGGAGCCAGCCTCACTTTTCCGACCGTAAGGAAGGACTGACTCGTCTGAGCCGAAGCTGGTGTAAATATTTTATTAGGGTCTCGACCGGTTATGTAAATGTCTTCCATGGGCGGGGAAGGGAGAAAGCGTCAGAAGGGAAGGGGGGATCCCCCGTATTCCGAAAAAGAGGTGAGGGGTACCTTCAATCCGTGGTCTGGTTACAGGGCATGGACAAGAGGCCCGTTGACGCCGCTTTTTACCAGTGATATGGAGCTGCTTTTCTTGATGATGCTGTCCATATAGGCAGCGGCAAGAAAAAATGCCTTGCGGTAATCCTTTTCCCGGCAATGAAAGGCGGCGAAGGCTGAGGCATAGGTGCAGCCGGTCCCGTGCAGATTGGCGCTTTTGATGCGTATTCGTTTGCTGCAGATGACTTCCTCGTTGTTGATCACCAGATAATCGGTGACATCTGTCCTGTCTGGTTCCAGATGACCTCCCTTGACAATCACCGCCCGCAGATGCTCATGTCTGGCCATGATGGTTCCGGCACATCTCAGGGCCTCTTCCAGTGTTGCTATTTTCCGTTGTCCAAGCAGTTGGGCAAGCTCATCGCCATTGGGAGTCAGGACGGTGACCTTGCTGATGAGACGCGTGCTCAGCTCTGCAAGGCTGGAACAACTGAGCAGGGAGTGGCCTGTGGTCGAGGCCAGAACGGGATCGTAGATTACCTCACCTTGATAGTCTGCAAGGAGTTTTCCCAGGGCCGTGGCTATCTCCATGGTACCGATCATGCCGATTTTGATATGGGTCACATGGTGGTCAGCCAGCACTGCTCGAACCTGACGACCACAAGCCCGCCATCCAGAGGGACAGATTCCGTAACGCCCAGGGAGTTCTGCACGGTAATGCAGGTAATGGCCGTCGCGCCATAAACGCCAATGGCGGTCATGGTCTTCAGGTCCGCCTGGATTCCGGCCCCACCAGAGGGGTCTGAGCCGGCTATGGTCAAAACGGTTGGCGATAATTGGGGTCGAGTGCGATCCATGCAAAATCCATAAAAAATAGAGCGATTTTCTCTTCGCGCGATGATGCAGAGATGCGGAGAGAAACTCTCCTTTCTTGGTTTTCATCCTCTGGTCCCTCGTCTCCGCGGGAGATCATTCTTCTTTACCATGAGCAGTTGATTAATATAATGAAATACAATACTATTGCAAGGCTTGAATCAGAGAGCAGAAAAAGTCACCATAAAATATCATGTACAAGATAATATTATGACACTATCTCAACACAACTACGACGAACAAGATCAAGACCCTCAGCTCCCTGGAGCATATCCGCCTGCGGCCCGGCATGTATATCGGCCGGCTCGGCAACGGATCCCATCCGGATGACGGCATCTATATCCTGCTGAAGGAGGTGGTCGACAATGCCGTGGACGAGTTCATCATGGGGGCGGGCAAGCGGATCGACATTGACGATCAGCGCGGAGGGCATGGTCACGGTGCGGGATTATGGCCGCGGCATTCCCCTGGGCAAGGTGGTGGAATGCGTCTCGGTGATCAATACCGGCGCCAAGTACAATACCGAGGTCTTCCAGTTCTCCGTGGGCCTGAACGGGGTGGGCACCAAGGCGGTCAATGCCTTGTCCGTCGCATTTCAAGGTCACCGCCTTCCGCGACGGCCAGTTTCGCCACGCGCCGTCTTTCGCAATGGCAAGCTGCAGACCGAGGAAGCAGGGCGAGACCAACGAGAAGAACGGCACCCTGGTGCGAATTTCTCCCGGATCCGGCGAGCTGTTCGAGGAGTTCTCCTTTGATCTTCGATTTCATCGACAAGACGGTTGTGGCGCTATGCCTATCTCAACGCCGGTCTGAAGCTCTATCTGGACGAGGAACTGCTTCTATCTCCGCCAATGGCCTGCTCGATCTGCTGGACAAGGAGATCGACGGCAGCCAGCTCTACGAGCCCATCCATTACAAGGACAAGACCCTGGAGTTCGCCTTCTCCCATACCGACGGTTACGGCGAGTCCTATTTCTCCTTTGTCAACGGCACCTATACCAACGAGGGCGGCACCCATCTCTCCGCCTTCCGCGAGGGGATCCTCAAGGGGGTCAACGAGTACTCCGGCAAGAAATTCATCGGCGAGGATGTGCGGGACGGCATGGTCGGCGCCCTGGCCATCAAGATCAAGGATCCGATCTTCGAATCCCAGACCAAGAACAAGCTGGGCAACACCGAGATCCGCTCCTGGATCGTCAACCAGGTCAAAGACGGCTGGTTCCGAGTGCTCTCTATAAGAACACCGAGACTGGCCGAGACTGCTGCTGGACAAGATCCAGCACAACGCCAAGGTCCGGAAGGAGCTGCAGCAGGTCCGCAAGGAGGCCAAGGCCAAGGCCAAGAAGGTGGCGATCAAGATCCCCCAGCTCAAGGACTGCAAGTATCATCCCACCCGGAATAACCCTCCAAGCCGGGCCAGGAGAACATGGTCTTCATCACCGAGGGGCAGTCGGCCTCGGGCTCCATCGTCAGCTCCCGCGACCCCATGACCCAGGCGGTCTTTTCCCTGAAGGGCAAGCCGATGAACGTCTTCGGCCAGGAACTGACCCTGCTCTACAAGAACGAGGAGATGTACAGCCTGATGCGGGCCCTGAATATCGAGGAATCGGTGGGCGGCCTGCGCTTCGACAAGGTGATCCTGGCCACCGATGCCGATGTGGACGGGCTGCATATCAGCAATCTGCTCCTGACCTTTTTCCTCCACTACTTTGAACCGCTGGTCAAACGGGGCCATGTCTACATCCTGGAGACCCCGATCTTCCGGGTGCGCACCAAGACAGGAGACCGTTTACTGCTATTCCGAGAAGGAAAAGACAGCCGCCGAGAAGAAGCTGGCCGGCCGGGGCGCCAAAGGCTCAAGGTGGAGATCACCCGCTTCAAGGGGCTGGGCGAGATCTCGCCCAAGGAATTCAAGCAGTTCATCGGCCCCGATATCCGCCTGCAGCAGGTCACCATCGACCAGTTTGAGCGAGGTGCCCAAGGTGCTCGAATTTTACATGGGCAAGAACACCCCGGAACGCAAGGAGTACATCATGGATCACCTGGTAATGACGAGCCGGTTTCAGGCAATGAATCAAGCAAGAATGCTTCAACTGCAATACCTCTATGACTCACATTACGGCAGACTGCACAAGCTGTTCGACCAGCAATTTTCTTGACTACACCTCCTACGTCATCCGGGAGCGGGCCATTCCCGACATGGCACGACGGCCTGAAGCCGGTGCAGCGGCGCATTCTCCAGACCCTGTTCAATATGGATGACGGCCGCTTCCACAAGGTGGCCAATGTGGTGGGCGAGACCATGAAGCTCCATCCCCATGGCGACGCCTCCATCTTCGCCGCCCTGGTCAATCTGGCCAACAAGGAATACCTGATCGACCGCCAGGGCAATTTCGGCAATATCTATACCGGCGATCAGGCCTCGGCCGCCCGCTATATCGAATGCCGCCTCACGCCCTGGCCCGGGAGACCATGTTCAACCAGGATCTGACCGAGTTCATCGATTCCTATGACGGCCGGATGCAGGAACCGGTGACCCTGCCGGCCAAGCTCCCCATGCTGCTGCTGCTGGGGGCCGAAGGGATCGCCGTGGGCATGGCCACCAAGATCATGCCCCATAACTTCTGCGAACTGCTCGAGGCCCAGATCAGCCATCCTGCGCGATGAGGAGTTCGACGATCTATCCCGACTTTCCCAAGGGCGGGCTGCTCGATGTTTCCGACTATGACCACGGCAACGGCCGAATCCGCTGCCGGGCCCGGATCGAGGAGCAGGATGAAAAGACCATCACCATCCGGGAGATTCCCCATACGGCACCACCACCCAGTCCCTGATCGAATGCGTGGAGAAAGCGGCCAAAGCAGGCAAAATCAAGATCGTCTCCATCAACGATTACACCGCCGAAGAGGTGGAGATCGAGATCAAGCTGGCCCGGGGGGTCTACGCCGCGGACACCATTCGAGGCCCTCTACGCCTTCACCGATTGCGAGGTGCCGATCAGCCCCAACCTGACCGTGATCCGCGACAACCAGCCCGGTCATCATCACGGTGGACGAGGTGCTGCGCTACAATACCGAGAAGCTCGAGCGACGACCTGGAGCAAGGAGCTGCACGATCGAGCTCGGCCGGCTCCAGGAAAAGCTGCACGCCAGCCTGCTGGAGCAGATCTTCATCGAGGAGCGGCTCTACAAACAGATCGAGGAAGTGCAAGACCTACGAGGCGGTGATCACCACGGTGCGATTGCACTGCCCTGCTGCCCTTTCCGGCGAGCAGCTGCTCCGCGACGGTCACCACCGAGGACATCGAGCGGCTGCTGGAGATCAGGATCAAGCGCATCTCCCGTTACGACATCAACAAGAAGAAAAAGGAAATCAAGGAGATCCGCGAGCGAGATCAAGGAGATCGAGACACAGCCTGAAGGACATGGTCGGCTTCACCATCTCACTATCTGGACGACCTGCTGAAGAAATACGGCACATCATCTACCCGCGGCCGCACCGAACTGACCGCAATTTGAGCGAGGTGGAGCGTGCGCAGCGTGGCGCTCTCCAATCTGACCGTCGGCTATGACCGGCAGACCGGTTTCCTGGGCCATCATGTCAAGGCCGAGGATGAAAAGCAGGATTTCCTTCGCCTGCTCCGAGTACGACCGGCTGCTGCTGATCTTCAATGACGGCATGTACAAGGTGATCAACGGTCACGCGACAAGCTCTTTGTCGGCCACGACCTGGCCTGGTCGGCAGGTGGACGAAAACGACTGATCTTCAACATCATCTATCGGGACGGGCGGCAGAATCTCACTTATATCAAGCGTTTCACCACCCCCAAGTTCATCCTGGAGAAGGAGTACCACCTCTTCCCCGAAGACAAGCGTTCACGAATCCTGCTGCTGCTGCTGGGTGAGGGGACCAGTGCCCATGTCGGCCTCGCACCTTCACCGCGTGCCAAGAGCAATACCATGGAGGTCTATTTTGATGATTATCTGCTCAAAAATCCGAGCGCCAAAGGGAAGCGGATTGCACCAAGGGTGGTGAGAAGGGTGACGGATTCCACCGGCAAGGCCGCTCCCAAACCCCCGAAACAGAACATGAGCCTGCTTGGACTGGTGCCTGCAAAGAAGGATGAGGCCCCGCAAGGAGGAAGGGAGGGGGACGGGAAAAAAGATACTGAATAAATTACCTGGTGTCTGACCATAAATAAGGATTGTTCGATATCAAGGACTGTGAAAAAATAAGAGCAGGCATACAATTGATATTTCGAGCATTATTTTTGAGCATGAAGTGGAGGTCGGGCAAAAAGACCATTTATGGACAGGCACTATCTGAGTTCAGGCAGGCCAGCCACAAATGCCTTCATATTGATCTGTATTTGTTTATATTCTTCCTCGCTGAGCCCGGCACCCAGGGCCACCATCCGGGCCATGTCAGCGGTCAGGAAATCTCCGGGGGCATGGGCATCGGCATTAACCACAAGCTTGGCGCCCTTCCTTAAGGCCATTCTTGCCACATGCCCATTGGTCAGACAATGGCCTTTGCGGCCCGAGAGTTCAAGAAAAACCCCATTTTGTGCCGCCAACAGTGCTTCCGCCTCAGTCAGGAAACCGGGGTGCGACAGGATATCAGCCCCTGCCTCAATGGCCGCCAGATTGGTGCCGGGGGCAACGGGCTCGACAATGGTCTCGCCATGGACCACCACCACCTGTGCTCCCAGCTCGCGGGCCTTCCGGGTCAGCGGACCGATGAGGGCGGGGGGGACATGGGTCAGTTCGATACCCGGCAGCAGCCTGGTCCTGGAAAAGGGATTCAGATCCCTGGCCGCCTGAATCATGCGGGGGATGATGAAATCCATGTTGGAGCTGTCGGCATGATCGGTAATGGCAACCGCGGTATAGCCAAGGACTTCAACCCGCCGCAGATGCTCGGCAGGAACCAGGGCCCCGTCACTGAAAAAAGTATGGGTGTGGAGATCAATCATGATGATTCACCTGTTGTGTGTTGATGGCATCTACCCTTGAAGGATACCGCCGAGTGAATGCTGGCCTGCGTGGTTGATGGTGACGGTCACAATATCACCTGGGGCGCAGACGATTTTTTCTTCAACATGGACGATATGGTTAGTGTCGGTACGGCCCACCAGCCCTGTCTCGGTGAGCTTTTCAATCATTATCGGCAGATCCTTGCCCACATAGAGACTATTCTGCTCCAGGCAGATGGCATCCTGCCGACCCTGAAATCTGCTTAAGCGCTCCGACTTCACCTGTTCTTCCACCTTGTCATCAAAATCCGCAGATCGGGTGCCGGGACGATCCGAATACTTGAAGGAGAAGGAGCTGTGGAAGCGGACTTCCTCCAGAAGGTCCATGGTCTGCTCAAAGTCGGCATCGGACTCCCCTGGAAATCCGGCAATCACATCGGTGCTCAGGGCGATATCAGGGCGAACAGCGCGGAGCTCCGCGACCTGCCGCAGGTAGAGCTCCCTGGTGTATTTCCGGTTCATCCTGGCGAGAACCGCATTGGAGCCGGACTGAACAGGGAGATGAAACTGCGGACACAGGATCTCAATCTCGCCAAAGCAGCGCATGAGTTCCGCCGAAAGGTCCTTGGGATTGGAGGTGGTGAATCGCAACCGCTTCAATCCTTCAATGGCGGCCACCTCATGCAGGAGCTGTGAAAAAGAATAGCCTGGCCCCTCGTCTGTGACCTGATTGGTGCGTCCGTAAGAGTTGACGTTCTGGCCAAGCAGGGTGATCTCCCGCACCCCGGCATCAACAAGAACATGAGCTTCTTCTATTATGTCCTTGACCCTTCGCGATATTTCCCTGCCCCTGGTGTACGGGACGACACAGTAGGTGCAGTAATTATTGCATCCCTGCATAATGGTGAGAAACTTTCTGAAAAGCGGGGCAGGGGATGCTGACTGTAGCTCTTCTTGCATCAGCAAGCGGGGCAGGGCGGGGATAAAGGCAGGAATCTCATAGGAATCGGACATGCCGATTGCCACCCTGGGCGTCCCGTTAAGGGTATCCAGCAGACCGGCCAGTTCGTACAGATTCTGGGGCCCGATCACCAGATCCACATGGGGCATGCGCTCGCAGATCGCCTGACCTTCCTGTTGGGCAACGCATCCGGCAATGCAGATCTTCATGGATGGACGTCTTTTCTTCACCTTCCTCAACACCCCGAGAAGACTCATGGCCTTCTGCTCGGCCTTGGCCCGGATGGAGCAGGTGTTGAGAATGACCACGTCGGCATTATCCATGTCCATGGATTCGACATAGCCTTTTTCAAAAAGCAATTGGCCCATGATCTCAGAATCACGTTCGTTCATCTGACAACCAAAGGTCTTGATCATATAGGAAAACTGTTTCATTGTATTGTCATGCTAATAAAAAAAATAAAGAGCAAAAAATAAGAGCCATTGATACTATAATCAACATTCACATTAATGCGTATCTGTTTAATCCAGGGGCAAGATCCGATAAAAGATCAAAGAGCAGGGCCTCGGACTCCAAGGGGTAACGAAGGCGTACCGCTCCCTGTTTGCCGTCCACGCTTGACAGGATTGCCAGGCCATCATAGCCCTCAAGGATAGACTTGAAAAAATGAAACCTCTCCGGGGCAATGGAGAGGTAGAGCTCTTTAAAATGCGGCGCCTCCATATTACAGTGCCAATCAGACCGAAAGCGAGGAGTCAACCTCGGTCATCTGATCCTTGCGGGCAGCAAGCAGGGGGGCGACAACCTCTGCAATATACTCACTGGTCTGGGCAGAGGCCCGACCGGTAAACTTTGTATAGTCACCAACCAGTATTCTGTATATCATCCATGCTGAAGGGCATCCTCGGATCGCTTGCCAGGCGCTGAAGCAGATCGTTGTCTCCGCCTTCTTCCTTTACAACCCTGCCGGCAGCCAGGGAGTGCTCCTTGATCACCTCATGCATCTCCTGGCGGCTTTCTCCTTTTTCCACGGCCTCCATGAGGATTTTTTCAGTGGACATAAAGGGCAACTCCATGCGCAGGTGCCGTTCAATCTGTTTCGGAAAAACAACCATTTGCGATGTAATATTAATGTACAACTTGAGGATGGCATCCGTCAACAGAAAGGCTTGAGGAATGTCCATGCGGCGGATGGCGGAGTCGTCAAGGGTGCGCTCAAACCACTGGTTGGCAAAGGTGGCCGCAAAATCAGCCGGCAGACCCATGAGCTTGCGGGCAAGGCCGGTCATCCGCTCCGAGCGCATGGGATTGCGCTTGTAGGCCATGGCCGAGGATCCGGTCTGGTGCTTGGCAAAGGGTTCTTCCTGCACCTTGAGGTTGGAAAGCAACCTCAAGTCAACTGCGAACTTATGGGCGGAACTTCCTATACCAGCGAGTGTTTCCGCAAGCTTCATATCCAGTTTCCGGGGATAGGTCTGACCGGTCACCGCAAAAACATCAGAAAATCCAAGTTTTTTGGCAACAAGCATATCCAGATCCCTGACCTTCTGATTATCTCCCTTGAAGAGCTCGATAAAGGTTGCCTGGGTACCGACAGTGCCCTTGGCGCCCCTGGCCTTTACCTGACCCAGAAACGAGTCAATGTAGTCAAGATCCATGACAAGATCCTGAATATAAAGGGTATTCCTCTTGCCAACCGTGGTCGGCTGGGCGGGTTGATAATGGGTAAACCCAAGGGTCGGCAGATCCTTATACCTGAGGGCAAAGTCGGCAAGGTTGCGGATGACCTGGAGCAGGGCCGATCGTATCAGGGTAAAGGCCTTTTTCTGGACAATCAGGTCGGTATTGCAGACCACAAACTGAGAGGTCGCGCCCAGATGGATAATGCCTTCGGCCAGCGGGCATTTGGTACCGAATTCAAAGACATGGGCCATGACATCATGGCGGATCTCTTTTTCCTTGGCCGCAGCCAGATCGTAATCAATATTCTCCACATTGGCCCGCATCTGGTCAAGCATCTCGGGCCTGATGATATCAGTGAGCCCAAGTTCGTACTGGGCCTCGGCCAAGGCGACCCAGCATTTGCGCCAGGTGGTAAACTTGGTTTTCTCGGAAAAAAGCTCCTGCATATCCCGGCTGGTATAACGGCTCACCAGAGGTTCTTGATAGATATCTCTCGTCATAAAAACTCCCACATAAGCAGCCACGCGCATCACGCATGGCAGAAAAAACATCTCCATCCGCAGGCAATTATAACAACCTGGGGACAAAGGAAGATAGCGTTTCACTAAAGGGACACTTTTACCACAAATCGGGCAAAAGAGAAAGAGCAAGTGGCCCAGGCTTTAAGCCGTTCGTTTCACGTCCCACGATAAAGCCAAAGAAGGCATTCTCAAGACCGCCAAATAAGCCCTTTGATTTTCGGTTAAAAATAAGACGAAAAACCAATAATTAAACAATGTCGCATAATGTATATTATGTTTAGTAATCTATTAATCAGTTAAAATAGGATGTTAACAAAACATGCTCTGGTTAATTCTAGATAGAGTTTTTTGGAATTTCTTGATCTTGCGGAAACTCAATCCCCACCACCTTTACTTCCCAGGTATGGATTCCGCGGTAACGATTGGCCATGGGGGCATAGGCAATTGCTGGTTCGCTATCTTGACGGAGACGCGGAAGATAGGAACCAAGACCAAAACCAACTCCCTTTTGAATGGTACTGTTGCATTGAAACGAAACTTTCAGGTGTGCACTTTCAGCACCAATGACACCGCTTTCGAGCAATTGAGGATTTCGGGTACAGAATACGGGACTTCTGTTCCCTGGCCCGAACGGTTCAAGCAGCTGTATCTGCCTGCTGCAATCAGCAGAGAAAATTTCATCAATATCCGCCTCAAGGTCTATATTGAGAGTCGCAACGGGATTCGCGTCTTTTATCTGCCTACCGATCTGCTCATCAACCTTTTTGCTGAACAGATCGAAAAGTTCCTCGGAAACAGACATTCCCGCCGCCATGGCGTGTCCGCCATAGCGGATCATGGTTTCCGCACAACCTTCAAGTACTGCATGAAGGTTTATCCCCGGTAGTGAGCGTCCCGATCCCTTAAAGATCAACTTGCCCTGGTCATCCCTTTCCTGGCCAAAAATAATGGCTGGCATGTGATACCTCTCCACCATCCTCGAAGCGACAATCCCGATCACGCCATGATGAAATTCACCTCTTAATATCATACAGTTACTCTTTTCAGTTTTCTGCTCCTGCAGGATAACGGCTCGTGCATAGACATCCTGGCCAATCTTTTTTCTTTCGGTGTTCAATGCCAGCAGTTTTTTCGCCAGATCCATGGCTTGTGCCGCGTCTTGACTCAACAGCAGTTGCACCGCAAGGTCGGCCTCGGCAAGCCTGCCGGCGGCATTTATCATGGGCGCGAGAAGAAAGCCTATATCCCCTGAACTGATGGCGCTCATTGTTTTTTTCTGACTATTGAGCAGGCCGGCCACTTCCAGCATCGCCCTTATTCCAGCTCTGTTTTGCTGCTCGATCCTCTGCATCCCCTCTTTTACCAGGATCCTGTTCACCTTCCCCAGGGGAACCATATCGGCGATTGTTCCCAAGGCCACCAGATCGAGCAGATTTCGGACGTCCGGTTCTCCCCTTTCTTCGCTGAAAAAGCCCTCTTGCCGCAGATATTGCCGGATCCCGCAGGCAAGATAGAAAACAACTCCCACGCCTGCCAGCTCTTCCGTGGGAAAGGTACAGTCGGCTTGTTTGGGGTTCAGTATGGCGTCGGCTGCAAAGATCCCTTCCGGGGCTTCATGATGATCGGTCACCAGAACCTGAAAGCCCATTTTTTGGGCAGCAAGAATTTCGTCGTTTGCCGATATGCCGCAGTCAACGGTTATGAGGAGCGTTTTGTGATTGTGTTTGGTGGGAGCCAGCGAGCTTAAGATGTCAACATGCAGGCCGTAGCCGTGTGTTGTCCTGTTGGGAATGATGTATTTTACCGTGATCCCAAGCTCTCGAAAAAATGAGACCAGAAGCGCTGTCCCTGTGATCCCGTCCACATCATAATCACCCCAGATCAGAATTGGCTCCCCAGCCAGCACTGCCCGACCGGCCAGCAAGACCGCCTCCTTCATTCCCCCCATTTCCAAGGGACTGGGGAGCCCGGCCAAACTTGGCTGCAGAAACTCCTCCACCCTCTTCCGCTCCTGTAACCCGCGCTGCGCCAGGAGCTTTACGATGACGGGATGAAGCTTCAGTCTTGTTGCCACTTGCTGCAGTTCAGCGCTGGGCATAACCTGCGGCTCCATTCTCCATTGCACGGGTGTTCTTCTTTGCTTTTTATCTAGATTTAACATGAGCTTATTTATTTATGTTATCAAAAAAGTGGCTATACCTGCCTTTATTCGTATGCTCATTTCATCCATTTTTGCACTCTCTCCATGATCTTTTTCTGATCCTGCACCTGAAGCCATTCCAGCTCCGCTATGGCGGTAAACCAGGTGTATTGACGTTTGGCGTATCGCCGGGTGTCTCTGGCAAGCAGCCGCTCGGTTTCCGCCATGTTACAGATACCTTCCAGGTAATTATTCATGTGACGATAGCCGATCGCCTGCATCGACTTTAATTGAGGGCTGTATCCTTCAACGATCAAGCCCCGCACCTCCTGTTCCAGCCCATTCTTGAGCATCAATCTGGTCCGCAGGTCAATGCGCCGATACAACAGGTCACGCTCACAGGTCAATCCCACCTGCAGGATATTGGAGAAAAGAGGTGTTCTTTGCTTCTGGTGTTCAAGGATATGCTCGGACCAGGGCCTGCCCGTTGCCTGGTAGATTTCCAGTGCCCTCAGCAGGCGATGCGTGTCATTGACGTGGATCCTTTCTGCGGAATATCGGTCACATTGCACCAGTTCCTCATGTAATACGTGAGGTCCGGCCAGGGCCAGACGCTGCTGCAGCTGCTCTCGTATTTCGGGAAACTGTCCTATCCCGGAAGAGAGCCCATCAATGAGGGCCCGCAGATAGAGACCTGTCCCGCCGGTGAGCAGTGGCACCCTGCCCCGGGCATGAATCTGCTCAATGGCCTGGAGGGCATCACGGACAAAAGAGGCCGCGTCATATTCCTCGTCAGGCTCGGCCACATCGATGAGATGATGTGGAATTCGCGCTCGTTCTTCAAGGCTTACCTTGGCGGTGCCGATATCCATATACTTATAGACCTGCATGGAATCAACACTGACAATTTCACAGCCAAAACGCTCGGCCAGTCGCAGTGACAACTCTGTCTTGCCGATTGCAGTGGGGCCAACCAGCACCAGCACCGGGTCATGAATGGATTGTATTGTTTTCACCGGGTTACGCTAAAGGAAAAATAGGGAGCAAACTTTTTCATCCGGGAATGTCCGATACCAGGAACACTCAGCAGGTCCTGCGGTCCTGTAAATGGGCCTCTGCTGATCCGTGTTTTGACAATCCGGGCAGCCAGCTCGGGTCCAATTCCTGATATGGTTACCAGAAGTTCCGGATCGGCGAAATTGACGGGCAGGGGTTGGAACAGAAACGGCGTCACCCTCGCCGGCACAGCCCTGGGGTTTTCCTTGTTAACTGACACAGAAATTTGCCCTGACACTGTCTGCAGTACTTTTCCGTTCCAATCTAACCCCAAGGAAGTATCTTGTTGCGCTGGAAACCTTCCCTCAAAAAACGATATCAACAGCAAGCACCAAAAGACGATGCCCAGGAAGAGAAGAATCTCCACCCGGGCATCGTCCTGAACATGCGGTGTTGCGAGTGATCCGGGACTGTCACATTGCCTGTTTCTGCTCATCTCGCATCAGCTTGTAATTCATCGAATCGACAAGGGCCTGCCAGGAGGCCTCAATGATATTCAAGGAAACGCCAACCGTTCCCCACTGCTCATGTTGATCTCTGGACTCGATCAGGACGCGCACCTTGGCCCCGGTTCCATGTTCTCCGGAGAGGACCCGCACCTTGTAATCTACGAGATCAAGCTCCTGCAGATTGGGATAAAAATGGATCAGGGCCTTGCGCAATGCCTTGTCCAGGGCATTGACCGGGCCCTTGCCCATGGCGGCGGTATGGACCTCTTCTCCGCCAACCTCAAGACGGATGGTGGCCTCGGTCTCAGGCGGCTGGTCCATGGAACCTTTGGTGTTGATGGCCCGGAATCCCTTGAGCTGGAAATAATTTCTCTGGGTGCCAAGGGCGCGGCGCATGAGCAGCTCGAAAGAAGCCTCGGCGCCTTCGTATTGAAATCCCTGGTTCTCAAGCTCTTTCAATTCCCTGACAATGGAGGCGACGACCGGGCTGTCGTCCTCGAGATCGATACCGAATTTCTTGGCCTTGTGCAGGACATTACTCTTCCCGGACTGATCGGAGATGAGGATGCGCCGGATGTTACCGACCTTATCCGGCTCGATATGTTCATAGGTCAGTGGGTTGCGCTTGACCGCGGAAACATGAATGCCGCCCTTATGGGCAAAGGCGGAGCGGCCCACATAGGGTTGATATTTGTTCGACGGCAGATTGGCCAGCTCATCCACCAGCCTGGATGTCTCGGTGAGTTTTTCGATACGCCTGACGGCCTCACAGTCGCAGCCCATTTTCAGGGCCAGGGCTGGAATAATGGAAGTGAGATTGGCGTTTCCGCATCGCTCCCCATAGCCGTTCATCGTCCCCTGCACCTGACGGACTCCAAGACTGAGGGCCAACAATGAATTGGCAACCGCCGTTTCCGAGTCGTTATGGGCATGGATGCCCAGCTCCACCTTGGCCCCTCGCTCCCGGATAAAAGCCCGGACGCGCTCGATGATGGGCTGGACCTCCTGGGGCAGCATGCCGCCGTTGGTGTCGCAGAGGATCAGGCGTTCCGCCCCGCCGTCAATGGCCTTGCCGAGGGTTGCCAGGGCATATTCGGCATTTTTCTTGAAGCCGTCAAAAAAGTGCTCGGCATCATAAAAAAGGCTTGCCACCTGGGGTCGCAGGTAGCGCAGAGATTCCTCAATGATCAGCAGGTTGTCTTCAAGCTTGATGCGCAGGGCGTCAAAGACATGGATATCCCATGATTTGCCGAAGATGGTAATAACGGGAGTCCTGGCGGCAATCAAGGCCTGAAGATTGGCGTCTTTGTCAGCCGGATTGGCAAACATTCGAGTGGAACCAAAGGCCGACAGCCGGGCATGTTTCAGGATATGCCCCCGCATGGCCTGAAAAAACTCCACGGCCTGGGGGTTGGAGCCAGGCCAGCCGCCCTCGATGAAATCGATGCCAAGTTCATCAAGCTGATGGCTGATTCGAATCTTATCATTTACTGATAGATTGAAATTCTCGGCCTGGGTGCCATCTCGTAAAGTGGTATCATAGATCTCTACTTGTTGTTTGGGCATACATTTTTCCTGGTCCACAGGTTAACAAACTGGCTTAATGACCAAGCACAAAAGTCCAATGGAACGACGTTTTTTTGCTTGTCACCTTCACTGCTCTTCCACGGGTTTATTGGCCTTGTCAAGCTCAAAGGCATCATGCAGAGCCCTGACCGCAAGCTCGGTGTACTTCTCTTCAATGACGCAGGAGACCTTGATTTCCGAGGTAGAGATCATGGAGATATTGATCCCCTCCTTGGCCAGGACGCTGAACATGGTGGAGGCAATGCCGGAATGATTGCGCATCCCGACGCCGACGATGGATATCTTGGTGATATTGGTATCCCCTTGCACGTCTTCAGCCCCGATCTTTTTGATCAGCTCCTGCAGCAACTTGAGGGTGCGTTCATAATCGGTGCGCACAACCGTAAAGGTCATATCGGCCTTGCCCCGTCCTGCGTCCTGATTCTGGATGATCATATCGACGATAATATTCGCGTCGGAGATCGGGGTGAAAATCTTGGCAGCGATTCCCGGCTGGTTCGGCACCCCCGAGACCGTGATCCTGGCCTCGTTTTTATTATAGGTAACACCAGAGACGACCAATCCTTCCATTTGTTTATCCTCCTCAATAACCCAGGTGCCTTCCGTCTCAGTGAACGTGGAGCGAACATGGATTGGAACTTTATAACGTTTGGCTAAAGTCACCGACCGGATATCAAGGACCTTGGCCCCCAGACTGGCGAGCTCCAGCATCTCATCGTAGGAGATCCGGTCAATCTTTCTGGCCTTGGCGCAGATATTCGGATCCGTGGTATAGACACCCTCAACATCGGTAAAGATCTCACAGGAATCAGCCTTCAAGGCCGCGGCCAGGGCGACGGCGGTGGTGTCGGAGCCTCCCCGACCCAGCGTAGTGATATCGCCCTTTTCATTGACACCCTGGAAGCCGGCAATGACCACCACCCTGCCCTGATTCAATTCGGCCAGGATTTTTTCCGAATCAATGGACTCGATCCGGGCCTTGGTGTGCACCGAATCAGTGTTGATCTTCACCTGATCGCCGAGAAAGGAGACGGCATCACCCCCGGCCTGTTTCACGGCCATGGCAAACAAGGAAACAGTCACCTGCTCGCCCGTGGACAGCAGCATGTCCATCTCCCGGATATCGGGCAGCTCCTGCATCTGCGAGGCCAGATCGATCAGACGATTGGTCTCACCCGACATGGCCGACAAAACAACCACCATCTGGTTGCCCTGGTTTTTATTCTTGAGCACCCGCTCGGCAACTGCTCTTATCTTCGCAGGACTCCCCACTGAGGTCCCGCCAAATTTTTGAACGATCAAGGCCATTATCTTTTTCGACTCCCACTTATAGGTAGAACCAACGAAACAACCGCAAGCAACTCAAAAAAACAAAACGGCAGACCACATCCCTGCCTGCCGTTAGCAAAAAACCTTCTTAGCGTCCAACAACCAGCAAATTCGATCCCCAATGATCAGGCAAAATAAGAGAAAATTATTTTATACGCAAAAAGGAAAATTGCAACATCTTTATGGGAAGTTGTCCGTGGCAATCATGGGAGTTGAAACAGATGGAACCAAGGGACACACAAATTCAACGGCGCGCCAAAGGCGGTGCTGCACTCACTTTTGGCGCGCCGAAGTAAAAATAAACATCAGGCAAATGATCCTCTGGATCAGCGGCCACGTCTCCCGCCAGGCCCCATCATCCCGCCGCTAGGTCCCATGTCGTCACCGGCAGGTCCCATCATCCCGCCGTCTGGTCCCATGCCTCTGCCACCAACAGGTGGAGAATCGGGCAGTGTTACACCCCGTTCTTTGGCGCGCTCCTGCATCTGCTCGTGATGCTCCTTGCGGATCTGCTCCCGCTCCCCGGCGGTTGTCGCGTTCTGCATCCTGTCGCGATATTCTAGGCGTTCTTGTTGGGTCATGAGCTGGCTGCCGTAGACCTGCTTTTGTTCCTGCGCCTGCACCTGTTCATTGACAGGTTCCGGGGTTGCCGCCCATGTCAACCCAGCAGACAAAGACAGACCAACAGCGAGGGCGGACATCATCAGTGTTCGTTTTACCATCGTAGACTCCTTATGAATCCGGGTTGGATGAATGAACAAGCACGGCCGCTGCAACCCTTTCAGTAGCCATACAGAACATCGATATATTAACTATATCATAGAACATACCCATGGTTACAATGAAGATCGCTCACCTTTTCATTCTTCTTAAAAAATATCCTGAAAATATCTTAACCTGTATATCAATCGTGGCTTGTCTCCTGATAGTATGGTATTTTTCCTTCATCAATTATTGCAGCATTACTTTTTGCTTTGAGGCAAGAGAGAAATCTCTTTACCTTGTCAAACTTCTTCACAAGCACCGCCACATAGAGAAGGAAAACAATATATTCATGGGGGGATCACGATTCATAGTGGCGGGAGCTTTCATCGACGGCAGCGGCGCCGAGGTGCGCAGGAATGTCTTTCTGGCAGTTAAGGATGCCATTATTACCGCCATTGGCTCGGCCGCCGACCTTCCCCGCCATGACGGGGCTGCAATCGATGACTTCTCACACTGTGTCATCTTGCCGGCACTGGTTGACTGCAGCGTTTCGCTTACGCGATCGCCCTCCGTGGACCGGAAGGTGCGGCTGGCCGCCGAAGAGGCCGACCCTGCGGAAAAGGCAGCCATGCTGGAGCGGCATATCAGCTACTGCCATGCCTACGGGGTGCTGGGAGTGGCCGACAGCGATGATCTGACCGGCCTGGTGGAACGGTATCAAGAGGGGCTGGCGCCGGAGAGCATCATTGACATTCGCACCTCCGGCGGTCTCTGCCGGAGCAGGCAGGAATGGGCTGCCGGCAATCCGGCAGGCGGTGATTTTCTCAAGATCGGGTATTCCGCCAATATCGAAGACGAGGAAGCTCCCCGTCTTCCCTCGGCTTGACCATGAAGAGCTGGGCCGCATCCTGGAGCACCGAGGCGGGAGAAAGGCGGTGGTGGTGGCCAATGGCCGGCAACAGGTAGCGGAGGCGCTGGCGGCGGGGTGCGATGCCATCGAACAGGGATACGCTATGGGCGAGGACAATCTCAGGAAAATGGCGGAGCAGGATGTGCTGTGGATTCCCAGCGTCCTGCGGGCCAAGAATGGCTTGGACGGTGCGGGCTGCAGGCGGGGATGTGAGCTGCCGTTTCTCCCAGCGCTATGTGGCACCGGGCAAGCCGGACCCCGGTGCGGAGGCCTTTTGGAAAAAGATGCTCGCCGAACAACTCACGCAACTGCGTCTGGCCAGGGAATTGGGCGTGAAAACGGCTGTGGGAACCGGTGCCGGCAGTGTCGGCATACTCCACGGCGAGTCGATGGCCGAGGAGATGAAATTGTTCATCAAGGCCGGCTATTCACTGGCGGAGACCATCCGCTGCGCATCGGAAAATGGAGCCGGATTCTTCGGCATGGAGAAGCTGGGAGCGCTTACGGTCGGGCGGAAAGCAACATTCCTGATTACCAGGGGCACGGTGCAACAGCTGCCCAGAAAACTCTCCTACCTGGAAGGCATTTATGTTGACGGCGAACCCAGTGCAACCTATCATAAAAACCCTGTCAAGAAGGGATGAAAGCTCGCAAAAGATAACTGATCTTTAAATTCTGTATCATATCCTCATGACTTCTTAATTATTGATAAACAGGTGGAGTGTCCCTTGGAGTTTCCCGGTTTCTTTCAGGGAATAAAACTTGCCATAACTTGACATCTTAGAAAGATGACCCCAGACTTTCCATGAACACCAATAAATATCAATTTTTATATTGTATATTCAATATCTTACATTAACATATTGTATCTTTTCTTCTGCTGCTGAATGAGTCCAAATCCGACAAGCTCCTCGGTATTGGGGTAAAATGCAAAAACGGGTGCACGAAGCACCCGTTTACGGCAAGAATGAATGAACATGGCTGGACAGCATAGTTAATTCTTGCTGCCGTTTTTAAAAGTTGATTGAATCATACAGTATTGAGACTGGGAGAGTGATTCCGTACCAAGTTTATTTCGGTTCATTGACCCTCATATGGTTTGGTTGCCGATGGTTCAGTTTCCATTTGCTGGGAATTCTCCTTCCAGGCAGGAGATACGCCGTAATGCTGTTCCAGATTCTGCTGGTATTCATCATCGGACATGCTGGCTTGTTGCG
Organism: uncultured Pseudomonadota bacterium; assembly: GCA_963776835.1. Taxonomy (GTDB): domain Bacteria; phylum Desulfobacterota; class Desulfobulbia; order Desulfobulbales; family Desulfocapsaceae; genus UBA2270. The sequence goes on from CAVZOB010000001.1 coordinate 491,839, forward strand.
GAACATTCTCTAGCTTGTCTTCATTAACTGTGAGCGTAGCTTGCTGTTTCGTTTCGTCTATCCGAAATGCTTCCCTCGGAACAGCAACGTCCTTACCACCCATGCCGAGGACGCTTCCTTTGGAAATGGTGACAAATTTAATTTGGCCGGATTGAGGATCTGTTGTGACCTTATCAATTTTGCCGATATCATCTCCGTTCTTCGAGACAACTTTCATCCCCTCAAGTTCTGCAGGAGACATAACTTGATTTGTTCCGGTCATGGATTTAGTCGCATCGTTGCTGTCCTTCGAATAGTTGTCTGTTGCAAAGAGCGAGCTTGCTAAGGCCAGCATTGCCATGATGGCGATACAGGTAGATAGTAAGTTTTTCATGTCTTTCCTCCTTGATGATTGTGTTTTCGAGTGTTTCTCGAATTAATGGAAATTTTCATCCATTCTGCCTTTTAAATATGCCACCGTGCAAAATCTGGTTTTTGAAAACAGTTTTGCTCGGCGGTTTTCACTTAAAGAAGCAAGTACCATGCCAGGAGTAAAGACGGTGAACCAATAGAATAACCAGTTGAAACTTAATATGATATCCCAGACGGTATAAATATGGTGATGAAAGATGACGATGTGTGTCCACCATAATAAGAAGATTTCCTATAATACAGGAATTTTTCCTATTAGACAGGAATGAGTGACATTGTTTAAAACAAACAATGGAATAACAAATAGATAGTTGAGGAAGGTCTTATTGTAGATTTTGAGGATATTTATTATTGGCGACAAGAATCCGGTCAATGTTTGTCATCTGCAGCAACTTATGATCATTCGCCAGGGTACGGGGAATAATGATGGTAATACCATAACCTTCGTTCAGGACATTGAGACTGGAACGAAGAAAATCAGGCAGATCTACTGAGCCTGTCGGAGAAGTAATATGAATTCCATCCTCTTGAATATAGCGGAAAATATCCTTTATGTGATTCAAGCCAATGGTGAAAAGAGCTGAGCGATTTTCGATGCAACCGCTAAGAAATTCTCTCTCAATCACCTCCGGAATGTTCTGTAGGATTTGAGCTGTTCTGACTTCTTGAAGATAAACCAGCTCGGCCAAGTTGCCGGCAGCTCCGGATGGTTGTGTACCGCTAGCGCTTAATTTACAAAGACTATTGCGTACTGCATCATAATTACCCTTATCCTCCACCTGTGAAGCATGATAGCGGTGATATTCGATGAGCAGCATTTCAGCATTCACATACGGTTTATCGGCAGTCAGCTTTCCCTGGATAAGAAGGTTGTCCAGATGGACTGGATTGAAAGTGTCCAATGCCTGAAAGCCGACTGATTTATGGGCCGCCACAGCCTTTTTATCCGAGAAATAGCCTTCCGGCAGCAACAGATTCAAACTCACGTTTTTTTTCAACCATTCGCCAATGCGAAAGATCTCCATCTGTGTCTGGACAGTGGCGTTGTTATTCGCGCCGCTGTCAGGATCTTTATGGTTGATTCCGATGATATAAAGTTGCTTGGGGCTTTGTGCATTTATGCGGTAGATGACTTTCCCATATGCCGATGGCATGTCAAGAAAATCTGACGAAGGTTTCGATACCTTCGGGGACGCGAAAATAGTATTGCAAGTAGAAAATATCCAAAAAAGACAGATAATAAAAGCAATTCCGCATCGAGACAGGATCGAAGTGAAAAGTATGCTAGATGAAGGTGCGGTGTTCCGGTGCAGAAGGCGGAAGGTGTTGTAAAGTAAAACAAAAAAATGCATTTCTGTAATCCCCCAACCGGTTGTCTTGTTCGTACAGCAGGGGTATACAGAAAAAGCATTCTAATCCGTATCTGGCAATCCCGCTGCCTTTGGGGTTTAGCCCCTTAAGACCGGTAATTTTGCGCATTCACCTTTCGATGAATTTGCCTTTATCAGATAATTACTATGCAAGTGATAATCTCTCTCACTCACTGTTGAGACAAATTATCATATCTGTAGGCATGTGTCAATGGAGGAACTAGCGCAATTGCCTGCCTACACCGCAAAGAGGTGTTTTCAGGATCACTTTGGAATGTACTTAATTATTGAAATATCAGGAGGAAAAGCTTCTCGGCTTACCCTCAAAAAATTAGAATAAGCGATTTTTTTCATAAAAAAAAGAAAAGAAGAAAAGAAAAAAAAGAAAAAGGGTCAGGCCTCCAAGTTGACAAGTTGACGTGTCAATCGGGAACAAACACGATAAAAAATAACTTAAATTATCTTTATTCTATCCTGTACATCAGTTTTCTATAAGAAGCCCTTTCGCTCGCGCTTGTTGGTTTCTGATAAAGAGCCAAGAAGGGTTTGGAGGTTATTTTTTACCTAAAACCGATTTGTTTCTCATCCAGTGATATCGAATACCGCGCATCCATGCAAAAGTATAGAGGAAACTCAAGGCAAAAATGCCCCATTGTTCTGCCATCCATGTTGAGTAAAACCAGAATGGCTGTCCGCACAAACCAAAAATACAAGCCCACTTCCGCCATTCTGCCCGTTCATCCTGACTCAACCAGATAGCCGTAGCACCAGTTAAAGCAATCGCTATCTGATCCACCATATTCACCCCCCTCTAACAAACTTTCATCGGATATATCAGGCAAGTCCCTGTAAATAGTTAAAGGCGAAGGTATCCGGCAGAGGCTGACCAGGCCAGGGTTGCCAGGACTTTTTGCAAGGAACACAAATGAGACTACACCCAACCCACAATTGAGCAACGATACCAGATTTCAGGGTTAAAGAAAGCAGTGCCACGAAAAATAAGTCAATGGATGAGAAAACGGATAAAAAACCACATGCAATTTTCTAAGCGGACACTACTGATTAAAAGTTGCGATTTACTATAATTCCTGTTTTTATGAGCCCTTAAATTTTATGAAGGTTTTGGAGATTGCAATCTCTATTCTTTCAATCAGGGAAGCCTGCCCGAAGTCTACGCTTCTCTACAATACTTTGACCGCACATTTTTTCAAGCAATCAACGCAGGGGAAGACCTCCTCACCCCGTTTGCAATGACCATGATGGACTGTTGCAAGCAGCTCTTCCCCTTTTATTTTTTTTGTACCGACTGGCCATGAACCAACATCTTCCCTTTAATATCGTTCTGATTGAGCCGGAGATTCCGCCCAACACCGGCTCAATCGCCCGTTTATGTGGGGCGACCCATACCGTTCTCCACCTGGTCAAACCTCTGGGATTTTCCACGGATGACAAGCACCTGAAGCGGGCCGGTCTTGATTACTGGCGATTTGTTGACATCAGATACTGGGATAGTCTTGATCACTTCCTGGCGGCCCAGGCGGAAACCAGGCTTTTTTTCTTTACCACCAAGGTCGCGGCAGCATACACCGAGGCTGGCTTTCATCCCGGAGATTTTCTTATCTTTGGCAAAGAGACCAAAGGACTGCCGAAAGAGATCCTGGAACTTTATCATGAACGCTGTTATACCCTGCCCATGCCCAACCCCAACATCCGCAGTCTGAATCTGGCCATGACCGCGGGCATTGTCCTGTATGAGGCCCTGCGACAGAACCCTGCCAGGTAAACAAGAGAGTCCGTGCGCTCAATTTCTGAATTTTCTCGTGTCCTGTACTCTTCTCTATTCCTTGTTTCTCCATAACGATGTATCTTATCGGGTATTTTATCCGGCATCGTGCCTGAATCACAATCAGCTTCCCCTATTTCTTATTTATAAAATAGCTATTTTTACATTACGATAAGGAGATAACAGCAATGTCCAAACGCGTTTATAACTTTAGTCCGGGACCCGGAACCCTACCCTATGAAGTCCTTGAGCAGGCCGCCAAGGATGTGGTCAATTTTCAGGATACAGGAATGGGCCTTATCGAGATGAGCCATCGCTCCAAAGAGTTCATGGCGGTCACGGCGACTGCCGAACAACTCCTGCGCGAGCTCATGGAGATTCCCGACAACTACAAGGTACTCTTCCTACAGGGGGGCGCCTCCAGCCAGTTTTTCATGATCCCCATGAATCTGCTCGGGGCGGGGAAAAAAGCCACCTATCTGAACACCGGGGTCTGGGCCAAAAAGGCCATCAAGGAGGCCAAGCTCTTTGGCGAGATCAATGTCGCCTACACAAGCGAAGAACAGAAATTCAACCGGGTACCCACCGAAGGTGAATATTCGGTGACGGCAGACACCGAATATCTCTATCTGGTATCCAATAACACCATTTACGGCACCCAGTTCCCCACCTTCCCCGCTACCGACAAGATGCTGATCTGCGACATGTCTTCGGACATCCTGTCCCGCAGGCTGGATGTCAGTAAATTCGGCCTGATCTTTGCCGGGGCCCAGAAAAACATGGGACCCGCCGGCGTCACCGTGGTGATCATCCGGGAAGACCTGCTGGAGCGTACCCCGGCGGGCACCCCGACCATGCTCTGTTACAAGACCCATGCCGACAACGGCTCCATGTTCAACACACCGCCCTGCTTTTCCATCTATGTGGTCAGCGAGGTCTTAAAATGGTTGAAGAAACTGGGCGGAGTCGCGGCCATTGAAAAAATAAACCAGGAAAAAGCGGCCCTGCTCTATGCGGCAATCGATGCCACGGATTACTATCGCGGTCATGCCGAATCTGCCTCCCGCTCGCTGATGAATATCTCCTTCAACCTGCCGACCCCGGAGCTGGAGGCAAAGTTCATCGGCGAGGCCACCAAGCTTGGTCTGAACGGCCTGAAGGGCCACCGCTCCATCGGTGGCTGCCGGGCCTCCATCTACAATGCCTTTCCCCGTGAAGGGGTGGTGAAACTGGTGGAATTCATGCAGGAGTTTGAGAAAAATAATCCAGCCTGAGCACTCATCAAGGAGATGGCCAAGTCAAATGGCCCAAAGACGAGGCGCACCAAGACTGGGGAATGCGGCGTACTTTTGGGTACGCCGCAGTGACGAAGAATGCGGTGCTACGAATTTGGGCCTTTTGGCAACATCATCATGAACTACGATGGCGATATCATCCGCCCGCCCAGTGAGGCTGATTCGATCATTCTCCAGGTGACGGTCGGCTGTTCCCATAATCATTGTACCTTCTGCGCCGCTTACAAGGACAAGCAATTCCGCGTGCGATCGGACGCGGAAATTGCCGAGAATATCTCCTTTGCCGCCCGCTGGTGCACCCGTCAGCGCAAGGTCTTTCTGGCTGACGGCGATGCCCTTATCCTGCCGCAGAAGCGGCTGACCGCCCTCTTCCGCCGGATCAGGACCCAACTCCCCCAGGTGCGGCGCATCTCGCTGTACGGAAACGCCAAGGCCATCCGTTCCAAGAGCCTGGAGCAACTTCAGGAGCTCAAGGGACTGGGACTGGACCGGATCTACATGGGGCTTGAAAGCGGCGACGACGAGATTCTGGCCCGGGTCGGAAAAGGGGAAACCGCAGCCTCCATGATCAATGCGGCCCAGAAGGTGGCCCGTGCCGGTATCTTCCTGTCGGTAACGGTACTGCTGGGCCTTGGCGGCATGGAGCTGAGCCTGCGGCATGCGCGCGCGACCGGAAGGGTCTTATCGGAGATGGCCCCGCGCCAGATTGCGGCCTTGACCCTCATGCCCTTGGCCGGAACGCCGTTGGGCGATCAGGTGGAAAACGGTACTTTTCTGCTTCCTGACGCCCTCTCCATGTTGAAAGAACTGAAAGAGATGGTTACCTTCACAACTTGTGACAAGGTGCAATTCATGGCCAATCATGCCTCAAACTACCTGCCCATCTCCGGCCGGTTGGGACGTGATAAGGATGCTCATCCTGGCGACCATTGATCAGGCCATGGATGGCAGGATCGCGCTGACTCCTGAATAATTCAGGGCTTTATAGATAAGAAAGTAAAATGAAAAACAAAACCGACCTGCGCAATCTGACCCAGGATGAAATAGTAGAATACGTGGAGTCCCTCGGCCAGCCGGCATTCCGCGGCCGGCAGCTCATGTCCTGGCTCTACCGTCCAGGGATTACCCAATTTTCCGAGATGACGGATCTGGCCAAGGATTTCCGGAAGCTGCTGGCCGAACACGCCTGCCTCTCCCGCTTTGAAGATTCCGTCCTCGAGCGCTCCAGCGATGGCTGCGTCAAGTTCGGTTTTACCCTCGATGACGGGCGGATGATCGAAACGGTCCTTATCCCGGAGCCGGACCGCAACACCCTCTGCGTCTCCTCCCAGGTCGGCTGCGCCATGAACTGTTCCTTCTGCCTCACGGCCACCATGGGATTTATCCGCAACCTCACCCCCTCCGAGATCGTGGGTCAGGTCTGCGCGGTGGATGATTTCCTGCGAGCCCAGCCGGAGGCAGAACGCATCGGCCCGGAGAAGGTGACCAATGTGGTCTTCATGGGCATGGGCGAGCCGCTGAACAATCTGGACAATCTGCTCAAGGCCCTCTCGATCCTCACTGAACAACGGGGCTTGGATCTCACCAACCGGAGGATCACCGTCTCCACCTGCGGGATTGTCCCCAAGATGCGGTTGCTGGGAGAGAACTCCGACGCCAATCTGGCCATTTCACTCCATGCCATTGATGACGCCACCCGCAGCATGCTCATGCCGATCAACGAGCGCTATCCCCTCGATGAACTGCTGGCCGCCTGCCGCGACTTCCCCATGCCCAAACGAAAACGGATCATGTTCGAATATATCCTGCTCAAGGGGATCAATGATTCTGATGCCGCGGCCCGTGAACTGGCCGGAAAGCTGAGGGATATCCCCTGCAAGATCAACCTCCTTCCCTACAACGAATCACCGGGAATCCCCTATCGCAGCACCCCCATGCACCAGATCCTCGCATTCCAGAAGATCCTGTTGGATGCCAATTACTCGGTCTTCATCCGCAACAGCCGCGGCACCGATATCTCGGCCGCCTGCGGCCAGCTGGCCAGCAAGAAAGAGGCCAATCAGCAAGAGCAGATCAGCCCTGTCTCCAGCATGACCTGTGACAAAGAGCGCTGACCAGCAAAAGCAGCCGTGGTGACGCCTATCTTCAAAGGTGTAAACGGCGACTATTCGGACCCATCGAAAAAAATATCTAAAAAAAATTACAGACAGTAAAAACGATAAAAATTCACTATATAACATTCAGTTACATACATATTGCAGGGGCGAGCCCCCTGCAATCCCTCCCCCTATGCGTACTTGCATTCCCTCATAATTAAGCAATAAACTCTAAATTAAGAGATAAATTGAGAAGAGACTCGATCTCCATCTAATCTTGCTCACCTCTCAAGGGATAAGCATCCCGGTTCCCTTTCCTGCTGATGAGTGTGACATGCTTGCATGATATTATTGCCGCATGCGAAAGCCCACTATACAGGAAGGATCTAAAGCAAAAGAGCATCCTTCCTGTAGCAGGGAATTGCTGGGAGCCCACCAGATCGATATCACTGATTTCCCTATTTTTTCTCTTCTTTACAGGCATGCTCATATCGTCAGCCAGGCATGTCTTGTCACCATCATGAGCACTAAATACACAGGATCAAGGTATGGCCGAGTCCTGTTCTTCTCTTCTCAATCTATAAACACTGGGAGCTGATTCAATGAAGATGCAAGAAATAAAGAAATTGGCTGCGGCAATGGGGATCAAGAGTGGCAAGATGCAAAAGAGCGAACTTATCAGGACCATCCAGTCAACAGAAGGGAATTCTCCCTGTTTCCAGAATGAGTCCTCTGGATCCTGCCTCCAGATGGATTGCTGCTGGCGTGATGACTGCATGCGACTCCACTGATCTCCTCGAATCAGCCTCATTCACTGCAGCAAGATAGAGGACATGCGGCTATTGTCTCTTAAAATGACAAGGAGTCAGGGAGCAGAGGGAGATAAAAAAGTCGGCGGAATGTTTCAGAGAGTATTGACGATGAGCTGCAGGATGCAGCTCGGCAGGGTAACTGCCCACTGCAGTGAACCTTTATTATTCATCTGTATCAGGAGGGATATACCATGTTTGATTTATTACCATCTAAGCGTCGTAGTGATGTGCCCAGTGTTTTCTCGCAGATGGATGACATGCTCCAAAAGATGTGGTACGACTTCCCCTTCCACGACCTCGAGGAAGATGTCGATCTGAGCTGGAGCCCCCGTCTTGATGTCAGTGAGACCGACAAGGCCCTGGAGATTGTCGCCGACCTGCCGGGGATGGAAAAAAAAGACATTAAAGTCTCCCTCGACGGCGACCTGCTGACCATCAAGGGTGAGAAGAAAGAGGTAAAAGAGTCCAAAGACAAACACTATCACACCATCGAGCGTCGGAGCGGTTCCTTTTATCGCGCGCTCAGGTTACCGCTTGAGGTGGAGAGTGCTAAAATCGACGCAAATTTTAAAGATGGGGTGCTGACGCTGACTCTTCCCAAATCCAAAGAGACTACAAAGAAGGTCGCTAAAATTGAAATAAAATAAAAAACAAAATGTTACAAACAAGAGCTGCAGGAAATCAGATGATTTGCTGCAGCTCTGCTGATTTTGTTACAAACCGCACACCTTCAGCGGGCAGAGACCGTAAATAGACCCTCAAATGATTGATTATTTAGTGAGCGTTTCCTTGATGGCATTGTGCTCATCAAGAAGGACAATAATTGGATGATAGTCCTGCAGTTCCTCCCCGGCAGAAAGACCATAGGTGCAGATAATAATCATATCGCCCACCATTCCCTTGCGGGCAGCGGCTCCATTCAGCCCTATCACTCCCGCTCCTGCTACTCCGACAATGGCATAGGTATCAAAACGCTCGCCATTATTAATATTATAGACATGAACCCGTTCAAAAGGCACAATCCCCACGGCATCCATTAAATTTTTATCTATGGTCAGGCTTCCCTCGTAAGTCAGGTCCGCTGCAGTGACGGTCGCCCGATGAAGCTTTGCCCTCAACATCTGTCGCAACATTATCTTCTATCTTCTCATTATTTTTAGGAGCCGTAACGAAATAATTCTTAGCTTCAGTACCATTTCTTTACGGCTCATTATGCCGTTCTCAGCAGGTAAACAATATGGTATGCAAATGGCTTACAGTTCATACAGCCCGGCATTATCTATCAGACGAACCCTCTCATTGACCTTTACCGCCAGGATCAGCCTGCTGTTCGCACTCACCGTTTCACAGCGCTCAAGACTGTCAGCATCAACAATCTCCACATAATCAACAACACAGCCGGAAACCCGGCTGATATTCCCCTCAATCTCGCGACACAAGGCGGCAACAGAGGGGGTTTGCACTGCAGCCTTCACCTTTTCCTGAGCAAAAAGAATGGCCCGATGGAGGCAGAGCGCCTTGTCTTTCTCATCTTCCCGCAAGTAACTATTACGCGAGCTCATGGCCAGACCACTGGCCTCGCGCACAATGGGATGACTGACAATATTTACCGGCACATCCAGATCCCTGACCATGCGCCTGATCACGGCCAGTTGCTGAAAGTCTTTCTCACCGAAGACAGCCAGATGGGGCTGGGTCTGATGGAACAATTTCATGACCACTGTACAGACCCCATCAAAGTGGCCGGGCCGACTGGCCCCGCATAAACCCCGGCCAAGCTCCGCCACATGGATAGTGGTTTGAAATCCTGGGGGATACATGTCCATTGCCGATGGGGCATAGAGGACATCAACTCCCTCACCGGCGGCAAGATCCATGTCCTTTTGCAGATCACGCGGATAGGCAGCGAGATCTTCACCAGGGCCGAACTGAATGGGATTGACAAAAAGACTGACCACCACCCGGTCAGCCATCTGGCCTGCCCGCCGCATCAGGGCCAGATGGCCTGCATGGAAACAGCCCATGGTCGGCACCAGGGCAATCTTTTGTCCCTGGCCCCGCCAGTTGGCCAGCAGGGCGGCCAACTCCGACGGACCCTGAACCAGTTTCACTGCATGGCCTTGAGCCTGGCAACCTTCTCATCAACGGCTATCTTGGCGGGATCATTCTGGTTCTGACCGGTAAATGTAGCCAGATACTCTTCATAAACAGCCAGGGCCTGTTTCCCTTTTCCTTGAGACTCATACATCCTGGCCAGTCCGGTGAACCCCTGACCTTCGTAACCTTCGATTTTCTGCAGGGCTTTATACTCCAGAGCCGCGGCATCATAAAGGGCAGCACCCTCATTGGCCTGGGCCAGCCCAAAGGTAAGCAAGGCATAAAGGGGGTTAGAGTCGCTTATCTTTTTCCGCACGGTCCCATATTGTTCAGCAGCCTCCTTGAACTTACCCTCCTTCATCAACTCATGGGCCAGCTCGGCATTGGCCCAGTGAGCCGAAGGAGTCCCTGAAAAATCAGCGGCCACGCCGACCAACCCCTTATGCCTTTCCGGCTCAGCTGTCTGCATGGCAACTGCCAGTGCTGCCGATGCCTTCTGGATGCGGTTTGACCGATATGAGCTGTACGCGGTCACACTTATAACCAGGACCCCGATAACAGCGGCCCCAATCTGCAGATTTTTTTTATTCTTTTTTATAAACCGGATAACAGCAGGGGGTAGATTGAGATGTTCCAGCAGGCCACTGCCGTCGCTATGGGAACTCTCCTGAATCTGCTGTTTATCAAAGGCACTCTGTCCTGCCATACCAACCTCCATTGCTTTTTACTTTACCTTTCCACTCAAACATCTTAGGTTATTTTTTCTCAATATGAGTTTTTCAATTTACTCGATAGTGACCCTCATGTCCATTCCCAAACCATGTTGTTCTCGTAAAAATTCTCTCCGGCGACCGATGTGCCACAAATTCATAAAACCATTATCCGCCTGAAATTCTCAAATGGATCCTTTTACCACAATACCTTCAGGGCCGGCGATACTCACGGTTTCACAGATCAGCCGATCGATCCGGAATCTCCTTGAAGGCGAATTCTGCTTTGTCAGGGTGAGCGGCGAGATCTCAAACCTCTCCCGCCCCTTCTCGGGCCACAGCTATTTTACCCTCAAGGATGAGGGCGCCCAGCTCCGCGCTGTCCTCTTTAAAGGACAGCAGCGCTTTCTGGCCAAAGATGTCCGCGACGGCCAGCAGGTGGTCTGCCATGGCCGGATCTCTGTCTATGAGCCCCGCGGAGACTATCAGCTCATCGTCGACACCATCGATTTTCAAGGGGCCGGCCTGCTTCAGCTCCAATTTGAAGAACTGAAAAAAAAGCTGGCTGCGGAGGGTCTTTTTAACCAAGAACGGAAAAAGGCTATTCCGCGGTTCCCCGGGAAGATCATCCTGATAACCTCACCCACCGGCGCGGCGGTCCATGATTTCTTGAAGATATGGAGAAAACGCTGCTGGGGTGCAACCATTCAGATCTTTCCGGTACGGGTTCAGGGAAGGGAGGCAGCGGAAGAAATTGCCGGGGCAATTGCCCGGGTCAACAGGCAGCTTGACACGGACGTCATCGTCCTCTGCCGGGGCGGAGGTTCGCTGGAAGATCTCTGGGCCTTCAATGAGGAATGCGTGGCCCGTGCCATTGCCGGATCAACCGTACCCGTTGTCTCCGCCATTGGCCATGAGGTCGATTTCACCATCGCCGACTTCTGCGCTGACCTGCGGGCCCCGACCCCGACCGGCGCTGCGGAGCAGATCATTCCCGACTCAGCCCTGCTGCAAAGGCAGATATTGCTGTTCCAAAGACAGTTTACGACCCTGCTGCTGCGGAAGCTTGACGGCTACAGCAGACAGGTCTCACAGAACAGACGCCTGCTTGGAGATCTGGGGATGACCCTTTCGCACTTCACCCTGCAGATCGACCACAACACATCCCGACTGACTCACTCCATGGAAAGGCTTCTGCAGAAACAGACCCTTGATTTTGAGAGGATCATGGCCAGACTGCAGCGCCAGTCTCCGGTCAACAGAATGACCATCCAGAGACAACGGCTGCACCATGCCACCGAAAAACTGATCCAGGGAATACAGGCCCTGCTCAAACAAAAAAGCGCAGCCTTTTCCGCACAGGCAGCGCTTTTAGATACGGTCAGTCCCCTTGCCACCCTGGCCCGGGGCTATGCCATCGTCAGAAGAAAAAAACCAGAAAAAAACCAGGAGGAAATAATTACCAGAAGCCACCAGGTCCAGCCCGGCGAACAGATAGAAATCCTTCTCCATAGCGGCAGTTTGGAATGCGAAATAAACAGGGTCATTAATCCGGCAGAGGGCACCTGTTAGCTTTATTCTAGATAGAGCATATTGATCTCATTATCAATTTTGTACACGACCTTGGCCAGTTGCACATAATTTTCAGCTCCGGCTTTCCGCATGTCTCTTCCCCAGGCCATCAACATTTCAGTGTCGACCTTGCGCACCCGATTGTCCCGACACCACTCATACCCGATTTTAATGCCAAGTGACTGCATGGCCGCCAACATTTTTTCCCGTTCATGCTCGGGAAATTTTCCCACAACCGCCCGGGTTATTTTTTTCCACCCATCAAAAAAAGGGATCCCTTCTTGAAACCTGTGGTACCATTTCCTTTCCCCCGGAGTAAGATTGGCCACATCTTCCGGAATATGAAAAAAGCTATTCGAGGCAAGCATTATTCTCTTGTTTTGCTGCAGTGTTTCCTTTGCCTGCTGATCATCCCCAGACTGGCCAGCGATCCCATGAACAGTGAACAGTAATGAGGATATCAACATCAAAAAACATATCTTCTTTAAAAATCTCATATTTCTACCAGAAATAAAATCTCAAAAGCAAAAGTTTCAAAATACATACTCCTGTAAGAATTGAACCGGTCTCGCCACATATTAGGGCACTTTGAATTCTTCAAAGTGTTCAAACTGTTTTTCCTGAACGAAATCTTTTTTCAAGATCCCCTTAATATATTTCAAGAAAATAACTTTCATCTCTCAATAAGTCAAGCTCCCCCATCCTCATCCCGGAGCAGATGATTTTGAAATGAATGAGCCTCCCATTCAAGGATTAAACAGATATTTTTTAATTAGCGGTGAAGAGTAATGGCCTCGACCAGCGGCGACAGGCATAAACGGCAATGAGAATAGGCTGAGAAGGAATGCAGAGAAGACGATATGAATCGTATGGCATTTGCCGGAAGGTGTTTCATTGGATTTATGGATTTCTTCTGATTCTTGCCGAGGAATGTGGGCGGGCGGTAGTGGGCGGGGTGTATATAAAAAAAAGGCGGGGCCGAAATCGGCTCCGCCTGTGGTGCTATCCATCCGGAAGGATGGTTTAATTCTTTTTATTTCTGCGACGAAGTCCTGCAAGCCCTATCAGGCCTGTACCAAAAAGGAGCATAGAGGCCGGTTCGGGAACATTGTTGGGGACATCAGCTGGTCCGATACGAACTTGTTGTAAGTCAGAAATCCCCGAAATCACGGCGCCAATGCTTTCGATTTCCGCTAACATGATCACCTGATTATCCGTAGCGATGGCTGTGAACCAATTTTCGCCATTTGCGTCAACATCCCAGGTACTAACAAATGGGGTATTGAACTGATCATAGAACGAAAGTTGAACTGTACCGTCAGGGTCAGCGTTGAGGAAATCGATATTGAATTGAATTTTTTCAAATCCTTTTGTTGGATCAGCTAACGCGATTTGGATCCATGTGAATGCGCCATCGACTGCCTCGATGCGTGCCTGACCAATGGCGGGAGTCGTAAGCGTCTCATTTCCCGTAAAATTTACAACTTCCCCAGACTGATTGAGATGTCCAGTCACCATCATGCCGGTATTGATGTCGCCGACATCATTGTAAAGCACATTTTGCACATCCCCTGAGCCGCCATAAAGTGAGTCATAAGTCGTGATTGTGGCATTTGCCGCCCCAGTCATACCAAGCATCATCGTCCCTATAGCCAATCCTGCCAAAAATGTCTTTTTCATTTTTTCACCCTCCTGAGATATAGTTTAGCATCGTTCAATCATTGATTGATAGAAAAGATTTTTTTATTTTTACCACCTCCTTTTTTTTTGGTTGATGTAAGTAAAAAAACAGTCCTCTTTCTCATTGTTTTCTAAGCAAGAAATGTTCCTTTTCCTAAGAAAAATTCTTAAAAATTTTTTTATTAAATAATTTAGATATTTAATAGAAAAATTCTGAGCTGAACTGGGGTTAACACAGGTATGAGTAAGGTTTTTTTGTCCGGTTTTCAGAAAAAAAATTTCCGAATTTCGGGAGAATCTACGAGAAAATAAAGAATTGGACAAAAGGGCTGGACAAAGGGATTGAATTGAGAAATACTTATTTAACAAGTCATATCTAAAAGTGAGCTGAATATAAAAATTAGAGGAGATGCACCAATGCAACCAGTCATTACCTTGCTGTCCGCTTTAGAAATTCTCGACTCCCGGGGCAATCCGACCGTCCGCGTCCTCTGCGGTCTGGACAATGGGATCCGGGTGTCGGCATCTGTGCCCTCCGGGGCCTCAACCGGAGAACATGAAGCTGTGGAACTGCGCGATGGCGACAAGAAACGGTACAACGGAAAGGGCGTGCTCCAGGCTGTGGCCAACGTCAACGCCCTCATCGGACCGGCAATCATTGGTTTGAATCCTGGCCGCCAGGCCGAGATTGACCGCCTGCTGATCGATCTCGATGCCACCCCCAACAAGGCGAAACTGGGGGCCAACGCCATCCTCGGCGTCTCCATGGCCGTGGCCAAGGCCGCGGCGGCGGCATCGGGGATTCCCCTCTACGCCTATCTGGGCGGCCCGGGGGCTGTCCGCCTGCCCGTACCGATGATGAACATCATCAATGGCGGCAAGCATGCGGACAACAGCGTCGACTTTCAGGAATTCATGGTCATGCCAATCGGTGCCCCGACCTTTGCTGAGGCCCTGCGTTATGGCGCTGAAACCTTCCATGCCTTGAAAAAAATCCTAAAACAAAAGGGATACACCACAAGTGTCGGCGATGAGGGCGGATTCGCCCCCAACCTGCAAAGCAACGATGAGGCCTGCGAACTGATCATTGCGGCCATCGAGGCTGCCGGCTACCGGCCGGGCCTGGACCTGGCCATCGCCCTGGATCCGGCCGCCAGCTCATTTTTTGCAGACGGCGCCTACCATCTCGACAAGTCCGGCCAGGGCAAAAAAACCAGCACCGAGATGACCCGGCTCTACGACCAGTGGCTTGGTGCCTATCCCATCGTTTCCATCGAAGATGGTCTGGCCGAAAATGACTGGCAGGGATTCCAGGAACACACCGCAGCCCTTGGCGACAGGACCCAGATTGTGGGGGATGACCTCTTCGTGACCAATACCCGCTTCATTGCCCGCGGAATTCAGGAGAAATCAGCCAATAGTGTGCTCATCAAACTGAACCAGATCGGCACCGTCACCGAGACCATGGAGGCGATCCAACTCTGCCGTCAGGCCGGCTGGGGCTATGTGATCTCCCACCGCAGCGGTGAGACCGAGGACACCTTCATGGCTGATTTTTCCGTGGCCATGGGCGGCGGCCAGATCAAAAGCGGTTCGGCCTGCCGCAGCGAACGGATCGCCAAATATAACAGGTTGCTGGAGATTGAAAGGGAACTGGGGAGGGTGGCGCTATTTGACAACCCGCTGGCTCGCAGAAAGGGGTAAAAAGGGACTTCCAACGTCGTCGGAAAAACAGGTGTTTAGACTAAAAGGTGCTTAAGACTGAAGACCGAAGATTGAAGGGGATTTTATGCAAGCCCTGCCCTTACCCACCTTCGGCCTTCAGTCTTCAGTCTTCGGTTACAAAATAAACCGGCTTAAATCCTGATCCAGAACAATGGCATCAAGCTGGGCGCGCACATAGTCACCACTGACCACAAATCGCCCTTCGCCCCGCTCCGAAGCATCAAAGGAGAGCTCGTCCAGAACCCGCTCCATGACGGTATGCAGCCGTCTGGCGCCGATCTCCTCGATGTTCTGATTCACCTCCACCGCTATTCTGGCCATCTCCTGGATGGCCTCCGGTTCAAAAATCAGCTCTACCCCCTCCGTCTCCATCAGGGCGATGTACTGTTTGATCAGGGCGTTTTCGGGTTCGGTGAGGATGCGGACGAAATCATCCTGGCCGAGTGAATGCAATTCAACCCGGATCGGAAAACGTCCCTGCAGCTCAGGGATCAGGTCGGATGGCTTGCTCATATGAAAGGCGCCGCTGGCAATAAAGAGGATATGATCAGTCTTGACCATGCCGTGTTTGGTGGTCACGGTTGACCCTTCGACAATGGGCAGCAGGTCGCGCTGCACACCTTCCCGCGAGACCTCCGGTCCCTGACCGCCCGAAGTCCTGGAAACGATCTTGTCAATCTCGTCCAAAAAGATGATCCCTGATTCCTCGGTACGGCGCAATGCCTCCTTCATCACCTTGTCCATATCCACCAGCCGCTCCATCTCCTCCTTGATCAGGGCCTTCATCGCCTCGGGAACTTTAAGTTTCCGCTTCTTTTTCTTCTTGGAGAAGATCTTGCTGAAGGCATCCTGTAGATTGGACTGCATATCCTCCATTCCGGAGGTGGTCATGATCTCCACCATGGGCGCCGCATTGGACTCGTTAAGATCAAGCTCCAGTTCACGCTCGTCCAGCCTGCCATCCCGCAGCATCTCCCGGAATTTTTCGCGGGTGGAATCCCCTATCCTTGGGTCGGCAGTGATCGCCGGCTCTTGTTCGTTATCACCGTGCAAGAGGAATGAATGGCTGCCAACCGGACCTTCGCTCATCTTCGAGGCTGTGGGCATGATCGGCAGCAGAATGTCGAGGATTCGCTCCTCGGCGTTAACCTCGGCCAGGCCGCTGGTCAGTTTTTTCTGTTCTTCCTTGACCATACTGATGGCAATCTCCACCAGATCACGGATCATGGATTCCACATCACGTCCCACATAGCCGACCTCGGTGAACTTGGAGGCCTCAACCTTGAAGAAGGGCGACTGGGCGAGGGTGGCAAGGCGCCTGGCAATCTCGGTCTTACCGACCCCGGTGGGACCGATCATGATGATATTCTTAGGGGCGATCTCCTCCCGCAGGGGTAACTCTACCTGCCGCCGCCGCCAGCGATTTCTGAGGGCAATGGCCACCGAACGCTTGGCGTCCGCCTGACCGACGATATATTTATCCAGCTCGGCTACGATCTCTCTGGGGGTCAATGACTCAATGGGATTCATATTTAATAGTTTGTAAAAGTTATCAGAGGGATGGCTAAAGCCAAAAACGGCCAAAAACCACAAGTCCCGAGGAATGCAGCCTTACCCTTGGTACGCCACAGTGTGACGAAGGGTACAGTGCAACGAAGTATTTGGGTATTCTGGCGACGCCATCATATTTTCTCGACTATAATGGAATGATTGGTGAATACACAGATGGAGGCGGCGATATCCATGGAGGCGCGGCAGATGGCCTCGGCATCAAGATCACTGTGGCGGATCAGGGCCAGGGCTGCCGATTGGGCATACGGGCCGCCGGAACCGATGGCCAGCACCCCGTTATCCGCCTCAATCACGTCACCCGTGCCGGTCAGAAGCAGGGAATGCTCACTGTCAACTGCCACCAGCATGGCCTCCAGCCGGCGCAGCATCTTGTCGGTGCGCCACTCCTTGGCCAGTTCGACCGACGCCCGCATCAGATTGCCGTTATACTGCTCCAGCTTCTGCTCCAGTTTATCAAAGAGGGCAAAGGCATCGGCAGTGGCCCCGGCAAAACCGGTGATCACCTTGTCATGATAGAGCCGTCGCACCTTGCGGGCCTCATGCTTCATGATCGTATTTCCCAGGGAGACCTGACCGTCACCGGCAAGGGCCACCTGACCTTTATGGCGGACCGCCAGGATTGTTGTTGATCGAATCTTCATATTTAAGTATCCAGAATTATTAAAATTATCATTACGGTTCTGATTGATAGTGAAGGCTGAGGGTCGTGGGGCTGTTCGCCAGGCTGGAAGGTCGAAGGCACAGGCTTTTCCTTCAGTCTTCACCCTATCCACCTTCAGCCTTCTTGGCCAGCGGATGGGCCTTGTCATACACCTCTGCCAGATGATCAAGAGTCAGATGGGTGTAGCGCTGGGTCGTGGACAGACTGGCATGGCCCAGCAGTTCCTGGACCGAGCGGAGATCCGCACCCATCTCCAGCAGATGGGTGGCAAAGGAGTGGCGCAGGGCATGGGGAGTCACCGTCTGCGGGATCCCTGCCCGTTCACCATAGAAACGCACCATGCGCTCCACGCTTCTCGTGGTCAGACGGCTGCCGCGGCCATTGAGAAACAGGGCCTTTTTCTCCACCACCAGCCCCCTGCCAGCCCGCTCCTCCATCAATTGCTGCCGACGGGACAACCACACCTGCACCGCCTCCCTGGCTGGTCGCCCCACCGGCACCAGCCGTTCCTTGTTGCCTTTACCTCGGACCTTAAGCATCTCAACTTCAAAATCAAGGTCTTCCAGATCGCGGGAGACCAGCTCCGCCACCCGCATCCCCGTGGAATACAAGAGCTCCAGGATGGCCCGATCACGCGACATGAATGTATCCATTTCAGCGGGGTTCTCGAGAAGCAGAAAGACCTCGTCAACGGTCAGAAACACCGGAATCAACTGCGCAATCTTGGGCCCTGAAATGCAGGCCAGCGGATCTGTCACCACCACCTTCCGCCGCTGCAGAAAACGAAAAAAGGAGCGCATGGCCGAAAGCTTCCTGGCAACGGTTGCCGCATTGTTCTGTCCATGCAGGCTGACCACGAATTGACGGACAGCAGAGGCGTCTACGTCCTGAGCTCTTATTCCGTCAACAAGGGTCGCGATAAACTCCAGCAGGTCATGCTGATACCCGGCAACCGTATGCGGAGAATACCCCTTCTCATGGGTCAGCCAGCGCAGAAAATCCGTGATCAGTTCCTTCATCGAATAATTAAGTTTTAAGTTTTAAGTGTTAGGTGGTAAGATTATAATTGTGTTCAATCTTCCTTGGCCATTCACTGGCAATAATTACCTTTTTGAGCACAGTCTGGATTGAAGAGCTCCATGAGAACATTTTACGTGAAATTTAAAAGTTAACGCTTAACAACTTACTCCCTTTTTACTTATTATGGCAAAACAAACATTTGAAAATGCCTTGGCCCGCCTTGAACAGCTCACCGAAGAGCTGGAAAACGGCGATCTGAGCCTGGATAAAAGTCTCAAAAAATTTGACGAGGGCATCAAGCTCGCCGCATTCTGCAACAATAGCCTGACCGAGGCAAGGGCCAAAGTTGAACTCCTGCTGACCAAAAATGGCCAGCTTGAATCAGTCCCTTTTAACGAGATCGACAATGGAGATCAAGACCTATCTGAATGAACAGAGGCTGCTGATCGAAGGCGCCCTGGAACAGTCCATGCTTGATACCGACGCAGAAAATGGTGCCTTTGCCGGTCATGTTGAGGCCATGCGCTACAGCCTTTTTGCCGGCGGCAAACGGATTCGTCCCATTCTCTGTCTAGCGGCAGGCCAGGCCATTGGTCAACGACCGGATCCGGATAGCGACCTGCTGTCCATCGCCTGCGCCCTGGAATGCATCCACACCTATTCCCTTATCCATGACGACCTGCCTGCCATGGACAATGATGCCCTACGCAGGGGCAAGCCCACAAATCATACCCTCTATGGAGAAGCCGGGGCCATTCTCGCCGGAGATGGACTGCTGACCTGGGCCTTTGACCTGCTCAGCAATAACGGTCAGAACACGCTGCCCCCTGAAAGGCGGCTGAAGATCATTCATCTCATCGCCAGGGCCGCAGGATCACTGGGCATGGTCGGCGGACAACAGCTTGATATTACTCATGAAAATAAGGAGTTTCCCTTTGAAACGCTACGTGTTATCCATCGCAGCAAGACCGGCGCCCTGATTACCGCCTCAGTCCTGGCCGGGGCCATTGGAGCCGGGGCAGACCAGACACAGCAGGCGGCGCTGACCAGATACGGCGACCAGGTTGGCCTGGCCTTTCAGATTGTCGATGACCTGCTCAATGTCACCGGAACCACGGAACAACTTGGCAAGACAGCCGGCAGCGATGCCACCAGAGGCAAGGCCACCTACCCTGCTTTTTTTGGTATCGATGCCACCCGGCAAAAGGCGAGGGCAGCCGTGGATGAGGCTTTGGAGACTCTCACTCTCTTTGATGAAAAGGCAGATCCTCTGCGGGCCATTGCCCGATACATCCAGACCCGGTCGCATTAAGGTTCTCTTGAAGAATCAATATTAGCGAACCTTACAGATTGTTTTCTTTTTTTTTGCAAGAGAATAATCTGCAAAAGTTATCCCGTTCATCGGGGTTTGCATACAAGGCCGACTGAAAACTAAACTTTTAAAACTTAACACTCTCATTTTCCTCATGTTGACAAGCCCTTCCACTGACCAGAAAACCGTCAGGCTCAAAGACATTCACTCCCCCAGAGACCTGCGTCTTCTCTCCATCCCGGAGCTTGAGGTCATTGCCCGGGATATCCGGGAGACCATCATCAACACCGTTGCTGAGACGGGCGGCCATCTGGCACCCAGTCTCGGTGTTGTTGAACTGACCCTGGCCCTGCATCATGTCTTCAATACCCCTGAGGACAAGCTGATCTGGGATGTCGGCCATCAATGCTATGCCCACAAACTTGTCACCGGCAGACAGGAGCAATTCTCCACCCTCCGCCAGTACAAGGGGATGAGCGGTTTTCCCAAGTTCAGTGAGAGCAAATATGACGCCCTGGAAACCGGCCATGCCGGCACCTCCATCTCAGCCGCCCTCGGCATGTCACTTGCCAAAGACCTGCAAGAGGACAAAAACCGGGTGCTGGCGGTGATCGGCGACGGCTCCATGACCACCGGCATGGCCTTTGAGGCCCTGAATCAGGCCGGCCATCTGGATAAAAATCTCATTGTGATCCTCAATGACAATGAGATGTCCATCTCGCCAAACGTCGGGGCACTCTCCAGCTTTCTCAACCGCAAGATGACCGGCAAGACCATCAGCCAGATCCGGAACCATATCGCCACCAAACTGCGTGACATGCCGGGCATCGGGGACAATATCCTCAGCGTTCTCAAGAAAAGTGAAGAGAATCTCAAGAGTTTTTTTACACCGGGCATGCTCTTTGAGGCGCTGAAGTTCTATTATGTGGGCCCCATTCTCGGCCATGAGCTCGAGGACCTGATTCCGACCCTGGAAAATGTCCGTGACAATCTGGACGGCCCGGTTCTGGTTCATGTCCTGACCACAAAAGGCAAGGGATATAAGCCGGCGGAAAAAAATCCCGGAAATTATCACGGAGTTGGACCTTTTGACCTGAAAACCGGAGCCCCCAGGCCGACAGGCGAATCCGTCAGTTACACCAGGGTCTTTGGCGACACCATGGTTAAACTGGCCCGACAGGATCGAAGGATTGCCGCCATTTCTGCAGCCATGCCCGCCGGCACCGGACTGAGCAGTTTTGCCAAAGAGTTTCCCGACCGCTTTTTCGATGTGGGAATTGCCGAGCAGCACGCCGTCACCTTTGCAGCAGGTCTCGCCTTGGAGGGGATCCAGCCCGTTGTGGCGATCTACTCTTCCTTTTTCCAACGTTCTCTGGATCAGATCATCCATGACGTCTGCCTGCCCAACCTGCCGGTTACCCTGGCCATTGACCGGAGCGGGGTCGTTGGCGATGACGGCCCAACCCATCACGGGGTTTTCGACATCTCCTTCCTTCGTTTTATTCCCAACATCAGCTACATGGCGCCAAAGGATGAGGACGAGCTCCGACATATGCTCTACACCGCCATCTTCCATCAAAGCCCCTGCGCAGTGCGCTATCCCCGGGGGGCGGGCGAAGGAGTGCCGTTAACCAGCGACCTGAAAAAACTGGAGATTGGCAGGGGTGAAGTCCTGCGGGAAGGAAAAGACATCCTCCTGCTACCCGTTGGCAACCGTGTCTATCCGGCACTGCGTGCAGCCGAAGGGTTGCAGAAACTGGGCATTGATGCAGCAGTCATCAATCCGCGATTCATAAAACCACTGGACGGGGACCTGATCTCCTTCTGGGCGGAGACGACCGGCCGGATAGTCACCATTGAAGACAACGTCAGAGAGGGAGGATGGGGCAGCTCGGTTCTGGAGCTCCTGGCGGCGCGCCACCTGTTTCACGTCAAGACCATGATCCTGGCCCACCCGGATCACTTCATCGAACATGGCCCCCAGAAAACCTTATGGAAGAACAGCGGACTGGACTCTCCTTCCATTATCACCGCAGCCATGGAACTGATGAAGAGATAGCAGAAGCTTTTGGAACCAAACAGCGTTGTCATTTAGATGGAAAAAGCCGGGAGGTCTGCTGCATCGGTCGAATTCTAGCCCCGCGCATTCCCGCAGCCCCAAGCCGCTGCCTGTTTTTTTCCAACCTGCGCCTGCGCATCAGATGTAGCCGATCTCCAGAGAAGATCTCTCATATCATGCCGTTTAGCAAAAAAAAAACTGCCGTTACACCTGAATCGGCATAACAGCAGTTCATAGCAGGACTACCCAGCAGGTCAGGATCTGACCGACAAGGAGAACATACCAGTCAGCACATCAATAGCCACCGGAACCTGCAGCAACATCTTCGGCAACATAAATAGACACGTATGTATATCCCAATGACCCGCCGAAACCTTCATCAAGAACGATGGTGCACGATTTATGAGGTTTGGTAAAGGCCAGCAGGATACTGTCAGAAGCAACCTCACCAGCCCGTTTCCATTGATTTTTCTGCATGGAAGAAAGAATAAAATTTTTCAATGAGTTGCGTTCCACCCTGCCGCTATAATAAAAGACCCCACCGGTAAAGGAGTCGGTACGAACGACCATGCTTTTTTTGTAATCATACTTCATGTCAATGGGAAGCTCGATATCACGATACTCACCTACAAAATTTGACAATGGCGGCAGATTATCCATCGGGGGCGGGGTATCACTGCTGCTCCCCATGGGCGCACAACCACTCAACAGCAGCACGGAAACTACAAACAGAAAAAAAACGGCCTGATTCTGTAACTTCATGTTTCGCATAATTAACTCTCCCTTTTCCAAGAAAAAAATCACTCTTTTTATACTCTAACCATAAAGTATAATTAGTTTCAAGATCTTCGTTTGTCGAGAAGATTCTTGTTTACCGATCACCACCAGATAATTAGGACCCTCTTCCCTACGAATCAATCCCGCCAATACACATATATTTGATTTCCAGATATTCCTCAATCCCATATTTTGACCCCTCACGCCCTATTCCTGACTCCTTCATTCCGCCAAATGGCGCGGCTTCGGAGGAGAGGCTCCCGGTATTCACGCCCACCATGCCATATTCAAGGGCCTCGGTTACACGCCAGGCCCTGCCGATATCCCGGCTGTAGAAATAAGAGGCGAGCCCGTATTCGGAATCATTGGCCATCCTGACCGCATCTGCCTCATCTTTAAAGACTAAGATCGGGGCCACCGGGCCAAAGGTCTCTTCCCGGGCTATCCTCATCTCACTGTTCACATCAACGAGCACCGTTGGTTCAAAGAAAAACCCCTTTTCCCCTACCCGTTTGCCACCAGCCAAGAGCCTGGCCCCTTTTTGCAGGGCTTCCTGTATCTGTTCCTCCACCTTGATCACCGCATTCAGATCAATGAGAGGCCCCTGATTATTTCTTCTTTCCACGCCCGGCCCGACCTGAAACTCGGAAAGGACCGCGGCGGCCAGCCTGGAGGCAAAGATTTCATAGACCCCTTCCTGCACCAGAAATCGGTTGGCACAGACACAGGTCTGCCCTGAATTCCGATACTTGTTGGCCAGGGCTCCGGCCACCGCCTGATCAATATCCGCATCGTCAAAGACGATAAAGGGGGCATGGCCGCCAAGCTCCAGGGATATCTTCTTCACCGTGCCGGCACAGGCGGCCATGAGCAGTTTTCCCACGGACGTGGTTCCGGTAAAGCTCAGCTTGCGCACCAGAGGATTACGGGTCAGTTCGCCTCCGATTTCGGCAGCAGGTCCGGTGATCACATTAAATACGCCGCGGGGAAAACCGGCCCGGTCAGCAAGTTCGGCCAGGGCCAGGGCGGAAAGAGGCGTCTGGGGAGCCGGCTTGACAATTACCGGACAACCTGCGGCGAGAGCCGGCGCTGCCTTACGGCTGATGTTGGAAGAAGGAAAATTCCAGGGGGTGATGGCGGCGCAGACCCCCACCGGTTCCTTGAGGACAATGATCCGTTTTCCTTTGTGGGTCGAGGGAATGGTATCGCCATAAACCCGCTTGGCCTCTTCTGCAAACCACTCGATATAGGAGGCTCCGGACAGGACCTCTCCTGTGGCCTCGGCCAGCGGTTTTCCCTGTTCGCGGGTCATGATCATGGCTAAATCGTCCTGGTGCTCAATAATCAGGCCATGCCAGCGTTTCATGATCACGGACCGTTCCTTGGCGGTCAGCCCTTTCCAGCCTGGATAAGCGGCACTGGCTGCAGCAATTGTCTTTCTGGTCTCCTCCTGCCCAAGGGACGGCACCTTCCCGACAACCCTGCCATCCGCGGGATCAATAACATCAAAGGACTCTTGCCCGGTAACCCAGGCGCCGTCAATATAACATTCCTGCCTGAACAAGGCAGGATCTTTCAATTCCATTGTTCTCCCCTCACACTCAAAAACATCAACGACAAAAAACACCTTCCTTATCAAGGAGGTCAGCATTTATCAATATTAACAATAAATTAAGAATTTCACGATACACAGAGAGTCTTTCTCTCCAGCCACACGCTCCCTTCTCTGCGGTCTTACAGGATCAGCCGGATCGGAATAAGTTCAATCCTCTTTTAACACCATCTCTACTTTCCTGGAATTAAAAGGTGCAAAAAATCCATTTATTTCTGGTGATGGGAATTGAACGAGACCTACCTGCTGCAAGCCTTCTGAGATGATCAGGACAACAACTGCAAACGCGAGATCTCCATTTTTTTTATTTATATTCTGACACGGAGCATCCTCGCCGGCCGCGAGATTACTCTTGTCGGGGAGATGGTTAAGGATTATTTTGTTTTTTTATCTTTAGGTTGAAGTGAGATGTTCCGAGGGGTTCCTAAGATTTCTCCCGTAAGATCTTAACAGAAAGAAGAGTACCAGCCCGGCATCAACAACCCATAAACCTCAACAATCCTCCTGCCCATCATGCCATTAAAACCCAACATTGTCACCATCACTGAAGAGCCTATTCGTCTCGGACAATTCTTAAAACTGGCCAATCTGGTTCAGGATGGATTGGAGGCAAAAATCCAGATACAAAATGGCGAAGTATGGGTGAATGGGGCTGCAGAAACAAGACGGGGCAGAAAGCTGGTCCATGGTGACCAGGTTATAATGGGAGAGACACTATGTGTGATAGAGTGTAAAAAAAAGGCATAGATAAAGGCCGCAAAAAACTGTTTGGCAGGCACTATCCCCTGTTGCCAATTTTACTTATGGAACAATTGAATACAAACGCATTTTTTTATCCAGACCTCGAAACAATCTGCTCTTTTCCTCCTGGATGGATATCTTATCCGCCACATCAGCATAAACCGACTCAGTGATCAGAATTTGGCCGGCCGCCGTCTCCGCGGCAAGACGTTGCGCAATATTCACGTCGGCTCCAACAACCGTATAATCACGACGACGACCAGAACCCACATCTCCAATATACATCTCCCCACGGCTTATCCCAATCCCCAGACCTATCTGCATAAAGAGTTCTGACTTCAAGGCCCACCGGACACGTAATAGCTCAAACCCCTTCTGGATTTCCATGGCAGCAGAGACGGCAGAGAAGCTGGGTGAGTCCTGAGAGATCGGCGCGCCGAAGATTGCCAGGCCGGCATCACCAATAAATTTATCAAGAGTGCCCTTCCATGACGAGACGGCATCTGCCACAATATCAAAAAACTCCGTCAAAAATGCCCGAGACTCCTCTAAGGGCAGATGCCGGACCAGAAATGTGAAATTTCTGATATCAGCAAAGAGGACGGTAAGCTCATGCACCTCTCCTACAACCTCAGTCACTGTATCCTGTCGGTTCAAAAGGACTGTCGCCACTTCCGGGGCCATATACTGCTCAAACAGGACCTGCATCTTCAAAACCTGCTTTTGCAAGCGTATGTTTTCCTCACGCAGGTCAGATTCAGTGAGAGCCGATTGAACAGCCCTCACCAGGTTCCCTGCCTGGACCGGCTTGGTAAGCACCCTGTTAAACCCTTTATCCATGGCCTCCAGGGCCATGTTCACGGTCAGGTCTCCACTCACCAGGATTCCTTTCATATGAGGGCAGCTCTGCTTGAGAATCTCAAAGGTTTCGATACCACTCATTCCCGGCAACATGGCATCAATAATTGCCAGGTCAAAACGCAAGGCCATGGACAGCTCCACCGCCAGCTCTCCACTATAGGCACAAAAGATCTCGTGACCGGCTTTGGTAAGCGTGCTCCTGCTCACATCGGCCACCATAACCTCATCATCAACCACTAGAATTTTTCGAGACTGCATATATCTTTCCTTTATTCACATGCTGCAATTGAAGGAATGGGGATTTCCTGTTTAATTAATTTAAAATTACACGAGAGATAAATTGTATATATACCGAATGAGGCAAAAAATCTTTCACTGCCTTGAGAGCTCCGATCCCCAGCTTTTTGCAAGGAGATTGACCAATATTTTTTCAAAAGTTACAAAAGGATAGTATCATCGAGAACCGCTCGTTTCAAGGGAAAGAAAGATCAAAAATGAAAAAAGTGAAATAAGTCTTTTTCCTCTCCTGTCACACCTATTCGAGTATGCTGTTTTTTTCTGTTATAGGAAGCTGTATGCCATCCGGGTTGCCACCACAAATAATACAAGAGCAAAGACACGTTTTAACCGGTCAACCGGCAGATTGTGGGCCAGGCGCACCCCCAGGGGCGCAGTCACAACACTGGCACAGACCAGACCGGTCAAGGCGGGAAGATAGACAAATCCCACTGAGTATTCTGGAAGGCCAGAGACATGCAGTCCATTATAGATATACCCTAGGGCCCCGGCCACGGCGATGGGAAAACCAATGGCTGCGGAGGTTCCGATGGCTTGATGGACAGTAAGATTGCACCAGATCAGAAAAGGCACAGAGAGGGTTCCGCCACCAATACCGACCAGGCTGGAAAAGGCCCCGATCACACTGCCCACCCCGGTCATCCCGGACAGGCCCGGCACCTGGCGCATGGGTTTCGGTTTACGATTCAGCAACATCTGGACGCACACATAATAAAGAAAGATGGCAAAGAATCCTTTCAGAAAGGCAGTGGACATCCTGGCGGCCAGACAGGAACCAAGAAAGGTGCCCACCAGAATTCCGGGCACAATGCGACGCACCACAATCCACTGCACCGCTCCACGCTGATGATGGAACCAGAAACTGGAAACCGAGGTGAAAAGAATACTGGCCATGGAGGTGCCAAGGGCCAGATGCATGATCACAGGATCAGAAAAATGCTGCCAGGTAAAGGTGAACACCAGCAGGGGGACAATAACCAGTCCCCCGCCGATACCCAGCAGCCCGGCCAGGACACCAGCCACCGCACCAAGCGCTGAATACATCAAAATAATGGAATACACCGGACTAGACTCCTTGGAAGGTAGGTTCTGAGCACTCAGCGCCGATCGCTGATGCTCAGAAAGGATAGCAACAATAAAGCAACAGGCAAGCCGCCTCCGCCATCTCTTTCGTTTGGACTTTATTATTCCTTTCGGGTATCAATAATCAAGTTAAATGAATGCTGATCTGATTTTTTTCAGGAGAGAAACCATGCGGACACTCGTTACCGTTTTCACCCCCTACCCTTTTACCCTTGGTGAAAAAATCCATATCTCCGAGGGCCCGCGTCATGGCGACTGGATAGTGGCAGGGTTTGACGACAAAACGCTTACCCTGCGCTGCCCCGTCAGCGGGAAAGAGTTTCGTTGGGAACGCTTCTGCCATACGATTGAGACCAGAGAGCAGGAATGGCCGGAAGGCCTGAAAAATAAAACATAATCTCAAGAGAAAGAACACTTTTTGAAAAGAGGCATGATCGGTCTGGACGGATGGGATGAATATAGGAGGCTGCTCCAGGATGGTCATCAGATTGTAGCCTTTAACCGCACTCCGAAAATGCAGAAACTGATCAGAGAAGGGGCAGAGAGAGCTTTTTCCCTGCGGGAACTGGTGAGAAAACTTCCCACACTCAAGGTGGTCCGGATGATGCTGCCGGAAGCTGGGACCCGGATGCAGAAAACTATTATTGAAGAAATGATCACATGAACGAAGCCTATTCCCATAAAACCGAGCATCTCCTGAAGCGCGCGACCTATGCCTCCGTTGCCACCGCCCTGCTTCTGGTCGGAGTCAAATTCGCCGCCTGGCTGGCCACCGGTTCCCTCAGTATCCTTGCCTCGCTGATCGACTCCCTCATGGACGTCATGGCCTCTTTCATCAATCTGATGGCGATTCGTTATTCCTTAATATCCGCGGATGATGACCACAGTTTTGGCCACGGCAAGGCCGAGGCCCTGGCCGGACTGGGCCAGGCCAGCTTTATCGCCTGCTCCGCCCTGATCCTTTTCATGCATGGCATCAAACGACTCACCAGTCCCGTCCCCATTAAGGAGGTGGGTGTGGGTATTGGCATCATGGCCTTCTCCATCCTGGCCACACTGGTTCTCATCACCTTCCAGAGGTATGTGATAAAACAGACGAAATCCACCGCCATCCGGGCCGATTCACTCCATTACGCAACCGATCTCCTGACCAATGTCTGCACCATTGTGGCCCTCCTGCTGACCTTGACCCGTTTCAGTTGGGCCCCGATCATGGACCCCCTTTTTTCCATAGTCATCGCCCTGATCATCATCCACAGCGCCTGGCAGATCGGCAGTGAGGCCGTTCAGCTATTGATGGATCACCAGTTACCGAGGGAACAACGGGAGCTCATTCAACAGATAGTCCTCGATCATCAACAGGTTCTGGGCATGCACGATCTGCGAACCCGGCAATCAGGGCAAATAGCCATTATCCAGCTGCACCTGAATCTGAATGCCGCTCTCCCGCTCGCCCAGGCCCATGCCATATGCAAAGACGTGGAAAAATTAATCAAGGAGAGCTTTCCCGACGCCGACGTAACCATCCATCAGGATCCAGAGTCGTGACCGAATACAACCTAAATTTTGCAATCGTTCGAGCATCAAAGCAAAACAGCCTGTTCCAGAGACCGGAACAGGCTGTTTACATTTTCTGAGATCCGGCGGGTCAGCCGCGCTCATCAAAAGTGACAAATTCGCGTTTTTTAGGACCGGTGTAAATCTGCCGCGGTCTTCCTATCTTGCGGTCCTTGGTATCCTGCATCATCTCCTGCCAGTGAGCAATCCAGCCCGGCAATCTGCCCATGGCAAACATCACGGTGAACATGTTAGTGGGAATACCCATGGCCCGATAGATGATGCCGGAATAAAAATCCACATTGGGATACAGATTCCGCTTAATGAAATACTCGTCATTTCTGGCAATTTCTTCCAGCTTCTCGGCTATTTCCAACAAGGGATCATCCACATTCAAGGTCCGCAGGGTTTGTTCACAGGCCTCTTTAATAATGGTGGCCCGCGGGTCAAAGGTCTTGTAGACCCGGTGACCGAAACCGGAGAGACGGAACGGGTCGTTGGGATCTTTGGCCTTTTTGATGTACTTCTCAAAATCATTATTGTCGTGATGGATGGCCTCCAGCATTTCAATGACCGCCTGATTGGCCCCTCCGTGGAGCGGACCCCAGAGGGCGCTGATGCCGGCCGAGATGGAGGCGTAGAGATTCACTCCCGCACTTCCCACCAGTCGCACTGTTGCTGTTGAACAGTTCTGTTCATGGTCCGCATGGAGGATGAGCAGCTTGTTGAGCGTGGCGACCAATTGAGGCTGAACGACATAGGGTTTTACCGGTTTATCAAACATCATGTTGAGAAAATTTCCACAGTAGGAAAGGTCATAACGGGGATAAACCAAGGGGTGGCCGACTGACTTTTTGTAGGAAAAAGCGGCAATGGTCCTGATCTTCGAGAGAAGGCGTGCGGCAACGGAGAGCAGGGCCTCATGGGAATCAGCAAACATCTCCGGATAAAAGTTACAGAGCGTGTTGACCATGGTGGAGAGAATGGACATGGGAGAGGCGTTGGGAGGAAAATGATCGAAGAAGTGGATCATATCTTCATGAATCAGGGCATGCTGCGACATGAGCTCACGAAAATTATCCAATTGCTCCCGCGTGGGCAATTCCCCGATGAGAAGGAGATAGACCACTTCTACAAAGGAACAGCGCTCGGCAAGTTCTTCAATGGCGTAGCCACGGTAATTGAGAACTCCCTTCTGTCCATCCAGAAAAGTGATGGCGGATTTGCAGGATCCGGTATTCATGTAGCCGGAATCAAGGGTGATGTATCCGGTATCTCTGAGCAGAGTGCGGATGTCCATGGCCTTATCACCTTCAGAACCTTCGATAAGAGGAAGGTTATACGTTTGACCTTCAATGGTCAATATTGCATGTTTTTCTGACATCGTGTACCTATGATTCTAGTGTTCAAGAAGGGCGTATGCCCTTCAACTGGTTGCTGCCAGGTCGATAGGAGGAAATAGAGGAGGACAGGAAAAAAATTAGAGCTTTCAAAGCTCTTCTGTTTCGGAAAGCTGACAGTTTATCGGTTGCCAGAGGTAGTTATGGCAACAGGACCAATCCTTGAAGAACAGGTCCATTCCTGAACCGGCTACAGTTACTCAATAAAGGAACGTAGCAGAGATACGCTGAAAATGCAAGTTGAGAGCCAAAGGCACTATAATCGGAAGAGCGGAGTGGCGATTTCCGGTTGGGAGTGAACAAAAGAGGAAATCAATGATGATCAGTGAGACTTTACTGGAAATACGCAACCATAACCTGGACGGCTACAAACCGGTCATTGATTATGCCAACTGGCGGGTGGCCATCCTCAATTTCAGCGATGAGCTGCGACCGGAAAAGATCACTGCCCTGCAGCGTCATAACGAGACCGACGAGGTCTTTGTCCTGCTGCGCGGCCGCTGCATCCTCTTTCTGGGCCAGGGAGATCAGACCATCACCGCCATCAATGGCCAGGATATGTTCCCGCATACCGTCTATAACGTCAAGAAAGGAGCCTGGCATTCCCACACCCTGAGCGAGGACGCCATGGTGCTGATTGTTGAGAATCGGGACACCACCTACGACAACTCTCCATTCTGTCCGCTCAGCCACGGCCAGCAGGAGAACTTGGTGGAATTAACCCGCAGTCTATGGCCGGAATCAGTCATGACCCAACAATAAAGCCTGCCTCATCCAAAACAGAGGCCACAATCCGGACAACTCTTGGTAGTGGGTGCAAAGTTGAAGCCACATGCCGGACACACCGTCTGGCCGGCTCCTGGATTATAGACAGAGTGGATATGACTGAGATCATGGTGGTCAAGGGCCGTGGTCCGCTTAAAGTCCCTCGCCAGAGCCTCCATGGCTTCTTCGCCATCCTCTCTTCTGATCTGCAGATATACTTCCGTCCCGCAGCAGCCCTTGCCGCAACCGTTTGATTTCTCGCCTGCAATCAAGGCAGGAATATGCTCATGAGCCAGAAGCTGCTGTAATTTTTTCATCTCCAGCAAAGGGCCTTTGCGGATATTCACCAGATCGTCATCCGCTGACAAGTCCATGGACCGAGCCACCTTTTTCTGCTGGAGAGCCTCTTCCGCAACCATCTTTTCCCGGCCCAGAGTCAACTCCACCGCACAGTCAGCACACATCTTGATATCAGCCCGGTATTCTTCATCGCAAACCGGACAATACTTCAACTCAGGATCTCTATGACGCATTTTCTTTCACTCCTTGTTCATTTTATTTATAAGTCTTGCCTTTCGATCCTTTTCCAAGGATCAACATCATGAAAAATATCAATAGAATAGCCTAGGCCACCACTAGACATCCGTCATGTTGCTCCGGCTCAAGGTCAACATGATCAAGGATCATATCCCATGTCCCGGCAAGAGGTCAAGAAAATCAAGCGCCCTCTCAAAATGTCCAGTATAGCGAATATAATCGCTATTTGCGCCTAAGCCCACCAGACTCATTAGCAGACAAGAATTTCCTTTATCCGCCTGCGCGGCATGGGATCTTCGATAATTAGGTTTTGAATCCAGGGTCGGCCGCCGCTTGATAGAAATGTATTAAAATGAGGAACAATAATGAATTGCCCAATCGACACCAAACGCATGGAAAAATCATTGCAAAAATGTTCCCTCTCCCTAACGAACCACAAAGAACAAAAGAGCTTTCCTGATCACCGGAAAAAAAGCTTTTGTGACTTTATCGCAGAAAAGTGCTACTATAGATTAGCATATAATAGCATCTTTAAGGAGATAAAACTTAACAGCTAAAGGAGAACGGTCATGAAAAAAACGATTGTTTTCGCGCTCATACTACTGCTGCTCTGTCCAACGATCGGCCTTACTGGTCATTATGATCAGTCTCCACGATACGGGAAGCGATCATTTGGACGTCATTCTTACCCGCCACCCTCTTCAGGGAGAAGATATCGCGGATACTATCCTCGTCACTCATCGCATCATCATGACAATGATTGGATTGTGCCCTTGGCAATCTTCGGTACGGCTTTGGGAATAATGGCCTTATCGCAGCCATACGTTGCACCGCCATTAGCACCCCAGAGGATGTGTCGTGACACCTATAATTATTATGACCAATATGGGAATTTTCTCTATTCAGAATTCGTTGACCGACCTTGCAACTAAGTTCAAAAACGGATACGGTTTTTTTCATATTGGAAGTTAAACCACTGTCATCTTGAATATTTTGTTTCCACATGATCAATTCCATCTGAATTGAGTGACCTTATTGGAAACATCTTCGACGCAGTGTCTTATCAGTCCACTCCCTGATTCGATTCCCCAGACGATCCTCTATTTTTTATACGATGCCCAAAAACCAGCTGTTGGGTCATCCGTGCACTTCGTGAGCGGATGACCCAACAGTCAGACAACGAGATGAAATCATGAAACACCCCGGAAAGAAATCCCTTATTCTGCTCATCGCCGTCTTTCTCCTCGGCAGCCTGGCAGCCTGGCAGCTTACCCGCAGCCAGGGAGAGAAGACCACCTACCGGACCGTTGAGCTCAAGCGCGGGGATCTGCTGGTTACCATCAGCGCCACCGGCACCGTGGAGCCGGAAGAGGTGATCGATGTCGGCGCCCAGGTGGCCGGACGGATCATCTCCTTTGGTCAGGATGCCAAGGGCAAAACCGTGGACTACGGCTCCACAGTCGAGGCAGGCATGGTGCTGGCCCGAATAGACGACTCACTCTATGCCTCGGATGTGGCCCAGGCCGAGGCTCAACTCCTGTCCAGCAAGGCCGGTTTGCAAAAGGCCAGGGCCGATTTGAACCAGGCGCAACAGAACTGGAAGCGAGCCCGACTCCTCGGCCCCTCCGAGGCCCTGGCGCAATCGAGCTACGAGGGTTACGAATCGGCGTATAAATCTGCGCTGGCCCAGGTGGCGGTGAGCGAGGCGGCTATCCTCCAGGCCGAGGCAGCCCTCAAACGCGCCCGGCGCAACCTCGGCTACTGCATCATCACCTCGCCGGTCAAGGGCATCATTATCGACCGGAGGGTCAACACCGGCCAGACCGTGGTGGCCAGTCTCAACGCCCCCAGCCTCTTTCTGCTGGCCAAAGATCTGACCCGCATTCAGGTGTGGGTGGCAGTCAACGAGGCAGATATCGGTAAGATTCACCCCGGCCTGCCCGTGACCTTCACTGTGGACGCCTTCCCCGGAGAGAGCTTCCGGGGCGAGGTGGGCAAGGTTCGACTCAACGCCTCCATGACTCAGAACGTGGTCACCTACACCGTGGAGATCACCACCGACAACGCTGATGGCCGCCTCCTGCCCTATCTCACCGCCAATGTTCAGTTTCAGTTGCAGCAGTTCAGCGATGTTCTGCAGGCGCCCAACGCGGCCCTGCGCTGGAGCCCGCCCTCCACAGAGGCTGCCGGCGAAAAAGACGGGATGGAACGGGGCAAAGAACCGGCCGTTGGCCGGACTCCCGCCAACACCCAGGGTACCGGGATACTCTGGGTGGTTGATAAAGATGGTCCTCCCCGCCGGATCGAGGTCCGGACCGGAGCCAGCGACGGTGCGAATACCGTGGTGGAGGGCGCGGAACTGCAGGAAGGGATGCAACTGATCACCGGGATACGCCCGCCGGACTCCGGCAATGACAAAAAAGAGGGCGGCAACCCCTTCCTCCCAAACATACGTCGCGGCAGACACTAAGTTGAATCGAGCCATGGACCTCATCAACCTGCACGACATCATAAAGACCTACCAGATGGGCGACATCTCCGTGCCGGTGCTCAAAGGCATCTCCCTGGCCATCCGGCAGGGGGAGTTGGTCGCTCTCACCGGTTCGTCCGGATCCGGAAAATCCACGCTGATGAACATCCTGGGCTGCCTGGACCGACCAACCGCCGGCGAGTACTGGCTGGAGGGACAGGAGATCTCCAAGCTCTCCGCCGACCAGCGGGCCCTGGTGCGCAACCGTAAACTGGGATTTGTCTTCCAGAGTTTCAATCTGCTGTCCCGGACCAGCGCCATCGAGAACGTGGCCATGCCGCTTTCTTATTCCGCCGAAAACCTGAGTGACCGTGAGGCCCGAGGGAGGGCCGCGGAGATGCTTGGCCGGGTGGGGCTGGCCGACCGGCTGGACCACTAGCCCTCTCAGCTCTCCGGCGGTCAGCAGCAGCGGGTCGCCATCGCCAGAGCGCTGATCAACCACCCGCCGGTGCTCTTTGCCGACGAGCCCACCGGCAACCTGGATTCGCGGACCAGCGAAGAGGTGCTCCAGATGTTCGAGCAGCTCAATGCCGAGGACGGCATCACCATCATCATGGTGACCCACGACCCCAAGGTGGCCGGACACGCCCAACGGGTAATCCGCATGAACGACGGGGTGATTCTGGATGACGCCGCCCCTGCCGGACCAAGCTCTGAAACGCCCGGGAGGCACGCCATGAGAGTCTACGCCACCGCCGGCATCGCCTTTCGGGCCTTGCGCCGCAATCCCATGCGGGCCATGCTGACCACCCTGGGGATCATCATCGGCGTGGCGCGCGGTCATCGCCATGATGGAGATCGGGGCCGGCGCCTCGGCGGCCCTCAAGAAATCCATCGCCAGCATGGGGGCCAATGTCCTGGTGATCCGGCCCGGCACGGCCTCCAGCGGCGGGGTCTGCTACGGGGCCGGCAGCAGCACCACCCTGACACCGGAAGATTGCCAGGCGATCCTGCGTGAATGCCCGGCCGTCCGCAATGCCGCGCCCATGGTCCGGGCCCGGGCCCAGATGGTCTACGGCAATCGCAACTGGGTGCCGAACTCCATCTACGGCACCACCCCGGCCTATCTTGACATCCGCGACTGGAGCACCTGGCCGAAGGTGAGCCCTTCAGCGACACGGGATGTGCTCAACAGCAACAGGGTCTGCCTCATGGGCCAGAGCCTCGTCCGGGAACTGTTCGAGGGCGAGTCCCCGGTGGGCAAGGAGATCCGGGTCAAGAACGTCACTTTCCGGGTGATCGGGGTGCTGTCCAGCGAAGGGCGCCAACATGATGGGCATGGATCAGGACGATGTCATCGTCGGCGCCCTGGACCACCATCAAATATCGGGTCACCGGCTCGACCCTCGCCACCGCCAACCAAAGCGCCTCGGCCGCTACCAGCAGTACCGTGAACACGCTTGAGCAATCTCTATCCCGGCGGCCACGGCAGGCCTCTACCCCGAGCGCTCCGAGCGTCCAGGCAGGCGGATAACGCCCATGCCGGTGCGCTTCGCCAACATGGACCAGATCATGGCCGCGGCCATGAGCACTGAGGAGATCCCCAACGCCATCGAGCAGATGACCGACTCCTCCACGAACGTCATCGCATCCGCGCCGACGAACCTGACGATTTCACCATCCGCGACATGACCGAGATGACCAAAACCCTCTCCTCCACCACCACCCTGATGACCAACCTGCTGCTGTGCCGTGGCCATGATTTCGCTGGTGGTCGGCGGGGTGGGGATCATGAACATCATGCTGGTCTCGGTGACCGAACGGACCCGGGAGATCGGGCTGCGGATGGCGGTCGGGGCCCGGGGCCGCGGGACATCCTCCGCCAGTTTCTGGTGGAGGCATTGTCCTCTGCCTGTCGGGCGGGGCCATGGGCATTCTCCTCGGCCACGGCGGCTCGCAGCTGGTCTCGCTCCTCCTGCACTGGCCGGTGGAGACCTCGCCCGTTGCCATCGTCACGGCGGTGCGGTTTCGGCCAGCGTGGGCATCATCTTCGGCTTTTACCCGGCCTGGAAGGCCTCGCGCTTGGACCCCATCGAGGCACTGCGCTATGAATAAAGCAACCGAACCGGCCCCTCGCCTTTTTTTTCAAGGAGTAATCACCCTATGATCCCGCAGCGAACAGCATACCGGACCTGCCTTACCCTCTGCCTCTGCCTCTGCCTGCCCCTCCTGGCCGGCTGCATGGTAGGCCCTGATTTCCAACGTCCGGAGACCAAGGTTTCCTCCCAGTGGCTGGGCCGGACTGCGCCAGCCCCGAGACCGCATCCACGGCGGAACAGGAGCTGGCGCAGTGGTGGACGATTTTCAACGATCCCCGGCTCACCTCGCTGATAGAGCGGGCCATGCAGGCCAATCTGGACCTGCGGATGGCTCAAAGCCGGATCCGCCAGGCCCGCGCCTCCATGGGTATAGCCGGGGCGGACCTCGGCCCGACGGTGAATACCAGTGCCTCTTACCGGCGCAGCCAGTCACCGGAATCCGTCAGCGGCAAGGCCACAACCAGCAACCTCTATATGATGGGTTTTGATGCCGGCTGGGAGATGGACCTCTTCGGCGGGGTGCGGCGCGGAGTCGAGGCGGCAGGCGCGGATCTTGACAGCCGCGTGGAAGGCCGCCGCGACCTGCTGGTGAGTCTCAGCGCCGAGGTGGCCGGCAACTATCTGACCCTGCGCTCCCTCCAGCAGCGGCTCGCCATTGCCCGCCAAAACCTGACGGCCCAGCAACACAGCACCGAACTGACCCGCCAGCGGTTTAGGCAGGATTTGTCGGCAAACTCGACGTGGTGCAGGCGGAGGCGCTCGCCGCCACCACGGCCGGACAGATTCCGCTGTTTGAGATGCAGATCCGGCAAACGATCTACAGCCTCAGCCTGCTGCTCGGCGGAGAACCTTCAGCCCTGCTGGCCGAATTGACTCCGGAAGCGGCTCTGCCCGCCGCCCTGGCCACGGTGCCGCTGGGGTGCCTTCCGACCTGCTCCTGCAGGCGGCCGGATATCCGCATGGCGGAAGCGAAGATCCATGCCGCCACCGCCCGGATCGGCGTGGCCAAGGCCGATCTCTTTCCCAAATTCACTATCTCCGGGGCTCTCGGTCTCCAGAACAGCACCTTCAGTTCCACCCTCAACCGGGCCAGCACTGTCTGGTCCCTCGGCCCCGCCCTGAACTGGCCGCTCTTTGACATGGGCCGCAGCCGCGCCAATCTCGAACTGCGGAAGGCCGTCCAGGAAGAAGAACTCCTGGCCTATCGAACAGACCGTGCTCGGCGCCCTGCAGGAGGTGGAAAACACCCTGATCGCCTCGACCAAGGAGGATGAACATCGCCAGGACTCTGACCCAGGCAGTGGCGGCCGACCGCGCCTCCGTGGATCTGGCCACCGCCCTCTACAGCGCAGGTGAGAACAATTTTCTCGCCGTGCTGGTCGCCCAGCGCTCCCTCTACGTCGCCGAGGATAACCTGGCCCAGTCCAACCGCACTGTCGCTACCAATCTGGTCGCCCTGTTCAAGGCCCTGGGTGGCGGCTGGCAGCCGGAAGCGGCTCTCAAGGGATCTGAAAAATTTTGAAGAATCATCCGGGAAGATGGTAAGAGGAAGAAAAGACGATCTATCCTGGGTTGACAACTTGACTACAGTTTTTAAACTGAACGCTGTCAGATCACAGGAAAGACTCCTGCCGGATTGCCGTCGATTTTGCGGGGATGGCAACGAGAGATGTTAAATAATGATTAGTTGGATTCTGTAAAGGATAATAAATGAATGTAAAGGAGTTGGGCACTTATCTGCAGGAATTGTATACGATTCCCCTTATGCATCGTCTGGTTGTGGTCCTGGTCTATGCCCTGTTGGCCAAGCTAACCGATATCTTTATGATAAGGATTCTGTTGAGGATCACCGCCAAGACTAAAATGGTCCTGGATGACAAGACTATTCCCATACTCCGTGCTCCATTGCTGGTGACGGTCGTCTTTGTCGGAGTCCTGCATGCCATTTCTTTGCCGCCAAATCTGGCGGCACCCTGGGAAACTATCCTGCCGGCCATAACCAAGACGATTATTCTTTTATTCTGGATAAGCGCCATTTTGAATTTTTTTGGCCTTCTTGTGGAAAGTAATATGCAAGCCGCCATCCACCGGGGAAAAATTGGCCAGGATCTCTTCATGCTGCTGAAGAATGTGATCCGGGTGATCATAATCCTCATGTGTCTGCTCTGGCTTCTGTCCATCTGGCATGTCAACATGGCCCCCCTCTTCGCCTCTGCCGGTATTGCCGGTATCGCCGTGGCCCTTGCCGCCAAGGATTCCCTGTCCAATTTTTTTGGGGGCATTTCCATTTTTGCCGATAAAACCTGCAACGTGGGCGATTATATCATTCTCGATAATTCCGAACGCGGTCAGGTAATGGATATCGGCATCCGTTCAACCCGGATCAAGACCAGGGATGACGTGCTCATCACCATACCCAACTCCATTCTGGCAAATTCCAAGATTATCAACGAGAGTGCCCCCATCCCCCGCTTCCGGATTCGGGTGCCGGTGGGCGTAGCCTATGGCAGCGTCCTTGATCAAGTCGAGGAGGTTCTGCTGGCGGTGGCGGCAGCCAACAAGGCAGTAATCATAGAGCCGGCTGCCCGCGTCCGCCTGCGGAGCTTCGGTTCATCATCAGTGAATTTCGAGCTGTTATGCTGGGTCGATGAACCGAGCCTGAAGGGTCTGGCAACCCACAACCTTCTCAAAGAGATCTACAACGCCTTTACTGAACACAAGATATCCATCCCTTACCCGCAACAGGATATCTATATCAAGGAATTTGCGGGAAGAAACAATAGCAAAACGCTCAAAGAGGCATGCTAACATATGTACATACTGCCTGATTTCTCTCAGGAAAGATCCAGTCACTTCCTGCCCCATACCGAGCTCGCGCTCTTTCCACGAGAGGTCGACCGCCTCATGAAAATCCGGGCCGGTAGCAATGGCCGCGCTGTCTGAATGCACATCCAAACAGTCAATGAGGCCATTTTACGGATTCCTAAAAAATATCCTCAGATAAAACCCGGCAGCCAGGATCATATTATTGGGGGACCCAGGCCCTAACTGGTCAGCACCCGGTAGATCTCGGGCATGCGGAGGGGCAGCTTGCGGACATCATTGACAAAGATGTAGTTGACCGGACCATAGAGGTGGTCCATATAATCATGGGCTTGATGGTCGATGGTGATGCAGAAGGGATGAATCCCGGCCATCTTGGCCTCCAGGAGGGCGTGACGGGTGTCTTCGATGGCGTATTCCCCCTTGTAGTCGTCGTAATCCTCCGGTTTGCCGTCGGTAAGGGTGATCAGCAGACGAACTCTGGCGTCCGTCTTAGTCAGGAGAGATGCAGCATGGCGGATCGCCGGTCCCATCCGGGTATATTCCATGGGAGCGATAGCTCCGATCCTCTCCCGTACCAATTCACCAGAGGACTCGTCGAGATCCTTGATGTGAAAAATCTCGCAGCGGGTCCGCCGCATCCCCGAAAAACCATAGATCGCGTAACGATCGCCCAGGACCTCCAGGGCCTCGGTCATCAGCACCAGTGATTCTTTGATGGTATTCCCCACCCACCCGGCCGTGGAGTTGGACATATCAACAAGGAAGACTACCGCAATATCCCGGTCATCCTTGAGCAATTTGATATAGAGCCGGTCCGATGAAGGCAGCCCGGCCCGTGAATCTGCCAAAGATTCCACCAGGGCATCCAGGTCGATATCGTCGCCGTCCCTTTGCCGGCGGGCAAAACGATCGGTAGTCCGCATCATCTCGAATTGATGGCGGAGCCGGTTGACCACCCCATAATACTTGCTCAGGGTCTGACGGATGAACCCGGAACGCAGCTCCGGCAGCTCCTTGACCGTGACCACGCACCAGTTCTTGCGGAAGCCCTTGCGCCGATAATCCCACTCGTCATAGCAGATAGGGGCCTGCAGCGATCCCTCCTGCTCCGGTCCCGACTGGACGTCCGGGGCAATCCCCTCTCCGGCGCGGCCCACGGCGCTGCTGATAAAGCGGCCGGGCAGATGGCCAAACTCGTCGTGGAACCTCTTGGCCTGCTCCGCCACCTCCTCGGAGAGCGGCACCTCCTCGTTGTTGATGGTGATGAGCAGCGGGGCCTGATGTTCGTCAACGGTCCCGGCAAACTCGCTGTCCATGATCATGGAGACATCCGACTCCATACCACTCGCCGCATTTTTTTTCTCCTCCTCCGAACGGATCAGCTGTTCCAGTTTCTCCTTGGGCAGGGAGGCGAGATAGAGGGCCAGGCCATGAACGAGTTCCTCACCCTGGCGCAGGAAGCGCTGGCGACGCACAGCCTCCACCGCAGGCAGACGCATCTCTCCCTGGAAGAGCAGCGGCGTTATTCCCTCATATCCCTCCCTTTTTCCCTCCTGCAATGCATAGGCCGCCTGGATCGCCTTGACCGCCGCCACCGTATCCGCCCCGCTCACCCCCTGACCATAAAGCCTGCGCCAATAGTCACTGAGCAGCGGCAGGGTCTCTTCCGGCCTCACCTCCGACAGGGTGCCGTCCAGAAAGCGCGACTGCAGGTCAAGGAGAAAGGCGGCCTGAGGACTGGCATCCTCCGCCAGGCACAAGATGGGACGGGGCAGCTTGGCCCAGGCCCGCATCAGGCCGGGCAGTTCGCTCTCCAGAAACCGGGCGGCACGGACGGTCTCGAGAAAAAAATAGCAATCGCGGGCAAAGAAGGGGTCGGGAAAGGAGGCGAAAAAGGAGCTCAACCACAGCGATGCTTCAGGATCGTCCCAGGGTTCCT
Source organism: uncultured Pseudomonadota bacterium (assembly GCA_963776835.1). Classification (GTDB taxonomy): domain Bacteria; phylum Desulfobacterota; class Desulfobulbia; order Desulfobulbales; family Desulfocapsaceae; genus UBA2270. Next base: position 532,978 of record CAVZOB010000001.1, read on the forward strand.
GAACAGTTGCCTCAGTGACCGTGAAGGTACCATTGGCGATATAGGCCCACTGGAAGGAGAGGATCAGCTTGTAGAGCAGGATATTGTCGGCAGGCCTGGCAAAGATCCCCAGCTCCGGCGGGAGGAAGATGGTCTCGGTGTCGGTAAAGACTGCGCTGCCTGGGGCAATCTGCAGATCCTGGCCTGCCACTCCCCGGATAAAGGTGAGGAGGCGGCCTTCCACCTCCCCCAGAAGCACCAGCCCCGACCCCTTATTGCGGTTCAAATAGCCGTTCTCCACATCCCGCATGAAGCGCTGGGCCGCCCGCAGTCCCTCCAGCTCGTAGCGGTCGAGGATCTCGCCCACCCAACTCGACAACAGGGAGAGGGGCAGGACCTTCAGGGTCTCGGGAACGATACGGAGGAAATCAGAGCAGAGGGAGTTGGAGATCGGCCAGATCGCCGGGATGCAGCGGAAGACCTCCCTGCATACCTCATCGCTCTGGTCAAGGTAGGGCTCCAGCAGCTCCTCCACCTCCCAGTCGTTGGGGATATCCGGGGCGACCAGACGATAAAAAAGTTTGTTCAGTTCAGGAAGATTCATCGTTTATCCGACCAATCTCAGAAGAGGGAAGCGACCATATCCTCCACGGCGGCAAGCAGCTCCGGATCATCGCTCAGGGGCTCAACGATGGCGACCCGACAGGCCGACTGGAGATCCACTCCATCTTCGATCAATTTTCCGGCCTGGATCAGGAGCCGTGTGCTGGCCCCTTCCGCCAGTCCGGAATCCTTCAGATTTCTGGTCATGATGGCCAGCTTGACCAGGGAGAGGGCCAGCTCCCGTTCCATACCACCCTCCCGGCAGACGATCTCCGCTTCCTGCTCCATTTTCGGATAGTTGAAGCTGAGGGCGACAAAGCGCTGCCGGGTCGAGGGCTTGAGATCCTTGAGCACACTCTGGTAGCCGGGATTGTAGGAGACGGCCAGCATGAACTCCGGCGGGGCTATCAAGAGCTCCCCCCGCTTTTCAATGGGCAGTTCCCGACGATCATCGGCCAGGGGATGGATGACCACGGTGGTGTCCTTGCGCGCCTCCACCACCTCGTCCAGATAGCAGATGGCCCCGGCCCTGACCGCCAGGGTCAGGGGACCGTCCGTCCAGACTGCCTCACCGGCCCGGATCAGATAACGGCCCACCAGGTCACTGGTGGAAAGATCATCGTGGCAGGAAACCGTTATCAACGGCCGACCGAGTTTCCAGGCCAGATACTGCACAAAACGGGTCTTACCGCAGCCGGTGGGCCCCTTGAGAAGCAGGGGCAGACCGCACCGATAAGCAGCACAAGCTATCTCCACCTCGTTTCCCTGGGCCAGATAATAGGGCTTTTCGACGATTCGATGTTCTTCCAGACGCATATTGGTTCCACCCATCTCTTTGCCTTCCTTTTGTTTTGTCGTCACCCCCGGACTCCAGACACAGATTCCGAGCAAGGGAGATATTATCTTTCTTGAACAGTGCACACGCGAATGGATTCCGTCAAGATGGGATTTCAGGAGATTGTCTGAGACCAAAAACCTCCCTATTTAAGGGTAGTTTTCAGGTCAGATTATGCCCAGTCAAACAAAAGGTATAGTGGCACCCCTGTCAAGACGGTGTGACAGGAGCGCCTTGCACCGCCTAGTAGTGTCGTTGAAAGCTGTGGCTGAAGAAGAAACTTGCCATCTTGGAAGCCTGACCCCATGCCTTAATCAAGGCCGGCTATTCACTGGCGAAGATAACCATCTGCTACGCATCGAAAACCTAGCCGAATTGTCTCAATGGTTAAGCAGGGTGTGCTTCTTGTCGGCCGGGAGGCAACATTCCTGATTGCAAGGGCACGGTGCAACATCTGCCAAGAAAACTCACCTACCTGGAAGGCATCTACATTGACGGCGCACCCAGCGTCACCTATCATAAAAATCCTGTTAAGGTGGTGCGAGAGGATTTTTATGCACCGCCTGCAAGTGACAACCGGTCTTGTAATTCTGTATTGCCCCCCATAACTTCTCAAAATATCTATTAACTATTTGATTATCATGCATATACAAATTAAAAATTTTAGAAGTTTTTTTGACACAGGGAAAATTGAGATTAAACCTATTACCATTCTAGTGGGCGGAAACAGTACAGGGAAAAGCTCATTTCTAAGAACTTTTCCTTTATTAAAACAAAGTATTGAAGAAAAAATAAAGTCCTCCAATTTTGTTATACGGCAATATTGTTGATTTCGGTAGCTTTAAGGATATAACCCCAATCTTTAAGAAAGATGAAAGTGAAAACTATACGTTATCTTTCACTTTAGGCTCAGATTTTCTTGATTTTATGACTGCTAGAAATAGGTTTCAACCTAATTTCTTAAGCTACAGAAGGTTGTCAGCTCAATGGAAGGGAGAAGAAATTTGAAAACAGAATATTCGATAGAATTCTGAGGAAGACAGAGAAGAGCGTGCTTCATATGCAACAATGGAAATTAAATCCTTAATAATAAATAGAGTGTTATTTTAAACTTGATAGCGACAAGAAAATCCTTCTATCCATTACAGTAAATGATGCCAAAGTTTTTGAATCGACAGAATCTGAAATACATTATTTTGACAAAGGGGAATTAATCGTCGATTTCTTTAAGGTTCAAACAACGACAAGAAAAATTGACGATGCCAATTCTGAGAAATTAAAGAAATTTATCAGAGCAGAACAAATATTTAAAGAAAAGATTGTCGATAAATTAGCAAATTATGTGCATCCAAATACAGAACGATATACCAAGTGGCATATTGTCGATGACATTTTATTAGGCTCTGACGATTTCATCCTAAAGCAATTACAATCAAAATTGTATCCTTTGTCATGGAAGAAAAAAGTTACTAAATGGAAGAGTTCAGACAAAAACTTTCAAGAGCTAAAACAATTGCTCATTACTTATAAAATGATCGAAGTATTTCTTGATAATATCAGTTTATATTTAAAAACTATTTTTTCTGGAATCAATTATATTGCACCTTTAAGAGCAACCGCAGAAAGATACTATCGAATACAACATCTAGCAGTAAATGAGGTTGATCCAAATGGGAAAAATCTTCCAATCTTTTTAGATAGCCTTAGCGAAACACAATTGAATAATTTCCAATCTTGGACACTAAAAAATTTTAATTTTAAAATTAAAATTCAAAAAACAGAAGGGCATTATTCGATTAAAGTTGTTCATGAAAATGATATTGAAATAAATCTTTCAGATATGGGATTTGGCTATTCTCAGATTTTACCCATACTAACCCAGCTTTGGTATTCTTCCTCAATGTATAGTAAAAACACAGACAGGTATTCTTCTATATCCTCTAGAATGCCTAAAATTATCTTGCAATTGAACAACCTGAATTACATCTTCATCCAGAATTCCAAGCTAAATTCGCAGGCGCTTTGGTTAAAATTATTCAGTTATCAAGAGAAAATGGAATAAATCTTAACATTATTGCGGAGACTCATAGTGAAATTATTATAAATAAGCTTGGTGATTGCATTCTTGAAAAAGAAATAGATGCAAATGATATTAACATTGTATGTTTTTCAAAACATGATGTGAGAACACCTTCTTCGATAACTGTTTCTGGGTTCGACCAGGATGGTAATTTAACCGATTGGCCATTTGGCTTTCTACAGCCATCTTATAATTAAAACGAAATGATTATCATCATAAGTGAAGATTTATTAGAATTTTGTGATTCAGATCCTAATTTTATAGACTGTCTTGAAATGCTCATGTTGGCATATATTGAAGGACAACATTTATTAGTTATTGCTCCGAAAGTTGCAAAGAGATTGTCTGGAGATAGTCGTTTTTCTGAAAGAACTTCAAAATCACTAAAATATTACTTCATTCATTCTGCATGCGAGTCTCAAACTATATTAAAATATTTTTCTTGTGCAATTGAGGTAGTCCCATCTTTTTTTGAAGAATGTTGCTATTTCAATCCAATCAATAATACCCATATCAGACAAATTAAATCTTCTGCATTTACTGATAGTGCGAATATTCAAGAAACTGTTTTACTAGGAGAAAACTTGAGCGATGCATATCTTTATGAAATTATAGGAGATTACTTCATAAAAGAGATAGGCCTTAATAACATATCAGTTAGATGTGAAAGACTAGGTGGAGGGGGAAATACTACACATCAATTATATGAAGAAATTTATAAAACTAGGAACAAAATTTGTGTTTGTTTTCTTGATAGTGATAAGAAATCACCTTCATCTCCCATTGGAGATACATCAAAGACAGTTAAATCATTTCATGCGAAGGAAAAAAACAAGAATTTGAAATGTTCATACCACATCTCGTATGATTTTTTAGAACTCGAAAACATATTGCCGCTTACGTTTTATATCAATAATTTTGATTTTCCTGATAACGAGCCAAATTGCAATCGTTATCCAATAAAGACTTTAAGCTCCGAAGCAGTTCTTTTTTTTGACTTCAAAAATGGTGTTTATTGTAGAAAAATTTGTGGAGAACAGCCTCATCAGAAATATTGGAGGAAACAACTCTTGTTTGAATGTTTTGACAAATGTCCGAATATTGGAAATCATGATGATTGTAAAAATTCTAAATTAATAGGAGGATTCGGAAGCGATATCTTAGAAAAATTTATGAGTTACTATAAAAGCAATGAAGTAGGCGATCTTATTGATAGTTCTTCCTTGGAAATATTTTGGTTTGAAATTGGTCATGTTGTAGCAAATTGGTGTAGTGGTCAGAAAAAAATCCGAGCTATTTAGCTATTGTCATTAAATCACCTAAATCAAATAAATTTGGGGTTTGTCCATACTAACTAGCTGTAATTCAGATGGAAAAATAGGGTCAGGCTTCCAAGTTGACAAGTTAACGTGACAATCGGGACAGACCACGTTTAAAATAACTTAAATCATCTTTATTCTATTCTGTACACCAGTTTTCTATCAGTAGCCCTTTCACCCGCGCAAACTCTCTTTCATTATTTGTCACTAAAATCATTCCGGTTGCCCTTGCAACATGATGGGCACGCTGTGCTTTGCCCATCAACTAAGAGCCAAGTTTGGAGATTATTTTTTACCTAAAACCGATTTCTTTCTCAGCCAGTGATAACGAATACCGCGCATCCATGCAAAAGTATAGAGGAAACTCAAGGCAAAAATGCCCCATTGTTCTGCGATCCATGTCGAGTAAAACCAGAATGGCTGTCCGCACAAACCAAAAATGCAGGCCCACTTCCGCCATTCTGCTCGTTCATCCTGGCTCAACCAGATAGCCGTAGCACCAGTTAAAGCAATCGCTATCTGATCCACCATATTTACACCCTTCTCTGCTAAAATCGCCTTCCTTTAAAAGAGTCAATCCTTTCTCCATCCTTGAACTGCAATCCTCTTATTACCTCAAATACCACTTTTGATCATAACTCATTTTGAGGCTTCAACAGGCATTATTCAAATCGGTAAAAACGAAAACTCACAACGCAACGACGCCAAACACGGTGGGAAGATGACGGACAGACGAAAAGGGGCGAACAATGGGAGACAAGGGCGGCAGGAAAGATAAGGGCAAGGGCAGGAAACAGATGACAAAAAAACACGACCAAAAGGTCAAGGAAACGCAGGATAGACAACCGAAAAAAAACCATAAGCCAAGAGCGAGCAAAGGCTTGCACCCTTATGAATGAGCTACTGACAAGTTTCCGCTGAATTCCCCTTATCAACCTCCTGAGTTCGCGCCCCCGGTTGCAACATGCCACCTGTGTTTCCCCAGTGCCGTTTCAGCGCGGCAACGAGGTTGGCGTCGAATTTGCTGCCAGTGCCTCTGTCCAGGATAGCAAAGGCCTTATCTACGCTCATGGCTTTGCGGTAATGACGGTCGGCGGTGAGGGCCTCAAACACATCGGCCACTGTAATGATTTTTGCCATAAAGGGAATTTCGTCTGCCATCAGCCCCCATGGATAGCCTGAACCGTCCAGGTATTCGTGATGGGCTGCGGCGATGCACGGTACATTGCGGTATTTGTGGGCGAAGTGGATTTTCTCCAGGATGTCGCGTGTCATTCTGGAATGCAATTGCATGTGGCTATATTCTTTCGTTGTCAGCTTGCCATTCTTCTTGAGCACCGCGTCTTCGATGCCGATTTTACCATAATCGTGCAGGATCGCGGCCACATGCAGCAGATCCAACGCGCTCTCGGAAAAATTCAGTTCTCGTGCGATCCCCGTCGCCAATTCAGCGACGCGGATAGAGTGTCCGGACGTCAAGGTGTCCTTGGCGTCGATGGAAGCAGCCAGCGCTGCCAGGATGCTGTGAAACTGGTTATCCTGCTCTTTGATCAGCAAGGCGTTTTCGATGGCGATGGTCACCACGCTTACCAGGTCGTGCAGGGCGTAGCAGTCGTTTTCATCGAACGCGCCGTCATGTTTATTGATGACCTGCGCTACGCCGAGCGCTTCCCCCATTTGGTTCAGAATCGGCACGCACAGGATGGAACGGGTGCGATAGCCTGTTTTAGAGTCAAAAGAGGGATTAAAACGGCGGTCAAGAGTGGCGTCCGGGATGTTCATTTCATGACCGGTCACCGCCACCAATCCGGCAATGCCCAGCCTGAGACTCAATTGAACTCCAAAATCGCTCATGCCTTCTGAGTAGAGAGAGACCAGGGTGCCCTGTGCTTCGTCAATCACGAAAAGCGAACCACGTTCACAATCGCATTGAACGCATAGGTCATGCACAAAGGTTCTGGCGAAATCCCTGCCAATCGCCTTGGTGCCGAATTGTTCGCAAAGTGCCGTGGCGGCGGTGTCTATGCACTTTTCGTCGGTGGTGGTGAAATGTCCGGTGTGCTTGTTGATCAGTTCGATAGCACCGATTACTTCTCCCGCGGATGTCAGGAGCGGCGCAACCAGGATGCTTTGAGTACGGAATCCTGAAATCTGGTCAATCTCGCTGTTGAAATGAGGGTGATCGTAGGCATTGACGATATTGACTGTTTTTATGCCGAGAATTGCCGAACCGACGATGCCCATCTTGAGTGAGACGGTGATGTCATTATTCTCCACCCCCGCAGCAAATTTGGCGCGTAATGCCATGCTCTTCAAGTCGAACAGGAACAGGGAACTGCGGTCGGCATTCAACATCCGGGAAGTTTCCATCATCACCAGCGGCAGCAGTTTGTCAAGATCGCGTTCGCTACGCACGCGCCGGTGGAGCTCCAGAAGCTGCCGATAACGGCAGTTTTGGGCTTCCAATAACGCTAGTTTTGGGGATGTGGAGATGGAAACGCCCATTGTGCACTCCGGGGTTGACTTCCAGTAAAAACAGCCTGGGTAAGTTTTAATATTTAATTAAAACATTAAGTTAAGGCGCAAACAATCAATAACAGAAGATACGGAATAATACGCAGATATTTGTTTTTAATCTGCGTAAAATCGCCCGGTGGATCCTGAGTAATATTAATATTCATATTATCCTTGATGTAATTTCTTGCCCAACACGGATTTGTTTTGCATCCAATTATAACTGAAACCATGCATCCAGTAAAAATTATAAAGGAAGCTCAAGGCGAACAGGATCAAGGTTACACTGAATTTTTGAGTCGTCGTTTTGGCCTTGAAAAACGACATTATAGTCCCGAAGAAGGCCTGTTTTTCATGATGATTCTTTTGCTTCCAAATATTTAGCGTGGCTCGACTCCATTGTCAAACAATAATGGATCCGCCATTGATTATCAGAACCATCAATAAGTCGAACAACCGGTCAGTCGATTGGGTTATTCGTGCAATCGGATTTCCCGTTTCGCCAGCCGGTAACTACCCTCAATGATCACCGCCAGAGCGATCATCGCTGCCAGCACCCACAACTTCATGGGCCCGGTCTGCGCCGTCTGCCAGACCAGCGCGCCCAACGCAACCAGACAGGCAACAGCCCCGACTACCGAAATCCAGCCACGGCTTTTCGTGTAGAGCGCACGCCGGGCATTGGCACTGTTTACGGCGGCAAAAATCAACAGAAATCCGGCACTGCCCAGCGTCGCAATACTTGTCAGGTCAAATACATTGGCCATAAACAGCGTCAGTCCGGCGGTAAGCAACAGTCCCTCCACCGGTTCGCCCCATACTTTCCGCTCCAGCATGTCCGGCAGTTCACCGTCGCGGGCAATGCAGAAACTCAACCGGGCAGCGCCGTAAAGTGTGGCATTAATAGCAGAAGCGGTGGATAACATCGCCGCAATCGCAATCAGCGTGAAACCACTCTGCCCGAGAAATGGTCGCGCCGCTTCCGCCAGCGCGAAATCCTTGGCCGCCACAATTTTGTCCACAGAAAGATTGCCGACGGTAACAAGCGCAACCAGCACGTATAAGACTATCACAAAGCCGACCGCAGAATAATAGGCGCGCGGCAGCGTCCGTTCCACATCCCGCACATCATGTGCCGTGTTGGCGATCAGTTCAAACCCTTCGTAGGCCAGAAAAATGATCATCCCGCCCGCCGCCAACTGCAGCGGCGGCGACCACGAGACTGGTGCAATCTGGACAGCCTTGATGCCGACAAGACCGGTGCCGACGAACAGCAACAGGATCGCCACTTTGAATCCCACGATCCAGTCCTCCGCTTTGCCGATCAACTCGGCACTGAACAGATTCATGCCGGTAATGATGATTATGCTGAAACTGATCAGTACATGTTTGCCTGCCGCCTGCCACATCTCGGGGAGAAAGGTTGCACCATAACTGCCGAACGCGAGCGCATACAGCGACAGCATCACCACGTAACTCAACCATAACAGCACGTTCAGACTGCCGGTCAACATGCCGGAACCGAATGCGCGATCAAGAAAGGTAACTGTTCCCCCGCGACTTGGATACGCAACGGAAAGCTTTGCGTACGAATACGTTGTCAGCAATGCCACCATACCCGCCAGCGCAAAGGCCACAGGAGTGCCGCCGTGCGCCAGTTGCACCGCCAATCCCAGCACAGCAAAAATTCCACCCCCGACCATCCCGCCGACGCCAAGAGCAACAACTCCCCAAAACCCTATCTTACCGTCATTAGCTTTGCTCATGAACCGACCCTCTCCTGTTTACCGGAACAATGTCTAAAGCAACTTCCCCAGTACATACCCGATGATGATGCCAACAATGAGGGCAACAGTCAGCCCACGATACGTCAACACATCCTTCGAGTAGCCTCGCCGAATAGCCATTAATGCCACCAAATAACCTACGGCGTTGAGCAACCAGATGAGGCCATAAGAAAGGACTTTGATGATCAGCGGTCCCACAAAAGGTACAAGCGCGATGATGCCAAGCAACCAGGCAAAAGCGTTGGATAACAGGCCAATTAAGAATACAATGCCGGCGATAACCTTAGTATCTATCTTGAAAAAAACACCAACCCAGATAAATACAATAATTAACGCCCAAATTAGAAGCATAATCTTCCAATTTTTCCACCAGGGTGATTCTGCTGAAGTCACGTCAGTGACTTCTTCTGGTCTTGAAATAGTAGTTTTATCTTTTTTCATCTCTTTCCCAAAAAGCTTATTTTTTTACCTGATTAGCGCTAATCTTCCGCAGCGTAGTTAGTAGGACGCTATTTGTCCTAGGTACTATGGTATTTTTTCATAACAACCAAGGAGGTCGTTATGAAAATGAATCGAATACAGTTTCAACAAGGTCTGAGCTTAAACCAATTTCTTGCTCAATATGGGAATGAGCAGCAATGTGAATCGGTGATTGAATCTGCCCGTTGGCCCCAAGGATTTATCTGCCCCAAATGCAGTAGCAGCCGGTACGGTACTTACCGGCGAGGCAAGAGGGTCAAGGTTTTTCAATGTAAAGCATGCCGAGGCCAAACAACACTGACAGAAGGAACCATTTTCCATTCGTCAAAAATACCCTTAACCACATGGTTTCAGGCGATGTTCTTCCAGACCCAGAACAAAAATAACATTTCTATCCTGGAATTCAAACGCCTCATCGGTGTGAGCTATAGAACCGCTTGGCGAATCAAGCATAAACTCATGGAGGTCATGTTTGAACGCGAACAAAGCACCATGCTTTCGGGACGTATCGAGATCGATGACGCCTATCTCGGTGGCGAATTACCTGGCGGCAAAGCCGGTCGCGGCTCCGAAAACAAAGTCCCGTTCATAGCAGCAGTGCAGACCAACAAACAAGGTCATCCGCTTTATGCAACCTTCACAACCGTGAAGCGTTTCTGCAAGGAAGAGGTCGAATTATGGGCTAAACGCTCTCTGAGACCAGCATCCATTATAGTCTCAGACGGACTCTGGTGCTTCCAAGCCGTTGAAGCTGCAGGCTGCTTCCACCAGAGGGAAGTCGTTGGCAAAGATCGTAAAAGTACCGGCATGGACTGTTTCCGTTGGGTCAACACAATACTTGGCAACCTGAAAAATGCCATCACCGGAACGTACCACGCGTTTGACTTTGAAAAATATGCTCACCGCTATCTGGGAGAGGTTCAATATCGCTTTAACCGACGGTTTGACCTCCCTGGAATGTTTAAGCGCTTCGTGGTCGCTACGGTCAGATCCGGCAAGGTGCCTGAACGAAAACTGCGCCTTGCGGAAGATTAGCGCTAATCAGGTTTTTTTATGCAAAAAAAGGCCAATAAATATACCAGAGATCAGGCAAGTCCCTGTACATAGTTAAAAGTAAAGGTATCAGACAGAGGCTGATCGAAGGCCAAGGCCGCAAGGATTTTCAGCCCTTTGGAAGAACCTGTGCTGCACTGGCTCAAATCAACGATTATGCGGGCACATCCCATCTCTTTTATCTCCTGCAAATAGCCCAGCAGGGAAAAATCCCGACCATGCATGACCTCGGTTAGGCCAGTATCAGAGAAGATGCGGTATATTTCATCATTATCGGCATGAAGTACATTGCCGGAGCGCAGGCCTTTGATCGGGATTCGAGACAGGAGCAGGGTGACGGGGCTGTACACTGTCAGGGCCAGCGGAATGGTCAGCGGTCGATGGAAGAGGTTGCTGATATTTGTGCGTTCATCTTCCAGGCTCAGGGTGAGCTCCGCCAGCCCCAGCTCCTGCCAGGCGAGCGCCGCCAGACTGTTCAGGGTGTAACAGCGGAAGCCACCAAGGAGGATAACCTCAGGGAGTCCGGCAAACAGGGGAATATGGCCCAGATTATTGACCCTGAATTGCCGGTATCCCAGGCCATAGAGCATCTGCACCCCGCGCCGGTATTCAGTCCAGTCGGGGCCAAAGAGCATGGCCGGGATCTCCCAGATCATCCGTTCTTTTTTGGGACTTAATGGGTGCTGGACTCCCTGGAGGGCGGCAATATTTTTGGGGTTCAATGGCAGCTCCAGTCGGGCCACCTGCGGTGAATCATCCAGCAGGCCTATATCTCTTAGATCACGGCCCCGAACCGTGACCTCTTGTACTGTTGTTGTTTCCGGAGCAATTTCCGGTAACAGGCTGGCTAAGGCCTTGCTGACGGAGGAGTCTGGCTGTTTTTTCTCTTGAGCATCGGTTTCCGGTACCAGCACCTGGGACAGACGTTCCAGACAGGCATCGGGGCTCAGAGTGAAGAGCGGCCTGCCGCCCACCTTGAGCACTGCATCCCCCACCCGGAAAAATCCCTTTTCCGGGATCTTGACCTGCACAAAATCACCGGCCTTGACCACCTTTACTTTTTTCTTTTCCCAGAACAGTTCCCGTACCGTAAAGGCGATACCGGCCTGATCATTCTGCGGCTGGATCCGGATCCGGTCTCCCACATGCAGGCGTTCCTTAGCCGTAAAACCGATCATCCCGCTGCGGAGCGATACGACATCACCAAGAGGACGGCCCAAGCCCCCATGCTGGGCTGAATCGGCAATGCCGGTGGGCACGAATCCGGTGAGAAAACCCTTGGTGGCCTGACGGCCGAAAGAGAGCTCCAGATGTTCGGCGGCCTCCCGGAGAGCCGACTTGCGCCGGCTCTCCGGTGCATCGAGCATCAGGCGATAGGCAGCCACCACCCGGGCCACATACTCGGCGCTCTTCATCCGTCCCTCGATCTTGAAGCTCATCACCCCGGTCTTGATCAGCTGGGGCAGAAGCTCGATGGCGCTGAGATCACTGGTGGAAAAATGATAGCCCGGCTGTTTGCGGTTATGCAGACGGCGGCGGCAGGGCTGGGCGCAGCGGCCGCGGTTGCCGCTCATGCCGGTGAGGGCCGAAGAAAAAAGACACTGGCCGGAGATGGAAAAACAGAGAGCCCCGTGGACAAAATGTTCCAGCTCGATGGTTGTCTGGCTGCGGACCTCTCCGATCTCGGCCAGAGAGAGCTCACGGGCCAGCACCGCCCGGGTAAAACCCATCTGTTCCAGCATCTTGACCCCGGCCACGTTATGGACGGCCATCTGGGTGGAGGCATGGAGGGCTAATTGGGGGAAATGGTCACGCGCCAGCCGCCAGACTCCCAGATCCTGGATAATCAAGCCATCCACCTTGATAGCGGCAAGGGAGGCCAGGATGTCCACCAATTTGGGCAGCTCGGCCTCCTTGATGAGGGTGTTGAGCGTCACATAGAGCCGCTTTTTCTGGCTGTGGGCATAGATCGACATCCTCTCCACATCGGTCAGGGTAAAATTTCTGGCCCGGGCCCGGGCGGAAAACTCCTTGAGACCGCAATAGACGGCATCGGCGCCGGAATCAAGGGCGGCAAAAAAGGCCTCGATACTGCCGGCCGGGGCCAGCAGCTCTGACTTTTCTGATTTCCCTGGAGCTGAAATATCCTTTGGTAACACTTCACTACGTTTTGTATTCATATGACACACGGAACCCTATATGGTTTGCACCACTGGTTGTCTTTTTTGCATATCGCTGGGATAAATGGTAGGAGCCAGCGCCATATTGCCAGGCTTCAAGGCATCAAGCAACTGGCGAAACAGCGCCTGTTCACTGGGTCCCATACCTCAAGGGCCGATCAGCGCATCGGGCATGGCACTCTCTTGGGGATAAATCGCTTGGTTTTCAAGCGTATCGGGCATGATTGTGTTCGGGCAAGATCCATCGCTGCTCAATGGATGATCGCTGAACAAGAGTCACCATCGGCGTGTAGAGGCGTTGACGATACTCGCAAGACAGATTGTCATGTTTTTTCAACCTGCCGACGGATCCCAAATTACTGGGTGCTGTCGAAACACCGTTACCCGAGCATGATCAACAATCTCTTTTGTTCTGGTAGTTTGATGCATGATGGCTGGTAATATGAAAATTTGGGTGTTTGGATAGAACCAATCTCATATTTTCCAGCCATTTTTTACAACAGGTGGCTCTTCACCGGAATTGTTTTGTTGAAACTGATAGCGTCTTCAAAAAGAACCCTGTGCCTCCAGCCCGATATACTTCCCTCTCGCAGAGGAGTTCATGATCACGGGTGATAAAATAAATCGATCCGTCACCCAGGCACCAATCGCTGAGCCAACCATGTGTGAGGTAACATCGAGCAGCTGTCCACCCGCATCGCCATGCAAAGCATATTCCACACCTTGCTCGGCGAAGAGGGCAACAGTGCTGACTCCGAACCCGATCATCCCTCTATTTTCCCGATATTCCGGATAATAACGATCGACTCCCGCCGTAATGCCACCGGCCATTAAGATCCCTCCTACGACATGACTCATTTCACTTCCTACGCTGTTGTTGGCATAACCGTCGGTGGTATATAAAGTGATGATGGCGATCAAACTGCAGAAGAGAGTTGTTAAAATTTTCATTTTTTCCTCCCATAAAAAGTAGATTCGTCTCAGTTGAAACCGGACTTGCGAAAGAGGCTCACACCGACAGTGTTAAATACTTATCGCACATTTGGGAAAAAATGGGAAACGGAGCCCGATACTGATATGCCGCTTGACGGTTCTCTTATAAGGCTCATCACCACTCGATCTTGTCGTTACATCCTTTTTTCCTTTTATCAGCAGCCGTCACTGAAATTGCGTTGTTAGCGGAATCGTGCCCGAATCTTATCGACAATCTCGGTCAGTTCCGGCAACTTCAGCCAGTGCAGCACCACGGTATAGAGTCCTGCTGCCAGAGAGATCAGGAGCAGGACAGCAAGGAGCTGCTGAAGCAGATTCCCGACCAGAAATCCCGCCAGCATCATCCTGGCAAAAAAGAGAAGCAGACTCATACAGCAGGTGGCAATCAGGATTTTGAACACTCCCTTGAAAAGGGCGCGCAGCGGATAGCCATCCAGCTTCCGGTAGAGCACCGCGCTTAAAAAAAGAAAATTCAGCAGCATGGTGCAGGAGGTGGACAGGGCAATGGCCTTATGCTGAAAGACGCCGATGGTCAAAGTGATGATCACGATATTGGCGAGCACGGCCAGGAAACTGGCCATCACCGGATAACGGGTATCATCAAGGGCGTAGAAGACCGGCACCAGGATCTTGTTGGCCGAATAAGCAAAAAGCCCGATTGCGTAAAGGGTCAGGGTCTGGGCGGTGGCCACGGTATCGAGGGCGGTGAAGGCCCCTCGTTCAAAGATCAGGCGGATAATCGGTTCAGCAAGAAGGATAAGACCCGCGGTTGCCGGGATGGTCAGGCAGAAGACCATGGTGAGCGAGGAGACCAGGGTCTCGCGCATGGCGTGAACATCCTTTTTGGCGGCATGTCTGGCCATAACCGGCATGACGGCAATGGAAAAGGCCACGCCAAAGATACCGATGGGCAGCTGAACCAGGCGGAAGGCGTAGTTCAACCAGGAGACGGAGCCTTGAGCGCACGAGGCGGCAAAGCTGGTATTGACAAAGATATTGATCTGGGTGGCGGAAAGACCGATGGTGGCGGGGATCATCAGGCGGAGGATGCTGTGTAGTCCCGGGTCTTTTAAATCGAGATGGGGGAAAAAACGGAACCCGGTCTTGAAGAGTGCCGGCAGCTGGACGCCGAGCTGCAGGATGCCGCCGATCAGGGTGCCGATGGCCATACCGACAATGGCAGGATGACCGTAACGGGGCAGAATCCAGGCCATGGACACGCCACCGACAATGGAACCGAGATTGAAAAAAGAAGATGCCATGGCCGGCACAAAAAAACGTCCCTTGGTATTCAGCATTCCCATGACCACGGCGGCAAGGGAAATGAAGACCAGAAAGGGCATCATGACCATGGTCAAGGTGGCAGTG
The DNA here is from genome assembly GCA_963776835.1 of uncultured Pseudomonadota bacterium. GTDB lineage: Bacteria > Desulfobacterota > Desulfobulbia > Desulfobulbales > Desulfocapsaceae > UBA2270. The sequence goes on from CAVZOB010000001.1 coordinate 548,169, forward strand.
AGCTCCGCCTTGCCGGCGACCTTGGAAAAATCGGGGGCCAGCAGAGAGACCAGAGGCCCGGCCAGGAAGATGCCCAGCAGGGTGACCAGGGAAAGCAGGATGGCAAAAAAGACCAGGACATTGGAGGCCAGGCGCCAGGTCTCTTCCTGGGTTCTATTGGCGTCATAGCGGGAAAAGATGGTAACAAAGGCGGCGGACAGCGCCCCTTCCCCGAACAGGTCCCGGAGCAGATTCGGAATCCGGAAGGCAACCACAAAGGAATCATAGGCAAAACCTGCGCCGAACATGGCGGCAAAGATCTGCTCCCGGACCAGACCCAGCACCCTGCTGCACATCACTGCGATGCCCACGGTTCCCGCGGATTTGGCTAATGCCGTATTCTGTCGTGCCTTTTCCTTCACTTTGATTTCCTTTTTTTTCCATGCTGGTGCTGCCATGATCGGTATATTGCCGCTATACATACCTTTTCCCTCTTCTTTTTACCATAAAATCATGTGGTTTTCTGTTGAGGAACTGCTACCGTCGCTGTTGTATCTCAGAACTTTTCCTGATCCGGCCAGCCGGATGGCATCATTCTTTTTTTCGTAACGGCTTCGTGTATATTTTCTGCCAGACTCCCTGTCAATCCTTCTTGACTTCACGGTGGTATATTGAATAATATAACTATTAGTTCCTTAATGAGTTATTGATCCGTTAGAAAGGTGTCAGCAGAAGATCTCGTGGAAGTTATCCCATAAATTTTCACGGCCTTCATAAAAGGAGAGATACATGCAAGATATCAACATGATTAGGAATGTTGCCATAATCGGCCATGGACATTGCGGAAAAACCTCTCTGGCCGAGGCCATTCTCCATACCTCCGGTAAGATCAAAAGACAGGGCAAGGTAGATGAAGGCACTTCTGCCATGGATTTTGAAGAAGAAGAAATTCGCCGCCATCTCTCCATCAACTCCTCTTTTCATAACTATACCTGGAAAAAACATGAGACCTTTCTCATTGACACCCCGGGAGATGATAATTTCCTCAATGAAACCTATCAGGCAACCCAGATCACTGACAGCGTTATTTTTGTTGTTGGCGCGGTCCTTGGAGTCAAAGGCCAGACGATAAAATTTGCCAATTTTATCGCCGACAAAAAACTTCCCTGCCTTCTTTTTATCAATAAGATGGACAGGGAACGTGCTGATTTTAAAAAAACCATCGAAGAGATAAAAAGCTCACTGCCCATTAACCCGGTCATTCTTCATATTCCCATCGGCGCTGAGGAGGAATTCAGGGGGCTTGTTGATATCGCCTCCAAAACAGCCTGGCTCTTTGACAATGGGATGAGCCCAAAAAAGATAGCTATCCCTGAAGATCTTGTTGCTCAGGTGGAAGAATACCGTGAAAAACTCATGGAATCGGTGGCGGATACCGATGATGACCTCATTGAAAGTTTTCTCGAAAACGGTGAATTGACTGAGGATGAAATCAGACTGGGTCTCAAAAAAGGAGTGGCAAACGGAAGCATCATGCCTGTCTGTCTGGGTTCGGCCCTTCTGAACAAGGGCACTTCATCCCTGCTCGATATGATAAATGAGTTACTGCCCTCCCCTGCTGAACGGCCTCCTCTGGTGGGGACGCATCCCGTGAGCGGAGAGGTCGAGGAGCGGAAGCCCTCTGCCAATGAACACTTTTCAGCCCTGGTATTCAAGACCATGGCCGACCCTTATGCCGGCAGACTCACCATCTTCCGCGTTTACTCAGGCACCCTTTCCGGCGACACTTTTTACAACTCCAGCAAAAAAGCAACCGAGCGTTTTGGACAGCTTTACGTCCTTGAAGGAAAGGAACAACGGCCCGTTGACATGGCTGGTCCGGGAATGATTGTTGCTGTTGCCAAACTCAAGGAGTCCACAACCGGCGATACCCTCTGCGATGCCGCTCATCCAATAATTTACCAACCACCTCAATCATTTGAGCCTGTCATCTCCTATGCCGTACATGGAAGACAAGGCGAGGAAGAAAAACTTTTTTCCGCCATTACCAGGATTCTGGATGAAGATCTTACCCTGCGCCTGACCCGTGACCAGCAGACCGGAGATGTCCTGCTTTCCGGTATGGGGCAGGTGCATCTGGAACTGGTCGGAGCCAGGATAAAAAGAAAGTTTGGTGTGGAGATGGAACTGACCCTGCCCAAAATCGCCTATAAAGAGACCATCAAGGGGACTGCCAGGGTTCAGGGGAAACATAAGAAACAGAGTGGCGGTCGTGGACAGTTTGGTGATTGCACCATTGAAATTATGCCTCTGGACCATGGCAACGGGTTTATCTTTGAGGATAAGATCGTGGGCGGGGTTATCCCGCAACAGTATCGTCCGGCCGTTGAAAAGGGCATTATCGAGGCCATGGAGAAAGGTGTACTGGCAGGATATCCGGTGGTCGACCTGAAAGTCATTCTGGTGGATGGTTCCTATCACGCAGTGGATTCCTCCGAAATGGCCTTCAAGGTGGCAGGCTCGCTGGCCTTTAAAAAAGGCGCCCAGGAATCCGGCCTGGTCTTACTTGAACCCTATGCGAAAATGACCATCCAAGTTACCAAGGAGCATGTTGGCGATATCATGGGAGATTTGAATTCCAGACGGGGAAGGGTGATGGGCATGGATGCCGATGCCCATCATGAAATTATCATCGCCCAGGTTCCTGTGGCTGAGGTTCAATGTTATGCCACCGACCTGACGGCCATGACCGGCGGCCTGGGATCATTCACCATGGAATTTTCACATTATGAAGAGGTTCCGGCCCATATTGCCGAAAAAATTATTGCCGCCATGGCTCAATAACAATCCGATCCGGGAAGAGTGTTGACAAGGATATGAGAGAGGACGCCAGTCGATTCAGTTGCGCGGTGCTTACCATGAGCGACAAAGGTTCCCGCGGTGAGCGTGAAGACGAAAGCGGACCCATGCTCCAGGAAATGCTGCGGGCAGAAGGGTATCAGCTGCGTGCATACACAATGGTTCCCGATCAGATTGAGGCCATCATTAAGGCCCTGGTGCAGTGGATTGATGAGGAGAAGATCGATCTGATCCTGACCACCGGGGGGACCGGGGTCTCACCCACAGATGTGACGCCCGAGGCCATGCGGGGAGTGATTGAAAAAGAGATCCCGGGAATGGCAGAGGCCATGCGAGCCGCCAGCCTGCTGAAGACACCTCATGCGGTTCTGTCGCGCGCAATGGCCGGAATTCGGGGAAGAAGCCTGATTATCAACCTACCCGGCAGCAAGAAAGCCGCCCGGGAAAACATAGAAGTCCTCCTCCCTGCCCTGCCCCATGCCCTCGACAAGATCCAGGGTGGAACCAGTGACTGCGCCAACCTGCGTTAAACTTATTTTTTTATAAAACAGGAAGGGGCGTTTATCGTGAGATAAACGCCCCTTCTTCGTCAAGCATCCGTATTAACAAGCGGAGATCAATTGATCAGTTCCACCTGCTCCTCTTCACCATTCTCTGTGGCCACAATCTCACCGATAATGGATGCCTGTTCGCCAAACGCCCCAAAGTGATGGACGATGTCATCGGCAGCAGCCTCATCAACAATGGCCATCAGGCCAATGCCCATATTAAAGGTGCGGTACATCTCTTCCATGGGGATGTTGCCTTTTTCACTCAAGAAAGTAAAAACTGGGGGCACTTTCCAGGCAGAGCGGTCAATGACCGCCTTGCAGCTTCGCGGCAGGATGCGAGGGACGTTATCAATGAAGCCACCTCCGGTATTGTGCACCATGCCGTTAATTTTATAATGTTTTAATACACCGAGAACCGCCTGGACATAAATGCGGGTGGGCCTGAGCAGCTCCTCACCAAGGGTGCAGCCGAACTCTTCAATCTGCTGTTCCACGGAGAGCCCAAGATCCTGGAAACAGACCTTCCTGACCAGCGAATAGCCATTGGAATGGAGGCCGCTGGAGGTCACGCCTACGATCTTGTCGCCGACCCTGATCTCGGAGCCGTCAATGATGGCATCGCGATTGACAATGCCCACCACAAAACCGGCAAGGTCATAATCCTCACCTGAATAGAGACCCGGCATCTCCGCTGTTTCACCGCCGACCAGAGAACATTTGGCCTGCCTGCAACCCTCGGCAATACCCTTGACCACCTCGGTGGCGATATGAATATCCAGCTTGCCTATGGAAAAATAATCGAGAAAGCAGAGGGGCTTGGCCCCACCGACAATGATATCGTTGACACACATGGCCACAAGATCAATGCCGATGGTATCATGCTTATTGCAGAGTCCGGCAATAGCAAGTTTGGTGCCCACCCCATCGGTGGAGGAGACGATAACTGGTTGATTATAAGTGTTGGTGTCGATGGCAAAAAGACTGGAAAATCCGCCGATATCGTTGAGCACCCCACGCTGATGCGTGGAGGCGACGATATCCTTGATTCCCTTGACAAAGGCATTTCCCTTATCAATATCAACGCCAGCCTCGCTGTATTTTGATTGCTGTAACTTGGTCATATTATACCCTTACGTCAGGGAAATTGAGGTTGTAAATTTGATTGTAAAAGAAGACTCTTTCCACAATACGTCAAGACTTCACAGATGAGGTATCTTATAAGGTGTGCTGAAAAAATGCAATATTAAAGCAGGACATAAACAAAGTGAAATTACTGTCATTCTTGGCGTCCTGTCACCTCGCTGGCCTTCCCGCTTTCCCACCAGGGGAAGAAAAAAGATTGACGTGCCCTCTTATCATAGATACATTGCCATGTAGCTATATAACTACACAATGGAGTGGCGATGAAAGATTTTATCAAGGTCATGAAGGCCCTTTCCGACCCGAACCGGGTCAAGATCATCAAGATGCTCCAGCTCAAAGACAGCCTGTGTGTCTGCGAGATACGGGCGATGCTGAAACTCTCCCAACCCACTGTTTCTAATCATCTGAAGGTCCTGGAAGAAGTTGGGCTTGTCGCCTCCGAGAAGGACAAGCTGTGGGTCAATTACCGGCTGCATTCGGCCGGGGGTTCACTGTACAGTGCAGCCATGCTCGCGCAGCTCGAAAACTGGCTGGACGAGACCCCGGAGGTCAAAGAGATCCACCGGTTTTTGCCCACCATCAACCGCAATGACATCTGTAAATCCTGAAAGAAGAGGCCATGCAGCCCATCACTCCCATACAACAGCATCAACAGCACAATGCCACCAGACCCCAGCCCGCCCGGTCGCCTGCAGCCACGACAAAAGCCAAATATGTCCTGATCGCCCTGGCCGGGCTTGGCCTCTGGTTTGCCCTGTACCGGCAGCTGCACAGCCTGGCCGAATTGCTGGCCTTTTCCCTGCTCAATCTGAAACCCGGCAGCCACCTCGGCGAGGCAGTCCTCTTCTTTTTCTACGACACCCCCAAGGTGCTGATGCTGCTCACCCTGATCGTCTTTGCCGTGGGCATACTGCGTTCCTTTTTCACCCCCGAACGAACCCGAAAAATCCTGGCCGGCAAGCGCGAATCCGTGGGCAATGTCCTTGCCGCCCTGCTTGGCATCGTCACCCCCTTCTGCTCCTGCTCGGCCGTGCCGCTCTTCATCGGCTTTGTCACCGCCGGCGTGCCGCTGGGAGTCACCTTCTCTTTTTTGATTGCAGCCCCCATGGTCAATGAAATCGCCTTGGTGCTTCTTTACGGGCTTCTGGGCTGGAAGGTGGCGGCCATCTATCTGGGAACCGGCCTGCTGATCGCCATTGTCGCCGGCTGGACCATCGGCCGCCTGCGCATGGAGCACGGCATCGAAGAGTGGGTCCGGGAACTGCATATAAATGCCGCTGATATTCCGGACGAAAAACTGACCTGGGCCGATCGGTTCAATCACGGCAAGACGGCGGTGCGGGACATCGTCGGCAGGGTGTGGATCTATGTGGTCGCAGGAATTGCGGTGGGCGCCGGCATCCACGGCTTCGTGCCCGAGGGTTTCATGGCCCAGATCATGGGCAAGGATGCCTGGTGGTCGGTGCCGGCAGCGGTGCTGATCGGCATCCCCATGTACTCCAACGCCGCGGGCATCGTGCCAATAGTCCAGGCCCTGCTCGAAAAAGGGGCAGCCCTGGGCACGGTGCTCGCCTTCATGATGAGTGTCATCGCCTTGTCATTGCCGGAGATGGTCATTCTCCGGAAAGTTCTCAAACCGCGACTCATCGTGGTTTTCATCGGAGTGGTGGGTGCAGGCATCATGCTGGTGGGCTATCTCTTCAATATTATTATTTAAGATGGAGGTTATTCATGGAAATCAAGGTGCTGGGACCCGGATGCGCAAAGTGTACGGAGGCTGAGAAGGTCATGGCGGGCGGCAATCGAAGAGGCGGGTGTCACGGCCGCCATCGAGAAGATCAGCGATTTTCAGCAGATCGCCAAGTATGGTGTTTTCTCCACCCCGGCCGTGGTCATCGACGGCCAGGTCAAATGCGTCGGCAAGGTGCCGTCGAAGGCTGAAGCCCTGGCCTGGCTCAAGAAATAAGTATACGATGATTCCCAGGGATATGATGATTAAAAGAGGAAATGTTCCGTTCCTTCCGTCACAGCGAAAGCGTCACCCTGATCAACATCCAGATGTTTATCTACAACGTGGAGAAGAGTAATGGCGCATAATCATAATCACGACCACCATGGGCACGACCATGCCCCTGCCGACTTCAGCCGCGCCTTTGCCATCGGCACGGCACTGAATCTGGCCTTTGTCCTGGTGGAGGGGAGCTACGGTTTCATGGCCAACTCCCTGGCGCTGATGGCCGATGCCGGCCATAACCTGAGCGATGTCATGGTCCTGCTCCTGGCCTGGGGCTCCATGCTCATGGCCAGACGCGCGTCCACGGCCCGGCACACCTATGGTTTCAAAAAAGGCACCATTCTGGTCTCCCTGGGCAGCGCCCTGTTTCTCTACGCCGCCATCGGGGTCATCCTCTGGGAGGCAATGGGGCGCCTGCGGGCTCCGGCCGAGGTAAACGGCATGGCCGTCACCGTGGTCGCCGCCATCGGCGTGGTGATCAACACCGCCACCGCCCTGCTCTTCATGGCAGGCCGGAAGGATGATCTCAACATCAAGGGCGCCTTCCTGCACATGGCGGCCGACGCCGCGGTCTCGGCCGGGGTGGTGATCGCCGGATTCGCCATCATGGCCACCGGCTGGAACTGGCTCGACCCGCTGATCTCGATTGCCATCGCCCTCGTGGTTCTCATCGCCGGCTGGGGCCTGCTCAAGGAATCGCTCCATCTCACCATGGCCGGAGTCCCGGCCCATATCGAGGCCGAGGAGGTTCTCGACTATCTCACCGGACTGCCGGGGGTGCAGTGCGTCCACGATCTCCATATCTGGGCGGCCAGCACCACGGAAACCGTGCTCACCGCCCACCTGGTCATGCCAGCGGGCGGCGATGACGCTTTCCTACATGAGACCGCCGAACATCTGCGCCACGACTTTGCGATCCACCACACCACCCTGCAAATTGAGAAGGAGGATGTGAGCGGCGTCTGCCAAATCAACAATAAAGAACAGGGCTGCTGCTGGCCGAAACGAACACCCATTTAGTCTGAGCCCTGACTTGTTGAACTGAACAGGAAAACAATGGCTCATCACTCAACGGTGACGAAGATATTATCGAAAGCTCGCCCACGCCCATCCATACTGATGATTGTGGCAGTTGTAGCATTCCTTGCAAGTATGCTCTATGATTTTTTTGGGTGCAAATGGGTATTTTAATGGTTATTGGGCGTAAACGGGTGTAGTATTGGTTGCATGATTAAATCAGATACCATCCACATCACTCCAGAGATACTTGGTTTAATAGCCGCCATCGATGAATTCAAAGGCGCGTGGCGCGCATTAAGCACACTTGCGCCGGACCGGTTATTGGCCCTGAGGCGTGTTGCGACCATTGAAAGTATTGGCTCTTCAACCAGAATTGAAGGAAGCAGACTATCCGACCGCGACGTCGAGAAGCTGCTTTCCAACCTCCAGATCAAATCTTTCACCACCCGTGACGAGCAGGAGGTGGCTGGTTATGCAGAGGTAATGGATCTGGTATTTTCCTCCTGGCAGGACATCACACTTACCGAGAATCACATCAAGCAGTTGCACCGCGACTTGCTGGCTTACAGCGAAAAAGATGAACGGCATCGCGGCAACTACAAAACCTCATCCAACAGTGTCGCCGCCTTCAACGAAAACGGAGTCCAGCTCGGGATTGTGTTTGAAACGGCCACTCCCTTCGATACGCCTCATTTAATGACAGAGCTGGTGACCTGGCTGCAGGAGGAGCGCCATGACAAACATTTGCATCCGCTATTGCTGATCGGCTTGTGGGTGGTTGTCTTTTTGGAGATTCATCCGTTTCAGGACGGCAACGGGCGATTGAGCCGCGTATTGACCACACTGCTGCTTTTACAGGCAGGATACGCCTATGTGCCGTACAGCTCGCTGGAGAGCGTGATCGAACAGAACAAGGAAGCATACTACCTCGCACTTCGACAGACTCAGGGAACAATCCGCACCGAAGCACCAAATTGGCAACCATGGTTGATCTTTTTTTTACGCTCACTCTCAGAGCAGACACGACATTTGAACAAAAAGGTTGAGCGAGAGAAACTGGTCCTTGCTCCACTGCCGGAACTGTCATTGCAGATTATCGAATTCACTCGCGAACACGGCCGGATCACAATGGGCGACATGATCAGATTGACGGGTGCGAGTCGCAACACTCTCAAGCAACACTTCCGAACGCTCGTTAAGCAAAATCACCTCAAGCAACAAGGGAGTGGCCGAGGTGCATGGTACGAACTACTCTGAAGTAACTGCCCTGATTATTTAAGTTCGGAAATTATGAATGGCCCTGACAAATATTGATACATATTTTTACTATAAAAAACATGATCACCCTCGAATCCATCATCCCCGGCCTGGCGCTCACCGGCCTTGAACCACTCCATTCATCACTACCATCGTTGCAGTAGTACCTATGGCTGATGGCGCAGTCCAGATAATCTACAAGACTCCGGATGGCGTGCTCAAGGACCGGCTAACTAAATCGTGGGGACGAGTCCTCTATTGCCATAGCCACTGCCAAGCGGCCATGGTTTTTTTTATCGTTATCGTCATACCTGGCAGTCTGGTGGAGCAGTGGCGGGATGAGATGTTCGAGAAGTTTGGCTTGGAGTTTCGCATCTTCTCCAAGGAACTGGAGTTAGCCACCCCCTCCGGCAATTCCTTTGAAGACCTTGATTATCTCATTGTTCGCCTTGACCAGATGGCCCGCAACCGTAACCGCACAGTAGTAAGGTAAACTTGGTTTTGACTGTGATTTGGGCTAGATTCGTTGCGACAATTTTTCGCTGTAGTAATCCATACTTGATCTCACTGTTAAAATAAATCAGTTTTAATCCGGTCTTGCATTTGTTGCAGGTCTCATCTAGAGATTTTTTGGAAGTATCTCAATTTGGTGAATAGACGCGTTTTCTTGTTAAACTTCCTCCCTGTTATGTTTATAAATTGATAGCGCAATTATTCCCGAATGAGGCAATAAAATGAGCATTGAGCGATACCAAAAACTCCTTTCAGATCATCTCAGTTTTATTGAAAAATCTGCCAATGAGTTTGATCGTGGTGACACAAGTGAGGTGCTCAGGATTGCCACGTCACTTCGTGTTATTTTTCATCAAACTGCAAAGTCGGTAGCACTACTTGAGCATCTTAATGCATGGGACATTATGTTGCTGACAGCGTACACAGATCTTAAAGGTCTTAAAGAGGACGTACCTGCTGCTCCAATTTTACAATTCGATAACCCGTTTACCTGTCTTTACATGAATGAAGACCAGAGCAATGATGAATATGTAACCGTTAAAGAATGGTGGAATGAAGATCCGGTTACAGCGGGTTTGGGTGAATGGATTACGAGAAAAGACATTGTCATGTGGGTGGCAAATAAAGATGGAGGCGCCCATGTCGATGAAATATTGCCTCCAATGCTTTTATTATGAATGTTGGTACTATCACTGGACCTGATAGAATTACTGGGGAAATATTGCCACGTCAAATCCAAGTTCCCTTTTTAAGGTTGCGTCAAATTGCCCATGAAGTGCTAAATTCTCCCGATCTATTTAAATTAGCAAATAAAGCTTTTGTGGCAACAACCATTGATAGTGCGACCTCCTTGTATAATACTGGGTTCGATCTTGTGAATATGGGCAAGAACCAGGATGCCTTAGATGCCTTTAACAAAGCTCTTGACATAAAATCTGATTACGCAATGGCTTGGTACTTTAAAGGCACCGCTCTAATGAAACTTGGGAGGGATGAAGAAGCGTTAAATGCCTTTAATAAGGCTCTTGCTATAAATCCTGATCATAGAGTTGCCTGGAACAATAAAGGCATATCTCTGAGTAATCTTGGGAGGTATGAAGAAGCGTTAAATGCCTTTAATAAGGCTCTTGCTATAAATCCTGATGATAGAGTTGCCTGGCACGGAAAAGGCAGTGCTCTATGTAATCTTGGGAGGCATGAAAAAGCGTTAAATGCCTTGAATAAGGCTCTTGCTATAAATCCTGATTATGCAGATGTTTGGAGTAACAAAGGCATATCTCTGGGTAATCTTGGCAGGGATGAGGAAGCGTTAAATGCCTTTATTAAGGCTCTTATTATAAATCCTGATCATATGGATGCCTGGCAAACTGCAAAGGTATAGTTCTAAGTAGACTTGGCAAGCATGAAGAGGCAAAAGAATGTGCGGGCAAGGCTAGAGATTTGAAAATTGGAGGTTTTGATCAAAGATCCCAGATTATCTTTGAGGATACCAGAACCTTCTAGTGGGCTGAAGTTATCCACTGGCAAGCCTGAGGCGAGGATGAAACTCAGCAATTGATCTTATTCCTGAATATATGTACATGGGCACAGTAAGGTTAACTAAAGGGTAGTTGGATAAAATCAGATATTCGATGTGGCAATATTAACGCTCCGGTTCAGCCGCTGTCACTAATTCAGCCACTTTCTTTATAGATTATTTTTGAATGTTACAGTGTGATGCTGACGACGGTTTGAACGGGCAGCATAGAATCAAGTAGAGATTCCACTTAAAAAAGTGAAATATTGTTCAAACGATCGTACCCACCTGATTGACCGAGGAGCAGAATTTTTATGCACTAAACATGAGTAAATCTATAAAGAAATGACCCTGTCTCGATAAGTCACCGTCCAACACCAGGAAATGGTCGGGTTGCCGGTTGCCAAGGCTTGCTCGTTTAAACCAGACTAAATGATCAATAAATCTCTTTTTCACCCAGATTCGCAGGTGAAGGCGACAGGTTGAATTCACCCAATTGGGAAATGGCAATCGCAAAACACGTCTCGTCAAATACTGCTATATTCTGTGTAACGTTGAATTCCTCAAATGCCACCCGCAAACGGCCTATACAAATCGGGCAACTTGAAGGAACTCGCCCTCTTGAAAGACCTTCGTCGTGCATTCCTACTGACACAACTCCAAAGTATGAGAAGTACGCCGCAAAACCTCCACAACCGACCAAAGCCCGACGAGCTGATAGTGCCCAATATCATAAAGGCGTTCGAGCTCCGTCCCTTCCGCAATAAACAAAGGGTGAAAGGCAATACGTAAGGAAACTCCTAGTTCCCTCGCTACATCCACTACGTCGAAAGCACTTCGCACTGCATCCTCAACAGCCTCTTCCTCAGTAAGGAACGGCGGCTTCACAACCAGATAAGCGACAACACCTACGCCGCAATCTTACAAGTTCGTATGCATGCTGGAATTCTTCCCACTTCATGCCTTTACGCAATACTCCGTTTCGGATCCAACCGTCAGAACTTTCTACCCCAATAGCCAACTCTAGGACTTGATTCCCACGTAATAATGCCCGCAGACTCCGTAGCGCACTCTCCGAATCTACTCATGCCGTGATTCCACCACGACACGGCGAACGCTACTTATTCCTTGAATCTCACCCATTACCCACTCTCTAAAAATCTCGGGAGTCTGTATTTGAAAGAAACGATCCAGGAGCAAGTAGGTCAAGTTCAGTTATCCGAGAAAGGTCCCCGCCAGCACTATGCAATCCGTTAATAAATTGTGCCTGCAATTGGCCTCCCTCACGGAAATGACATCCGAACATACTGATTGCGCAAGACATCCACACATAAGGCAAGGCCCGCGAAGATGCGCTCTCTCACAACCATTTGTCCGAAACACTATCGAAAGACGTTGCCCATCACCAACAGGCAAATGGCAACCGGACACAAATGCATATGCAGGGGTTTCTCGACAATGCCGAGAATCTTCGCACTCTACACCCTGGATGGCATCAATGAACTCGTCAATTGTGACCCGCATATCGACCTCATGAGATCCGGAAGTGATCTAAAATTTATCCCCGAACTATCAAGGCAAGAATTTTTAATACCGCCGGACAACTGCCTCAACAAACGGCTCTTTATTGCTGGCCTACAAGATGTAAGTCAATTAAATCCTTAACATCACTTGTGGTAGTGGGCTTCCCGTACAACAACTTCCCAATCAACGCCACCTCAGAAATCTCGTACCCTCCTGTAACACCTTGATTTGCTCAACAACAGATGTCAGAAGACTAGCATAAACGGTGAACGTCTGCTTGTCCCCCAGAATCTCTCGACTAAGAAGAAAACGATTTCCGTTGAAGTCGTCCTCATCTTCCTGAACGTCAACCATGTCGTCATTTACTTCCGCAACAATGTCTGCAAGCTCCAAACACCTTCTGAACCCAGGAGCAACACAATCTCCAGCACTCCATAACAAAACAGCCCGCATCAGCCTCACGTCGCATGTTTTGAGCCAGTAAAAAGCAAAAACATCCTCAGTCACAGGTATGCTGCCTTGCCGCATACCTAGTTCCACATTCTGATAAACGATAATGTCGGCCAGCAGCGCACCCATTAAATCCGAAGGCACACCAAGCTCATGAGCCGCTGCATGAATTCCTCGCCACAACAACAGCAAGTCGGAACGTTTTACATTCCAGGTCGTTTCACCGTAACGATCAAGAACGTAGATATGCCACTGCAAACGAGCAAGACCAGTCAATAAGGCATCGCGTTTCTCCCGTTCTGGAACTAGGTAATCCGCAAGATCAAGCAAACCACGCTCACTAAAAAGCGCTCCAATTTTTCCAGATGTTGCCACATACCCGCCTAAGGTCGTACCAAAATCAGTTTGGGCCATCGTCAATACCTCAAACAAATTGTGTTCAAAAAATCTGTCCAATTTGCAAATCGTTGAAACATAAAAACAGAGAGCGCTGAGTAAGAGAGAACTATGAAAATGTTTAGCCAGCATAGGGCCAGAGTAGCTTGGTGTGTAGCCACCGGCAAAATATTTGACGTGATCATAAGTTCAAGCAACAGCACAACCATTAGCAATGCAAACGCCAAGGCAATACATGCCGACAAATACGCCCTATACTCACGTACTTGTTGCACAATGTCCGGAATAGTCACCATGCCGACCTTTTCCTCCTGGAGATTGGAAACCAAGGACTCAAAGTTAATTGTGAGTGATTCTTTCTCGAGCAGTTTCATTAAGGCGTTGACAACCTTCACCTTTATCACCTCACGCTGAGCCACAGTGCTGGCGTTGACGGCTATTACCAAAAGAGTTAGCGTCATTCCGCTCGCGGCCACAGTTAGTGGAAACGCGATATTGAATATGGTCTCAATCATGCTACCTTCCGGTATCTGAAATAAGTATAAACAAAAGGCAGTCCAAAACACAGACCGCTAACCACAAAAGCCCCAATCGGCGCGCTATCGCTGTAGACCTTGTCCTTAAATAGCCAGCCAACCATGACCAACGTCACCGCTGTGACGAACGCTGCAAACATAGAAACCACCGCCGCGCCCTTCAGCCTTGGGCAGAGTTTTGGCATGAAGAGAGCCACAAATAAAGGTCCAGTGAACACGAGTGCCCCAAAATACTTGCCAGAGAAATATGAGAGATATTTGCCGTTCGAACCTCAGCGCGAGCAATGCTATACCCGCCGCAACAAACCCAAAAAGCGTCGTGTAGACCGTCCCGCTACGACAATACGCGCCTCCTCCATGTCAGTTCGTTCAAGTCTATTTCGAGGCACCTGAAACGTATCGAACAACAACGAAAGGCCACAACAATTAAGTAACTCATCAGCAGTTGAAAAAATAGCCGAAATGAAACCAGCAAAGACCAATCCCAACAGACCCGCTCCAATATGCATTCTCTCCATGAAAATTCTGAGGACATGTGATGAAGCATCAACGTGAACCCCCGTTGACCGCACGTACAACCCGATCACGATCGGCACGCAATAGGCCAAAGCAAGCAGGACACTTCCACCAAGGAGCCACTCTCCATGGAGATTCATCCTTTTTTTCCCACGCCCCAAGTCGCTGCCAAGTGTCAAGTGTACAGAACTGAAATGGAACAAAGATTACGCCCATTGCTATAGCGAAAAGAATGTTATTTCCTAATTCCGGACGGATTGGTGCAACTGGCGTTAAGACATTCGGTGTCACACTCCCCCATGACATAAAGCAGAATACAAAAAGCACTCCTGTCCCGCAAATGGCCACAATATCCAACCAAATATCGGCCGCCGCTACTCCGCGAAATCCGCCATTAATTGTGAAAAGCCCAACCACTAGAGCCAGGAGAAGGGCCAGAGAAACATCAACAAATAAGGGCAGGTTCGTCCACTGAAGAAGGCGGATTCCCCCATAGAACTCAAGTGCCACCGTACCAACGAATGCCACGATGGTCCAGATCGATGCCCAGCGTTGAAGGGTAGGCGACTTGAACGTTTCTCCAAGAGCCTGATGTAATGTCATCCCTTTTTGAAAAAAGGGCTTCAGACGCGGGTACATCTTAAGAAAAACCAAGGTCCCCAATACCCAGAAAATAGGTACGGAGAACACCCAAGCACCACGAATATATGCTTCCTCAGACAGGATAAGGAAAATCGCGGTGAATGTAAGATTAGCTCCGAAATAAACGGAGGCAACACTCGTGGTGCTCAAGTTTCCTGTCGCAAGGAAATACCCCCGCCAACCGCCATTTCTTTTGCCAGCACGCGTCCCAATAATCCAAGCGATAAGCGGAATCCCAACGAAGATTACCCAATCGAAGAGACCGAATTTCATTTATTCCTCCTTTAAAGACAAGAGAGAAGATCGTGGAAAACCGGACTGAGAATAAAAACACCTTCCTCATTTCACTCAATTTTTTATAAGACTGATTCCCATTCATTTTCGCTTTTCTGCACCTAGCACAGAATATAACAACATCACCTTTGCTACCGAATTACCTTGATTTCGTTGTTAGAATATATGCTTGTGAATTGACTATTGATTCAATCACAACAGAAATATAATTACCAGTAATTTTGAATTTTATGTCTAAAAGGAACCATTTGCAATCTTAACAAGCTAAGCAAAGCTGCAAGTTGCAGATTATTCCTGACTCCTTCTACCGATCTAAAAATGAATAATTATTCATACAATCACAATAGTAATATAATTACCAGGAATTCTTGAAAAGAATTTAAGAGGAAGCCAATGGCAAGGTTAATTATCGGTAGGGAAACTGAAACTTTAGATTATTCCTGAGTATACGTATGGCTGTCCTTCCTTTGACAGTCCCTACATAGCTTGAAATCGATACTTTTGGAGGAATCATCACAAGAAGATGCACATGGTGCAACTTAATATTTTTTGGTTATTTCTCTCTATGCAATCTCCAAAACCGGACATTGCTGACTATTTCTTTCAATTTCTTCGAAAAAACTTAATTTTTTAAGCCGCTTCATGCATACTACTCTTAGGATCAAAAGTCAGAACGTCCGCTGACGGAGACAAGAGAGAGATTGCAATGGCAAAGCCCGCCCTGGAAGAGATCATTGTCCTCGAAAAGGAAATCCAGACGCAGATTGAAGCGGAGCGCCACAATACCGGGAAGTGGCTGGCAGAGCAGCGCGAGATCATTGCCAGAGAGAGTGAGGCACGAATCGCGGCCCATCGGCAAGAATGTGACCTGATGATTGCCAAGGCCGAGGAAGAGGCCCGCCAGGAAATAGCCGCCCAGGTCAGGGAGGCAGAACGATACGAAACCCTTATCGAGGAACTCCCCGATAAAAAACTTGAAATATATGTAAAAAAATATCTCCCCCGGATTCTACCGGAGGGTCCGGCATGATCGTCAAGATGGCCAGGGTCGTCGCTATCGGGCCCAAAGAAGATTTGATGGACTTTCTGGCCCTGATCCGGCAACGGGGAATCCTCCATATCGATGACCGGCCACCGGACAAGGTAAACGGCGAGGAGATCAAATCCCGCCTCAAGACCCTGCACCTCGACCGAAAGGTTCTTTCCCGCCGCATCTTTTTTGAAGAGTTGCGCGACAGGATCAACCAGCTGTTCAGCCTTCTGCCTCCGACAACTTCCCGCAGGCCGTTTCTTAATCCCGAAAATATTGCCGACTCCCTTGCGGAAACCGTTGACCAGCATCTCAGGCAATGCCGACTCTGGCGAGACCGTCTGGAAGAATTGCGGCGCCAGATCGTCGCGCTGAGGCACTTCAACGAATTCCTGACCGCCATTGCCGGGATAATCCCCGAGGGCATGGAGAATTCCAGCCTCGATCATATCGGGGTTGAAATCCGCGACCAGAAGGCCATGGAAGAGCTGGAACGGCTCGGAGTCAAGGTTACCGGGGGCCGTTTCGAACTGGCCACTGCCATGACCGATGATCATCAACTGGTGGGGGTTATTACCACCGAGAAGGAATTTATTGAAAAGATCCGGGCGGCTCTCAAGGGCCAGCAGATCAATGACTATGCACTGCCGGCCGATCTTCAAGGCCTGACTTTTCCCGAACAAAGAGCGGCGGCCCGCCGGCTGCTGCCGCTTTACAATACCGAACAGGAGGCCCTGACGGACAAATTGACCGTGTTCAGCAAACGATGGCGGGGCATCTACCTCCTGGTTCTGGACTGGCTCGATGAGCAGTTGGCCCTGATCAGCGCCACCGCCTCCCTGTTCGAAACCGAGATGTGTTTCGTTATTTCGGGCTGGCTGCCGCTGGCTGAGCTGACCACCCTGAACAGAGTGATCGAGACCGAATTCGCCGGCCGGGTAATCGTGCATGAGGAGGAGATCCACGAGGAAGATCTGGCCCATGTGCCGACCATGCTCCGCAACCGTGGTTATTTTGAGCCCTTCGAACTGCTGACCCGGATGCTGCCGATTCCCGGCTACGGCTCCTTTGACATGACCCCCTTTATCGGGCTTTTTTTTCCGATCTTCTTCGGGATGATGCTGGGCGATATGGGCTATGGCCTGCTGTTGCTGGTGGCCGCCCTGATCCTGGCCAAGGGGGTCCGCAACAAAACGCTGCAGGATGTCGGCAAGATCTTCGGGGTAGCGGCCGTCTATACCATCATTTTCGGATGGCTGTTCGGCGAATGCTTCGGGGTTTTGGGCCATAAGATCTTCGGCCTTAAACCGCTGCTGCTGGATCGGCATACATCGATCATGCCGATGTTCTACTTCGCCCTGGCCGTCGGTTTTATTCATATCCTGGTTGGGACTGATACTCGGAGCGATCACCTCGTTCAGGTATCAAAAGAAACAGGAGGCGCTCTTTAAACTGACCAGCATTGTGATCATGCTCGGCCTGGCCCTGCTGGGCGGCTCGTCTATTTTCACCAGCCCTGAGCCCGTTGCAGAAACCGCTGCTGCTCACCCTGCTGTTCGCCATTCCGGTTGTGCTGCTGAGCGGCGGCCTGCTTGCCCCGCTGGAACTGCTGAGACATGTCGGCAATATCGTTTCCTACGCCAGGATCATGGCCATCGGCCTGACTTCGGTGCTCCTGGCCCAGGTGGCCAACAATATGGTCGGGATCATGGGCAGTGTCTGGCTCGGAATCCTTGCCGGAATCATGCTGCATGGCTTCAATATTATCCTGGGGATCTTCGCCCCAACCATCCATGCCCTGCGCCTCCACTATGTGGAGTTTTTCAGTAAGATCGTCGGTGATGACGGCCGTGAGTATAAACCGTTGGCCAAGGCTGAGGACCACAGCGGTTCGGCAGATATTAAGGGATAATACCCAGTAATGTCCGGTTTAAAAATTGCACTCAAAATATTTACTCCCTCTCCCCTCGGGGAGAGGGTTGGGGTGAGGGGGAAGAATGCCAGTATGATCTACCCGATAAGTTCCACCCCCCACCCTAACCCTCCCCCGCAAGGGGGGAGGGGACTTTTTTGATAGTAATGCAAGATTCTAACCGGACAATGCTGGATAATACCATTTCTCTATCAAATATGCCATTTGGCCTCGCGCAGAGGCGCAGAGACGCGGAGAAAAATTTTTTGTCCTTCTCAGCGTCTCTGCGCCTCTGCGCGAAAACATTCTGTTATCACTTGACCATAGATAATAATTTCACTTCTGATTTAGAATTGGGATAACAGCCCGGCATCGCCTGAAACAACCAAAGGAGGATTCATATGGAAGGAGTAATCGGTTATGAAAAAGCGATCATCGCCCTGGCCGCCGCCCTGGCCCTCGGACTGAGCGCCATTGCTACGGCCTGGGCCCAATCGAAGATAGGTGCGGCCGGTGCCGGCGCCCTGGCGGAAAAACCGGAGCTGCGGGCAACGATCATCCTCATGATTGCCATCCCGGAAACGATGGTGATCCTCGGTTTTGTGGTGGCGACCATGATTCTGACCATGAAATGACATGAGTCATTCCGCTTTGATCGATGACCTGCGGGCCAGGGGCGAGCAGCAGATCGCCGCCATACGCCAGCAGGCCCGGGAGGAGATTGACGAATTGCGGGCCGAGGCCGACCACCGGCTGACAGAAGCAGAAACCCACTGCCAGCTTACGGCCGACCAGAGCCGGGAGACTGTCCGGCGCAAGATGGCAGTAACTGCCCAGCGCCAGGCCTCGGCGATCGCCACCAGGGCCGAACAGGGGCTGAACAGTCGGTTATATGGACTGGCAAAGGCATTGCTGAACGGGCTGCCCGGCACGAAGAGGGCAGAACTCTTTACCAGACTGGCCGAGGAAATCACGGCCGGAGACTGGCAGACGATCATCGTCCATCCCGAGGATACACCTGCGGCCCGCCGACTCTTTCCGCAGGCCGAAATCGTCACGGATGGGGCCATTGCCGGTGGTCTGGTGGCCAGCACCGCCGATGGCGGGATAACAATAATCAATACCCTGGAGAAAAGACTGGAACGGATCTGGCCCGGGCTGGTATCCGAAATTATCCGGGAGGTGGTGGACAATGAACAGACTGCTTGATCTGCTGGCAACGGTTCGTCAGGAAGGCTACCCGACCGACTACCTTCTGGCCCGACTCCGGGCCAGGACAGAGAGCTTTGCCGGGCGCTGTCCGGCCGGCCGTGGCGAAGAGGCCTGGCTGGAACTGCAGAGAGAATACGGCTGGCTTTTTCGGCAGATGAACGTCGGTCTCCGCAACACACTGGCCCCGGTTTTTTTCTACTTCGAGCTGCGGAACCTCTTTGCCGCCCTTCGTTTCAGCGCCGGCGCCGACCGTGACGGTCTGAACAGCACCCTGTCCGCAAGCCTCCTGGGGCGGCAACTGCAGCTGATCTTGAAAAAAGACCACGCTTTTCCGGCCACATTAAAAGAGCTGGGCAACTTGCTTGGTTGCTATGGCGAGGGCTTCAGCCGCCTGGACGAAGTCTGGCGGATCGGTGGCCTGCGCCGCGTGGAAACTTCCATACTCGGCGGTTTCATGGGAATTGTCCAGAGGGAGAACCCTCCCCGGGCCGTGCGTGATTTTCTGGGTCGGCTGTTCGAACGGCACAACCTGCTGCAGCTGGCCAAGGAACAGCGCTGGCGGCTGGCGGATTCCCCGCTGACAGCCGACCACCCCGCCCTGGTCCGGCGGCGGCTTAAGCACGCTCTCGAGGGGCTCGGCAGACAGGACCCGGGAGTGGCGGATGATCCGGCCCGTTTAGACACCCTGCTCGTTCGGACCCTCCTCAGAGACTGCCGCCGGCGGGCCAGGTCTTCCCGGACCCTGGCAATGTTGCTGGCCTATCTTTGTTCCTGCTGGCTGACAGCCAGGGATTGTGGGATCAGAGGCCTTGCACCCCTGCTGAGTGAAGCACAGATAGAAAGGGAGCTGGTCATATGAAAAAAATCCTCTTCATCACCCCCGAGGATGCCCGCTTCGGTTTCACCCTGAGCGGAGTCAGACAGCTGGTAACCGATCCTGCCGGGGTTGCCGAAACCGTTGCCGGTGTGGTAGCCGAGGCGGCTGCCGGCCTGATCTTTATCGATGAACGCCTCTATCACCATATCGATGAGGAGTGGCTGGACGGGATCGAAAAACACTGGCCGGGTCTGATCATTGTGTTGCCGGCGCCGGAGAAGCTGGCGGAGCTCCCCGAAGACTACGCCATGGAGCTTATCGCCAAAGCCATTGGCTACCAGGTGAGGTTGCAGATATGAAAGGTCAGATCATCGGCATCTCCGGCCCGACCGTCACGGTCGATATCCCGGACCTCAAGCTCTATGACCGGGTGCGCCTCGGCCTGGAACGCCTCCAGGGCGAGGTGGTCCACCTTTCTTCCGGGCGGGCCATGGTCCAGGTCTATGAGGATACCCGGGGCCTGGCCCTGGGCGAACCTGCCGAAGGGATGGGCGTCCCCTGTCGGCCCAGCTGGGGCCGGGACTGCTGACCGGGATTTTTGACGGCCTGCAGCGGCCCCTGTCCCGGATGGCCGCAGCCCACGGACCTTTTATCCGGCCCGGCAAGCTGCTGTCACCCCTGGCCATGGATCAGGGCTGGCAGTTTACTCCCGCCCACCAGGTCGGGGATACCGTGGCCGCGGGCGAAGTGCTCGGCACAATCGCCGAAGGGAGCCATCAACATCCGATCCACGCCGCTGCCGCCGGGACACTGACCATGATCGCCTCGGGGCTGGTCGTGCTCAAGGAACCGATCGCTCTCCTGGCCGGTGACATCAAGCTCTATGCCCATGAAGAATGGCCCATCCGCCAGCCCCGCCCCTACCGGCGCAAGCTGGCCCCGACCGCGCCGCTGATCACCGGCCAGCGGATCATCGATTTCCTCTTTCCGCTGGCCAAGGGCGGCACCGCCATCCTGCCCGGCGGCTTCGGCACCGGCAAGACCATCCTCGAGCAGGCCATCGCCAAGTTCGCCGACGTCGATATCGTGGTCTACGTCGGCTGCGGCGAGCGGGGCAACGAGATGGCCGAGATGCTGGAGGAGTTCGGCTCGCTGACCGACCCCTGGAGCGGCAAGCGGCTGATGGAGCGGACCATCCTGGTGGCCAACACCTCGAACATGCCGGTGGCGGCCCGCGAGGCCTCGATCTACACGGCGGTGACCATGGCCGAATATTACCGCGATATGGGCTACCACGTCCTGCTGCTGGCCGACAGCATCTCCCGCTGGGCCGAGGCCTTGCGGGAGATCTCCTCGGCCCTGGAGGAGATGCCCGGCGAGGAGGGCTATCCCACCTATCTGGCCTCGCGGCTGGCCGGCTTTTTCGCCCGGGCCGGGCGTGGTTGAGACCATGAGCGGCCGGATCGGCTCGCTTGAGCATCATCCTCTCGGTCTCCCCGCCCGGCGGCGACTTCACCGAACCGGCCACCCAGGCCTGCCTGCGGACCTCCGGCGCCTTCCTGATGCTGGACACCGACCTGGCCCACCGCCGCCATTTCCCGGCCATCAACTGGTTCCAGAGCTTTTCCCTCTACGACGCCGATATGGGCCGCTGGTTCGAAAAGGAGGTGTCGCCCGACTGGGCCGCAACTGCGCCAGACGACTGCCAGGCCCTGCTGCAGCGCGAGGAAAAGCTCCGGGAGGTGGCGGCCATCGTCGGGGCCGAGGGTCTGCAGGACAGCGACCACCTGCTGCTGGAGTGGCCGAGCGGATCCGCCAGGACTTTCCTGGGCCAGAACTCCTACTACCGATGACGCCTTCTCCACCCCGGAACTGACCGCCGAAAAGATCAACACGATTATCAGTTGGGGTGAGAGCAGCCGAAAAAAGGCTGACCGACGGAGAGGACCTGGCAGATATCCTCAGCAAGGACAAACCATGAGACTGAGCCGAACATCGCTATAAGACGATCTCCTCGATCCGCAGCCAGCTGCTCTTGGTCGAGCAGGTCGCGGCGGTGCGCCTGGGCGAGGTGGTGCGGGTGGTCGGCCCCGACGGCCGCAGCCAGGAGGGCGAGGTGCTGCTGATAGAGGGCACACCGTCCTGGTCCAGGTCTTCGGCGAATGCCAGGGCCTTGACCTGCACGAGTCGACGGTGATCTTCACCGATCCAGGTCAAGCAGGCGCCCCTGTCGCCTCATATGCTGAACCGGGTCTTCAACGGCTCCTTCCTGCCCATCTGACGGGCTGCCGCCCCGCTGCCCGAAAAGTGGGCGCCGGATCACCGGGCTGCCGATCAATCCCACCAGCCGGGCCCGGCCCGAGGAGTTCATCGAGACCGGCTTCTCCGCCATCGATGGCCTCAACACCCTGGTCAAGGGCCAGAAGCTGCCGATCTTCTCCTGTGCCGGCCTGCCGGCCAAGGAGATCGCCGCCGCCATCCTCAAAAACTGCACCATGGCCGGACCGGCCAGGGGCAGAAACAGGCGGTGGTCTTCGTCGCCCTGGGTCTCACCCATTACGAGTACTCCTTCTACATGGAGACCCTGGCCGCAATGGAGACCAATTTCGTGGCCTTTATCAACCTGGCCAGCGACCCGGTGGTCGAACGGCTGCTGGCCCCGCGCTTCGGACTGACCGTCGCCGAATACCTGGCCTTTGAACAGGGGCTGGACGTCCTGGTGGTGATCACCGACATGACCAACTACTGCGACGCCCTGCGCGAGATCTCCACCTCCCGCGAGGAACTGCCCGGCCGCCGCGGCTATCCCGGCTATATGTACTCAGACCTGGCCTCGCTCTTCGAGCGGGCCGGGCGGATGAAGGACCGGCCGGGCTCGGTGACCATGCTGCCGATCGTGACCATGCCCGAGGACGACATCACCCACCCGATCCCCGACCTGACCGGCTACATCACCGAAGGCCAGATCGTCCTCAGCCGGCGATCTGCACCGGCAGGGGATCTTCCCGCCGATCGATGTCCTGCCCAGCCTGTCGCGGCTGATGCAGCAGGGAATCGGCGAAGGGACGAACCAGGGACGATCACCGGCAGACCGCCAACCTGCTCTACCGATATTACGCCAAGGGCCGGGACCTGCGCGGCCTGGAAGCAATTGTCGGCCGCGACGGCATGAGCGCCAGCGATCGTCAATATCCTGGATTTCGCCGACAGCATTCGAACAGGAGTTTGTCAATCAGGGCGAGTTCCCGCCGGGCAATCACGGCCACCCTTGATACCGGCCTGGCCATGCTCAAACGCTACGGGCTGGAGGAGTTATGATCCACCCGAACCGTACCTATCTTCTCCAACAGAAGGAAAAGCGCCATTCCGTTGAGCCAACAGCCTGAATATCATCAAGGCCCGTCGCCAGGCCCTGATCGCCGAGTTTCTCGCCTCGGCCCGGCCGTTTCTGTTGTCACGCCGGGAGATCGCCGCCGAGTACCGGCTGGCCATTGAAGAGCTCCAGCTCAGCCTGGCCCGGGAAAGCCGGACCGGGGTCGCCTCCATCGCCGCGATCAGTGAGCAGGAAGTGGTGGTCAAGATCGAACCGCGTAATATCCTGGGGGTCAGATACAAGGAGGCGACCATCACCAGTTCCATACGCCGGGAGGCCGATCAGCGCAACTACGATATCGGCATGACCTCCCCCCATCTCGAAGAGGCCATCGCCCGTTTTGAAACAGTCACCGCCAACATGCTGAAGGTCGCAGCCTTCGAGAGCAAGCTCAAAAAGCTGAGCCGGGAAATCAGACAGCTCACCCGCAAATCGCGGGTACTTGAGCAGCGGGTTCTGCCGGAT
Organism: uncultured Pseudomonadota bacterium; assembly: GCA_963776835.1. Taxonomy (GTDB): domain Bacteria; phylum Desulfobacterota; class Desulfobulbia; order Desulfobulbales; family Desulfocapsaceae; genus UBA2270. Next base: position 572,188 of record CAVZOB010000001.1, read on the forward strand.
CTCGGCCGCAACCTGAAAATGGCGAGTCAGTATATCAGTGAACGGGAGCGGGAAGATTATTACCGCCTGAAAAAATTCAAGGATATGCAGGCGGGTTGATTACATTTAACGACTATAATTTCTAAGGTACTAAAACCTAAGAAGCCGCGCCCCGTGAATAATCCTGAGAATTATAACCGAATCTGCCTGAATTCTAAAGATGATCCGGTATTTCCCGTGGATAAGATGGCGGTAGCCTGTGCCGAGCAACGCATTTTCCGGGATCATGGGAGCTCGCTCGGGCATGCTCGTCAGAGAAGCAACTTTTTCCTCGATGGTCAGTACGAAGGCACCCCCGTTTTCCGGGCTGTCGGCGCTGATATAATCATAAATTTCGGCAAAATCGTTCTGGGCATGCCGGGTCAGGAGAACCTTATATGTCTTTGGCACGCCTGAACTCCTCGAAAAAAGAGGCCGCCTCATCCGTCCGGCCTTCCTTGACGTCTTCTTCTGCTGGAATCAATAGTTTCAGGAGATTCAAGGCTTGGGTGGTTTTTTCATATGCAGCGGCATCCATAAGCACCGCCTCGGCCTTGCCGTTGACCGTCAGCACCACCGGGCGTCCGGAAGTATGGATATGTTGCAGGATCGCGCTGGTGTCCCGTTTCAACTCAGTGATGGATCGGATATCTTCCGTGATACTTAGTGCCATAATCAACCTCAAGTATGATGTTTTTAAATCATTCAGTATGATATTAAATATAATGCGCCACCGGCATAACCACAACAAAAAAACCGAGCAATAGGGACGCCCTTGTCTTTGTAGCCTTTTTGTGCTACAATTTAAAGAAAAATGGAGGCGATATCATGAACAAGACAGCAACCGTCCGGGCGAGGATTCAGCCAGACTTGAAACAACATGCGGATGAAGTGTTTGACAGGTTGGGGATCAACGCCACCCAGGCAATAACCATGTTTTACAAGCAGGTTGAAATGCGCAACGGCCTGCCCTTTGACCTGGTCATCCCGACCTCGGTCACGAAAAAGACCTTTCAAGCCACTGATTCTGAGCGTGATCTGGTCGTCTGTGAAGACGCCGCCGACATGTTTGAGAAACTAGGGATCTGATGTTCATCCCTGTCTATACAAACCAGTTTGAAAAAGACGTCAGACTGGCCAAACGCCGCGGCAAAAACATGGAGAAGTTCAAGATCATCGCCAGCACCTTGCTCGTCGGTGAATTACTTGATCCTCTCCATCGGGACCATCGGCTCATTGGTAATTTTCACGGCCGGCGTGAATGTCATATTGAATCGGACTGGCTGCTCATATACAAGGGTCGAGGATGCGCGAATAATTTTTGAACGGATGGGTACTCATTCGGATCTCTTTAATAAATAAGAGCGGCAAGGTTTTTAAGCCCGACAATGGGTGCCAATCAGAGTATTATGCTTATGCAAAATTAACAGTGGAGGCTTTCATGAATATCACTATTAAAGAAAAAGCAGAGGCGATGCTGAACGACAAGCTGGCGGCGGGCCAGTTCCTGCGGGTTCTGGTGAAGGAAGGAGGGTGTGCCGGTCTGACCTACGATGCTGCAATCGCAAGCGAGATGAAGGACGGCGAGAGTGTGGTCCATACGGAAGGGGTGATCCGTATTGTTACGGATGCAGCGAGTGCAAAATTTCTGGACGGTCTGGTCATCGACTTCTCCGACGAGTTGATCAACGGCGGCCTGCAGTTCACCAATTCCAACACCAGAACCACCTGCGGCTGCGGCCAGAGCTTCAACCTGAGCGGTTTCCCGAAGGCCGTCGACGGCAAGTGCAAGATCTGAGCGCACAAAAATTACTCCCCGCGCTTGTAAGGCCGGGACTGACGACCCCATTCGCAGCCCGATCCGGAACAGCATTTTTTCAAGGCGCTTGATTGTCCTGGGCCTTCAGCCAACAACCTGTTCGCCGCCCTCCTTTGCCACCATAATGAAAATAAGAGGGATAAAGAGCAGGATCAAAAGAGTACCGACAATAAGGCCACCGATCGCCACGGCCCCCAAGGGGGCCAGTCGCTCAAGACCAATGGCTGAACCGAGGGCCACAGGCAGCATGCCGGCGGCCACGGCAAAGGCCGTCATCAACACCGGCCGGGTACGGATCTGGATAGATTCGAGCATGGCCTCTTTTTTGGACATCCCTTCCGCCATCCTTTCCTGGGCAAAATGAATGAGGAGGATGGCATTATTGACGATGATGCCGGAGAGCAGAATAAAGCCCATCATCGCCGGCATGGAGACATGGTAGCCGAGAAGAAGGTTCGTCCAGGAGGCACCGATAATGGTCAGCGGGATTGAGAGGACGATCATGACGGCCACTCTGACGCTGTTAAAGAGGGCGATCAGGGTGATAAAGATGAAGATCACTGCAAAACCGGCGGCAGCAGCCATCCGCCCGGCTGAGTTTTTAAATTGTTGAATATCCCCGCTCTGCTCCATGGTCACTGACGGGGGTAGTTCCGACCCTTGAAAGGCCTGTTGAAAATCAGCCATGATATGGGAGATGGCGGCCTTCTCTCTAGAGCCATAGACATTGAGGGTGTAGTTCAACCCTTCCCTGGTGATGATCCCCGGCTCGAGCTCCCGCTTGATGGAGGCGATGGCGGCCAGTGGTATCTTGCCCTGCGGGCAATCCAGCAAAGTGGATTGCAGGATATCCACACTATCTCGCTGACCGGCAGGGAGCCAGACCCGGACTCCGAAATCAACACCGTTCTGTAGAGGAAAGGAGGCCACCAATGCGCCTCGTAAAACAGCCTGCAGCTGCCTGGCAATCTCCCCGCTTTTAAGGCCGTACCGTGCCGCCCTGGCCTGATCGATTTCAAGGTTATAGACGATTTTATCCCTATCCCAGCTCCTCCCCACCGAGACTATACCCCTGGTTTTATAGAGGGCTTTTTCAACCAGGTCTCCAGCTTTTTCCAGATCGTCAAAGCTTGCACCGGAGAGCATCACATCCACACTTGCCCGGATACTTGCCAGGGCCGTTGCCCCGAAATCCACCACCTCAAGCCGCTTGACATGGTCAATCCGGGCCAGGAGCGGCCGCAGCCGCTTTTCGATTTCCCAGATGGACTCGTCCCGCTCATAGCGATTTACATAGGTAGCAGTCATGGCAATACGATCCGTGCCGCTGCCGCTGCCGATACTGAGGACCCCGGGCTCACTGCCGATGGCAGCAGACAACCGCAGCAGGGGGCCATTGTCTGCAAGGATGGTGTTCGCCTCACGGACGATGCGCCGGCTGGCCTCGATGGACAGATTGGGGTCGGTGATAATGTTGACCTTGACGCCGCCGGTATCCATGGCAGGCATCAGTTCCTGCCCCACCGTGGGCATCACCTCCCGGAGGCTGACGACAAAGAGCAGGGCCAGGCCGATAAAATAGGCCAATGCCACAACCTTCCTTTGCAGGGCAAGGTTGACGGCGGCAGCAAAAAAAGAGTGGATATGATCCATGACCCGGCCTGTTATACGCTGGAAATAATCCTCCATACGCATGAGCCAGGGCGGCTCCATGGTCAGCATCTTCATCGATAGCAAGGGTACGGCCGTAATCGAAATAACATAGGAGGCCGCGAGTGCCAGGAGCAGTGTGCTCACCAGGGGCCTGAATACGGTCTGGGGGTAGCCGCCGACAAAAAGGATGGGGGCCAGGGCAATCATGGTGGTGAGGGTACCGGAGAGATCGGCAAACATGATCTCCCGGGTCCCGGAGATCACCGATTTCCTGATATCCTCCCCTGCTTGTCTATAATGGCGTTCAATGTTTTCCATGACCACCACCGTGTCATCAAGCAGCAGGCCCAGGGCGAGGATAATAGCGGTAAGGGTCACCACATTGAATTCGATCCCCACCAGCCACATCAAGGCAATAGTGGCGGCATAGACCACCGGAATGGTGGCCAGGACAACCAGCACCTGGCGGAAACTGGCCAGAAAAAAGAAGACCACAATGGTGGACATGATAATGGCGTCCCGCAGGGAGTCGAACATATTCTCCGTACTCTGGACGATGGTGTCCTTCTGGGTGTCTGTTATCTCAAAGCGGAGCTGTGGATAGTCGCTCCTCATTGTCTTTAATTTTTCCTCAACCCGGGTAATGGTGCCCAGCACATCGGCATCAAGTCCGCGCTGCACAGAGATGGCTATGGATTCCCGGCCATTTCCGTAGTAGCCTGAGCTGTTTTCATAATGACCGAAGTAGATTTCACTCACATCACCCAACCGCACATCCGGGGTCAGATGCAGAGCCCGCAGGCCCTGCATCGTCTCCTCTTTACCGGAAGACTTCAGGAGGTAACGACTTTTCTCGTTGGAGATGAAACCGATGGCATAGTCCTTATTGTTACTCTGCAGAGTTGCCAGCACCGCAGCCAGCCCCAGGCCATATTGGTCGAGCTTGGCCTTATCAATGATGATCTGCACCTCTTTTTTATAGCTGCCGAAGATGTCGACATTGGCCACTCCCGGCGTCTTGAGCAGTTCATGGCGCAGCTCATTTTCAGCAAGCTGGCGGATATCAGGAAGCGAGAGCAGATCGGAACTGACGCCAATCACCACAACGGGCGCTGTGGCCGCGGAGATCTTATGGACCTGCGGCTCCTGGATATCAGACGGCAACAGAGAGCGGATCTTGTTCAGGGAGTTACTCACATCGCTTGCGGCCAATCCGAGGTCTTTGGAGTATTCAAACTCGGCCCGAACAACAGAGACTTCATCAATGGTGGTTGAATAGACGCGGCGAATCTTGTCCAGGCTGTAAAGTTCCTCTTCCACGGGCACGGCAACGTTGGCCGCCAGGGTCTGGGCAGAACCACCGGGCTGGATGATAACGACGGCAATCTCCGGGTAGTTCGATTCCGGGAAGAGTTTCCGGTCAATCTTCTGATACCCGGCAATACCCAGGAAGACAAAGAGGGCCAGAAAGGAATAGATGAAATAGGGTCGCCGCAGGAGGCGCTCCACAAAACCGTTATTCACTGGCATCGCTCCTTCGGGTCAGCACTTCGCCATAGCCGGGCAGTTTCCCAAGCATTGCCTCCGGCGCCACGGCCACCGGTGAACCGGGACATGGCTCAATGAGGGCCTGCTCCCTGTTTTCCCCCAGAACACGCACCGGAAAAGGAGTGAACTTTCCGTCTGTCTGGAGCATGACCCGGGTTCCATCCTTTTGGTGGAGGAGCGCATCCACAGGAATGAGACAGCCGCTCTCGGCGAAGATGAGCAGATCAATGGTGATATAGCTGTTGTTCGGCAGCGCAAGGGGGCTGTCAAGGGACACTTCGGCAACGGAGAGGCCGTTTTTCGCGTCACTGTACAGGGTGGTGATCCGACCAATCTTCCGGCCACCCCGGCCACCAAGGAAGGCCTCCTGCCCTTTACGGATGACAGGATCTCCGGCGACATAGCTGAAGGTAAGTTTCTGTCCGGGAGAGTTAAGGGAGAGCAGTGGCTTGCCGGGATTCGCCAAATCTCCCTGGTGAGAGAAAAGAGTACCGACAGTCCCGGCAAAAGGGGCCGTGATGTTGAGATAACCGAGTTGCACTTCAAGGTCGCTGATTTTCCGGCGAGTCGCTGCCAGGGCTGCCTGTTTGTCTAGATAGGCAACTTCCGAGGCCTCGAATTTTTCCTGAGCCAGACCGCCTACCTTAAAAAGAGATTTGTTGCGTTCATGGATGCTGCCGGTATAGAGAACATCTTTTTCCTGGGCCTTCAAGCTTACCCTTAGGGATTGAATGCTGGAGACAATCTCCTGGTCATCAATACGCAGCAGGAGATCACCTTTTTTTACCGACTGATTTTCACGGGCCAACATCTCTGTTATCCGGCCGCTCTGCCTGGAGGCAATTTCGGCACTGTCCCGAGAGGCCAGATGGGCCAGAAAAGGACGGGTCTGCTCCAGTCGTCCGGAGGAGGGCGAAACGACCTTCACCTGATAGGTCAAAGGGGCCGGAGTCGGCATATCCTCTCTACTCTGCTTGCGTTTTTTGAGGAGCATGGCGGCACTGACCAGCAGGGCAATGATCAGCAATCCTATAGCAATTTTTTTCATTTACTCTCTCCGTTTTCCAACAGGTAGTCCAGATAAAAGCACCCATTCTGATAGCTATATCGGGCAGCAATCGAGTGACTCAGGGCCATTTGATTACGGGCCTTGGCGTAAAGCAGATCATTCACATCCGTGGCTCCTTGATCAAAGCGGACCTGTTCAATAAGTTCCGTTTCCCGGGTCAGGGCCAGCTCAGTCTCGGCGGAATGAAACGCATCCACGGCCATCTCAATTTTTATCTCTGCCTCACTCACAGATTTATTCAACTCCAGTTCAGTATTCAGCCGATCCTGCCGGCTTTGCTGCTTGCGGATAACTGCCATCCGGCGGGCAGTCTTCCGGGCACCAAAGTCAAAAAGAGTCCACTTCAGATTCACGGTTGCCTGCCAGACCTCCTGAGTATTCCAGTCCCCTTCATGGAGATTGGAACTGTCATTGGGACCAAAATTCTGGCCGTAAAAGGTGTTGAAGATGACCTGGGGATAATAGGCAGCCCTGCTTTTATCAACCAGCCTGGTTTTTTTTTCGACTTCCAGGAGAGCAGAACGGTATCGATCAAGATGCTCTATTTCCTGGTCCTGCCCGGTTTCGCCGGGGACCACCACCTCTACGGAAAGATTTTCCAAAGGGGTGATCGCCACTCCACCCAGCAATGTGCTGAGCCCGGCCTTCACTATCCTGATGTTGCCGCTGATCTGCTCTGCCTGGACCCTGGCATTTTCAAGATCCGCCGCAGCCTTCAGCTGTTCCACCCGGGCCTTTCTGCCAAGTTTGACCTCAAGAGAGATGTCTTCATAGAGCCGCTTTAATGCCTTATGATATGCCCTTTGTGCCTTTTCCTGGGCCTGCAGGGAAAGGATATTTACATACAGCGACTTCACATTATAGATGAGCTGTTCCCTGCTCAATTTGAGGGCGAGTCCAGCCAACTCTTTTTCCAGTGCGGCAATCTCCACTGAACGCTGCTGGGCAAAGCCGGTGAACAGCGGCACCTCATACATGATACCTGTGGCAAAGAGATCCACGGTGGTGGGAACCGCCCTGGGATCGTTGGCGATTGACGCCGGTGTCAATGGGGCCAGGGTGCGCGGCAGGTTGTAATACCCATAGGATGCCACCAAATCAATTTTGCCAAAGTTCTGTGCCTTCTGGCCGCTCAAATCTTCTTCACTCAAGGCCTGATTCATCTGTTGTCTTTGCAGATCAGGGTTGTTGGCAAGGGCCAGTGCCACGGCCTCGTCAATGGTCAGGCCGCTGCTCGCTCCAGGAAGCAATATGAAAAGAGCCTGACTGAACAGACCCATGAGCAGAATTCGTATGAAGAACATTTTTTTCATAGCTTGTTTTTGCCAATAATGTGGTTGATCAACTGTTTGTTGCCTTGCTCTCAGATCTGGTAATACCCTGCAGGACCAAGCCGACAATCATCTTTGCATACTCTTCTCTGTTGACAGTCTCCGAACTGCCTGGCTCGACCTTTTCCATAACAGGCGCGAAGAGATAACGGGAGGCCATGAGAGCAGTCAACATGGGAGACAGACAAGTCGGAGGAATGTGTTCCCCTGTTTCTGCTGCATGGGGCAGGCAGACCTCCCTGTTGACGATCCCCACCATCTGCCTGGCCCAACCCGCTTTATGTTCGACAATTTCAGGGTCATCGTGGGGCAGTTCACTGATGGTGATTATCAACGGATCTCGCTGGGCATCAAAATAAGTGACGGCACTGACAATGAATCGTTCAAGCCTTGCATGCAGATCACCTGCACCGGCCAGTTCCTCTCTGGCAATGGCCAGATAACCCGAAAGAAAGCCGTCGAGAATCTCCTTGAGCAGACCTTTTTTGCTGCCAAAAAAATAACCGACCATCGAGATGTTTACTTCGGCATGTGCCGCCAATTCACGCATGCCGGTCGCGGCAAAGCCATGGCGGGCGAAAAGAAAGACGGCGGCCCGAAGAATCCGTTCTCTTGATTCCGGTTTTTGCTCTTTTGTGTCGCTTTTATTTTTCATGCCATCGTCATACTCAAACGTTTGTTTAATATCAAGGATATTATTCTTCGATCATTTATCTGTCGACAAAAGGCTGATAAACTATCTTCTTCCAGCCAACTGTTCCAGTTTCTGCCGGAGCTGTGGTTCGGGGGGAGCGCCCACCACTTGATCAAGCAATTGACCGTTATGAAAAAAGAGAAGTGTAGGCACCCCCCGGATCTGGTAGTGGCCAGCCGTCCCCGGATGCAGGGAAGTGTTCAGGGTAGCGATATGGATCCGGCCCAGATATTCCCGATTGAGCCGGTGAATCAGAGGGGCCAGGGCCTTACAGGGACCGCAGGTTGGGGAATAAAAGTCAACCATCACCGGCAGGGTGGCCCGGCCGAGAAAGTTCTGGAAGTCATTATCCGTCAATTCGATGGGCTGGGCCTTTTCCCGAAGATCAAAAGTGGCCCCGCATTTACCGCACTTGGGGTGCAGATGCTGTCGATCGGCCGGAATTCGATTCTTACTGGAGCAGGATGGGCAGTTGACGATAAAGGTATTCATGATTCTGTTCCTCATGCAAGGGATTTTCAAAAAGAGTATAATAACGATAGAAGAAAAATGTATCGTTATGCGGTCCCTGTCAAGATGCAGGGCTTCGGCAGCATCAAGAAACCGACTTGCATCCGCCCGTAAAATAATTTTCGACAACGGGTTTACGTGGCTTCCCGCCCGCTGCGAAGCCCGTACACATTCCCCTGAGTATCAAAGGACCTGCCCGCATGGCCGAGACAATCCCTGAAGACATCCGGAAAGACCTGAACAAGGCGTGCACCTTGCACCAGCGCGCCTCTTCCGATTACCAGAAATGCATGGAATTCAACAAGCTGATGTCCGATCTCCTGGGAAGACTGGAAGACGCCGACTGCGCCAGGGCCGCCGACAGGGTGATGGGCATCCTCCTTGAATGCAATCCCCGCGAAGGCGCCCACTGTGATAAGGCCTTGATGATCAGCGAAAAAATGAAAAAATTCGAGAAATGATAACGGGTATCGGTATTTAGGTTGAAGCTGCCCTGCTGCCCCGATCTCTTAATCCTTCTCCTGCTCCTGCAATCCCCGAATGCTGAAAAGCGGATCGCATATCGCCTCATTGCGGCAGACCGGGCATTTTCCGGGTGAGGTCATCCGCTCGCGCTTGGCAAAGACGAAGCCACACTTGCGGCACTCGGCCGGCTGCACCTCCAGAACCGCGCCGGTGGCGTGAAGGCTGCGGTGGATATGCTCAAGATGGCCGGAGACCTCCTTTTCCGGGAGGCCGACAGCCGCGGAGATCTCCTTTGCCGATATAGGGCCCTCGATGAGAAGGGTCATAATGGCATGACGGGTTGTCTCCTGCGCAGTGCGGGGGATCATTGGTTCTTGCTCTGTTTTTTTCATGATGCCTCGTCTGATTATTGTATGACAACGGCTTACGCCGATGGCTGCCCGGAGGCAGCCATCCTGCCTTATTCGAGGGAAATAATCTGATCCGTCACTTCCGTGAAGGCCACATCGTGGCTGATGAGAAAAAGCTGGTCGTACCAGTGCTCGGTCACCTCTTCCCGGCCGACGTCAATGGCCCGGAAGGCATGGGCCAGATTTGTCCGGCGCGCCGCATCCAGGTTGGAAGTCGGCTCATCAAAGAAGGCCACCCGGGCACCGATGGTCTGCAGCAGGGCCAGACGCAGGGCCACCACGGCGCTCATGGTCTGGCCGCCGGAGAGCTGGTCATCGCTGCGCTCCCTGAGCTCGCCATTCTCCATGTCGCGCAGCACGATCTGGTATTTATCGCCCCAATACAGCTCTTCATCGGTTTCGGCGATATTGCGGTAGATGAGGTCGGCCCGTAGACTTATTTCTTCCCGGAAACGTTCGGAGAGCTGGGCCGAGACATTATTGAAGATCTGGCTGCGCAGGAATTTGACCAGCTCTTCCTTGTCGGCAAAGCCTTTCCTGGCAGCCAAACAAGCCTTGATCTCTTCCTTGAGCTGCTTCATTTTTTTGATCTCTTCGGTAAGACGGAGTTGTTCCTTGCCGAGACCAGCAATCTTTTGCTTTATAGTGGCGACATTTTCAACCAGCTCCTTGTTTGCCGCCCGGGCCTCTATATGGCGCTTTAAATCATAAACCTTGTCAATTTCGGCCAGCTCTTTCTGTTTACCGACCAAAGCCTGTTGCAATTCCTTAAAAAGCTTCTCCATTCCCTGCAAGGTGTTACGGCGCTCGTCTAAATCCTGGGCGTCCTTCTGGTTGGCAAAGAAGGCATCCCGGCCAGCCTGGTGAGCAATACGAACTTTTTCAATGGTGGCGATTTCGCCATCCAGATTGCCGTACTTCTTTAACTCTTCCTTGTGGGCCCCTGCCTTTTTGTCGGCCTCTTCCTGCTGTTTTTTTATCCCCGCCAGGGCATCCTGGCGCTTGCTGTTGTCGGCACGCCGCTTGGCCAAGGCGCTGAGCTGTTTGCCAAGTTCCTGGCCGCGAACCTTGAGGGCATCCAACTCCTGCTGGGCCTTGGCTGCCGCCTCAATCTCCTGGCCCAGCCCGGTCAGGCGCTGCTCCAACTTAAAGCCCTCCTTGTCTAATTCGTCTACCCTGGCGCTGAAGACATCGCGCGGCGCCTTGCCGGCAATATTCTGACATTCTTCCTTGAAAAAGGGGCAGACCCCTTCGGCCAGTTTTCCCTGGCCTTCCAGCAGGCCGGCCCGCCGCCCCTCCAGAAGGCCCTGGGCCAGGCGCAGTTTTTCCGCCTCTTCTCTGAGAACGGTCAGGCGGGCCGCTGCCAGGATCACACCCTCAGCGGCGACAAGGGCCTTTTTCTCTTTGTTGAGCTGGCCTTCATCAGTGGTCAGCTGTTTGGAGATTTTGTCAACTTCCTGCCTTTCGTGGTCATGTGCCTGGGCCAGACGGGCCGCTTCTTTATCAAGGGCGCTGATCTCCTTCTCCATCACCCGGCGCTGTTTCTCCTTATCCCGCAAGGCCTCGAGCTGGGCCTCAGCCCCGGTAAAGGCCTCCTTGGCAGCCCGGCTCTTTTCCACGATTTCCAAGGCTAGCTCAGCCTCTGTGACCATTTTTTTCTGGGCAACTATCTGCCTTTCACCGTCACCAAGACGCTTTTCCAAGCCCTGGATATTCGCCTTGGTTGTTTCGGCCGTTTTTTCCTGCTCATCAAGTTTACTAAGTTGTTTTTCGGTCTGCGCTAAACTCTTTTCCTTTTCGGTCAACAACTTGCCCTGGCCTTCGGCTTCACTTATCAAGAGGGTCAGCTCTTGTTGCCGTTCAGGAAGGGCGGCAACCTGTTCCTGTTTGCCCTCGATCTCCACATTCAGGAGGTCGATCCTGGCCTTCACTGCATTAAGCAGGGTGCCGGTACCCTTATAGGTCTTGCGCCAGGCATCGATGCCGAGGATCTCGTCAAAGGCCTCCTGCCGTTTGGCCGGCTGCTTGAGGACAAAAGGACCCAGGAATTCGTTCTGAAAGGGGCCGATTACCAGTTTGAACTGGTCAGCCAGGGGCCGGCCGCCATCGAGGCCGAGCAGTTCCTTGATCCGGGCCTCTGTTTCCGGGGCGCCGGCATGGTCCTCAACCTCAAATGTGCCGCCGATCTCCCGGGCCAGCAGCCATTTGGATCCGGCCCCGACCGTGCGGGAGACCCGATAGGTGTCGCCATCTCCCGGGGCGAAGGTGACCGCTATCTCACCTTTTTTGGCACCGATGGTGATAAAACGCTCGATGTTGCCGACAAAGTCACGGGCATCAACGCCGAACAGGGCGTAGCCGATGGCCTCAAAGATCGTGCTTTTACCGACCCCGTTGACCCCGGAGAGGACGTTGATGCCGCCCACAAAATGGAGTTCCTTGTCCCGGTGGGATTTGATGTTCTTCAGCGCAATAGAGAGGATCTGCATGATTTACCCCTGCTCCCCGAAAAGGCCGAGCAATTCGTCATCTTCGACATCACCCTTCATCACCAGATCGCGGATCGACAGCGACAACCGGGCCAACTCCCCTTCCCTCCCCTGGTATCTGCTGTGGGCGCCGATCAGTTCATGGAGCACATCCATTTCGATCTCGGAGAGGGACTTCTTGACCACCTCTTCCCCGCCGGAGCGCGCCACCATGGAAAGGTGATTTTTTATCTCCACGTGCAGGGGCGCGGCCAATTCATTAATGGCCAGCCGCAACCGTTCGCGGCCCAGCTCAAAGGGATGGAAGCCGACCCGCCCGGCCAGTTTCAGCTCCAGCATGGGCGGCCGCTCGTCGTTCAGTCCGGCCAGCCTGGCCGTTATCTGTTCCCGGAACCGGACCAGGGCGGCATCAGCATCCGCTGCCCCTTCCAGGTTGATGACCTCAACCAGCATGGGCCGGGGATCGGTCGGCCTGAATTCCGGGACAAAACCGCCCTCCTCCACACTCACCAGATAGTAGCCCTTGTCGTACTTTTCCTCGCCGAAGTTGACCCGTTCCGGAGCGCCGGGATTGTAGGCATAGGGCCTGCCTGCCGGGGTTTCAATCACATATTGCTTGTGACCGTGACCGAGGGCGACATAGCCGAACTTTTCGGCCAGGGGATGGGCCTCTTCGATCTTCATGTTGCCGATCTCAACCGGCGAGTAGCGCCAGATACCGACGTGAAAAATCAGCAGATTGTTGTCGGTGGTCACCGCCTCGCAGATGCGCTCGACATGGCTTCCGGCCTGGGCGCCGATATAGCCGAGGCCGTATATATGCAGGCCGCCGATCTCGATCCGGCCGCCCATGCCGGTCTCTTCATTGAAGGGCTCAAAACAATAGCCGCCATCCGCGGTCCGGGCTGGCCGCAGCAGGTGGATATAGCCCATTTCGGAAAGGGCCTCCATCCACGAGATATTGTTGCGCCGGTGGATCCAGTCGTGGTTGCCTTCGATGGCGATGCAAGGAATGCCCGCTTCCTTCAGGGGCTGGAGGATTTCGATGGTCCTGGCAAAGGTCTTGGGCAGGATCTGCCCGGTGTGGAAGAGATCGCCGCCGATCAGGACAAAGTCAACGGCTTCGCGGACTCCATCCGCTACAATGGCCGCCAGGCAATGGAAGAAATCCTGATAGCGTTTCGCTTCTCCTGAAGAGTTGCAGTACGTTTTTCCCAGATGGATATCAGCGGTGTGGATAAAGCGCATTTTGTTAACCATAATCAATCAGTTATGCATTCAAAGGATGAATATTTTATCATCAAGCCATTCGCCCGGCATGTATTCTTCGACTTCGGTTCAACCTTCAATTCTTTTGACCCGCCCGACTTCCCCGCTTTCCAGACGGACTTTAATGCCATAGGGATGGGTTGCGGAGTTTGTCAGGATATCTTTCACAATTCCTTCCGTAAGTTTACCGGACCGTTGATCCTGTTTTAAGACGATGGAAACCCGAAGGCCGGCTTTTATTTCGTTCCGATTCATGCCATTCATGTTGTTATCCTTTTGATTGCCTGATTAAAAAAGGATCGACCCGGGCCGCTCTAAAAAAATAACATGGCCATCTGCATGGCAAAAACGGTATACTAAAGAGTAAACAAAAAAATTTAAAAACGATCCGGTGCAACGCTCTTCAGTCACAATACAATATGATTGGACAGAAAGAAATGTCCAAGGCTTGCCCGCCCTCTTTCATGTTTTTTTTTTGCCCCGAATACAATAAAGCCAACAATAGTTGACTCGTCTTTTTAGCAAACCGTCATTTTTTCTGTCCATAATGCTCAAAATAAGGGTACAAGTTACGGATCTCTCATATCCAAAGCCCCTTTGCGCACCCTTATTTTACTATGCACCGACACCTCCTGATCATCCTTCTGCTTTCAGTCTTCATCGCCCTGCTGGGGATCGGGATCATTGTGCCCGTGATGCCGGTGTTTGCGGAGAGTCTGGGTGCCGGAGGACTGACCCTGGGCATAATCATCGCCGCTTTTTCCTTGACCAGGGGCTTCTGTCAGCCGATCGTGGGCAATCTCTCCGACCGCTGGGGGCGGAAGAGGTTTCTCATCAGCGGGCTTTTCGTCTATGGCCTGGTGGGCCTCATGATGCCCGAAGCCACTTCCATTGGCTCGCTGATCTTGATCCGCGCCTTGCACGGGGTGGGCTCGGCGATGATCGTGCCGGTGGCGATGGCCTATGTCGCTGATCTGACGCCGGTGGGTCAGGAAGGCCGTTACATGGGGATGCTCAATATCGCCATTTTTACCGGCATTCGGCTCCGGCCCGTTGATCGGCGGCTTTTGCCACGACCGCTGGGGCATGGCCTCGGCCTTTTATATCATGGCGGGCTTAAGTTTCATGGCCATGATGCTGATCATGCTGCAGATGCCGGCCGCCCCGCCCTCCGCCGCGAAGACGGCCCCCAGGCCCGGGGTCATCCTGTCCCTGCGGACAATGCTGGCCAGCCACCGCACTGCCGGCATCCTGCTGGCCCGTACGTCAACCATGATCGTCATGGTCCCGACCATGGCCTTACTTCCTCTGCTGATGCATCAGTGGTTTCAAGCCACCGGCATGCAGATCGGTATGGTGATCGCCGCCCGGACCCTGGTCAATGCCGTGCTGCAGACCCCCTGCGGCCGGCTGGCCGACCGCGTCGACAAGGTCAAATTTCTTCGGCTCGGCTGCCTGGTGATCAGCGCGGTGATGTGCCTTGTGCCGTTGGCCGGAAATTTCTGGGTTCTACTCGGCCTGTTCGTGATTCTGGGCAGCGGCGAGGCGATTATCTGGCCGACCCTGGGGGCGCTGGCCGCGGAAGAGGGGCGCCAATACGGGCAAGGTGCCATGATGGGGGTATTCAATCTGGCCATGAGCGGTGGCGTCTTTATCGGGGCCATCGGAGCGGGTTTCACCTCGGACTGGTTGGGTCTGAGCTGGTCTTTCCTGCTGATCGGTGTCCTGGTCCTCGGGCTCAGCATGGTTGCCACCCGGCTCATTGCCGGACAAGCGGTCGAGGTTAAAGGATAAAAAATCTTCCCATTCGAGGAAAAAGGCAGGAGCCTTCAAAACAAAAATGAATGGCCTCGAAAGGGAGTCACACCCGACAAAAAACCAAAGCTGACTTAATTTTTATTTGTCTTATATTTCTACCGGTTGCGTCTTCGTCTAAAAGAGGGTTAAATAGTTCTATTCTCTATTTCCATGAATTCCAAAAAAAGCGGCAGAATTGATACCTTTTTGTTTAGTCGAGGTTAATGGCCCCATGAAGAACAGAAGAAAACGTCCGAGAGCTGCTACTCAGCAAGATGTCGACCTCTATCTCTATAACAGGAACAACGATTCTCCACTGTCGGATCGGGTGACTGCCTTGCTTGTAGACCTGTCCAAGGAAGGGGCGAGATTGGAATTTCCCCAGGTACTCATTGATGGTCAGCATCTTTTTTATGCCGCGCTTAATGCGGATACCATATTTATAGCTGTAGTCTTTCCGCCCACGGATGATGATCCTGAAAAAACAACGACTCTCCTGGCGCGTCCTGTCTGGCTTGATCGAGACATGGAAGATACTGCCATGCCTTTCAAGATGGGCATTAAATTCATCCTTCATGCCCCTCCCTCAATTATTAAGTCATTTTGTAGCCGAAAGTAATATCCGAAATCTTGGTTGACCAATTGCTCATTGGTGATCTCAGCTATTTTCTTGAACAAGGGGATGCTCTCGGAATTGGTTCTTCATCTCATTCATGATTTGCGGGGATATTGCCTAAAAACTCTCTTTTTGATGGGATGAAAGGTATTTTTCAGACCTCAAAACGCTTATTATTTTGATAAATAAAATGAATTTTCATTGAGTTTCCCTTGGTCCATCCCCATATATCTCGGCGGTACGCCAAACCCGGGAATAGGCCATAAGCTCTTTTTTTTATTTTTGCATACATGAAAGCATATATTAGCCAGTTCGGCGATGAAGGGTACCGCTGCATTGTATGCGGCGGATCGTTCTCAGCAGGATTATTTATAAAGGTGGAGGGATATGGATACTGGCGATGCAGCGTTTGCCTGGCAACTTTTCTTGATCCGGCGCAACGATTGTCGGCCGAGGAAGAACATGCGCGTTATCGCCACCATCAAAACGATCCGGCGGATAAAAAGTATCGCCGTTTTTTATCAAAGCTTGCCGATCCGTTACTGCAAAGACTCTCGCCGCAGGCAAAGGGACTGGACTATGGATGTGGCCGGGGACCGGCCCTTGCCTCCATGTTAGGCGAGGCAGGACACCTGGTCAGCCTGTTTGATCCGCTTTTTTTCCCCGATCCTGAACCGCTTGCGGATCTCTACGATTTCATTACCTGCACCGAGACCATCGAACATTTCCATCGGCCCGCCGAGGAGTTCGCCCGTTTCGACCGGATGCTGCAACCCGGCGGATGGCTGGCGCTCATGACCTCTTTCCAAACCGATGACGACCATTTCGCCTCATGGCATTACCGCCGCGACCCGACCCATGTGGTATTTTACCGTGACGCAACACTGCGCCACATTGCCCGCCAATTCGGGTGGAGCTGTGAAATCCCGCTTCAGGATATAGCTTTGATGCACAAACCAGACAACTCAGCTGCCATGCATGAGAAAACCCGTGAGGCATGAACTCAAACACTTCATAAAAACAGTTGCGTTTATCCGCAAATCATCTTCATAAGTCAGGCCTTCCGCCGCCCGGCCCTTCTCAGCTATTTGCAGCCCCCTAATGGACATGAAAGTAGTAACGGTTCATATCAAAAAGTCCGCCCTGTACCGGCTCATCTTCATAAAATCGCTTTTGAAACCAGTCATAAGTCTCCCATAACCGGTCGTCCGCCCTGTTCATGCCATACTTGGCCAATCGCGTCTTGTCTTTGGGGTTGTTGTCAAAATGAGCCAGCAGATCAAAGAAATCCGGCAGATCTTCCTCCCGCACATCAATAAAGTAGTTCGGGTAGGAGCCGATGAGACCGGGGATGAAATCGGCACTGTCTTTTGCCGGGTCGAGACGGTCATCTTCATTCAAGATGGAAGGCGACATTGTCATGCCAGCGATTAATGACAATGGAAACTGCAATATCCGTCCCGTTCTTCAGTCGGATCCTGATAAAGGCAAGATTGGCATTGTGGCCATTGATCAAGGAGAAGAAGGGGGTACCTGATTGTAAAAAGGTCCCGAGAGTCCGCAGATAGTCGTTGCCGGTTGTATTTTTACTGGAGGCAGCATGCGGATAATCGGCTTCGGTCGGTCGATAATTGATGGGATCAAAACCGATTTGGCGTCGCCGGCAGGAGGTGCTGGTTCACCAGATGTTCGATGAATTCGCGTTTCGGCTCGTTCGTGGTGAAAGGATATTTGCGCCGGCAAGGCCGGAAGGATAGTAGCCGATCATGATCGGGAGCGATACTTGTACCACGATTGCATGGTCTCCGACCGTTTTTCCGGGGGGAGAAAATCCAGGAAGTTGCTCTCCCCTTCGACCCGCAGGGCATCCATGTAAAGCGCGGGTCGTCAGCTGATGGCCGGTCGTTCCATAGATATCAAAGCCGGCAACCAGGGCGTAATAGATCCGTTCCAGCAGTGGATAGTCGAGAACCCACAGGGTTTTCGGCAGATTGCCCAAGCGCCCCCTTGTGTACCGAGGCACTGTCAAAGTGGCGATAGATGGTGAGGACCGGGGCATCGGCGCCGGAATTGCCCTTCCAGATCGAATCATAGTCGAGTCCTGAATAGTTTAACGAGGCGTAATAATCCTGCCGGGCCCGGAAATACTCAACGCAGCCATTTCGGTATTCATCGGTCAGGGTGGAAACGATCGCTGGTTGCTGCCCTGTTCGATGGGCATCCGCAGCTCGGGCGCTGTTCACGCGTCAGAAAACCGGGATATTTCACACTTAAATCATGCTCCGGGTCCAGGAACATGACCCAGAAGTGATCGTCAATCACATTCAGGGCGATCTGGCCCTTGCAGACCGGGCCTTGGATAAAGGTCTTGATCATGTAGAGCGAGTTATCCAGGAGAAACTGATAACGAGAGCTGGGCGGGATCTGCTCGAAGGCGACAAAGGGGTTGGCGCTCAATTTCTGCTCATAGCCCATCAGGTGCGGCGGCTGCAACCATTCCGGCTTGATGAACAGCTCCTCAAACGCTGCAGTTGGGCATCGTCAAGGGCAAAGACCATGTGGGTCTTGACGACGATGGTGGAGTAGATCTTCCGGAAGCGATAGTAGACCTGAGCCGACCCCGGGATCGTCGTAGGGGCGCACGGTGGGAATCAGATTCAAGGGGCTGGCCGGGAGCGGTCTTGGAACGGACCAGTTCATAGTATTCGTTGGTCGGGGTGCCGAATTTTAGATGGGCTAGAAACAGATGCTCATAAAGGTAGCGGGCCGTCATGCCGTGCTTGGCATCGTCTTGATTGAAAAAGACTTCCCACTTGTGGATGGCCAGGGCGTCACTGGCTTTCGGTTTGCTAATTCCGCCTGCTGCTCGAGCATCGGGGCCTTTGGCGCCCTGCGCCAGCCAGCCGGCAATGATCTCGAACTCTTCCTGCTTGAGGGGGGGAAGCCGTAGGGCATGCCCCGGTTCGGGTGCTTTTTCAGGTAGCCGGCCAAGCCTCGCTCCGATTCTCCGAACAGGTCAGATCGTCGGTTTCCGGAGCTGTATTCCCCGGTGCTCTTCGGGTTTTTCATTTTGTGGGAGAGCAACTGGATCATCAGCGAATCATTCAGGCCATTGGTCACGGTACTCTCGGTAACGCTGAAGAAGCCCTTTTTGCGCCACCCTTCGGTTGATTGCGCATCGGTAAAAAGGCGGGTCGGGTCCATGGCAGTCAGCCGCTGGGAATTGTAGACCGCCTGTTTGCTGGCGCCCCGGTCGGTGCCCTCAAAGGAGTCCATTTTCAGCTGACAGGGCGAATTATAGCAGGAATGGCAGACCGTGCAGCGTTTGTCGAGCAGCGGCTTGACCTCCTTCTGATAATCAATGGTGTGGGTCGGGATATTGATCTGCACCGGCGGCAGCGCCTTGGTCGCGCAACCGGCCAGGAACAGGGCCAGCACGAGAACTGGAAGGAATGTAATTTTCATGAATAGTTCATTTTTGGGGAAAGGTTCTGATCAGACACTGCATCATTTACTGCGTGTTCAACATCTCCGGATTGCCCTGCAAAGGGTGCCGCATCTTGAGGAACGTTTACACTCTCCTGCATCCAGGTCCATGACCTGTTACCAGGAGGATGAATTACTTTTATACCATTACGACAGTTTCAGCTTGTATAACCTGTCGATGCCCCACCAACTCAAAAGTGTAGTAGTTGCCGAAATCACCCCGAGCCATCCCAGCACGGCTACCTTATCCTGCCAATCGAGGGAAATCAGCCACATGGAACTGGCCCCGGTTACAAAAAAGAAGAACACCATAAGCGAGGAGGCAGCCCCGGCATCCCGGTCAACCTGTTCCAGAATCAGATTATTCCCGGGTGGTCGGCCAAAGGCAAAAAAGAAGGTGAGAAACCACATCGGCACAGTAAGCCGGTACGGCAAAGGAACCGCAGAGCTTGTCATCGGCAGGGAGGAGAGCAATACACCCACGTAGCTGACCGGCAGCAACCGACGAAGGGGAAAATGATGCACCATCCTGGAAAAGATGAGCGGTGCAATCAGAAAAGCAGAGGCATTACAGGCAAAGAAATATCCATACATTCTTTCGGAATAGCCAAGACCGGTTATATAAATTTCGGAAGATACGGCAATAAAGGCAAAAAAGGGGATGCCCAGACAGGCCAGAGCTAGGGTCAGAAGGAAAAAAGGCCTATTACTCATCAGCCTCAGATAACTCCGAAAAACCAGTTTTAGACCGTCCGTATTCAATACGGTCAATGACTCATTCAACAGCCAGACACCAATCGCAGATATCATGCCCAGCAGAGCTTGCAGGACAAATATCCAGCGCCATGACAGTGACTCGACCAGCCAACCGCCGATTACCGGAGCAATCATGGGTGCGGCGGCCACAATAATCCCGAGTTGGACAAAGATCCGTTGGCGGAGATTCCCGGCAAAAAGATCTTTGCAGATGGCAAAGACAATAGCCGATGCTGCTGCGGCCCCCGCTCCCTGCAGGGTTCTGGCCAGGATGAGCATCACAACATTGTCAGAAAGAGCACAGAGAAGGCTGGCTCCGGTATAAAGTGCCAGTCCTGCCAACAAGGGCGGGCGCCTGCCATATCGGTCTGAAAGGGGACCGTAAATGAGCAAGAAACCGCAATAGGTGAAAAAGAAACAGACCAAGGTCAAATTAACAACAGCCAGGGGCTGGTGCCAGGTATCACGGAGCAGCGGGATCGCCGCCAGGTACATATCCGTGGAAAGCGGTGGGAATGCCGCAAGAAGTGCCAGTAAGGCGATGGTCTTTTTCATATCTGGTAATTCTCCGCAACTGCGGAGGTTTTTCCTTTCCCCAACCGGGAATCAAAAAACATGGCCCGGGCAACCGCGGAATTGTCGCGGTTGCCCGGGCCATGGAGCATATCACCCTCTTTTATCTTACCGTTAACCTACCCGGAGAAGGCGGTCAGGCAAGGAATACCGGTTGATCAGTCGAGCCGGTGATAGGTTTTCGGACGGTGGCATGACTTCAGGCATTCACCCCCGTCAGGCCGGCCCTCGAACAGGAGAGTCGGCTCATATGTCTTCATGGTCCACTTGCTTCTGAGGTTGTGGGGCTGAGTTGCACCGTGGGGATCGTGGCAGATATTGCAGCTGCGTCCCTGCACAGCGTTCACCACATGAAACCTGTGCAGGTTCTCGCGGACCACTTTGCCGTTTTGGAGTGTGTCATTTCGGAAGCCGGTGTCCGTGGCGCTGATATCCTTGTTCAACAGGGCCTGATCATGACAGGTGAAACAGAGCTCAAAAATATTCTTGTCGCTGTCGGCACCGGGCTTATAGTAGTTGTTCTCTGGAAATGAGGCAGTGAGCAGTTTTTTATATTTGCTGCCGTGGGGTGCGTGGCAGGTCGTACATCCATCATCCTCGCCGGCGGGTTCGTGCACGTACGGCATGTCCAGTTTCTCTTTGATACTGATGACAGTAACTGTTTTATCGCCTACCTTGGAGGTGATCTCCCGGTCATGGCACCCCAGGCAAAGGGTCTTGGGGCTAGCGTTGAGCAGCGCGGCCTGATTGCTTGAGTGAGGATTATGACAGTTCAGGCAACCCTTGCCTTCCGTTACCGCCAGGTGCTGCGAACCTGAAGCGGCCTCGCCAGGCACCGGATCATGACATTCCAGGCAGAGGCTGTTCAGCGGCTTCACCAGAAATTTCTCAACCGATGAACCATGGGGGTTGTGGCACTGGATACACTCACCCTCCATCTCCAGAGCAGGATGGACGGTGCTGCCGGCTGCCATATTATCATGACATTGGTAGCAGGCCGAGGCGGTTCGGTTGGTTTTCATGCCGCCGGGTCCGCCCTCCTCAAGATGAGAGGGTTCCGGTTCATGGCAAGCTGTGCATTCACCCTCCGCAGCCGGGTTGTGGACAAATTTGGCATTCTGCTTGTCGTCGTGGCAATCCGTGCACGCCACCTTGTCTTCAGCCGCAACTGCTCTGTCGACCGACAGCAAACCGACTGCCGAAAGGACAAAAGCCAGAGTACAACAGATCAGCAACCGGTTGTTTCCCTTGAATGAATTCATTCCAGAACTCCTCCTGTTAATCTTCACATGGTTTTCATGAAAGTCGGCCAAGCCCAAAGAGCAAACTAAAACCGCAGCACCCGAATTTCATTGTTTTTTGTGGCCGGCCTTTTGGGTCAAGCCAAGATTGGTAGTTCGCCAGATAGTGTCTGTCCATAAATATAAATTTTTGTTCGATATCAATGACTGGAAAAAAATACACAGGCATATAAATTGAAAATTCCGGGCATTATTTTTTGATCATGACGCAGAGAACAGGCAAAAAAACAATTTATGGACAGGCGCTAGTTGCTTATGGAACAGATTATCAAGGGAGCCGGAGCAGGACAATGCAATCCGATCTCGGCGCATAAATCTTTATTCTAGTCATATAACGTCCTTGGACTGGATGTCAACGATAAAACCAGCGGTGGACCATAACAGGCCATGGCTGATCCGGTCTGCCAACCATCTGTCAAGCTGCCGGACTTCAAGGACGAACGGAAACACAATCAGGGACGCTCTTCTTGAAAATTTTCAATAGAGGAGTAGTAAACTTTTGAGTAATAAGAGCTTGATTTTACACAACAATCGATAAAAGAAAGCAACTGGCTCGACCTCTTTTTGCAACTTTATTGACTTTATCACACCTTTTTTTTCTTACAATTTGACAAAGTCCTCTCGCTTGCCCTATTCTATTTATAAGGACTACGGCATGGTGCCGGGTCAAAACAATTGGAGGTGAATTGGCATGAAAAAGATTCTCAGCAAAGACACCCTGGTTAAGGAGGCTGCCTTCTGGAAAAAGATGGGCAAGGCCATTAAAAAAAATCGCGGTATGCTTTGTCATAAATGAAAGGGCTGAAAGACTGAATAAGTTGCCGGTCGGCAACGAAATCCAACGGGCAGGTGTGATCGGACGATGCATCTGCCCATTTTTTTTATTATAAAGTGAATATCATCATTTGTTGAACTGAGGTCAAAAACCGATGCCTATTAACAGTTTCCAGGAATTCTTTATCCAATGGCACCTCACCGAAAGATGCAACCTGCGCTGCAGCCACTGCTATCAGACCGGCGGTAAAATCGCCGAGCTTTCCCTGGCCGAGATCCGGGAAGTGCAGGACGAGATCGTCGAAATGCTTGCGGCCTGGAGCAAGGCCTACCAGGTTGAGTTTTCCCCGAGTTTTAACGTCACCGGCGGCGAGCCCCTCCTGCGCAATGACCTCTTTGAGATCCTCCACGACATGAACTCCCGGGGGTTCGCCACCTATCTGCTGACCAATGGCACCCTGATAGATGCCCAAAAGGCGGCAGCACTGGCCGAGTGCGGCGTAAAAGGCGTGCAGGTGAGTTTCGAGGGGCCCGAAGAAATTCACGACCAGATCCGGGGCCGGGGCAGTTTTAGTGCTTCCTGCCAAGGCGTGGTCCATCTTCTTGACGCCGGCCATAAAGTGACCCTGAACGCCACCCTGTCGGAGATCAATGCTGAAAAGTTCCACGACCTGATTGATATTGCCACCTCGCTCGGGGTCCAGCGGCTGGGATTTTCACGGCTGGTGCCTTCCGGTCGGGGTCTGGACCTGGTCGGCCGGATGATTGGCCGGGAAAAGCTCCGGGAAACATATGAGGCTATTTTTGCCCTCTCCGCGCCTGGCCTTGAGATCGTCACCGGTGACCCTGTGGCCTCGCAGATGAGAAACGGGGCCGGAGCGGATGAATACGGGTCGATCGCCACCGGCGGTTGCGCCGCCGGGGTTGCGGGCCTGACGCTTCTCCCCGACGGTACCGTCACCCCCTGCCGGAGACTGTCAGTTCCGATCGGTAATGTACGGGAGGATTCTTTACGAGAGATCTGGGCCGATTCCGAAATCCTTGAGCAACTTCGGGACCGGAGTCAATATAAAGGCCGATGCGGCAGTTGCGCCAGCTGGGCTCATTGCCGGGGCTGTCGGGCGATTGCCTACGCCCATTCCCTTTCCCGGGGCACGGGTGATATCCTGGCCGATGACCCCCAGTGTTTTATCAATTGTGCGTAACCAATACCAAGGAGAAGTCTCATGGCCAAATGGAATATTGATCCTGATCATTCGGTAGCGGCATTCAAGGTACGGCACATGATGGCCGCCCATGTCCGCGGCCAGTTCAACAAATTATGCGGTTCGGCTGAGTTCGACCCGGCTGATCCCTCCTCTTTTTCCCTGGAAGTTACTATTGATGCCACCGGTCTTTATACCGGTATTGCTCAACGGGACGCGCATCTTTCCAGTCCCGATTTTTTCGACCTGGCAACCTACCCTGCCATATCCTTTAAAAGCACTGATTTCAAGGCATCAGCTGACGGCGGAAGCCTCACCGGCGATTTAAACATGCACGGTGTCACAAAACCGATCATTCTGGATGTCAAATTTTCAAGACCCGTGACCTGTCCTCCGGACTTCGGCGGAGAGACCATCCTCGGCATCACGGCCAATGCCATGATAAATCGTGAAGAATTCGGCATGACCTGGAATGTGCCCATTGATGACTGGGGCGTGGTGGTCGGCAAGGAAATCCGGATTGATCTTGATATTGAGGCCGATCTGGAAGGATAAATCTTGGAGCGGACTTACCTCTTTTTTTATCTTTCTTTTCTGATGGACCGGGTAGGTAGATCCCTGACCCCGCTCACTCAAGAATCAAGCAAGGTGTTCCTGGATCTTTTTTTCAACCGGATGCCGCAGCCAGGTGTAATAGAGCGCCGCCCCCACCAGAAAATCCGCCCAGGCCAGGCTGATATCCGGCAGAGTCGATTTAAAGAGCAGCAGATAAAAGGGCTGAGGTGGCTCCGCGGCCAGCTTGACGATGGCGATGTGCGCCATCAGCACCGTGCCGAAGATAACCAGCATCCCGTTCAGAACGTAGCCGTAAACGGCGGTCCGGCGAGTAGTGAAGAGCAGGCTTACCACAAACAGATCCAGCAGGGGAAAGATGCCGGCCGCCAGAAAGGAGCCATTGAACAGGGTCTGCCCGGGATTGGCCTTGTCCGGCACCAGGAAGGGGTGGATACGGAGATGGAGAAAGAGCGCGGCTGACGCCATCAGGACCAGGGCGGTAAGGAGCAGATGTCTCACCGTTCGGTCATTCATGGCGTGAACCTCGTAACGGCGCCGAGCCAGAAGGTAAGCCCGATGACAATGGGGTGGAGAATCAGCCAGCCCGGCTGGTAGCGCATGAAATATTTGAGCATGATTTCAACCTCCGCAGATTAGATGACCAAGGGTATAAACGGTTGCGATGGCCACGGTGTGCAGTAGCCACCAGCGGACTGAAAGGAAGGGCGTCAAGTTTCGGAAAGGTGGTTTCATGGACAGTCCTCCAGAAAAGTGGAAGTAGACAACAGAAAGGAACTATTAAAAGAATATCATACTCTCCAGACAGGAAACAATTTTTTTAATCCTACCCTACCCATATTTTTTTCAGGAGTTTTTTCATTAATATTGTCATTGTTTTTCCATGGAAGCCCGATCAGCGACTGTGCTATAAATTTTCAGGGGAATTTTTATGAAGAAACATTTGCTGCCAGGCCTCCTGCTTCTTGCGATAAGCGTTGTTGCCGTATTGGCCTGGTTGTTTTACCGGGATAATCTGCGGGGCATTGCTCCGGCAGTTTTCCATGCTTCTTCAGATGCTGCCACGCTGGTCCGTCAAGGAAAATCACCGCTGTCGTATCCGGGGGAGTTCAAATTGACTGTTTTTGCGGATGGCTTGCCGGGGTGCAGAGTCTTGGCTTTTGATTCACGGGGAACCTTGCTGGTGAGCATACCTTCCGCGGGCAAGGTTGTAGCCCTTCCTGACGGCAACGGCGACGGCCGGGCCGATAGTGTTATCGATGTGGTCAGCGGCCTGAACAGACCGCATGGACTGGCATTCTCCAACGATTCGCGCCGCCGGCTTTATATTGCCGAGAAAGACCGGGTCACGGCCTACGATTACGACCCCAAAAAGATGCAGGTTGGGGCTGGTGAAAAAATCACCGATCTTCCGGGTTCCGGCGGCCATTCCACCAGGTCCCTCCTGTTCATGCCGCCTCCCGATGAGGATAAACTTCTCATTTCCGTGGGCTCCTCATGCAACGCCTGCGCGGAAGAAGATTGGCGGCGGGCGAAGATCCTTGTCGTCAACAAGGATGGCGGACAACTCCAGATATTTGCCTCAGGGCTGCGCAACCCGGTTTTCATGCGAATCCATCCCGAAACAAAGGAAATATGGGCCACGGAGATGGGCCGTGATTATCTCGGAGACGACCTGCCGCCGGACGAGATCAACAAAATAAAACGCGGCAGCGATTATGGCTGGCCTTACTGTTACGGCAAAAATGTCCCTGACAACAAGTATCTCTCAGCAGATGAAATTTCCGGCGCCTGTCGAAATAAGACCCCTTCCTTCATTGATATTCAGGCCCATTCAGCCCCGCTTGGTTTTGATTTTTTCCCCTCGTCAGGCTGGCCGGAACAATACCGTAATACCATGCTCGTCGCCTATCACGGTTCATGGAATCGAACCATACCCACCGGCTACAAGGTTGTCCTTTTTCGTTTTAATGAACAAGGGAATTTACTCGATCACCGGGATTTCATCACCGGCTGGCTGACGGATGACAAGAAACAGTCCATCGGACGCCCCGTGGACATCAGAATAATGCCGCTGGGCCTCATTTATATTTCCGATGATAAAGCCGGCGTTATTTACCAGCTTCGCCTTGAAACACCAACTGTAAGCCATTAAAGGTTGCCCGGGCTATTTTAAATAGATTTCATGCCAAACGACATGGATCATGCTTTTATTACAGCAAAAAGGGTCATCATGGGGATAGCCCTGATAAATAAACTCTGGAGGAGAAACAAATGAAAGTTTCAGTTGATCAGGATGTATGCATCGGCTCCGGCAATTGCCAAGCCACCGCCCCGGATATTTTTGTGGTCAAAGATGGCAAATCCCACGTAAAAGTCGGACAGGTACCCGAGGCTCAGGAAGACAAAGTAAAAAAAGCCATGGAAGAGTGTCCTTCCGGAGCTATATCCATAAGTTGATTTTCAGGAGAGGTCACGGGAGGCAATGACCATATCCAAGATCAGTCAGGGATAAGGTCTATCATCGTTGCGATCCGGACAGCTTTTCCTTTAAAACCATCAGCGAGATGGAAGAGCTGTCCCATTTTATCGGCAAATCAAGGATTTTTTTTTATAGACCCCTTTCCTGGACCAAATAAGGAGTTCCCTTGCTCCATCAAACTGGTTATTCTCTATGGGGCAGGTCATTATGCGCACCGTTGTTGTTTTATACCCAAGTGGGACGAGAACACAAATAAGGTGCGCGCAGTCACCCTTACCAAGCAAAATCGTATATCAGCGATTTCTACCTCCCTTAACTATTAAAGTGTGTGTGACTTTTTGGCCCTTGTGATGAAACTATTGGAAGCCTGAAGTGATATGTCCTGCCTGGAGTTTTTATGAAAGTACTTGGTGTTTCCGGTTCACCCGTTAACAACAGCAATACGGATCGGGCCTTGAAAATTGTTCTTGAGGCCACCTCCATGAAGAATGAATTCATAAAATTAAGTGATTATAATCTGGGGCCGTGTGATGCCTGCCTGGGTTGTATCAAAACTAACAGGTGTATTAAAAAAGATGACGGGGTCATGCTCGCTGAAAAAACCTACAAGGCCGGCGCCATAATCATCGCCGGTTTTACTCCCTATTCTTCACTCGATAGCCGCACGAAGGCCTATATGGAACGACTTTATCCTCTGCGACATCGCCATGGTTTGATGGCGGGTAAACCCGGTGGAGCCATTATTACCAGTGCCCTTCCCCACGGACAGGAAGAATGGCCGCCTGCCGCTGAAATCGGCATTCAGGCCATCAAGGATTTCATGCTGGAAGAAGGGATGAAGTTTATAGGCGGGGTGTCTTTACTCGGCAATGTACCCTGTGTACGCTGCGGTCAGGATGGCCAGTGCCGGATGTCTGCTTTAAAAATGATCCATGGCCGGGATGCCACCCCGGAAAGCGTGGGCATTAATGATTTAGAAAACGACCCGAAAAAGGTCGCCGAGTTACAACAATTGGGAGAAGCAATCAGAAATTCTTTTTAGTAAATCCCATTCACGGGTCATTACCTGTTCATCAACTTCGATCACCTATCAGAGTTGATCTGATAGCAGTGTCCATCGAGAATGAATTCCCCATCCAAGTCATCAAATGTACAGTAGATAGAACTTTCAGCCGGTTCGGTTCTCCCACAGGTTTCATTCACTCTCACCTTCCCTTCTTTCTTCGGAAGAACATTCAAAAATCGGGACTGATCGATTTCTTGCCTGATAGCTTTTGACTTGGCAAAACCCTGTAAGCATTTCTAACCTAGCTGAGGACTAAGCGAAAAACATTCTCGGCCGAAATAATACCCGTTCCTTTTTCCCCAGTAACAAGGAGATGATGAACGCCTGCGATATCCATCAGCTTAATTGCATTTTGCGTACTCTGTGTTTCCTCCAATTGGATGCAGGGTGAACTTATCTCCTTGTCGGAGATAATCTCGCAGGAAGTCATGCATATGGAGGCTGTAACGCCATCCAGATCGTTACCTTTAGCAATACAGGCCATGAGGTCCATCTCGGTTACGATACCGACCACCTCATCGCCATTTTTTACAACTAAGGCCGATACCCCGCTGTTCACCATTTTGTTTATCACAACCCGCAGGGTATCCTGCATATCAACGCTCGGCGAATCCCACTTCACGGCCGAGCTGATTTCATCGCTGAGTCCCATTGTGTCCTCTCCTTTTTGTTTGAAATTTTCCAGGTAAATTGCAGCATTGTCTGGTTTAAAAATTGCATTCGGGAAGAATATTGCTTCCGTGTACAGCAAATCCCCCTCGATCCCTCTTTTTCAAAGGGGGAAGCACTTCTAAGCAAGCCTGTGCATCGGCGGCTCGGACCATATTTCCGTAATCGCGACAGGATCTTGTCTGATCAGCCCCCAGCACTCATCTGAGTCAACATTTGCTCCAGTGCTGCCTGGTTGGGAGCAACAGAGGGAGTGGAAGGAGGAACCGTCGCCAGCAGCTCCAGAAACTGTTCGGTCTTTTCTTTTGCCGGTGGTAAGTGTGCCGAGAGAATCATCTTCGGGGCCAGCCGGCGAATTCCGTCCAGCGTTTGACTGAAGTCGTCCGGCTTAGCCATATGAGCCCATGGGCTGTCCAGGCTGGCCCAGGAGACCATGCCTTGAGCCAGATCCCCGGCGGCAATATCATCGGTACTTTGCGCCGGTGACGGGATGACGGCGCCGAAGCAATCGGCAGAAAAGAAAGCCTGAGATTTGTCATCATAAATGCCGATGGTAGTCGGATTGTCGAACAGGGGCGGTCTCACGGCGGTCAGCTTACGATCCCCGACACTGATAGAGTCTCCCGGATTCAGCCAGTAAACCCGATCCATGGGTACCGGCCAAGCTGTGCTTATCCTCAGCACGGCAAGGGAGAACGCCGCAAGCCGCGCGTTGGGAGCTGCAGCAAGGACCTTCTGAAGGTTACCGGTATGATCCGCATCATCGTGGGTGAGCCACACCCATTTCAAGTCTCGAGGATCGATGACCGACTTGAGGGCCTTCATGAACTCTTCGCCGTCTATGCCCATTCCCGTATCAACGAGGACGGGCTCCTTCGCCTTGATGACGAAGGCATTGACCGGAAGCAATCCCGCTCCGGGCAGCGGAAAATAAGCAGGAAGAACATCGATATCCGGCATCGCTTGAAATGGATTCTCCATTGGGAAATCCTCCCTTTCGCGTTTTTTAACTCACCTTTCTCTGATGTATTATTAAAAGAATATCATATTTCCCGGGTAGACAACAATTTTTTTAATCCAACCCCCTACCCTATTTCAGGGGTTTTCAGGGGTGTTGTCATTGAGAAGAAATCAGGGGGATTTCAAACTGATGCCAATTCTGTATCGTCATCAGGTTGATGGAGAGGGAAACGAAGCCGGAAGCGTGGGGGATATTGTCAATCTGGAAGAGAACTTTGGACAATAAAATGTTGTTTCCGTGCACAGCAAATCCCCCTCAATCCCTCTTTTTCAAAGGGGGAAGCATAGAATCCCCCCTTTGAAAAAGGGGGGTTAGGGGGGATTTGGCCGTTCTGGAGAACATTGATTTTCCAGATCAAAACATTACTGATTTCAAATGGTGCCGGGAATTTGATTGGAAAAGTTATTTATGAATGAATCACCCTTCCGCCCGCATCCGGTTGATCGCGGCCGCCACCTCGTGAAGCCGGGGCAGGGCGAGTGTCCCGGTTTTCCAGGGCTGCAAGATATCGAGCCCCTTTTCTTCCACATCCTTGAGGGCAAGCTTCAGCCCTTCCGTAAGATTTTCAGCCTTATCGGCATAGTTTTTTGCGTAATAGAGGATGATGAGGCCGATTGCCCTGGTCTGACCGATATCGATCAGCTGCTCCACTTTACCCAGATCAATCTCATGTCGGCCAAAGAGAAGGGTGTCAATTCCGCGGGTCTCAATATAAACATCCTTTTTTCCCCGGCCCGGATTCAATCGCCCGGCGTCCGGACGTCTTGCCGACTTCCTGACAATCGGGGACAGATCGCCCGGTTTTTCCTGAACCTGTTGCCGGTCGACAAGACCATGCGCCTTGAGGGTGACATCCTCCGGTCTGTAGGAATCCATCATGATGACCGTATCGCTCACAGCGAAATAATCACCGGAACCTCCCATGACCAGAATCGTGGAGACCCCGAGGTCGTGATACATCTCTCGCACGCGAAAAAGAAACGGCGTTATCGGTTCCTTTTCCCTGACAACCAGCCTCTGCATCCGCTCATCGCGAATCATGAAATTGGTGGCCGACGTATCTTCATCAATCAGGAGCAGAGCGGCCTCATCTTCCAGGGCTTCAATGATGTTCGCGGCCTGGGAGGTACTGCCGCTTGCATTTTCAGTGGAAAAGCCGGTCGTATTTCTGGCAAAGGGCAGCCGGTCAATGAAGGGGCTGATATCGATATTGGAAACGACCCGATTGTCTTCCGCCCGGACCTTGACGGCCGTGGGATCGGTTGCAACCAGTTCTCTGCCATCGCCGGGAATATGGTTATAGACACCCCTTTCGAGTGCATGCAGGAGTGTTGATTTCCCATGAAAACCGCCGCCGACAATCAGGGTCACCCCCCTGGGAATGCCCATCCCCCGGACCTGGCCCCTGTTGGGCAGAACAAGCGTGCAGGCCAGTGATTCCGGGGCCACAAAGGGGATCACGTTATCTTTCAGGGGCCGGTCGTCAATCCCGCTTTGTCTTGGCAACAGGGAGTTGTCGGCCACAAAAGCGGCAAGATTGTTGGGCAGCAGCAGGCCCCGCAAACAGTGCTGATCTTCAGCCGACTCGACATGCCTTTGAAAGCTGCCTTTATCCAGATTCTCAAAATAAAGACCATGGGCGACAACCTCCGGCAGTTCCCTGAAGAACATCTCCTCCACTTCCCTGGCCATGATCGTTCGCCCTGCCGCAGGCAGACCGACGGTCAACCGTGCCTCGATACCTTCACTGTCTATCAGCATCGAGTTTCTGACCAGGATCTGCTGACCACTGGTTTCAATCCGGATCTCGCCACTCTTGCCGATCCCCCGATGCCCCTTCACCTTTGCCTGAATTGCCCTGGCAACACCTCTGGCCAGAAAATCTTCCGCTGCAGTTTTCCGTATCTTGCCGGAACAGAGTTCAGGGGGAAGCGGGGCTATTGATGACGGAACATGAATGCTTATCCGCGAAGGCTGGGCAAAAGGATCACCCTGGACATGATCGAGAGTGAGCCTGTAGCCATGAAACTGATAGCTCCCCTTCAGTTCCTTATAGGCCTTGTACCCTCGCCCATCAATTTTTTTTAAGAGTGTTCGTAGACGTTCCATTTTGGTCACGGCCCCCAAAAACCATTTTTTATTTATATTGAACCAGTAATGTCTGGTTTAAGAATTGCACTCAAAGTATTTACTCCCTCTCCCCTCGGGGAGAGGGTTGGGGTGAGGGGGAAGAATGCCAGTATGATCTATCCGATGAGTTCCACCCCCCACCCTAACCCTCCCCCGCAAGGGGGGAGGGGACTTTTTTGATAGTAATGCAAGATTCTAACCGGACACTGCTGATAATGAACCAAACTCCTTGAATCAGGTCAAGGGCAAGGAGTACTTGCCCTTTTGCTTTTGAAAGGGTTTACGTTAATCATCCAGGACTTCTCTATACGGAGAAAGAGACAAACTGGTCGAGAAGAGGCAATTTCCTCACCTCATACCTCCCGGGAAAGGCCCCCCCGGATATTTTCTGTAACTCTGCAAGACCGAAAAATTCGGCAAAATGCTTAAGTGTCCGGTAAAAATAGGCCCGGCTGATAGTTTCTTCCACCGTTCGATACGGAGTTTTTTCTACTTCACGAGACAGGTCGGGAAAGGCTTTTAAAAAGATGTCTTCATAAAATGACTGCGGCCTGAATTTACCGCCGTATTTCTGCAAGAGAAAAAGAGTAAACAAAAAAGCCTGCTGGATAAAGGGGATATCCTGGTAACCGTCACGATACCCCCAATTGAATTTTTGTACATAGGCCATAAAAAGGTCCGGATACACCGCCCCCACCCCATGAGAGGCTATTTTCTTCCGGCATTTAACGCTAAGAATGAATTTCCCCTTGTCTTTCCGAACAAGTCCGGCCAATTCCGCCACCAGCCGCAGGCAATGCATATCAAAAAAATCCATTTCCGACCGGATAGCGCCGTATTTTGTCCGATCTTCATATTTCTCCTGCCCCCAGAAGGAAAGTGCCGCTTCCCGGCAAAAGCGCTGGGGCAGATTGCCCTTGGCCGTCGGCGTTAAGCCCTTTTCTCCGATGGCCTCGGCAAGCAATGAAAACAGGGTAAGAACCGGGACGGTTGTCGAATCCTCCGCGCCATATTCTCCAAATTGAACAAAGGATGGAGATTCAAAGGGAGAATAAAGAACTCTGTACATCTGCTCTGGAGACAGCCCATGAAATTGAGCAAGCGGCGCTGAGTTTTTCTGCTGCATGAAAACATCTACTACAGCCTGGGCCTCGTCAAGGGATGAAAGCTCTCCGCTCTCCAGCTTCTCCTCGACCTCAGCAATGATATCCTGTATGGCCACTCCTCCGGTTTCACTGCCCATCTTGCCATAACAACATTTTTTGTATTTTTTACCGCTGCCGCATGGACAGGGCGCATTTCTGTCAATTTTCATGGCGGTACAGGCCCCCTTTCAATTTAATGCAATGTCTGATTGAGTTATGGCGCAAATTCGGCGACGAACTTTTCCTGCCCATTTCAACTCCTTTGCCTTACAATGAGGAGTCTACTTCCTGCTGCTTGATTTTCTCTTGCCACACCGCAAACTCCTGAGGACTGACACCAAAGCGTATTGCATTCCCTTCGTGCAGGTTTGCAAACTCTTCCAGGACAAGCTTGACGAACTTGTCGCGATCCTCTTCAGGCACTGACAAAGCAATACCCGCCATCACCGCTTTTTGAGTTGGAGCCTGCTGTTGCAGAATAATTGTCTTTATTGTCTCGCTGAGCTTCTGCCGGTATCGTAAACGGAAGGTATCCGGCGGCACCAGCTCCCGGCGTACCGCCAGATAGTGCTGACAGGAGCGTTCATAGGCCCAGGCGAAGACATCGCGCAGCAACTCTATCCGGTTCTGCTCATACACCCCCAGCATGGCATCAATATAGGCACTCTCCGGCACGTCGATAAACGAAAGCGGACAGAGGTTGTGCCGAATCAAGGGGATGTTGGCGGCGAGCCGGGAGACACGTTTGTTCACATCCTCAAACGGTTGCAGGTAAGGAAGATGGACCATCACAAAAAATGACTGTTCAAAGGGATCGCGAATCTCCCGGGCCATCGAGAGAATAATCCGGAACAGCTCATCAAGCCTTTGCGGCATGGCAATCGGCATGTAGACGCTCCCTCCGATTTCCACCGGCCGGTTGCGGATTCGACCACCGGCACTCTGATCCGCCAGAAGTCCATCGGAGAGAAAGGCATGTAAACTGAAAATGGTGTAGGGGGTAAAGTCAACACGGTCCACTTCATTCACCAGCAGCTCGATGGCGGCCTTGTGGTTAAGGATCATCTGGGTTTCCAGTGCATCCTTCCCTTCGGCGGCTTGACCAAATTCGATCAGGCGCTCGGTATCGAGTCGGCTGTAGGTGTTTCCTTCGAGTCGTGACGACGACCACGAAAGATCGATCAACAACCGGTTCATGATGTCACGGGCAAAGGTGCCGGCAGGCCGTTCGCTGCCGGGAGGTGTGCCAAGGGTATGAAGCTGGCTGCGCAGGTCAGCAGGCAGATAAAACGTCTCGTTGGGATAATATGCTTCCAGAAATTCCTGGTTATAGCCGACAGGTGTCCGCATGCGCCGTTCCTTGCGAACATTGTTCCTGATCTCTTTTCCTGCAGTTGAAAGAGGGATATACGCTTCCGCAACAGCTTCTTCAGAGAGACCAGGCAAGGCGCCGCTGATCTCGCCGGTGATCGGCCCAGGACGGTAACGTACCCCTCGTTGCCTTCCTTCCCTGACAATTCTCCCCTCAGCTATGAACCGGGTAAGGCGACGTTGCAGGGTTCGCCGACTGATGGCATCCTTAACATAGGCGTGGAGGGCGTCCATGCCTATCCCCTCTGCATGGCGGCCTATTTCCTCAAGAATGCGAACATCCGTCTCAGCGGTTATCTTTTTTGGCATGACGCGTCTACCCTCAAGACATGGATATAAATTGTTCCTGTTGATAAACATAAATATATCTTTATTGGCGCATTACGTCAATACATGCGTCAATAAAATGGCGCATGTATATTTTGTGGGCCAATAGGAGTGGCACAATTTATGAGAGATGCCAGTGTTGTCCGGTTAGACTTTTGCATGGCGCGATTTCCGTACAAAAGCGCCACTCCGGCATCCCTCACCCGGCCTTCGGCCACCCTCTCCCAGAGGGCGAGGGGATAAAAAAGCTCCCTCTCCCTCTGGGAGAGGGTGGGGGTGAGGGCAAAACCAGCTTTGCAATTTCTTAACCGGACAACACTGGAGAGGTGCACAATTCGCACGATTTGCGTTTTTGGCTTTAAAAACGTCATTATAGCTCCGAAAAAAGCCTGGCTCCAACAATGACAACCTATGCTTTCAGCTAGTTAGTGCGGCCGGCCTCATTCCTTTTTCCGATGGTTTGTTGCTCCCTTCATCCAGTAAAGGCAGTTCCCAGTTAATAGGAGATTTTGACTGATCCTGCAGATAGGCATTTGCCTTGGAAAAATGATTATTACCAAAGAAACCACGATGGGCGGACAAGGGGGACGGGTGAACCGACTGCAGGACCAGGTGACGATTTTTATCAATAATCGCCCCTTTTTTCTGGGCGTAACTGCCCCACAGGAAAAACACCAGCCCGGAATGTTCGCTGTTCAGCGTCTGAATAACGGCATCGGTGAAACGTTCCCACCCCTTTCCCTGGTGCGAAGCCGCCCTGTTCTGTTCCACGGTCAGCACACTGTTTAACAGAAGCACACCCTGTTCCGCCCAGCTGTTGAGATATCCATGGTTGGCCGGAGTGACACCAAGATCCGTATGGATTTCCTGGAAGATATTTTTAAGGGATGGAGGAGGCGCTACCCCCGGCATGACTGAAAAACACAAGCCGTGTGCCTGTCCCGGCCCGTGATACGGGTCCTGCCCGATGATCACGACCTTCACGTCCTCAAAGGCAAGCAGGTTCATGGCATTAAAAATATTTTTCCCTTCCGGGTAAATGATCTTTCCGGCCCCTTTCTCCTGGATCAGGAACTGCCTGAGGTTTTGCATATACTCCTGCTCAAATTCACCTCCGATCCGACTCTTCCAGGAAGGCCGTAACTGAACTCGATCTTGTATCTCAGACATTGGACAACACCTTTGTGTGGTTAACTTCCGACCCCATTATTTCAATCAACAGGGGAAATATATCCGTCCCCGTTTTCTGTTCTGGCAGGCGCAACCTGAACAGAAAAGGAGAGCTAACCGGGTGCCCGCCCTGCTCCCATCCTTCGTGTTTACAGGCAGGGTATCCGGAATGGTTGGGGTACAGCTGTAGCCCCGCTTCTATAATTCCTTTCCAGGCCGGTCTTGAGAGCGGCCAGCAATGCTTTTGTGGCGTCAATGAATTCGGGATGATGCTCGATCCGGTTAATGGTGGCGTGCAGGACCATCTTCGCCGGGCATGGAGGATATCCGGTGGTCACCGTCCAGGCGAGTGCGTTGGGGCAGTCGGGCACGGAAAAGCGCACCCCACCAATCACCGTCTCCTGGCGGATGTGGAACCGGCCCCATTGGCGGAAGTAAACAACCCGGCCCAACTCCTCAGCTGCATCCACCCCCTCGATCTCCTCACAAAAATCCGGCAGGGTATCGATAGAGACCCTGCTCCGAATCTCCTCCTGGCTTGTCACCACCTCAGCAAACTCAAAAAATTCCACGTTCTCCTCACAATATATAATCAAACATTTGGGCCATTAGATCCTGTGGCTTGTATGAGAAGGCGGTGTCGAAGTCTTTCCCCAGCATATCCACGGTTCCTTTATTCATGGCTGCCATCCATTACTTCCCAGAAGCCGCCTTTATCCGGTCCCACCCGTCGTAGGACCTCTCTGTTTTTTAATGTTTTGATATTCTTGTCGATAGCGGTTGTGCTGATGCCGATCCGCTCAGCCAGTTCCCGTTTGGAAATATTAGGGTTTTCGGTGATCAGTAACAGGATCTGACGTTGGCTTTCTGCCAACCCATCTGCCAACCTCTCTACCAACCCATCTTGGTGTCCCGACCGTGAACCGACCTGCTGTTTATCAAGGACAATCGGCCGGGCCAGAAAAACAGTGAAGCGTAAGCGCATACCGATTTCCTGAACCAATGGTTCCGGCAGGCCCATTTCCCGGCTTTGGTGCAGGATATTGCGCACGCCGCTGCCCCATTGCTCAATCAGTTTCAGTTCACGGAAGACACGGGCAATGACGGGGTTGCGGATCTTGGAAACTCCGCTCTTCATATCCTCAATGGTCATCCCTGGTAAGAGGATACCAGGATTTTCGACCTCGATGCGGTCATCGAAGAAAGCGATACGGATCGGGGCGCCGCGCTGGGAGTAATCGGTATGGACCAGGGCATTGATAACCACTTCGCGCAGGACAGAGAGGGGAATGCTCCAGACATCCTTGCGCTGAATTTCGGAAAAATCGGCCCCGCGCATGGCGTGTTTTTTGAAAAACAACATGATGCTTTCCACGGCTTGGGGCAGCGGTTCATCCAATTCGATGTGATCGAAGATATCGGTCTTGTCGTGGCCGATGAAACGCCCGCACTGCACCCAGGCGTCGGGAAAATGAAAAATACGCTCCCTGCCGAACAGGATCATCGCCCCCTTGGTGGGAGTCAGTCGCCCCTGTTCACTCCGGAGCAACTTGAGGGTGATTAACTCCTGTTCGTCAAGTTCGCGTTTCCCTGCAAATGCTCTGCGGGCGGCCTTGAGGTCTAAATCGTCTCTGGAGAGTTCCGGAAGTGGCATTTCGTCGAACGAAACACCCTCGACAGAACGTCGCAGTTCACCGATCAGTTCGCGGTCCGCCTGCCGGTTGGTGGAACCGAGCCGGACATAGACGCCGTTTTCCTGGCCTTCAGAACGTAGATAATGGGGTCTGGAATTGCTGGGAAAGACTTCGACAATCAGCAGGGTTCTGTTATCCACTGTGGTCATTTCAACATTGGGAACCAGGCGGGGGCTGATGGAGTCGGCAATCAGGCTGCACAGCCGTTCCTCTTCGTCGAGCGGAAAGTCGACACCGATCACCTGTCGACTTTTGTCCTCCACCCCGATGATCAGTTTACCGCCGGCGGTATTGGCAAAGGCGACAAGGGTCTTCAGCAGTCCTTTGGGAGATGACAGATCCCGCTTGAATTCCAGAGTCTTCCCTTCGTTGAGGGTAAGCAAGGTTTCGCCATTCATTGAGCACCCCCCAGTGCTGCCATCAACTCGGCCTTCAAAGCGTATTCAGCGGTCTTGCGCTTTTTTCTGATTGCACCTTCCTGTCCTGCTGCCAGCTTGCACTCCAGACCCAGGGTTTCAGAAAGGGTGGCAATATCTTCAAGAGTATGGATGTTGTTCATACCGCCTCCTTGGTTGAGATTCAGGCACATTCTGAGTCAGCCCTGACCATGGGTTGCGTGACTCTATATTTGAGTTTTTGGCCTTAAAAACGTCATTATAGCCCAGAAAAATGCCTGTTTTCAACAATGATTACATATATTTTTAGTTAGTTATCGCGGCCCGACCCCATCCCCAACCTTTTAGTCATCAAAAGAGTCCGTTTAAGGTTAAAATAACCTCCTAAATATTGTATTTACATACATGGCATCAATGGGTTGGCGTGATCCAACTCCATCCCTCAATGATTAACACACAAATTAAAAACCAGGAGACGACATCTTTCCTAACACAGGGGGCAGATAAACTCACCCACCTCTCCGATTATCCTCAAACATCTCCACCGGCATCTGATGCTGTAACCTCCATACCATCTTGATCGGACGCTCGCTCTCGTAACTTACCTGCTCCACTGGGCCAAGATAGGTGAACGGCACAACAACCTTATTCCGCTTTTTCTGGCCTCTGGCAAAAATAAGAATCGTATATCCCCGCTCTATATGGTGAATCAGATTCTGCCCGGTTTCTGACTGCTGCGATGTCATCGACTGTGACTCCCAATGTAGCAGCTCCCTGCTGATCGGATAATCGGCATACATGGTGCTCGGTGAGAACTCTTTTTCCGTCTTCTGATATGTAATGAGCAGCGCATAGGTCTTTACTTCGCGCAAAGTGAAACGAGCCTACGCCGGTTTGCCCTGCGGTCTCAAGTGTAGCCTTGCCAAATACTGCCTGAATCTCTTTACCGCTGTAATGTGCATGCAGTTCAAGCGGACAGGCAAAAGGCAATTCCGGTATCTGTCCGCTGACCTCAGTCGTGTCAAGTGACCAGCTTAAGATTTCGTCCAGATCGGCAAGAATCGTTGGATTTCTGGCAAGGCGACGGAATGCATCTTCAACGGAGGTGATGCCGAGATTGTTTCCCGTAGCACCCCATATCCGATAATAGATGGACATGACAGAATCCCCAGCAAGCGATAGCGCATCGTCAATAGCTCCTTGAGAAACCTTGCCGAGAACCTCGCGCAGCAAAGCTACCTCATGTGGGCCGTTTATGAATGCCGCCCGCACCAGAGTCTTCTTAAGCCGTACCAGATCCGGATCAATGGGGATCGGTCCCATCTGCGCCCTTGCTTTCCACCCTGACCAAGATTCATTTACCAGCAGCACTTCCGGGTCGTAATCGTGGTAACGAATGAAATTGCCGAAGGTCAATTCCTGTCCGGTTTCGCTGGTAAAGGTCTGGAGCCGGTCAGGGACTTGCACGGCCAACCTGCCGAAGTTCTCTCGAATGTTTTCCAGAACGTACTGACGGGAGAGACGGTCGAGCTGAATAGAGCAGCCGGCAGGGAGATGGGGGAAATTAAGCTCTACTTCTTTGTCAATGGAGTAACGGTGACGGGGCATGAGCGCCTTAAGTTTAGTGTCTGCTCGGTAGCGCCGATGGGCCTGGCCGACTAGGTCGAGCACGGTGAGACAATCCTTCCCCGGTGCATGGCGCAGGCCGCGTCCCAACTGCTGCAGAAAGACCGTAAGGCTCTCCGTGGGACGGAGGAAGAGGACCGTGTTTACCTCCGGAACATCAACACCTTCGCTCAGCTTGTCGACGGTAAAGAGGAACGTGAGTCTCCCTGCCTTCAAGTCATCCAGCAGTTCTTGACAGCGTCCATTCTCGACGCCGGAGACAAAGGCTCCTGATGGTATCCCCCGCTGGGTGAACTGCTCCGCCATAAAAACGGCATGCTTGATGGTGACGCAGAATCCGATCCCCTTAATGGCACTCAGGTCAGGTTCATAACGGATAAGCGCCGCGAGGATGGTATCGACGCGCTGCTTAGCCCGGTCATGATCCAGAACATAGACATTTTCCAGCGCGGCGGCATCATACTTGCCGTTGCGCCAGAACTGCTCGCCACTAATTGCGATCGGATCGGCCACGCCGAAATAGTGAAAGGGGCAGAGGAGTTTTTCCTCCAATGCCTCGGGTAGGCGGATCTCGGCGGCAAAACGGTTGCCAAAATCTGCCGCAACGTTATCACCGTCCATCCGCTCCGGTGTGGCGGTCAGGCCGAGCAGGATCTTCGGGGAAAAGTGGTCGAAGATCGGACGATAGCTGGCCGCGGTACCATGATGGGCTTCATCGATTACGATGTAGTCATAGAAGTCGCTACCGACCTGCTCCCATAAACGCCGACTCGCCAACATCCCGACCGAACAGAACAGATGCTCTAGGCGATTGGCCTGAAACTGGCCGACCAGCAATTCACCAAAGTTCTGATCACGAAGCACGTTGCAAAAGGTGGCCTGTGCTTGCTGGAGGATTTCCTGGCGGTGAGCAACAAACAGAATCCGGGCCTGCCTTTGCTTCTTGTCGAAGAATTGCTTGAAGTCAAAGGCGGCAACCACGGTCTTGCCGGTACCGGTGGCGGCTATAACCAGATTACGCCAACGATCGTGGGCGCTCCGTTCCCGCTCCAGGGCTTCAAGAATGCGCTCCTGAAATGGATGCGGCCGCAGGTCAAAGAAGACAGTCTGGCCGTTGTGCCGAGGATTTCGCGCACGGTCGATTGCTGTACGGAAAAGAGTCGGATTCGCGGGATCAAACGGAACGAATTCGCGGCTGTTCCAGTAGGTCTCAAACTCAACCGTAAACTTTTCGAGGATATGCCCCATGTCCTGGGCCGTGACTTTGAGATTCCATTCCAGGCCGCTGGTTATGGCGGCATGGGACATGTTGGCCGAACCGATATAAGCCGTAGAGAAACCGCTGTTGCGCCGGAAGTGGTACGCTTTGGCGTGAAGTCTGGTCCGCTCAGTATCGTAAGAAATGCGCACTTCGACGTTCGGCATCCGAGCCAGCCACTCGACTGCGGGTGCATCAGAGGCCCCCATGTATGAGGTCGTGATCAAGCGCACCGGCACATGGCGGTCGCGCAAATCTTCAAAAGCCGGCATCAACAGGCGCAACCCGGACCATTTGATGAATGACACCAGGATCTCTACAGCATCGGCGGAACGCATCTCCTCATGAAGCTCATGGGCCAGTTGCGGTTCCTGGGGTGAGCCGGTAAAGAGACTGCTTTCTGCCAGCGGGGTGTGGGGCCGGGGGATACCTGATGTTCCGTAATTCTGAGGGGTAATTTCAAGCAGGATTGGCTTTTGACCCGAGACGAGGCGATGTTTTTCAAGATGGCCTCTGCCGGGCTCATTGGCAACGTGACCGAGAATCCAATTGCAGAGTGCCAGCCGCTTTTCCGGATCAGACTCTTCCCGGAGCGCCTGCTCAAGTACCTTTGCCACAAATGATGCATACTTGGCTGGCTGTTCCTCCGAATCGATTTTTCCAAAAACAGTCCTTAATTCCGGACGCAAAGCTAGAGCGTCGCGGAGGTATTCATCGATGAGTGCTTCGTAGATGCCAGGGGTAACAAGATTTATCAATTAATTTCCGTCAGGTAATCCCCTGGCTTTGCAGGGAATTACAAAAGTTTGAGAGTTCCGGAAGCAAAACCGGGACAAATATCTTTACGTCCCACTTCCCACTCACTTTCTGAAAACCTTTTTTCTATGCCGAGCAAAATTTTCTAATATCGGCCAATAGGTAGAATCTTGAGGCCGGAAAATTGGTCGGTCTGACAAGGTGAGTATGTGGCCTGGGAAGTTGGGCTCCCGCGTTACCTGTGGAGAAATTTTCACCTCATAATTTTCCCCAACAGCCATCAGGCCTTCATCAAAAGACCAGTGGCACAAACGACAGAGTGCCAGACCGTTTGTGGGCTTATCGTCCTTGCTTTCCGACCATGGGACAATATGGGCTGCATCCACCAAGGTATGACCATCGGGAGTGAGCATGCGAATCCCGCAGAGGGCACAACGATGCTCATACAGCTTCACAATGACCTTTCTGAAACCCTGATCACGGACTTGCCGAACGAGAAGTCCACTTTCATATTGCGGGATTGATTCTTCGGACCTGCTGGAATCAAGAAGATCCTTGCCATACTCGTATGCCAGATAGTTAATCTTCCCCTGCTCTGAAAGCAGTGGTCGTACTTCAGGGGCAAAATAGTTCTCAATCAAAACGCCCCGAAGCCTCTCCCGTGCGAGTGGCACTTTAAGAAGAGAATAAAGTCCTTCAGCCAATTTCGCGCCCAGATAAAGTTCTCGAACTTTTTTCATGGAGCTTACTACTTTTCCGGCGGGAACCTCTACTCCCGGCTTGGCAACAAGCTCCCAGAAAGGCTCACTGTCCATATAGAAATATGGATAAGCGACATTGCCTGAAGCGCCCAGGGGCATGACCTTGTTCCAATATTGGACAAAAGTCTCAGCCAATTCATACGTTGGTTCAATAAAATTGCGAGTGATGCCTCCGTGGGCAACCTGATCAATAACGGAAAGCAAAAGAAATGGTTTATGGGGTGCGCGATAGCATGTTTCTGCAGACCAGCGGTTCCGATTTCTATCGGTCCTCAAATTTGCAAAAGCATGTAGATAGTGATCGATTTCCCCACACATTCCTAAATCCTCTCAAACAGGAAAAATAAAAAAATTCCTTCCGGCAATGCCAAACGAAGAAAGACCTTGATGGTTGCAGCAGCCATATTTACTCCTTCTTCTTTTTTCTGTAGGAAAACGGCTCTACAGTTCGGCAGCGTTGCTCTACTTGGTGGGCAATAGATTGGATCAAATTTGCTGGCAGAACTTTACCATCCAGGGATTTTGCAAGAAAACCAGAATTTTTGGAATTAAACACCACCATATCACGTTCTTTGCTATCAATATACCATCCCGGCAAGGCTAAAGCCGGTTTCACCACAATCGGCTGGCCGACTGCACTCGTTAACCAGTTTGCCAACCATTGCGCTTGCCGCTTGGCCTGGATAATGGGCTCGGTTTCGCTCCAACCGGGGAATTTCAGTGTTTTTCCGTCATAAACCACCAATGCCGTCCCCCGCCCCTTTTCTGATTTGGCTCTGCCTTTAGTTTCCACGGCATAGACACCGGCTGGGCCGATGACAACATGATCAATATTAAAATTATCGGCAGGGAAATCATGATAAACACGACACCCATGCAACATGAGTTGATTGAGCTCTTGGCCGACAGCCATTTCACAATCCAGCCCCAACCGCAATTTATTCCTTTTACCCATTAATTTTATGATCCGTACAGCAAAATAGCTTATGAAAGTCAGGCCGATTACGATCATGATGACCAGCAAGAACAGACTTGGTGGCTTTTTTGTAAGATAACTTGCTGTAACAACTTGAGTGTACACGACCAAGGGAACAACAAAAAAGCCAAAACCCAGACCGAGGATATCGAAAGTGAGATCATCAACCTGTGGCCGTAATGACTCGCCTGGGTTGCGCAACAGATCACCTGTAAGTGGGTTCCGTCGGCCCCGCATCATTCTTTTGGTAGCAAAGGCAAGAACTCCCAAGCTAAGCAAAATAAAGCACCAACGAACAGTAACGGGACGAATTGGAACCAAGAAAAATTCATAAAGCAATCACTCTTTTTGATGTTGTTAAGGACAAGAAAACAATCTCAGCCAGCCCTATATCAATAGTCAGGGTCAAACTTCTCTTACCTTGAGATATTTTGCTATCTCTTCTGCTCCTGTCGAATAGAGCTGGTCAAGGAACGCGACCTGAAAACTGCCGGGCTTATTACTTGTTTGAACCGCTAAATCACCGCAGAGGCCGTAAAATCCGAAGGCTGCAGCCGTTGCCTTGGCCATGTTTTTCTCTTCAACTGCACAAAAAGCAGCGGTAACAGCCGTCAGGCCGCAACCGGTCCCTGTCACCCTGGTCATTATCGGCTGGCCATTCCGCACCCGAAAGACCTGATTGCCATCCGTTATGACAATCTTCTTCTCCGGAAATGGCAATGACACATCCATTGTCAATGGCCATTTGTCTGGCCACATCTACCATCTCATCTCATCGGATAATGACAGGGTTGTATCCACCCCTTTGGTCTTGACGTCAGAAGCAACAAGGGAATAAATCTCTGGGTGGAAAAGGGGACAGAACTATTTTTGTCACCCAAAATTTATCCTGCCTCTTTTCTTGGGCTCTCATCTTTTTCCATGTACCTCAAGCAGAGCAGACACTCTCGGACTGCATCCATTCCTGTGGATTGAGATTGATAGAGTG
The DNA here is from genome assembly GCA_963776835.1 of uncultured Pseudomonadota bacterium. Taxonomy (GTDB): domain Bacteria; phylum Desulfobacterota; class Desulfobulbia; order Desulfobulbales; family Desulfocapsaceae; genus UBA2270. Next base: position 616,379 of record CAVZOB010000001.1, read on the forward strand.
AGGTGTTTTAATTTCCTTGCGCTTATGGGGAAGCTCCTTGAACAGATCAAGTATGTTCATGGAGGAGTCGTGTATCCCGGAAATTTCGTTGACGGAGGCCATAAAGATGGATCTCAACAGCCTGTCATTCCCCTCCCCGATGGATGCTTTCCCGTTTTCCCAGCGTGACACGACCGAGTCGGAGACCCCAAGGATGTGAGCAAGCTCCTTGGCCTTGAGGCGCAGCTCTTTTCTGAGAAACTGTATCTCTTTGGCTTGCAAAAGTGCCTTGTTCTCTTTGCAGATGTGGATTCCAATAATTCGATGCAGTTTCTGCGGGCTGGGAATGGCGGCAAAATCTTCTCCGCATTTTTCGCAATGATATTGCGTTATTCCTAACAGGACGACATCAAGACCGCATTCGCTATACCTGTAAGGTTGATCCTTGATGACTTGCAGCGGCTCTCCACACACTTGGCAATTTTCCATTTTATTCACCCTGTAGCGTTTATTTTAACGCGAAACCTTTCCTCTGTGGATGGTCATCATCCAAGGACGGTAATGATTATAGCATTGTAGTGGCTTGCAATGGCTATTATGACAGCCCCTGTGTCACCATCGATGTCGTTGCCTTCAAAACGATATTTCCAGTTGTTGGCAGCAACATTAAATTCACTGGACTGGACACGACCGTGTGACAATATGAACTGCACATCCTGAATTGTGTAACCCCTTTTGGCCATTCGCTCTTTGGCGTGACTGGATATTATGAGAGTCCCTGTTTCGACGATATCTCGAACCAAAGACTCGACATCTTTTCGGGACAATTCTTTTGTCGGATCGAATTTCATATTAAAATATAGGGACAAACATGAACTAAAGTCAAGTTTTATTCCATTCTCAAGAGAAATAAAGAGGGAATGGAATCAGGTTATTTTGTGTCACCCACAAGGAGGTTCATATGGTACCGCGATGCGACTTAACCCGATAGCCAACAGAGATGATGACATCGAGATTGTAAAAGGCGGCGGGTTTGTCTGAATTTGCAATATGCATTTTTTGCATATTGCTTTCTTCGTCCAATTCCCCTTTTTTGAAAACATTCCGGATATGGCGGGAGATAACAGAATGATCTCTCTGGAAAAGTTCCACCATTTGCGCCTGAGACAACCAGACCGTCTCCTTCCCAAGGTGGACTTCGAGCAGGCTCTGCCACCCTCGGTCTGATAAATGACTATTTCACTATGTTCGTTCTTCATGTTCAGCCACCATCTCATTCAATTGATCAGTAAGAGCATATCTTAAAGAAACCAATTCCTGTCTGGAAGACATTTGCCAGGGATACGTGAGTTCGGAGGACGACACCATACTTATTTAAACTTCTCTTACCTTGAGATATTTTGCTATCTCTTCTGCTCCTGTCGAATAGAGCTGGTCCAGGAACGCGACCTGAAAACTGCCGGGCTTGTTACTTGTTTGCACCGCTAAATCACCGCAGAGGCCGTAGAATCCGAAGGCGGCAGCCGTTGCCTTGGCCATGTTTTTCTCTTCAACTGCACAAAAAGCAGCGGTAACAGCCGTCAGGCCGCAACCGGTCCCTGTCACCCTGGTCATTATCGGCTGGCCGTTCCGCACCCGAAAGACCTGATTGCCATCCGTTATGAAATCTTCTTCTCCGGAAATGGCAATGACACATTCATTGTCAATGGCCATCTGTTTGGCCACTTCCATCATCTCATCGGATAATGACAGGGTTGAATCCACCCCTTTGGTCTTGATGTCAGAAGCAGCGAGGGAAAGAATCTCCGAGCAGTTGCCGCGCAGGACGGTGATGGAGCAATCCTCCATGATTTTCCTGACTGCTTCGGTACGGAGCCTGGTTGCCCCTGCCCCGACAGGATCAAGGATTACAGGTATGCCCAGAGTATTGGCAGTCTTGCCGGCCAAAATCATGGATGCAAGCCAATCCTCGTCGATTGTCCCTATATTGAGGACCAGGGCGCTGGCCAGAGAGGTCATCTCTTCCATTTCCGCCAGGCAATGGGCCATGACCGGAGAAGCGCCGATGGCCAGCAGTATATTGGCGGAACTGTTCATCACCACAAAATTGGTGATGTTATGAATAAGGGGAGCTCTCTGCCTGATCCGGGCAAGAGCTGCACTGGTATAGGGTGTTATTTCCATTCTCAAACCAAATTTAGGGGGACACAATTCTTAATCACTGTCAACCAAATCAAAATGCACCCGAACTTATGATGCAAATCTATCTACCCACTGGAACCGGGACGGATGTATTTTCCGTATAATCAGTTTTGTTGCTTGCCGGCGGTCAGGCGCCAGAAAGGATCGTCGGCCCAATCATCAGGCATGCCCATATGCGGTTTGCTTACCTTTGGGTGCTCCCGCATCAAACAGTAGAGACGCTCATGCCATTTGGAGCCGGGGTTGATCTTTTCAAGCAGAAACTCAATAACAACTAAAAAATAATAGAGGCGGTTGGTTGGTTTCACCTGAGGGTCGGTCAAAGGACGGCCCAAATCCGGCCACCTTTTCGGTACTTTTCTGGGAATCAGAGGCTTGCTGCCAAACTCACGGTTCCATGTTCGGGCATGGTGGGCACAGACATTACGGAGGTCCGAGAGGGCCCGAAACCAGGAACGCAGAACGGTATCATCGAGACCCCAAAATTCGGAAATAGCCTGTTTATCCTCTTTTTGGCGCAGGAAACTGAAAAGAACGGAGACCTCTCTAAATGTAAGAATCTCAATCACCATCCAGATCGGCGGTAACTCCGGGTTTGTATATTTGCCGCGATAATGTTTGATAAAGGTCTCAGCCTGACTTTCACCACACTTCCTCTGTATCTGCTGAAGCAGCCAGTCATGATCATAGCGGGTATCAAAGATTGCTCGGTCAAGATAGGCATGAGGGCCATGATTTTTCGCAAGGACATTTGTCATGCGAGCCCGCAGGGCCACCTCGATACGTTCAATAGCATCAAGGAGAAGCAGGCGGAGTTGGCGATCGAAGATATAAAGGCCTAAAACCTCGCAAAAACTCGCGCCGTGATTGAAGTGGTGCTCCGGATTACCGCACTGAAAGGGGAGGGTATAGGCGCTGAGGCGGTAGTAGCTGACCACCGAGAGGTAGTGTTCGGCCCGGGCTCGGTCAGGCACGTCCAGGCCACGCTCGATCCACTGATCAACAAGAGATGCGGCGCGTCCAGCCGGTTTGTTGAAATCAGTCATACCCGTAACCTCCGGGCATAAAAAAACCCACCAAAGTGTGCATAACCGCAAGCGGCCAGAGGCATGGCAGGTGTGTTGACTTCAACATAGGATAAATTTTTCATAATTGCAATACCAGACCATATTTTTTTAGCTTCATAGCAAACCGGGCAATCTTAATGGCAAACGGGTTATCTGCCTCAATGCCAAGGTCAGCGGCAAAATGGTCGTGGATCATTCTGTATCACCGGCAAGGAGGTTCATAATCAGTCTGATCAGCAACTCCTTTTGTCTGGGATCGCTCTCGGCAATCAACAAAGCCAGGGCCACCAGTCCGTTATCGTTGATGCCGGATTGGTCGAGCAGGTTGTTCTCTTTGAGGAACAGCAGGAAGAGAAAGGCGCCGATCCGTTTGTTGCCGTCGCTGAAGGGATGATCCTTGATGACAAAGTAAAGAAGGTGGGCCGCCTTTTCTTCCACGCTCCCATAGAGTTCCCGGCCGCCGAAGGTCTGGTCGAGGTTGCCGAGGATACCCTGGAGATGATGCTCCCGCTCCTGGCCGAACAGCCCGGAAGCCTCGCCCCGCGCCAGGAGATCTTCCTTGAGCGCCTTGATGGACTTTCCGGTCCGGCCATAATCAAGGGATTGCTTTGGTGGATGGCGGTTTTTCGGCAGTTCCAGCCGGTCTTCATCGTAGCGCAGGAGCAGTGACCAGGATCTGGCATATCTGCCGACCACCTCCAGCACCGCTTTGCCCTCATCCGTTACCAGCTCGTTTCGCTGCAAAGTCCGGGTCAGGAGGGCAACCGCCTGTTCCATATCGGCAAGCCCCTTTTCCGCCAGCCGCTTATGGTTGAGGCTATATCCCTTGAGGAGATGATCCTTCAGTACGGAGGTCGCCCAGATACGGAACTGGGTGCCGCGCTTGGAATTAACCCGGTAGCCGACGGAGATGATGGCGTCCAGATTGTACCATTCGATATTCCTGGAAACCTTTCTTCCACCCTCATCTTGAACTGTTGCATTTTTTGCAACAGTTGCACCTTTATCCAATTCCCCGGTGGAATAAATCGTTTGCAAGTGCCTTGAGATAACAGACTTATCCCGCTCGAACAGATCGGCCATTTGATTCAAAGTCAACCAGACCGTCTCCTTCCCGAGGTGAACTTCGAGAAGGCTCTGCCCGCCCTCAGTCTGATAGATAACTATTTCACCATGTTCGTTCTTCATGCTACGCCCCAGAATCAAAGATGCGAAAAGAAAAAATAGTATTCACGGCAGGCCATTGACTGCCATGCATCAATTCCGGTGACACAATGGATAATTGCCGGCAACCAGATCAAAATTTCCATCCTCAGACCTTTCTCTGTGTATGAGTATGCATGGGCCACCTCATGTTGGATGCAGTCCATGCAGCTGTTCAATACTAACCGCTGCCGTATTAATTTTGTTTGCCGGGAAAGAAGGCGACTCAAAACAAAAAGCTGACCGGGCAATACTGTACTCAACCTGTTTGTCTCTTAAATATTTATAATTCCAACAAGATTTAACATTGTAAAGACAAGAGCGGGTACTGCGATGAATCTTACATTGAAATACCAGACTTCAATAAACCCTCTGCTGACAAACTCACTCATAGCAGCAAAGACCCTTTCTTTTGGGATAATACTCGCGGCAAGCTGTGGAGAAACGCCTTGCGAAAAGGCACATCCACAATTGCCACACGATCATGTCGTGTAGTAAATGTCCACTCAACCGTAAAAATAGCTGACGGTTACAACACTGAGAAGGGCTACAATCCTTTCCAGAAAGGCAAATATTCCTTTCATCCGATCCTGGCTTTTTGTGACACACAAAAAGAATTCGCAAGGCTGGCTTAGAGCAGAGACGCATACACCAGTAATGGGATAGTAGAATTCACAAAACAGCTACTTGCCCATTTACCAAAGAGTCAAACTATTCTTTTTCGTGGCGACAGTGGTTTTTTTTACGGCGCTCTTTTTATCTTCTTGACCAATTTGGTCACGGCTATCTGGTCAAGGCAGTTAAGGGGCTGAAAGAACTGCTTTATCCAACTATGGGAACCCATATCCGGCAGGCCTGGCTGGGAGCAATGTATATTCTGTCATCAATGCGCTAACTGGACTCACTCCCGCCGTTTTGTTGCCGTGCGCCAAGAAAGAGAAAAAGAAAATAAATCCGGTAATGGTGAATTGTTCGAGCTGAAAGAGCACGACTTCTTTTGCTATGTGACCACCGAAGACTTGTCATGCTGGCAAGCTCATAAATCTTATGGCAAGCGAGCTACTTGCGAGACCTGGATAGAAGAGGCCAAAAACCAGATGGCTCTCGGCCACATAAAAATGGATGACTTCTGGGGAAGCAGTGCTTTATTTCAATGCTCTATCTGGCACAATACAGTCCGCTGGATGGCGTTATGCAGCGGAGATAAAGATCAGTTGCTGGAACCTTCAACTATCCGCTCTTTCCTGGTCAGAGTGGCGGGTAAGCTTCGGACAGGTTCGAACCAGCTCGGGTTAAACACCCCGGCTAATCATTTGTATCCAAAGCAGTGGGATGCCTGGGTGTCTGTCGGTTCAGACTGAATTGGCCCGTTTGAAAACAGGTATGACAAAACAAAATAAAACCCGACGAATATCGCTACAGCCAAACCGCCGAGAGGCAATAATACATTTGTGGTCAACTTATCCAATATATCAAATATAGGCATTCCTCCGAAGGTAAAGACCTCTCCATAATCAGCGGTATAGGAGAGAAGGGAAAAAACACCGGCTATGAAAAAGATGGCACTTGCGATGAGAGTTGATTTCAATCTAGTCCAGTTAAATCTGCTCATGGTGTATTCGATAGTTGGTTCAACTATTGATATAGCAGAAGTAATTCCCGCAAAGGCAAGAGCCAGGAAAAACAACACTGCAAAGACGGTTCCGAGCGTCCCGATTTGAGAAAACACAACCGGCAAACTTATAAACACCAGCCCTGGGCCTGCTGCCGGATCTTGCTTGAATTCAAAGATAAATGCATACATCATCAGTCCAGCCATAAGGGCAATGGCGGTATCAAGCAGCACTATCCAGAATGCAGCTTTAACAATGTTTGTATGCTTTGGCAGTGATCCAGCATAGGTTAAAATCGCTCCCATACCTATTGAAAGCGTAAAGAATGAATGCCCTACCGCTTGAGTAATCGCTTCAGAACTTAGTTTTGAAAATTTAAATACAAATAAGAATTTAAGCGATTCCCTGAATCCATCTAAAGTCATGGCATAGAGCAGTAATCCCAGGATAATAAGGATGAGTATTGGCAGTAAGATTTCATTTGCTTTTTCAATACCACCTTTAATGCCTTTCAGAAGTATGGACATGATGAAGAGCGTTGCAATCAGGTGAAACACTATCTGGGTCAATGCCTGTTTCCCTACCAGGTCACCAAAGCCAGTTTTAGCGACCTCCATTGTTGTTGGCAGATAGGTTACAGATTGGATCACATAATAGAGTATCCAGCCTATGACAACTGAATAAAATCCCATTATTAAAAGCCCGCTAGCTCCCATAAATCCCGCATATTTCCAGCCAACTTGCTTTTTAGGCGCCAAATCTTCAAAATTGGAAACCGCATCTTTCCCGCCTAAATATCCGATCAAAATCTCTGCAACAAGCAGAGAAAAACCGACGCATAAAACTGTGGCTAAATAGACAAGGACAAAGGCACCACCTCCATACTCACCAACCATATATGGAAACTTCCAGATGTTGCCCAGGCCCACTGCACTGCCAGTGGCGGCCAGGATAAAACCAGCCCGACTAAAGTGTGAATTTTTCATCACTCCCCTTACCTTGTTACTCTTTTCCTGATGAGAAGATTCAGCAGTAATATCAGAATAATCCCTCTCCCAGAGAGTGATGGAGCATCAACAAGATACTCCATCCAGATCACCATTGCGCAACGATACCAGATTTGCGGGTTAATGAAAGCAGGTTTTCATCGGTCGGAGAGCGCAACAGACCTGAGCAGGCATAAATCGACGATTCCTCAAGGAATCAATAAGAAGCAAAGGCCCTGGAGATGGAGATCGGCTGAAAAAAGGGGGAAGCCATCCTGAGCAGGATTAGCAAAATGACGCCATATAAGAACACCACAAATTCTTTCATTATATCGCACAGCCATAACAAAAAAAAAACGCTTGAAGGACAGGCAGGAGATCGAAGTCAATGGTCTCCGATCTCCTGCATTTTGACCCGACTCAGTCAGCTTCAAAAAAATCTTCTTTGACTGCACCACATTTAGGGCAGACCCAGTCTTCGGGAACGTCTTCCCATCGGGTACCGGGCTCCACTCCATGCTCGTAATCTCCTTCTTCAGGATTGTAAATATAGCCGCAAGGGCATTCCCACTTTTGCATGATACGCCTCCTTTTGAGATAAGATGAACTGATTCCAATTTATTTTGTAATTATAAGATTGTTTTTCGCTTTGTTAAGCTGATGGTACCAAAATGACATCCTGGGAAGGGAATATTGCTTCCGTGTACAGCAAATCCCCCCTCAATCTCCCTTTGAAAAAAGGGGATTAGGGGGATTTGACAGTTCAGAAGGCTATTGCAATTTCCAAACCGGTCACTGCCGGCAAAATCACTCATTTTTTACTTTTTTTTGATTTTTTCTCCGCTACTTCCTGGGACCAGCACAGGGCTGCCATGGCCCTGGGAAAGCCTATCGTTGTAATCAGAAGCAGCAAGGTGTGAGAGATCTCTTCGGGACTTGCCCCCACCTCCAATGCCCTGCGGGTATGGGAACATACCGAACTTTCCGACTGCATCGCGGCCGCAGCCGCTAACTGGATCAGATGAGTGGTCTTCTCATCAAGGGGGCCGGCCGTGCGCAGAGTTGTGCCGAGAGCTGCAGCGGCACTCATAACCTCCGGAAACTGTTTACTGACTTTCTTGTAAAAAGGCGGAATGTTCTTGTCAGACATGAATGTCTCCTTGTGCAAGGGGTTGTAAAGTGGGCCTGAAGAAATATGCAATCCCTCAACCTTACTTTATATTAATGCAATCCATCATTCAAAAAGGAGAATTGAGAAAACGTTGGAAATTGAATATTTATCGTAAAAATTTCTGCTACGATCTTATGTCAGTTTATGATATGAGACAGAGAGAAGTCAAAGAATATTGGCATGGATAAAGTCGAGAGTGGCCGGATGAACAGAGACCTTGGCCCCTTTTTGTAAAGGTTTCTATCTGGCAGCCTCAAGATACCGGGGAAAAAGGGTATGAAAAAAATCGAGTACCGGGATCAAGCGCTGAAGATCCTCCCGTGGGTCTGCGGAAAATGCGGCCGTGATTTTTCCGGCAAAAAACTGCGAGAGCTGACAGTTCATCACAAAGACCATAATTACAGGAACAATCCGCCCGACGGCAGCAACTGGGAGCTGCTATGTATCTACTGCCATGACAACGAGCACTCCCGTTCCCTGGACGCCGAATGGCTGCCCACTCAAAATTCAGATACAGAAAAGAAACCAACCGCCACCCATACCCCTTTCGCAGATCTCATGAACCAGTTGCGTACGCCCGGCCATCCTGAGGAGAAGGACGAAGAGAAATGAAGGAGGGAAAAACTTTGGAAACATCAGCGGGGCGAAAGAGAAGAGCCTCTGGATTGATCTGTTATATCATTTCTAATGCGGGCTAACGCCCGCAACCCAAGACTGAAGGCTGAAGACTGAAGGCTGAAGGTAGCGGGCCGTCGGCCCGTCTGTTGTTTCCTTCAGCCTTCAGCCTATTAAACTGAATAATCTTATGAAAACGGTTGCCTGAATTTCTTGTTTTTTTTGACAGGAGTTCAGGAGTAAGGCACTAATTTTTTATTCTATGCGTTCTTTAGCCGTTTGCAGAGCCATATCTTTATCCTTTGTAAACAGCCTCCATTTCATCTCTGATGAATGAATACCTGCCTTCTTGTCTTGACCTCTGCTGAGGTACCAGTGTCCAAATCGTTCGACTGTGGCAAAGGGATGGTTTTCTGTACAGAAAAGCCCGCAAGGATTAATATCTTTGTAAAAGAGAGTTTCATCCGGGTCTTCATCATAAGCCATATTTTTAGGCAATGTGATTTGAGATACATCCACTCCCTCTGCTTCCTTTTCATCCAGCCAGTCTGAAACTTTCATTTGTTTCTCCTTCAGAAATCTAATAAGTGAGTGTCAAGTTTTCTATATCCCGGCGGAATTCAGACGCGGGCCCGTGATGATCACTTCCGGTTGATTTGGATATTTTCTTTGCTGCCGCTACTGGAGACTGCGAGCATGATGCCAATACCGAGCGCAATTACGATTCCGATCACGATCCATGTCGTATCAATGCTCTCCAGGATACCCAATTTCCAGAGCGCGGCAAAAATGCCGCCGATCAATATTACATAACCAAGAAGATAAATACCTGTCCATTTCATAACAACCTCCTGATGAGATTAGACTTTTAACATGCGCAACTACAATTCGGCCGCAACCGCGGGCTTAGGCTAAAAGCGGCGAAACTCCGACTGGCTTCCAATTTCCTATCCAGTTCCTATATACCACTCCCAGTGAAAAATATACAGCAAGACGGCATCATTGCAGGGAAAAGCGGTATGTTGAAAAGATTCTCCGATCCCATGCACTCACAAATCCCATTACACTCCCTGCTGCAGCAGATTCAGGGCCTGGGTCACCATGCGCGGCAGAATCCGGAGATCGGAAAGTTCCTGATCTTGTAAACGCTCAGCCAGGGACAGCAGGGCAGGTGCGATGAAACCGGCAAAGAAGTCCTTGCCCCGGACCCGGCTCAGGAATGAGAAGGCGCCGATGATCTGCAGATTCCGCTGCAGGGCAAGAAAACAATATTGCCGCCGGAACTGCGGTGCGTCCACAGGGTGCAGGGCTATCACGGCATCAAGGTACAACTGGAGGAGCTCCTCCTGAAACGAGGATGGCAGGGCGGTGTAGGGATCAATGAGCAGAGAGGCCAGATCGTAGCCCAGAGGCCCCATCCTTCCCCCCTGAAAATCGATAAAAGAGAGCTGACCGTTCTGGGCCATGATGTTCCTCGACTGAAAATCCCGGTGCAGAAAGAAAGTGGCCGGAGCCTGAGAGGCAGCGGCGGCAAGCCATGCGAACTCTTCCTCAATTCCCGGCACCGGCTCTTGGCCCAGCAGCTCCTGCCAGAATGCCCGCAGAAAATAGCCGGATTCCCGGCTCAGCATCAGGGCACGGTCATATTCCCTGGTATCCCAGCACCAGTCGCGGTCAAACCCAACGGCGCCGTGAATCTGCATCCAGGCCAGCTGCTGCACGGCCTGGATATACCAGGGGCGAAGGGCAGGCAGGTCCATCTCCCCTGACTGGTTGCGACTCTGCTCCACCAGATCATGGAGTTTCACGTCCCCGAGATCCTCGAACAGCAGCAGCCCCTGCTCTTCATTCCAGCCATATTGGGCCGGAACCCGGACACCGCGTTCATGGAGATGGAGGCCGATCATTCGGGCCGATCCGGCCTCCAGCATATCACTCTCCGTCCTGCCGGCAGGGGCCACCGCCAGACAGATCTTCTCTCCATCCTTGCGCCCGACCCGCCAGAATCGCCGGCTGGAGCCGTCTCCTGCCAGTCGTTGCACCATCAGGGATGTCAGGGGGGCAGCTGCCTCCCGCCGGGAAAGAAGGCCGGAGTCATGGAGCAGGTGAACAAGCGCCTGTACGATTTCACTTTCATTTTTCTGAGTCATGCGTACAATAGTACCTAAAGTCCCGGTAGACGCGCAAGAAGAAAGAATGCCCAGCACCCATTTCATACCATTTCAGGTGACCCCATGGACCTCCCGCCAACAACCGATACCTTCAGGGCCTCCCTCTTTAAAGACGGGGAATTCACCATCACCTTTGAGCTGGTGCCGGGCCGTGGCTCCGCTGGAAAACGCCTGGATGGCCTCCTCGGTTTTGCTGAAGCAGCCAAAAAAGATGGCCGGATCAAGGCGCTGTCCATCACCGACAATCCCGGAGGACATCCCGCCTTGGCCCCTACATCCCTGGGGCTTGATATCCTCTCCATGGGCATTGCCCCCCTGATCCACTTTTCCCTCAAGGACAAAAACCGGAACATAGCTGAAAGCCAGCTCTTCGAATGCCATCGCCACGGTCTTCTCAACCTGCTGGTACTGAGTGGCGACTATCCCCGTTACGGTTTTCATGGCCAGGCCATGCCGGTCTTTGACCTGGACTCCCCCCAGCTCCTGACCCTCATTGATCGCCTGCGCCGGACCCTTCCTTTGGAGAAAGGAGCACCGGGAGGCGTTATGCCGCTGCCGTCCATGGATTTCCTGGCCGGCTGCGTGGTCTCGCCCTTCAAGGCCACCGAGGCCGAGCAGATCTTCCAATATGCCAAGCTGCTCACCAAGGTCTCAGCCGGCGCCCATTTTGTCATCAGCCAGCTTGGCTTTGACATGGCCAAGTACCAGGAGCTGCTCTCCTTCTGTCACCAGAACGCAATCACCGTGCCCCTCATGGCCAGTGTCTTTATTCCCAGCCTGAAGGTTGCCGAGATCATGTGCAAGGGACAGGTCCCCGGCATTATTTTTCCGGAATCACTGGTCCGGCTTATGCAAAAAGAGGCGGGAAATCAGGACAAAGGGGAAGAGGCCCGATTGTTGAGGGGGGCAAGGATGATGGCCGTTCTCAAACATATGGGCTACGCCGGGGTTCATCTGGGTGGCAACAATCTGAATTTCAGCAAGATCGCCTTTCTTCTCGATCAGGCCGAGCAGTACGAAGCGACTGCCGATTGGGAGGAGATATATCAAGAGGTGCATTTCCCGACCTCTTCCACCTGGTACCTCTTTCCCAAATCGGGACGGCAAAGGGACAGAGCCCATACACCATCAGTGCCCTTCCGCATCAATAAGCAGATCCACGACTCCTCGTTTAAGCCGGAGGGACGTCTATTCCCTCTGGCCAGAGCCATCAGCCTCCGGGCTGATCACAGGCATCGAGTCCGCAGACTCTTCACCTTCTGTGAAAAGTTGATCAAGACCCTGCTCTTTCGCTGTCGCATGTGCGGGGACTGCACCCTGGCTGAATCCAGTTATCTCTGCCCGCAGTCCGGTTGCCCCAAGAGGATGATCAACGGCCCCTGCGGCGGCTCCCTGCATGGTTTCTGTGAGGTCTATCCCCGGGAGAGACTCTGCTTCTGGGTCAATGTTTACAATAGCAACCCACTTGCTCAGCCGGGGGATATGTCTTATTGTCCGCCCCTTCCCCCTAAAGACTGGTCTCTTCAGGGAAGTTCGTCCTGGCTCAATTATTTTAGCGGCCGGGATCACAAGAGGCTGGCCGCACGAGGACAAAGCGACTCGCCTATAATAGGAATGGGCGGAGGGCACGATTCACTGAGCCACCAGCTGGTCCACGACTCTATGGCCATCGGCAATCACAGCCCCATCCCAGACCACCGACCGCTGCAGATGCACATTCCTGCCGATGACAGCATCTCCCACGCAGGCCCAATCCCGCAACACAAGATCACTGCCGGTTTTTCCCTGGCCGCCAAGCAGAAAAGGAGTCTCGGCCGACAATCCCAGCTCCGGCCAGCAAGGAATTTTCCCGGTCAACAGGCCGGCATGGAGCGCCAGATAATCTTCCACCGTTCCCATATCCGTCCAGAAGCAGTCATCCACACGACTGGCGCTGATCGGCTGCCCCTGCTCGATGAGTTGGCGATAGAGGTCAATAATCGAATATTCTCCTGACGCAGGAATCCCTGACAGCACTTCAGGTTCCAGGACATGCAGTCCGGTAAAGGCCAGCAGCTCCCCTTTGGTCCACTCATCAAAACTGCAGACCCGACCATCGGCAACCGCCACCGTATTGAAACGGGGACAATCATGCATGGCCATGGTCACCGGCGCCCCGTTTTCCTTATGGCTCTGATAGAGGCGGCGGTAGTCAATGGTATGGTAGATATCGCCATTGGTCACCAGCAGGGGTTCATCCCGAAGCTGATCCAGGGCAAGGCGCAGGCCGCCTCCCGTTCCCAGCACGGAATCCTCCTCCTGCACCAGCACGCCGGGGATCCCCTGCAGGGCATGGACGATCTGATCGCGCAGATAATGACAGTTGACCACAATATGATCACAACCGGCCTGCTGCAGACGCTGAATCGTGAGCAGCAACAAGGGGTGATTGAGGATGGGGAAAAGGGGTTTGGGACGAATGAGGGTATAGGGCAACAAGCGAGTACCGAAGCCGGCCGCCAGGATCATGGCCTGCATCAGGAGAAAAAAGAGGAAAAGGAGAAGAGAAAAAGAGCCATTTAAAACTCCAGGGTTCCGTCGGGACGTTCAACAACCCCGACCACCACGATACCCGCCTTGTCCGCCGCCTTGACCATGGCCTCCCGATCAAAGAGCAGGGATTGGCCAGCCTCCACGGCCAGCACCGCAGCCTTGACGCCGGCCAGGCTTTCGACTGTTTTCAGGCCGGTCGCCGGCAGATCAAAACGGAAATCCTGGAACGGCTTCCTGACCTTGACCACTACCGCTTTTTCCCCGGCCAGCAAGCCACCGCGGAGGATGGCGGCGTCCGTCCCTTCGATAGCCTCCACCGCCAGCACCGACAGGTTCCTGACCACCACACACTGGCCGATATCAAGCCGGCCTATGGCCCGGGCATTCCGCCAGCCGAATTCAATATCCAGTCGCTGTTCGCGACGGGGCTTCTTTTTGGTCAGCACCCCTTGCGGAAACAGCAGATGGCGCAGATACAATGTGGACTCCAGGACCTTGATGTCCTCGCGCTCAAGGGCAGCGGCCACTGCCCGCAGGAGGGCGTCATCCTGCCTGCTGTCAATCTTGTTCCACAGGGTCAACCCTTTCAAATCAGGAAAAACATCCTTGAATACCTGGGTCTTGGTAATGGCGCCGAGGAAGACCGTCTCGCCCACACCCTCTTCATGAAAAAACCTGACTATCTTCCCCAGCTGCCCAAGCTTCACCCAGCAGACCAGATCCGCGGCAGCCGCAACTTCCGGCAGGGTTTCCCCCTTATGGGCAACCACTGCCACAGTCCGTCCAGCCTCTCTTGCCGCCTTGATAAAAAGAAGGGGAAACTGGCCACTGCCGGCAATAATACCTATTTTTTCAGGATGAATACGCATGGAAAAAATCTAATGGGGAAGAAGGGCCATGTTGTTTCGTGACGGCTCCTTGTATGATCTATGGCAGATGTAATTTGCCAGTCGCCACACCAGGAAACAGCAGAATAGATTGCTGTTTCCTGGATGCGGCATAAGAGGCCGTAATGAAACAAGCAAGAAAAAGACTTTGCTCTCTGAGTAACGGTCCCTTGTGATCACGGCAGATGTAATTTGCCAGTCACCACACCAGGAAACAGCGGAATAGATTGCTGTTTCCTGGATGCGGCATAAGAGTCCGTAATGAAACAAGCAAGAAGAAAACCTTGCTTGTTTCATAACGGCCTCTAATCTTCGGTGCGCTTGGCTACACCACGTTTCGAACTCTCAAGGAAATGGACCAGATATTCCACCTCCGCACAATCGGATAATTCTTTCCGCACCTGGGCCAGGGCATCTGCCTGCAACAGGTCAGGAGAACGGAAAAGAATACGAAAGGCCAGATCCAGTTTGCCGATGGTCTCTTTACTGAAACCATGCCGCCTGAGGCCGACCTTATTGATTCCCGAAACCCGCATCCGACTCCTGGTTCCGGTGACAATCATATAGGGGGCAACATCCAGGCTGATTCCCGACATCCCGCCGATATAGGCATATGAACCTATACGACAGAATTGATGGACCGCCACCAGACCACCGATGGAGACATGTTCACCCACTTCCACATGACCGGCCAGGGTGGCCACATTGGCCATAATCACATGACTGGCGACCTGACAATCATGGCCGATGTGGCAATAGGCCATAAGCAGATTATGATCTCCAATGACGGTTTTGCCCCCACCATCCTTTGCGGTGCCGCGATGGATGGAGGTATACTCACGGATCTGATTGTGATCACCAATGATCAATTGCGTGGGTTCTCCGGCGTAGCTGAGATCCTGGGGCGGCGTACCAATGGAGGTGAACGAGCCGATCGTATTTCCAGCACCGATGGTCGTAAGTCCGGCAATAACCGCATGCGGTTCAATCCTGGTGCCGGCGCCGATGCGTACGCCTTTCTCGATAACGGTATAGGCCCCCACATGAACCGAGGAATCAAGCTCTGCTTTTTTATCTATAACTGCTGTTGGATGAATCAACATAAGATTTTCTCTCTTACATAGTAAAAAATAAATGAACAATCGAACGATACGACATCAAACGAAACCGTTTTTTTTATAACCAGTGAAGGGGTAACGAGGAGAGCAGTATATAACCGCAACACATTGATGACATCATGATACTGATAGCGAAATGGGCGGTTACTCCCGCATGGGGGAATAACCGCCCTTTGTCATGCACATCTTCAAAAAAGTATAAAAACTATCCCTTACTCCTCGGGAAAAAGGTCATCCAGGAGGTCATCGACGACCTCAGGCGAATCTTCTTCACGTCCTTGCGCGGCAAGCAGGGTCCCAATCAATCCTTGATGCCAGAGCAATACCTTGCCGGTCTCTTCAAGAAGTATTTGCTCTCGCCCATCGTTCACACCCTTTTTTATCTGACACACCAGTTCCAGTTTGTCGCAGAGAGATTGAAGAAGTGTCAATGACCCGGCATCCGCACCCTCTCGATATTGATCAATGGTTTGTCCAACGCTCTCCAGAAGCAGCAGAAAACCTATCTTTACATACTGCTCATGCCATTCCTGACGCAACGTCTTTATCTCGGCAAAAAAGGAAGGGAGGGCAGTTTCATATTTTTGCAGACCAATGGAGGCAACAGCTTCTCGAAGTCCTGCAAGAGCTTCTTGTACTGACCTGATTTCACCCTCGGTTGCATGAATCCCAGTCGTCCGGGGAAGTTCATCGACCATTACATCGTCGCCGACAGGTTCAAAGATTACCTCCAGATCTTCACTCATGGCTTCAGCGGATACTTCTACGCCGGCCTCTGCAGAGATGAAGTCGGCAGCCAGGGGTTCAACTTCCCTGATTTGTGCCACTGGCTCTGGGACCAATGGTTCCTGTACTTCAACAGCAGCCGGCTTTTCTTCTTGGATCTCTTCTACCCGGGGTGTCTCAGACTCAACTTCCCGGATTTGTGCCACTGGCTCTGAAACCAATGGTTCCTGATCTTCAACAGCGGCAGCCGGCTTCTCTTCTTGGATCTCTTCTACAAGGGGTGTCTCCGGGGGAACTTCTGCCGGCAGCAATTGCTCATGAACATCATCACTGAGCTGAAAGGAGTTTTCCTGAGCCGCTTCTTCAATCTCTGCCCCAAAAAATGAGTCGAGTCGATCTTCAAGATCAAATTCTTCCTCATCAGGACCAGCGGCAAGCTCTGCTTCGCGAAATCCATATTCCTCATCACTAAAGGCCAGGGCAGGAGCCAACCCTCCTTGTTCATAAGGCAAGGCAGCCTCTTCTGATTCATCATCAGCCTCGGTCTCCACATCAACACCAGGGATTACGGGTGCGGTCTCAGATGTTTTTGAGAGTGATGCCTTGCCGGCAGAGGTCTCTTCCGCATAACTCTGGCCTCCGGCATCGGCCAGGGCCGGCGCCAGCTCACCACCATGCAAAGGCAGGGCCTTTTCTTCGGAATCGTCATCGTCCTCGGTCTCCACATCAACACCTTCCAAGGCGATATCGGAGGTCGCAGCCGCTGACTCAAGTCCTTCCCATTCATCACCGAACAGAGCATCCAACCTGGAGTCTACATCAGTTCCTTCCGGCCACGTATCAGTCGTTTCTCCATCTGCACCCCCTGGCTCGCCCAGAAAAGTGGCCACGCCTTGATCAATCTCACCACTGACGACCTCGGCATCCACACGAAAACCACGGACATCATCAGGCATGTCAGCAAAGGCAGGTGCAAGAGGGCCATGCGCCTCCAGGCTTTCCTCTTCCTCCTCTTCTTCTTCGGCCGCTTGTTTTTCTGCCGACAAGGCTGCGGAGTCATCAACCGGAACCACCACTTCAGAGGCAACTCTGGCAATTACCGCCTTAAAGGCATTAAATTTATTGACCTCGGTCAGAAGAATTTCTTTTTCCTGACCTCTGGACAGGACCTCATTGCATGTCCTTTCCAATCCATGATAAAAGGAATGCAAAAGCTTAAAGGCATCCGGATGGGCCTTGCTTTTGGTGGAACGAATATAACTACCAAGAGCACCGATACCCTGCAGAAAAATCAACTTGGCCTTGCTGTCGCTGAAAATCTTTTCCAGCTTATTCACTTCTTGACCAAGACGAATAAGCTCGGCATCACTGATTTCCCAATCTATTCCCAGGACAATCGCCTTCAAATTGGTGAGGACATTCTTGGGTTCGGATGGCAAAGGAACGGCTGCAGGTGCGACTCTTGGGGCCTGGGCAGCTGCCGGTCCGGGAGCTGCCGCTTTCTTTTCCTTGGAGGCAGGGCGGGCTAACTGATTTTTAAATTGCTCGAATTTCTTCACATCCTGGAGGAGTAACTGTTTTTTTTCTCCCTCGCTCATGCCGGCAGACGAGACTGTTTTTTCCAGATCATGATAAAAGGTGAGCAGTAATTTAATAGCGTTGGGATGGGCATTCGCTTTTTCACTGAAAATATATCGGCCGATCTTCTCCATGGCCTGAAGGTAAATCAGATTAATTTTATTCCCGGCCCATACATCTTTCAATCCCTGCAGCTCATCATTTAGTTGGTGGAGAATATCATCGGTTATCTCCCAGTCAATCGACAGAATGATTGCCTTGAGCTTGGCAATGGGTGCGTCGGCATCACCAAGGGGTTCAAAAAGATCGACATATTCGGTTGAGAACGAATCATTGTACTCATCCGCATCAACGGTCAGATCATCGTCATATGGACGTCCAGTATGCTGTGCCACCTTTTATTCTCTCTAAAGTAGTTTTTTCTGGATTGAGGCAACAGTTAATGAGATAATTTTCTTCAACGTTGCGGCAACATTATATCCTGTAATGGCACTTGCCTCAAAATAAGGCACCTGCAATCTGCTGTTGAGGTCCTGCTGCAGAACAGAAATTGGCGACACGGGGATTCCATGCTCTTTCAAATCCACCTTGTTGTATTGCATGACCAGGGGAATCCTAAAAATAGATTCCTTATACGCTTGCAGATTTTCATGGAGCTGGTTCAGTGAACGAATGTTTTTTTCTCGCTGTTTTTCCATGGCATCGGCGACAAAAACGATTCCATCCACACCTTTCAACACCAGTTTTCTGGTCGCATTATACTTCACCTGACCCGGCACGGTATAAAGCTGTATCTTAATATCATATCCCTTAATCTGTCCCATATGAAAGGGAAGAAAATCAAAGAACAGGGTCCGGTCGCCATGGGTCTTCAGACTCACCATTTCCGACTGGATCTGCTCCCTGAATTTACTATTGATATACTCCAGATTTGTTGTTTTTCCACAACGGCCAGGGCCATAATAAACAATCTTAATCTGGACCACTTTATCTTTTAAGTTGATAAAACTCAACCTGCCACCCCCGCACTTTTATTTCTATCTAATTATATCGCCAATGAAGATTCTTCGTTAACAGAGATCCGCCTCAGGGGGTCTTTTATTTCTCTTTTTCCCAAACCTTCTGGATCTGCTCTATAGCCTCAACCACATTCAGTCTGAGAAATCCCAATGAAATGTCCCTCCCGAACATGGAAATCAACAATAGTTCATCATCAATTTTACTGAAATGAATATTGGTATCCTGGCCCTTGTGGAAGAGAAGTGAAAAATCAGTTTCACCAACCAGTTTGGCCATGGCATCCACGGTTGCGAAATTACCCGCGGCCAAGGCGGCAAAAGAATAAATATCATATTTACTCTTTCCGGTATCTTTAACGGTAATAATGTTTCCAGCCATATCGATGATAATGGCACAATCAACACCAAGCTTAATCAATTTCTGGGTCAAAATCTCATCAATGCGTTCAAGCTGTTCCTGAGTCGCAATACCATAATTCATACTCTACCTCTTTATCCTTGATTGAAACCCGCTGGAATCGGACCTGCTTTTTTCAACCCATGACCTTCAAAACGGGTTATTATTACGAAACAGCAAACAGCGCACAACTCACTACCGATTTTGGATTGATTGATTCGTTAACAAGGCCAAGGCCTGTCTTGTAGTTTTTCTCTCTTTATAAAGACAAATAATAAATTATTACATACAATATTTGTCAATATACGACAGATTTTTTTTGATATGAAGTTGTTTTTTTTATTTATTATCGATAAAAAGTATCTTAAAAAAAGAGAAATTGCCGTTTTAAAAAAGATTACAGCATGAACCTATCCTCATATTTTATATGTAATCACTTAAACACAACGCAAGGATAAAGTGAAAAGAAATTCATCTTATCCATTATCCGGATGATGTGTCTGGATCATCACAAAGGGATTATCAGAGATCTGACAAATGCCATCACGGTTGTGTACTTTTCTGAAGTCCTTCCTGTATATAATGCAGATAACCTGAAATAATCACACACTATCCAAACCATATCCCACATTAAAAGAAAAAAACAAACATTTCTCTCGGACTTTCAAACATTGCGACAAAAAATGGAATCTGATATGAAAGTGTTGGAGAAATCTTCATGACAAAGAACCCTACCCAACTTCCCCTGCTCACCGAGGATGCCTTTCTCATTGACACCCATTGTCATCTTGACATGGCTGCCTACCAAGAGGAGCTCGACACCATCCTTGAACAGGCGTACCGAAATCATATTCGTACTGTAATCAGTGTTGGCATTGACGAAAAAAGTTCCCGGCAGGCAATATCCCTGGCAAAAAAATACAGCATGGTCAAGGCCACCATTGGCATTCACCCCCATGACGTTGCCCATATTCAACCCCAGACCCTGGAGATCCTGGCAGACCTGGCGGAAAAGAATCGCCGCCACATTGTGGCCTATGGCGAGATTGGTCTTGATTATATGAAAAACTACAGCCCCCCGGATATACAGCGCCGACATTTTCGTTCACAACTGGCCCTGGCAAAAGAGCTGGGGCTTCCCGTGATTATCCATGACCGTGATGCCCATGACGACACCCTGCGTATCCTGCGGGAAGCGGCCCCCTTCCCGCACGGCGGCGTCATGCATTGCTTTTCAGGTGACATGACCCTGGCCAGGCAGGTGCTGGAATTTGGTTTCCATATTTCCATCCCCGGGGTCGTCACCTTCAAAAATGCAGCCGCCATCCAGGAAGTGGCCCGGCAGACATCCATGGCCTCTCTGCTTCTTGAGACCGATGGTCCCTTCCTGTCCCCTGTCCCCATGCGCGGCAAACGCAACGAACCGGCATTCCTGCTGCACACCGCCCGGGCAGTAGCTGAGTTGCGGGGAATTTCAATAAATGAAGTGGCACGACAGACCAGCGCCAACGCCATGGCGCTCTTCGGACTTTCTGCCGATTTGAGGGGTGAAGATTGATTGAGCGCAACCTGGATGAGATCAGACAAAAGGTCCTGGCTACGGCCATCAAGTGCGGCCGTGATCCCGCCGCAATCAGACTTGTCGCCGTCTCCAAAAAATTCCCGGCATCCTCTATTCAGGAAGCGATACGGGCAGACCAACACGTTTTCGGAGAAAGCTACATCCAGGAAGCCGCCCAAAAAAGGATCGAAATTGGCGATGCCGCCTCTTTGCATTTCATAGGGCATCTGCAAAGCAACAAGGTAAAACTGGCGACACAGATCTTTCAGATGATTGAGACCGTTGATCGTTTAAAACTGGCAGCCGCACTGGACAAAGAGCTCAAGCTTCAGGGCAGGTCCCTTGATGTCCTCGTTCAGATAAATATCGGTCAGGAGTCCCAGAAATCCGGGGTCCTCCCCCAAGAGGCAGAAGGGCTGCTCAAACAACTTCTTTCGCTCTCAAATCTGCAGGTGCGGGGACTCATGGCCATCCCTCCTTATGCCGAAAATCCCGAACAGAGCCGTCCCCACTTCCGGGCCCTACGCCTGCTGGCTGAAGAGATGAAAGACAAAAACTACTTCTCCGACAAGGCCCATGTGGAATTATCCATGGGGATGTCCAGTGATTACACCATTGCCATAGAGGAGGGCGCCACCCTCATACGCATAGGGACGGCTCTTTTCGGACATCGTCTTGAAAAATAAAGGTATGAAGGTGTTTCACGCCAAAATTCATTAACCGTCTTCTTCAGATTTACCAGGAGATCTCAACTCCGGCAGCACCATTGCTGTCTTTTTCTGTTTCCTCTCGTTCCCTGCTTGACAGAGCTTACTTTTTTTAGTATTTTTCTTCACTTTTAACTAAAAACAGGTTTTCTTTTAATAAATATTCTCGGGTCATTATCTTATCCTGATCCTTGATATATTTAGATATTTCGCATCAGCCACTTGTCGTTACCAAAAACTCATCAAGGTAATGGCATTATTTTTTGTGCTAATTTTATAACTATTTATGTTTGAGAATCTGACAGACAGGCTGGAAGGGGTCTTTAAAAAACTCCGCGGCCACGGCAAACTGACTGAGGAAAACATTCAGGAATCCATGCAGGAAGTGCGCATGGCGCTCCTTGAAGCCGACGTCAATTTCAATGTGGTCAAACAGTTTATTGCCACCGTTACTGAAAAGGCCGTGGGACTTGAAGTCAGCCAGGCGCTTTCTCCGGGCCAGGAGATCATCAAGATTGTCCATGGGGAATTGGTAACCCTTCTCGGCGGAAACACCGAGCAGATCCGTCTTGATGGCCGCCAGCCGGTCATCATCATGATGGCTGGCCTGCAAGGTTCAGGAAAGACGACCACATCGGGCAAGCTGGCGCTCATGCTCAAGAACAAGGGCAGAAGGCCGTATCTGGTTCCAGCCGATGTTTATCGCCCCGCGGCCATTGAACAGCTCCAGGTCCTGGGCGGAAAGATTGATGTCCCGGTCCATCCCTCCCTGGCCGCA
Source organism: uncultured Pseudomonadota bacterium (assembly GCA_963776835.1). Classification (GTDB taxonomy): domain Bacteria; phylum Desulfobacterota; class Desulfobulbia; order Desulfobulbales; family Desulfocapsaceae; genus UBA2270. The sequence goes on from CAVZOB010000001.1 coordinate 638,689, forward strand.
ACCAGGCCGGTGGATATCTGCCGGCAGGCAGTGGCCGTTGCCAAAGAGAAAAATTACGACACCCTGATCATTGATACCGCAGGCCGCCTGCATGTTGATGAACTGCTCATGGGCGAGCTGAAAGAGATCCAGGCAGCAGTCCAGCCATCCGAGGTTCTTTTCGTGGCCGATGCCATGACCGGACAGGATGCGGTTACCGTTGCCAGCAAGTTCAACCAGGATCTGGAAATATCCGGTATCGTCCTCACCAAGATGGAAGGTGATGCCCGAGGCGGTGCGGCGCTTTCCATCAAGAATATCACCGGTAAACCCATCAAGTTTACAGGTGTAGGTGAAGGGCTGGACGCACTGGAAATTTTCCATCCCGACCGGACGGCCTCACGCATCCTGGGCATGGGGGATGTCCTCACCCTGATTGAAAAGGCCGAGGCCGTAGTCGACAAGAAAAAAGCCGACAAACTGATCACCAAGCTCCGGCAGAACACCTTTACCCTGGAAGATTTTCTCGACCAGATCCAGCAGATCAAAAAAATGGGATCTCTGGAGCAGATTATGGCCATGATTCCGGGGATCAACAAGCTCAAGCAGCTGAAAGATGCGCCCCAGCCCGACGAGAAGGAGCTGTCCAGGACCGAGGCCATTATCCGCTCCATGACCAGAAAGGAACGACATAATTACGCCATTATCAACACCAGCCGCAGGCAACGGATTGCAGCAGGATCCGGTACGGATGTGGCTGATGTCAACCGGGTCATTAAAAGTTATGCAACCATGTTGAAGATGATGCAGAAGATGCGCGGCAAACCCGGACTGATCAGCGGCCAGAAAAGACGAAAGCTGCCGAAGGGATTACGCAGGAATTAGACACCACCTTCTGGCTGGAACAGTCAGAAATTAATCAGTTTTTACAAAAAATTGTTTTTTAATTACATCAGAGGAGTTATCGGTAATGGCAGTGAGAATTCGTTTAACCCGACTTGGCAGAAAGAAACACCCCTTCTATCGTATTGTGGTTGCAGACAGTGAGCGTCAGCGAGACGGCAAGTTCCTTGATATCGTCGGAACCTACGACCCCATGCAGAATCCTGCCGCCATCAAAATCAACGCCGTGAAACTCCAGGACTGGATCGGCAGAGGTGCTGTGCCCTCCACCACCGTTCAGAGCTTGATCAAAAAAACTCCTGTAAGCGAATAAGCGACCATGCAAGAACTGGTCGCCCATATTGCCAAATCGCTGGTGGACAACCCCGAGGCGGTCAACGTCACCTTGACGGAAGAAGATGATACCATCACCATTGGTCTGTCCGTTGCCAAAGAAGATCTCGGTAAAGTGATCGGCAAACAGGGACGGACAGCCAGGGCGATGCGTTCTCTTCTTGCGGTCAGGGCCGGGAAGGAAAACAAGCGTTCACGGCTCGATATTCTGGAATAAGATCAACAGAGCCATGAGTGACGCCTATTCATATCCCGATGAGGAATACCTGCTGATCGGAAAGATTATCGAACCGCACGGCATGAAGGGTGAGGTGAAGATTTTTTCTTTCGCAGGGCAGCCGGAAAATTTCCAGGAATATAAAAAACTGGTTCTGGTGACTCCATCCGGGAAACTGTCACCGCCCTCTTCCATCGAGAAATGCCGGATAAAGGGAAAATCAGCCATAGTCAAATTGACCTCGGTCAATGACCGGAATGGGTCAGAGGCGATAACCGGCATGGGTGTTTTGGTCCTGAAAGAGGATCTGCCGCAACCCGGAAACAATGAATTTTATCTCTATCAGATGGAAGGTCTGGCCGTGGAAACGGTCGAGGGCCGCAGACTTGGCACAGTGACCAGCATCTCTTCCAATGGAGCACAGGATCTGCTGGTGGTACAAGATGATGATCAGGAATATCTGATTCCCATTGTTGATGCTATTATTATTCATCAAGATGCTGAAAAGATTGTGATAGCGCCGCCTCCCGGACTTCTGGAAATAAACTCCGGGGACAGCGTTCATTAGTGTCCAAGGACACTATGATTTTTGACATATTAACAATATTTCCAGGTCTGCTCGATTCACCGCTGAATGAATCCATCATTCGGCGGGCCAGGCAGGATGATAAAATCCGTATTGATATCAGTGATATCCGGAATTTTTCCCTGGACAAACATACCATGACCGACGACAGGCCCTTTGGCGGCGGCGAAGGCATGGTCATGAAGCCGGAACCTCTGACCGCCGCCCTGCGTGCGGTGCAAGAGAAAAATGGTCCGGGCCGGGTCATCCTCCTCAGCCCGCAGGGACGCGCCTATACGCAGAAGGTTGCCGAAGAGCTCAGCACATTGTCCCATCTGATTCTGGTCTGCGGCCGCTACGAAGGGGTTGATGAGCGCTTTGTAAATGCTTCAGTGGATGATGAAATCTCGGTTGGTGATTATATCCTGACCGGTGGTGAACTTGCGGCCATGATTGTGGTTGATTCCGTGACCCGACTTCTTCCCGGAGTTCTGGGCTGTGCAGAGTCCGCGAGCCGCGATACGTTCAGCAGAAGTTTGCTTAAACACCCGCAATACACCCGACCACGGGTTTTTGAGGGGCAGGAGATACCCGAGATTCTTCTCTCCGGCAATCACGAAGCGATTGAACAGTACCGATTTCTGGAATCAGTTCGACGCACCCTGGAACGACGCCCGGAATTATTACGGCACGCTGTTTTCAGTAAAAGTGAAAAAAAGCTGCTCGGGAAACAAGACTTGTACCAGAAGATAGAGGCGTTACAGGCAGGCCCGGATGAGTGAGGAAAGAGAAAAAGCTGTCGATATAGCCCTTATCCATTATCCTGTTATCAACAAGAAGGGTGAGACCATAGGCTCGGCGGTAACCAATCTTGATCTCCATGATATCGCCCGGGCGGCACGGACATTCGGGGTTGATAATTACTATATTGTCACTCCTTACAGCGACCAGCAGACACTGGTCCAAGAGATCCTTGATCACTGGCAGACAGGGTACGGGGCCACCTACAATCCCGCCCGCAAAACAGCCCTTGACCGGGTTCAGGTTACAGAATCGCTGGAGACGACCATTGGTCTGGTCACTGAACAAAGAGGCCGGAGGCCCCTGCTCCTGACCACGAGTGCTCGTGTCCAGGAGAACAGTATCAGCTACCGGGATGCCCGCAGGCGCATTGAGACAGGAGAGCCTCTTCTTCTCCTGTTCGGCACAGCGCATGGACTGGCCCCGCAGATAACCGAGACAGCGGATTATACCCTGCCTCCAATTGAGAGTACAACCGGCTATAATCACCTTTCTGTGCGTTCAGCAGTCTCGATCATCCTTGATCGGCTCCTCGGCGTCCATGAGGAATTATAAAATTAAATGGATACCTCGAAGAACCAGGATCTTTGTTCAGGAGACGGTCAAACCGTCCAGCGGAGCAAAGTGACTCAATTTTCGGAGTTCCCTCAAAGATAGTAGGTAAACCAACTATCACTTCAACACACCTTAACGTAGAGTAAAATTATGAGCGTAATACTTGACAGAATCAATCAGGAACAGATGCGTTTTGATCATCCCGAGTTTCGTTCCGGAGACACCATACAGGTTCACATCCGGATCATTGAAGGAAACAAAGAGCGGGTGCAGATGTTCCAGGGCGTGGTCATTAAACGGAAAAACGGGACCATGGACGCCTCATATACCGTTCGGAAAATGTCCCACGGTATTGGCGTTGAAAAGACCTTTGCCCTGCACAACCCCAGAATTGAGCAGATTGATGTAATAACCCGTGGTCGTGTCCGCCGTTCACGCCTTTACTATCTGCGAAGCAGACGGGGCAAGGCAGCACGTATCCAGGAACGCAAATTCATTAAACAATAGCAGCTGTTCAATTCTTAATAATACGTTGCAAGGGCTTGAAGAGATTCTCTCCTCCGTCGTTCCCGATACGAACGACACCTTTCTCCTTGAACGTGTCCTGCGCACAAGAGGTTTTTCTTGTGTTGCAGGGCTGGATGAAGCAGGCAGGGGGCCACTGGCCGGTCCGGTGGTCGCCGCCTGCGTGGTTCTGCCGCCACAGTGCGACTCTTCCCTCTTTCTTGACTCCAAAATACTCTCCCATGCAAGGCGTTGCCTTCTGGCCGGGACCCTCTCTGAAATTGGTGCCCTGATGGGGGTTGGTATTGTCTCCACCATAACCATTGATCGCATCAACATCCTGCAGGCATCGCTTCTGGCCATGAAAAGGGCCGTGGAGAATCTAACTGCCAGTCTGTCATCACCCGACTTTCTGCTCATTGACGGCACGTTCAAGATCCGAATGGACACCCCGCAGATCACCCTGATTAAAGGTGAGTCAAAGAGCGCTTCCATCGCCGCCGCCTCCATTGTGGCCAAGGTGACACGGGACGCCCTGATGGTTGACCTGGCCGCCCGCTTTCCCCAATACAATCTTGCGCAGAACAAGGGGTATCCCACCAGAGAGCATCGCGGGGCCATTGAAAAGTACGGACCTACGTCCTGCCATCGTCGGACCTTCAAAGGGGTCAGGGAATTTGTCTGACCGCAGGAGAAATATCCTTGGCCAACGGGGTGAAGAGCTGGCCGTCAAATACCTTCTGGCTGCGGGGTATCGCATCATCGCCCGCAATCACCGGAACCATTACGGGGAGATAGACATTATCGCCAGAGAGGACCAGAGCCTGGTTTTTGTCGAGGTAAAGACCAGGAAAAATGACCTGTTCAGCCATCCCTCTGAGGCCGTTACCCTTAAAAAGCAGATGCAGATCAGCAAAGCTGCCCTGGACTATCTGTCAAGAAACAACCTGGCAGAAGTTGCGGCCCGCTTTGATGTGGTAGCCATTATTCTCCCGGACAGCGGTCCGCCCCAAATCGATCTCATCCGGAACGCCTTTGATCTGAGCAATCTTTTCTGACAGCCATGGCGTACAATCTGGCGTGACTTATTTTCAACTCCTCACTTTCAACCATATTTTTCACTCATTACCCCAAGAGAAGCCCTATGCGCTACATCGCCATCACCATGGGTTGCCCGGTCGGAATCGGGCCCGAGATACTCTTAAAATTCTTCTCGCAGACAGCCGTTTCCGCAGATTATTGCCCTGTGGTCCTCGGAGATATCGGTGTCCTGCAACGCTGTGCGACTGAGCTGAAGATTGATGCCGAGTTTCTGTCATGGCATCCGGGAGCCCCCATGCGCGCCGGGCAAATCCCTGTCCTTGAACTCTCCCGCTTACCCGCCCAGGACCTGATCTGGGGCCGTCCCACAATCGCCACCGGCAAGGCCATGGTCAGCTATATTGAAAAGGCCGTCAGCCTCATCCTCGATGGAACTTTCTCGGCCATGGTCACCTGCCCCATCTCCAAGGCCAGCCTGAACCGCGCCGGATACCCCTTCCCCGGCCACACCGAAATGCTGGCCGCACTCACCGAGAGCACAGATTACGTCATGATGATGGCCGGCAGCCGCCTGCGCGTCACCCTGGCCACCATCCACTGTCCATTGGCCTCGGTTCCGGCCCGTCTCACCCAAGAGACCCTGACCGCCCTTATCCAGACCACGGACACGGCCCTGCGTCGCGACTTCGGCATACCTGCACCGCGAATCGGTGTGGCGGCGCTCAATCCCCACGCCGGAGAAGACGGTCTTTTCGGCATGGAAGAAGGAGATATTATCCTGCCGGCCATCAAGCAGATGCAATCGGCCGGGATTGATGTTCAGGGCCCTTTTCCCCCTGACACGATTTTTTTCAAGGCAGCATCCGGGATGTATGATACGGTAATCTGCATGTACCATGACCAGGGCCTGATCCCCTTCAAGCTGCTTCATTTCAAGGACGGGGTCAATGTCACCCTCGGTCTGCCCATTGTCCGGACCTCTGTTGACCATGGAACGGCCTACGATATTGCCGGGAAAGGTGTGGCAGATGCGACAAGCCTTGCCGCTGCCGTGGATCTGGCCGCCGCTATTGCCATCAACCGCGACACGGCTCAAAGATGTACGGGGAAATCCTCGCTCAATAAACATGGCAGCCAGGCTTCATCCTGAGCGAGCGATGATCCCGCTCAGGAGCTGAATGTTTTTTCTTCCTCCCTTCTCCTTGCATCCTCTCTGGCTGTGATTAAAATATAACTCGCCAGCTCGGCTGGCACGTTTTCTCAATTCATTCATTATTTTCGTGTATTTCATTCGTTTTGTGGGTATCTAAAAACGTGAACATGAGACGCTCAATTATGGATAAATTACCCGAAACAATATGGTTCAAGATCAAATGCACAAAGGATTGCTCATAGTATTTGAGGGAATTGACGGCACCGGAAAATCAACCCAGATGTCACTCCTGGCGACCATCCTGAAGAAAGGAAGGGTTTGCTGTAATTGAGACCAGAGAGCCCACAAATGGACATTTCGGTCAGCAGATCAGAGCCCTCTACGCCAATAGAAATGGGGTCTCCCGGGAAAAGGAGTTGGAGCTCTTCCTCGCCGACCGCAAGGAGCATGTTGAGCAGCTCCTGGCACCAGCGCTGCAGGAAGGAAAGATTATCCTCTGCGACCGCTATTTTCTCTCCACTGCTGCCTACCAGGGCGCAGTCGGCTTTTCTCCCACGGATATTATTGAGAAAAACAGTTTTGCCCCGGACCCTGATCTGGCCCTGCTCTTCTGCGTTCCGCCACAGGTTGGCATTGAACGGATCACGGTAACACGTGGAGACACCCTCAACGACTTTGAACAGGAAGCCACTCTCCAAAAAGTTGCTGCCATTTTTGAGAGCCTGGAGCTCCCCTATATCCAGCGTATTGACGCCTCCGGGTCCATTGAATCCGTCCATCAGGCAGTGGTGCAGGTCGTCACCCCTTTTCTGCGCACCATGGATCATAATGCGTTATAGAAAATCGCTCATCAGCAGGTATCCACTCACCCTCCTGCTCGTCCTCAGTCTGCAGATATTGTTGATCAGTTGTGTTGGCAAGACCCAAATCCCTGCCCCAACTCCGCCTCCTGTTTCCGCACCGGTTCCAACTTCTGCTCCTGCATCACCCGAAGCTGTCGCTGATGAAAATACCGATACCGCCTGTTCCTATTTTTATTTTCTCTGGGGCACCCATGCAGAGAGCAATAAATTATACAGTGAAGCCCAGGAGGCATATGAGAAGGCACTCATCTGTGACCCTGATGCCGATTACATCCTCCAAAAAATGCCTATTCTCCTTATCAAAATGGGGAAACACCACGCAGCGGCACAATGGCTCAGGGATGCCATTAAGAAGAACGCCAACGACATCAATAATCAACTGCTTCTGGCCCGTCTGGATATCATTTCCGGTGACATTGATGAAGCCATTCAGATTTACGAAAAAATTCTGACGCTGGCTCCTGACAACACCACCGTTCGACTCCGCCTTGGCTACCTCTATAGTCAGCAGGGTCGCTATGCAGAGGGGGAGAAAACCATCAAGGTTCTTCTGACCAAGGACCCGAACTCCTACTTTGCCCTTCTCTATCTTGCTCGCCTTGCCCTTCAATCCGCTGATTTTGAGACTGCCGCTACCCTCTATGAAAAGATCCTGCGCCTTAACTGGTCGCCAGAGCTGGCATATGAGATGGCCGAATTTTATAGCATGCGCGAGCAGTATAAACGGGTCGAAGAACTGTACGCATCTATCCTGAAGAAAGAACCTGGAAATGAACAGGCTGCCCTTGGACGCGTGCACGCTCTCCTTCTCATCAACAAAAACAAGGAAGCATTGGAGGAACTTGCGAGAATCCGTGCCTTCAGCAATAAACCCACCGATATCGATCTTATCACCAGCCAGGTCTTCATCCGCATGCGGAATCTGGACAAGGCCAATGTCCTGCTGGAAAAGATCCTGGCCAGGGAAGAGTCCCCGGCGGCCAGATACATGCTGGCAGTGATTCGGGTTGAACAAAACAAACGGGAGGCGGCGCTGGCCCATCTCAGAAAGATCAACCACGCCGACAAGGAATTTGAAAACAGTATTGCCCTGCAGACCAAGATACTGAGTGATTTGAAACGACTGCCCGAAGCAATCACCCTTCTCCAACGATTAATTGATAAGCCAGGCCAACGGCAACCACTCTATTATAGTCTCCTGGCAGGTATCCAGGTGAATCAGAAAAAGCTCGCCGGCGGCCATGAGATCCTGAAAAAGGGGATCGAACGATACCCGGACAATGTGCAGCTCTTATTTGAGTACGGACTTTTGCTGGAGAAGGAAGGGAAACAGAAGGAAGCCATAGCCAGTATGGAAAAAGTGATTGAACTGCAACCTGACCATGTGGAGGCCTTAAACTATCTTGGATATACCTGGGCCGACAACAACGTCCATCTTGATAAGGCACTTGAATACATAAACAAAGCGATCGTCCTCAAACCAGACAATGGCTATATCCTTGACAGTCTGGCTTGGGTCTATTTTCATACGGGGGAGCTGGAAAAGGCTAGAATTGAGATAGAACATGCCGTATCCCTGGAACCTGACGACCCTTATCTCCTCGAACATATGGGAGATATTTATCAGAAAAGTGGATTCGAAGAAAAGGCCCGAGACAGTTACCGCAGAGCCAAAAAGCTCTTTAAAGAAGAGAAGATGCAAGAGAAGATGCAGAAAAAAATCGATGAAATCAAATAAGATTCCCGGGGTTCAGGAAAGTAGAGCCTTTTCCCGGCTCATCCTGATCCTCCTGGTCCTGCTCGTAAACGGCTGTGCCGGAAAACCCTGGACCAGCCCGGTGGCTGACAACGAGACCGCATTCATCACCAAGAACTTTGCGGAAATGCAAGAACGGGACGCCTCCTGTTCCTCCTTCCTGGATGCGAAGGCAACCCTTTCCTGGGAGACTCCTGGAAAAGATCGCTCCGTTGCCGGATTTTTCCAGCTGATGCTCCCGACATCAGTCAAATTCGTGGTTACCAACCCTCTCGGACAACCTCTCTATGCCTTGGTCAGTGCCGATGGTGAATATTTTCAGTCCATCAATACCAGCCTGAAACAGCACATCAGCGGTAAAATCAGTTCTCTGGCCAGGCAGTACAAGATCCCGCAATCTCTGCTCTCTGACAACTGGGGATATTGGCTGACAGGACGACTCCATGAAGAAGGATCAAAGATCGAAGCCATCCATCGAGACGGATCCGGCCGTGGTGTCTGGATCACCATGCGATATCAGGACGGGGAGACGTCTTTAGGAACAAGTCATCTCTTGATTCAACCGACCACAAAGCAGCTCCTGGCCCGAATCCTTGTCAATCGCCAGGGAGAGACCATTGCCGCCATCTCCTACGATCAGAGGAGGGGACAAGCTGACTGTGCTCCGGTCAGCAGGATAACCATCACCGATCTGCCATACGGCTCAAAGCTCAGCATCGAATTTACAGAGATCCTCACGGATCGCTCTTTTTCCGCAGCCAATTTCAGGCTGAAGGTACCAGCCGGCTATGAAACCGAGGAACTTCCTTAGAAAAAGATCAACAGGAAAAGAAAAACCTCCAGCCCTTCTCATGGTGGCGTGAAGGAGAGACCCCATACTTCTTCACCTGCCATTCAAAATCTCCTCCACTGTTTTTTCACCGATCTTCCCGGTGAATATTGCATCGAGCAGAGGGCGAGATCTTTTCCATCTCCCAATCCAGCAGCAAAAAACCCGGCAAAGGGCCTGCTTTTATTAACTGGACCCGAGCCTGATCGACAAAAGAGGCGGGAAGCAGCGTTGCAATACCCCTGTTTTCAGGCAGGTCACAAAGGGCGGCAAGGACATCAAGCATGTTACCCCAGTACTCCCCCTGCCCCAGATGTTCGATGATCTGCATGACGGCGGTGGATGCTGACAGGTAATATTCGGGCAGAAGGGCTGAATCGCCGGATGAACAACTCCGTTCGGAGGCAAAACAACGACAGGAGAATGGTCTGACCTCATAGATCCGGCAGCAATCATTCTCCAGAAAAGGACAGGGGGACATGTTCCCATACTCTTCAGGTTGCACTTCTTTGCCCTGCAGACAGGCACCGGCAAAATCATTGGTGGTCATCCGCGGACGGCCGGTTTCACCTTTGTTCTCCAGCCCCCTGGCAAACCACGACTCACTCGCGTTTTCCCGAATCCAGCGATGGATAACCTCGCCTTCAACGGCTGTGATGGTCACATTCTGGGTACAGCAGGCCGCACACTTTTTTTTACAGGCAAAGGAAAAGCCGGCCGACCAGTCGCTAAAGGCCTCATAAATGGACTGCAGGATATCTTCTTTTAGCGGTGGCATGGAAGATTCGTACCCAATCCTGGAATCGGTTCGGAACAAGACTGAACACCTCCGGTTTGTTTCATGGCCTGTCACTGCTCCCTGCATCCGGACCGCCAGAGGACTTCACAAAAAGGACATAGCGACTTTCCTCTTTGTAAAATATTTGCTGCAGGTCATAATGTCGATTCGGTACCAACTCCAGCACCACTCTGATCTTGCGCAACTTCACATCTTTTTCCACCCGGATCTGCCTGACGAATTCACCCTTGACGGGAATGATCTTCGGAATCGTATCCCCAACACCTGCATCCAAAAAATCACAGACAATACTCGGCGTCCCCTCTTCGATACCAAAGACCACAGGTGCATGGAAATTAACCAGATCAAAGATCACCTTTTCCCCTTCTTCAGGGCTTGTCTCAAAAGAGATATCCTTGATCAACAGTGGTGACGATGCTGGAAGGGATGGCTTCTTTACGGCAACAACCGGAGATGATGGTGCAAGCGGCGGCTCGACTTTTTTTGCCTGCGGCTGCTGCACGGAGGCCGCTTTTTTTTTCACCTTCCCGCCGGCCTGTATCTTTGGTTGTTTATCGGTTATTATTCTGACCGGGCATGATAAATTGTAATGATCAAGGTATTATCTTTTTCCCTGAATTCCTGGGAAAAATCATAGTCAACAGCCGGAACCAGATCAAGGACCACCCTGGTCTTGAGCCGGGGATCTGTATGCATCCCGGTCCTGATGGCAGAGACCAGATTTCCCCTGGTTTTGATCAAGCCCTTGACCGCCAGGGACTGCCGGATATCATAAAAATCAAACACAACCTTTGGCTCCGCCCCTTTAACGGCAAATATCTTGGGAAGATAGGGGCCATTCAGCTTAAAAGTGATTGTTTCCCGGCTGCTGCTTTGCCGGACAAAGGTAATATTCTCCAGGAGCGCTCCACTCTCTACGGCACAAAACAGAGGAGCTGGAAAAGAAAGAAAAAGAACAACCGCCAAAATCATAAGATGGGGAGCTCGATGGATGTTATTCCTCACTGAAACCCCACCGCAAGCGGACCAGGAGTTTCCCGGCTGATCACAGAAAACCAATGGAGACAGAAAATTCATGACAGGACCTTTATTTTTCATACAAGCAACCCATATACAAGATAACATATTATTTTTACTCAAACAAATACATCTTTAGCCTGAATACATCATCCGCCCTTGTAAAGTCAACCTATTTCCAGTAAATCTGCAGATGACTTACCGACACTGAAGACGGACATCAAGCTGATAGTCTTCTCCAAGAATATTATAAACAATCTTCTGATAATATCCCCATGCAAGCTAAAATAGAAAGAAATAAACTTCTCCCTTTTGTCACCAAACCAGGACGTTACCTTGGTCATGAATACAATGCAAGCATGAAATCCTGGGATGAGGCCCGGGTCCGCTGCGCCCTCATCTTCCCCGATCTCTATGAAATCGGCATGTCCCATCAGGGTCTGCAGATCCTCTACCACATCCTCAACGGCCAGGACAAGGTGCTGGCGGAGCGGTGTTACTGCCCGGACCGGGACATGGAAATATTATTGCAGGAGAGACAGGCCCCGCTCACCTCGCTGGAATCAGACCATGCCCTGGCCGACTTCGACATCCTGGGCATCACCCTGCCCTATGAGCTGTGCTACAGCAACATTGTCACCATCCTCAGCCTTGCCGGCATCCCTCTCTGGTCCAAAGACCGGGATGAATCCTTTCCGCTCATCCTGGGCGGCGGCTCCTGCTCCATGAACCCGGAACCGGTTGCCGATTTCTTTGATGCCATCCTGCTGGGCGACGGCGAAGAGGCGCTGGTGGAGATCACCACCATGGTTGGCCAGGCCAAAGAGAAGAGACTCTCCAGGGCGGAGCTGCTCTCCCAGCTGGCCACCATCCGCGGTCTCTACATCCCCTCTTTTTTCCAACCCCAGTACACCGACGAGGGAACGATTCGCCGAGATCCGGGCCATAAAGGGCGACATCCCCCATGTTCAGCGCCGGATTGTGGCCGACCTCTCCTCTACCTCTCACCTGAAACGGCCCCTGGTGCCCAACGCCAAGATCGTCCATGACCGGCTGGGGGTGGAGATCGCCCGGGGCTGCACCCGCGGCTGCCGTTTCTGCCAGGCAGGAATCATCTACCGGCCGGTGCGGGAGCGGAGCCCGGAGCAGATCATGGACATTGCCCGCTGCGGACTGAGTGACAGCGGATTTGACGAGCTGGCCCTGCTGTCGCTTTCCACCGGCGATTATTCCTGCATCGAACCGCTGCTCAAGCAGCTGATGGATCGGTTTGCCAGTGACTATGTCTCGGTCTCCATGCCCTCCATGCGGGTGGGCACCCTGACCGAGGAGATCATGGAGCAGATCAAACGGGTGCGCAAGACCGGATTCACCCTGGCCCCGGAGGCCGGCAGCGAGCGGTTGCGCCGGGTGATCAACAAGGGCATCACCGAGGAAGACCTGCTGGCCACCTGCCAGGATGCCTTCCGCCTGGGCTGGAAGATCATGAAGTTCTATTTCATGATCGGCCTGCCCACCGAGACCATGGATGACATCGACGCCATCGCCGAACTGGCCATAAAGGCCAAAAAAGAAGGTGATAAAGAGGGACGCGGACGCCGCCAGATCAATGTCAGCGTCGGCACCTTTGTGCCTAAACCCCACACCCCTTTCCAGTGGGAGCCGCAGATCAGCATCGATGAGAGCCGTGAACGTATCAGACGCATCAAAGGAGGCCTGCCCCGTACCGGCATCAACCTTAAGTGGCATGACCCTGAGCAGAGTTTTCTGGAAGGGGTCTTTTCCCGGGGTGACCGCAGACTGGCCAGACTCCTGGAGACCGCCTGGCAGGACGGGGCGAGGCTCGATGGCTGGTCTGAACACTTTAAGCTGAGCATCTGGCGGGCAGCGGGAGAACAGTGCGGCCTGTCCCTCGACACCTTCCTGCGCCGGCGCGATCCAAGCGAGATCCTGCCCTGGCAGCATCTGCACAGCGGCATTGAGACCAGCTTCCTGCAAGAGGAACTGGCCAAGGCCCTTACCGAGGCCTATACCCCGGACTGCCGCTATCACGGCTGTCAGCAGTGCGGCCTCTGTGATTTCAAGGAGATCAGGCCCATTGTCCAGGGCAGAAAAGAGGGAGTCAGTGGCGAGAAGAAAGCGAGCGCAGCAACAATAACTCCTCCAGCTCAAATGACTACCGCAGCCGAAGAGGCACATTTCAAGTACAATGTCATCTACTCACGCACGGGCGACATCTGTTTTCTCGGCCATCTGGAGTTCCTGCAGCTGGTGTTCCGGGGCCTGCGCCGGGCCGGGATCACCACCCATTTTTCGCAGGGCTTCAACCCCTCGCCCAAGATCTCCTTTGGACTGGCCCTGCCGGTTGGCACCGAGAGTCTGGCCGAATACTTCATCATGGATCTTCCTGCCCCGCTGAAGTCGCCTGCAGAGACTGTCGCCCAGCTCAACAGCCAACTGCCGCCGGGTATTACCGTGCAATCGGTGGAACTGCACCTCGGGCAAGGTTCCCCAGAACCTGCAAACCAGTTATATCCTCACCTGCCCGCGCCCCCTGTCAGCAGAAGAGATCTCCCGCATCGATGACTTTCTGGGCAGAAAGGAGTTTCCCATCAGCCGCAGTCGCAAGGGAAAAAAGACAGCCTTTGACATCCGCCCCCTGGTGGTCGCCATCTCCCCCGAAACTGCAGACACCCTCAGGCTGGAGCTTCTCTATACCAGCAGCCTGCCTGGCGTCAAACCCATTGAGATCCTGACCCAGGTTCTGCAAATGGACGCAGAGACAGCCGCCACCAGCAAGGTGCTCAAAACCGCCTGGCATAGCGTGGCGGAGGATAGAAGAGCAACATGATATAAAGGCCGAGTCATGAAAAAGATCCTCCTGCTTCTTCTGGTCGTCACCTTCTGGCCGGGATCAGCGCAGACCAGCCATGCCACCGCCCTGCCGGACCTGCTCCAGCACACCCGGTTCATCGCCTATACCCCGCGCAGCTTTTCCATTACCGGCGGCAAGATACGGGCTGCCACCGAGGCCGGTATCCGGAGATGACCTCACCCTGCTGCGTCCTTTCTTTAACGGGCTGATCACCTACTCCGCAACCAGCGGGCTGGAAGCCGTCCCCCGGATTGCCCATGACCTTGGCTTTCGGGCGGTCATCCTGGGCATCTGGGACCCCTCATCCGAGACCGAGATCGACAACGTCATCCAGGCCGCCAAACAGTACCCGGCCCTGATTGGAGCGATCATTGTCGGCAACGAAGGCCTGTACACCAGACGATACCTGCCGCAAGACGTCGAGAGGGCCATGCACCGGATCAAGAAAGAGTGCCCAGGGATGGCCGTCACCACCTCCGAGCCTTTTTTCCTCTACTTTGAAAAAGAGTACCGCCAATTTTTCAACAGCCACGACCTCTTGATGCCCAATATCCATCCGGTCTTTGAGAAATGGTTTACCCCAAGCAACCCAGGTCAGGGTGTGGACATGGTCATTGAGATGGCTGCAAAATTCCAGACCAGCTACACCAAACCGCTTCTGATCAAGGAGACGGGCATGCCTGGTTACTCCAGTCAAGTCGACCATAAAGACAAGGGCTTTACCATGGAACGACAGGAGGCTCTTCTGGTCAGAGCTCCTTAAACGATTTCCCTTCTCCCCCAGCCAGTCTCTTGCCTGTTTCGAGGCCTTTGACGCCCCCTGGAAACCGGCGGAAATGGCCGCGACCCTTCCAGGCGATCACAGCAGTGAGGCATTCTGGGGATTCTTTACCAAGGACGGCAAGGGCAAGCAGGTGCTTAAGGCCCTGCCTGGACTTGGGGATTAATAAATGGTTGTGCCATCTGCCTTATTTTTTACGGGCAATAAAACAGGTGCTGACATAGGTCACGGGAACACCGTCCGTAGTACCAAAACGGGTCACGATATTCCTGCTCAAAACGCCGGAGTCCGGCATTCCTGGTCCAGCGATAGTCACGCACCCCGCCTACGCCGGTGGCCCGCAGATGATGCAGGACATCCCTGGGGTGTCGGCAGTAACAACCGGTCCTGCTCCGTTACCATCTGTTCGAGGATGAAATTCCTCTCCAGCAAACAGGCGATCTCTTCAGGACTCCGGTAGGCGAGGCCCACCCCGGTCAGTTCCGTGAACTCAGCCAGGGTGCCGGGTCCAAAGATGGAAAAGGCAAGGAAGCCATGCTCACCCATTGCCTGGGCCAGGCGATGGATAAAGCCCGGCAGATCAGCCAGCCACTGGAAGGTGGCGCTGGAGATGGCCAGAGTGAGCCCATGGGGGAGCGGGATGTTTTCGATATCGCCAAAGAATGGCTGCAGGTGCGGCATCCTCTCTCCTGGAATCCTGGCCATGACGGATGCACCAAAATCAGGGACCAGGTCATTGAGAAATAGGGTGCCAACCCGCTGCTGCCGGCAGAGCATCTCGGTCAACAGCCCGGTACAGCAACCGACCTCCAGAACCCGCTCATAGCTGATGGCCGGGAACTTCCCGGCAAACTCCAGCAGCCGAACGCCGACCTGCCTCTGCACCGTTGCATGGAGGTCATAGCTGGCCATGGCCTGCCGGAAGCACGTGGCAATCCTATCCTTGTTGAGAGTCATGGCCATGTCTTCTCTGCTGTCTTTCGTTTTGATCATAACAGCGTGGCCACCAGCTCATCCCAACTCTCCCAGCCATAAAAGAGAAAGTGAGCACCTGCAACCTGCAGGATATTATGTCCCTGCCAGAAAGCGATCTGATTGACGGTGGGCACCACCAGGTCGTGATCCGATCACGACCTTTGTATAAATCCCTGCCTCCGACCGGTTGACAGCTTACCGACCTTTGCAGGGCCGCAAGCTCCAGCCGCTGGCTTTCCACTGATCTCTGCGGCTGAATGCCAAGAAAGATATCAAAGGTGTGGCGATCGCCACACATGCGGCGATAGAATTTCAGGCGACTGGCCGCACTGAACTGTTCCAGGGTGGCGCCATAAAGCTGCACCGGAATGCCGAACTGATCATGGATGGGACAAAGGGTGCCGTTGATGGCAATGGCACCCTGCAGGCAATGCGACCAGGGCTGGAAGATCTGCTGGCCAACCCAGACTCCCATGGACCAGGAGACCAGGATGGTACGCTGATACCGCCTGAAAAGAGGCGCTGGATCAAAGTCGAGTGTCAGATCCTGATAATCGGAGAGCATGATGACATCATGATCCCTGGCGCTCAAGGGCAGAAAGGGGGTTGCATCCATGCCCCAGCCATTGCAGAAGATGATCAGTTGCTCTTGCTGCTGCTGATGCAGCCAGGTACTTATCATTTCCGGTTCCCAATGCCCTGCCGCGCGGCTGGAATTTCCCTGGCCAGGATCTCCGGGAGTCCCTGCAGATCCTGCCAGTCCATATCGGCGGTCAGGGAGAGACGGAAACGGGCAGTGCCTTCCGGGACGGCGGGGGGACGCACCGGGAAGATCAGGAAGCCATGATCCTGCAGGATTTCAGCAAGGAGCACCGTTTCCTGGTCACTGCCGATAATCAGCGGGATGATATTGGTATTGCCGGCGGTGGGCAGGCCGTGCTGCTGCAGCCCCTGACGGAGTTGGAGGGAGAGTGCGGCCAGATGGCGGCGCTGTTCTGCCATGGTCTGCTGCTCCTGAAAGACAAAGCGAGTCCAGTTGAGCACCACCGGAGGCAGCGGCCGTGGTAAAGATCAGCGAGCGGCTGTGATTGACCAGATAGTCATGGATATCCCGGCTGCAGATGACAAAGGCGCCGATGGAGGCCAGGGCCTTGCCGAAGGTCCCCACCAGCAGGTCTATATCAGCCACAACCCCCTGCTCTTCCGCCTTGCCCAGCCCTCTCTCCCCATAGAGGCCGACACGCGTGGGCCTCATCCAGATAGAGCAGGGCGTCAAACTCTTTTTTCAACTGAATGAGACGGCCAAGGTCGGCCACGTCGCCATCCATGCTGAAGACCGATTCACTGACGATCACCACCCGCTCATAGCGGTGGCGATTGCTTACCAGCAGACGCTCCAGCTGGTCATAGTCACGATGCGGAAAGCGTTTATGGGCGGCCCGGCAGAGCCGCATCCCGTCATGGATGGAGGCATGATTCAGCTTGTCGGAAAGGATCAGATCGTTTCTGCCCAGCAGGGCCGAAAGGATCCCGATATTGGCGTGATAGCCTGAATTGAAAAGCAGGGCCGCAGGGCGTCCATAGGCCGCAGCCAGATCCTGCTCCAGCCGGTGGGCCAGGGGGGTATCGCCTGCGAGCAGCCGGGAAGAGGCCGCACCCAGTCCATAGCCCTCAAGCAGGTTTTCCCCATCCATCCCTGCATAAAAGCGACGGAGCAGAGAGGAATCCCCGGCCAGCCCCAGATAATCATTGGAGCTCAGATTCAGCAGCTCCCGCCCCTGACTCTGAATACGGCAGCCCCTGCGACCGGCCAGGGGCCTGAGCTGACGCAGTCGTCCGCACTGGGCCAGCCTCGCCAGATCTTCCTGGTAATCAGGATTCATGGCCGCCCCTCACCCGCCACCACCTCAACAATGGCGGCGGTCAGAGTCTGTAAATCAACTGCGCTGATACAGTATGGCGGCATCACATAGACCAGTCGGCCGAAGGGCCGGACCCAGACCCCGCGCTCGACAAAGGCCGCCTGGATCTCCCGCATAGCCACCGGCTCTTTCATCTCCACCACGCCGATGGCGCCCAGCACCCTGACATCCTGTACCTGCGCCAGCTCCCTGCACGGCGCCAGTCCCTCTTCCAGCAGCTGCCCGATCCGGGCCACCTGCTGCTGCCAGTCAGACTCCAGCAGGAGCCTGATGGAGGCGCAGGCCACATGACAGGCCAGGGGATTGCCCATGAAGGTCGGGCCATGCATGAAGACGCCGGGACTGCCTTGGGAGACACCCAAGCCCACCTCGGTGGTGGCCAGGACCGCGGCCAGGGTCATGGTCCCGCCGGTCAGAGCCTTGCCCAGGCACATGATATCGGGGGTGATGCCCGCATGGTCACAGCCGAAAAGAGCCCCGCTGCGGCCAAAGCCCACGGCGATCTCATCAACAATCAGCAGGACGCCAAATCTGTCGCAGAGCAAACGCACTTGGCGCAGATACTCGGGATGGTAAAAACGCATGCCGCCGGCGCCTTGGACAATGGGTTCAAGGATCACCGCGCACAATTCCTGATGGTGCTGCTCGATCAGGCGCGTAAAGGATGCAATATCGCGCCCGTCCCAGACCTGTGAGAACAGACACTCGGGCCGATCGGCAAAGAAGTATTGGGGCAGGGATCCGGCAAAGAGATGGTGCATGCCGCCCTGCGGATCAGAGACCGACATGGCGTGAAAGGTGTCCCCGTGATAGCCGGAACGGATGGTGAGGAAACGGCAGTGTTCAGGATGACCAGCCGCCTGGTGATACTGGATGGCCATCTTCATGGCCACCTCCACTGCCACCGAACCCGAGTCGCAGAGGAAGACCTTGTCCAGACCGGCCGGAGTCATCTCCACCAGCAGCCTGGCCAGCTCCACGGCCGGTCCATGGGTGAGCCCGCCGAACATCACATGCGACATGCGGGCCGCCTGTTCCTGCAGGGCCTGAACCAGCACCGGATGGCTGTAGCCATGGATTGCCGACCACCAGGATGCCATGCCGTCAATCAGTTCCCGGCCATCCATCAGGCGGATACGCACGCCTGCCGCCGACTCCACCGGATAGACCGGCAACGGATCCTCCATGGAGGTGTAGGGATGCCAGAGATGCTCCCGGTCGTAATTGAGAAGGGTTTGGGTATCCATGAAGATGAAAGTTGATGATTGTCGCAGGCAAGCTCTTTTAAAACTTGAATCCCATCTTGCCGATGGCTTGCAGATCCTGCTCCAGACCATTGCCGGCGGTGGTCAGATAGTTGCCGACGATGGCACCGTTGGCGCCGGCCGCAAAGAATTGATACTGCTCCGTCCCGAACTGATTACGCCCTCCAGCCAGACGGATAACCGCCCGCGGATTGATGAATCGGAACATGGCGATGGTGCGCAGGACCTCGTCAAAGGGAATGGGTTCCAATTCACCAAAAGGGGTTCCGGCAATGGGGGTCAGGATATTGATGGGAATGGACATGACCTCAAGCTCCCGCAGCTCAAAGGCAAGTTGCAGGCGCTGTTCCAGACTCTCGCCCATGCCGATGATGCCGCCGGAGCAGACATTCATGCCGGCCGCCCTGGCGATACGGATGGTCTCCACCTTTTCTTCCCAGCTATGGGTGGTGCACACCTGCGGGAAATATTCCCGGCAGCTCTCCAGATTACAGTGATAGCGCCGCACCCCGAAGGTGACCAGTCGTTCCGCCTTCTCTCGCGTCAGCAGTCCCATGGAGGCGCAGAAGAGCAGCCCTGTCTCCCGGCCAAGCTCGGCGTACAATTCTCCCAGCTGCTCAAGCTGCTCACCGGCAACAGAGCGGCCGGCCGTGACCAGTGAGAGGCGAAGCACCCCGGCCCGGTCATTTTCCCTGGCCTGCTCCAGAGCCGCAGCCGTCTTGATCTGCTCATAACTATCAATGGCCGTGGGATAGTGGCCAGACTGGGCGCAATAGCGGCAGTCCTCCGAACAGCGGCCGGAACGGGCGTTGATGATGGAACAGAGATCAAATGAGCCGCCATGAAAAATAGAACGGAGCTCGTCCGCAGCCCGGCATAATTCGCCCAGGTCAGAATCACGCGCCAGCGCCAGCGCGCTCTCATAACTGAGCGTAGCGCCATCATGAATCTGCTGCAGACAACTGTGAATGGTCATTGAAAAAGCTTTTGATAACAATAGGGGTTTCGCCGGCCAGCGGCCTTATTTTTTTTCTACACTGCCAAAAGCAAACTTGCTGATCAGTGACTCCAGATCCACCGCCGACTCGGTATCCACCAGCACATCGCCGTCAGCAAAGAGCTTCTCATCACCGCCCAGGGTCAGTTGAATATACTTATCACCAATAATCCCCTGTGTTTTGACCGAGGCCATGGAATCAACGGGAACCTTCACCCCTTTATTAATCTGCAGGGCCACATGGGCCAAATCATCCTTGCCAAGCCAGATGCGCTGAACCTGACCCACCACCACTCCGGCGATCTGAACCGACGCGCCCTTCTTCACCCCGGAGATATTGTCAAACTCCCCATTGATCATATAACTGTTCCCCGCACTCAGAATCTGGACCTCGCCAAGCTGCAAGGCCAGATACCCAAAGGCCAGAAAACCAAGCACCATAAAAAGACCAACAAATAATTCAAGACCGTTCTGTTTCATTGTTCCACCAGATGACTCTGATAAATTTTTCCCATTGTATTCTCCACAAACTGACGGATATACGGTTCCCGCGACCATTGCAGGGCCTCAGGGCTGGCAAACACATCAGTTTTTCCATTATTTAAAACAATAACCTGGTCCGCAAGATTAAAGACCTTGGGTATGTCGTGGCTGACAATCACCGCGGTATAGCCGACCTGTTCCTGGGTTCTGGCAAAAAGCTTATAGATATCCTGAGTCATGACCGGATCAAGGCCGGTGGTGGGTTCATCAAAAAGCATGATCTCCGGCTTCAACTGCAAGGCCCTGGCCAGCCCCACCCGCTTACGCATACCGCCGCTCAACTGGGCGGGAAATTTATCCTCATGACCGGTCAGCTCAAGCTGGGTCAGGATGGCCATGACCTGTTCACGAATTTCACCATCCGACTTGCTGGTGCGCTCCCGCAACGGCAGGGCCACATTCTCATAGACACTCAAGGAATCAAAGAGGGCCGCGCCCTGAAAGAGCACCCCGAAGCGGGTGCGCAACTGCTCAAGGGGACGTCCCCGCAGCCCGGTCACATCTTCACCTCCAACCAGAATCCGGCCGCTGTCCACCGGCATCAGGCCCAGGATCAGCTTCAGGGTAACACTTTTTCCCTGGCCGCTGCCGCCGGCAATGACCGTGGTCTTGCCAACCGGGATGGAAAAATTAACATGATCAAGGATCATCTGCCTGCCCCCATCCTTTTTGGCAAATGACTTGGTCACATCCCTGAATTCTATGGCAAATTCACTCATACGCCGTCTTCCGAAAATAATTGTAACATCAAAATAAACCATAACCGGCATAATGAGCCGTAACGAAACAGGTCAAAAATGGAATGATTATTTCGTAATGGCTCATAACAGGACCGCCGTCAACAGATAATCGAAAATCAGCACAGAGATAGAGGAAAAGACCACGGCCTGGGTGGTCACCCGGCTGACACTCTGGGCCCCGAAACCGGCCCCACGTATCTGATAGATAAAATAACCGCGTCCGGTGCAGATCCACACCACCAGCAGGGCGAAGACGAAGGACTTGATCACTCCGAGGCGGATATCATGGTTGGTCACGCTGACGCGCATCCCTTCCAGAAAGCTGCCGGGACTCACCCCCATGAGATGGACTCCGGCGACATAGCCGCCGCCAATCCCCACCACATCAAAGAGGGCCGTCAACAGGGGGATGGACACCAGAGCGGCCAGAAATCTGGGGCTGACCAGATAGCGAAAGGGATCAACTGCCATGCATTCGAGGGCATCAATCTGCTCCGATATCCGCATGATGCCAATCTCGGCGCACATGGCGGAACCCGCTCGCCCGGCCACCATGATGGCGGTCAGGACCGGCCCGAGTTCCATGATAAGCGTGAGTGACACCGCGGAGCCGAGCATCCCCTCCGCTCCGAACTTGTGCAGCGAATAATAGCCCTGCAGCCCCAGCACCATACCTGTGGAGGCTGCGGTACAGAAGATCACCGCCATGGAGCCGGCACCGATAAAATGCATCTGCCTCATGAACTCAGCGAAACGGAAAGGACGCCTGAACAGTCCCTTAAGCGCCAGCAGAAGATAGAGGCCCATACGCCCCATATCCTGAAGCATATAGAGGCCAGTCTCTCCTAATTTTTCCACGGGATTTCGTTGCATACTGCCTTCACCCTGCTCAAACGCCATCTCAAATAATTATAAAAAACGACAAAAGCAACTGTCAACTTCTTCCAAAAAATATACACTATCCCTTACCCTATTCTTTCAGTAAGTTGTCATGTTACCTCACCTGACGCTAACTCGCACCTATCATTTATCTTTTAACACGGATTGAGAAGAGTTGCCATGAACAGCTTTCTTTCACCATTGCATGTAAATCCGCCGGAGATCTCCCGAAAATGGCCAGCGTTTGCCGATTGACAAACAAAACATCCCTGTGGTAAAAACAAGCGCATGCCTGGATGGTGGAACTGGTAGACACCCGAGACTTAAAATCTCGTGGGCCTTGCGCCCGTGCGGGTTCGACTCCCGCTCCAGGCACCACAAATATAGGGGTTTCAGTGATTCGCTGAAGCCCCTTCTTTTTTTAAAAAACTTTTAAGGCTTTTTTTTCTGGCAGACCGCCAAGGTGAATTCTTTCCTTCGAGCTTCAGTTTTTGAAAAAGGAGATTAAGGGTTTTGCTGTACATGCAAGCAATATTCTTAGCATTACCAATTTTTAAAGCGGACAATGCTGCTTAATAGGTTTCTTCAGAAACAGCTCAACCCACCGGTTTTTCGTTGGTGGGTTGATTCGTCCTGTTCATTTTTGAAGAACAGTATAAGTTAATGAACGACCGATGACGACGGATTACCGACTCGGTGTAAACTGGGTAATCTTGCTTCCCTGGATACTGATGCCGGCCATCAGTCCTTTCTGGTTGAAAAAGAAAGCATAGACTCCGGATTTGGCGGTGGTGGTGCTCAGGTTGCGGGCGATCCCTTCATCAACGACTACAAGTGTGGGGCCGACGCCTACCTCCCATCCATCGCTTTTTTTGAGATACTTCAAATCGTCATTATTAATGAAGAACAGGGCATAGCCGAAGGATTGCGCTCCGGCCTGAAGTCCGTAGGAAGCGGAAACTGTATTATAATAGCCGGTGGTCTTGCCACCCACACGAAGCGCCCCTTCGCCATACTGGCCGCCGATGATAAGACCGCCCTTGATGATGCTGGGGAAGACCAGAATCCCCTTGGAGACCTTGGCCAGATCTTTGGCTGCAGGGGTACTCTTGTAGAGTTTCTGCAGGGCGATATCCACATCACGATTAATCTCTCCGGCCGTGGATGCCATCGACACCAATGGGAACATCAGCATGAGTGCTGCTACCAGTAGCCCCTGACTTATCAGCGGCAATATTCTCTTTCTTTCCTGTCCGGGGTCCATCTCGTTGCGTACATTCATGGCTCTGCTCCTTGGGTAGGGGTTTAACAAAAAACAAAGACTAAACCAGATAACTTCCTTCAATATGAATCATGGAAGAATAATATTGAAAAGTCAAATATTGTGAAAAAATGGTTCCCATGAAGAAAATCATGAGACGATACAGGGATCAAAAAAAGTGAGGATGCAAAAAATAAAGGGTATCAGTTTATTGTTTCAGGGATTCTTCCCGGGTCCACTATAATGGGGAACCGGTAAGAAGGGGATAAAGGATAGCGTTCCCAGTTGTACTGCTAAAAGAAATTGTTTCCCTGACCAATGTTCAACTCATGTATGCATATCAAACAGATAGGCAAAACTGCCTTTTTTCTGCATCAGTTCTTCATAGGTCCCGCTTTCCACTATTTTCCCTTTGTCCATGACAATAATCCGGTCTGCCATTTTGACCGTTGACAGCCGATGGCTGATAAAAAGAGAGGTTTTCCCTTCAGTCAAATCCCTGAACCGGCAGAAAATTTCATACTCTGCCCTCGGGTCAAGGGAACTGGCCGGCTCGTCAAGCAGGATGATCTGGGATTTTCGTAGGAATGTTCTGGCCAGGGCAACTTTCTGCCACTCACCGCCACTCAGTTCTTCGCCTTCTTCAAACCACTTACCCAGAAATGTATCATACTTTTGGGGCAGATTTTCGATCAATTCATGCACTCCTGCCTGCTTTGCGGCAGCAATAATTTTTTCCTCATCCAGGGGTTGTCCCACATTACCAAACCATATATTCTCCCTGGCGGTCAGATAGTATCTGACGAAATCCTGGAAAAGCACAGAAATATTGCTCCGCAATGCTACTCTTGCAAACTGCTTCAGATCAATGCTGTCTAAGGTGATTTTACCCTGATCCGGATCATATAAGCGGCACAAAAGCTTTGCCAGGGTGGTTTTGCCGCAGCCGTTTCTGCCCACCAGGGCCACAGTCTCACCAGGTGTTATTGAAAAAGAAACATCTTCCAGAACCTTGCGCTTACTTGCCGGGTAATGAAAAGTTACATTCTCAAAGACTATTCCACTATTCAGCGGCCGGGGGACCGGTTGGGGATCAACCGGTTCGTTGACTTTCGGTTTCAGGTTGAGAAATTCAAAGAGGTTGGAGAGAAAGAGGTTGTCTTCATAGAGGCTTGCCATGGAGCCGAGCAGGTCGCGCATGGAGCTCAGCCCCCGCTGAAAGGCCTGGAAATACATGACCATGTCGCCCAGAGTAATATTGCCCTGTACCGTTCTGTAGGCAATGAATGCAAAGGAAGCAAACACGGCAATAGTCGCGCTTGTCTGGGCCAGAAAGTCTGCCATGGAGCTTTTTTTACCAATGGCAAGCTTCTCCTGCCGCAACTTGGAGTGCAGTTTGTTGAAGCGCTCAATGAACAGGTCTCCCAATCCGAAAAACCGGACTTCCTTGGCATGGATATCACCGGTGAGAACCCGGCTGAGGTAGAGGGCCTGACGTTCCGTCCTGGTGCGCTCCCGGTGAAAGTGATACATTTTGTTGACATATTTGATCCGAACAAACACACCGGGTATTACCGCCAGAAACAGGACCCAGGCCACCCCCCAGTGCAGGGAGATGAGCAGCCCTGTCATGGCAATCAGGGTGACGGAATTCTGGGCCAGCCGGACCAGGTTATTTACAATGCTGGTGGGGCGGTATGGCCCTTCCTGCTGGGCCCGGTGCAGGGTGTCAAAGTATTGCGGATTCTCGTAATACTCCAAATCAACTTCCACTGACTTTGCATGCAGGATATCAAATACATGGTCAGTAACCGTAAGGGACATTGCCTCGCTGGCGATATTAGCCAGGAGTTGGCAGAATGCATTGAGCAGGGCAACTCCGCCGGCAATAATAATGAGAAGGGCGATCTGCTTGAAAGCCTCTGTTTTATCAGGGGCATTAATGGAAAAAGTAACAGCGTCAACTATCAGCTTCATAAGATAGAGGGCTGCCAGGGGCAGTATCCCCTGGATGATCTGCAAGACCAAATTTGCCAGGGTCCAGCCGGGAGTTGCCTGCCAGACAAGGCGGACGGCCCGGTCAACTCTCAGGGCCTGCACTATTTTATCTTTGAGAGGTTTTTGCATGGAATTTCTCGGGCGCGCCTATAAAAAGTTACACTTCAGTTTTGAATCCGCGTTCGAATCATTCAGGCAAGGATAGGGAACAAGCCCTTCAACCCGTTGGCAATAAATTCAACGGCGATGGCGGCCAGGATCAGTCCCATGACCCGTGAAAAAATATTTATACTCGTCTGGGTGGTATGTTTGGAGATCCAGGGAATGGAGAGGAAGGCGGCCCGCAGAACCAGCACCAGCAATAAGATGTCCAGCCCCATGAACAGATAGTGCAGGAGTGTGTGGCTTTTCTGGGTATAAAGAATGACCGTACTGATGGCTCCTGGACCGGCAAGCAGGGGCATGGAGATGGGAACAACCGCCACCGATTCCCGATCAGCGTCCTTGGCCTCTTCCTTGCTGAAGGTGATCGGACTCTGCCGGGCATGGAGCATGGATATGGCCATGAGCAGGATCAGGATTCCACCGCCAACCCTGAATGAACTGATACTGATACCAAAAAAGCCGAGCAGCAATTCACCGGTCAACAGGGCGGTGAGCAGGATCACCAGAACAGAAACAACCGTGATCTTGGTGGTTCGCTTAAATTCCTCTTCCGAGGCGTCCGCGGTCAGGGCCAGGACAATAGGGATTGCCCCGATGGGATTGACAATGGCCAGCAGGGCAATAAAGAACTTGGTATATTCCGTAAAATCGAGCATGACCTTCATTCTCCCTCAGAACAACCGTAAAAACAACCTCGCGGCTACGAAAGTTACCCCTCGACAAGCCTCCGCAGGGCCTCTTCGTAGCGGGATTTTGTCTTGGCAATGATCTCCGCCGGGAGTTTGGGCGGCGGCGGGGTCTTGTCCCAATCGAGAGATGAGAGATAATCGCGCAGGAACTGCTTGTCAAAACTTGCCTGGCCCCGGCCCGGCTGATATCCATCCACCGGCCAGAATCGCGAGGAGTCGGGAGTCAGCACCTCGTCAATCAGGATCAGCCGGTCTCCCAGTTGACCAAGCTCAAACTTGGTATCGGCAATGATGATCCCCTTTTCCCGGGCATAATCCGCAGCTCGGGTATACAACTTAATGCTGATATCCGCGACCTCACGGGCCCGCTCCTTGCCCAGCATGGTCTCCATGACAGCAACGGAGATATTCTCATCATGGTCGCCCAGGGCCGCTTTAGTGGAGGGGGTAAACAGAGGTTGGGGAAACTGCTCGGATTCATGCATCCCGGCAGGCAGGTCAAAGCCGCAGACTGTTGGATTGTGCTGATAGGCACTCCAGAACGAACCGGAGAGATAGCCGCGGACAATGCACTCAATGGTCAGGGGCTGGGTCTTGCGAACCAGCATGGAGCGGCCGCGCAACTGATCGGCATAGGGGTGGCACAGCGCCGGGTATTCATTCACATCGGCAGTAATAAGGTGATTGTCAACGATATCGCCCAGCAGGTCGAACCAGAACAGGGAGATCTGGGTCAGGATCCGGCCCTTGCCCGGAACCGGGTCATCCATCACCACATCATAGGCCGAGATCCGGTCGGTGGCCACCATGAGCAGCTTATCGTCATGGCCGGGAATGGCGTACATATCCCTGACCTTGCCCCGATGCACCAGATTCAGTCCCGCAAAATCAGTGGTCACAATTGTCTGCGTCATTTGCTCACAGCTCCTTGCTGAGTGAAGAAAAGAGGCTGTCCGGTCATACCCGGACAGCCTCCCTTTTGGATGGTATCTGCCATGATGCCTACAGATTCAGTTTCGCCTTCACCGCGTTAATGACGTCATCGCTGGAGGTGGCAGGCACACTCATCAGCAGGCCTTTCTCCCGGTAAAAACCGATGAGCGGCGCGGTCTTCTCATTATAGGTCTCAAGACGATGGGTGATGGCCGTCTCGGTCTCATCCTCGCGCTGGACCACTCTGGCACCGCACTTATCACAGATCCCCTCCACCTTGGGAGGATTGGATTTCACATTATAGATGGCCTGACATTTTGGATTCTCGCAGGTCCGGCGGGTACAGAGACGGTCGAGAATGATATCACGGGGCACGTCGATATCAACGGCCATATCCAATTCGATATTCAGTTTGGCCAGGAGCTGGGTCAACTCCTCGGCTTGGGGAATGGTGCGGGGGAAACCGTCGAGCAAAAAGCCTTTGGCACAATCAGGCTCCTGCAATCTTTTTTCCATGATTCCCATGATCAGGGAATCGGGCACGAGATCGCCACGCTTCATGAAGCCCTCGGCCTCTTGGCCCAGCTCTGTTTTCGCCTGGACAGCACCACGCAGGATATCGCCGGTGGAGATCTGGACAGAGCCGTCAATCTCGGTCAATAATTTGGCAACGGTGCCTTTTCCAGCGCCGGGGGCGCCCAATAAAATCAGTTTCATTCACTTCTCCTTGTCATTAAAATAAAATATTCATGCAGTTATTGCAAAGTTCAGGTTTGATCTCAGGCTTACGGGAGACATAAATTTGAGAATTATAAACACTTTTGCTTTCAATGCCAGTGAAATATGAACAAGACAGATGAAGATCTTGCAGGCAACTGAGTTAAAAGACGGGTAAAGCGGATGAAACTTGCTTCGCCCCAACAAATCCGCCGTTTTGGAGAATTCCATGGAATGATTCGGCATGTTCACATATTGGTCCGGATTGAACGGCGGTGATGGATATCGCGGTTGAATGCCATGTTTTTCTTCTCAAACCTTACCCGTCAATCGCCCTTGATCTTCGCAGCCTTCTTCCTCGACTCTTTATCCGACTCCTTCTGCCCCAGGGCCCAATGCCTGCCGCAGGACGTGCCGTGATACGAGACCAGCTCCGCGGTAAGCGAACCAATCAGGATCTTGGAGCGAATCCGCACCGGTATCCGGCAGGTATCATCGGTAAACCAGATCACGGTATCCCCGCTTTTGTCATACAGGCCCTTGAAGGTCATGCGGGGCAGGACTTCAATCACATCCACCGGCCCCAGCAGGGTGTCCTTAAAATGAATCCACTCACGGGCACGGACCACCACCTCATGCCGTTTTTCATCGGCAAAGGTGGGCACAATAACAGATCTGTTCTGCTCAAAGGGCAGCACCCTGGTGAAGAAAAAAGATGAGAACTCATTATGCACCCGGCCGTCCACGACAAACTCCTTTTCCGGCCCGTCATTTTTCCGGTACCGCACCAGGCCGGCGTCCTGATCGTAAAGGGTCAGGCGATGCGCCTTGTAACCGCGCCCCTCTTTCTGCACCACCTCATAGCGGAAGGGCAAGCGCTCCGGTCCCTGCACTAAAGTGACAAAGGTGTCATCAACCGGATAAAAAAAACGGAAAGCCCCGTAATCAGTGACCCGGGCGTGGATCTCAAAGCGATCCCCATCCCCGGCTATCCGGGTTATCCGCAGACGCAGTTCACCGATCTTGATGCCACCGCTCCAGGAAAGATCATAGCGAAAAGTCTCATCACCACCGTAAGCGGAACGCAGCAGGGCGGGATCAGGCACCCCCAGGGGAGGAGTTTCTGCCGCAACAGCGCCGATCACTCCACAAAAGAGGATGAGGACGCAGCAGAGCATCCCCACATAATCTTGCCACTGTATCACCCTTTTCCGGTCAGCAGTGCCAGCCAGGTGGCGGCAAAAAGGGTGAGACTGATCACCCCGTTCAGGGAAAAAAAGAGCCTTTGATCCGTGACAGATCCCTTGGATTGACCACCAGATGCTGATAGAACAGGACACCGGCAGTCAGCACGATGCCGAGATAATAGCAGAGATTGAGACGGGCCTGCATCCCGGTCAGGACAAAGAGGGTAAAGGCCAGGAGATGAAACCCCATTGCCAGCCTGAAGGCATTTTCGCGTCCCAGAAGGGAGGGTAAGGAATGGAGACCGGCGTCGCGGTCAAAATCCGCATCCAGACAGGCATAGATGGTATCGAAACCAGCCACCCAGAAAAGGACACCGACGGAGAGCACCCAGGGGAAACCTGTCAGGCTTCCCGATACCGCCACCCAACCGCCAAGGGGAGAAAAGGCCAGGGCCACACCGAGCACCAGATGGCAGAACGAGGTAAAGCGTTTGGTCAGGGAATAAAAGAGGGTCAAGGAGCAGGGCCAGGGGCGCCAGTTTCAGGGTCAGGGCATTCAGATTATAGCAGGCAAAGAAAAACAGGCAGCCCGGCCAGAATCACCATGGCCCAGGCCTCCACCAGACGCACCTCGCCAGCCGGAATCGCCCGGCCGGCAGTGCGGGGATTGGCATGATCAAAATGGCGGTCAACGATCCGGTTAAAACCCATGGCAGAGGTTCTGGCCCCGACCATGGCCAGGACCACCCAGAGAAAGGTCAACCCATCCGGCGCGCCGCGTCCCGCCAGAAAGGCCCCCATCAGGGCAAAGGGCATGGCAAAGATGGTGAGCTTGAACTTGACCATCTCCAGAAGTATGGAAATTTTTTTCAACAATTACAGCTCCTCTATGCCCCAGCGCCGCCGGCCCGGGATGTCGAGTCCAATCTGATCGGCAAGTCGCCAGGAAAAGGTGTCGGCAGCCTCTTCCAGGCTGGCAGGTTGCAGATAATAGCCCGGCATGGGCGGACAGATAATGGCCCCGGCGTCATGGGCCGCCAGCATATTCTTGAGATGCGTCCTGTTCAAGGGGGTTTCTCTCACCACCAGCACCAGGTCTTTGCGCTCCTTGAGCATCACATCGGCACAACGCTGAATCAGATTTGCCGAGATGCCGGCGGCAATGGCAGCCAGGGTTCCCATGCTGCAGGGCAGGACCAGCATGGCATCATAGCCGCTGGATCCGGAGGCCGGAGGCGCGGCAAAATCACGGCAATCATACCAGACGCTGACCGCCGGCAACTCCTGGGGAAGCAAGCCCTTTTCCAGCTCGAGCACCTTCTGCCCGGCCTCGGAGCAGATGCCATGCACCACCAGATCAAGATCACCAATGGCCGCCAGAAAGGACTGGAGATAGAGCATACCCGAGGCGCCAGTCACTGCCACCAGGATCTTTTTCGGTACCTGTTTTCCCATTATTCGTGAGTTCCCTGCTTTAATTTAAACATACAAGGTACATTGCATGAGCCATACGCCCTTTATGGCTGGAGATACAAACGTTGCATGGAATGCACCTTACCTACAACGCTCTTCAAGGGCAAACAAGGGTGCGTTATACGCACCATTTCACGGTTGTCAACGGTGCATGGAATGCACCCTACCTACTTACAATTATTTTTAAAGGCAGCGATTGCGCCGAGGCCTCACCCCGATCAATCAGATAGCGGAAGAATTTCTCCAGGGCCAACTGTTTTTCCACACCCAGATCATACTCGATGGCCCGCAAATATACATAACATTCATCAGGATGCATGGGAATTCTCGGAGCTACCAGCTCGCAGATGGCCTCCAGATTCTGCCGCCCTTCCCGAACGCAGCAGGCCAATTCCCGATGAATCAGGGCCAGGGTTTCAGGATCTCTCCGGCAAAAATCCTCCCGCACCGCATACACGGCAAAGACAAAGGGTAACCCGGTGTGACGCCGCCATACCGCCCCCAGATCAAGCTGATAGGGAAACCGCGGATCTCCCACCAGACGCAGGGCCTGATCGCCGATAGCCAGCAAAGCCGTGGCCTCGGCGCTCATTGCACCGCTGACATCACCGGAGCTATAAAGGGGTTTGACCCCATAAAATTCCTCCAGGATGATCTTGACCAGAGAGACCGAGGTCTGCGACTGGCCGCTGAGCAGTACCGGGCAGCCGTCCAACTTAGCAGGATCTACCCGGGAGAAGAGGAACACAGAACCCACTGAACCGTCGGAGCTGATCGACAGATCGGCCATAATTCGATACAACTCCGGCCGGACACAATACTCATGGGAGGAGACAACACCGAGATCAAGTTCCCCCGCCGCCAGCATCCGGTTCAGGGTGGAAGGCGGAGCCTCAATCAGATTCCAATGGGCAGGATGATCCCTTTTCTTCCAGCTCTCATAGATCGGCGCGGTATTGATATAGTTGACCATGCCGATTCTGGCCGTGACTGGCAGCTTCATCCCTTTTTATCCTTTCAAATCAAACAATTATTTTCAGTCGCCTGTTGATTGTTTTTTCCATCCAGGTCACCGGAAATGGCGTGGATACCAGCAATCAGCATTGAAAAATTGCATTCGGCAGGAATATTGCTTCCGTGTAAAATCCCCCTCAATCCCCCTTTTTTAAAGGGGGAAGCATAAAGTCTCCCCTTTGAAAAAGGGGGGTTAGGGGGGATTTGTCAGCAATATACAAACCGGATACTACTGAGCCAGCACTACAAAAAACAGAACAAAATTCATTCCCGGCTGCACACCAACGTGTTCAGGAATCATATAATGATACAGCGTATGAATGGGTGCCTGCAATATATAGAGCGTAACTCATCTACCCCAAAGCACAAAATCATGCCACGACAATATTTTTGCTTTCGACCGGTGAGCCATCAAGCTTCAACGATCCAGCGAATCGTGTCGGGACGCCCGCCGCCGGTAAGGGTAGCGAGGAGCTGTTCCCCGTTGCCCGCGGCTTGCAGGGCGGGGCTGTCGACATTGAGCAGGATGGATTTTCGACCGTGGGCCAGAGTACCGAAATCCTGTTCACGGCCCATGGCCTTTGCCCCGCCCAGGGTTGCCATGGCCATGACCGCGGCAGGAGCCACTCCGGGATGATCTTCACGCAGGATCCGCATCTCCCGCCACAGATCAAGCTCTGCATTGGAGGCGATGGAATCGGTGCCGAGCGCGGGAAGCAGTTGATGCCGCAGCATCATCTCCAGGGGTGCGACACCGACACCGAGAAACCGGTTGCTGCCGGGGCAGAGACAGACCTTGCAACCATGCGCCGCCAACATGCTCACCTCTTTTTCGCTCACATGGACACAGTGGACACAGAGCAGGTTCGTATCCAGAAGCCCCAATTGTTCTAAGTACTCCACCGCGCCATGGCTGTCAATTCCCAGACAGGGGAAAGTATCCTCCCAGGCGCCCCGTTCTTCAAGGAAGCTGCGGAAACAACCCCTGCCGCTGCGCAGAAGCTCAATCTCATCGGCTGATTCCGCCACATGCAGGGAAAAGATATGCTGCAGGCGGTCGGCCCTCCGTTTCAAGGCAGTCATGATTCCGGAAGTGGTTGAATAGGGAGCATGAGGCGTTGCCGCCACCCAATCCGGCAGCGAGGCGATCCGGGCCAGCACCTGTTCTTCCGCCTTGGCCGTGGGCCCCAGCATCTCCAGGAGGAAGGAAAGATGGTCGGCAGGCGGGATAGTTGATGGTGGAGATGGCAGGGTATTGCCGATATCGAGCAGCAGGAGAACGCCGGAGTCATGCTGGAGTTGGAGCATCTGCCTGGCCGCGCGGGCTATTTCTTCCGGACCGATCTTGCCTTCCTGCCTGACCTGAAGCAAAGAGCGAATCCAGTCGCAGAAGCTTTGTTCAAGGGTCGGACGCGGGATATCGATAAAAGCGGAAAGTTCAAGATGGATGTGGGCGTTGATCAGTCCGGGCAGGAGAACCCCTTGACAGCTCTCGACACGCGCATCGGCAAAGCGGTCCCGGAGGGAGGAAGAGATGCCCACAGCCAGAATCCTGCCATTACTGACGGCAATAGCGCCGTCACGAATTACCGGAGAACTGACCGGCACCACCCAGGGAGCAAGATAAAGGGATACGGAGGATGAAGGAGTCAAATTCGTGGCAGAAAACAATGGGGGCACAGGAGATGGCAAGGACGGAACCTACTTGATCAGCGTATAATCCATCAGCCGCTGCCGCGGTTCAAAGCCGGCATCGACAACCAGCCGCCTGATCTCCTGCTCGGAAAGGCGGAAACTGACCCCGGCCGCGGCCACCACATTCTCCTCGATCATGGTGCTGCCGAAATCATTGGCGCCGAAAAAAAGGGCCAGCTGGGCGATCTTCGGCCCCTGGGTCACCCAGGAGGCCTGGATATTATCGATGTTGTCCAGGAAGATCCGGGAGAGGGCCAGCATGCGCAGATAGCCGAAGGCCGGTGGTCTTGGGCGATCTCGACCTGCTGGGCCAGGGCGGTATTGTCCGGCTGGAAAGGCCAGGGGATAAAGGCGGTGAAGCCGCCGGTCCGGTCCTGCAGCTCCGCGGACCCGGCTGCAGATGCTCCAACCGTTCAGCCATGGTCTCGATATGACCGAACATCATGGTGGCCGTGGTCCGCAGCCCCTGGTTGTGGGCCTCCTCCATGACCTGCGATCCACTGGTCGGCCGAGCATTTGCGCGGGGCCGATGGCCTGCCGCACCCGGTCGGTAAGGATCTCGGCCCCGCCGCCGGGGATGGAGTCCAGACCGGCGGCGATCAGCCGGTGCAGCACCTCGCGGACGGAGAGGCCGGACAGGTTCGGCAAAATGGCAGATCTCGGGCGGCGAAAAACCATGGACATGGATGCCGAGGCTCTTCATGAAGCGCAGCATCTCTTCGTAGTATTCCAGGGGCATATCCGGATGCAGCCCGCCCTGGAGCAGGATCTGGGTGCCGCCCAGCTCCTTGGTCTCCTGCGATCTTCTCGGCCAGCTCGTCAAAGGTGAGCAGCGTAGCCGCGTTTGGTCCTCGGGCGCCTTGAAAAAGGCGCAGAACTTACAGGCGGAGATACAGATATCGGTATAGTTGATATTGCGGTCGATGACATAGGTGACCATGGCCCTCGGGATGGAGCCGCCGCCTGATACGCATCGGCCAGGAATCCAAGCTGATGGAGATCGGCATCCCGTTCGAGCGCCAGAAACTCCTCGTCACTGATCCTGCCGCCCGCCATGACCTTTTCAGTAATATTTCGCATCATCTCTTCCTGAAAAATTCATCAATGGGATGGCTAAGCCAAAAGGCTCAAAGACAAGGCGCGCAAATCCTGAGGAATGAGGCGTACATTTGGGTACGCCGCAATGACGAAGGATGCAGCGCAACGCAGTATTTGGGCCTTTTGGCTTAGCCATCAGGCATGCACCTTGATCACATTATAGAGGGTATCGCGCTCCACGGGTACCCGGCCCGCTTCCCTGATCAAGCGGACCAGGGTCTTGCTGCCGATGGCCTGATCGGTTTCGCCGCCGGCCATGTGGGTGATGATTTCCTCCTTGACCGTGCCGTCCATATCATCGGCGCCGAAGGAGAGGGCCACCTGGGCCATTTGGGGCCGATCATCACCCAGTAGGCCTTGATATGCGGGAAATTATCGAGAAAGCAGCCTGGCCACGGCGATATTTTTCAGGTCCTCAATGCCGGTGGTGCTGGAGAGATCGTGCCATCTCGGTGTTCTTGGGATGAAAGGCCAGCGGGATAAAGGCAAGAAAGCCGCCGGTCTCATCCTGGGCCGTGCGCAGGGCGTCGAGATGTTCAAGCCGCTCCTCCATGGTCTCGATATGGCCGTAGAGCATGGTGGCATTGGTCTGCAGACCCAGACGATGGGCGGTCTTGGCCACCTCCAGCCACCCCTCGCCGGAGAGCTTCTTCTCGCAGGTCATTGCCCGGATGCGGGGTGAAAAACCTCGGCCCCGCCGCCGGGGATCGAGCCGAGATCCGGCCTCCCTCAGGTCATCAAGGGTATCGGCCACCGATTTGCCGGCCAGCTCGGCCAGATGGGCGATCTCGACACAGGTAAAGGCCTGGATATGGACCTCGGGCCGCACCTCCTTGATGCCGCGCAGCAGCTCCAGATAGTAGGAATACGGCAGGTCGGGATGGATGCCGCCCACCATGTGGATCTCGGTGATGGGTTCATCCAGCCGCTCGCGCACCTTTTCCTTGACCTCGGCCAGATCCATCTCATAGGCCAGGTCGGAGGTCTTGTCCTTGCCAAAGGCGCAGAACTTACAGAGATTGGTGCAGATATTGGAGTAATTGATATGCTGGTTATAGATGAAATAGGCCTTGTTGCCGTTCATCCGTTCCCGGACCATATTGGCCAGATAGCCGAGGGCGAGGATCTCTGTTGCTATTCGTACAGCCGGCCGCCCGTCTTCCAGATTCAGCCGTCTCACCGGCGCTCACCTTTTCCAGAATGTCCCCAAGCCCAGCCTGTTGCACAAAAGATTTCATAATAACCCACTATTTAAAAATAAAAAAGCCGGACAAAGAGTCCGGCTTCATACTAAAGTACAATGTTATCCCTTAATCAAGGAAATATTTCAGCTGCTCACGTCTGCTGGAATGGCGCAGCCGATTCAAGGCCTTTTTTTCAATCTGACGAATTCGTTCGCGAGAGACATTAAAACGCTTGCCGATCTCTTCCAGGGTATATTCGGCCTTTTCGCCGATACCGAAACGCAAGCCGGATGATTTTTTCTTCCCGTTCGGTGAGTGTCGACAGGATCTCTGTCACCCGGCCGGCAAGTTCCCTGGTCTGCACCGCATCATAGGGCGACTGGGACTCCTTGTTTTCGAGAAAATCGCCCAGGGTTGAGTCGTCATCGCCAACCGGGGTCTCAAGGGAAATGGGCTCCCGTGATGCCTCCAGAATGGCCAGGATCTTGTCCATGGGCAGATCGGTGCTCTTGGAGATCTCAAGCGGCGTCGGTTCCCGGCCCAGTTCCTTGAACAGGGCATAAAAGGCCTTGAAAAACTGGCTGCGCAGCTCCAGGAAATGCACCGGCAGACGAATGGTTCTGGTCTTATCGAGAATGGCCCTGGTGATGGCCTGGCGGATCCACCAGCTGGCATAGGTGGAAAACTTATTGCCCTTGGTATAATCAAAACGAAAGACCGCGCGCATCAGGCCCAGATTTCCTTCCTGGATCAGATCGGCCAGGGTCAGTCCCTGATGCATATACCGTTTGGCAATGGAGACCACCAGCCGCAGATTGGCGCGGATCATGGCGTCTTTGGCGATCTCAATGGAGCGGCTATAGGCCTCAATCTTGGCCTGCATTTCATGCAGTTCGCGCTTGTCGGAATACTTCTTGGCGTGCGGCAATCACACTGTGGCGCATGAAGTTGAGCTGCTGTTTTTTGGGCTTCAAGAGTGGGATCGCGCTTTTCCCAGAGATCAATCCGGGCACAGAGCAGGGCAATTTCAGACATACCCCGGAGATATCTTCGCGTATCGCCTCGATGATCGCGTCAAAACCCTGACGGATGGATTTGGAGTACTTCGCCTCATCATCAGGGGTCAGCAGGTCAAACTGTCCCATTTCCCGCAGATATGTGGTGGTGGTCTCTTCCGCTTCATGGACGATATCGCTCGCAGTCATTATTGAACCATCCGCAAGATCGCTCTCGTCCTCGAGATCAGCCTTATCATGATCCCACAACTCTCCAGACAAGGTTCTCTTTTCACCGCTTTTTTCAATGGTGACGATCTGGATATTATTATCGCCCAGGAAATTAAAGATGCTTTCTATAGCATTCGGATCTTTAATCTCATCAGGCAACAATTCGTTCAAATCACTAAAACTGAGGCATCCTTCGTCCTGGCCTGCCTTCAGTAAATTTTCTTTCAATTCAGAGAGCACTGGCACATACTCCATTATGTATATTTTTAAGACAACTCATCTGTTTAAACACCTGTAACTTTCAGTAAGAAGCCGGTCTTCACCATTGACACTTCCAAGATTCCTGGTCTATACTGCCAAGCTCCCTTTTCGACAAAAAAATCAAACAAAAAACGATAAAAAATTCTTTCGACATCAAAATTGCTTATCAAAAACTCGATATATTACAATGACTGATCACAAAAAACAAATAAATTTAGATCAAATATGAACGAAACGGAAATAATATTTTTTCTGGACAAATGAATAAATTTTCAAATAGAATAAGATTGATCCATCAAACAGGCAAGAGATTTGATACCATCTTTTTTCATCGCCAACATTAAAAGATCCTAATATCCTAATATAATATAACTTAATTTATTTTAGTCAACAACATTTCAAGCTTTTATGCAATCAACCCCACCCCCACAGCGTGGTAGCGGCATCCTGGCCCATATCACCTCACTCCCTTCTCCTTACGGTATAGGTGACCTGGGTTTCTCCTGCCACCACTTTCTTGATTTCCTGGCCCGGGCAGGACAAGGACATTGGCAGTTTCTCCCCACAGGACCAGGCAGCCCTGTCTTTGACAATTCTCCCTACATGAGCACCTCTGCCTTTGCCGGATCACCCTTGCTGATCTCGCCAGACCTGCTGCTTGAGGAAGGACTGATTGGGGAGAATTCCCTGACCAGCGCGCCGGTTTTTTCTGATTATAGTGTCGATTTTTCCCAAGTCACTCTTTTCAAGGTCAGAATTCTGCAAGAGGCCTTTGCGAACTTTTCCGCACAGCTGCAAGAATTCATTGATTTCAAGCAAGAGACAACCTGGCTGGATGATTACACCTTGTTCATGGCCCTGAAAGAAGAATTTCACGGCCGGGGATGGTTTGACTGGCCAGCGGAGATCGCGACCCGCAGGCCCGATGCCTTGAATGCTGCGCGCCTGAAACATCGCGAACGCATTGAATATTACGCCTTTGAGCAGTTTGAATTCTTCCGGCAATGGCAGCTCCTGCGAACCAAGGCCGGAAAAGAAGGTATTAAACTCATCGGCGACATCCCCATCTATGTGGGCTGGGACAGCGTGGATGTCTGGGCCAATCAGGAAATATTTACCCTGGACCCGGAGAGCCTCCGCCCTACTCATGTTGCCGGGGTTCCACCCGATTATTTCAGTCAGACCGGACAACGATGGGGCAACCCACTGTACCGGTGGCAGACCAGGAACCCGGATATCGAAAAGAAACTGACAGACTGGTGGATTGAACGATTTCGCGCCGTATTCCAGATGGTTGACACGGCACGCATCGATCACTTTCGTGGTTTTGACTCCTACTGGTCTATTCCAGGGGAAGAAGAAACGGCCATAGAGGGCGAATGGCTCAAAGGGCCGGGCAAGTTCTTTTTCGACAAAATTTTTAACGCCCTCGGCCCCCTCGATATCATTGCCGAAGACCTGGGCATGATCACCGCGGAAGTCACCATCCTGCGCCGTGCCCTCGGCTTCCCCGGGATGAAGGTGCTGCAGTTTGCTTTTGATGACAATCCCGACAACCCCTTCCTGCCCCATAACTTCACCAATCGTGAGTGTGTGGTTTATAGCGGTACCCATGACAATGACACCTCCGTAGGCTGGTTCCTCAGTGATCGCCTGAGCCCCGAGCAGAGACAGCGAATCAAAAAACTTGTCAATCAGGAAGATGATAATCACTCAGCAATCCACAAGGATATCATCTACCTGGCCATGTCCTCAATCAGCAGACTGTCCATTTTCCCCCTTCAGGACATCCTGGGATTTGGCAACGACTGCAGGATGAACAGCCCGGGAACAAGGGAGGGCAACTGGTTATGGCGTTGCGCCCCTCATTTTTTGACGGACGCATTGAGCTCCTGGCTGCGTGACGAGACTATTCTCTTTGGCCGCTGCCTGGAACCGTAAAAGATCCCTGAGCGCCGATCTACCTTCACAGGAGTTTCCGTGCATACCCTCATCATCCTCGGCAGTCCCCGCAAAAACGGCAACAGTGAGACCCTGGCCCAGAGCGTGGCCAGCGGCATCAAACAGCACCCAGGCGCCACCGTTGAGTTCATCCGCCTGAACGACCTGCACATCTCTCCCTGTCAGGGATGTGGCGGCTGCAACAAGACCTCAACCTGTGTGATTGAAGACGATATGACCACCCTCTACCGGAAGGTCGACGATTGCGATCATCTGATCCTCGTGAGTCCAATCTACTTCTATGCCCTTTCAGCCCAATGCAAGGCCTTTATCGACCGCTTTCAGGCCCGCTGGTCAAGGAAATATCTTTTAGGGATCCGGTTCAGACATGAAGAACAGCGCAAAGGCACCCTTCTGGCAACCGGGGCCACAAAAGGGGAAAAACTCTTTGACTGCGCATTGCTGACTGCGCGAACCTTCTTTGACGCCATTGATCTGAAATTCGGCGGCTCCCTGCTGGTCAGGGGAGTCGATCAGCAGGGAGCCATACAAAATCAGCCCCGGATTCTCGATCAGGCCGTCGCCCTGGGCCTCGAGATTGCAGGCGGCAAGAGCTGAAAGGAACTTGGTAAATATCAAAATAAAGTTTTTTGTAGGGTGCGCCGCGCGCACCGTTGCTCTTTATGCCCAAGTGGGACGATAGCACAAAGAAGGTGCGCGCGGCACACCCTACCAAGCTGGGATTGAAAAGTGCTTGGTGGTCAACGGAAGAGAAATATATCTGGAGAGATAAAGGATTTTGAGACTGCTGAATTCATCTTAGAGGCTTGTAAATATCAAATACCGTTTTGTAGGGTGCGCCGTGCGCACCGTTGTTGTTTGTGCCCAAATGGGACGCCAGCACAAAGAAGGTGCGCGCGGCACACTCTACCAAGCAAAATTCCTTGACAAGGGAATCTGATTCCTGTAAAAAGACATCGACCTGCAGGCCCCATCGTCCAGCGGTTAGGACAGCGGCCTCTCACGCCGTAAACAGGGGTTCGATTCCCCTTGGGGTCACCAACGATAAAAGGCCTTCCGCGAATTTCGCGGAAGGCCTTTTTTTTATCCCAATTCAGCAACACGCCCGTCGATAGCGAGGCGTGCGATCATGCCCTCAATCGGTCACGTGCTGTTCGGCAAACTGAGCCATCAGTTCATGGATATTGTAAGGAGGACGTACCTTCAGAAAATAATAATCAACAACGGAATGGCCGATTTCGTGGGCGAGGACCTTGAGCCGGGTATCATTGACTGATATATAAATCGTTTTCTCGGAAAGCGAGTAGTAGGCAATGTGGTTCACATCCTTGCCGTACTTCTGCTTATAAATAACTGCCACCTGCGAAGCGTTCGGCAGCAGAACCAGCCGGATATGGTAATTATCGGGGAACATATCAAGAACAGCTTCCACCTTTTCAATAATGATATCCACCTTGGCTAATACCTCATCCCCAACAGTGATTATATTTTTTTGGCGGATGGCATAGTCAAGCTTCCCGTTCAACCGAAGATTACTATTAAATTCCTGTAAGACCTCCATATCAGTAAATACGAGAGTAACGTATCTACTCTTCAGCTCCTGCCCATGGGCATTCCCACCGGGGACCAGGATCCAGGAGAAGAGAAGCAATAGAGGGAAGAGGAATCTACTCATCAAGCAACTGGAAGGCTTGAGTAATTGCCAGAATAGTCCGGTTCTGAGCAGCAATTGCTCCATGGATGGACTGGATATCGTCACGAACTGATCGCCGCCGCCCGTCTGCTGGCCGGCAAGCAATCGATCCATGGATGGATTGGATATCGTCACGAGGGGCTGCGTTTGAAGGATCTAGGGCAGAGTTTTGCAGCAGTAGAGTACCAATGCTCTTGGAACAGCTCTCTATCTGTCTTATTTTCTCCGATAAGTCATGATTAAACTGATTCAGTTTTGCCGCAATCTCCTTCCCCTCGTCCTCGTCTTTTCTACGAAGAAAAATAACATCATCAAGTTTGCCACTGACCATATTATCCAGCGCCCGCTCCAACCGAAACAGGGGCCCAGCCATGCGATGGGTAATGAACATGCCGGCAACGACGACAAAAACACCACCGACAACGATGAAAATCCATTGTGCGGCCAGGATCTGCCTCAGTAGCATCAAGGGAGTCTGCCCCAGCTGAAGCCCATTATTCCGATAGACAACCGTCAGCGTGTCAGCAGACAAAGCCGCGAGAACAACCGTAAAAAGGAGGCAAACTCCCACCATGAAAAGAAAATATCCAAGTATCATCTTTCCCTGAAATTTCTTTTTGATAAAATAGTTTCTTCTCTTGTTTCTTTTTGACAGGGGACTTAGTCATGGACTTTCTCCTCATCATAGATAACGACAGATGCTTTTTCCCGCAGTTCATGATTCCACCGGTCCACCTCTCTCCCTCGTTGATAATTGATGAGCAGCTCTTTCACCCGATCATGATCATAGGCCACCGGCTCCACGTCATCCGCCTTTTCCACCTTGTCCAATCGAATTCTGCTGATCTCGGCACCCGCATCATACTGACTGGCGCTTTCACCCGGCTGCAGAAAAGACAGCAACAAACGCAGGGATTCACACAGGTTGTCAAAAAGCACTGTATGCTGCACTGCTTGCTTTTTTAACATTTTCCCTCTATTTATCGGCGTTTCGGTGAAGGTATACATTTTCCCGGAGCAGGAAATATATCGTTCAATATCCTGCTCGCTGACATCAACTGAGATTGAAGATAATTTACGATCAGTGAGCACTTTGATAAGAGACTGCTCATAATACAATTCCAGAGCCTTACGGAATCCCTCCTCCTTATCGATGCCAAGGCGCTGCGCCTCCTGCAGTAGAAGTCGACGATTCACCAGGGCTTCCACCTGATCTTCCCGATTTCCCCCGTGATACCCCTGATTCTGAATCTCGGCATCAACCTGCTTCTTCGACATTGAATACCCGTTAATTCTGAGGGCAACATTCTGTGACGGGCCGGGCTCACGAGGCCAGAAGGAATAAAGCGCAATCGCTGAACTAAGCCCCACTAAAAAAAGAATAATAAAAAGATATTTCATCGCTTTACCTGCATACCTTCAATTTTAAGGGTGTCGTATAAATAATCCACCAGTTTCATTTCTCCCATTTTTATTGGTTTTTACTGTTACGTCCCATCAACACTTCTATATATACCACAATCGAAGAGCTATTCGTATAAAACAGCAATATCGACCCAATAAGGGCTTGGAAAATATTAAAATACCGTTTTTTGTAGGGTGTGCCGTGCGCACCTTTGTTGTTTTATGCCAAAGTGGGACGATAGCACAAATAAGGTGCGCACGGCACACCCTACCAGGCAAAATGGGATATCCACGATTTCTAGCTTCAAAAGACGCACGGCGCAGACGTTTTCGGCTGCGGCAATCCCCTTCTTCAAAGGGGGAACTTTATGCTTCCCCTTTGAAAAAGGAGGATTGAGGGGGATTTGCCGTACAACGGCAGCAATATTCTTAGCGAATGCAATTTTTAATAGGACAATGCTGGTTTGCAGCCGAATATTTTTTACATTTTAATTCTTGCTTTCCATTATTAAGTTGTAACTTTAATTTATAATTATTATTATTGTTAAATGTTGTTAATTAGTTAATTACAAGAAACTCTGGAGAAATAATGAAAAAAATCTTTTGTACCACGTTTCTTTGTCTTGCTGTTATTGTCACGGTCGCCCATGCTGACTGGATTAAAAATTTCAGCACTACTTACCACAGCAAAAATATAGATTTTGCTGTGGTAGATGCCTTAAAGGAAGGCACTGGACCGGACCTGATTATCAACGAAGGTCTGAAGATTCAGGGTTTGAATCCGCAGCATCTGATCAAGGCCCTGTACTGCGCCGGCGTCGACGGTGATGACATTAGAAAGGCTGCTAACGCTGCCGGCATCTCAGACATTCTGATTGTTGCAGGCTATGATGAGAGTGTTGCCGAATGCAAAGATAAATTAACGGACACTCAGGCATACACCCCCGCAACTGCCGCCGCTCCCAGTTTTGCAGGCGTGCCCTCCTCTGCCCCTTCTGGTGGAGCAAGTTACGCAAGTCCTTCTACTTTCTAGTTAGACAACAGAGAAAAGAAGTATTTATCTAAGAAACAGCCCTGTGCTATATGATTCAGGGCTGTTTTTCTATTTTCAAGGGTGGTTCTTCCTGATCAGGCATGACCGAAGGTATATTATGAAACGTCGATACTGCATCATCTTTTCAACCTTGTTGCTAGTCCCCTCTTTATCAGTCCATGCCGCTGAACCCCAGCGACTTCAGATCAATAACAAAGTTGTAATGACAGCTCAGAACGACATCCCTGCCCCGTCCGCAGCCTCGGATGATATTCCCATGGGCCGGGGTCCTGGCACTATGCCTGACCTTCTTCCGGAAAACCAGGGGGCAAGCGCGGTAAACGAGGAGCTCTTTGGTCTCCCCGGAGGCGGTTATGTCCACCCCTTTTGCACTATTAGTGAAGAATATACCGACAACCTTTTTAACGTCGATGACAACAAAACAAGTAATTTTCTGACAAAAATCACCCCGGGTATCTGGTTTACGATGCCCCGTTCAAAAGAAGTGCCGATCACGTTTATTGCCGGCAACACCTCTGCGGGAGGTCTGCAAATGGCCCTGCCTGACTATAAAAGCTTTGACAGGATGAATGTCTATCTTCTGGGAGCATCCGATATCAAATTCTACTCAGAAGATTCAAGCCTCAATGACCATGATGACCGCCTGGAAGGACTCTTCAAATACAACCTCAGAAGCGGTCTCTCTTTCCAGGTTGTGGATCGTTATAACCGGGGCCAGGATCGTTTTGATGCCGGAAGATCAACAGAAGACAATCTTCGTCTCTACCATTCCAATATCGCCCTTGCGGATATCAACTGGGACTTTTCAGAAAAGTTCAGCAGCAAAGTTGAATTTTCCAATTTCTATCTCAACTACAAAGATGCTATTGTTGATTTTTTAGACAGAACAGATAACAGCGGTTCCCTGTATGGATATTATAAGTACAGCGTAAAGACATCTCTGTTCCTGCAATATCAGTATACGGATGTTAACTATGACAGCGCTGAATTACGCGACAATACCCAGGATTACTATTATGGCGGTATCAAGTGGAAATACTCCGATAAGACCTCCCTCAATTTCAAAGCAGGCTATGAGAAGAGAAAATACCGGAACGACCAGACGGTCGAGGACATCCAGACAATAGCAAATTCCGACGACGGCGGTCTCGCCCTTGAACTCGCCCTTCAGTCTCAGATCAGGGAAAAAATAAAAGTATCCCTTGCCCTCAATCACAAAATTGAGGAAAGTGACAGTTACACTGCCCTCAGCCAAAAGGTCTTTGGCGGAACTTTCCGCTACGAGCAGAAATTTTCCGATCGTTTACTCGGAATCTGCGATTTGTCGTATGAAAATGCCGATTATACTCAGATAATTGAACAAAATCGGAACGATGACCGCTATGTTTTCAGGCCTGCACTGCAGTATGTTTTTCGTGACTGGATGATGGTGGAGCTGGCA
Source organism: uncultured Pseudomonadota bacterium (assembly GCA_963776835.1). Taxonomy (GTDB): domain Bacteria; phylum Desulfobacterota; class Desulfobulbia; order Desulfobulbales; family Desulfocapsaceae; genus UBA2270. Next base: position 683,436 of record CAVZOB010000001.1, read on the forward strand.
TATCAGTACGATACCAGAAACTCCACGGACAATTATTTCGATTACAAGACAAACAGTATTCTTCTCTCGTTGAACACAGCCCTGTAATCAATCAATGATGACCCATTTTGGAATAATGAATCTCGGCAACCATGACCAGCAGGCGTATTTCTCATGACAGTTAGTCTCCGCCCTTTCAACTTCTTTTCTTCTATACTGACAACCGTTTTTCTTCTTATCCTCCTGACTCCCTTGATCGGAATGGCTGAAGACTATATTGTCGGGCCTGGAGATGTTCTGAGGATCACTGTCTATGATCATGATGACCTTAAAACGACTGTCCGGGTAACCGATGACGGTTTCATTGCCATGCCGCTGCTTGGCCAGGTAAGGGTCCAAGGCATGAAGACATCCGACGTGACCAAAGAACTGACAAAGCTCCTGGCAGACGGTTACATTGTCAATCCCCAGGTCAATATCTTTATTGAAGAATTCCGCAGCAAAAAGGCAGTGATCCTTGGCCATGTCAACAAACCAGGACTTGTAGAACTCAGGGGCTCCACCAATTTTCTGGAAATGATCTCCCAGGCAGGGGGCCTGAAAGAGGGCGCTGGAGAAACCGCCACCATCAAAAGGACGCAGGATGGCAAACAGGAAGTAATTGTCATCAATATGAAATCCCTGGTGGAAGGCGGCGACCTCAGCCAGAACATTCCCATCCACGATGGAGACACTGTCTATATCTCCAAAGGCGGCACATGCTATGTGACCGGAGAAGTAAAGAAGCCGGATGGCTACCCGTGCGACAAGAACGCAACGGTTCTCCAACTTGTAGCTCTTGCCGGAGGATTCACCGGCAAATCCTCACAATCCGGTGTGAGCATAGTCCGTATAGTCAATGATCAGAAGACCGTATTGAAAGGTGTCGGGCTCGACACCCCTGTGCATGCCGATGATATTATCATCGTACCCGAGAGTTTTTTTTAAAATCGATTTATTCTGAATGGTTCACAGACACATGAGCTCCAACATTGATGGATTCGCAAAAAGTCGTCTGAGGGATGGCTAAGCAAAAAGGCACAAAGACAAGGCGCGCAAATCCTGAGGAATGCGGCATACATACGGTATGCCGCAGTGACGAAGGATGCAGCGCAACGCAGTATTTGGGACTTTTTGCGATGCCATCAACATTAAGGAAGGTCGTGACGTTACAGAACATCTGCCGAGGCCATTTCCTGCTTCCGTGAAAACAAGCGGAAGCAATCCTGTTCACATTTAATTCCGCCTTCCATCTCACTATTCACCATGACAAACGACTTCCCCCGCGAACAAGACAGTATGCAGGACAATCAGGAGCAGGAAATACACCTCCGTGATTACATCCGAGTGCTCAGGAAACGCAAAACAACAGTCCTCACCTTTCTCATTCTCACGTTCCTGATAGTCGTTATCGTGACCTTTAGCTCCACGCCCTACTATACGGCCTCCTCCCAGGTCCTCATTGAAAAAAACTACACCCCCAGTTCCCTTGAGACAGGCTCGCCCTATGTTCCCTATGATCCCGAGTTTCTCACCACCCAGTTCGAATTGATCCGCAGTAGCAACGTCGCTCGCAGGGTGGTCAAACAGTTGAAGCTGGACACTAGATACAAACATTATTTTTTTGAAGACGACCGGGAAAGCACCTTCCTTTCCCTTGCCAAGCTGAAAAGCGGAATCAATAGTTTCCTTTCGGGCCTCTTTTCCTCCGACAAAACCGCGAACAGGCAGGATCTCCGGGGGACAAGGAAACCTTGAGCGTAACCGCCGAGCCGATGACGGATGCCGACATCATTGCAGGGATGATTCAGGCCAATCTTACCATCACCCCGGTTACCGACACCAAGACCGTTAATATCGTCTATAGTGACAAAAATCCCGCCATGGCCAAGATTGTTACCGATGCGGTTGTCCAGGCCTACATTGATGAAATTCTGGAGATCAAACTCGCCACCAGCACTTACTCACTCAAATGGATGACAAGCAAGGCCTCGGAAGAGCGGAAAAAACTCGAAACGTCGGAACTGGCTCTGCAAAAGTACATGCGGGAAAACGACCTGGTAACCACCAATGACAAGCTGGCGGTCTATCCGGAAAAACTGGCCGAATTCAGTTCTCAACTCTCCAAGGCCCAGGCAGAACTGAAGGATTTCGAGTCTCTCTATGAGCAAATCAAAAATGCTAAAAAAAACTCTCAGAACATCGAGAGCATTCAGATATTTGCCGAAAACAAGGTCCTCCAGGGACTGCGCGAAAAGATCTTTACTGCAGAACAGAACATCAAAGACCTCTCGAAGAAGTTTGGTCCTAAACACCCAAGCATGATCAACGCCAATTCGGAGCTGGCCCTGCTGCTCAAGGAAAAGCAATTTGAAATCAACCGGATCATGGAGGCCACCCGCAACTCCTATGAGCTGGCCAAGTCCAAGGAGGAAAACCTTAAACAACTCCTGGCCGACACCAAAAAGACCATGCTCGATTTCAATGAACGCTTCACGCAATATTCGATCATGAAGCGGGAAGTGGACATGAACCGGGCTCTCTACGATGCACTGACAACAAATATCAAGCAAGCCAATGTGACTGCTCAAGTTCAGGACATAAAAATCTGGGTGATAGAAAATGCCGAACTGCCCATGCACCCTGGTAAACCCCGAAAATCGCGCAATCTCGCACTGGGGCTCATCCTCGGACTCTTCGGGGGTATCGGCCTGGCCTTTTTTATCGAGTATCTGGACAATACCGTCAAAGACGGCAACACCCTGGAGCGGCGCTTCGGCCTGACCATCCTGGGTTCAGTGGAAGAAGTCAACGCCAAGACAGAGGAGATTGAAACATATATTCTCCAAAACCCCTTGTCGCCGCTGGCGGAAAGTTATCGTCTTATCCGTTCCAACCTGCTGCTCTCCACTCCCGACCATCCGCCCCGCTCTCTCCTCATCACCAGTATGGCTCCGAAGGAAGGCAAGACAGCCACGACCGCCAACCTGGCCCGTATCCTTTCCCAGAACAACCAGAAGGTCTTGATCATCGACTGCGACATGCGCAGGCCCCGGCAACACTCCCTTTTTGCCATTCCCAATTCTTACGGCCTGAGCAACTATCTGACCGGCGCCACGGAAAACAGTCTGGCCAAAAGGGTAGAGGGAGAAAATATTTTCCTCATCCCTTCCGGACCTGTCCCCCCAAATCCAGCCGAGCTTCTTCATTCATCCAGGCTGCAGGTACTGATCGCCGAAATGCTGGAGACATTTGATTTTGTCCTCCTCGACTCACCTCCGGTGCAGAGTGTCACCGACAGCCTGACCCTCTGCGGACTGGTGGATGGTACGCTTCTGGTCACCCGTGCCGGCAAGACCACCTACGATGTGGTGGAATCCGGGTTGAAAAAATTACATGATGTGCGAGCACATATCCTGGGCATCGTCATCAACGGCATGAGCAAAATCAACTCCGATTCCGGCTACTACGGGTACTACGATTATTACAGCAAAAAAAAGGACTGATAGGGATAAAGGCCGGTGCTTCTGGCAACACCCTTCGCTCTAGGCCCTCTTTTTTTTGAGGACAGGGGGGAATGGCGCTAGTTTAAGCGTTTTTTACAACCGCAGGGAGTAAACTTGGGACTGTCCCCGGCCTTATCGGGGGCTGTCCCAAGTTTACGGGTTTGATGCAACCATGGTGGCCAGCGCTGCAAAAGTCTGAGTTTTAGGCTTTTTGCAACTGCTGTGGCTTCAGCTCGCAAAAGCCTGGGACAGCCCCCGATGGGGCCGGTGACAGTCCCGTTCTATCAAAAAAGTCCCCTCCCCCCTTGCGGGGGAGGGTTAGGGTGGGGGGTGGAACTTATCGGGTAGATCATACTGGCATTCTTCCCCCTCACCCCAACCCTCTCCCCGAGGGGAGAGGGAGTAATATTTTGAGTGCAATTTTTAACCCTGACATTACTGGGGTTAGGGGGGATTTGACATTCTGAAGGCTATTGCAATTTCCAAACAGGACACTACGACCCGTGGCCCATTTTTGTCCGGTTCATAAATTACATTCGGTAAGAATCTTGCTTCCGTATACAGCAAATCCCCCTCAATCCCCCCCTTTTCAAAGGGGTTAGGGCAGTAGTGTCCGGTTAGAATCTTGCATTACTATCAAAAAAGTCCCCTCCCCCCTTGCGGGGGAGGGTTAGGGTGGGGGGTGGAACTTATCGGGTAGATCATACTGGCATTCTTCCCCCTCACCCCAACCCTCTCCCCGAGGGGAGAGGGAGTAATATTTTGAGTGCAATTTTTAACCCTGACATTACTGGGGTTAGGGGGGATTTGACCTTCTGAAGGCTATTGCAATTTCCAAACAGGACACTACGACCCGTGGCCCATTTTTGTCCGGTTCATAAATTACATTCGGTAAGAATATTGCTTCCGTATACAGCAAATCCCCCTCAATCCCCCCCTTTTCAAAGGGGGTTAGGGCAGTAGTGTCCGGTTAGAATCTTGCATTACTATCAAAAAAGTCCCCTCCCCCCTTGCGGGGGAGGGTTAGGGTGGGGGGTGGAACTTATCGGGTAGATCATACTGGCATTCTTCCCCCTCACCCCAACCCTCTCCCCGAGGGGAGAGGGAGTAATATTTTGAGTGCAATTTTTAACCCTGACATTACTGGGGTTAGGGGGGATTTGACCTTCTGAAAGATTATTGCAATTTCCAAACCCGCCACTGCGACCCCGGCAAAGAATCGCTAAACAATCACCATTACCTCAACCCGCGGATCCCATGATCGATATTCACTGTCATATCCTTCCCGGCATCGATGATGGCGCCCCTGATATGGCAACTGCGCTGGCAATGGCCGAAATAGCAGCCAACGACGGAATTCGTACGATCATCGCCACACCGCACCTGGCCAGCGCCGCTTACCCGCCGGAGAGATTTATTGAAGCCGTGGCCCAATTGAACGCGGCTCTTCAGCAGCAGTCCATTCCGATTACCATTCTCTTCGGCGCCGAAGTTCAGGCCCATATTGCTCTCGAGGCTGCCGACCGATTCTGCCTGGCAGGCAGTTCCTTCCTGCTGGTGGAATTTCCTTTCAGCTACCTGCCGGTCGATGCCGATGACCTGATTTATTCTCTTATCGCCAGGAGAATCACTCCGATCATTGCCCATCCGGAACGAAACGCTCAGATTGGGCGTGAACCCCGGCTGCTGGTTCCCTTCCTGAACATGGGCGCGAAGACACAAATTACCGCCGACAGCCTCACCGGCAGACTGGGTATGGCAGCGAAAATCTGCGCCGAACATCTTCTCCGGAATGGACAGGTCCACTACCTGGCCACCGATTCCCATGCTCCCGGATTCAGGGAACCGGTGCTCAGCAGAGCCGTCAAGCAGGCCGCCGGAATCATCGGTGAAGAGCAGGCCAAAAAACTGGTCATGGCCGCCGGAATCCTTTCTCCTCATCCGGTCTGACCCATGCGTACCCTCCCCTTCTCCCTTTTCCTGGCAACACTTATCTTTGCACCGCTGGCCTTCGGCAGTGTGGAAACATGGTCACTGGGGATTGTTGAGATCCTGGTTTTCCTGACTGCCCTGGCCTACTTTTTCCACCTGCGCAAGACGAGTGAACCACTCCTGCGGATACCCGGCATCCTCCCCCTGTCTCTCCTGCTCCTGTGGATGTTTCTGCAAATGATCCCCCTGCCGCCGGACCTGGTCAAGCTGATCGCTCCCGCCATTCACCAGACCTACGCGCCGCTGCTCGACCTCAACGGGAACAACCACTGGATCCCGCTCACGGTCAACCAGAAGGCCACCCTGCTGGAGTGGATCCGCATTACCTCATACGGAGTTTTTTACATCCTGACCGTACAGCTGCTGGGTCGCAGCGAAGCGTTAATCAAAACAGTCAAGATCATTGCCTGGCTGGCCATTGGCATTGCCTTTCTGGCCATTATCCAGAAGTTCACATCTCCCCACGAAATCTACTGGTTTCGGCCAACCCCGGAAAATTCCGGCGCAACGGGCCCCTGGGTGTATAAGAACCATTACGCCGGTTTCATGGAACTCGTCTTTCCCCTGACCCTGGCCCTCTTTTTTTATTATCGTCCGCCCGTTACCTACCAGCAGAATTTACGAACGCGGATCGCCTCCATCTTCACGGCCCCGAGCTCTAATCTCCATTTTTTTATGGGATTCGGTGTTGTCCTCATTCTGGCCTCCGTTTTCCTCGCCCTGTCCCGGGGAGGAATCATTGCCATCAACCTCGGCCTGTTCTTTTTCCTGCTGCTGCTTACCAGTAAACGGGCGAAACCAGGGAGCGTCCTGCCCCTCGTCCTCATCGGCAGCCTCTTTCTGGCCGTGACCTGGCTGGGATGGGACCCGATCCTCGCCAAATTCGACAAAACTTTCACCGAAACCGGCGGGATCACCGACGGCCGCCTGCTGATCTGGCAGGACTGTGCCCCCATGATCCACGAATTTCTCTTTACCGGCTCGGGATTCGGCACCTTTCTCCATGTCTATCCGCAATACAGCACTCTACCCTTCACCGATATTGTCGATCATGCCCATAATGACTATATCGAACTGCTCACGGACGGCGGCATCATCGGCTTTCTCCTGGCCGCCTGGTTTGTGGTGACCATCCTCATCCACGGATTCCATAAGCTCCGCAGCAGGCGGGATCATTACTCGATCCTCGTCATTATCGCCGGCCTCACCGCCATCTTCTCCCTGCTCCTGCACAGCTTTACCGACTTCAACATGCATAATGGGGCAAACGGCCTCTATTTCTTTTTCCTCTGCGGCCTCCTGGTCTCGGCCGGCAATACCCGCCTGCAATACCGCACCCGCCCCACCCTGCTTTCCCCTGTTTCTCCCCGCTGGAGATGGACCTTCCTTGCAGCTCTGCCGCTGCTGCTCTTGACTGTCACCTTCCAGGGCGGAATCCTCATGGCGGCTAATTACTACCAGCAGTTATCCCGTGTTTACCTTAACCCCCAACTTTCAAAGCAAACCCTGCAGAAGCTGCTGACGACCATCAACAAGGCCATCACTCTTGATCCGCTGGAAGGCAGCTATCCCTACTACAAGGGAAATCTGTTCTTCACCCTCAAGCAGCCCGATGCGGCCTTCGCCAATTATCTGCTGGCTGCCAACAAAGATCCCCGGGAAGGGGCCTATCTGCAACGACTGGGTATGTTCCTGACCACAACCAACATCGACAAGGCTGCACAGCTTATGGCTGCCGGTTACGCCAGGGGCCTGAATAAAGAAAAGCTGATCTTAACCTGGGCCGAATGGCTGCAACGCATGAACAGAAAAGAGGAAGCGATAACCGCTCTTCATCAGGGTTTTTCTCAATTTCCCCAGCTGGCCCCCAGGTTTTTCCCGCAAATGCTGATCTTTCCGTTCAGCAGGGAAGAAATCGAGGCCATCTTTCCCGAAAAAGTGAACATCTGGATACAATACGGCAAATTCAAGGAAGAGCTCGGCCAGATGGATGAAGCGGAATATTACAGACGCCGCGCCCTTGATTTTATTGACAAGGAAGAGTCAGCCAAGCCAGGGTACTTCCTCCAGCTTTACTGGTTTTATCAAAGACAGAAACAAACCGACAAGGCGATTGCCGTCCTTCGCCATGGAATTGAGCTCTTACCCGACTACGGCCCCTTTCACCTCTATCTGGGCGATTATTACAAACAGCAGAACATCCCCTACCGGGCAAAAGAAGAATACGAACAGGCAAGAATACTCGACCCCACCAACGAATCCATATTGAAACGACTGGAGACACTTTAAAAAGGATTGCTATTACCGAAAAAATAAAGGATTGTCCCGAATGGCACTAGTTTAAGGGCGGAGGCCAGCAAAAACGGGATTGTCCCCGGCCCCATCGGGGGCTGTCCCAGGCTTTTGCGAGTTGAAGCCACAGCAGTTGCAAAAAGCCTAAAACTCAGACTTTTGCGGCGCGCTGGCCACCATGGTTGCATCAAACCCGTAAACTTGGGACAGCCCCCGATAAGGCCGGGGACAGTCCCAAGTTTACTCCCTGCGGTTGTAAAAAACGCTTAAACTAGCGCCATTCAGGATTGTCCCCTTTATTTTGTCATGGCTTGACACCGTCGCCACCATCCAGTATAATCATATCAGTTACATTAATCATGTTGACCATACTGGTCATAGGAGGCACTATGTTAAAAACCGTATCCGCGATAAAGGCACGTCAGAATCTCGGGCAGGTAATGAATGAGGTTTCCCTCAAGGATGACGAGTATATTGTCGAGCGTTCCGGCAAACCACTAGTGGCTATTATTCCCATCGAAAAATATCTGAACATGACAGGCAAGCGCAAAGAATTTTTTAGATTGTATGATTCGCTTCAGGGAACTGCGGATAATTCTTCATCAGTTGATGAAGATATTACAGAAGCCCTGGCTGCAGCCCGTCGATGATCCGTATTGTTCTGGATACGAACCTGTTTGTCAGTGCTCTGCTTAAACCTGGCTCAAACCCGGACATAATTTTACATTTGGTCAAGGACGAGAAGGTTTTATTGCTCATGTCAGGTTCAATTTGCCTCGAGATTGACAGGGTTCTGACTTATCCCAAAATCAGAAAGCGGCTTATTGCTTCCGATGAAGAGCTAAAAAACTTTGTGCAATTGCTTAGTACCGTTGCCATCATAACCCCCGATACCCTCAATCTGCCGCCGCTGGATGCTGATCCAGACGATACGAAATATCTGGTCTGCGCCGTAGAAGGGCATGCTGATTTTATTATTTCCGGCGATCACCATCTGACCGACCTGGTGATGTACCGAGGCATACGCATCGTCACTCCGGGAGACTTCATTAGAATAGAAAAAGAAGAATAAAGGGTGCCTTGAAAAATAAAGATTTTCGTTCAAGATCAAGGCATGCGAAAAATTTTACCGCAGGCATATAATTAATATTCCGAGGATAAAATTTTGAGCATAACGCAGAGTTTGGGCGAAAAGATCATTTTTCAAGGTAGCCTAAAGTCTGACAGGCTAAGTAAGGCGTCCCGCCCGACCTTCACGACCCTGTTTTATTTTTTCTCTGCGCCTCCGCGCCTCTGCGCGAAAACATTCCGCTATCACTTGGCAGTGGTGACACGCTCTGCGCCTTACTAAGTGTTGCATTCCATGTTATTATATACTTAATTGCCGGTTGGTTGCTGTTCCGTCCCTTAGCAGAGGAGTAGGGAGCATATGGAGAATGGCTCCGCATGTTCCTGCCCCCCTCTTCAGCTCAGAGCTTTAAGTGGAGGCATTATGGAAAGAATTATCAATATCCACATCGAAAAATTGCCCGAGGGTTTTTACCTTGCCACGTCCGATGATGTCCAGGGGTTGGTTGCGCAGGGCAGAACCGTGGTGGAAACGATGGAAATTGCCCGGGATGTGGCGCGCAGACTACTGGAAGCACAGAGTGAGCGTAAAAAATCTCTAAAATTACCGCCGGTAAAGAAAAGTTTTGACCTGCAACTTGTCGTAGCTAACTGACATGGGCCGATTTGCAGGATTCAAGTATCGGGAGATAATCAAACGCCTAAAACGATTCGGTTTTGTCTTCGATCGCCAGGCTGCTGGCAGCCATGAGGTGTGGTTTAAATGCAACTACAAATCGCTATACCACAATTCCGAATCATCCTGGTGATCTGCCCGATGGTACGCTACGGGCGGTTCTGAAGCAGGCGGGCATTGAGCCGGATGAATTTTTGAAGAAATAATCATAGTTAGTGTGTATCAGGTTCAGGAAGAACAGTAAGTGAGCATATGGGAGAATGGCTCCGCAGGTTTCTGTCCCCCTTTAGCACTGAATACAATGATTAAGTTAACCAGGAAATTTCAGGTGGTAACATATGGCAAGTGATGACAGTCAAGATATTCGATGGAAACAGCGATTTGCCCACTTCCAGAAGGCTTTTCTCTTGCTTGAACAGACAATGACAATCGAGCACCCTTCAGATGCAGAGCGGGCAGGTCTCATACAATTTTTTGAAATGTCATTCGAACTGGCCTGGAAGGTATTGAAGGATTACCTGGAGGAAGAGGGTTTTACCGTCGTGAGCCCCAGAGATACCCTCAAACAGGCTTTTCAGGCTGGCTTGCTGGATGATGGACATGTTTGGATTGAAGCGCTGAAAGACCGGAATCTTACCGTCCACACCTATGAAGAAAAAATTGCGGTGGCAGTGGAACAGAAAATCAGGGATTCCTATTTTCCGGCCCTCTTGACTCTGTTTCGAAAATTTAAAGCAAAGGTTGGCTGATGAATTTTGGCCTGCGGCAACAGGATTTGGATGAGATTATCCGTATTCTGCGAAGATTCCCCGTCGTCGAGGAGGCAATAATCTTTGGCTCCAGGGCTAAAGGTAATTTTAAAAAAGGGTCGGACATTGATCTTGCCGTCAGAGGAAAGGGGATCGATCACGAAGTCGTTGCATCGCTTTCATTTTTCCTCAACGAAGAGTCTGCAACTCCCTACTTTTTTGATATTGTCCATTTCGAAGAGATTTCCGAAAAAGAACTGCTTGAGCATATCAATCGAGTTGGCCAATGTATTTATTCGCGTGCAAGCATTCGGGCTAAAACACGACCTTAATTATGGTGAAAGTTACCATTCCATGTAACTCCAAATTTTCTGGTAGGGTGTGCCGTGCGCACCGTTGTTGTTTACGCCCAAATGTGACGATAGCACAAAGAAAGGTGCGCGCAGCACACCCTACCAAGCTGAAGAGTGGTGACGGGTGAGAACTTTAAAGGGTTGACCAGCAAAGGGAAGAAAAAAACGTTTTTTTGGTAAATCGACTCGTTAGCCGCACACAAAAAAAGTGATCCTGATTTCCCAGGGCCAACTCTCACCGGATTTCACAAATTAAGATACCGTTCTCCCTGAGCTTGTCGAAGGGTATTATCGGAGTTTTGCAACAGGCTCCCTCTTATTCCACCATTTCAGTTCATGATTTTTCTTAATTAAATATGCCCCGGTTTTAGGGTTTTATGGGGAAATGTTGCCATCATTCATGGTAAGTATATTTCCGTCATAATCGCTGAATAGTTACAGAATTCCCCACGATACGGAGCATCTCAATAAATGACAATCTCACCCAATGTAGTACGGCATAAAGCTGCGGTAACCCGGCCTCGGCGGGAGACCCTAAACGGCCATAAAAGCGTCAATCTCTGGTTTACCGGCCTTTCCGGTTCCGGCAAGTCAACCCTTGCCCATGCCGTTGAAGAACGGTTGCACCTGCAGGGTAAAAGAACCTATGTCTTTGATGGCGATAACGTCAGGCACGGGCTGTGCGGCGATCTTGGCTTCAGCATGGAAGATCGGCGGGAAAACCTGCGGAGAATTGCGGAAATGACAAGACTTTTCCTCGATTCCGGGGTGATCGCCCTCACCGCTTTCATTTCGCCCCTGGCCGAAGACCGGGCTCGAATCCGGGAAATTATCGGCCCCGATGACTTTATTGAAGTGTACTGCAACTGCTCCCTGGAAATCTGTGAACAACGCGATGTCAAAGGGCTCTATAAAAAGGCGCGTGAAGGAGAGATTGCAAATTACACCGGCATCTCCTCACCCTATGAGCCGCCGGTCAACCCGGATATTGACTTGGATACCGGCAGGCAGCCCCTGATGGAATGTGTGAATATCATTGTGGACGCTCTTCATGCCCGGGGCATCATTTTTAAATAAAGGAACTTGGAAAATATTAAAAAACCTTTTGGGTGGTGCGCCGTGCGCACCGTTGTTGTTTTATCCCCAAATGGGACGAAATCACAAAGAAGGTGCATGCAGCGCACCCCACTACCTTTCCAATGGTGCAACACAAGCGACATCTTTAATGACAATGACCACTCAGGGGCTTTTGCTTACTCTCCGGAACGAGTATGTGCGTCGAAGCGATCACCAGGGTGATTGAATTTATGAGAACTTTTGGAATGTATGGCATGATAACCGGACAAGGAAACCTTTCGCTCTGAGAGCAAAAATCCCTGTTATTCCTTGTTTATTTGTTACATTTCAAGTAAAAGCAAAAACCTTCATCATACTGCATGACCTAAAGTCTTTCTGTCTTCTGGCCAGATGAAAAAAGGAACATGAATTTCTACCAGCAGTTCCAGCAACAACTCAATTCCAACACCGGATCATGAAAAAACATGAAAAAAATACTCATTACAGGTGGCGCTGGCTTCATAGGCTATTTCCTTAGTCAAAAACTGCTGGCCAATGGACTTGAAGTCGTCGGAATTGACAACCTGAACGACTATTATGATCCTGGTCTGAAACAATCGAGATTGGATCAACTAAGGGGCAGAGCCTAAATATTCATTTATCAAGTTGGACTTAGCCGACCGTCTGGGTATGGAGCGGCTCTTTGTTGAGCAGCAGTTTGACGCTGTGGTCAACCTGGCCGCCCAGGCAGGGGTCCGCTATTCGCTCACAAATCCTCACGCCTATGCCGATTCCAATCTCCTCGGCTTTGTCAATGTCCTTGAAGGTTGCCGCCATACCAAGGTCAAACATCTGGTCTTTGCCTCATCAAGCTCTGTTTATGGCGGCAACACAACCATGCCTTTTTCAGTTCATGACAATGTGGACCATCCGGTATCGCTTTATGCCGCCACCAAGAAATCCAATGAACTGATGGCCCATGCCTACAGTCACCTCTATGGCCTGCCAACCACAGGGTTACGCTTCTTTACGGTATATGGGCCTTGGGGACGACCGGACATGGCTTATTTCCTCTTCACCAAGGCGATTCTGGCTGGTAAACCAATCAACATCTTTAATAATGGCGAGATGAAAAGAGATTTTACCTATATTGATGACATCGTTGAAGGAGTTGTCAGAATCATCAAGAAACCACCTGCTGCCAATCCTGATTGGGATAAAACTAATCCGGACTCTGCTACCAGCTGGGCGCCGTACCATATTTACAATATCGGCAATAATCAGGTTGAAACTCTCATGCATTTTATTGAGGTTCTGGAGGATTGCTTAGGGAAAAAAGCAACAAAGAATTACCTGCCCATGCAGGATGGTGATGTGGCCGCCACCTTTGCAAATGTTGATGATCTCGTCCGTGATTTTGATTTCAAACCCTCGACAACTATAGAAACGGGTCTTGAAAATTTTGTTAAGTGGTATCGGGGGTATTACAGGTGAAAATAACAATTATTGGCACCGGCTATGTTGGCCTCGTCACAGGTGCATGCCTGGCAGAGTTTGGCCACGACATTACCTGCATGGACAAAGACGAGACTAAAATAAAAGCTCTTTTGAATGGTCAAATTCCCATCTATGAGCCGGGCCTTGCTGAGTTGGTAAAGAAAAATGTAGGGGAAAAAAGGTTACAATTCACCACAGACCTCGCAGCGAGCGCGGGAAACGCCTCCGCTGTTTTTATTGCTGTTGGCACCCCCTCATCCCGGCGGGGCGACGGCTATGCGGACTTGACCTATATCTATGCTGCCGCAAAGGAGTTGGCCGTTCATTTAAAGGGTTACACCGTGGTGATCGATAAAAGTACGGTTCCCGTTGGTACAGCCCGACAAGTGGCGCGCCTTATCAAGGAAACTAACCCGGAAGCGGATTTCGACATGGTGTCAAACCCTGAGTTTTTACGGGAAGGGGCTGCTATTTCTGATTTTCAAAGGCCTGATCGGGTCGTTGTTGGAACTGAGTCAGAAAAAGCAAAGGTGGTAATGAAGGAAATATATGATCCTCTCTATCTCACTTCTACCCCGTTTGTTTTTACAGGTCTTGAGTCTGCGGAACTGATCAAGTATGCCGCCAATGCCTTTCTTGCGATAAAGATCTCTTTCATTAATGAGATGGCGACTCTTTGCGAACAGGTCGGCGCTGATGTGGTTGACCTGGCCAAAGGCCTTGGCCTGGACGGCCGCATTGGGTCTAAATTTCTTCATCCTGGCCCGGGTTTTGGCGGTTCCTGCTTCCCTAAAGATACTGTAGCCCTGTTGCGTATTGCCCAGGAACATGGTGTGTCTGCCCGCTCCGTGGCAGCCGCGGTTGAAATTAATGCTGCCCAGAAGGCTGGTATGGTCAAGAAAATCAGGGATGCTTTAGGAGGCGATGTGGCCGGAAAAACAATCGGCGTGCTTGGCCTTACATTCAAACCGGAAACAGACGACCTCCGTGATGCCCCGGCCCTGTCCATTCTGCCGCCGTTCTTTGAAAAAGGAGCAAAGATCCAGGTCCATGATCCGCAGGGGATGGAAGAAGCCAAAAAAATATTCCCGGATTTTACCTTTGTGGATAGCGGTTATGAAGCTGCCACAGGCGCAGATGCCCTGGTTTTAATGACCGAGTGGAACCAGTACCGGGCCCTGGACCTTGAGCGGCTCAGATCATCAATGAAAAACCCGGTCTTTATCGATCTCCGGAATGTGTATGACCCGGTAAAAATGAGAGAAGCCGGCTTTCAATATTTCGGGGTAGGCAGGAATTTGGCGCAGGTGCGTCAAGAGCAGACCTGTCCACTCCTTGATTTTGACCGCACACCTTGTTTTATTGATAGTGACAAAGAACGAACTAGAAGTAATTCAAATTGGCTACGATAGCTAGAGTCTAACTCACGAAAAAACAATGCAATATGCAATATAAAACACCAAATTTTTTTATAATTGGTACGCCAAAGGCAGGAACCACAGCCTTACAAAAAATGCTGTCAAATCACCCTGATGTTTTTATGAGCCCTATCAAAGAGCCGCATTATTTTTCTACAGATTTTAAGATAGAAGAATTTGCACCTGATTATAGGAGGAATAATCCTTGTGACCTTACCAATTATCTTAAAGCTCCTCTGTTAAAAAAAATACATTTATCCCATACTCCAACCTGGAAGCAATATTCAGAACTTTATCGGGATGCCGGAGAACACAAAGCTATAGGTGAGGCAAGTAGTGGCTACTTATATTCCACCGAAGCAGCAAAAAATATTTACAACAAAATCCCTTCTGCACGGATTATCATGATATTGCGTGACCCAGTTGACAGGGCATATTCACATTTTAATATGGATAAGGCGTCTGGCAGGATAAAGACAAGTTCTTTTGTCGAAGCGGTTGAAAAAGATTTTCAAAATCCGTCAAAAGCATGGGGTGGCAAACACTTATATGTTGAACTTGGTTTGTATTATGAACAGGTTCGTCGTTATCTAGAGGTGTTTCCTTCTAACCAAATTAAAATTATTTTTTATGATGATTGGGTACAAGATAATAAAAAAGCTCTTGATGAAGTCTGCAGATTTCTAAAAATCATGCCAGACGGTTGCCAGGTTACAGGAACAATATATAACAAATCCAAACAACCACGTTACAATCATCTGCATCATTTTATTACCCTAACAAGGTTCCGAGAACTGCAACGGAAGCTTCTCCCTGAGGGTATCCGCAGATTGCTTAAAAAAGTTTGGTATTCTTCAGCGCCTCGAAATGAGTTGGCAGCTAAAGATAGGCAGAAGATATCAAAACTATTTGATAAAAATCAACAAAAACTACGCGTATTGTTAGGAAAACCGGGTCTTTGGGTTTAATATTACAATATTTTGAAAATAAATTTGATACTCACAGAAATGATCCAGTCACTATTTAAAAAATTATTTTCTTCACAATTGCGGTTGAACATGCTGTCCGGCTCCATATCAATGGGCCTTAGCTTTGTCGTGTCCGCAATTAACTATCCATTATACCTACATTTTTTGGGATATGAAATTTATGGTTCCTGGCTGCTTCTTTCAACTATCTTAACTTTTGCTCGGATGGGACTCCTAGGCATAGCACCTGCGATTATGAAACTTGTTGCTGAAGAATATGGGGAAAATAACACTAGGGCAATCCAAGAATATTTCATGACTGCATTATGCATGTTGATAGTTACAGGCGTAATACTCTTGACTGCAAGTATAGTTTTTAAATGGCAAATTGTTACATTAATGGGCCTGGAAGATAAAAATGCTGTAATTGTTGGTGACCTGCTGTCCGATATGGTTCTTTTGAGTATTCTTGTTTTGGCTTATCAAGTTCTGAATTCTATATTAGCCGGGATAGGGCGTATTGATCTTGCCAATTATTCCCAAACAGCACTGCAAGCGCTACCGTTAATTATATCAATTCCATTATTATTATTAGGCAAAGGGGTGATCAGCCTGTTATTGGCAAATGTCTTTTCTTACCTGTTAGTTCTTTCTTTTAATTTTGTAAGAATCAACAAGATAATCGGCATTAATTTGCTGGACATAACTTCTTTTTCCTGGCGACGTTTTCAGCAAATGGTTGCTTTTGGTGGCACTATATTCGCAGGATCTATGTTGAATATGATGGTTATCCCCATTACCAAGATCGTTATAACCAGATCTATCGGAGTTGAAGGGATACCGGTCTTTGATTTGGCATATCGAGTAGGAATGCAAGTTCGAAGTATTTTTGAGGTTGCTCTTCGAGCATTAATGCCTGAAATCAGCAAGCTCTCTTCAGTCGGGAGTCAGGAAAATATTGCCAAAATGAAAAAGATTATTTCAAAGGCATATCGTTTGCTTTTTATAGGTGCAACACCTCTCTATATACTGCTCTTCATCTCTGCCGATTTTATTTTTAAAATTTGGTTACAGAAAAATTATGTAACTTCTATTCCTGGTGTGTTTAGAATTATGCTTATAGTTTCTTTTATTAGCCTCTTAGGAGTTATTCCATATTATATATGTTTGGGAAATGGAAAAGTTCGAATGGTGTTAATTCATCATATCGTTCGTGCATTTGGCACCATATTCTCTCTTGGTTATATAATTTTTCTTTCACAAGGCGTTAACATTATTTCGATTGTATGGTGTTTCTTACCTGGTGCATTATTGGGTACTATTTATCTTCAATTTTTCCAGAAACATTTCCTACCAGTCTCAAATATATAGATTTTAGTTGTTGCATGAAGTTTCTCTATCTCCATTTGGCTATCATTTTCTCGTGTTCAGTTATAATATTTGGTTCAGTTTTGTTTGTTATAAAATACGTTATAATAATTTATGAACGTTCGGCTTCTTATCACAAGAAAGAATCTGCTTTTTTGGCCCTTGGTTATAATGGGGGCACTTGTCACGGCCACTGCAGCTGTTACTGGCAGCAAGATACTTTTGCCCCCCCTGCTCCTCTTTGGCCTCTGGGGCTGGATCCGTTTTGCCACGAAACATCCTGCGGCAGCATTGCTAATAGTTGTCTTTTTTGCGGAAAACTGCTTTTCCATCTTCAATTTGGGCATTCGCGAGCGTCTACTCTCAGATATCGGCATCGCCTTAATGCTCCCCATCATTGTCTTAAACATCCGACGAGTATGGAACCATATCGTTAGCGACCGTTCCCCCTATGCCATAGGTATCCTTCTTTTCATCATTGCAATTGTAAATTCATTATATTGGGGCTCGTATGTAACATTCGGCCAACCCATGAGTATCGGTTTAACCGTTGCCAGAAAATACCTTTATTTCCTGAGTTATTTCTTCATGGTTGCGGTTGGAGCAAGCCGTGAAGAATGTTACAGGTTCATGAAATATCTGGCTTGGGTCGGTATAAGTTTAGCATTTTTATCCGTTATTGAAGTGGCTCTGGGTGGCGGAGTAATCTTTAAATATGCCCAAGGTATTGGACGGGAACGAGCCGGAATGTTACGCGTCCATGTCGGTGAATTTTTAATCGTATTCTCTGTAATTTATTCGTTTATCAAGTACTATTCTCTGCCCAAAATAAGCATGCAACGTTTAGGATATGGTGGTGCAATTGGCCTAGGCCTCCTTACTCTCGTATTTATTGTGCTGACCCGCGCCATTTTCATAGGTCTATTTGTTACATTCTCTTTATGGCTCATCCGTAAAATCACAAGTAAAAAGCTCGTGTTTCTCTGCGCGACAGTTTCACTTACCATCCTTCTCATATTAACTGGGGTGGGTATACTGTATTGGACAAAACTTTTATTGGAAAGATTGTTGAAAATACCACAACTGAATTTACCAGCGATAAAGGAAATATCTCAGTACGCAAGGAAGGTGCAAAATATTATTTAGAACTGATGTGGCAACAGGCCCCACTGACAGGTGTCGGTCTTTTCAGCGATTTAAGCTATCCCAATAACCCGATTACTAAAGCCGCAGACTTGTTCCATTATTACATTATCGACAATAATGGTATTGCGACCCTTATCTATTTTGGCTTGCAGGGATTACTTACTACTTACTTTTTTTGTTATTAAATCACTCAAAGATACTTTTTCAGCAATGAAAAATAGCAAGTTTCAGAATCATACCATTTTGAAATCATATTTTTTCTTTTCATCTATACCTTAG
>CAVZOB010000002.1:0-462169 GCA_963776835.1 uncultured Pseudomonadota bacterium
GTCGGACTTTTGCATCTTATTATTATCCCAGCCGGCATAATGCCCGTAAACTAATATATTAAAATAGTTAACAAAAGAATAAGAAAAAAACTTGCACTCGCTGCATTTGTTATGTATATTTATCCTGTAATATCAAATAATTAACCGCAGGTGATCATGTGAGTGTAAAGTTTATCGCAGCTGACCAGGGTTTGCAATATCTGTTTCCGCCATCAGTTCAGGACTGGTTGCCGGAAAAACATCTTGCCCGTTTCGTTGTTGAAATCGTCGAGCAACTTGACCTCCGTTCTTTAAAGGAATCTTATACTTGCAGCGGTAATCGGCCATATCATCCGGCGATGCTGTTGGCGCTCTTGTTTTATGGCTACGCGACCGGCGTGTTCTCCAGTCGCAAGCTGGAACGTGCCACCTATGACTCTGTCGCCTTCCGCTTCATAACTGTCAATTCTCATCCTGACCATGACACGATAGCTACATTCCGCAAACGCTTTCTCCCCCAGCTGTCCATAATGTTTGTGGAGATCCTTACCATTGCTCAGCAGATGGGACTGCTCAAGCTGGGCAAGGTCAGCCTTGACGGAACAAAAATCCATGCCAATGCATCCAAGCATAAAGCATTGAGCTACGGCCATGCCAGCAAACTACAGGTACAACTTGAAGCCGAGGTGGCAGAACTGCTCGCTCTGGCTGAAGCCGTCGACAAAGCAGATATCCCTGACGGCATGGATATTCCTAATGAACTTGCCATCCGCCAGGATCGTATCCAGGCAATCAAGGACGCCAAGATTGAAATTGAACGCCGCGCTGCCCAACGCTACGCCAAAGAACGGGAAGAGTATGATCATAAACTTGCCGAGCGGACGAAGA
The DNA here is from genome assembly GCA_963776835.1 of uncultured Pseudomonadota bacterium. Classification (GTDB taxonomy): domain Bacteria; phylum Desulfobacterota; class Desulfobulbia; order Desulfobulbales; family Desulfocapsaceae; genus UBA2270. The sequence continues at coordinate 868 of CAVZOB010000002.1, forward strand.
AAGAACAGGAAACCGGCAAGAAACCACGCGGAAAGCAGCCCACACCGCCAACAGCAGGACCAAGACCAAAAGACCAGGTCAACCTTACCGATAGTGACTCGCGTATCATGCCGACATCCGGCGGCGGCTTTGATCAGACTTATAATGCCCAGGCTGGCGTCGATACAGACACCATGCTGATTGTCTGTAATCATCTGAGCCAAGCCACCAATGACAAGCTGGAACTGGAACCAGCCTTGGCCAATCTCAAACAATTACCCGCAGAACTTGGTAGCGTCACAGATATTCTTGCCGACACCGGCTACTTCAGCGCCGCCAACGTCAACATCTGTGCTGGCCAAAAAGTTACGCCTTACATCGCCGTCAAGCGTGAAGAACACCATCCGTCGGTTATGGAGCGTTTCGAAGAACCGCCTCCACTACCGGATACTGCCGATGCAACAGAGACCATGAAAACATCGGCTGAAAACAAAAGCAGGCAAGGCAGTGTATGCAAAACGAAAGAGTACCATTGAGCCTGTCTTCGGCATCATCAAAGCGGTGATGGGATTTCGCCAGTTTCTCCTGCGTGGAAAAAATGCAGTGAAAGGTGAATGGGATCTCGTTTGTATTGCTTTTAATCTCAAAAGGCTCTTTGTGTTGGCCAAATAAGACAAAATATAACGAAAGGACAAAAAACACTCAATATGGCTGCATCATAGAATGAAATAGCTCTACTCCAGCCTTTTTCAACATGCTGGAAACAAGTTCTGGGAATAGTATTATTTTTCCTGATTAGCGTTAATCTTCCTCAAGGCGCAGTTTTCGTTCAGGCACCTTGCCGGATCTGACCGTAGCGACCACGAAGCGCTTAAACATTCCAGGGAGGTCAAACCGTCGGTTAAAGCGATATTGAACCTCTCCCAGATAGCGGTGAGCATATTTTTCAAAGTCAAACGCGTGGTACGTTCCGGTGATGGCATTTTTCAGGTTGCCAAGTATTGTGTTGACCCAACGGAAACAGTCCATGCCGGTACTTTTACGATCTTTGCCAACGACTTCCCTCTGGTGGAAGCAGCCTGCAGCTTCAACGGCTTGGAAGCACCAGAGTCCGTCTGAGACTATAATGGATGCTGGTCTCAGAGAGCGTTTAGCCCATAATTCGACCTCTTCCTTGCAGAAACGCTTCACGGTTGTGAAGGTTGCATAAAGCGGATGACCTTGTTTGTTGGTCTGCACTGCTGCTATGAACGGGACTTTGTTTTCGGAGCCGCGACCGGCTTTGCCGCCAGGTAATTCGCCACCGAGATAGGCGTCATCGATCTCGATACGTCCCGAAAGCATGGTGCTTTGTTCGCGTTCAAACATGACCTCCATGAGTTTATGCTTGATTCGCCAAGCGGTTCTATAGCTCACACCGATGAGGCGTTTGAATTCCAGGATAGAAATGTTATTTTTGTTCTGGGTCTGGAAGAACATCGCCTGAAACCATGTGGTTAAGGGTATTTTTGACGAATGGAAAATGGTTCCTTCTGTCAGTGTTGTTTGGCCTCGGCATGCTTTACATTGAAAAACCTTGACCCTCTTGCCTCGCCGGTAAGTACCGTACCGGCTGCTACTGCATTTGGGGCAGATAAATCCTTGGGGCCAACGGGCAGATTCAATCACCGATTCACATTGCTGCTCATTCCCATATTGAGCAAGAAATTGGTTTAAGCTCAGACCTTGTTGAAACTGTATTCGATTCATTTTCATAACGACCTCCTTGGTTGTTATGAAAAAATACCATAGTACCTAGGACAAATAGCGTCCTACTAACTACGCTGCGGAAGATTAGCGCTAATCAGGAAAATTTTCCTGATTAGCGTTAATCTTCCTCAAGGCGCAGTTTTCGTTCAGGCACCTTGCCGGATCTGACCGTAGCGACCACGAAGCGCTTAAACATTCCAGGGAGGTCAAACCGTCGGTTAAAGCGATATTGAACCTCTCCCAGATAGCGGTGAGCATATTTTTCAAAGTCAAACGCGTGGTACGTTCCGGTGATGGCATTTTTCAGGTTGCCAAGTATTGTGTTGACCCAACGGAAACAGTCCATGCCGGTACTTTTACGATCTTTGCCAACGACTTCCCTCTGGTGGAAGCAGCCTGCAGCTTCAACGGCTTGGAAGCACCAGAGTCCGTCTGAGACTATAATGGATGCTGGTCTCAGAGAGCGTTTAGCCCATAATTCGACCTCTTCCTTGCAGAAACGCTTCACGGTTGTGAAGGTTGCATAAAGCGGATGACCTTGTTTGTTGGTCTGCACTGCTGCTATGAACGGGACTTTGTTTTCGGAGCCGCGACCGGCTTTGCCGCCAGGTAATTCGCCACCGAGATAGGCGTCATCGATCTCGATACGTCCCGAAAGCATGGTGCTTTGTTCGCGTTCAAACATGACCTCCATGAGTTTATGCTTGATTCGCCAAGCGGTTCTATAGCTCACACCGATGAGGCGTTTGAATTCCAGGATAGAAATGTTATTTTTGTTCTGGGTCTGGAAGAACATCGCCTGAAACCATGTGGTTAAGGGTATTTTTGACGAATGGAAAATGGTTCCTTCTGTCAGTGTTGTTTGGCCTCGGCATGCTTTACATTGAAAAACCTTGACCCTCTTGCCTCGCCGGTAAGTACCGTACCGGCTGCTACTGCATTTGGGGCAGATAAATCCTTGGGGCCAACGGGCAGATTCAATCACCGATTCACATTGCTGCTCATTCCCATATTGAGCAAGAAATTGGTTTAAGCTCAGACCTTGTTGAAACTGTATTCGATTCATTTTCATAACGACCTCCTTGGTTGTTATGAAAAAATACCATAGTACCTAGGACAAATAGCGTCCTACTAACTACGCTGCGGAAGATTAGCGCTAATCAGGTTATTTTTTAAAAATGACCACCCTGAATTTTAATGATATTGCAAGTCTAGCTCCGACAGGCTGCTAGAGTATTTTAAAAATGCCACTGATTTTAATGTAACCCTCCAGCAGGAAACAGTACCTCTTTCTGAAATTATCGAAAGGATTTATGATAATAGTGACAGGGAGTATAACACCAAACGCCTTATTAAACGCCTCCGCCGTATTGAAAAAAACATGGGAGCAGAAGCACGGGAGAAATTCGCCAAGTACATTCCTGATGGCGACATGAAGGCTTTTGCCGACAAGCTCAACGAAAATATCAAAAATAACTTTACCGAGACGATGAAGCTTATGCGGGATAAAGAGTTTCAAGATCTCTTGGGAAATTACCCCCGCCCGCAAAAGGTGTTTTTTAAAGGGTATGATGTTGTGGATACCGTTGAAGATGAGGTGATGTTCCGGGTGGGTAGTGATTATCAAAAGCCCGCAGATTACCTAAAACTCTTTGAAGAATTTGTTACTAAAAACCCTGAACATATAGAAGCTATCGAGATACTTTTATCCAAGCCCAAAAATTGGAATACCGATGCACTGGACGATTTACGAGAGAAACTGAGAAAGAATGACTTTTCGGAAAAGGATTTACAAAGAGGCCATGAGTTGGTGTTTAAAAAGCCCCTTGCAGATATTATCTCCATGATAAAACATGCCTCCAACTTCGAAGTGCCTATTCTTACAGCTAGGGAGCGGGTGGAGCTTGCCGTCACCCGAATTGCTCAAACACATAAGTTTAATGATGAGCAGCTCACCTGGCTGGCCTATATTAAAGAGCATTTGATAGAAAACCTGGCCATTGCCGAAGAAGATTTCGAAATCATGCCGGTATTTGAACGCCACGGGGGGCTTGGCAAAGCCAAACAAATATTTGGAAAAGAATTTGAACCACTGATACAAGAAATTAACGAAGCCATTGCGGCTTAATTAGTGGGCAGGGGATAGTTTTATTCCCTGCCCACCAGGAGAAAAAATGTCTGATGTTGTAAATAAATTATGGGGGTTCTGTCACACCCTTCGCCATGATGGTATAGATTACGGTGATTATATCGAACAGCTCACCTATTTACTGTTTTTGAAAATGGCCAACGAAAGGGGTATTAACCTTTCCAAAATGGAGTATGAAGAAAATAAGAAAAAGGTCGTAATGGATTGTTCGTGGCAGCCTTTTACAGAAAAATCCGGTACCGACCTCATTGATGCCTTTGCCCAAATCATGCGGGCCTTAAGCCGGCAGTCTGGACTTCTGGGCGATATATTTGCTCAGGCCATGCCCCGCTTTACAAATCCGGTCAATCTGAAAAAAGTCATTAATATGATTGATGAAGAGGATTGGTCCTCTATGGATGTCGATGTTAAGGGAGCTGCCTTTGAAGGTCTTTTGGAAAAATCGGCTGCGGAAGGGAAAAAAGGAGCCGGTCAGTATTTTACACCCCGTCCTCTGATTGGCACCATCGTCAATGTAATGCAGCCTGACCCACGGATTGCCAAAGATTACAAAATTTGTGACCCCGCCTGCGGTACTTCGGGATTTTTGATGGTGGCTTATGAATGGCTGATGAGCATAACCAAAGGCGCACTCGATAGAAAAGACGCTTTGCGAATCAAGAAAAAGACCTATTACGGGCAGGAGCTGGTGCCTCGCCCCCGTAGATTGGCTTTGATGAATCTGTTTTTACACGGTCTTGAACCGCAAATCTATCTGGGCGATAGTATCTATGAACCTGAACGGGGAGAGCGTTATGATTGTATTCTCACCAATCCTCCCTTTGGTACAAAAGGGGCAAACCAGGCACCGGTGCGGGATGACTTTACGGTGAGTACCAGCAATAAACAGCTTAACTTTATTCAGCACGTGGTAACCATTCTCAAACCCGGAGGACGGGCAGCAATGGTTTTGCCGGATAATGTTCTTTTTTCTGATCAAGCCGGTGATGTTTTTAAGTATCTGATGGAAGATTGTAATGTGCATACTGTTCTGCGTTTGCCTAATGGAACTTTTACCCCATATAGTCAGGGTGTGAAAGCAAATGTGATATTTTTTCAGAAGGGCCTTAAAACTGAAAATTGCTGGATATATGATTGTCGTACCAATATTGCCGGAGTGACAAAAAAAGATCGGCCGTTGACTTTGGGTATGTTTACGGAATTTGAAAAGTGCTATGGCAAAGACCCGAATGGCCAGACCAAACGAAAAGATCTTGGTGAAGAGGGACGCTTTCGCAAGTTCAGTTTATCTGCCATTAAAGAGCGCGATTATAACCTTGATATTACCTGGCTCAAAGATGACAATCTTGAAGACCCAAACTCGCTCCCCGAACCTCAGGTGTTAGCCGGAGATGCGATCACCGAGCTGAATGCCTGTGTGGATGAATTACAGGAAATACTGACTCTGATTGAAGCTGAGGAAGTGGTATGAGTATTCTGATAAAAGGAGATAAAGATTACTCTGCATTTATTCGGGATATCAAAAGCAAGATTCAGGCGGCACAGATTAAAGCCTCGGTTTCCGTGAACCGGGAACTGCTTCAGCTTTATTGGGAGATTGCTGAGTTGATTATTGAAAAACAGAAATGTGCCACCTGGGGTGATGGTTTTCTGGTTCAGATGAGCAAGGATTTAAGCGAAGAGTTTCCCCATATGAAGGGTTTTTCCCATCGGAACCTGAAATATATGCGCCAATGGTATTTGTTTTGGAATCAAAGTATCGCCTTTGGGCAACAGCTTGTTGCCCAATTGGAAAACAGGCAACAAGCTGTTGCCCAAATCCCCTGGGGGCACAATCTTGTTATTTTAAGTAAAACCGAAAGTCATGATGAAGCCCTCTTTTATGTGCAAAAAACAATTGAGAATAATTGGTCAAGATCGGTATTGACTCATCAAATAGAAGGTGGGTTGTTTAAGCGTGAAGGAAAAGCCATTACTAATTTTGAGACAACGTTGCCCAAGCCCCAATCCGACCTGGCAATGCAAACTATTAAAGACCCGTACAATTTTGACTTTCTTACTATCAGAGATAAACATGATGAAAAAGAACTGGAGGATGCCCTTATGGGGCAGGTCACAAAGTTTCTTCTGGAACTTGGCGCTGGTTTCTCTTTTATAGGACGTCAATACAAGCTGACTGTCGATGATGATGACTTTTACATCGACCTTTTGTTTTACCATGTGAAACTCCACTCTTATGTGGTGGTGGAACTGAAAGCTGTCAAGTTTAAACCCGAGTTTGCAGGGAAACTTAATTTTTACGTTTCTGCGGTGGATGGCCAGTTAAAAACAGAGCAGGACAACCCCACAGTGGGAATACTGATCTGTAAATCGAAAAAGAAAACAGTGGTTGAATACTCCTTGAAGGATGTACACAAGCCCATCGGCGTGAGTGAATATATGATTACGCAGAATTTACCGGATGAGTTTAAGTCGTCTCTGCCGAGTATTGAGGAGATTGAGGCGGAGTTGGAGGAGAGCGAGATGAGTGTAACGCTTCCAGTAAATTGGATAGACGCACATTTATCTGATGCTGTTGTATATGGAAAAGGAAAGAAGCCTAAGAAACTTTCCACCACACCTGGGAAAGATATGGTGCCATATATAAATATCAAAGCTTTTGAACGGGGCATTATTGATGAATATGCAGATATACCAACTTCGAAATTAATTGACTGTGAAGATGTTTTGGTTGTTTGGGATGGTGCACGTTTTGGATTAACAGGCATGGGTATGGAAGGTGCGGCAGGTTCAACACTCATGGTTTTAAAGCCCGTACTCTGTTCTACTAAATATATTTATAGTTTTATAAATCGATATTATAGCTATATCAACTCAAAACCAAAGGGTACTGGGACGCCGCATGTAAATCCAGATATATTCTGGAACTTAGAATTCCCTATTGCTCCCCTCAACGAACAAAAACGCATTGTGGCCAAGCTGGACGCCATCATTCCCCGCATTGATTCGGTGAAAGCTCGGCTTGACAAGGTCCCTACCCTCATCAAACGCTTCCGCCAGTCGGTGCTCACTGCTGCGGTTACCGGGAAACTGACCGAGAAGTGGCGGGAGACGCATCTGGATGTGGAGAGTGCGGAGGTATTGTTGGAGAGAATAAGGAAGGAACATATTGATTTGTATAAACAGAAAAAAACCAGAAACCGAAAGAACCAATAGTTATTGATGAAAATGAAAATAAATACGACGTAGATATTACTTGGAAATGGTGCAGGCTCTCCCAGGTAACATTTAAAATGTCAACTGGACCTTTTGGCTCATCGTTACATAAATCTGATTATATCCCAGATGGAATACCAGTTATCAACCCAACTAATATTATCAATGGCAATTTGGTATCATCAGACAAAATGATGATTTCCCAAACCACATTAAAACGGCTCTCAAAATATACTTTGTTTAAAAATGATATTGTAATTGCAAGAAGAGGCGACTTGAGTAAATGTGGCATTGTAACAATAAATGAAGTGGGATGGCTTTGTGGTACTGGTTCTTTCTTTCTTAAACTTGGCATAAACCCAATTTACTTCCGTCTTTTTTATGTATCTGATTTCTGTCAGACAGAGTTGAACGCTGATGCTATAGGCACCACAATGGCGAATTTAAATCAAAAGGTATTGGCAAATACTCCATTCCCTCTCCCACCCCTCTCCGAACAAAAAGAAATCGTCCGCCAGGTCGACAAACTCTTCGCTCTTGCCGATAAACTGGAAATCCATTATCAGAACGCCAAAGTCCACATCGATAAACTCTCCCAATCCGTCCTTGCCAAAACCTTTCGGGGTGAATTGGTTCCGCAAGATCCGAATGATGAACCGGCGGAGAAACTGCTGGAGCGGATAATGGAAGAGAAGGCGAAGATGGAAGGGACTTTGAAGGTTGCAAGGAAGAAGACAAGCGGGAAAAGGGGTAAGAAATGATAAAAGTTAAAGATCTTCCCATCAACGAACGCCCCCGTGAAAAACTTCTTGAAAAAGGAGCCAAGACACTTTCCGACCAGGAACTGCTTGCCATTATTCTTGGGAAAGGAACACAAAAAAATGATGTCCTTTCTCTTTCAAAAAAAATAGTAAAAGTTATTGACGCCAAAGGTTTAGAGTTCCAGGCAAAAGATATCATCGAAATTGATGGTATCGGTGAAGCGAAAGCAACGGCGATTTCTGCGGCATTTGAATTTGTCCGCAGACGCATTAAACCGGAAGGTTTGAAAATTAAGTTCCCCGCCGACATCCTCCCTTTAATCCAACATTACGGTGACAGAAAACAAGAGCATTTTATTTGTGTTTCAATAAATGGTGCTAATGAAGTAATGAATGTACGGGTGGTTACCATTGGACTTGTAAATAAAAGTCACGTTCATCCAAGGGAAGTATTTGCTGATGTCATTGCTGAGAGGGCTTCTGCCGTAATTGTAGCCCATAACCATCCTAACGGTGATTTAATGCCAAGTAATGAAGACATACAGATCACAAAAAGATTAAAAGAGGCCGCAACCATACTCGGCTTAAATCTGCTAGACCATATAATCTTTAATACAAAGGGATATTATTCTTTTGCTGAAAAGAATGAATTATAAAAGGAAATCAGCTCCGCTGTCCAGTCTCCAATTGATAAAGACAGGCAAAGGTGGAAAAACACACAACCAGGCCAATACAGCAGAGCCCAAGAGGTTCTTTTAATGGAATATAGGCCGTACACCGCAAGTTAATTTCGTGTTTTCAGTGGCCGGTCTGCTGATCGTTATGTTCTGTGTAGCAAACTCGATGTCTAGTGCCGACGAAAAGTGGACATTTTGAGGGCGCTGATACAAAGAATTGTTATCTACCCTACTTATAGGAAATTTCCGATGCGATGCACGGAGATAGGTGGACGATAAATGACTAAGAAAGCAGAGATCAGGCAACTTCACATAAAAGGATTCAGAGGCATAGCAGACCTTAAATGGAATCCTTATGGAGGCATGAACATCATCCTTGGTGGCGGTGATTGTGGCAAGTCCACAATTCTGGAAGCATTGGGCTTATTATTCACCCCGAGTAGCACCCGTTCTCTTACGGAATCTGATTTCTGGAATAAGAAGAGTGAAGATGGCTTCAGCATAGAAGCCACGATCTACGTGTCGGACGATTTCAAATTTTCATCAGGCACCAAAATATACTGGCCATGGGAATGGGATGGCGCGAATCCGGTTCTTCCTGCCGCTGAGGCAGACGAAGTTCCAGAAACCCAGAGCCCGGTTTTTAAGGTCGCGGTAAGTGCCACAGGCGATTACGAATTGTCGTGGGAAATTGTACAGCCCGACGGCTCTCGGGAACACTTCCCCGTCGGCTTGCGCCGCAAAATCGGTTTGGTCGAACTCATGAGTGATGACCGAAACGACCGTGATCTAAGGCTGATCTATGGTTCCGCTTTAGACAGACTGATTTCCGATAACAGCCTGCGATCAAAGATCGGACATGTCATTTCACAAATTCCCTTGAAAGGCTCTCTAAGTGATGGCGCAAAACAAGCTCTCGATGAACTCGATGTTTCCTTACAGAAGGAGCATCTCCCGTCCGGATTGGATTTAGGGGTTACGAGCAGCCAGGGAATTTCAATCGGCTCGTTAATCGGCCTGCTTGCAAAGAAAGGGGACGTAAGCCTCCCGCTCGCAAGCTGGGGCTCCGGCACATGCCGTATGGCGGCATTGCAAATTTCTGCAGCAAAAGACAGAGAAACATTAATTACGACGATTGATGAGTTAGAGCGTGGTTTAGAACCATATCGTCTCCGTCAGCTAGTCTCGTCTCTTTTGAAGTCAGATTCACAAAGTTTTGTTACAACACACAGCCCAGTCGCAATCTCGTGTTCAGAGGGGGCACAACTCTGGTACATCGATATGGCGGGTAACCTCGGCGCATTGGATCGAAGGAAGACCGCTACGCACCAGCTGCGCGATCCAGAAACTTTCCTTTCAAGAGTTTCTGTTATCGTTGAAGGCGAGACTGAGGTTGGTCTGATAAGCGCCATTTTAGAGTTGCTCTATGGTGGCAATCCTCTTGATGCAGGTGTAAGGGTTAGCCTTGGCCAAGGCGACGATCAATTGCTTGATCTTCTAGAAAGCCTCAATAAATCTGGGATCAGGTTCGCAGGGTTTGCGGATAATGACGGAAAAAGCCCTGGCCGCTGGGCGCAGCTTAAAGGGACCATGAGTGCACGATTGTTTCAATGGCCAGATGGGTGTACAGAAATAAACATCTTGAGTTTGTTACCAGATGATTACCTCAAAAACTTATTCAAGGATCAGGATGGAGACTGGGATGGGTATAGATTACGGAGTATCGCAACCCGCCTAGGAATTGAGGGAAAGTCGTTCTGCGAGATACAAGAAGCGGCAAAAGGTCAACTGAGGGACATAATAATTGCGGCAGCGACTGGAGACAACAAAGGCACTGACGATAGAGGCGAGAAGAAGTCTTGGAAAAAACATGCCCAGAACTGGTTCAAAAAAGCCGATGGAAGTGGAGGGAGAGAACTACTACTTCATCTAAAAAACTCTGGTAAATGGGAGGAGCTGGAAGAAACACTTAGACCGTTTTTCAATTCAGTCCTCACTCTTTCAGAAAAATCAGCTGTTGAAAAAATCGTTCTATGACTGACGAGGAAGTCGCCACTCTGCTCCGATCCGAAGCTTCAATAGTCGTAATTGAAGCGCCAGCAGGATGCGGCAAAACACATCAAGCAGCGAGCTATGCGGCCGACATGGCAGCAAGCCTTAAATCAGCGAAAGTGCTGGTTCTAACGCACACCCATGCAGCTTGTTCCGTCATTGCCGAACGGACGCAGGCGTATCATGGGAAAATTGACATCAAGACCCTCGATAGCCTGACAAACCTAATTGCGACGGCGTACCGCTTGTCGATTGACCTACCGGAGGATGTCTCCGCCTGGGCTCGACTACACGGGTATGAATTGCTCGCGACAAAAGTAGCGAAGCTCTTGTGTTGTAATCCAATGATCGCCAAACACTTGGCAAGATTGTTTCCAATAATCATCTGCGATGAACACCAAGACTCGAACGAAGCGCAAGATAAGATCGTTAAAATCCTCGGAAAGCAAGGAGCCCAGCTAAGGGTATTTGGAGATCCAATGCAGATCATCCCAGGAGGGGGTGGTCAAAATAATAAAGCTGCGGTAGCGTTAGCACGTTGGAACGCATTGAAAGATCATGCAGCATTTGGAGAGCTAGAAACTCCCCATCGATGGAGGGAAACAAATCCCGATCTAGGCAAATGGATACTGAGTGTCAGAGAAAGTCTTAAGGAAGAGAAGTCAATCGATCTTAGGAGTCGTCTCCCGAGGGGGGTAAAAGTGAAGTTCGCGGAGAATGGGTCATTTATACCATCAAAGTACCAGTTAAAGCCCGAAAACTGGAAAGATCTAAACGCTTTGCTCAACGAAGACAAACAGATGCTTCTCATCGCTGGCATCAACACTACGATTGAAAGCCTTAGGGGAACGTTCAGACCAAGGTTTCCGATATGGGAAGGTCATACACGAAAATACCTGGAGAAATTCATTGAAGCGCTCGACGATGGGGCGGTTAGTTTGGACACCAAAGCATCGGCCTTTGTTGATTGTTTAAAAAGTCTGTTGGTTGGGTTTAGTGGCGGCAAGTACGGCGATAGACTTATCAAAGAGGTCAGAGCGCCTTCGGATACCCCACGAGGACAAATCCCGCCGCAATTGAAGGTAATGGCGGAGTTCATTCGCGCATATCCGAACCATGTAGGGTTTTCCAAGGCTGCCGAACATCTCAAAGGATTGATCATCCAGAACGCCGAAGGATTTTCTGACCTACACATCGATTATCAGAGAGAGCTTGACGACCTCATCAAATTGAAGGGGTACAAAGATCCGTTGACGGGATTTGCAGAGATATCCCAAAGGCGTTCACGGGCCTATCCGAAGCCTCCGCGTAAAGCGCTAAGCACTGTCCACAAATCAAAAGGGCTTGAGGCAGCGTACGTCGTCGTGTTCGCCTGTGACGGGGTGCACTTTCCGGGAACGCACGTGAAACGAAATTTGCTATACGTCGCGCTTAGCAGGGCAACAGAATCTGTAACGATCATTACATCGCGCAACAATCGAAGTCTTTTGGTTGAGATTTGAAAGCCCCAGATGCCATAACAGTGAAATGGGGACAGAACTATTTAAGTTTCATTGAAAAATGTCCCTACAAGCGGGACAACCTGATTGTCTGTCATTGCGAACGCAACCATTACCAAGGGATCAGGCTATGAAAGCTGAATACGATCTGTCAACAATGAAATCCCGCAAAAACCCTTATGCGGCTCAACTCAAAAAATCCGTCACGATGCGGTTGAGCGAAGACGTTATTGGCTACTTCAAACAAATGGCCGATGAAAAAGGCGCCCCCTATCAAAGTCTCATCAATCTTTATTTGCGAGACTGTGTTGCAAGTCATAGAAAAATTGATATTTCCTGGCAAACGACGCCCTGATCCATGATTCAAGATGGACGCAAAAATGACGTGTAAACGATATGTTGCCAAGCGTTTCCAAACTGGAACGCAGTGCGTACCGAATTAAACTCGACCCATTACCGCCTGTTATCCCAGATTGAAGATGAAGGCAAACGCCGCTTTTACCCAGGACCGCGAACGATTTGCTTTGGGTGCGGAATCGGAGATGGATGATGAATGAGGAATTATAACCCATGAAATATGTTGACGAATTCCGGGATCCTGAGCTGACCGCGCATCTGCTGCGCGAGCTGACCGCGGCCACCACCAGAGCCGTTCCGGGTCATGGAAGTCTGCGGTACCCACACCATGGCCATCTTCCGCAGCGGCCTGCGCGGCCTGCTGCCGCCGGAGATTGAGCTCATTTCCGGCCCCGGCTGCCCGGTCTGTGTCACCTCGGCCTCCCATATTGACGCCTTCCTGCAGATGGCCGAGCTGCCGGGAACACACCTTGCCGTCTTTGGCGATCTGTTCCGGGTACCGGGCAGCAACGGCGCAACGCTGGCCCATGCCCGCGCGCAGGGTGCGAAGATTGATGTGGTCTATTCGGCCATGGATGGACTGGAACTGGCGCGCCAAAATCCGGATGAGCAGGTGATCTTTCCCGGCATCGGCTTTGAGACCACCACCCCCGGCATTGCTGCCACCATCCTCGCCGCCAGGCAGCAGAATATTGACAACTTCATGGTCTTTTCCACCCACAAGACCATGCTCCCGCCGCTGATGGCCCTGCTCGGCGATCCGGCCCTGGCAATCGACGGCCTGCTCTGCCCCGGCCATGTGAGCGTCCATCATCGGCGCGGCCGCCTATCAGCCCCTGGCGGAAAAGTACCACCTGGCCTGCGTGGTCGGCGGCTTTGAACCCACCGATATCCTCCAGGCCCTGATTCTCATGGCCAGACAGATCAGTGAAGGCCGGGCGGAAGTGGAAAACGCCTACACCCGGGCGGTCACCTGGGAAGGCAACGGGCGGGCCAGGGCAAATGGTTGGCGACCATCTTTGAGCCGGTGGACATGGAATGGCGGGGCTTAGGCACAATTGCAGGCAGCGGCCTTGCCATCAGAAAAGAATATGGCGGGTTTGACGCCCAGTCCCGGCTGTCGATCACCGTACCGGAGTCCAAGGAGCCACCGGGCTGCCTGTGCGGACAGATTCTCAAGGGGATCACCGCGCCGCCCGCCTGCCCGCTCTTTGGCAGACGCTGCACCCCGGCCAGCCCCGTTGGGCCCTGCATGGTCTCCAGCGAAGGGACCTGCAGCGCCTGGTTTACCTATGGAAATTAAATTTTAGGCTGAAGAAAAGCTGAAGACCGAAGTTCTGTTCTGCAACCTTCAGTCTTAAACACTGAGCCTACAGCACAGAAGATGATCCAAACTATGCCACAAAAAAGCAGCAACCATCCTCCTTGACCACGGCAGCGGCGGCCTGGCCAGCCAGGAACTGATCAGCAGCCTTTTCCTGAAGCACCTGGGCAACAAGGTCCTGTCGGCCCTGGAAGACAGCGCAGTCATGGACAACCAGCCGGGGAGGCTCGCCTTCACCACCGACAGCTATGTGGTCGATCCAATCTTCTTTCCCGGAGGCGATATCGGCAGCCTCGCCGTGCACGGGACCATCAACGACCTGGCCATGCGCGGCGCCAGGCCGCTCTGCCTGAGCCTGGGGCTGATCCTGGAAGAAGGGTTGCCGCTGGCTGACCTGGAGCGGATCATCATCTCGATCAGGGACGCCTCGCGTAGCAGCGGTGTGCCCATTGTCACCGGCGACACCAAGGTCGTGCCCCGGGGCAAGGCCGACAAGATCTTCATCAACACCTCGGGGATCGGCCTGGTGGCCGACGGGGTGGAGATCTCTGCCACCAGGGCGCAAGCAGGAGACAAGATCATCCTGTCCGGCTCCATGGGCGACCATGGAATCACCATCATGACCCGCCGGGCCGGTATTGCCCTTGCCGGCGATCTGCGCAGCGACTCCATGGCCCTGCACACGCTGGTCCAGAAACTGCTTGCCGGTCTGCCGGAAGGCAGCATCCATACCCTGCGCGACCCGACCCGAGGCGGGGTCGCCACCTCCCTCTGCGAGATTGCCGGCAGCTCCGGCCTGATGATTGAAATCGAGGAAATGTGCATCCCGGTGCGGGCGGAAGTACGGGCCGCCTGCGAGATTCTGGGCCTTGACCCGCTCTATCTGGCCAATGAAGGAAAATGCCTGGCCGTAGTCGCACCTGATATCGCCGACCAGGCCCTGGCTCTTATGCAGGCCTGTCCGGAGGGCGAAGAGGCCGCCATTATCGGCACCGTTACATCCGGTACCGCTGGCCGGGTCGCACTCAAAACAACCATTGGGGGATCAAGGGTGATAACGCCCCTGCACGGTGCCCCCCTGCCACGAATCTGCTGAAGGAAAGGTATTTTAGGCTGAAGGCTGAAGAATATATCTCTGGTTCCCATGAGCCATATCCCATGAAATTTGAAGTTATGGAAATAATGCAAGAAATGACGGAACAAAAAAAGGCGGGGATTCTCGGGATCGGCAATCTGCTGCTCTCGGACGAAGGTTTTGGTATCCATACCATCCATTATCTGGAGCAACATTATACCTTTCCGGAAACTATCCGGCTCAACGATGCCGGTACCGCCGGCATCTACATGGCCCCCTTTCTTGAGGAATGTGACCCGATTCTGGTCATTGATGTGATTGACATGGAGGCAGAGCCAGGATCCGTCCACTGTTTCAGCAACAAAGACATTGGTGCCGGCACCATACCCAGCAAGATGTCCCCGCACCAGCTAGGCCTGCTCGAGATGCTGGAGATCTGCAAATTCCGCGACTGCCAACCGGAGACAGTGGAGTTTTTCTGCGTCGTGCCCGCCGACCTGCAGACCTCCATCGAGCTGTCCCCCCAGGTGGCCCCGCGCGTCAAGGAGATTGCCGAACGGATCGTGGGCTGGCTGCGGCAGGCCGGTCATACCATCACCGAAAAGATCCCGGCAACTCCGAAGGTCCTGCACCATGCATGAGATGTCGCTGGTCCAGGCCCTGCTTACGCAACTGACAGCGCTCGCCGCCGAACATGACAAGAAACGGGTGATCACCGTCACCCTGGATATCGGCCCGCTTTCCGGGGTGGTGATTGATTCTTTCCGGTTCGGCTTTGATATCCTCTCGGCGGAAAACAGTCTGACCAAGGGAGCCAGGCTGATCATTACCAACCCGCCGGCGACCTATCAATGTATTCGCTGCAGTTACAAACAAGAAGCAGCCGTTCGACCCGACCATTGCCCGGAATGCGACGAAACCCTCCTCATTCCCGAGGGAGGAGACGCCATCATCCTCAACCAGGTGGAAATGGAATAAGCAGGATAGGGGCGTCAGGAAAAAAGTAATGTTTTACTCTTTATTGTTTTACAAACTCTCTTCAAAAAAGGTGCCCCATGTGCGATTCCTGCGGATGCGATCTTACCGATAACCATAGTCACAGCCACGATCATGACCCCAGAGTCATCGAGGTTCACCAGAGCCTGCTGGCGGCCAATGATGCCATAGCCGCCGAGAACAAGGCCCACTTTGAGGCCATGGGGATCGTGGCCATCAATATGATCTCCAGCCCGGGTTCCGGCAAGACCACCCTGCTGGAAAAGACCATTGAACGGCTGAAAGGAAAAATCAGGATAGGGGTGCTTGAAGGAGATATCGAGACCGACCGTGACGCCCAGCGGATCAGGGCCAAAGGGGTACCGGTGATTCAGATAACCACGGGCGGCGCCTGTCATCTGGATGCGGCCCAGATCCACAAGGGGCTGCACCTGCTGGAGCAGGAATCGGGCGGCGACCAGCTGGACCTGCTCTTTATCGAAAATGTGGGAAATCTGGTCTGTCCGGCCACCTTCGACCTGGGCGAACACCAGCGAGTGGTCCTGGTTTCGGTGCCGGAAGGCCCTGACAAACCAGCCAAATACCCCAAGGCCTTTATCAGCTCCCAGATCTTTGTGATCACCAAAACCGACCTGCTGCCCTACTTTGACTTCCCGGTGGCCGAGGCCAGGGCCGATGCCCTGCACCTCAACCCGAGGTTACAGGTCATGGCCCTCTCGGCTACCAGCGGCGAGGGATTTGAGGCCTGGATTGATTATTTGCTGGAAGTTACCGGGAACAAGGAATCAGGTATTCAGGCTGAAGGCTGAAGGAAATGAACTGAGGGGCCGTTAAGAATAACACATACTGTTATCCATTTCTTTACGGCCCCTTATGCCGTTGTAGTAGTTATCATTGACCAACGGCTACCCCTGACAGCGGCGGATCTCGGCCAGCATTTCCCTGCCGCCATTTTCCAGGATATAATTGCCCAGACGTTCTCCCAGTTGTACCGCATCCTTACGGGGGGCCTGCTCGGTCTTTCTGAGGATGGTGGTGCCATCGAGGCTGGCAAGGCCGACGGTCAGGGTCAGGACTTCATTCTCCAGCACCGCCAGGCCAAAGGCCGGAATCGAGCAGCCCCCTTCCAGCTTGCGCAGATAGGCCCGTTCAGCAAGGAGACAGGACTCGCTGTCCAGATTATTCAAGCAAGCACGGACCATGGCCTTCTTCTCCGCATCCAGCCCGTCCGAGCACTCAATGGCGATACAGCCCTGACCCACCGGCGGCACAAACTCGTTTTCGGAAAAGACCTTGACGATCATCTCCCCATACCCCATGCGTTTGACCCCGGCATAGGCCAGCATCAAGGCATCGCAGGCCCCATCCCGCATCTTCTGGATCCTGGTCTGCAGGTTGCCGCGCATCTCGACGGCCTGGACGTGGGGATAATAATGTCTCAACAAGGCGATCCGCCGCACCGATGAGGTGCCTATACGGATTTTGACCTTCGGGTCATCCAGATTCAGCTCCGTATCCAGGGCCAGCAGGACATCATTGGGTTTTTCCCTGGCGGTAAAGGCAATCAGGCCAAATCCTTTCGGCAGGATTGACTGCATATCCTTGGCGCTGTGCACGGCAATATCGGTGGCGCCGCTCTGCAGCTGTACTTCCAGCTCTTCGGTGAACACCCCTTTGCTGCCGATCTTGGCAATGGACACATCAAGGATTTTATCGCCCGTGGTCTCCATGGAGCTGATCACCGTCTCCATCCCGGATTCATTCAACATGCGGGCAACAGTCTCTGTCTGCCACATGGCCAGTTTACTCTTCCGTGATCCGATCTTTATGCTAGTCATCTTCTCTTCCCTGGTTTAGTTGTGAGGAGCCATAACGCAACAGCCATTACATTTCTGACCATTTTGTTATTTGTTAAAAGCCTGGTAATTAAATTCTGAATATTGCCATGTCATCGGGAAAACTGTATCATGAGGGTCATGCGCTTCCTTCTCTATAACATACGCTATGCGACCGGCCACGGTATGGGCTACCATCTGCCGCTGCCTTTTTCCGGATTCTTCAGACAGACGACCAATAAACTGAACCAGATCGTCGCCTTCATCGAATCGGTCAAACCGGATATCATTGCCTTGATCGAGGTGGACTCAGGCTCCTATCGGTCCGAACGATATTGTCAGGCCGATATCATTGCCCAACAACTGCATCAATCCCATATCGTCAAGACAAAATATGGGCTAAAATCGCTGGCCTGCATAGTACCGGTTCTCAACAAGCAATCCAATGCCCTGCTCACCAACGAGAAAATCACCGCCCATCATTTTCATTATTTCAAGGAAGGATTTAAGCGGCTGGTAATCGAGGTGGAGCTGGACGAGGTTATTATCTTCATCGTCCACCTGTCACTGAAATACCGCCATCGCCAGCAACAGCTTGAGCACCTGCACCGGCTGCTGAAAAACAGTGGAAAACCAGTGATTCTGGCCGGGGACTTCAACACCTTCAGGGGCAGCAGGGAGTTGGACCTCTTTAAGGCAGCGACCGGTCTGGAGGATGCAAATCCCATGCGCTACCCCACGCATCCAAGTCATGCTCCCCATCGGCAACTCGACTTTATTCTACACAGCCCGGAACTTGAGGCCGTGGATTTTCATATCCCGGACATCAGGCTCTCAGACCACGCCCCGCTGATCTGCGATTTCAACTACAAACGGAAAAAGCTGGAGTTTTAACCCAGCGTTCAGTCGCCGGTATATTCATTAATAAAACGGAGATACTCATCGCCGCCCTTGGTTCTGCGCTGGATGGCACGATGAATAGTGGCCATGACCCGCACCATATCCTCCTTCGGGATATCCGACATGTCCTCCTCAATCACCTCGCTGAGAAGTACATATCCCTCTTCCTGCACGGGATCAGCAAAGGCCGGCTCCGGATCCTTGAAATGGTATTGATCAAAGAACAGCTCAAGAAGCCTGGCTGCATCCTGATCCATAAAGCTCACATCCTGCCCTGAAAATCCCAGACGGCACAAGACGGACTCGATGGTGCTGGCAATGAATTCCAATTCTGGCGACCTGGACAAGGTCTGGATTTCATAATGGGGAACGTTGCGATAGTTTCTGACAGAAGTGCCGGTGTTGTCACCGGGGGTACCCGTTTCCATGATATCGTCTGTTGAAAAAGAAATTGGTGATTAAAAACATTTTTCTTGTTGTCCCTGGCGCCTTGTCGTCAGGGGTTATAGCCTCTTCACTACAAAGCCGACCTCTTCTCTTATCATATTTATCCTTCTCTGCATATTTTTTTCAACCAATAAGCCGTCATCTAACAATAACAGTAACATTGTGATATCGCAAACGGCAGTCATTCTTTACCCACATTCATGGTGAGAGCGATGTATCCCTGTTCTGGGTAAGTGGCCCTGCCAAAATATTTCAAGATGTCAGGATTTTAGTTCATAACGGCCCTAAGCCTCGAGACCCGCAAAACCACTATCAAGTAACAGCCTCCAAGGGATTGTCCTGACCGGACGTTCTCAGATAATAGCCGTAGTCACCCTCATAGGTGAGCATGGAGCCGTGGTCTATGGCAAAGACCCGATCCACCAGCAGGCGCAGGAAGCGCCGGTCATGACTTACCAGGATGACCGTGCCGGTGAACTTCTGCAACGCCTCGAGGAGCACCTCCCGGGATTGGATATCCAGGTGATTGGTCGGTTCATCGAGAATCAGGAGATTCAGGGGCTGGGCCAGGAGGGTGGCCAGCACCACCCGGCTCTTTTCCCCGCCGGAGAGGTGGGCGATCCGCTTGTCCACATCGTCCCCCTGAAAGAGAAAGGCGGCGCACAGGTTGCGGATCACCCCGATATTGCCGGTGGGAATCACCGCCTGCACCGTCTCAAAGACGGTGAGCTCCGGATTGAGAAGCTCCATGGAATGCTGGCTGAAATAGCCGGCGGAGACATTGGCACCAATGCTCACTGTACCGCTTGAAGGCGCTACCTGGTCGGCCAGGACCTTGAGGAAGGTTGACTTGCCGGCCCCGTTCACCCCGACCACCGCAATTTTATCCTGACGGCGGATCATCCCCGTGACTCCGCCGAAGACCGACTGCTCCCGGCCGCCCTCCTGGAGCCACACCTTGGACAGCGACTCCATGCGCACCACATCATCGCCTGAGCGCGGGGCTTCGGCAAACTCAAAGCGCACCACCTTCTGTTCCGGCGGCAGCTGGATGCGCTCGATCTTCTCCAGCTTCTTGATCCGCGACTGCACCTGGGCCGCATGGGAGACCCTTGCCGCAAAACGGGCGATAAAATCCTCTTCCTTGGCCAGCATCTCCTGCTGGCGGCGGTGACTGGCCAGCAGCTGCTCGCGGCGGATTTCCCGTTCCCGCAGATAAAAATCGTAATTGCCGCTGTAAGTGGTCACGCTCTGACCCGCCACCTCGACGATCCTGGTCACAATCCGGTTCATGAAATCGCGGTCATGACAGGTCATGAACAGCGCTCCCTGAAAGCCGGTGGCCAGCCACTCCTCCAGCCAGATAATCGACTCCACGTCCAGGTGGTTGGTCGGCTCGTCCAGGAGCAGCACATCCGGGTTGATGGTCAAAATCCGGGCCAGGGCAATCCGCATCTTCCAGCCGCCGCTGAAGGACTCCACCGGGCGCAGGTAGGCATCCGGGCCGATCCCGAGACCGGTCAGCACCGCCTGGGCCCTGGCCTCCAGGTCATAGCCGCCCCGGTGCTCGAACTCCTCCACCGCATTGCCATAGCGCTCCAGCAGGGCGGTCATGGCCTCATCATCCATGGGGTCCCATGGCCGCTTCCATCTCCCGCATCTGCTCGCCGAGGATGGTTACCTCACCGGCCGCCGCCATCACCTCGGCCAGGGCCGTGCGTCCGGCCATGTCGCCCACGTCCTGGGAAAAATAGCCGATCACCGTCTTTTTGGCGCAGGAGATCTCCCCCTTGTCCGGTTCTTCCTCCCTGGTGATCAGGCGGAATATCGTGGACTTGCCGGCACCATTGGGGCCCACCAGTCCCACACGGCTGGAGGCGAGGATCTGCAGGCTGGCGTCCTGGAAAAGGATCTGGGAGCCATGCTGTTTGCTGATATTGGTCAGATGAATCATGGATCCTTATCTCTTTCTCCCTTTGTACGACCCGCTCCTTGTTCCTGAGCCACCCCTGCTTCCCGCGCCGCCGGAGCGTCCATGGCCTGCACCTGATCGATCGCTGTCGCCGGCGCCCCTGGGCTTGGCCTGACCCGGGGGTACGGCAACCAGCAGGGACTCATCGGGCTGAACGCAATGCAGGGACTCACCGATATATTCTTCAATCTCGGGCAGGACAAAGGCGTCTTCCTCGCAGGCAAAACTGATGGAGATCCCCGAGACCCCGGCCCGGCCGGTGCGGCCGATCCGATGCACATAGTCTTCCGGTTCATAGGGAAGGGTGTAATTGATGACATGACTGATCCCGGCAATATGAATGCCGCGACCGGCCACATCGGTGGCAATCATCACCTTGACCCTGCCCTCGCGGAAGGCCTCGAGACGCGCCGTCCTTTTTTCCTGCGGGACATCGCCGGAGAGCAGGGTGCATTTGACACCGTGACGCTCCAATCGCTCACTGAGCCGCCTGGCCTCATTCTTCATATTGGCAAAGATCATAATCCGTTCATGTTCCTTGCTCACGATCAGATTGTAGAGCACCGTGAATTTCTCGGCGGTGGTGGTCAGATAGACAATCTGCTGCACGGTTTCGACCGCCACCTGATCAGCCTCGGTCTCAACGGTGATGGGATCCTTGCACCACTGGGCCGAGAGCTGCCTGACCTCCGGGGTAAAGGTGGCCGAAAAAAGCATGGTCTGGCGGGATTCTTTGGGAGGCGTCTTGTAGATGATCCTGCGCACATCGGGGATAAAGCCCATATCCAGCATCCGATCCGCCTCATCAAGGACCATGATCCCGGCCCGGTTCAGATGGAGGATCTTCTTACTCTCAAAATCAAGGAGCCGGCCCGGAGTGGCCACCACCACATCCACGGGCTGCTCTGTCAGACTTTTTTCCTGTTTACGATAATCGGTACCGCCATAGACGGAGACGATACGCAGGGAGGTGTATTTGGCCAGGGCCTTGGCGTCTTTGACAATCTGGATCACCAGTTCCCGGGTGGGGGCGATGATCAGGGCCCGCGGCGTACCCACCGGTGCCGCCTTGCCCCGTTCCTGTTCCTGTAACAATCTGGTGAAGATGGCGATCAGAAAGACCGCGCTCTTCCCCGTGCCGGTGCTGGCCCGGGCAATAAGATCCTTCCCCAGAAGGGCATCCGGGAGGGCCTGGGACTGGATGGGGGTACAGAACTGAAACTCCTGATCGGCAATGGCATGCATCAGGGCCAGGGGCAGATCAAGGTCATGAAATCGGGTCTTACCCGCAACCGGCTCGACAGGAAACCGGGAAAGATCCCACTCCGGTTTCTGACGCTCCCGCTTGGGCCGGGGACGAGGTGCAGGCTGCGATTGCAGCTGTGCCTCTGATGGTGCCGGCCCTGGCGATGATTCCTGATGAACGGCAGCTTTGGGCGCGGCATGTTCTGAGACTGCGCTGCCATGGATTTTCTTGCCGGATTGGGCGATATTTTTGAGTTGGTTTCCGGTCTTTTTGAGAAATGCTTTTATCATTCAATTCCTTACAATGATGTTAAATGGGTATACTTCATTCCAGCATCCCGACTAAATAGATATCGGAAGGCCTCAATATCCAAGGGGAAAGAGTTCTCTCCTGAACAGACATTTCCACCCGAAAGGATGGAATCATACCATTTTAAGAGCGTAAACTCCAGATTTTTAGAAAAAAGTGACAGGCAGGTGCCATGCCCACATCGCGAGCATGGAGATTTGATAGGCATAGAGAATTTTTATTGCTGACGATCAGGCGCTGAAACCCAGCATTGTCCGGTCAGAAAATTGCATGATTAAAAAAGTGATAAATTTAGCCCTCCTCCTTGTTAAGGAGAGCTGTATCTGGTGAATGGTTACGAAAGATATTGGAAAGGCAAGAGAAGGGACGCTCGAAGGATCATCGATGCTCCCTCTGCATTTGCTGCAGGATGAGAATGCCGTCAGGGGTGAAGGGTTCCCGCCGGCTGCGTTCAAGAATCCGCTGGACCGGCATAAAAAGCCCGGATTCAACCTCTTCCGGCTGCAGGGAAAAAGGGCCTTCATGCCAACAGCGGAAAACCCGGCCCCAGACCCGGTTGGTGGCGTCTTCAAAATAGTGATCAAAAAGCGGGGTCAGGGGAATTCCGGAGATGCCGAGTTCTTCGGCCAGCTCCCGCGACGCGGAGTGTTCATAGGACTCCTCAGCCAGTACCACGCCGCCGGCAGCCACATCCCAGTATCCGGGATAGATATCCTTGGTGGTGGTTCTTTTCTGGACAAAGATCTCCTGCCGATCATTGAAGACCAGGATATAACTCGCCCGATGGATCAGGCCGCGACTGCGCATGAGATGACGGGGCAGGGCATCGATCACCCTGTTGTCCCGATCAACTATCTGCACTATTTCCCGGGCTGGCGCGTACATGATTTTTCAGGGTCGTCCTTCAGGCCCATGCCTCTCGGGCTTCTGCATCTTTGACCAGCAGACCTCATTCCGAGCCACGGGCCGAGAGCTGCTGACAGCCATTCAACAAACCATATCCATGGGGCGGCCGCAGCATACCGGTACTGCGTCTCCACCTTTGAGCCGCTTGTATTTATTACAGATGGCACAGATCACCGTGCACTCCTCGACCGCCTTGTCTTCGGTATAGATCGTTTCGCCCGGCAGTCCCTCAATCACAAATCTGGCCAGATTCTGCTTCATCGGGAGATATTCGCCAATGGCGGTCAAGTGTTTGTTTTCATGGGCGCAATCGACCACCACCCGCCACAGGGTCTCCAGGGACGCAGTCTCCTGCTCATTTTCCGGCAGAAATTCAACAACATTTTTGTCTATATGTATTTTCATGATCACTCTTTCAGATACAAGCTATCAGCAGTTGGCTCCCCATGAGGAAATCAAGACTCCTGACAGCCATCAATTATCAGATAGCCGCTATTTTCTTGGCCTTCAATGCCTGACCGACCTTGCGGCCAAGCTCAACACAGTTTTCCAGATCAGTCGTCTCGGGGACATACTTCACCTTGATACCTTCATCAACCAGATCAAACTTCATCTCGGTCATGGCCTCATTGAGCAGTTTCACCGCTTCACCCGACCAGCCATAGGAGCCAAAGGCTGCCCCTATCTTGTTCGCGGGCCGCAGGCCGCGCATATACATGAGGAAGCCGGCCATTCTCGGCAGCAGGCCATTATTCAGGGTGGGACACCCCAGGATAATGGCGCTGGCATCAAGTGCCTCCTTCATGACATCACTGCGATGATTATAGCGCAGGTTATAGAGCCTCACCGAGATCCCTTCATCCTGCAGACCATTTGCCACCTCTTTGGCCATCTTCTCGGTGGAATGCCACATGGTGTCATAGACAATCATGGCATTGCCCTTGCCCTCATTCCGGCTCCACCGGTCGTAGGCCTCAATGGCCATCATGGGGTTGGAGCGCCAGACCACGCCATGATCCGGGGCGATCATCTTGATCTCCAGCCCGATCTCCTGGATCTTGGCGATCAGTTTTTTCACCAATGGTGAGTAAAGAGTGAGAATATTGGCGTAATACTTGGTCATCTCCTCCATGAGAATGGTCGGATCCATCTCGTCATCAAAGCGCTCACTGGTGGCCAGATGCATGCCGAAGGCATCACTGGAGAAGAGAATCTTGTCCTCTTTCACATAGGTGAACATGGAATCCGGCCAGTGCAGCATCCGGGTCTCCAGGAAGGAGAGGGTTTTGGCGCCGAGGCTGATATCCTTGCCCGGCGTGGCGATCTCATAGGGCCAGTCTTCCCGGTGAAAATGCTGCACCAGGGCCTTCTGTCCCATGGCGGAACAGATTATCTTCTCCGGCTTGATCAGCTCAATCATATCAGACAGGGAACCGGAATGATCCATCTCCACGTGGTTGACCACGATATAGTCGATCTTCGCCGGATCAACAATCTCACTGATCCGGGCGATGAGATCGGCCTTATGGGAACTCTTGACCGTGTCGATGAGGGTAATCTTCTCATCCATGATCAGATAGGCATTATATGTGCTTCCCCTGTTGGTGGAATAGCCATGAAAATCACGGATATCCCAGTCAATGGCCCCAACCCAGTATATATTTTCGGCAATCTTAATCGGCTTCAATGTGGTGCCTCCCGTTCAGAAATTTATAACTTTAATTCCTTGTTCAATATATTTCGCCATCCCCGATACCTTGACATGTCACCTAGGATAAGGTGCCGTTATGCCGCTTCCAGGAAACAGCCAATCTTTTCCGGCTGTTTCCTGGAGTGGCTCTGCAAATAACATACAAGGGCCGTTAACACAATGAAATCGTAGTAGTTATTTTTAGACCACCGGCTTTCCTTTTGGGCAAGCCCTGAAAAGGACGCTCCTAAATTGCCGTAAAATCAACCTTTGCTGCCCCGCAGACCGGACACTCATAGTCATCAGGGAGATCCTCAAAGGCTGTCCCTGGAGCAATCCCGGCATCGGGTTCACCCACTTCCGGATCATACACATAGCCACAAACATTACATTTATATTTCTGCATGGTTCCTTTACTCCCAGAAAATTTCTTGAAGGCTCCTTTTGAGCCTTTGGATTTTCCATATATAAACAGAGCCCGGTCCAGCCAGGGACCAGAACGCCCTTTTCCAGAAAATCAGGCCTTCCATACCCCATGTACGTTACACAGCTCACGGGCTGTCACCTTATCTGCTGTTGTCGCAAAAAAGGCCTCAGGGGCCTCACCGGGATTGAGGAATTGACGATAACAGGAATCTCCGGCAATCAACTCAATCCATTCAATATAATGTTTTTCTTCCATGGGATGGGCAATACTGCCGACATTGACCTTATAGCCGCCCTCGACTTTGGTAATCACCGGCACATGCTTTTCCTTGGCGGCATCCACGGTATTTTCAGCCAGGAGAACCATGGGTGCTCCGCAACAACTGAGGTCCCCGTCTCCTGCATGGAGAACTTCAACAATATTGCCGCAAATGTTACATTTGTATATACCCAGTTTATCAGCCATCATCACATCTCCATAAAAAAGTTTTTTTATCAGGCGGCACGACCTGGGAAAAGATCTTAGTCCCCTCCCGCACTGCCCGCATCTGCCAAATCCGTCGTCACTAAAATGCTGTACTATTTACAAACGTCCCCTTGTATGTGATCTGCCATGCGCCACACAAAGAAACAGCCGGGAAAGACTGCTGTTTCTTTGTCGCGGCATAAGAGTCCGTAAATGAAACAAGCAAGAAAAAAACCTTGCTTGTTTCATTTACGGACTCTTATCATTGGCGATCTCGTAAAAAAAATCGTCAATGGGATGGCTAAGCACAAAGGCCCAAAGACGAGGCGCGCAAATCCTGAGGAATGAGGCGTACAATAAGTATGCCGCAGTGACGAAGGATGCAGTGCAACAAAGTATTTGAGACTTTGTGCGACGCCATCAATCGTTGGCATGTTCAGCAAGATACCGGGCCACACCTTCAGAGGTGGGGGTCATGGCATCGTCACCTTTTTTCCAGTTTGCCGGACACACTTCTCCGTACTGCTCGGTGAACTGCAGGGCATCAAGAATACGCAGGGCCTCATCAACACTTCTTCCCAGCGGCAGGTCATTGACCAGCTGACTGCGGATGATACCGTCTTTATCGATGAGGAACAGACCGCGCAGGGCAATACCCATGGGCAGCAAAACACCAAAATCCCGCGCAATGTTCTTGTCCAGATCAGCGACCAGGGGAAATTGAATGTTGCCGATACCGCCGTCATTCACGGCCGTATTTTTCCAGGCCAGATGGGTAAAGTGAGAGTCAACCGAGACACCCACCACCTGACAGTTCCGTTCCTTAAACTGGCCGAGTGCCTTGTTAAAGGCCAGGATCTCGGAAGGACAGACAAAGGTGAAGTCCAGGGGATAAAAAAACAGGAGCACATATTGGCTACGCAGGCCGGAGAGGGTAAAGGCCTCATTAAAAGAGTTGTCGGGCATCACTGCAGTAGCAATAAAATCAGGGGCTTGATAGGTTACCATTGGATTCATTGTATTTTTTCCTTATTCAATTGATTGATCTGTCAGGGTTTAAACAACATCAGAAGAGAGTTCCCGGCATGTTGACATGGGTCCTTCTCAACCCTGCATGGCCTCCAGGCCTTCAGCGGTGATTCCGTACCGACAGCGCGCGGGACTGTCCACATAGCCCTTACTCTTAAGATCAGCAATCCTCAAGCTGACCTCCTTGGCGTCAAGACCAGTGGCTGCCGCAATATCCTTGGCGGCACAAGGGCCATCACAATCAGCCATGGCCCGCAAAACCTTTTTATAGTCCCCGGGGAGCATTTTCTTCGCACATCCGCATCCACATCCCATCGTATCGTCTCCTTTTAGCTTTCTGTTTTTTTTCTGACATACAGGACACAGTCCGACAAACTCTAACCTGTGCCCTTTTATAATATACCCATCCACCACACCATGTGAAGGATAATCTTCCTTTCCCTTATCTAAAAACAAATTGTCGACTCTGTGACATTGCACACAAGAGACATGATCATGAGCAACCATATCACCGTCAAAACACTTCCGACGGCCACTTACCTCCAATTTGGCAATCAAGCCGCTTTCCGAAAGAAGCTCGAGATTCCGGTAGACCGTGGCCAAACTGATTCGGGGCATTTTTTTCCTGACAATCCTATACAGTTCATCGGCGGTCATATGCTGTCTGCTTTTTTGGAGTTCCTCAAAAATTATTTTACGCTGATTGGTCATTCGTAACGGCATGGCGACTCCTTATCAGGAATGAGTATTACTTTTAATTAATAATCATTACCGAGTCAAGTATTAAATTTTACATCTTACCTTTTGCCATTCCTGTCAATCGGATCAGCGGTCTTTAAGATGATGCCCCTTGATGGCCAAAACGACAGAAAGAGCTGTTACAAACGACAGAAAAGAGATTGGCTGTTTCGAAACACGTTCCGAGATGGTATAAAGTATCATCAGAAAAACAGTCGACACTTCCGCGTACACTCGATACTTACGATATGAATTATATAATTGAAGTAATCAATCTCAGAAAATCCTTTGGAGAGAATACGGCGGTAGCAGATGCCTCCTTTACCGTCAAAGAAGGAATCTGCTTTGGCCTGCTGGGCCCCAATGGGGCCGGCAAGACCACCACCATGGAGATCGTGGAGGATATTATCGCCCCTACCAGCGGTGAGATCCTCTACCAAGGACAACCGAGAAAGGTGTCATTCCGCGAAGAGATCGGTATCCAGTTCCAGCACACCTCCCTGCTCAACTTTCTGACGGTGGCAGAAACCCTGCTTTCATTCCACAAGCTGTACCAACAGCCCGAGGATATGGATCTTCTGATCCAGCGTTGCGAACTGGGACCCATTTTAAAAAGAATGAACAACAAGCTCTCCGGCGGCCAGCTGCAACGACTGATGCTGGCCCTGGCCCTTGTAAACCGGCCGCGTCTGGTCTTCCTCGACGAGCCTTCAACCGGCCTTGATCCGCAGTCTCGCCGGAATCTGTGGGATATCGTCCGCAATATAAAAGAAGAAGGGAAGACGATTATCATGACCACCCACTCCATGGAAGAGGCTGAATACCTCTGCGACGAGGTGGCGATCATGGATATGGGCCGCATCATTGCCTGGGACACCCCGGCACATCTGATCCAGGCCTATTGCAAGGGGAGCTCCATCCTCCTGCCCGAAACCGCCTTCAAGATGAACCTGGAGGCGCTGCCCTTTGACTGGAAGCGGCGCGACCAGACCATTATCCTGGAGACCGCCCAAATTGATGAAGGACTGAACAAATTGCTGAACCTCGATATTGACCTGACCGAAATGGCGATCCACTCACCCAACCTGGAAGATGTTTTTTTATCTCTGACCGGCAAAGGGCTGAGGGATTGAAAGAAGGGAAAAAAGGATGAAAAAAAACAAACTCTTTTTATCATGAACTTCAAGCGCATGTGGGCCATGTTTACGGCCAGGAATCACGAATTTTTCAGGGACCGGGCTGCCTTTGGCTGGAACTTTGCCTTTCCCTTCCTTATTATAGTCGGTTTTGGCCTCATCTTTGGAACCAAGGAGCATCAACAGTTCAAGGTTGGCGTCTTCCCTGCTGAGGCCCAGGTGAATTTAACGGAAAGCACGGTGCCTCTCTCTTTTCAACAGGAAAAATATCTCCAGTTCATCCCCTTCTCCACCCAGGCAGAGGGTGAACAGAAACTGCAGCACCACAAGATTGACCTGCTGCTCGATCTCCACTCGCCGAAACACCGCTACTGGATCAATGATTCTTCTCCTCAAGGCTATATTGCCGAGCAGCTCTTCCTTGCCTCTTTCCTGAAAAACAGTCAGGATCTCGTCGATAAACAGGTTATCAAAGGGGTGCAGATTCGCTACATTGATTGGCTCTTCCCCGGAATCCTGGCCATGAATATGATGTTTTCCGCCCTCTGGGGGGTCGGATATGTAGTGGTGCAGTATCGCAAAAACGGGACCCTGAAACGTCTCAAGGCCACCCCCCTCACCCCCTTGGAATACCTGAGCGCCCAGATGCTCTCCCGCATTTTTCTCCTCATGTTCACCATTACAGTGGTCTGGATCGGCTCCAACCTGATCTTCCACTTCCAGGTCCATGGCAGCTATGGAGCCCTGGCCGTAATTTTCTTCCTGGGTGGCCTCAGTCTCTGCTCCATGGGTCTGGTTCTTGCCGCCAGAGGCACCAGCGAAGAGTTCACCAGCGGCGTCCTCAACCTCATCTCCTGGCCCATGATGTTTCTCTCGGAGGTATGGTTTTCCCTGGAAGGATCGCCCCTCTGGATTCAGGACGT
The DNA here is from genome assembly GCA_963776835.1 of uncultured Pseudomonadota bacterium. GTDB lineage: Bacteria > Desulfobacterota > Desulfobulbia > Desulfobulbales > Desulfocapsaceae > UBA2270. The sequence goes on from CAVZOB010000002.1 coordinate 30,725, forward strand.
AGCCAAAATCTTCCCCCTGACCCACATGTTGACCGGGGCCCGCAAGATCATGAATGACGGGGCAACGCTCGTCGATGTCCGGAACGAATGCCTTGTGCTCATAGCCATCACCCTCATCTGTCTGACGATCGCCGCCTGGCTCTTCTCCTGGAATGAATAATGATGGCGTCGTGCAAAGGCCCAAATACTTCGTTGCATTGCATCCTTCGTCACTGCAACGTATCCAAAAGTACGCCGCAGTCCTCAGGATTTTATGCGCCTCGGCTTTCGGCCTTTGCGTTTAGCCATCTCCTTGATAACTTTTCGGCGTCCCGCAGCAGCAACGAAAGCCTACGAGACCATGCATGATGATTTCGCCAGCCAGCAGATACCTTGACAGTCATTGCCACCTGCAGGCAAGCCGCCTGATCCCGCATATGGATAGCATCATAGAAAGGGCCGGAAAGGCTGGTGTTGCCAGGATGTTCTGCAACGCAACCCGGGAAGAAGACTGGCAGTCGGTTGTCGATCTGGCCGCCAGGGAAGGGGGGATTATCCCTTTCCTGGGCATCCATCCCTGGTTTGTTGAAACCGCCGGTGCCGGATGGGAAGTGCGGCTCATGTCCCTTCTGCAACAGATCGGGGCAGGCATCGGTGAAATCGGCCTGGACAAGTGCTGCCGGGCTGATTTCCTCAGCCAGCAACAGATTTTCCTGACCCAGATCGAGATGGCCTCGGAACTGGGACGCCCCCTGGTCATCCACTGTGTCAAGGCTTGGGGCCGACTTCTGGAGATGCTGGAGGGATGCGCAAACCCGCTGCCGCCAATAATGATCCACGCCTTTGCCGGCTCAAGGGAAATCCTGCACCGGCTGATCAAGCTTGGTTGCTTCATCTCCTTTTCAGTCAGGATGACCATAGAGAGCAAGGTTCGCTCCTGCTTTGTGGAAACCCCGCTGGCCCACCTGCTCCTGGAGACGGACGCACCAGGTCACCTCACCCGACAGCGGCCCGCCAAGCCCAATGCCCCGGAGATTTGCGATGAACCGGCCGCCATCCCCCGGCTGTACCAATGGGCCGCTGCGATGCGCGGCATGGACCTGCCCGAATTTTGCCAGGAGATATGGAGAAATGGAGAGATTTTCACGGATACAATCCTTCCTCGGTGAGGAAGGATTCGAGATACTGCAGCAGAGCTTCATCACCATCGTCGGCATCGGCGCGGTGGGCGGACATGTGGCCGAGGCACTGGCCAGGTCCGGGATCAACCGGCTGCGCCTGGTGGACTTTGATACCATCCAGCCATCCAACATCAACCGCCAGATCATGGCCCTCGAAACCACCCTCGGACGCCCCAAGGTCGAGGTGGCCAGGGAGCGGATTGCGGCCATCAACCCCGCCTGCCGGGTGGAGGCCCTGCAGCTCTTTGCCGGCGATGAGACCCTGGAACAGATCCTCTCCCCGGCTCCTGATATCCTGATCGATGCCATCGACTCCATGAACCCCAAGGTCCAGCTGCTGACCGAGGCCCACAGCCGAGGCATCCCCACTATTTCCTCCATGGGCGCGGCCCTGCGCAGCGACCCCACCCAGGTCCGGATTGCCGATATCATGGACACGAAAAACTGTCCCCTGGCCAGACGTCTGCGCGGGCGGCTCAGACGCGCCGGAGTAGAACGGGGCATATCCTGCGTCTTTTCCACCGAGGAGGTCTTCTCCCATTACCAGGAGCCGGAAGAGATGTTCTCGGGCATGGACGCCCGGGCATGCGAGCCGGACGCGGTACTCCGGGTGGTGCCCGCTCCGGGGAGGGACCAAGGGCGGCCGCCGATGGATCCCCCCTGTGCCGGCCGCGGACGGCAGCGGCGCAGCCTGGGAAGTCTCCCCACCCTGACAGGCATCTTCGGTCTCATCATCGCCAATGCCGTGATCCTCAGACTCAGCGGCAGAGAGATCTAAGGCAAATTTGACCGACTCAGACCTTGATCCTCAAACAACTTTTACCTGATTCGAGAGCGCTCCCAATCGAACCATGCGGATCTGATTTTTCCCCTCAACTATCCCCACGTTCCCCTCTCCCTCGAAGAAAGAATTTTATCCACCTATCCGAACTTAAAATTTTATTTCCTACCCAGGATGCGCTACAATAAAAATAAAATGGTCATCATATTCATGAATATGAGTCAGGAAGAGGTCGCCATGCAGTCCATAATTTCCAGGGAGATTGAAGCAACTCTGGCCTTTGCTCTCATGAAGTTTTCCTTGCAGATATTTGGGAAAATGGTCATTGAGCTCACGATGGATGAGTATGCCGAGGTATATCAACAGGCCTGCCATGAAATGATCCTGCAGGAAATGATTCTCCTCTCTGAGGCCGCCTGCGGGGTTATAATCCCGGAGAGTCTGCTGCAGACAACCCTGGAGATCATACAGGCAGAATATGGCGGTGAAGAAATTTTTGCCTACCATCTGCAAAAAAACAACCTGCAGGCAGATGAATACCTGACCGCCCTGCGCAATGACCTGATAGTGGCGGCCACTTTGGCCAGGGTGGCCTTTCATGCCGAGGCTGTAGGCCATCAAGAAATCCAGGACTTTTACAACTGCCATCAAGGTTCATTTTGTTTTCCGGAACAACGCAGCACCCGTCACATCCTCATCAGTAGCGATAACACTTCCTCGCCTCTGCCAAAAGATGAGCTGCTGCCCCGGATAACAAGCCTTCATGACCGCCTGCGGCGCGATCCCCGGAGATTCAGCCAGGAGGCCCAGCTCCATTCGGACTGCACCACCTCCATGGACGGCGGAGATCTGGGACGGGTCAGCCCCGGTGAACTCTGCCCCGTACTCGATCACGCCCTTTTTCAACTTGGGGCCGGAGAGATCAGCCCAATTATCCAGACGAAACTGGGATTTCATATCCTCTTGTGCGAGACAATCCATCCGGGACAGCGCCTGAACATCGAAGAGGCCTATCAGCAGATAGGCCGGATTCTGACCAGAGAAAAAAGAATCGCTGCCTGCAGGAGCTGGCTCAGATCGTTATTCCCTAACCTCAAATAAAGAATGCCCTTGCGGTCAGAAGGGGCTGACGAGCCGGTCGGCAGCAGCCATGCTGTCCATGATCTCAAACATATTGGTGATCGTCCCCACCTGCATCCTCTTTTCCAGTTGGAAGAACTCAAGGCAGGTGCCGCAGGATAAGATCTTTACCCCTTTCTTTTCCAGGGACTGCAGGGCCTCCAGGGCCTTGCCCGCAGTCGCCACCAGCTTGACGCCGCCGTTATAAAAGAGAATCCGGCTGGGTTGCGGCGAGACCTCCTTGATGGTGGCAATATAGGTCTGCAACAAGGCCCAGCCCAGCTCGTCGCTGCCCCGCCCCATGGTGTCGGAACCAATCACATAGACCAGATTGCCACCAGCCGGTACTCCGCCGGGACTCGCACAGTTGTAATCAGCCTCATCAAAGGGACCAGGTTCTTCTGCCCCTTTCCCGGCCTCTGCCAAAAAACCGAGGCGAAAGGAACCATCCGCGAGGGTTGTCACGTCCACCGTGCAGTTGCGGCTGTGACCGAAACGCAAGACATTATCCCTTGAGGCCTCGTTATCCACAAGAATCGCAAAGGATTCCTCCCCCTGCTCCAGCGCGGCCTTGGCCCTGAGCACCGGTTCCGGACAATTCAACCCTCTACAGTCTATCTGCTTCATACCGACCTCATTCCTTTTTCTTTTCAAGAGCAAAAACCTCAATTTAAAAAAAGGATATCCCCTGCCGTCCTCTTGGTCAAATAGATAATTTCTATCCGCCGAGACCTTATTATGGTAAAAAGCAGGGGTGCGGGGGATCATATTGACGGATTCCATCACCAGCAAATTCCATAATCCGGGAGGGAAAATGGATCTCCACAAACTGGCCGTCTTTTGCAAGGTCATTGAATTAAAAAGTTTCACCAGGGCCGCAGAGGCCATGCTGCTTTCCCAGCCGACGATCAGTGAACATATCCGCAGCCTTGAACAGGAAACGGGCCAGCGCTTGATAAACCGGCTGGGGCGCGAGATCAGGATCTCCGAGGCCGGTAATATCCTCTATGGTTACGCCGGAAAGATGCTCCGCCTGCAGCAGGAGGCCCTGGCAGCCCTGGGACACTATTCGGGAACCCTGGCCGGACGCATGGCCATAGGCGCCGGCACCATTCCCGGGGCTTACATCCTGCCGGAAAAGATCGGCGCCTTCAAAAAAAGCCATCCTGATATCACCATCACCCTCCGCATCTCCGGTTCGCGGACCATTGCCAATGAGCTCCTGTCCGGTGAACTGGAGATGGGAATTCTCGGGGCCCAATGGCGGGAAAACAGTCTGAGCTGGCAGGAGATCTTCAGCGATGAGCTGGTCCTGACCGTGGCCGCCGATCATCCCTGGGCCGGACAGCCGCGGATCACCCTGGCACAGCTGGCCGAAGAGCCATTCATCATGCGGGATCACTCATCAGGGACCAGGCGCGCCGTGGCCCAGATCCTGGAACGGCACGGCCTGAATCCGGCACGCCTGAACGTGGTGGCGGAGATGGGGACCACCGAGGCGGTGAGACAATCGGTAAAGGCCTCCATCGGTGTCTCCATCCTCTCCTCGCAGGCCGTAAGAGAGGACATCGAACATGGCAGTCTGGCGGCAGTCGCCATTGACGGAATAAGGATGATCCGTCCTTTTTATATGGTCACCCGCAAGAATCAGGCCCTGTCCCCCCTCTGCACTGCCTTTATTCAGACCCTGACGGCTGCCAGCGACCGAAGCCCCGGTTCCTGAAAAGCAGAAAGCTACAGTGACACTGCCTCTTCTTCTCCCGGCAGGACCCGGACCGCCCCCTTGTCCGCCGAGGCCGCAAACAGGGCATAGGCCCTCAGTGCCTGAGAAACCTGCCGGTCGCGGTCTGTCGGCAGAAAGGCCCTGCTCCCCTTCTGCTCTTCCTGCTTCCGCCTCTCGGCCAATTGCTGCGCAGATATCAGGACATTGATGCTCCGCCCGGGAATATCTATGTCAATGACATCGCCATCCTCAACCAGGCCAATGGCCCCGCCAGCCGCAGCCTCCGGCGAGACATGACCGATGGAGAGCCCTGAGGTACCACCGGAGAACCGGCCATCGGTGATCAGGGCACATTCCTTGCCCAGATGGACCGACTTGAGATAGGAAGTGGGATAGAGCATCTCCTGCATCCCCGGCCCTCCCTTGGGCCCCTCATAGCGGATGATCACCACATCACCGGCCTTGATCACCCCGTCCAGAATGGCATCACAGGCAGTCTCCTGCGAGGAGAAGACCCTCGCGGGTCCCCTGAAATGAAAGATGGAGGGATCAACCCCGGCAGTCTTGACGATGCATCCCTTGTCGGCAATGTTGCCATAGAGGACGGCTAAACCCCCATCCTTACTGTAACAATGGGCCACATCGCGGATACAGCCGTTGACCCGGTCAAGATCCGGCTCCGAGTACATGGTTTTCTGGGAGCCCATCACCAGATTGCGGCCGGCAGAGGCCGGGGCGCTCAAATAGAGCTGCTTTGCCGCCTCACCGGCACCAGCACCGGCAATATCCCAGTGCTGCAGGGTCTCCGCAAGGGTTGGTGAATCGACCCGGCTCACCGAGGTATCAACCAGTCCGGCCCGGGCCAGCTCGCCGAGAATCCCCATGATCCCGCCGGCCCGGTTCACATCCTCCATGTGATAATGCGATGATGGGGCCACCTTGCACAGATTGGGAACCTTTCGCGACAGGGCGTCAATGTCCTTCATACTGAAATCCACCTCGGCGGCATGGGCGATGGCCAGCAGATGGAGCACCGTATTGGTGGATCCGCCCATGGCAATGTCCAGGGTCATGGCATTGCAGAAAGCCGCCCGGCTGGCAATGGTCCGGGGCAGGACCGAGGCGTCCTCCCGCTCATACCAGGCATCGGCCATCTCCACAATCCGCTCGGCGGCCCGCACAAACAACCCGGTACGGCTGCCATGGGTGGCCACCACGGTGCCGTTGCCGGGCAGGGCCAACCCCAGGGCCTCATTGAGGCAGTTCATGGAGTTGGCGGTAAACATCCCGGAGCACGAGCCGCAGGTGGGACAGGCGCAGCGCTCAACCACATCCACCTCCGTGTCCGAGACCGCCTGGTCTGCCGCCATGACCATGGCATCCACCAGATCATAGCGTTTGTCGCCATCGACACCTGCCTCCATGGGTCCGCCGGAGACGAAGATGGCGGGGATATTGAGCCGCATGGCCGCCATGAGCATCCCCGGGGTGATCTTGTCGCAGTTGCTGATGCAGATGATGGCGTCAACAGTGTGGGCGTTGCACATATACTCAACGCTGTCGGCAATCAGCTCGCGGGAGGGCAGGGAATAGAGCATGCCGGCATGGCCCATGGCGATTCCGTCATCAATGGCAATGGTATTGAACTCGGCCGCGAAACAACCCAGCCCGGCAATCTGTTTTTTGATCTGCTGACCGATTGCATGGAGGTGCACATGACCGGGCACAAACTGGGTAAAGGAATTGACGATACCGATGATCGGCCGGCCGAACTGCTCTTCGGTCATGCCGTTGGCCCGCCAGAGACTGCGGGCCCCGGCCATCCGGCGGCCAACCGTTGTGGTAGCGCTGCGTAAGGGAATTGACATCGTACTTCACCTGGTAAAGGGGAACCAAAGATAATAAGCCGTCGCAATAACATTACCTGACCTCCTGCTTGACAAAAGAGTATCAGGATTGGTTATGAAATGACAAGAAGGCATAAGTTATTTTGCCACGGCAGCTGTAGGTTATCTGCCAAATGATTTCCGGCAGATGTAATTTGCTGGACGTCACACCAAGAAACAGCAGCAAAGATTGCTGTTTCTTGAAAGCGGCATAAAGTGCCGTAATAAAATAAGCAGAAAAGCACTGCTTATTTCATAACGGCATCTAAAAAACAATTGAATTTCTTGTTACTTTAATGACAATATACTATGAAAAGAAAGACGATTACACCTTTTTTTAGGAGAATTTGAATGAAACAATCAGAGACTGATTACTGGATCACGGCCATGCTCAACTCGTACGAGAATATCTCGGACCTGATCCTGACGGTTGGCAAACCACTGCAGGTGGAGGCCGCCGGCGTGCTCATGCCGGTTCAGGTTCAGCCGCCGGTACTCGAGCTCACCCCCTTTCAGACCGAGGTCTTCGCCCTGAATCTGATTGGCAACGACAAACGGCTCCTGGCGGACCTCCTGCACGCCGGCTCCTGCGACCTTTCGCACTCCCTGGGGGATCTGGCCCGTTTCCGGGTCAACATCTTCTCCCAGAAAGGCTGCTACTCCATTGTCCTGCGGAAACTTGAGACCGTCATCCCCACCATTGAGAGTATGAAGTTTCCGGAGATCTTCAATAGAATTGCCGGCGAGAAAAACGGTCTGGTCATCTTTACCGGGGCCACGGGCAGCGGCAAGACCACCTCGCTTGCCGCCCTGCTCAACAAGATCAACCACGAACGTCAGGTGCATGTGATCACCCTGGAAGACCCCATTGAGTATGTCCACCCGCAGCACAAGGCCACCTTCAATCAGCGGGAACTGGGCAAAGACTTCGACAGCTTTGGCTCGGGCGTACGCGCGGCCCTGCGCCAGGCCCCCAAGGTCATCCTGGTGGGCGAGATGCGCGACCGGGAAACCCTGGAAACCGCCATTGCCGCCGCGGAGACCGGCCATCTCGTCCTCTCGACCCTGCACACCATTGACGCCGGCCAGGCCGTTAACCGTATCCTCGGTTTTTTCGATCAGGACGAACAGCCGCAGATACGGACCCGACTGGTTGACACCTTGCGCTGGGTTGTCGGACAACGGTTGTTGCCGAAGGTCTCGGGAGGAAGGATAGCCGCCATTGAGATCCTCTGCATCAGCCTGCGGATCAAGGACCTGATTCTGCATGGAGAGCGGGAAGAAAAAACATTCTACAAGGTCCTGGAGGCGGGATCCGCCGTGGGCATGCGCACTTTTGATCAGCATATCGTTGAGCTCTTCGAGCAGGGCCTGATCACCGAGAAAACCGCCATGTCTTACTGCACCCAGCGCACCGAGATCGCCAGAAAGTTGGATATCCTCAAGGCCGCACGCGGGGAGGCAACCTCCACCCTCTCCGGACTTGCCATGGAAGAGGAAGAACAGGACCATCGCTGGTAAATATCTGAAATTCTTTGGTTATTGAACCGCTAATGATCTTTTTGTAAATGCCGAACCCCTCACCAGTTACCAAAAACTGAACAAGAGACAACATCCATGATAACAGACTGCCCCCATTGCCGGAAAAAGCTCAAACTCAGCCCCAAAATTGAAGAAAGCCTCAGCATGCTCAGCCCGGGCAAATCCATCCGGATCAGCTGTCCCCAATGCGGGGGTGCGATCCATCTTGATGCCTCCATGCTGACTCCGGAAACGCCAGCGGGACCAGCTTCTTCAACACCCGGCCCGGCGGGCGTTTCCGGGGTCACGCCGCCACCACCTCCTGATCTCTCCGGCTTGAATACGATTTCACATGAGGGCAGGGCAATGGTCGAAGATATCCCCAAGGCGCTCATTCTGATGCCGGCAGACTCTCCCGGCTCTCCTGTGATAACCGAGGCCTTGGAGAACTTGGGCTACCAGCCCTTTTTGGTCGAATCTGCGGAAGAGGCCATAGGAAAGATGCAGTTTGTCACCTACGCCAGCGTTATCCTCCACTCTCACTTTGAAGGTTCCACCCTGGAGAAGGGGGCCTTTCACCGGTTCATGCGCGCCATGCAGATGAACAAGCGCCGTTATATCTTTTACATGCTCGTAGGCCCTGAATTTCACACCCTTTATGACCTGCAGGCCCTTGCCTGTTCCGCCAATCTTGTGGTCAACGACAAGGACCTCTCTCAACTCCCCCTCATTCTCCGCAGGGCCATCCCTCAATACGAAGCACTGTTCGGGATGATCATGCAGGAAGTGCACACCATGGGCCGATAGACCGGCTGCACATGAAACAGGATCAACAGACAAGTGAACAACCAATATAACAGCACCGACGCCCGCAACTTTATCGCCAGCCATCCCCATTGTCACCCGGATCTGGCATTACGCGTCTACACCTCACGCCTGCTCGGCCAGGAGCAATCCCTGGTATTGCATGGTGGCGGCAACACCTCGGTCAAGGCAGGGGTGACGACCCTCCTTGGCGACCAGGCAGAGATGCTGTTCATCAAAGGCAGCGGCTGGGATCTGGCAACCATCGAGCCGCAGGGCTTTCCGGCCCTCGACCTGGCTTATCTGCGCCGCCTGCAGGCGCTGGAATCGCTCAGCGACGAAGAGATGGTCAACCAGTTCCAGACCCACATGCTGGACAGCGCCGCCCCCAACCCCTCCATTGAGACCCTGGTCCATGCCTTTCTGCCCCACCGCTATATCGACCATACCCATGCCGATGCCATCGTCACCCTGACCAATACGGCGGAGCCGGAGGCACGGCTCAAGGAAATCCTCGGGGACAGGGTTGCCATCCTTCCCTGGACCATGCCGGGCTTTCCGCTGGCGCTGACAATTGCCCGGTGCTACGACAATCGCCCGGAGATTGAGGCCATTATCCTGCGCAACCACGGCATCTTCACCTTCGCCGATCAGGCCGAGGCAGCCTACAGCCGCATGATCCACTACGTCACCCTGGCGGAAGAGTATCTGCAGGCCGGTCAATCGCAGCCTCCAGTCATCGGTGACTCCAGTAAAAATTTGCAGCTCGACCCGGTCATGATCCTGCCCCTGCTGCGGGGCGCCCTGACCATTGATCCATCGACCCCTGGCGGCACGCCCCCTTTTCTGCTGCATGTGCGCGACAATGGGGACATCCGGGGCTGCCTGAACAGGGACGATGCCCGGACGATTTACAGCACGGGCGTGCTCACTCCCGACCATGTGATCCGCACCAAAAATCATCCGCTCTGGCTTGACCTGGCAGGCCTTGACGAGGAGCAGACGGCCCGGGTCATCTCTGCTGCCATGGCCGAGTATGAGCAGAACTATCGGGATTACTTCCAGACCCAGGTCACAGGCAAAGAGCTAACGCGGACGATGCTTGACCCCAAGCCGCGGGTGATCCTGATTCCCGGCCTGGGGCTTGTCGCCGCCGGAGTCACTGAAAAAGAAGCCTCCATGGCCGCCGATATCGGGGAACATACCCTGCTGGCCAAGGCGCTGGGCGCGGCCATTGCCCCTTATCAGGAGCTGGAAGAAGGACATATCTTTGACATGGAGTACTGGAGCCTGGAACAGGCCAAACTGAAAAAAGGGCAGCCCCTGGCGCTTTCCGGACGCAGCGCCCTGGTAACCGGCGGCGGCGGGGCCATTGCCTGCGGAATCGGCCGTAAACTCCTGGCCGCCGGGGCCAGGGTCTTCCTCTCCGACATTGACAGTCAGCGGTTGCAGCGAGTCTGCGCATTGCTGGCCCAGGAGTTTGATCCAGCACTGATCAGCGGCATCACCATGGATGTGACCGACAGCGCCTCCGTGCGCCAGGGCCTGGAGCAAATCATCCTTGGCTGCGGTGGCTTGGATATCCTGGTGCCTAATGCCGGGATGGCCCATGTGGCCACCCTGGACGATCTTGACGAAGCGACATTCAGAAAGGTACTGGACGTCAACCTGCTGGGGGTCTTTCAGGTGATCAAGGCTGCCATTCCCCTCTTCAACCGCCAGGCCCGCACTGGGCACATTCCGGCCCAGATCATCATCAACAGCTCCAAGAATGTCTTTGCCCCCGGCGCCGCCTTCGGCGCTTATTCGGCCTCCAAGGCCGGGGCCCACCAGCTGGGCAAGATTGCGGCCCTGGAGCTGGCCGAGATCGGCGCCCGGGTCAACATGATCAACGCCGACGGGATCTTCGACGATCACGGCATCTCCTCCGGACTCTGGGATGTGGTGGGACCGGACCGGATGCGCTCCCGCAATCTCGACCCCGAGGGGCTGAAGGCGTATTACCGGGACCGCAATCTCCTCAAGACCGAGGTCCTGGCCGACCATGTGGGCAATGCGGTGGTCTTCTTTGCCTCCGGCCTCACCCCCACCACCGGCGCCACCCTGCCCGTTGATGGCGGCGTGGCCGGCGCCTTCCCCCGCTGAGACATGGCCTCTGTCTGACACAGATTTGAACCTGGGCGGGTGAGGACCTCATTGCCCACAGGCCTCCCAGCCCAGCATAGCCTTTTTTCGGCTGCTGCCCCAGCGATAGTGATGAATCTCCCCTGATTTGCGGATCACCCGGTGGCAGGGGATCAGCCAGGCCACGGGATTGGCGGCAACCGCCCCGGCCACGGCCCGGCAGGCGGTGGGACATCCCAGGCGCACGGCCAGATCCTGATAACTGACCAGGGCGCCGCTGGGCAGGGCAAGCAGCGCCTGCCAGACCCCGAGCTGAAAGTCTGTACCCTTGAGCAGCAAGGGTACAGGCTCAGGGGAGTCAACCCCGGCGGGCGCGAATATCCGCGCCACCATCCGGCTGCCACCTTGTCCCTCATCGGCCAGGATCCTTGCCCGCGGCCACTTCCGCTGCAGCTCTTCCAGATGCGACTGCCATTCTTCTCCTTCCACAAAGGAGAGAGAACAGATCTCCCCGCCGCTCATGGCCAGCAAACAATCACCAAAAGGAGTGGGATAGCAACCATAGCTGATGGTCAATCCCTGACTCGTCGCCTCGCTTCGCTCCCTTGGCCCCTGCCCCTTTTCCTGTCCCGATGGCAGTGCCCGCACCCGGCACCAGCCTTCTGGAAGAGAAGAAGTATCAGTTCCGGAAGATTCCTGCAGCAGGAAAGGCGCAAGCAGGTTTCTGGTCTCCGCCAACCTCTTCCGGGTCCGGCTCAAGCTCAGAGACGCCAAAAACCGGGTCAGGGGGACACCTGCCCAACGCTCAAACAGACTATCCAGATCATTCCTGTTCAAACCCACCCTGGCCGCAATTTCGCATCCCAAAGACACTTCCTTCGCAGTCTCCACTTCCGGAAACTTCCGCATCGTTTCATCAAAGGCGCGCATGGTCATTTCAATGGTTCGATAATCCTCTGAGCTTCTTGCAAAAGTCATAACATCCATAAATATCCCTCTCTTTTCAGCGCAGGAAAAAATCTTTTCTTGTAGTGATTTTATTAAGGAGAAAAATGCCATTTCAATCGATACCACAGCCTTACTCCATAGAAATTTCCTATTTTACATATCGGAATCTTTCTAGTATTCAGTCTCCACTATTGTATCTGTCTGGTTTCCAATAAACACAAAGCACAAGGAGAAAAGATCATGAAAAAACGCATTGCAATTCTGGCTGTTCTGGTGATAGGGCTGCTGAACATGGCTGCCCTGTTTGAATCCTTCAACTACGTCACGGCCGAAGATTTCAAACAGTGGCTTGATAGCGGCAAGGCCATGGTCCTGGTGGATATCCAGGTCAAGGATGAATTCCCGCTCCATCATTTTCAAGACTCCATTGAGACCAACGCCTTTCCCGTTGAGACGGAAGAGCAGCGGAAGATGATCGACCCGGCAGTTGCCGCCGCCAAAAAAGCGGGCACCGATGTGGTGGTGGTCTGTCCACGCGGTGGCGGGGGCGCAAAAAGATGCTACAGCTATCTCAAGGCCCAGGGGATTCCTGAGGAAAAACTCTTTATTCTCGAAGGAGGCATCGGAAAATGGCCCCACAAAGAGATCCTGGTGAGCCGTTAAGAACTGATTTTCTCCCGAGAGGATGAACCGGTCATGCGGAGACAAAGATGAAGAATGGTCACTCTTGCGCCGGTCGCTCTTTTTCCATCCAGGGAGCGGGCGATGACACCATGCCATCCATAACCGTCGCCCTGCATCATCAGGCACAGGCCTTACACCGGCAGTGCACCCGCTGCCAGGCCTGTGCCACCCACTGTGCATTTCTCCGGAATAACGGCGCACCGGGTGACATTGCCGCCTCCCTGCCGGCTGGTGAGTCAACGGTCGATCCCTTTGAATGCAGCCTCTGCAATCTCTGTACCGCCGTCTGCCCGGCACCGATTGCGCCCGGAACTTTTTTTCTGGAGATGCGCCGTCAGGTCGTGGCCCGTTACCAACTCCCGGGCAGTCGTTATACTAAAATCCTCAGATACGAACGCCGGGGCGGTTCACGGCTCTTTTCCTGGTATGGCCTGCCGACCGGCTGCGACACCGTTTTCTTCCCGGGCTGTACCCTGCCCGGCACCAGACCAGAGACCACCTGGCAGCTCTATCAGCAACTCAGGGAACAGGTCCCGCACCTCGGCGTGATCCTGGACTGCTGTCATAAACCCTCCCATGATCTGGGGCGACAGCATTTTTTCCTGACCAGATTTGAAGGAATGCGAACGTGGCTGATCAGCCATGGCGTCCGCCATATTATTGCGGCCTGCCCCAACTGCTACAAGATTTTTCATGGCTACGGTCATGGCTTAAGCGTCCGCACTGCCTGGGAGATCCTGGCGGAGACACAAATCGACTCCATCCTGCCTGCTATTCCGCAGGAGCGGATTACCGTGCACGACCCCTGCCCCTTGCGTGACCATCAGCATGCGCACCAGGCGGTCCGAACCCTGCTGTCCCGCCTTGGCCTGGAGGTGCGGGAGATGCAACACTCCCGGGATCGAACTATCTGCTGCGGGGAAGGGGGATCCGTGGAAGCTGTCAACCCGGATCTGGCCCGGAAATGGGGCGCCCTCCGCAAGGTTGAGGCCGGTAATGATCTGGTTATTACCTACTGCGCCGGCTGCGCTTCCTTTCTGGCCAGGGCCGGTGTGAGAGTAGCCCACTTGGGCGATCTTCTGGTCAACCCTGAAAAGGCCCTGAGCGGGAAGGCCACGGTGGCCCGAGCGCCCTGGACCTATCTCAACCGCATCAGACTGAAAAGAAGACTGCAAAAGGCCATACGCCCGGCAGGAAGCTCCCGGGTTGCAGACGTGCCTGGAGAAATTCCGGCAGGGATATAAGTGCATCCCCGGCCACTGGCATGCGCGCGGGTGTGGCCGGGGAGCACTCTTGGATGGATACTATTTCATCCCCAGAACCACATAGTAACTGCGGCTGCCGCTGCGGATGAGAAGCAGAATATCCGCCGTACCACTGCTTTTCCCCAGGACCTGTTGCAGATCTTTGAGATTATGCACCGGCTGCCGGTTGACCTCTTCGATCAGGCTGCCGACCTCTATGCCGGCCAGCGCTGCCGGACTGCCGGCCGAAACTCCGGCAATCAGCACTCCCTGCCCTATTTCATAACCAAACTTGCCGGCCAACTCAGGGGTCAGATCCTGGAGCGACATGCCCATCTGCTTAAAGAGCTGCTGATCCTGGGGGGAACCCAACCGGGCCAGCATATCCGCGGGCTGTTCCACTACCTGAACAGTCATCTCCTGTTGTTTTTCATTCCGAATAAGGGCAAGATCAACCTTGGTGCCGGGAGGGGTCATGGCCACACGGTCGCGCAGATCCGTCACATCGACCACCGGCTTGCCGTCATAGCTGATAATCACGTCGCCCTGTTTGATTCCAGCCTTTGCCGCCGGAGAATCCTTGCTGACATCGGTAACCAGGGCCCCGGATTTTTGGTTCGTCTTGAAGGAACGGGCAAGATCGGCATTCATATCCTGAATCGCCACTCCCAGCCAGCTCCGGGTAACCTTGCCCCTGGCCTGTAACTGGGCCTTCACCATCTTGGCCATATTGACCGGGATGGCAAAGCCGATGCCCATATATCCGCCACTGCGGGAAAAGATTGCAGTATTGATGCCGACAACCTCTCCATAGATATTCAGCAGCGGCCCTCCGGAATTGCCGGGGTTGATGGCCGCATCGGTCTGGATAAAATTTTCATACTCATTGATACCCATGCGGTTCCTGCCCTTGGCGCTGACGACCCCGACCGTGACCGTGCTGTCCAGGCCAAAGGGACTGCCGATGGCAATGACCCATTCTCCCACTTCAAGTTTATCGGAATCACCCAGGGGCAGATAGGAAAATTTCCGGCCGTCGCTGATCTTGATCAGGGCTACATCGGACTGGGGATCGGTACCGACAAGCTTTGCCGCCAACTCCTGTCCCCCGTCCATGCGCACTGTGATTTTATCAGCTTGGTCAATAAGGTGATTATTGGTCAGAATATACCCATCCTCACTGATGAGAAAGCCTGAGCCGGCCGCCTGCGACTTAAATTGCCCCGGGGATTGGGGAATGGGGGGATGTTTAAAGGATGGTCCGAAAAAACGTTGGAACAGAGGATCGTCAAAGGGATACTGGCTATCAGGGTTCACCTCTTCTTTTTTGTCCACCCGGACATTCACCACCGCCGGTTCTGCTTTTTTGACCACGGAGGAAAAGGCCCTGGCCGATTTCTCCAGGAGCTGGATATTCTCATCCGCTGCCGCCAGCGCGCTTGCCGGGAACCAGGAATGGCCGAGCAGGAGAATCAAGAGGAGAAAAATAGTCGAGGGTGAAGCCGGTTGTTGCTTAACTCTGTTCATGATGTTGTGTCCTCCTTGTAATTGTTAACGCTTCTCTTTGCCCGCCATGTTGGGGTTAATTGATTCAAAAGATGGGCCGGAAATCCAGCCGCTCCGCCCCTTTTTTATCCTTGATCAGGGCATAATGGTCATGACGTTTGATGACTCTGATCAGACTCCCTTCCGCGATGACACCCGTGGACTCGGCCTCATCAAAAGGAGAGATCAGAAGATTGGTATCCGGGACAATAATGACCGCCTGATGCCAGTTCCGGTACTGGATGGCCACCCCGACGGCACAGATCGCCAGCAGCACCAGAAAGCCGCCGTTCAGAAAATAAGAAGACCTGGTGGAAACAACAAAACGCAGGGTCGCAAGCTGGAACAACACCAGTCCCAGCAGCAGGATCGCTGCCAGCACGGCCCACTGGTTGAGCCCCAGGAGAGTGGCCACCCGTTGCGGAAAAGAGGTCTCCTCCGGCGCCAGCCCTTGGTCTTGCCGCAGCCGTTCCAGATTGGTGCGGATATCACCATCACCGGGGGCCAGATACAGGGCCCTCTCGTATTCGAGAACCGCCTTGCCGATCTGTCCATTGCGAACATAGCTGTTAGCTAGATTATAGCACAATGATGGAGATAAACCAAAATGAGTCACCACATTCTCATACATGCGGATGGCCTTGTGCCACTCTCCGGCCTCATAGGCCCTGTTGGCCTCAAGAAAATCCTGGTTGGCATCTAGCTCAGCAGCCAGGCACGATACGAACGCGGTGCAGGTCATAACCAGAAAGAGCAGGGCCAGGCATACTTTTTTCAATTTCATAGCAGCCGCCTCAGTTCCTGTTCCAGCTTGCCGGCATATTCCGCCATCTCCCGGGGGCTGAGACGAGACTGGACATAGGCGCCGCTTTCCGCCGTGGCAAAGAGAGGAATCAGCTCCGAATCACCTGCCAGACGCTGACGCAGATCGGCAAGGGTGATGGCCCCCGGCTCCGTCTGCCACAGCAGGCCCAATTGTTCCTGCATGGCCTTGCGGCAGGCGGCAAGAAAGTCCCGGCTGTCGCCTCTCTCCCGGCCCTCTTTCATCTCGCGCAAGCGGAGATCAAGGAGGCGCGTCATCTCGCGCCGGCGCCAGAGGGCGGGATTGCCGGCCAGCCGTCTGGCGCGGACCTTGAACAGGATAACGGCGGCAAGGAGCAGGAGCAAAACCAGGACGACCAGTTGAAAACCGGTCCGGGTAATGAGCGGGATCAGGCCCTGCTGGAGGGAACCCAGCTGCAGATGCTGCGGGGCCAGACTGATTCCCCCGGTCTCGGAGACTCCCTGGCCCTCATCCTGCCGGGGCCTTACTTTCTCGGCTGCCGCTTGCTCCCTGACGGCCTCCTCTGCATATTTTTCAGCATTCTCAACCCCGTTGAGGTGCAGGGGGATGGGCTCGCTGCGCAGGGTTTGATATTTCCCGGACTCCGGATCAAAAAAGCTGAAAGAAAGGGGCGGAATGGCTGTTGTATCCATTCCTTTGGCGATGATGGCCTGCTCAAAGACTTTGCTGCCCTGCCCCGGAGTTACCCCTGGTGTCAATTTTGCGGAGGGCGGATAGCTCTTCCATCCCTCCGGCTGGCTCAAAACCGGGGCATCGACCCGATCAAAATTCCCTGTTCCCTGAACGGTCATGGTCAGGGTAATGGGATCGCCCGGCCCCACATCCCTAGGCTGGGCCTTGACCTGGAGCTCAAAGTGACCAATGGCCCCGCTGAACCCAGCCGGCCTCCCCTCTGCCGGCAAGGGCAATACCGTAAGGGTCATATCCCTGCTGACAATCCGGATCTTTTTTTCCTGAAGCTGCTGCTGATTAAACAAATCCGCAAAGAGGTCATTGCCAAAAAAGGGGTCGCCTCCCCTGGGCAGATGCGGACGATTCCTGGCGGGGAGGAGCAGAGTGGCGTCAACGGCCACACTCAGGGGACGCCGACCCTCTTTGATCCCGGACAGGGTACCGGTCCAGGTAAGGACGGAATAGGGGACATTACCGACCATCTCCTGGCTCTGCACCGGCTCCTGTTTGGATTGGGTGAAGAGAAAGCTGTCTCCATTCAAACGGGGAGCACTGTTCAGACTCGCCCTCAGTCCCTGCCGGAAATAGGCCTTGATCTCTACGGGCAGGACCTCGCCGCTATAGCTTTTTTCCTTGACCGGACTGATCCGCAAAAAGGCCATCTGGCCCCTCTCCTCACCTGCCAGGGGCGACGAAGAAACTCCTCCGCCCTGTTGGCCCTGTTGCGGAATACCGGCAGCCGCGGGCGTGACCTCAAAGGTGATCGCCTGAGTCTGGAGCTGTTTGCCGTCAACCGTTACCGAGACGGGCGGGATGGTAAAGGTGCCCGGCCGAAGGGCCTCGACCTCGAAAATGATGGAGAGGGAAGAAGAGAGCGTTCCGTTGACAAACTGGTGCTGGCTGCTCTGTCCCCGCCGCTGGAAGATGAGGCCATCCACCGGCGGCAGCTCATCGATGGTGCCGCCGGCGTCATTGACGGTAATGGTCAGGGTCGCCGACTGATCAACTGCAAAACTGCTGGGATCAAGCGTGGCGGCGACCGCAATGGGCGCACTCGGCGACCGTGCCCATTCCGAGAATGGCCAGGAGCAGAAAAATCGCCATACAAGTGATTCGCCTGCCTGGCCGTATGTGTCGGGTGATCGTTACCAGTCTTTCCATGTTCCTTCTTTTTCTGCCTCGCCATTTTCCCTCTGGGGGACAAAATTCAGCCTGCCTTCCTCGTCCTTGAGACGGCTCAGAAGCTGCCGGGCCTCTTCACTGGTCATCCTGCCGGACTGGCGCCTCTCTTCATCCTTCCCTGCCTGGGCGGCGCGGGCGGCCGCCACTTTCTGCCGGTCTTCATTCTCAGCCTGAGCAGCCCCCTGTTCCGGTTTCCGGTCATTCTCGGAAGACGTGCCGGCCGGCTGTTCTTTCACCTTACCCTTCTGGTCGCCCTGATTCTTTTCCTCAGCGGACGATTTATTCCGGTCAGCGGCGGAATCCTTATTCTGTTGCTGGCCCTGCTTCCCTTCCTGCCCCTGTTTATTCTTCTGCTCCTGTTTCCCTTCCTGGCCCTGCTTCTCCTGATTTTCCTGCTGGCCCTCTTTACCTTTCTGGCCCTGTTGGTCACCCGTTTGCGGCTGCTGCTTCTGGTCCTGTTTTTGTTTTTGATCCTGTTCCTGCTGATCGTTCTGCCCTTGCTGCTGTTTTTGCTGCTGTTCCTGCTGTTTTTTCAGATCCTCCAGCTTTTTGGCCACCAGGGCCAGGTTTTCTTTGCTCTCCCTGTCCTCCGGATTCAACTTGATACTGCCCTCATAGGCATCCTTGGCCTGCCGCCACATTTTTTCCGCCTGCTCCGGATCCTTCTGCAGGAGCTCCTCCCCTTTTTTATAGCGGGCATTCCCCAGATTATAATAAGTCTGCTCCTGCAGGCCGAGGTCTTCGGTCTTCAGGGCCTCCTGAAACGAGGTAATGGCATCATCATAGAGATTATTTTTATAGGCCGCCGTCCCGGCATTGTAATGGAGCCGTGGATCATCGGGATGTTTTTTCAGGGCCTGGGTATAGAATTTCGAGGCAGAGAGATAATCCCCGGCGGCAAAGGCCTCTTCACCCTTTGAGGCGCGGGCCTGATCCAGGCCCGCCACAGTCATGAGCAGGAACAGGGCCACAATTTTCCGGCTCTCCTTGCGCAGCCTGCGCCCCGCGGTCTTGATAAAGGGCAGACGGAAAGAGCGCTCAGCCTTGCGGCCGCTGACCATGAATTCCACCATGAGCAGCAGGATGGCCGCACCCAGCGGCCAGCTGGAACGCTCCAGCGGTTCCTTGTGCTGCTTTTCCGCCACTTCTTGCTTAGGGATAAGGGAGAGTTTCTGCTGGTAGATACGCTCCAGCCCCTCGCCGTTTTTACCCAGCGGCTCATAGAGTCCACCTGTAGCCTTGGCTATGGCGGTGAGCCCGGTTGCGTCCAGCCGGGAGGTGATGAATTTTCCCGACTCATCCTGGACAAACCTGCCCGGACCTCCGCCCGGCAGCGGGATCAGCTCGCCCTTGGTGGTGCCGACCCCCACCGTGTAGATGGTCATGCCGTCCTTTGCGGCCTTGGTGGCTGCGGCCAGGGCGTCACCTTGCAGATTTTCCCCATCCGTGAGCAGGATCAGGATCTTGTGATTGGTAGTATCCAGCAGAGAGGATTCAGCCAGTTCAATGGCCTTTGCCAGATCCGTGCCTCCGCGCGGGATGATGTCCGTATTCACGGTGGCCAGCGACTCCTCAAAGGCCGTGTAATCTATGGTCAAGGGACACATGAGAAAGGCCGATCCGGCAAAGGGCAGCAGCCCCACCCGGTCCCCATCCAGCTGGTTCACAAAATCGATGATTGCCAGCTTGGCCCGCTCCAGGCGGTTGGGACGGATATCCTCGGTCAGCATGGACTTGGAGGTATCAAGGGCAAAGAGGATGTCAATGCCCTGGCGTTTGACCTCCACCCACCTGAATCCGTATTGGGGCCGGGCCAGGGCCAGAAAGCAGCAGAACATGGCCAGCAGCCACAGCCCCTTTTTCAGCAGCCGGCGGCCGGGAGAGATGTTGCGGGTCAGACGCCCCAGAAGATGGGCGGCCGCAAAACTCCCCATCCGCGCCTGGCGCTGCCGTTCCATCCCGCGCAGGAAAAAAATGGACCCCAGGCAGAACAGCAGGCCTGCCCAGTATCCAGTATGGTTGAGCAAAGTGTATCATCAGTTATGTTGAATGTTCAAGGTTGGACAGCTTTTTGTTGTTTGCTCTGGTCGATTTTATGGGACTTTGGGGAACTCGGTGCATGGAATGCACCCCCTACATTCTGTCCCTCTCTGCGCCTCTGCGCAAGATATCAGGGCAGCCGTCTCTGGCTGCCCAGCAGCTCCAGGCCGAGAAAAATCAGGGCCGCAGCCACCAGCCAGGGAAAAAGCTCCCGGTAGTGCTCAAATTTTTTAATGGTGCGGGTGGTGGTCTCCATTGTATTGATCTCCGCATAGACCTTTTCCAGGGACTCGGTATCGGTTGCCCGGAAATAGCGGGCCCCGGTCATTGCCGCCACCTTGCCCAGGGTCTCGTCATCGATATCCACCTTCACCCGCATCAGCCGCTTCCGGCCAAATCCATCCGTCATCGGCATGGGGGCCTCGCCCTTGGTGCCGGCGCCGATGGTGTACACCTTGATCCCCAGGGCCTCCGCGGCCTCGGCCGCCATCAGCGGCGGCACGGCTCCCGCATTATTCATCCCGTCGGTGAGCAGGATGATGATGCGCGATTTTGCCTGCCGATCCTGCAGCTGGTTGACCCCGACCCCAATGGCCGAACCGATGGCCGTCCCATCCTCCACCATGCCGATGGAGAGTGAACCCAGACGCTGCAGCAGCCAGTCATGATCCAGGGTCAGGGGACTGACCATGTAGGGCCGTCCGCTGAAGGCCAGGAGACCGATCCGGTCATTGGGCCGCTGGTCGACAAATTGCCGGATCACCGACTTGACCACATCCAGCCGATTTGCAGGTTGTCCCTCCAGGGTAAAATCAAGCGCCTCCATGGAGCCGGAGACATCCACCGCCAGCAGGATGTCAATACCACTGGCCTTGATCTCGGTGGTGGTATTTCCCAGTTGCGGACGGGCACAGGCCAGGATCAGCAGGGCAAGGGACAGGAACCTGAGGGCGGCCAGCAGATGGCCGAGCCGGGTCCTGCGCCCTTTGGCCAGAAAGGCGGCCAGGGATGTTGTAGAAAAAACAAGGGCCGGGGCGGGCCCTCTTTTGCCTCTGATGAGTGCCAGCAGCGGCAAAAGGGCCAGCAGCCACAAGAGTTTCCGGATAGAGAAAACGCATTATCTTTTTCCTTCCTCTTCTACGGTCCGGGCGGTGGCCCTGATAAAGGAGCGCACCGCCTCTTCCATGGCCTCCATTTCCGGCTGGTCGGGACTGAAATGGGCAAACTTGGCCATATCGCACTGCTCCAGACACTCCTTCAGCCGGTCATGGTGTACTGCCATGCTGCGCACGGCCTGAGGGTTCATGGTCAGATCGGCAAAAAATTCCCGGGTGGTCTGGCGGGTGGAATGGAGCTGAAACCTGGCCTCCACATACCGACGCAGGATCTCGGCGACCTGCGCGGCATAGATCAACGCCTGTTCCGGATTCATCAAGGTCCGCAAACGGGCAAGTTCGGTCAGGGCGACATCTTGGGGAGACGGCGGCTTTTCGCCTTTCTTCCGCCGTGTCCAGAAGTAAAGGAGCAGGCCGCCAAGCACCAGGAGTCGCAAGACCGATCGCCAGCCATAAAATGAGGCCCGAGGAATCAGGCAGCTCAACGGGCCCGCGGATATCATGGAGGGTGGCACCCCCCTGCGGCTGCCCCTGGTTCACGGGAGCAGATTGGACCTGCTGCGCATCCGGGTTGGCGGGAGCGGCCAGCTGCAGGGGCGGACTGGCCTCGGCGCAGAGACCCGGACCGGCCATCCCCCCGAAAGCGGCAAGCAGCACCAGCAGCAGGCAGAATATTCGTCCTCTCATCTCTGCCTCCTTTGCCTGGTCTTGAAAAAATGAAGCAGGGGCGGCATGCAGGGCTGATCGGTGGACAGATCGAGCAGATCCAGGCCGGCGGAGCGGATGGCGCGGCGCAGGCTCTTCTGCCGGTCGGCCGCAAGCTCCGCATATCCCCTGCGAATGGCCGGATCGGAGGTATTCATCTCCACCTGTTCGCCGCTCTCGGCATCTTCCAGGGTCAGCCAGCCCACATCAGGGAGCTCGTGCTCGCGCGGGTCGGAGACGATCATGGAGATCAGGTCATGGCGCCGGTTGGTGATCTGCAGCTTGGGCTGCAGGCGGCTCAGGGCCTCCTCAAAGGCGCCGGGCAGACAGAAATCAGAGATCAGAAAGGTGACGCAGCGGCGCTTGGCCACCCGGTTGATAAAATCCAAGGGGATCAGCAGATCGGTCCTGGTCCCCTGGGGCTGGAAAAAGAGGATCTCGCGGATAACCCGCAGGATATGGGATCTCCCCTTTTTCGGCGGGACGTAGAGTTCGACAAAGTCAGTGAACAGGATCAGCCCGACCCGGTCATTGTTGCGGCGCGCGGAAAAGGCGAGGATGGAACCAAGCTCCGCCATCATCTCCCGTTTGGAACTGACGCCGGAGCCAAAGTCGCCGGAAGAGCTGATATCAATGATCAGCATGATGGTCAGCTCCCGCTCCTCGGTGAATTTCTTGATATGGGGGATACCGGTCCGGGCGGTCACATTCCAGTCGATGGTCCGGATATCATCCCCGGGCACATACTCGCGCACCTCATCAAAATTCATGCCGTGGCCCTTGAATACCGAGTGGTAATTTCCGGCCAGGGTGTCGTTGACCAGGCGGCTGGTCCGCACCTCCACCTGCCTGACTTTTTTAAGAATGTCTTTGGTTATCTGGGTTTCCATGGAATTATAAAGGTCCCTGCTCGGCCACAGACTTACACCGATAAAGCCCATAATTTGTTGTATATTTTGACCGTAGGGGCGACCCGGTGGGTCGCCCTTTGCTGCAAGATCCACATTGTTGCCGACTTGCGTTGCCGATTGCAACAGGGCGAGCCAACGGCGTCGCCCCTACCTTCTCAAACATCATCCCTGGTGGATAATGACTAATAAAAGCAATTCCTAGGGTACCGGAACGGTATCCAGTATCTTTCTGATAATATCTTCGCTGGTAACACCCTCGGCCTCGGCCTCGTAGCTGATCCGCAGACGGTGCCGCATCACGTCGATGGCCGCCGATTTCACGTCATCGGGCGTCACATAGCCGCGCCCGGCCAGAAAGGCCAGGGCCCGGGAGACGGCCTTCAGGTTGATGGTGGCCCGGGGCGAGACGCCGGTCTCGATATAGTCATGGAGGTCAAGATGGAAGCTCTTCGGGTCGCGGGTGGCAAAGACCAGGGAGATGATATAGTCCTTGATCTTGTCATCCATGTAGATGGAGTCCACCACCTGCCGGGAGGCGAGGATATCCGCCGGGTGGGCGACCGGGTTGACCTGGATCGTCGAATCCGTATGGTTGACCGCATCGAGGATCATCCGCTCCTGGATCCTGCTGGGGTAATCGACCACCACCTTGAGCATGAACCGGTCGACCTGGGCCTCGGGCAGGGGATAGGTGCCTTCCTGTTCGATGGGGTTCTGGGTGGCCAGGACCAGAAAGAGTTCCGGCAGCTTGAAGGTGGTCTCGCCGATGGTCACCTGCCGCTCCTGCATGGCCTCGAGGAGTGCGGACTGGACCTTGGCCGGGGCCCGGTTGATCTCGTCGGCCAGGATCAGGGAAGAGAAGATCGGCCCCTTCTTGATCTCAAAGGCGGTGTCTTTCGGGTTGTAGATCTGGGTGCCGAGGATGTCGGCCGGCAGCATGTCCGGGGTGAACTGGATGCGGCGGAAGTCACTGTGCACGGCCATGGCCAGGGTCTTGACCGCCAGGGTCTTGGCCAGGCCGGGCAGGCCTTCCAGCAGGATATGGCCGCCGGTGAGCAGCCCCACCAGCAGGCGTTCGACCAGATGCTCCTGGCCGATGATCACCTTGGCCATCTCCTGGCGCAGGAGCCCCAGCCAGCCGGAGCTGTACCTGACCTGCTCGTTGATGGCCTGGATGGAAGTGAAGGTATCCTCGCTCTTTTGCTGACCGGGGGAAGATCCCGGCGGAGGAGGAATAATTGCAGAGTTCGTCTGAGTGTTCATGAAGACTCCTGTCCTGGAAAAAGGGAAACACAATAGCCGATCCTTCAGCTATCAATATAAAGATTACGGTCAAGCACATCCTGCGGGATTTGATATAATCATTCTGATCTCCACTGACAACGTCAGTGCGCCGACAATAAAATAAGAGACATAACTCTTTTTGGTTTTTATTGGTTTCCTGTTGCGATATGAACAGATACTATTTTAGTATTGGCACTTTGATCAAATGAAACCAGGTATCAGCTGTCATCGGCATTGAAACAATGTACGCGATGCCAAAACGTACGACTTAATGGAACCACATGCAGGTCTCAGCAAATAATTAGGCCACTTCCCCTTCATCAATGCTTTTACACATGCATGCCCTATGCCGTAACGATCTTACAATGCAATTAATGTTCCCGGCATCTTCATAATAAAATATCCTTTGATATATCAATTTGATCCTGCTAGATGTAAGAGACATTAGGCTGATTTTTATAAAAAATCATGCCCTTAGGCAACACCATCGAATTAAAACCCGATAAGTTTTTTGTTTGACATTCAAAAATGTTAGTTTCATCTTGGAAAAGAGGTAATACAGAGTGTATAAAATCAACGCAGAGTGTATAAAATCAACACATAGGGCAGAAAAGATAGAAAAGAAAGGGAACAGAACTAATTTTGTGCGACTATAATAGTTCTGTTCCCTTTTCTCCTTCAAGTTAGGAATCATCAAATGAAAGCAAAGGAAATATTGTCAAAGGGATTTCTGCCTAAGGAATTCCCAGGCTTATTCGATTCAAGTGATTTAGAAAAATCGATGCGAATAAGCAAAGAAGTTTTAGAGTCTAAGCCAATTTTGAGTCGACCAATTAAAACTAGCATTCCTAAAGGTGCTGGATTTAGAAGAATAATTTCACTGCCCAACCCTAAACACTACACTCTTTTATCAAAATTTATAGCAGAGAAATCCAACGATATTCAACGATTATTTAAATTAAGTAAAATTTCAACCTGATTAGCGCTAATCTTCCGCAGCGTAGTTAGTAGGACGCTATTTGTCCTAGGTACTATGGTATTTTTTCATAACAACCAAGGAGGTCGTTATGAAAATGAACCGAATACAGTTTCAACAAGGTCTGAGCTTAAACCAATTTCTTGCTCAATATGGGAATGAGCAGCAATGTGAATCGGTACCAATCTGCCCGTTGGCCCCAAGGATTTATCTGCCCCAAATGCAGTAGCAGCCGGTACGGTACTTACCGGCGAGGCAAGAGGGTCAAGGTTTTTCAATGTAAAGCATGCCGAGGCCAAACAACACTGACAGAAGGAACCATTTTCCATTCGTCAAAAATACCCTTAACCACATGGTTTCAAGCGATGTTCTTCCAGACCCAGAACAAAAATAACATTTCTATCCTGGAATTCAAACGCCTCATCGGTGTGAGCTATAGAACCGCTTGGCGAATCAAGCATAAACTCATGGAGGTCATGTTTGAACGCGAACAAAGCACCATGCTTCGGGACGTATCGAGATCGATGACGCCTATCTCGGTGGCGAATTACCTGGCGGTAAAGCCGGTCGCGGCTCCGAAAACAAAGCCCCGTTCATAGCAGCAGTGCAGACCAACAAACAAGGTCATCCGCTTTATGCAACCTTCACAACCGTGAAGCGTTTCTGCAAGGAAGAGGTCGAATTATGGGCTAAACGCTCTCTACGACCATCATCCATTGTAGTCTCAGACGGACTTTGGTGTTTCCAAGCCGTTGAAGCCGCAGGCTGCTTCCACCAGAGGGAAGTCGTTGGCAAAGATCGTAAAAGTACCGGCATGGACTGTTTCCGTTGGGTCAACACAATATTTGGCAACCTGAAAAATGCCATCACCGGAACGTACCACGCGTTTGACTTTGAAAAATATGCTCACCGCTATCTGGGAGAGGTTCAATATCGCTTTAACCGACAGTTTAGACCTCCTGGAATGTTTAAGCGCTTCGTGGTCGCTACGGTCAGATCCGGCAAGGTGCCTGAACGAAAACTGCGCCTTGAGGAAGATTAGCGCTAATAGGAATTTCAATGAGTAAAGCAATGGCTAAAACGGACAGTAGTAGAGCTATTGTTAATGAGTTCGGTTTTGATAATGTTTTACATGAGCAATTGCTTAAAGGATTTTCATCAAAATTCCTTATTACGGCTGATATTTCAAAATATTATAATACAATCTATACACATAGTATCCCTTGGGCTATACACGGGAAAAATGAATCGAAGCGGAACAGAACTGATGCATTATGGGGAAATAAGCTAGACCGTTTAGTTAGAAACATGCAAGATGGCCAAACATTAGGCATACCAATAGGTCCTGACACATCTCGGGTAATTTCAGAAATTATTGGTGTTGCATTAGATAAAGCCATACAATCATCTGAACCTGAGCTAAACGGCATTAGATTTATTGACGACTTCTTTTTGTTTGCTGATAGCTACTCCCAAGCAGAAAATCTGGAAATAAAGATTAATAGAGCCTTAAATGATTTTGAATTAACGAGCAATGACAACAAATCAAGTATTCAGTCGATGCCAGCGTCTGTTGAAAGTATTAAATTCCAGACAATTAAAAATTACAAAATAAGAAAAAGCATACTGGAACAGAAACTTGATATTATTCATGTTTATAATCTAGCGATTGAATTGAGTAAAATTCATCCTAAAGAAAATGCCTTTCATTGTTTTCTGACAAAGGTTTTACCTATAAAAATTCATGAGGAAAATTGGAACATACTTGAATCAATTTTATTACAGATAGCATCAGCAGAGATAAAATCAATCACTGTCATCTCTAAGCTTCTAATTTCTTACAACTCTTATGGGTACAAATTAAATTTAGAAAAAATAAAGATAGCATTCCTTAAAATTGCAAAAAAAGGTGTTGAGAATAATTTAGGATTCGAAGTTTGTTGGACATTTTTTATACTAAATCAATTAGAGGTTCAAATTAATGAAGAAATAAGAAATATTTCTTCATTAAGCGATCCGCTCGCTATTATTTCAGTTCTTACTGCTAGAGAGAAAGGCCTTTATACTTATAAAGTAGACCTTAATTATTGGGATACATTAATGAGTAAGGATGCTCTTTATGACTCAAATTGGATGCTATGTTATGAAGCCGAAAAAAGAAATTGGCTAAGCAACCAAAACGGCTTGAACTTGATAGATGCAGATCAATACTTCAATGAATTGGAAAAGTTGACCCCTAGGTGTCTCTTTTCTCAATATGGATTGTATTATTAAGCCAATAGACGAAAAGGAACTTTCTGAAGAAACTGATTTCGAACATGAAACAGACATATTTGATCTTATCTATGGTTAATGCGAAACTCGAAACTTGAGGGGGAATTGCTCAAACAGGGCAGGGGGTCAGGTCTTGCAATCCAACAATTGACCCTTAATGATAAATGCATGGCAAGACCTTTGAGAATAGAACTGGCGGGTGGCCTCTATGGGTCGGGCCACGCTAACTAATAATTGATACCAAAATGGGCACTCTACTTTTCAGGAATATGCTGCATACCCGACCTCTCACTTCACAATCCCTTCCGGGTCTCCCCCATGTCTGTTATGGGAATAATTCCCGGCCTTTTCGATGGTCCGAGTAAAATAAAACCGAATATTTATTTTCAAGAGCCCTATTCCTCGCAAGGACTGGAAAAAAGGCTTTTATCAATGGCTTTTTCCCGGGCCGCTTCCCGGCTTATCTTTCCTTCGTTTATCAACACCTGAAGGTGGTAATCCATGGTTTGCATGCCCAGTGACCTCCCTGACTGGATGAGGGATTCTACCTGGGTGATTTTTCCGTCCCTGATAATGCTTGCCAGGGCCGAGGAGCCAAGGAGCACTTCTATTGCGGCACACCGGCCTTTGCCGTCCTTTGTTTTTAAAAGCTGCTGGGCGACAACCGCCTTCAGCGACTCTGAGAGCATGGTGCGGGTCTGGGCCTGCTCTTCCGCGGGGAAGGAATTGATGATTCGGTCAATGGTCTTGCCGGCACTGTTGGTATGCAAGGTTCCGAAGACCAGAATACCCAACTCCGCACAGGTCAAAGCCAGGGCGATTGTCTCCAGGTCACGCATTTCACCGACCAGGATGACATCCGGGTCTTCCCGGCTGGCCACCTTGAGTGCCTGGGCGAAACTCTCGGCATGAGTACCCACTTCCCGCTGGGAAAAAATACATTTCTTGTTGGGGTGAACAAACTCGAGAGGGTCTTCAATCGTGATGATATGTTTTGCATAGCTATCATTAATTGAATCGATAATTGCGGCCATGGTGGTCGACTTGCCGCTCCCGGTCGGTCCGGTTACCAGCACCAGGCCACGTTGATAATGGGCAATTTTCTTTACAGCCTCCGGCATGCCAAGCTGGTCGAGGGTGAGAATTTTGGTGGGAATGAGTCGAAACACCGCGCCAATGCCATGATGCTGGTACATAAAGTTGCAACGAAACCGGCCAACGCCCTCAATCTCGTAGGCTTTATCAAGATCTTTATTCTTTTCAATGAGTTCCCGCTGGGCTGGATCGAGAATTTCAAAGAGAATTTGTCTTATTGGACTCAGGCGTCAGCACCGGAGCGTTCATCGGCACAAGTTCCCCCCGCATACGCAGGAGTGGCGGAAAACCGATGACCATGTGCAAATCACTTGCGCCCTTCTTCTTTCATCTGTCTGAAATATTTGTCAATATGAGCCATGGATTTCACTCTTGGTAATTGGAGGAGGAGCTAAGCCGCTGTAAAAAATAACATGGCCATCTTAATGCCCGGAGCGGCATAAGGAGCCGTAACGAAATCGATATAAATGGCCATGTTTTTTCGTAACGGCTCCTAAAGGGAGAGTGCACTGCGAGTGTTACTCAACCGGCATTTTGGCGAGAGAAGGTGAAAAACGCTTTAACAGAGCCTTGTTGTCAATATTGGCGGCTGCCTCCTCAAGGGAAATTTTTCCTGCCTCCAGCATTTCCATTATGGAATCATCCATGAGTCGCATACCGAGCTTTTTCCCCATCTGCATTGTCGATTGAATCTGATAGGTTTTATTGTCGCGAATAAGATTGGCTACCGAGAGGGTGCCGATCAGTACTTCCAGCGCCAGATGCATCGTCTTGCCGTCGGTTCCCGGTATGAGACGTTGGGTAATAACTGCTTTTATAGCTTCACTGATCATTGCTCTTATCTGGTTTTGTGAACCGGCAGGATAGGAATTGATTATTCTGTCGATAGTCTTGGCGGCACTGGAAGTCGAAAGGGTTCCAATGACGAGATGCCCGGTCTCGGCGGCGGAAATCGCCAGGGAGATGGTGTCCAGATCCCTTAATTCACCAATGACAATGACATCCGGGTCCTGCCTGAGCGCACCTTTCAGGGCGTTTTGGTACGAATGCGTGCTCTTGCCAAGCTCCCTCTGGTTCACAACTCCCTTTTTGTAGGGATGAATGAACTCTATCGGGTCTTCAACCGTGAGGATATGATGGGCTTGTTTTGCGTTGATGTAATCGACCATGGCGGCAAGGGTTGTTGTTTTGCCATGACCGGTTGCTCCGGTGACCAGGATGATACCCTGGTGATTATCGAGAATCGAGTAGATCAAATCAGGAAAACCCAGTTGGGTAAGTGTGGGTATCTCTGGAGGGATGACTCGAAACACGCCGCTCATTCCTCTGTTATGTAGCATTGCGCTGCCCCTGAATCTCCCCAAACCTTTTATTTCATAGGCGAAGTCGAGCTGTCGCTCGCGGGTCAGAATCTCACGTTGAGCTGGTGTAAGCAGTTCGGAAATCAGCTGGACAGTGAGTTCCGGGGTGAGGTTCTGGCTTTTCAGGCGAATGAGCTTGCCTGTTCTGCGAACCATGAAGGGCTCGCCTGGAGTAATATGGACATCCGAGGCGTTCAAGTCGACAGCTGCTTTGAAAACTTTATCCAGTGATGCCATGGGAGGGAAATTCTCCGAAAAAATCTTGCTATTAATCCTGCACAAGGAATCAGGCCCAATGGCCATTGCGATGAAAACCATACGCAAAAAATATCCGCGATTGGTCTTCTTGAGAGGCTTGTGTAATACTGAAAAAGTCAATCCGGCAGGCGGAAGAATTCCGGAGCAGTGAAGCACCGGTGCTTGGATCATCAGCCATGATTCTCTCGCCAGTCATAAAGCTGAAAATGATAGCCAAAGAACGTGGTAATGACAAGGGATTTTTAAGAAAAGAGAAAGCTGGTCGGATTATGGGGAGACATCATCGAAGTGCGGGCACGGAAGTTGCTGCGGAATGTCGGTACGAAAAATTGCCATGTTACACTTTGACTTAAAAAAAGGACCAGAGCAACTTTGATTCAAGAAAATAAATGTAGTAAATTGGGTCAATGGAGTAAATAGGAGTAATATATCGTAAATGCTTTAAATCTACTCAGGCCCTATTATGATCTGCTACCGACCGGTGGGAGGAAATCAAAAAACGATTGTTTTTCAGTAGGATAATGGCTATTCTGCGCGTCCGATTCAAACACTATTCTCCATCTGGGGACCACGTGCCGTTGAAATAAACTGAACAGGTGATGAACGCAATGGAAGACAAAAAAAAGATAATTCAGACCTTACTTCCGATAGCCGTACTCCAGCCACTGTCGCCGGATGCACTGGCTGCGATCCCCCAGGGGACGCTTGCCAACGGCTTCGTCTGTATCATAAAATTTCCGTATCGGATTGGCCGTGAATCACGGATCCGGAACATTAACGGGCAGATCCACAGAATCGAGCGGCCGAAGATGGGTGACCGGGAGCCGAACAACGAACTCTATCTTATCGATCGTGGTGTACTGCTGAATATTTCACGTGAGCACCTGCTCATTGAGAGAAGCGGAGACACATACGTGTTGATAGATCGAGGCAGCGCCTGTGGGACCGAGATTAATGATGAACCGGTTGGCGGCAACGACAGCGGTGGGTCAAGTATTTTGACCGATGGAGACATCATTACCGTCGGAACCCATGACAGCCCATACCGTTTCCGTTTTATTGATCTGAACGGTTTTGAAATAGACATGAAATAAACAAGGATAGAGCAGAACACTGATTCTGATAGTTATCTTCGACCCTTGCGATGATGCCTCGCCAGCATCACAGTGCGGGAATGTTGGCATGTTGTGATTGGTGTGCAGGCGCTATTACTCATTCGATTCAAGATTCGGTTTGAAAATGGTTGTTGTCAATAAACCATTGAATCTCCTCCCTTTCCACTGAGCAAATCCTGTTTCAACACATGTTCCCCATAGGCTGTAACAAGGCTTGCCTCCCGGATCACCCCCACTGCTTTGCGCGGATTATTCGCTCTGACTACGGGCATCATGGCATAGGGATGTTCAGCAAAGAGATGGAATACACGTTCCATATCATCATGTTCATTCACTGTCACCAGATCCCGGCTCATGAAATCAGCGGCGCACATTTCTGACCGCAGCTGCTCAGGGTGAGCCAGAACCCCTTTCAGATCGCGCAGGGTAAGGACCCCGGTGAGCAGCCCCCCTTTGTCCAGGACCAGAACATGGGGGAAGTGGCTTCGCTCAACCTGAGCTATCACCTCACTGAGCTTCATGCCTTCATCTATTGTCTGAAACTCCCTGTCCATATAGTCCGCCACCCACATATTCCTCAACAGATTCACATCATGGCCGCGAACAATGTGCACGCCCCGGAGATGAAGCTTGGTCTCATAAATGGAATAGCCGTGGAAAAAACGGACCACGAGAAGACTGGCAATACAGGCCACCATCAGCGGCAGGATCACTTGATAGCTGTAGGTCAACTCAAAGATGCTAAGGATGGCGGTAATCGGAGCAAGTGTGGTCCCGGAAACCACGGCACCCATACCGATGAGGGCATAGTAGGCAGGAAAGATGGCATGTTCTGGCCAAATAACCTGACCCACATAACCGACACAACTCCCGAGCATGGCTCCCAGAACCAGGGACGGGGCAAATATTCCGCCGCTCATACCTGACCCAAGGGAAAACCCGGTGGCCAGCAGTTTCCAGAAGAGGATAAGCAGGACCAGGGAGAGGGAGAGATGACCTGCCAGGGCATCATTGATGCTCTCATAACCTACTCCCAGGGCACGGGGCATGACCAGCCCGACACAGCCCACCAGCAGACCGCCGCAGGCCGGGGAGAGCCAGACCGGGACATGCAGCCGTTCATAAAGGTGCGGCAGGCTGAAGACCGCCAGCATGAGCAACAGGGAGAGGAATCCGGCCATCAGCCCCAGGCCGAGATAGAGCCCCAGCTCGGCACTGTGATTGAGACTGAACTCCGGGCTCGTAAAGATGGAGGTCTCATGGAGAAAGGGCCGGGAGATCAGAGTCCCGGTGACCGCAGCAATAACGATATTGGAAAGGCTCACCACCTCCAGATCAAAGAGCAGGATCTCCGCCACAAAAAGGGTGCCTGCCATAGGTGCCTGAAAGGTTGCGGCAATCCCTGCCGCCGCCCCACAGGCCACGGCCAGACGTCGCTGTTCTGTGGACAGGTGAAACAGGGACGTGATGGTCGAACCGATGGAAGAGCCGATCTGGACAATGGGTCCTTCACGGCCAAGGGAACCACCGGCAGAAATCATGAGCGCTGTAACGGCAGTTTTTAAGAGGACAACCCGACCGCGTATCCTGCCTTCCGACAAGGCCATGGCCTCCATCACCTCCGGCACTCCTGGTCCTCGCAGCTCAGGTGCCAGCCAGGTGATTACCGGACCCACCACGAGCCCTACCAGACAGGGGATGGAAAGCCTCAAGTACCAGGGAGCTGCAGAAAAACGGTGATAAAATGCACCATCTCCTGCCCAGAGCAGATCAATACCAAACATCAAGAGGAATTTAAAAGCGACAGAACCCAGACCCGCCAGAGAACCAATCATCAAGGCCAGGGCAATAGGAGAAAGCATGGTTTTCAGGCTCTGTCTCTGGGATGGCAAATTGAACATGAGAATCCAACCTCCTGAATTTACTGCCTATAGAGACACATGCTGAATAACTGACCTTTCACTTCTTCAAAATCTTTTCCGGGTCTGCCCCATGCCGGTTCAGGGGATAATTCCCGGTCTTTTCAGTAAAAGGCATGATCAGCATCCAGGGCAGATGTTTTTTGGCGGGGTCACGGAACTGGGCGAGGCCTATGGTCATTCCTTCATGGCCGGCCACGGGTTGGGCGCGGTAGGTCCCGAACAGACGGTCCCACCAGGGGGAATTAAAGCCGAAGTTGCTGTTTGTTTCCCTGATGATGACGGAATGGTGCACCCTGTGCATATCCGGCGTCACGACAAAGAGACGCAGGAAGCGGTCCAGGGACAGGGGAAGCTTGAGGTTGCCGTGGTTGAACATCGCTGTCCCGTTGAGGATTATTTCAAAGAGAATTACCGTCAGAACGGAAGGGCCGAGGGCAGCGATGGCGGTCATCTTGATCAGCATGCTGATGACTATTTCGATGGGATGAAAGCGCAGTCCGGTGGTCACATCAATATCCAGGTCGGCGTGGTGCATCATGTGCACCCGCCAGAGGAGCGGCACGGCGTGAAACATGACATGCTGCAGATAGACAACGAGATCAAGGGCCAGGATGCCCAGCAGGAAGGAAAGCCAGTCGGGCAGATGGAGGACATTAAGCAGCCCCCAGCCCTTCTCCTGGGCTGCGGCAGCCACCTGGACAGCAATTACCGGGAAGAGAAGGCGCAGGGTAAGGGTATCAACGGCAACGACTCCCAGATTGCTCAACCAGCGCCCGGCCTTTGCTGTGGTCAGCGCCCGGCGCGGAGAGACCAGTTCGCCCAAGGCTACCAACAGAAGGATACCCAGGAAAAAGCCGAGTCGAATGGCTGCTTCATGTTCCATGGTCTCCCCCCTGCGCTTGAAAGGTGTTTTCAGAATTCATTATGGAGGCGGCTCGCTGATTCTTCTCCGGCCTCTTGGCTGCAGGTATGCAGTCCCGCGGGATTGTCGCACAACCCCTTTCCCTCTATCTTACCCTTATGCTTCCTGCTAAACCAGAATTATTGACTCCCGGCTGCCACCTTCGGGCATTCCGGCCTGAAGCTTGAAACTTCCTGATAAAAATCTTATCATACTTTTGCAACAAGCAGAAAATCTCATTTTCCTTGCAAGCCTTTCGACATTTGCTACTTAGAACTTGTGCATAACTCACCGAAACTGCTATAAGCAGATACTATGACTGAACGAAACTTCAAACTGATTTCCGCTACTTCCTTTGCCGCCAGCATCCTGATAGTGATCCAGGTCCTGGTCATTCTCTTGCGCGGGGAAGCCGCATGTCTGAACCAGGGCTGCAAGATCGTTGAAAGCCTGCTAGCCGTTCCCCCCCTATATTTTAATCTGGTCGGTTTTTTCTATTTCCAGGCTGTCTGCTGGCTCTTTTTCCTGGCCCGCAAAAAAAACACCCTGCTCATGGACCTCTCCAGGATCTTGCTGCTCACAGGAGTAGCGGTTGAAGGCGTGCTGGTAGCCTATCAGCTTTATGTTGCCGGGGCACTTTGCGCCTATTGTCTCATCTTGTTTGCATTCATTCTCTTGTTAAACGCCCTGGCTGGATGGAAACAATCTGTTGCCGGAATCAGCATACTTGCCGGCGTCCTGCTCATCTCTTCGCTGTTGAGTTACGGCCCGACGGCTCTTTTATCCAAGCAGCAGACAATCAACAGCGGCACCTATGGAACTCGAACCTGCCTCAATCCCCAGAAAGAACTGTACCTCTTCTTTTCAGCGGATTGCCCCCACTGCAAAAATGTCATTCAGGCCCTGGAAGGCTGCACCAGCTGCAATTTCCATTTTAATCCCATTGAAAAGCTGGCTGGTTTTGACCTCAAGGGAACGGTCCGCGCAGCTTCCTACGACCCGGAATTGAATAAGCTTTTACTCAAATTGCTGGGAATCGACACGATTCCGGTTTTGCTTGAAAAGAATCAATCGGGATTTTCCATCATCAAAGGCGAGAAACAGATTATCCACTATATTCAACAGGCATGCTACCTGGCCGACCCGATCCTTTATCTGAACACCGAAGGGCAGAGTTCCCGGAACCCCATTCCGGTTTTCAATGAGGAAGGAGACTGCTCAGTGAACATCGAGTGTGAGGAGGAAGGGCCACAGAAATCACCCACGGAGGGATCTCATGAATAATCCGTTCCGGCGCTTGCCGCATGTTGTCGGCCTCCGGCATATAAGTCCAGGGGCAGGTCATGAGCCATTCCTGGTTCAATTCTTGCCCCATAATTACAAAAAAGATTGCTCTTACGGAAATGCCGCTGAAATGGTATAAATCGTCCCCTATTCTAAAACCAGGAGCCCTGCACCAATACCTGCTGCGCAAAAGTCCCCATGTGCAGGCGACACTGCACCACTCTATCCGGATCAACTACTGATCACCAAGTACCTCGAAAAATTAACCATCACAGCCTGAACCGCTCCAAACTTATTATGAACAGACGCGTCCTGTCCCTCGTCACCATATGCTGCAATCGATACATGGCCTTTTTTCTCTTTCTGCTGGCCTATTCTTCCGTCCTGCATCATCTGGGAGGATTGTCACCCCTCTGGTCAAGCCTGCGCCTGGAGGCCCCCCTCCTCCTGTACGGTTATTTTCTCTGTAACTGCCTGCTGAAAAAAACACTGTGGCAGCCCTGGCTGGCAGCCCTCCCCCTGCTTCTCGCCTATACCGTTGCCGACGTCTACTTTATGGCCTACAGCCGCTTCGTCCGGGTAGTGGAGGTCTCCGAGATCCCCGAACTCCTGGATATCCTGCCCATTCATTACCTCGTCCTTATCGGGCTTATTGCCGCCCTTTCCCTTCTCGTCCTCGTGCTCTCCCTGGACTGGAAACATTGGCGGAGGAACTTGGTCGCAGCCATACCGGCACTGGCATTGATCTTTGTTGTGGAACTCGCGCCCGCCACCTTCCTGACCACCTTCGACGTCGTGGGAAACCCGATTGTCGGTTGGTCGGATGTGATCAGCGTCGCCAATAACGGCCGTCTCACCATGGTGGCCTACTTTGAGGCCCTGCGTAAAAACGCCATCGAAAAAACCCTGGCCTTCCGTGACAGGAAGGAATTTATTGAGCAGATGGCCGCCCTTTCCCTGCAGATCAAGGCCTCAGCCAGGGACCGGAATGTGCACCTGGTCGTGCTTGAAAGCTTTCTTGACCCCAAACTCTTTACCGGGATGAAGTTTTCACAACCCCCGGATGCCCCGGCCTTCAAAAAAATGGTCGGCAAGACAGACACCTATTCGATCTCCCCGGTCTTTGGCGGGGGAACGGCGCAGGCCGAATTCGAGGTCCTCTGCGGAGTGCCGGCCCTGAGGGCCCTTTCCAGTGTTGAGTTCAATGTCTTTACCGGGGTCAAGACCTATTGCCTGCCGTCCATCCTCGATGATGCCGGCTATCACACCATGGCCTCCAACGGCCACAAGCCCAAGTTTTTCAATGCCATTGCCGGTTACAAGGGAACGGGTTTTCAAAATATCTTTTTCCCCAAGGAAAATGCGCCCGGCACGGATACCTATCTGAGCACCGGCGACACCAAAAGAGAATGGTACATGTTTGACGGAACGCTTCTCAGCCAGAACCTTGCCTATGTCAGCAAGTATCTCCAGGAGCACCCGGGGCAGCCGCTGTTCAATTATATCATGACCATTTACGGCCACATGCCTCACTATCTGGATGGGAGCGTCCGTCCAAAGTTCATCAAGGTTCTCTCCGGCCCGAAGGACGCGCAGCTGGTACGGGCAGTCAACCAGCATTACTACCGCACCGAGGCCATTGCCAAGTATGTCCAGGGTCTGCTGAAGATCGACCCGCACAGCCTGATCATTCTGGTCAGCGATCATCTCCCGCCGCTTTCTTTGGGTTCGGAGACCTATAAAAAATTCCACTACATGAAGAATATCGACAGCAGCATCTACTACAACCGCATTGTGATTATTGAAAACGGCAAGACCATGCAGTACGACACCATGCACCATTATGATGTGCCCAAGGTTATTGCCAATTACCTGACCGATGGCGTATATTGCCGCAACAATCAATGCGGTTTTGTAAATAAGGCACTTGCCAACCGGCTTCCGGCGAGCAATGATCGGGATGCCTATATGACCATCATGGCCCATGCCGCCATGTAATAAGAGACCCCCGAGCGGCTTCTCTCCTTGCAAGTTGCCGGCAATCTCTTCAAAAAAATCAGAGCAGGAGTAAAGAACAGATGGGCAAACAGATGGTCATGTCAGTCATGTCCAAGGATCGGCCCGGTATTATCGCCGATATCACCGGGGTCATCTATCAGCTACAGGGGGATCTGGCGGACCTGAACCAGTCCGTGCTCTGTGATTATTTTACCATGATCCTCATTGCTACCTTTGAGGACTCAGTGACTCCCGAAGATGTAGTCGCCGCCTTTTCCCATATCCCGTCCGAGACCAGACTGGAGGTGGTGGTCAAGGAGATGATAATTCCCATGGAGATTGCCAGGGCCAAAAGACCGCAAGAGACCTATGTGCTGACCGCCCAGGGGAAGAACAAGAGCGGTCTGGTGCACAGGATCAGCCTCTTCTGTTATCAACACGGTATCAATATCCTCGATCTTGCCACCACCCTCAGCAGCGATCAGTACACCATGATCCTGCAGCTTGACCTCAGCGCCGTGGAATCGGTGGACATCATCCGCACCACCCTGACAGCCTATGCCGAAGAGGCCGGCCTGTCCGTGGTGCTGCAGCATGAAGATATCTTCAAGGCCGTAAGCGAAATCACCCTGTTTTAATCACTATTCAGCCGACCCGTTTTCTTCGCCAAGCGGCCTGACCGCAGAGGAGCCAGACCACATGTTACGATCAGACCATATCCTTGCCACCGTTGAGATGATCCAGAAGGAAAATCTCGATGTCCGCGCCGTCACCATGGGCATCAACCTCCTCGACTGCCGGGGTGGCGATGTCAAGGAGACCTGCCGCCGTGTCGAAGAAAAAATAGGCAAAGCGGCAGCCCTTTTCGTGGCCACCTGTAATCAGGTGAGCCAGAAATACGGGATTCCGGTGGTCAATAAACGGATCTCGGTCACCCCCATTGCCTTTGTCGGGGCCGGCTTCGACCGCCATGGATTCGTGGAGCTGGCCCTGGCCCTTGACCGCGCCGCCACCCGTGCCGGCGTCGATATCCTCGGAGGATTCTCGGCCCAGGTGGAAAAAGGGATGACGGCCACCGACCGGGAATATATCGCCTCCATCCCCGAGGCCCTGGCCCGCACGGAAAAGATCTGCGCCTCCATCAATATTGCCAGCAGTCATAAGGGGATCAACATGGACGCCCTGGCCCTGGTCGGCCAGACGGTCAAGGATCTGGCCGAGATGACCCGCGAGAAGTCCGGTTTCGGCGCGGCCAAGTTTGTGGTCTTCTGCAATCAGCCGGGGGACAACCCCTTCATGGCCGGCGCCATCCATGGCCTGGAAGAGGCGGACCTGGTGCTCAACGTCGGCGTCAGCGGCCCGGGGGTCATTGCCCGCGCCCTCGACAGGCTGATCCAGGCCAGGGGCCGGGAGAATCTGGGACTCGACGATATTGCCGAAGAGATCAAGCAGACCACCTTCCGAGTGACCCGCTGCGGCGAGCTGATCGGCCGCAAGGTCTCAGAGGAGCTGGGGATCGAGTTCGGGGTGGTGGATCTGTCCCTGGCCCCGACCCCCACCATCGGTGACAGTGTCGGTGAAATCCTGGAGATCCTGGGCGTGGATGTAGTTGGCGCCCCTGGCTCCACCGCCATTCTGGCCATGCTCAACGACGCCGTCAAAAAAGGCGGCATCTTTGCCAGCAAGGCCGTAGGCGGACTGAGCGGGGCCTTCATCCCGGTGATGGAGGACGCGGTGCTGGCCGCGGCGGTGGGCAGCGGGGCGCTGTGCCTGGAAAAATTGGAGGCCATGACCTGCGTCTGTTCGGTGGGGCTCGACATGATCCCCATTCCCGGCGCAGTCGATGCCGACACCATCTCGGCCATCATCGCCGATGAGATGGCCCTGGGAATGATCAACAACAAGACCACCGCCGTCCGCCTGATTCCGGTGCCCGGCAAGGAGGCCGGAGAGATCGTCAGTTTCGGCGGGCTCTTCGGGGCCAGCCCGATCATGGAGGTGCGCAACGTGGGCAAGTCCAGCCGCTTCATCGCCTGGGGCGGCAGGATCCCGGCGCCGATCCACAGTTTCAAGAACTGACTGGAGGCTATCCTGTCCGATTCTTCTTTTTCTTTCTCGGGAATAGTTGTGGAATATCCGGTAAACTTGTAGAGTGGTCAATCGTAAATTTACAACAATCTTCCACTAAGAGATGTAGAAATTACTGATATACCCTTTTGCTTGGTAGGGTGCGCCGTGCGCACCTTCTTTGTGTCATCGTCCCACTTGGGCATAAAACAACAACGGTGCGCACGGCGCACCCTACCAAAAACGGTATTTTAGTATTCTCCAAGTCCCCAAAGACAACAGGACAGTACTATGCGCAAAGGAATCATACTTGCCGGCGGTTCCGGCACCAGGCTGCACCCCCTGACCCATTCGGTGAGCAAGCAGCTCATGCCGGTCTATGACAAGCCGATGATCTATTATCCTCTCTCCACCCTGATGCTGACCGGAATCCGGGAGATCCTCATCATCACCACTCCCGCCGACATGCCCCTGTTCCGGAACCTGCTGGGGGACGGCAGCCAGTGGGGTCTGGAGCTGACCTACGCGGTACAGCCCAGCCCGGATGGCTTGGCCCAGGCCTTCCTGATCGGGGAGGATTTTATCGGTGACAGCCCGGTCACCCTGATCCTGGGCGATAATATCTTTCATGCCGAGGGGCTGTCCCACAAACTGCAGCAGGTCAGTCAGCAGGAGAACGGGGCCACGGTCTTCGGCTATTATGTACAACGGCCTGAACGCTACGGCGTGGTGGTCTTTGACAAGGAGGGCAGGGTCATTGACCTGGAGGAAAAACCGGCCCAGCCCAAATCATTCTATGCGGTCACCGGCCTTTATTTCTATGACAATGAGGTGGTGGAGATCGCCAAGACCATCCGTCCGTCAGAACGGGGCGAACTGGAGATCACCGACGTCAACCGGGAATATCTGCAGCGCGGCACCTTGCAGGTCGAGATCCTCAGCCGCGGCACTGCCTGGCTGGATACCGGCACCCACGCCTCGCTCCTGGATGCCGCCAATTTCGTCCGGGTCATTGAGGACCGGCAGGGACTGAAAATCGCCTGTCCCGAGGAGATCGCCTTCCGCATGGGCTACATTGACATGCAGGATCTGGCGGCGCTGGCCGCCCCCCTGTCCAAGAACGGCTATGGCGAATATCTGCACTCCATCTGCCGGCTGGAGGGGCAGCCATGAAGGTGACCTGCACCCCGCTGGCCGGACTGCTGATCATTGAGCCCAAGGTCTTTGGCGACGAACGGGGATTTTTTCTGGAGACCTGGTCGCGTCAGCGCTATCAGGAAGCCGGGATCAACGCTGATTTCGTCCAGGACAATATTTCCTTTTCCCGGCGCGGAGTCCTGCGCGGA
Source organism: uncultured Pseudomonadota bacterium (assembly GCA_963776835.1). GTDB lineage: Bacteria > Desulfobacterota > Desulfobulbia > Desulfobulbales > Desulfocapsaceae > UBA2270. The sequence goes on from CAVZOB010000002.1 coordinate 71,614, forward strand.
CTGCACTTCCAGAACCCCCAACCCCAGGGGAAACTGGTCTATGTCCTCCAGGGCGAGGTCTTTGACGTGGCCGTCGATGTCCGCCAGGGTTCCCCCACCTTCGGTCGCTGGCACGGGACTGACCTCTCGGCTGAGAATAAGCGCCAGTTCTGGGTGCCGCCCGGCTTTGCCCATGGCTTCTGCGTGACCAGCGAGACCGCCCTTTTTGCCTATAAATGCACGGAGCTCTATGCCCCGCAGCACGAAAAAGCAATCCGCTGGGATGATCCCACCCTCGCCATCGACTGGCCGGTGACGGCCCCGCAGGTCTCGGATAAAGACCGCCTGGCCCCGCTGCTGGCGGATCTTGATCCTGCCCATCTCTCTCTTTTTGATGGCGGAAGATGATGACCAATGCGCCCATCCTGCTGACCGGGGCCAACGGCCAGGTCGGATACGAAGTGAATCGTCTGGCCGCCGCCAGGGGCTGCGCCCTGATAGGCCTGACCCGCCAGCAGCTGGATATCGGCGACGATGAGGCCGTGGAACAGATCGTCAGCCAGCTTCGACCCTCCCTGGTCATCAACGCCGCGGCCTACACGGCAGTGGATCGCGCCGAGCAGGAAGTAGAGGCCGCCATGCGGGCCAACCGACAGGGGCCGGCCATCCTGGCCGCCACCTGCCATGCGCACCGGATTCCCCTGATCCATCTCTCCACCGATTATGTCTTTGATGGCAATAAAGTCGGGGCCTACGGTGAAGATGACCCGGTTGCCCCCACGGGAGTCTATGGCCGGAGCAAATGGGAGGGAGAAGAGGAGGTGCGAGCCAGGCTGGGGCAGCATCTGATCATTCGCGTCAGCTGGGTCTTCGGGCCGCACGGCAACAACTTTGTCAAGACCATGCTCCGACTGGCAGCCGAGCGGGACGAGCTGCGGGTGGTGGCCGATCAGCACGGCTGCCCCACCTACGCCACCCATATCGCCGAGACCCTGCTGACCCTGGCCGACAGGATCAGCAAAGGGGTTGATATCGCCTGGGGCACCTATCATTTTTGCGGCATGCCGGAGACCACCTGGCACGGCTTCGCGGAGACCATCATCAACGAAGCTCTAGCCATGGGTCTCCTCGATCATGCCATACCCGTCCATCCCATCGCCACCAGCGACTACCCGACACCGGCCCAACGTCCCCGGAATTCAGTCCTCGATTGCCGTCGGATCATGAAGGCCTTTGATATAACAACCCCCAGTTGGCAGGAGGGATTAACCACCATGTTAGGTGCCGTTATGAAATGAGCAGTGCTTTTTTTGCTCATTTTATTACGGCACCTTATGCCGCCTCCAAGAAACAGCCAATCTTTTCCGGCTGCTTCTTGGGGTGGCGTCTGGTAGATACCAAAGAAGTAACTGTTATGAAATGAGCAGTGATTTTTTGCTCATTTTATTACGGCACCTTATGCCGCTTCCATGAAACAGCCAATCTTTTTCGGGCTGTTTCGTGGAGTGGCTGCTGCTGATAACATACAAGGTGGCCGTTTCGAAATAACCATTAGCTTTCTATCCCATGCATTACGCCCCTTATGCCGTTCACGGTGTTTTCATGTTTCAATTATTTATCAAGGGCGGCCCGGCCCTGATCAACCAAGAAAAAAGGAAATAAAATGGACCACCATCCTGAGAAGATCCTGGTAACCGGGGGCGCCGGGTTTATCGGCGCCAATTTTGTCCACTTCTGGCTGCAAAACCACCCCGAGAGCCGGATTGTGGTCCTGGACGCCCTGACCTATGCCGGCAACCGGGCCAACCTGTTCTCCGTCGAGAATCAAGGGAACTTTCGTTTTGTCCATGGAGATATCAGGGATTACGAGCTGGTGCTCAGCCTGTTGCGGGAAGAAGAGATTGACACCCTGGTCCATTTTGCCGCCGAATCCCATGTGGATCGCTCCATCCATGGTCCGGATGAGTTTATCGACACCAATATCATCGGCACCCATGTCCTGCTCAAGGCGGCCAAGGCAGTATGGCTGGATGGCCCCCATCCTCCCCGCCCGCACCGCTTTCATCATGTCTCCACCGATGAGGTCTACGGCACCCTGCTGCCGGAGGCGCCGCCCTTCACCGAGACCCACCAGTACGCGCCCAACTCTCCCTACGCCGCCTCCAAGGCCTCATCCGATCATCTGGTGCGGGCCTATCACGAGACCTATGGCCTGCAGGTGACGACCAGTAATTGCTCCAACAATTACGGCCCCTACCAGTTCCCGGAAAAACTCATCCCCTTGATCATCTCCAATATCCTAGATGGCCGACCCCTGCCCATCTACGGCGATGGACTGCAGGTCCGCGACTGGCTCTATGTGGACGACCACAACCGCGGCATCGATCTGGTCATCCATAATGGAAAGGTTGGCGAGACCTATAATATCGGCGGCAATAATGAGTGGACCAATATCGATATCGTCAGACTGATCTGTAATCTCCTGGATGAGAAGTTTGCCGGGGATGCAGCAATGTGGGAAAGATTTCCCCTGGCCCCGCAGGTCTCGGGAGGCACGGCGGAAGGGTTGATCACCCATGTCACGGACCGGCTGGGCCATGATCGGCGCTATGCCATTGATGCCGCCAAAATTACCGCCGAGCTTGGCTATTCTCCGCTGGAGTCCTTTGAAACCGGCATCCGCAAGACCCTGGACTGGTATCTGGACAATGAAAACTGGTGGCGCGCGGTCATGGACGGCAGCTATCGGCAGTGGGTGGAGCTGAACTACACCCAGGGCGCTTAGGTCAAGGGTTCAAACGTTAAAAAATGAGCGTTTTCTTTTGCAAACCCTTTTTTTTATGCAAAAATACATAAAATCCTGTTGTCTGGGAGTTCGCGGTATTGAGTGTTGATGACTGAAGATTACCAACTGAATTGAAAAGAGAAGGAGCACTGCCATGTGGGAAGTCATTGTTGATAAAGACAAGTGCCAGGGAAGTGAAGAGTGTGTCAACGCCTGCCCCTCAGCCGTCTATGAGCTGATTGACGGCAAGGCTGAACCGGTGAATGCCGACGAATGCATCGGCTGTGAAACCTGCATTGAGGTCTGTCCCACCGGGGCCTGTACCGTCACCGAAATTTAGAGGCCGTCATGAAACAAGCAAGGTTTTTTTCTTGCTTGTTTCATTTACGGACTCTTATGCCGCATCCGGGAAACAGCAATCTGTTCTGCTGTTTCCCGGTGTGGCGTCTGGCAAATTACATCTGCCGCAGATCATACAAGAGGCCGTCATGAAACAAGCAATGTTTTTTTCTTGCTTGTTTCATTTACGGACTCTTATGCCGCATCCGGGAAGCAGCAATCTGTTCTGCTGTTTCCTGGTGTGGCGACTGGCAAATTACATCTGCCGCAGATCATAACGGCCCCTTATGCCGCTCAAGAAACAGCCAATCTCTTACGACTGTTTCGTGAGCGGCATCTTCATAAAATACAAGATGCTGTTTTTTTAACCCATGCGTAGATTCTTTTTTGAACCGGCGGATAGAAAGGGCGATGAGGTCCTGCTGCCGGAGACCGAGTCCCGTCATATCTCCAAAGCCCTGCGCCTGCACGTCGGCTCCCAGATCCAGCTCTTTGACGGCACGGGAATGCGCTATCTGGCCGAAATCACCAACATCGGCAGACGGATTGTGGCCCGCATCCTGACGGCTGATGCCGATCAGCAGGAGGGAAAGACGCTGCTGCACGTGGAACAGGCCATGCTGAAATCGGCCAAGATGGATTTTCTCGTTGAAAAATGCACGGAACTGGGAGTCGCAACCTTTACCCCGATGGTCAGCAGCCGCTGTCAGGGCAAGCTGGATGATGAGCAGCGCGGCAACAAGCGGCAGCAGCGCTGGCAGCGGATCGTGGAGTCGGCCTGCAAGCAGTGTTCCCGCCCCCGGCCCATGGAACTGCAGTCGGCTCTTTCCCTGGCGGATGTATGTTCCTCAGCCGGCCGGGAGCCGCACACCCTGCGCATCCTCTTCTGGGAAGAGGAAAAGGCAACCAGCCTGCACGACCTCCCTCCCCTTACCGATTATGAGCAGATCCATCTCCTGCTGGGGCCCGAGGGCGGTTTCAGCAAAGAGGAGGTTGAACTTGCCGGCCGCTGCGGCTATCAAAGCGTCACCCTCGGGCCGCGTATCCTGAGGGCCGAAACCGCCACTGTGGCCGCCATTGCCATTGTCCGCTATCTGGCCGGCGATATCTAATCGCCCCAGGGCCTTTAGGCGCAGACCGCCAGCAGCGCATGGTGGGCAGGGGATTTCATCTCCGGGCCACGCGATTCTCCGATCAGCGCCGCAAAAGGCATCCCGGCCAGCAGATGGATGGTCAGCGTTTCGCGGCCGTACTGGCTGGCCGGAAAAGAGGACTCCAGCCTGGCGTTCCACTCCTCCTTCCATGTCTCCGCCCGGGGCAGCAGCGCCGCCGGATCAGTGACATTCAGGTTGTCGGCCATGACCAGCTCGCCCAGGGTCGCAGCCAGTTCCTGCAGATGGGGCTGCATCTCGCTCCTGAACTGCTCGATCTCCAGTATCGCATCCGCATCCTCCGGGCTGATCGTGGCCGGAAGCTCAATCTGCACAAGTACTATGGGCGCCTGTCCGCTTTCCTGTTCAACCCGTTCGAGGAAGATATCCGCCGCCTCCTGACGCCTGGTGGTCCACAGCCGGAAGTCCTCCGGCAGGGGGCCCGACCGGAACAGTCTGCTCCAGGCGCGGAGGCGATTCTTGATCATCCCGGGCCGGGGCTGATTCATCTTCTGTTTCAGCTCCAGAAGTTCAAGGAAAGGGTCTTCCTCAACGACATCTTTATCGCCGCTCTCCCTGAGTTCCCCCTGCAGACTCCTGAACAGGGCTATCTCCTCATCATCGACGGCGGCCAGCTGCAGGGCCAGCTCTTCTTCTTCCCTGTCAAGGAGCTCGGCGATCTTCAGCACCAGCCGGGCCTGCCACAGGGCCTCATCATGGCCTTCGGCATCCTTATCCATGCCCTGGAGCAGGGAAGAGATAATCGTCTGCTTGGAACCATCGCCGCGACTGGGCGGCGCGGACAGAGAGGCGAGGGACAGATAGTTCAACTGTTCGACATAATTATCTTTTCTGCTCGCGATATCATGGAGGAGATGGAGGAAACGATCCCGGTCCTTGCCCAGCCGGGAAGGAGTATGTTCTTGACAGAACCCCTTTTCCGTGAAAAGATGACTGCCTGGGACTGAAGGAACGTCCTGCCCTTCCATGCCGTCGTCTTCCACGGGCTGGAGCAGATGGATGGTGTTGAAGAAAAGGGCCAGGGGCAACTGCCGATGCAGGGCAAGAACCGTATCGGGAAAATAAAGGGTATCAAGAGTATTCATATGCAGAGTGTGAAGGAAAAAGTAACATTTTATCTGACGGCGGCGGGCTACCTGCTGTTTAATCTGCGGCCCGCTGCCGATCTGATGGTGACCGTGCAGTCCACCCTGTGGCAGATCCTGCAGACGGCGCCCTTATGTGGCCGGCATCACCTGGTTTGTCATCGCCGTGCTGCAATACATGTCCGAGGGCGAAAAGGTACCATGGGAACGCCGTTTCCGATTATTTTTCACCTTAGGAATTTTTGCCGGTCTTGTCCATGCAATTATTGAATATACCGGCAAAGGGGTAGGCCAGTGAATCCCACAATCAACAATGGCGCTTACATCCATGAATGATTCGCTGGATCTCTGGAAAATGCTGGCCGGGCTGGGCATGTTCCTCTTCGGGATGTTCTCCTGGAGGATGCGATCAAGGCCATGTCCGGCAGGGCCTTCCGGCGGCTGATCAGGTATTGGACCAAGGGCGGTCTGCGGTCGGTCGCCAGCGGCGCCTTGATCACCGCCATCCTCCAGTCCAGCTCGGCGGTGTCGCTCATGGTCCTGGCCTTTGTCGGGGCCGGGGTGATGAGCATGGAAAACGGGATCGGGGTGATGCTGGGGGCCAATATCGGCACCACCTTCACCGCCTGGATCGTGGCGGTCTTCGGCTTTAAGATCAAGATCGAGGGTTTCGCCCTGCCTTTCGTCGCCGCCGGCGGCATCATTTGCCTGCTCTTCCGCCCGTCTTCCCGGCTGTTTCAGGGGGGCGGCTGCTCCTGGGTTTCGGCTTTCTCTTCCTGGGTCTCGATTTCATGAAGATCAGCGTCGAGGACTTTGCCCAGCTCTTAATCTGCGGAACTGCCGATCACGGCCTCTGGCTTTATGTCCTGATCGGCGTGGCGATCACTGCCCTGATGCAGGCCAGCGCCGCCAGCATCGCCATCGCCCTGACCGCCCTGCACAGCGGCCTGATCACCTTTGACATCGCTGGCCCTGGTCATCGGCGCCAATATCGGCACCACCATCACCGTGCTGCTGGGGGCCATGGGCGGAACCCAGGCCAAGAAACGGGTGGGCATGAGCCACCTGATCTTCAACGTCACGACCGGCATCGTGGCCTTCGCTGCCCTGCAGCCCCTGTCGTGGCTGATTGCCCGTTTCATTGACATCTCCGGCCGACGGGGTCATGGGGCTGGCCCTCTTCCACACCATCTTCAACGTCCTGGGCGTGTTCATCTTTTTCCCCTTTATCGGGCTCCTGGCCCGTTTTCTGTTCCGGATCTTTCCCGACCACAAGGAGGTGCTCACCGTCTATCTCAACAATACCCCGGTGGAGGTGATCGATGCGGCCGCCGCCGCTCTGCGCAAGGAGATCCTCCACCTTTTGGCCGAATGTCAGCTCTACAGCCTGCGGACCTGCAACATCGACGAAAAACTGATCTTCGCCCAAACACTGCCGTTTGAAAAAAACCGCCCCGGCGAGACTGCACGCACGCTGATTTTTATGCCAACATCAAACTGCTGCACGCCGAGATCTTCGCGTATTACTCCAGGCTGTCAGCGCCCAGCTGGAGGAGACGGAGGCCAAGGAGCTGGAGCGGATGATCTATGCCTCGCGCAATATCATGAACTCGATCAAGAACACCAAGGGGATCAAGGGTGATATGGAGGAGTTCGAGGGCTCCGACAATGAACACCTGAATCAGCAGTACAAGCTCTTCCGCCGCCGCCTGGTGGAACTGTACCACGACATCAACCGCTTTCTCGAGATGGTAAGCCGCCAGGAACAGTACCGCTCTCTGCTGCGGACGGTGGTCCACATCGAGCAGATGGACAAGCAGTTCATCCAGACGGTGATGAAGAGGGCCGCCGCCGGCGAGATCAATGAACTGGAGATCGCCTCCCTGCTCATGGCCAACCGCCTCTTCAGCCAGTCCTGCCGGCTCCAGGTCTTTGCCCTGAAGGATCTGCTCCTCACCGAACAGGAGATCCGCGAGTTTGACCATGCCATGGAGATGAAGGAGATCATGGACGAGGAAGAGCAGAGGCCAGCGGAGGCCGAAGCTGCGTAGGATGCGGAGAGCACGGCCGTGAACATGGTAAACAGGTTACCTGGTTACCACCTGCTTCCGCTTCTGCTTAATACTCTCCCGTAATGCTTGCGTGTGCTGCCCCGGCACCCCGCACTGCTCAAAAACATCCTCCCACCCTGCCAGCTTGACATACACCTCTTCAAGCAACCGGCGGCATTTCTGTGGCGATAAACCGAATCGCCGCCCTTCACTGACGATGTCCTCGCCGGTGAACATCCCGTCCTTGCCGTTGATCTGCAGGATATGGCTTTCCTGATAGATATTCGGCGTGATGTCGTAAGCGGGAGAGAGCGTCCACCCCGAATCCGTATGCAGCATGGAAAAATTCTGCAGATGATCGTCCGTATTCTGCAGCAGCACGTTGACCAGCATCCAGCGGAAAAGACTCTCCAGATCCACCTCCGGGCGGTCGGATATGCGCCGGATGACACCCGCAACATCCGCATAGGACACCAGATACGGATCTTCTTCGCCGGTCAGGGTGCGCATGCTGACGATGGCGTTGCGGCCACCCGCCGTTGTCACATCAAAACGCCTCACCAGCAGGATCTCCCGGCTCTGCACGGTGACCCGTTTCAGCTCCGGGATGTTCAGCCCCGCTGCCTGCGCCAAAAGCATCCCTGCCTGTTCGAGGGAGACAAAAAGCGCGGGGCCAAGATCGCGGATACTGGAGAACTTGGCCAGCCACAGGTGGTCGTCCATGCGGACCAGCACCTTGGGTCTCGCCCCACCGGCGGAACTGCCGCCGGCAAGGATATGTTTGAGCTCCTTGTTTTCCGTGTCGATATTGGCCTCAAGGGCCCCCGCCTCGCCAATGGCGGCGCTGATCTGCTTGAAGTCGATGCTTCGCTCGACACAACGGACCTTTGCCGACTGCTTTTCCGTATAGAGCAGACGGCCCAAGCCCGAGCCCTTCAAGGCCGCCAGAAGGCGGGCGGAAGTCAATCGGGATTTGCCCAGCCCTGCCCGTTTCGCCAGAATGGTCCGGCCCCAGGCGTCGGGCAGGGAGTCATCAAAAACCCCATGCACTCCGGCCTCCCCGCGTCTGGCCTCCAAAGTCCCCGGGCCAAGCGGGAGATGAATCGGGTCAAGGGGATAGGCGTCCTGCCTTATAAGGTATCCTTCATCGTACTTAAAAAACCCTTCTTTCCGGTCGGAAGAGTGCAGGTTGCGCGACAACAAACGGCCCACAGAGACCACTTCCCCGTCAGGCATGACCGCGGAGACATATAAGGATATGGCATCGTAGCCCTTCACGACCGGACCCGCGTTTTCAGAATTTTTTCCTCAAGCCCTTGCCGGCGGTCGTATTCCTCGAAGGGATCAATTGTTTCCACCAGCAGCCCCTTCCAGACTTCGGCCAGGCCGAGGGCTTCGGCAACCGCGAACCAGGAGCCGATCTTCACGCTCGCGCTGCCCCGCTCGATCGACCGCAGGGTATCAATGGAGATCCCGCACCTGAGCGCCAGCGTCCGCAGCTTGATCTTCAGCTCGATGCGCCGTTTCCGGTATAACAGCCCGAGCTGACTGAATAATTCGCTTGCTTCCATGAAATTCCACCTTTTCCTTTTTAAGGTAGCATATAGTCTGTCTTATGTCAATAATCAGCCATTTAAGCTGGAAATAACCAACCGTATACCATAGCAATGACTGAAAACAGGCTTTTGCTTTCACCGTGCCGCGGATGGATCCGACTATTATGCAGGATAAAACCAAAAAGTCTTGACTATTTTTCATAACAGCTCACAATGGTCGCCACCGGACACCGTTTTCGCAAGCAGTTTTTTCTGATATGGCATATCAACAATCTATCTGTAATAGATTCCTGCAGATATTGAGATGTCAGGGAGTGTTATCATGACATCTCACAAAAAATCACAACAAGGAGGCACTATGGTTACCTCAATCATTCTCATCAATGCGGAACGAACCAAAATCAACGAGGTGGCTGAACAGATAGCCGGGCTGGCTGGGATTTCAGAGGTGTATTCAGTGAGCGGGAACTACGATCTTGTCGCCATTGCCCGCGTCGCCTCCAATGAGGAACTGGCCGATCTGGTCACCAAAAAACTGCTTGGGATCAGCTCCATTCTTAAATCAGAGACCATGCTCGCCTTCAAGGCCTATTCCCGTCATGACCTGGAGGCCATGTTTGAGATCGGAATGGAGTAAAACCATGAGCGAAGAATTTCCCCTCGATTCACACGGCCAGATCATCGTCTTCGGAGCGAAGCAGATTCGTCGCACTTGGATTGATGACCGGGGCATTGAAAGCCTGCGGGTTATCTCGTTGTAGGACGGCTATGAAGAAGTCGGGCCGTTACGATACCAGTTCCCTGAGCGAAGACCAGTATGAGCCTGGCTCACGGAGCCGGGTACTCAAGAACCTGCTTGGCATCAAACGCAAGCGGGACATGGATATGCTGGAGGCCCGGGAGCAGTTGCGCGCCTATCAGGAGCTGTTGCGCCTCTACAGCCTGGATCACCGCTTCACGGCCCAGGACATCTGCCGGATGCACAAGCTGTGGCTGGGCAACATCTATTCCTGGGCGGGCGCGCTTCGCCAGGTGAACATCAGTAAGGGCGCTTTCACCTTTGCCATGGCCAGTCAGGTACCCAAGCTCTTGCAACAGCTTGAGGATGGCCCGCTCGCCCAATTCACCCCATGCCGGTTCAGCGACATTGACACCCTGGCACACGCCCTGGCGGTGGTGCATACCGAGCTGGTGCTCATCCATCCTTTCCGGGAAGGCAATGGCCGGGTCGCTCGTATGCTGGCAGTGCTGATGGGCTTGCAGGCAGGCCTTCCACCACTCGATTTTGACGGGATCAGAGGAGCAAAAAAACAGGCGTATTTCGCGGCGGTGCAGGCAGGGATGGACTACAACTATCAGCCGATGGAACAGGTTTTTAAGGCTGTTGTCGAGCGGACTTTACGGGCCGGGAAAAAGGTTTAAGGCCAGCAACCTTGGGCAAAACACCAAGGGCCTGTTTGGCCACCGTCTTGTTGACCCCTTCGATGGCGCTGGACGAGATGACCGTCTGCCGGAGCAAGGCGTCACGGATAACTGGGTCTTTGAGGTAGGGATTGGAGAGGAGTAGCGATGATTTTTTCATGCTTTAAATATAGCACGGAACCAGCCAAAAGTACAGCACGGAAAGAAAAGGCGGCCTTGCAGAGCCAGTATCGGCTTACGGGACATAGACAATGAAACAGATAGACAAGCTTTATATTGACCGGGCAGCCGTTTTCCAATTAGATGGAAGCTGATCCGCGACGGCGTGCTGGTCGAGGAATTTGTAACTGATGCTTCAATTATTCGCCAGGGTTCCTTACCTGAAAACGCTTAAGAGAAATAAGCCATTGATAAGGATACCCCATGCTCTTTCTTGATTGGGTGAACAAGAGAAAGCGATTCGAGCCTACCTTCAGAAAGGATCAAAACCATGAGCGAAGAATTTCCCGTTGAGTTCACACGGCAAGATCATAGTATTTGGGGCGAAGCAAATTCGGCGCATTTGGCACGATGAGCAGTGGTATCTTCTCCATCGTAGACATCATTGACGCGTTGACCGACAGCGGCAATCCTCGCGATTACTGGTACCTGATGAAGCGCCGCGAGAAGGAATCCTCGGGAATTGAGTTGTCGACAATTTGTCGACAACTGAAACTAACCTCCGCAGACGGCAAAAGCTACAAGACCGAGGCCGTCAACACCGAAGCCGCCTTCCGGATCATCCAGTCCATCCCCAGCCCCAAAGCTGAGCCTTTCAAACGCTGGCTGGCGCAAGTAGGTTATGAGCGCGTCCAGGAAATTGAGAATCCGGAGCTTGCCCAGCAGCGAATGAGGCAACTCTTCAAGGAAAAAGGCTACCCCGACGACTGGATTGAGAAGCGCGTCCGCGGGATCGCCGTTCGCGATGAGTTGACCGATGAATGGCAGAAACGCGGCATTGCCGAGCAGAAAGATTTTGCCATCCTCACCTCCGAAATCTCCAAGGCCACTTTCGGGGTAACGCCTGCTGATTACAAGAAGCTGAAAGGACTCAAACGTGAGAATCTTCGCGACCACATGACCGACCTGGAGTTGATCTTTACCATGCTCGGCGAAGCTGCCACCACCGAGATCGCCCGTAACAAAGACGCCCAAGGTTTCACCGAGAACCAGCTCGCAGCCCATGACGGTGGCACCGTCGCCGGTGATGCCCGTCGGCAGCTCGAAATAAAATCAGGCAAGAAGGTCGTCACGGCCAACAACTACCTGACCGACAAACCCAAACCAAAACTTCCGCCCAAGACGAAGAAGTCGGAGTAAGCATCCTCATGGCCAAGAAAACATTACCCCCTTTGCACGTCGATTCCATCCGTCAACAGGACAAGCGCGTCAACATTCCCACCGAGGAATTGGCAGTTGCTATGATGTTTTATTTATGTGATATAACTCCATAATTGTGGGGAACTATTAATGAAATTTTGGGTAGGTGTCACAGACAATCAGTGGTTCAAATACTTGTCAGAGATTCGGCCTGATGAGGTCAACTTCTGGCAACCTGGTGCAACACCGCCGTTCACAAACGCGCCGGTTGGTCTTCCATTTCTCTTCAAGCTCAAACGCCCTAATAACCATATCGCTGGTGGAGGTTTTTTTGTGACCTACAGTAAGCTGCCGTTGAGTCTTGCATGGGACATATTCGGTCAGAAAAATGGTTGCAGCTCGCTTGATGAACTTCGTAAGCTCATAGGTCCCCTAACAACAACCAATCGTAATGACGGGGAAATCGGGTGTACTGTGTTGGCAAATCCGTTTTTCTTTGATAAAAGTGCGTGGCTCGCGGATCCGCCAGGATGGTCATCTCCTATTGTGCGAGGCAAAATGTATGAAACTGCCGATTTCGCAGGGAACAAGATCTGGCATGATATTCAACTTCGAATGTCAGCACCGGTTGATTCAACTGACGCTTACGGGATGGAGGTTGGCATTACAGCCGAACTGGGCGAGAAGTATGGTGCCCCAGTTACAGTTAGGCCAAGAATTGGGCAATCTTCATTCCGCCTCTTGGTGACAGAGGCTTATCAGCGGCGTTGCGCCATTACAGGAGAAAATACCTTAGTAGCTTTGGAAGCGGCTCACATCGTCCCTTATTCCGGCGAAGGCGGGCATAATGTGCGTAATGGCCTACTGCTTCGGGCAGACTTTCATAGATTATTTGATGTAGGTTTGGTCAGTGTCACACCTGATCTAAAAATACGCGTCAGCCCACGTATCCGAGAGGAATGGTCTAATGGCAAGGTTTACTATCGTCTTGACGACAAACCGTTGTCGGTCGTGCCGGTTCATCCGTCAATGCGACCTGATCCTGACCTGCTGGACTGGCATTTCAGGAATCAATTTCAAGCTTGAGGTGCTAACATGATTTCACATGATCTGCTCGATTCATTACTTGAATTCAGGCGGGAAAGGAACTGGGAGCAGTTCCACACTGTTCGAAATCTCAGCGCGGCTCTTTGCGTTGAGGCTGCTGAACTTCTCGACTACTTTCGTTGGGCACGTGATACAGATATCAATAGCATAATTAAACTGCAACAGGCAGAAATTGAGAACGAATTAGCTGATGTAACTATCTTGCTTTCGTACCTGTGTCATGATCTAGGAATTTCCATTGATGATGCTGTAAGAAAAAAATTGGAATTGAATCGTGCTAAATATCCAGTTGAAAAAGCCAAAGGAACTTTAACCAAGTACAACAAGTTGTAATAAACCAGAGGGAGTATGTAGCGCCTCCACCAACGACATTGCCTGCTGGTTCATCGACACCAGCTACAACGGCGAGAGTTTTTCGTACGTCATGCTTAACTTCACCGGCGCCGACGAACCCTACAACAAACTCAAGCGGGCGCTACGGGCTGAGATCGACGAAGCCGCCTGGAACAGTATCTACAGCACGACAAGCCGCCCATTCGATAAACCCGAGTCAGGCAAGATCGCGGTCAAGTCATCAACCACTACGGCGACGAGGTGCTGAAGGTATTTGAGGTGTGATAATTTATAGTTATACGACCTGTAACCTTTCGGAGTCTCGCAAGCTCGCTTACTTGCTCCATCTCTCCAACAGGACTGAAAATCTACTGGCAGCAGTCGCTGCTCCACCAAACATTCAGCAAGGACGCGAACCTGCTTGACAGAAAACTTGACTTATGCTTGACTTATAGCATGTCCTACGAACCCTATTACACTATCAGTCCCCGGCTGCTCTCCCTGGTAGAAGCGGTGGCCGCCTTGCGGGAACGCATTCAGGGGGCGGCGATCGAGCTTTCCTGGATTCCCGCCCTGCAAAAGGATACCCGCACCCGCAATGTCCATGCCTCGACCGCCATTGAGGGCAATCCACTGACCCTGGAGCAGGTACGCGCCCTGGAAGAGGGCCGGGAACCGGCAGCCTCGGACCAGCGGTCACGGCGCGAGGTGCTCAACTACTTCGCCGGTCTGCGTTATGTGGAAAAACATGCCGGCAAGGAAATAATCCGCCATGAAGACGTGTTTGAACTGCATCGCATCCTGGCAGGCGGGGTGATGGATCAGGGGGATGCCGGACGTTACCGCTCCATCTCCGTGCGGGTGGGGAACCATATGCCGCCCGCCCCGGCCGAGGTCTCCGGGCTGATGTTCGAGCTGCTGGAATGGTGGAACAGCAAGGCGGGCGATATTTCACCTGTGCTCAGTTCCGCCATTCTCCACTACCGTTTCGAGGCCATCCATCCCTTTGGTGACGGCAATGGCCGCACGGGACGCGCTCTGGCCCTCTGGGAACTGTACCGGCGTGGTTTCGACACCCACCACATCTTTTCGGTGGATGAATACTACTGGGAGGACCGGCCGCGCTACTACGCCGCCCTGCAGGCAGTGCGGAAAACAGCGAAGACCTCACCGCCTGGCTGGAGTACACCACCGAAGGACTGCAACTGACCCTGGAACGCGTCTGGCTGCGAACCCAGACCCTCCAGCTCAACACGCCGGCCAAACAACTCGTCCTGCGCCCAAGGCAGGAGCGGCTCCTGCACCTTTTACGCGATCATGGGAGCATGGCCCCCGCTGAACTCTGGGCCGCCCTCGACATTTCCCGTCAAGGCGCAATGGACCTGCTTCGTCCCCTGCTTGAAGCGGGAATGGTGGAAAAGATCGGCGGTAAAAAAACCGGTCGTTACGCCCTGCGCAAGCCATAATCAAAGACGAAACCGAGCCCATGTTCTATCTCCATCTCTCCAACCGCACCGAAAACCTGCTGACCCATCTGGTCGAGATCCTGCGCGCCCAGCCGCGCCGCGACCTGTTTACCAAGGAGGTTTTTCTGATCCAGAGCCAGGGGATGGAGCGGATGCTCTCCCAGCGGCTGGCCGATGCCTTTACGGTGTGGTGCAATTTTGAATACCTGCTGCCCACCCGCTTTTTTGATGGCATGGCCGCCAGGATGGGCATGGAGATCAATCCGGACGCCTTTGCCCGGGACGCCCTGGCCTGGCGCCTTGACGCACTGCTGCAGGAAATAACGCAAGAGGGGCAACAGGAGCCGGCACCGCTCTTTGCGCCGCTTTTGCGCTATATGAGCGGCGAGCAGAGCGGTCTGAAGCGCTACCAGCTCTCCCAGCAACTGGCCAATATCTTTGATCAGTATCAGATCATGCGGCCGGAGATGCTGGATGGCTGGCAGCAGCAGAGGATGAGCACCAGAAATCCGGTTGAAGAGTGGCAGATGGCCCTGTGGGCGCAACTGTGTAAGTCCCTTGACAACACCCCGCACCGCGGCGAGATGCTGCGCCGGTTTCTGCAGCGGCTGCAGGGGCCGGAGGATTTTTCCGCCATCCTGCCCGCCCGTTTCTCGGTCTTCGGCCTGCACAGCATGCCGCCCCTGCTGCTGGACTGTCTGCACGGTGTCTCCAGCCATTGCGATGTCCACCTCTACCTCCTCACCCCCTGCGAGAACTACTGGGCCGACACCCAGGGAAAGCGGCAGCTGGTGCGGGAAAATTTGGCCCGGCTGGGCGATAATCTTGAACCCATCCCCCTGATTCCCGAAATTCACCCCTTGCTGAAATCCCTGGGGAAACAAGGGCAGGAGTTTCAGGCCATGCTCCTGGAACGCATTGATAACCTGATGGAATTCAAAAGTTTTGCAGATCCGCTGCAGCAGAGTGAGAACTGCGCGCCCTGCCTGCTGCACCGGCTGCAAGCGGATCTGCTCGCTGGCGGGTGGCAGGAGACAAGGGATGGCGGGACGATAGCCCTTGATTCCTCTCTGACCATCATCTCCTGCCACTCGGCGGTCCGGGAGGTGATGGTCCTCAAGGACCAGATCCTGCACTGGCTCGACTCCAATCCGGAGATGGAGCTGCGGGATATTGTGGTGATGGCCCCCGACATCCAGGAATATTCGGCAATCATCCCGGCCATCTTCCATGACATTCAGCACTCCATTGCCGACCGCAGCCTGCGTCACCAGAACTCGGCCCTGGCGGTTTTTCTGCAGTTCCTCGATCTGGCCGTCAGCCGTTGCTCGTGGAGCGAGGTCCTTGATCTGCTGCACAGGCCGGAGGTGGCACCCGCCTTTGGACTCTCCGAGGCCGACTGCGAGATGATTCAGCACTGGGTCGTAAGCTCCGGTATCCGCTGGGGCCTCTCCGCCGACCAGCTCCATGGCCTGGAACTGCCGGAACAGGCAGAGACCACCTGGCAGGCCGGGCTGGAGCGCCTGCTCCTGGGCTATGCCATGAACTGGGACCAGCCGGTTGCAGGCATCCTGCCCTATCCCGACATCGAAGGGAGCCAGGCCCAGCCCCTGGGCGGCCTGTGCCGGTTCATCGAAGTGCTGGCCCGGGCGGCCCGGGATTTTTCCCATCCCCGTCCCCTGGCCGACTGGTCAACGCTCCTGCTCTCCTCCCTTGATGTCTTGTTCGGCCCGGACAGGGAAGATCTCAGCCAGCTGCGGGAGATCCTGAGCACCCTTGACAGTCGCTTTGGCGCCTTTCACCACCACGCTGTCCCCCTGGAGGTGATCCGGGCCTGGCTGGAGACCACGGCGCAGGAGAGCAAGAGCAGCGCCGGATTCCTGCGCGGCCAGCTCACCTTCTGCTCCATGCTGCCCATGCGCTCCATCCCCTTTCAGGCGGTCTGCCTGCTGGGTCTCAATGATGGCGTCTTTCCCAAGACCGACCGCCATCCGCCCTTTGATCTGCTGGGTGAGAAGTTCATCCCCGGAGACCGCTCTAAACGGGGCGACGACCGGTACCAGTTTCTTGAGGCCCTGCTCTCGGCCCGGAGATATCTCTATCTCAGCCATGTGGGCCAATCGATCCGCTCGGGCAATCCCATCCCGCCTTCGGTGCTGATCACCGAACTGATCGAGACCCTCAGGCTCTCTTACGGGATTGAAGATCCGGTACAGGTCCATCCCCTGCAGCCCTTTTCCCCGCGCTATTTCCGGGTGACCGGCCTGTTCAGCTATAATGGCCATAACTGCGAGGTGGCCCGGGCCCTGGCCCACCCGGTGCAGACGCAGAACCCCGAACCTTGGTGGTCGGGATCACTGCCCGACGATGATATCCATACTGTGAACCTTGTTGATCTGCTCCGCTTCTTTGCCCATCCGCAACGATGGTTCGTGCGCAACAGGCTGGATATCAGGCTGGAGACCGAAAGCGAACTGCCCCCAGAAAGCGAGCTCTTTACCGTGGCTGGCCTGGACCGCTATCTGATCAATCAGGAGCTGGTCCAGTGCTGCCTGGAGAATGAAAACGCGACCGACGCGGCAGCGGCCATTCTCGTCCGCCTGAAGTCCCAGGGCCGCTGGATGCTGGGCGCACCCGGTCAGCTCGCCTTTGACCGGCTGCTGCCGGAGCTGTCCGCCTTTGCCGCCCGGATTCAGGCCCGGAACATGGGCCGGTGCTTGCCGGAGCTGCCCATCGATCTGCGGATCGGCGCATATCGCCTTGTGGGTCAGCTGACGGATCTCCATGAAAACGGCATCCTGCTGGCCCGCTATACGGAGTGCAAGGGCAAGGATCTGCTCAGGGCCTGGATTCAGCACCTGCTGGTCGCCGCTGCCGCCACACCCGTCACCACCCATCTGCTGAGCAAAGATCTGGATCTCTGCTTTCCGCCCTGCGCTGATCCCCTTGCCGGGCTGGGTGAGCTGCTGGCAATTTACCGGCAGGGATATTCCTCTCCCAGCCCCCTGCTGGTGGAACCGGCCTGGACCTTCATCCGGCAGGAGAATAACCCCCGGGCCCAGACGCCTCCTCTGCAGGCGGCAACAACGGCCCTCGCCAAGAGCCTGGAACAGGGCTATGAGCCCGAACTGACCCTGCTCTACGGCGACTGTGATGCGGCCACCCTGCTTGGCCCGGAATTCCAGCAACTGTGCCAGGATTTCCTTGGCCCCATCTGGGCGGCAGGAGAGAAAAATACATGAAGATCCCCCAGAAAACATTTGACGCCGCCACCGACCCTCTGTACCAGGGGGTCAATCTGGTGGAGGCCAGCGCCGGCACCGGCAAGACCTTTGCCATCGCCATGCTGGTCCTCCGTTTCGTCACTGAATTTGCTTTCCCATTGCCGAAGGTCCTGGTGGTGACCTTTACCAAGGCGGCCACCGAGGAGCTGAAAGAACGGATCCGGGCAAGGCTGGCATCGGCCCGCGATCTGCTGGACCACGGACAGGGGCCGGAGACCCGCGGCGAGCAAGATCCGGTGCTTACGGCCTGGCGCGCCGGACTGAGCCGTGCCGGGATCAGCGAAGACCTGGCCCGCCAGCGCCTGGAGCTGGCCCTGCTCGACATGGATCTGGCCAGCGTCTTCACCATCCACGGATTCTGTCAGCGCATGCTTCAGGAACAGGCCCTGGAGAGCGGCCAGCTCTTTGACTTCACCCTGACCACCGATCTGAGCAGCCAGCGCGATCAAGTCATCCATGATTACTGGCGGCGCACTGTGTACCCCCTCTCGCCCCTGCACTGCGCCCTGATCACCGGCAAGTATACAACTCCTGGTGATCTCTATAAAAGCATCAGGGGAACAGAGAAAAGGGGCGGACGGATTGAACCGCAGGCGGCAGAGGTGCAGGACGCCCTGGACTGTTTTGACGAACGGTTGACCCGCCTCTCTGACTGGTGGCGGACCAGGGCGGAGACCCTGCACCTCTGCATGGAAACGGCCTTGGCCGAGGGAAAATTCAAGACAGAGTTGCAGAATAATTTTTCCGGCTGGTGGCGGCAGATGGATGAATTCCTCGGCCACGACAGCCTTCTGCTGCCGGATAACATGGAGTTTCTCAGCTCAGACGGAATGATGCAGGCGCTCAATGGCCATAAATTCAGGGCCGGCGGCGGCCAGTCCAGCGAAGAAAAAAAACAGGCCTTTATCGCCACCCTGCCCTTGCCGGAAGAGGAGCTTGCCGGGCTTCATCGGGCCCGGCAGGATGTGACCCTGGCCTTCCGCATGGGCCTGGTCCATGAGCTGGCAACCGGACTGACCCACGCCCTGCGCCGTCAGAACCTGCTCTCCTTTGATGATCTTATCTCCCAACTGGAAAAGGGCCTGCAAGGTAAGCAAGGGGCAGAACTGCGGAAGATCATCGGCGACCGCTATCAGGCCGCCCTGATTGATGAGTTTCAGGACACGGACAACGCCCAGTACTCCATCTTTTCCGCCCTTTTCACCCACAGCTCCGCCCACTATCTCTATCTGATCGGCGACCCCAAACAGGCCATCTACACCTTCCGGGGGGCGGACATCTACTCCTATTTCAAGGCCCGGGAACAGGCAGATTGCCACCTGAGCCTGGCAAGAAACTACCGCTCCCACCCGGCCCTGGTTGAGGCCGTCAACCGGCTCTTCCAGTTGCGGGAAGATGCCTTCGCCACCGCAGAACTTTCCTATCACCCTGTCATTCCGGCCAAAGGCGCTGACGATTGCCAACTGCTGGATGACGGCAAGGGCATGGCCGTTATGGTCTATTGCGAGCTGGCCCCCTCGGACGCAAGTGACGGCAGATGGAGTTCCACCAAGGCCACCAAGCGGATTGTCTCATACGTGGTCGCGGAGATCGCCCGCCTGCTCCGGCCTGAGCATCCAATCATGCTGACCGCCACGAAAGAAAATACCTTGCGGCAGCAAGCGCTGGCACCCAGGGACATTGCCATTCTGGTCAGGAGTCACAAGCAGGCGGAACAGTTTCAGGATGCCCTGGCCCGGGCGGGAATTCCCGCGGTCATGGCCAGCCAGCAGTCGGTGTTCACCACCAGTGAGTGCCATGATCTCTTGTCTGCTCATGCAGGCGCTCTCTTCTCCAGGAGACACTTCGCTGCTGAAGACCGCCCTCACCAGTCCCTGGTTTGCCATGAACGGGCCGGAGTTCCATGCCTCCTGGCAGGACCCGGAGCAGGTGGATCACTGGCTGACCCGCTTCCATGACTACCACCTGCTCTGGCAGGAACGCGGCTTTCTGGCCATGATGACCCGTCTTCTCGAGACGGAAAAGATCCTGATCAATCTGACACGGCTGCCGCTGGCCGAGCGCAGGATCTCCAACATCCACCACCTCCTGGAATTGATTCAGACGGCGGAAACGGACGAGGCCATGGGGCCGGCCAAGACCCTGCAGTGGCTGCAGGCCATGAAGGAAGAACAGCGGGGCATGGAGGATACCGAACTGCGGCTGGAAAGCGACGAGGAGGCGGTCCGGATCGTCACCATGCACAGCGCCAAGGGACTCGAATATCCGGTGGTCTTCGCTCCCTTTCTCTGGCAGCGCTCCAATTACATCAAGACGGCAAAGGATTGCGTAACCTGTCATGATAGTGCTGGAGGAAGTGGCCGGGAACTGGTCATGGACCTCGGCTCGCCGCTCTTTGAGGAACGCAAGGCCCAGGCGCTGCGGGAAGAGCTGGCGGAAGAGCTGCGGCTCGCCTATGTGGCCCTGACCCGGGCCCGCTGCCGCTGCTATGCCTTCTGGGCCGAGGTGAAGGGCAACAGCAGGAGTGCACCTTCCCGGGAATCGTCCCTGGCCTGGCTGCTCTCCCTGGACCAGGGAGAGGAATTTGCAGCCCGGATACAGACCGATACCTCCGTGGCTTATGAACTCATTGATGCCGACAGCGATGATCCCGTGGTGCTGGCCAATCGGCGGGAAAGGGCGGAGGAGCTCCGGCCCCAGACATTCACCGGTCGTCATCCGCACAGCGACTGGCTGCTGCACAGTTATTCATCCCTTACCGTCGGCCATCAAACTGACACCCCATCCGCCTGGCCGGACATCCCCGCCGGCTCGGATGTATCAGAGGCCGAGGAGACGGGCCTCCTTCCCGATCTTCCCAAAGGGGCACCGATGGGCAATGTGGTGCATGGTCTGCTGGAAAATATTTCTTTTGCCACTCTGGCCGAGGGTCACGGCTTTGAAGAGCTCGTCAAACAGCAATGCGCCTGGTTCGGCGTGGAGGTGAACCCCGCCAGGATGGCCGCCCTGCTCCAGAAGGTCGTGCGGACACCGCTGTCTGCAAGCCCAGCCGCCCCATTCTGTCTGGCCGATATTAAACAGGCCGAGACCATCCGCGAGATGCCCTTTTATTTCCGGCTCCAGCCGGGATCCACCGAGCAGATCAATGCTATTCTGGCCGGATCGCCGACGGTAAGCCCGGTCACGTCCAAGGCCATAAACGGCTATCTCACCGGTTTTGTCGATCTGATCTGCCGTTATCAGGGCAGATTCTACATCATGGACTACAAGAGCAACTGGCTGGGTAACCGCCTCTCCGATTACGGCCCGCAGGACCTGGAGCAGGCCATGCACGACCATAACTACGGTCTGCAGTACTGGCTCTACACCCTGATGCTCCACCGCTATCTGCAGACCGCCTTAACCGGTTATGCCTATGCGGATCATTTTGGCGGCATAATGTACCTCTTTGTCCGGGGCATGGAACCCTCCATGGCCGGAAGCGGGGTCTATTTTGATCTGCCGGATCTCCCAACCCTGGACCGGCTCGACCTCTGCCTCGGCCGCTCTTCCGCCGGGGCAATCACTGTCACAGGCGACACCGGGCCGTCCCCGGCCTGCGGAGGATCAGAAAATGGATGAGCTCACTCCTGTGCCATCCATGGCAGCCGCGAAACCGGGCCCGGTTTTTTCTCCCCTCGACACTCAGTTTGCCCGGTTCATGACCAGACGCTCCGGCCTGTCGGGAACAGCGGCAGACAGCTTTGAGCTGCTGATCAAAAGGCTTTCAGCCTCCCTGGCCGACGGCCACAGTTGCCTGATGCTGAGCAGTGCAGAGGAACAGTTCTTGAGCACAATTAAAAGCAGGCGATGGTGGGAACGGCCTTATCTCCACGGAGATCACCACCCCGCTGGTGCTCTGGCGCAACAGGCTCTATCTTCAGCGCTACTATCGCTATGAATTACGTCTGGCCGAGCAGATCAGGAAACTGTCCCAAGGCCAGGACCCCATCCCCAATCTCTCCGGCGAAAATCAAGCGGCACTCGATGCCTGTTTTGGCAAGGAACAGGAGAGAGACTGGCAGCGCCAGGCGGCGGTGCTGGCGCTGCAACGGCCCCTGGCCTTTATCTCGGGCGGTCCGGGCACCGGCAAGACCTCCACGGTGGTGCGGATTCTTGGCCTGCTCTTCTCCACGCTGGGGCCTGAGCTGCAGATCGCCCTGGCAGCGCCCACCGGCAAGGCCGCCATGCGCCTCAGGGAGTCCATCGCGGCAAGTCTTGCCGCCCTGCCCTTCTCAGAATCCATCAAGGAGAAGATTCCCGCCTCCGCCTCCACCCTGCACCGCCTGCTCGGTGTCCGGCGGTATTCCTCCTCTTTCCGCCACAATCACGCCAACCCCCTGCCCTGGGATGTGGTGGTGGTGGATGAGGCCTCCATGGTCGACCTGGCCATGATGAGCAAGCTGGTGGACGCCCTGAAACCGGGCGCCAGACTGATCCTGCTGGGAGATAAGGACCAACTGGCCTCGGTAGAGTCCGGCGCGGTGCTGGCGGATTGCATCCAGGCCCTGCCCGAGAATACGGTGACCCTGCGGAAGAGTTACCGCTTTAACCGGGAGATCAGCGCCTTTGCCCGGGCCGTGAACGACAACGACAGCGATTCCGCCTGGGCCATGCTCAACCGGGAACCCCAAGAAACAAGGGCGGTAAGGCGGCTCCATAAACCAATGGCGGACTTCATTGCATCCCGATATTCCCGCTACATGCAACAGGCCCTGGCCTTACCCGACGATCACAGAAGGGAAGACGAAATCCGTCAGCTCTTCCATTGCTTCAACGAATTCCGGGTCCTCTGTGCCACCAGACGCGGACCAAGCGGCGTCGGAATCATCAACCACCAGGTGGAGCAGTCCCTGGCCGCTTCCCTGGCAGCCGCTGGATATCCATCCCTGTCCGCCGGCTGGTACCCGGGCAGGCCGGTGATGATCCTCCATAACGATTATGGCCTGAACCTGTTCAACGGCGATATCGGCATCTGCCTGCCGGACAGGAGCGACGGCCTCTCCGCCGGAGACCCAAGGCACGGGTTCAAGGTCTGGTTTGAGGGCGAAGACGGCAGCCTCAGGGGATACCAGCCCTACCGGCTGCCTCCCTGTGAAACGGTCTTCGCCATGACCATCCATAAAAGCCAGGGTTCCGAGTTTGCAGAGGTGCTGGTGGTTCTGCCCCAGGCCGACTCCCCCCTCCTGACCCGGGAGCTGATCTATACGGCCATCACCCGCGCCCAAAGCCGGGTGCTGATCGCCGGTGACCAGGTCATTTTCAAGGCCGCAATCACCCGCGCCATCAGCCGTTCCAGCGGCCTGCACGAGATGCTTACAGGTTCTGCAGAGTGACTCATGCTCTTTATTTTTCAATAAAAAACGTCTTTACCATTGGCGAGTGTATTGTACTATGTTACACAATATCGGATGGTCAAAAAATAGTACGGCACAAGGGGCCTGGCCAGCGGCACCATTGCAATATGGTGGCTTGATCTACGCTGATTATCAGAATTGATCATAAAATTTAATACCAAGATTTTATGGATCGGTTTCTTCAACGGGATGCAATTATTTATGTGGAGAGAACTACTCCTGGGTTGCGTATTACTATCTGCAGCCAATCTGTCCGCAACTGTCGTCCATGGCGCCGAATCGCCCGGGTTGGCACGCGCCGAGGAACCGGCACTTGCCTCGGCACGATTGCAGGCCGTGGCCGAGGCGCGCAACGGTCAAGTCATGAATGGTATCGCCAAACTGACCCAACTTCACGCGGCCCATCCGGATGATCCGTATATCACCGCTGATTTGATCGTGCTCCTCCGGCTGGCCGGGGAAAATGCCCAAATCGCGGAGCTCACCGCCCATATTAGTCCCCCCGCCATCCCCGATTACGCCCTCATTGACTGGGCGCGCGCCTTACGCGATCAAAAAGCGTTTGCGCGGGCGGCAGCCGTTCTTGGTCCTCGCCGCCAAGCCCTGGGGTTTCCCGGCCAGATTCTTTTTGCGATGGCCACGGTGGAAAGCGGCTCCCCCAAGACAGCCATTGCGGCGCTACCCGATCGGCACGCAACTGGCCTCAACGCCACCGATCTGGCAAACATGGCCTATGTCTGGCGCCGCGCGGGTAACCCAGCCCAAGGGCTTGCCCTGTCTCAGCAGGCCTTGGGGATTGACCCCCTAAACCCCCAGGCCATACGGGAACAGGCATTTTCCTTCTCCGATCTTACCGCGGCGCAATCCGCCCTAACGCTGGCACGCAGGCACTCGGCATTATTCACGCCGGCGGAACGGAACCGGCTGCGCGCGGATTTAACAGCTGTTCGGATCCGGGATGCGGTGCAGGAGCGCCTGCGTCTGGATGATTTATACCGTTATGGCGAGCGGGATATTCCACTCGAACAGAGCCTGGCGGAACTCAAGGCCAATAGCGCAGCCTTTGCCGACGATCCCGCGCAACAACTCCGCACCCGGTATGACCAAATCTATGTGTTACGCATGCTGGAGTTGATGCCTGAAGCCATCGCCGGGTATGAATCCCTGCCGCAGCATCCCGCCCAGGCCGATATCGCCACCCTGCATACTATTCCGGCCTATGTGCGCCGATCCGCCGCTGATGCGTATTTATACCTGCACCATCCCCACACCGCCGCGGCCTTATATGAGGAGCTGATTGCCCAGAGACCCGATTCCGATGTGGAACTGTTCATCGCCCTCTATTACGCCTACCTCGATGGCGAGCAATACCCACAAGCGGAAACATTGCTCGCGCAGATTCATCAGGTTACTCCCGTTTGGATTGGTGGCAAAATCGGCGCGGAAAACAGTGAACGGCTCGATGTCGATCAACTCTGGGCCATGGATGCGGCCTTTCGCAACCACGAAACAATCGGCTATGCACGGATGAACCAACTGGTCGACCGTGCACCACGCAATACCGGCCTGCTCAATGCCAAAGCCACGCTGGAACGCTGGCGCGGATGGCCGGCACAGTCCCTGCAAACCACAGAGCTTGCCGCGGCTTATGTGCCCGACAGCAAGGACACGCGCATCAATCTGGCGGAGAACCATCGCGATCTTGAACAGTTCGCGCTCTGGGCCCGCGAGATCACGGCGCTCCATCAGGATTTTCCTACCGACACCGGTATCGAAAAAAGCCTGGCGCAATGGACTGACCGAGGTAATCCTTCCATCAGCTCGGAATACGCTTCCGGAAGAAGTCACGGTAGTGCCGTCAATGGCAATCCCGTCACCGGCAATCGGGATCAAGAACTGCAAACACGGCTCAATTCCTCTTGGACCGATCAAGGCTGGCGGGCATTTGTCGACCAGCATTACATCTGGTCGAGCTTTGCCGAGGGCCCAGCTTCCTATAACCGGATCGGCGCGGGTGCGGAATGGCGCGATAAACGCCGACATTTACTGGCCATGCTGGCCAACGATCAACTCACCGGCGAGCATATGGGCGTAGCGGCCGACTGGTCGCAATGGCTCAACGATTATTGGCAATATGCCATCAGCGGGAATACCTATTCACTCGACACCCCCCTGCGCGCCAAAGCGGCAGGCTTTTCGGGCAAATCGGTCAGCACCAAACTCAACTGGCGGCAGAGTGAATCCCTTGATGCCTATGCGGGCTTGAGCCTGCTCGCGATCAGCGATGGCAACGAGCGCCTCGATTTCGCCACCGGCCTCACCCGGCGCCTGTTCGCCAACCCGCACCACGTCACCTCGGGGGGCATCGATCTGTTTGCCGAAAACAACAGCCAACCGGGCGG
Organism: uncultured Pseudomonadota bacterium; assembly: GCA_963776835.1. Lineage (GTDB taxonomy): Bacteria > Desulfobacterota > Desulfobulbia > Desulfobulbales > Desulfocapsaceae > UBA2270. The sequence continues at coordinate 97,350 of CAVZOB010000002.1, forward strand.
CGCGTATTTCAACCCCGCCAACAGTAAAAGCGCCTCCCTGAGGCTGGAACATCAATGGATCACCTGGCGCGCGTATGAGCGTTCATTCACCCAGTATTTCAAGGCTTCAACCGGCTATGGCTGGCAGGCCGGCTTTACGGGCAATCCGACGATCGACCTGCTCTATGAGCACAAATGGCAATTGAGCCGCACCTGGGATCTGCATTATGGCGTCGGCTGGAACAGCAATGTTTATGACGGTGGGCGGGAAAATCGCCTCTATGGCCTGATTGGTTGCGCGGGAGTTTTTTAATGGAACGGCGAACTTTTTTACAATTTTTGCTGACGTCACTCACGGTCACGTTGACGCCGGCTTGGCGGACAGACGGACATGCTCAATCCCGCGAAGCGTTGCGGCCGCACTCGCTGATTACGGTGCAAATTCCCAAGGGACAATTCGTCACCCTGTGCATGCACGATGTGCGAAATGACGTAACTCCGGATACCAGGCGCGACCCCTATGCCATCGACATCACCAAACTCGCCGCCCTGTTCGATTGGATGCAGCAAAACCGCTGGCAGCCGATTTCACTGCAACAGGTTCTCGATGCCCGCGCCGGAGAAACACCCCTGCCGGATAACGCCGTACTCCTTTCCTGGGACGATGGCCTGGCGAGTATCTACACTATGATTTTCCCGCTGCTGAAGGCTTACCGTTATCCGGGCTTGTTTGCCCTCGAAACCGACTGGCTTACCCATGTGCAGCGGGGCGAGAAGATCGAATATCAAGGTGAAGACACCGCCACCGCCAAACAGGCGGATCAAAACAAACAAGCCAGCCATTCCGGGAATATTGTCGACCCGGACAAGGTGACCTATAACGGCAAAGAAATGGAGGCCAAGGATTTTGTTTCCTGGGCGCAACTGCGCGAAATGCAGGCATCGGGCCTTGTGGAATTTGCCACGCATACCAACGACCTGCACCACGGCATTCTCGCCAACCCGCAGGGGAATGTCGAACCCGCCGCTATTACCCGTCAATATTTTCCTCGACTCAAACGCTACGAAACCGATCAGGAATTCCACACCCGTATTTTCAATGATCTCAACACCAGCGCCGCCATCATCGAACACGAGGTGGGCGTGCGCCCCCGCGCGATTGTCTGGCCTTACGGCGCAATGAACCGGGAAATCGAAACAATCGCCATTAAAGCCGGCCTGCCTATCTCTTTTAGCCTGGGCAACCGCCCCCTCGACCGGCAAACCCAATCCTCAACCTCGTTTGGACGGTTACAGGTGACAAATAATCCTTCACCGGTAGCAATCGAGGATCAGGTCGCCGGATCCATCACCCATCGGCCCGGTATCGAGCGGGCGGTGCAGGTCGATATGGATTATATCTATGATGCCGACCCCAAACGCAGCAACGACAATCTCGGCAAATTGCTCGACCGGATCAAGGCGTTGCGCATCCGCACGGTGTATCTGCAGGCATTTGCTGATCCCGATGGCACCGGCACCCCCACGTCGCTCTATTTTCCCAACAGCGTCCTGCCGATGCGCGCCGACCTGTTCAACCGCGTTGCCTGGCAGTTGCGCACCCGCGCCGGCGTCCGGGTATTCGCCTGGCTGCCGCTGCTGGCTTATGAGTTGCCGGATGCCGCGCAGCAGGCGCGCCTGGCCGTCAAGATCAAAAATGCCGATGGCCGGATCATACCGGCCAAACGCGATTATCAGCGCCTGAGCCCCTTTCTCCCTGAATCACTCGCACTCATTGGCCAGATTTATGCCGATCTCGGCAAGAGCTGCACCGGCATGCACGGCTTGTTGATTCACGACGATGCCTATCTCGCCGACGATGAAGACGCCTCGGTGCTCGATCCCGCTGCCCGCTGGCCCGGCACGAACCAGCCGCTTTCAGGCGGCATGCTCACGCCCCGCCGGAAAACCGATGCCCTGATCGCCTTCGGGAAAGTCGTCAGTGACCGGCTTGCCTACTATGTCGATGCCAGCGTCAATTTCAAGGTCGCTCGCAATCTCTATGCCCGGGTGGTGCTTGATCCCGCTGCCGAGTCGCGCTTCGCCCAGGCGCTCGACCCCTTCCTTGCACATTATGACCATATCGCCCTGATGGCCATGCCCTATCTCATCGGCACCGACGAGCCGGCGGCCCAATGGTTGCACAAGCTGGCGCAAACCGTGGCCCGGACCCCCGGCGCGTTGCAGAAAGTCGTGTTTGAACTGCAAACTAAAAACTGGGCCACCGATCAATGGATCGACGGCAAGGTGCTAAAAAGCTGGATGCAGATGCTCATCCGGCAGGGCGCGGTAAATCTGGCCTATTACCCGGATGATTTCCTTGGCGATCACCCGCCATTCAAGCCGACCTTTGAAGGCATGAGCCTGAACAACTTCCCCTATTACCCGGTAAAACCATAATGGATCTCTTTTCCATTCAGAGGACCTTGAGCGCGATGGCGCTGCGAGATTTAGTGTTTGGTTATGCATTTTATTATCCACTGGTGATGGCCTGGATGTGGATAATCGGCGGCATCTGGTATTACCTGCGCTGGGAATTTAAGCACGATCTTAAGTCGGATTCCCCGTCACCCGCCACGAATCAGACAGCCGCCAGCATTCTCATCCCCTGCTTTAATGAGGAACAGAATGTGCGTGATACGATCCATTACGCACTGGCCACGGAATACCCGGATTTTGAAGTGATTGCCGTCAATGACGGCTCCCAGGACCAGACTGCAGAAATTCTCGACGAACTGGCCGCTGACAATCCGCGCCTGCGCGTGGTGCATCTCACCACCAATCAAGGCAAGGCAATGGCCTTGCGTGCCGGTGCGATTACCGCGCGGCATGAATTTCTGATCTGCATCGATGGGGACGCCCTGCTGCATCCCGATGCGGTCGCCTGGATGATGGAGCACCTGGCCTCCGGCAGGCGGGTGGGCGCGGTCACCGGCAATCCGCGGATTCTCAACCGCTCATCCCTGCTCGGCAAACTCCAGGTCGGTGAGTTTTCGTCGATTATCGGGTTGATGAAACGCGCGCAGCGGGTGTATGGCAGTCTGTTTACCGTCTCCGGCGTCATCGTCGGCTATCGGCGTACGGCCCTGCATCGAATCGGTTATTGGTCCGAGGAAATGATTACCGAAGACATCGACATTTCCTGGCGCCTGCAAATGGATCATTGGGCCATCCGCTATGAACCGAAGGCCCTGTGCTACATCTATATGCCCGAAACCTTCATAGGCCTGTGGAAACAACGCCTGCGCTGGGCACAAGGCGGCGCTGAGGTGGTACTCAAACATGGCCGTGACCTGCTCATCTGGAAACGGCGGCGCTTCTGGGCGGTAGCGCTGGAATACCTTGCTTCAGTGGTTTGGGCCTATAGCATGTTCACGCTCATAGTTTTGTTTTTGATCGGGCTGATCGTGCCGCTCCCGCCACAATGGAGGGTTGACACCCTGTTACCCCAATGGAATGGGATTATACTGGGAATTACGGCCTTAATTCAATTTGGCGTCAGCATGATGATCGACCGGCGCTACGAACCCAAAAAACGTTTTTTCAGTAATTATTTCTGGATCATCTGGTATCCGCTGGCATTCTGGCTGTTGATTACGCTGACCACCATCGTGGCGGTCCCGAAAACCTTATTCAGGAAACGCGGCCAGCGCGCGCGCTGGGTCAGCCCGGACCGGGGCATACGCGCCGAGGGAGAGAAGCCATGATGAACCGTCCGCGAATACCCCTGACCATTTATCATCCGGAATTGGTGCCGGTCACGAAAAGAGGCGTGCTGTTGTTTATTTTTTCGATTGGTTGGTTGCTGTGGTTTTATATCATGCTGCCGGTAATTGCAGCCCTGGGCTGGTTGTTCGGCTATCATCGGCTGGACGTATTTGTGCTGTCCGATCCGGCCCAAACATTTCAAACCCTGCGAATCTATGGCTTGATTATTACCGCGGGCGGCATGCTCTTTATTTTTTGGGCGGTCTATAACTGGTTGCGCTTTCGTAATTACGATCGACGCGGCACGCCAATTCCGGCTTCGGCACAAGACATTGCGCAAATATTCAAGCTGGAAGAAGAAGCGGTACTGTGGGCACGCCAACAGAAAATCATCGACTTCAGTTTCGATGCAGCCGGACAGATCATCCGCATTGAACCGCACCAGAAACAGGGTGCTGATCGCCGGTAACCAGGCCATTTTCACCACCGCCGTCACTCGAAAGATCAGCCCTTCCAGCGGCCCGGCACGAGCTGCTGACCCGGCAAGGGTGACACTCCTGAGAGTTCACGCCCACGTTTTGGCCTTCGGCGAGGGTCGTACACCTTTCCTCAAAACTTCCGTTGATATATTCACTCCGTTTGATTAACTATGATGAATTCGCAAAAAGTCATAATCTGGTCCAAATAGGTGCTTCGACAGGCTCAGCACGAACGAAATATCAATACGTTACGATACTGTCCGTTCGCCCTGAGCCTGTCGAAGGGAGCTTTTTTGCGAAACCGTCAACTATGGCAAAGATCTTCTCCATGATCAACAATCCAAGGGATAAAAGGAAATCATGAAAATTACCTTCCACGGCGCGGCCCGGACCGTTACCGGCTCCCAGCATCTGCTGGAGATCAACGGCAAAAAAATCATGCTGGACTGCGGTCTCTTCCAGGGCAAACGCAAGGAGGCCTTTGAGCTGCAACCGCAGCGATTTCTGCGCCGGAGAAGAGATCGATGCCCTGGTCCTCTCCCATGCCCATATCGATCATTCCGGCAGCATTCCCTGTCTGGTCAAAAACGGTTTCCGGGGCGATATCGTCTGCACCTCCGCCACCCGCGACCTCTGTGCCGTCATGCTGATGGACAGCGCCTATATCCAGGAAAAGGATGTGGAGTACGTCAACAAGCGGCGCGCCGGAAAGAGCAGAAGTCCTTTCGAGCCGCTCTATACCACGGAAGATGTGGCCACGGTCCATGGAGCAGTTCGTCGGCGTCGGCTACAATCGCCGCCACCAGCTTTTTCCGGGAGTCCATCGTGACCCTGGTGGATGCCGGGCATATGCTGGGCAGCGCCCATGTCATCCTCGACCTCGACGACCGGGAGACCGGCAAGTCGCCAGGCGGCTGGTGTTCAGCGGCGATATCGGCCGGACCGGCATCCCCATCATCCGCGACCCGTGTCCCCGGTCGAGGGCGCCGACGTCCTGATCATGGAGAGCACCTACGGCAACCGGACCCATCCCCCTTACCGGAAACGGAGCAGGAGCTGGCAGCGGATCGTCAACGAAACCCTGAACCGCGGCGGCTCGCTGCTGATTCCCGCCTTTGCCGTGGGCCGGACCCAGCAGCTGGTCTATTCCCTGCACAAACTCATCAGCAGCGGGGCCATTCCCGAGCCTGCCGATCTTTGTGGACAGCCCCCTGGCCACCCGCACCACCGACATCTTCCGCCTGCATCCCGAGGTCTACGACGCCGAGATCCGTGCCTTTCTGCTGACAACGACGACAAGCAACCCCTTCGGTTTCGCAAGCTGCAGTATACCCAGTCGGTGGAGGAGTCCAAGGCGCTGAACGAGAGGAAGGGCCCGGCGATCATCATCAGCGCCAGCGGCATGATGGAGGGCGGCCGCATCCTCCATCATCTGCAGAACCGCATCGACGACCCGCGCAACACCATTCTGATTACCGGCTGGCAGGCCCCGAATACCCTGGGCCGCCGGATTGTCGAAAAAGAGCCGCTCGTGCGCATCTACGGGGATGAATTTCAGGTGAGGGCCAATGTTGAAGTCCAGACGGGCCTGAGCGGCCACGCCGACCATGACGGACTCATGGATTTTGTGCGGGTGATGGACAAAAAGCCGGAACAGACCTTCATCGTCCACGGCGAAGATGAGGCGTCGCAGACCCTGGCCCATGATCTCCGCGCCGAGCTCGGCCTGGAGAACGTGGTGATTCCCGAACCTCTGCAATCCTTCGTGGTGTGATGGACTGATCGGGGTCGAGAGATGAAACAGAAACCGTCGGCAATCAACATCATCTGGCTGGCCCTGGTCGTGCTGGCCACGGTGACCGCCTCCTATACCGGCCGCATGGACGCCCTGACCAAGGCCTCGTTTGAATCGGCCAAGGACGCGGTGACCCTGGCCATTGGCCTGATCGGTCCCATGGCCCTGTGGCTGGGGATCATGAAGGTGGCGGAGGCAGGCGGCCTTATGCGGATCATTGCCCGCTGGGTGCGGCCCCTGATGGTGCGTCTGTTTCCGGATGTACCTCCCGATCACCCGGCCATGTCCGCCATGATCATGAACATGGCGGCCAATGCCCTGGGGCTCGGCAACGCGGCCACGCCCATGGGGATCAAGGCCATGCAGGAGCTGGAGAAGCTCGCCCCGGAAAAAGGCACGGCCACCAATGCCATGTGTCTGTTTCTGGCCATCAATACCTCCAGTGTCACCCTCCTGCCCCTGGGGGTTATCACCGTGCGGGCGGCGGCGGGCGCCACCAGTCCGGCCTCCATTGTCATCCCCTCCCTGATCGCCACCTCCTGCGCCACCGTGGTGGCCATTGTCATGTCCAAGATCCTGGCCGCCAGGGAACCCGAGCCGCAATGGGTGGCTCGCGATGTAACGCCAGGGCCGGAGATGGCGGAAGCGGGCCCGCCGCTCATCGAGGCCGGCGCCGACTCGACGCTGGTTCCTCCGGGACCGGCCGGCCGGATCTTTGTCTGGCTCATGGTGGCCGCCTTTGTGGGCGGTGCCGGATATCAGCTCAGCATGGCCTCCGATCCCTTTACCTTCTCCTCGGCCACCCTGAATGCCCTGTCCAGCTGGCTGATCCCCATACTGATCTCGTCCCTGCTGCTCTTCGGCTATCTGCGCGGGGTCAAGATCTATGAGGTCCTGACCGATGGCGCCAAGGAGGGTTTTACCACGGCGGTGCGCATCATTCCCTTCATGGTGGCCATCTTTGTGGCCATCGGCATGTTCCGGGCCAGCGGTGCCATGGAGATCATGATCACCCTCCTGTCGCCCGTGACCTCGTCTCTGGGAATGCCGGCCGAGGCCCTGGCCATGGCCCTTATGCGGCCCCTTTCCGGCAGCGGCGCCTTCGGTATCATGAGCGAGATGGTCAATCAGGCGCCCAACAGCTTTCTGGCCGATCTGGTCTCGGTCATTCAGGGATCGACGGAGACCACCTTCTACGTGCTGGCCGTCTATTTCGGGGCGGTGGGTATCCGCCGGACCCGGCATGCCCTGCCGGCCGCCCTCTGCGCCGATGCGGCCGGTATCGGCGCCTCGGTCCTGATCTGCAATCTCTGGTTCCGCTGAAGCCCGAATCAGTCTGTTCCGCCACCATCCAGACGGAAATATTTCTCGATAAAAACGGCCAGCTCCCGCCCCTGATCAAGCCGGAAAAGGACACACCCCGGATCATCCGGGAGGGCCAGGTCGGTGGCCATCCCGATGACCCCCGAAACATGCCCCCGCAACAGGGGCTGATCCTCCTCCCTTCTCACCTCGATCTTGGGCACCCCCTCCGCATTCTTGAATCCTTCACCGATGACAAGATCCACATCCGAGCAGAAAGTGCGGGCCAGCTCCACCAGGGACTTGCCCTTGTTGCCGGTGACCATGGTCATCTGGTCGGGCGCCACCAGCAGCACCGTGTCCGCCCCGGCCTGCCTGTGCCGGGCCGTATCGGTGCCCGGTGCATCAAAGATGATCCCCTGATCCTTGGTCGATTTGATCACCGCCACACGATGGCCGCGCTGCTTGAGATGGGCGACCACCTTGGTCACCAGGGTGGTCTTGCCGCTGTTGTGCCAGCCGATGAAGGTAATAATGGGCAGCATAATAGGAAAGTTGAATGGTGAAGGTTCAAGGTTGACAACGATTGTGGGCCTATTCTCCGCGATCAGCGCCTCTCTTTCTCCGATTCCTGGGCCAGTGCGGTCTGAAAATGATCAAAGCTGAGAGGCGTCAGGCCCGTCGCAGGGTCACGCTGCAGGGCGCGTTCCAGGTACTGGCCCATGAACCGCTCTTCCCGTCTCCGCAGCGCAGCCAGGGGAAAACGGGGCTGAATTTTCTGCCCTGGCCCGGCTTTCTCCCTTTTTTTCCGGGGCAGCGGCCAGGCCTTGGCAAAGACTCTCTGTCCATGGCGCAGCAGATACAAAAAGGAGTGATGGGTGGAGATGGCTCCGGCCCAGGGGTAATGGTCGAGCTGATAGCGGCCGGAAAGATCCGCGATCTGTTCGTCCTGCTGCACAAAGCGCGGGTCATTGCCATTGGCCCCGCCATTGCTCTCGGTGTAGAGCGGGAAGAGGCCGAAGACATCACCTGCCGTAAAGTAGATGGAATCAATGCCGAACTCCTCCGGCCGGCAGGCGATCCTGGAGCCCGGGGTCAGGCCGAAGGTGCCGACAATAAACTGATCCACCACCTTTCGTTCCGCCCCCATCATAGCGAGGGTGGCCCGGGCCTCCTTGAACCCCTCGCCCGGGTGACCGAGAAAGCTCATCCAGGCGGTGGAAATGCCGGCCTGATGAAAATTACGATTGACCGCCCGGATGCGCTCGGGCGTGGTCCCCTTGTGCATGAGGCGCAGGACCTTCGGGGAGCAGCTCTCAATCCCGAAGGCCACGGCCCGCAGGCCGGACCGGTAGAGCAGGCGGCAGCGCTCGGGGGTATAGGCCGCCTCGATGCGCAGATCCGTTGACCAGTAGATCTCAAGCCCGCTATCCAGGATCTCCTGGGCCAGACGGAAGGCGTAATCGGGCGCGAGGACATCACAGGAGAAGTAAAAATTGGCCACCCCGAGCTGCTCCTGCAGCGCCCGCAGATCGGCCACGGCCTGTTCCACCGGAACCTCGCGGTAACTATGGGCCCCGGACTGATTAAAGCCATAGCCGCAGAACGAGCATTTATTCCAGTAGCAGCCCCTGGTCGGACTGTAGAGGAGCATGGGCGAGGGCGCCGGATACAGTTGCAGATCGAGATCGGAATAGTCAGGCGCCGCGCTCTCCGCCAGATCCAGCACCGAGGATGGCCCTTGATGGACGGTGCCGCTAACCGGGTCGCGGGTGATCAGATTGGGGATGGCGGCAAGCTGCGCCGGATCAGGAAAACGCCCCGCGAGCAGGGGCAGAAGCTGCTCCAGGGTCTTCTCCCCTTCCTGCATGCCGATGGCGTCCACATAGCCTAAAATCCGGTCCACCACCTGCGGACGGCCGTGGCGGACCATCAGATCCACACAGGCACCACCCAGCATCAGAAAACAGCTGGGGAAGGCATCCCTGAGCAGACGGCAGAGATAAAAGGTCTCGGGAATCTGGGAGACAAAGGTCAGTGAGATCCCTACAAAGCCCGGGGGTGCAAGCTCGGCCAACCGGCTCCGGTAAAAACGATCAAGGGGGCTGGTGCGACCCGCGATATAGGAGTCGAGAAGGTCGAAATCCCAGGGCGCCACCAGGTGATCCGCCCGGTTACAGCTGAAGCGGAAGGGGAAATAGACCGCCTCCATGATCCGGAACAGCTCTTCATATCCGTCACGTCCCGCGGAATAGGCGGCCCGGTCATAAAAACTCCCTTCATCCCGCATCACGGTCAGGAGGGTGCCGAAATCCTGATGCACTAGGGGCAGCGCCTCTGCCACCCGCCGATATTCCATCTGCTCGGGCAGGGTCAACCTCTCCCGGCCGTTGAGGGCCTGAAACCGCGCCGACAGATGCTGCCGCCAGCCGTCAATGGTGGACTCCTCCGTCAGGAAAGAAAAGGCCTCGACGTTCAGATCCCGGACCGCCGCCCGGATCCCGCGCCTGCCCAGATATCCCTTGAGGGTGGGCAGACTCACATAGGGCCAGGTGGGATCGGCAAAAGGCGGGTAGATCAGCAGGGATTCCCCGGCTGCAAAGGAACATTTATTACTCATGCTCTCCTGGGATATATTTTTTCATGATTCCCTGTCTTTGCTGATATGGTTGTCTATCCTGCTCAGTTCTGCTTTTACCCTTTTCTGGTTTCCCTCCCAGTCAATAATGGTAAAATACTCTTTTAAAGAGTATATAAACTATACTTTACAGTTGATCAATCAATCAGCACAATCCTGTTTCCTCCTGATTTCTTAATTGTCGCCATGTTGCCCACTCCCAAAGATACCCTTTTTGCCGTCAATCAGGTCCAGGAAGATTTTGTCTTCAGCGAACGGGTCGCCCAGGTCTTCGATGACATGCTGGACCGCTCCATTCCTTTTTACCAGGAGGTCATCACCGGGACCGCCAAACTCCTCGACATCTTTCTCCGTCGGAACGACACGGTCGTTGACCTGGGCTGCTCCACCGGCACCACCCTGCTGCAACTGGCCCGACTCCTGCCGGATAAGGGGCTGCAATTCACCGGCATCGACAGCTCGCCGGCCATGCTCCACAAGGCCCGCCTCAAGGCCGAGATGTTCTCGAAACAGGATCAGGTCTCCTTTGTGGCCCAGGACATCATTGATCTGGATCAGGCCGATACCGGGGCCTTTCTCCTCAATTACACCCTCCAGTTCATCCGGCCCCCCAGGAGAAAGGAGTTTATCCGCCGACTCTTTAACAACCTGCGGCCCGGCGGCGTCCTGATCCTCAGTGAAAAAAAGATCTCCCACGACCCGCTGCTCAACCGCAAATATATCGACATCTACCATCAGTTCAAGCTGGAACGCGGCTATTCGGAACTGGAGATTGCCAAGAAAAGAGAGGCCCTGGAAAATATCCTGATCCCCTTTTCCATTGAAGAGAACCGGGAACTCCTGCTGGGCGCCGGATTCGCAAGCGTGGAGACCTTCTTCCAGTGGTTTAATTTCATCTCCTTTATCGCCATCAAACCAGAATGAAACAGATGCCGTCATCCCTGGACTATCTCTCCCTGCTCCCGGAAAGCGCCCGCCGCCAGGAGATCCAGCCCTCCACCAGGAGCGGCAGCAATGGGTCAACCAGCAGAAAAAGGGCTTTCTCCGCTACCGCACCCCCTATGAATCCGTGGCCCCTTTTGTGGCCCTGAACGTCGACTGCACCGGCGATAGCGTCATCATCGGCCATCCCGACGAGCTGAGCGCCGGCGAACAGGCGCAGGTCAAAGGGGCCATGGCCGCCTTCATGCCCTGGCGCAAAGGCCCTTTTTCGGTCTTCGGCGTCGATATCGACGCCGAGTGGCGGAGCGAGCGCAAATGGCAGCGGTTGCTGCCCATGCTGCCCGACCTCGAGGGCAAGATCATCGCCGATATCGGCTGCAACAACGGCTACTACATGTTCCGCATGGCCCCCTATCGCCCCAAACTGGTCCTGGGTTTGGAACCCTCCATGCAGCACTACTACTGTTTCAAGGCCTTGAACTCCATGGCCCGTCAGGAGGCGCTCCATATTGACCTGCTCGGCGTCGAGCATCTCTCTTTTTTCCCTGACTGCTTCGATGTCCTCTTCCTCATGGGCATCATCTACCACCGCGCCTCGCCCATCGATGTGCTGCGCGACATCCATCAGGCGCTGCGCCCCGGCGGCACCCTGCTCCTCGAATCCCAGGCCATCCCCGGAGAGGCGCCCATCGCCCTTTTTCCCGACAAGACCTACGCCAAGGCGCCCGGCACCTATTTTATCCCCACCGGTCATTGCCTGCGGCTGTGGATGGAAAAGGCGGGTTTTGACCAGGTCGAGCTCTTCTGCCGGCACCCCATGAGCGCCGAAGAACAGCGTTCCACCGAGTGGATGACCTTTGAATCCTACCGCGATTTCATCGATCCGCGGGACCCGACGCTGACCGTGGAAGGGTATCCGGCCCCGCACCGCGTCTTCCTGCGGGGCAGGAAAAAAGGAATCTCCCCCTGACAACAGAGAAAAAAAATGGCAAAACTTGCCTTTGCATGCAGGTATGGTATAAAATTGAAAAGTAATCAATATCCGATGATGGTTAATTAATAAGGAGCACATATATGGATCCGAAATCCTGTACCCTCTGCAGCGGTGGCCTGAAAGGGGCCGAGGCAACCTTTGGTGAAACGGCTGAACAATGGGGTGTCAACGAGGTCATCTACACCTTTGAAGGGCACAAGTTGTACCGGGAAAAAAATGCGGTCTTCCTCAGCCAGCAGGAACTGGAACGGGGCGATATCAGTATGGAACTGGCCTCCAAGATGCTCAACCGGACCTATTATGAGACCTCCAAGATCAGAAAGGTGCTGCAGACCATCTTTCACATGGTCAACAACGGCCACCAGATCTTTGTCATCGGCACCATTATGGAAGATAACTCGGTAAAAGGCGGTACCGGCTGGGCCGTGGAACTGGCAAAACTGTTCAACCGCCCCCTCCACGTCTTTGACCAGCCTCACAAACAATGGCTTACCTGGGAAGAGAACCAGTGGATCGAAGACACCCCGATCATCGAATACAACACCTTCGTGGGCTCGGGCACCAGATATCTCAGCGATGCCGGCCATGAGGCCATTATCAAACTTTTTGAAGACTCTTTTGGCGCCAAATAATTAGAGGCCGTTATAAAACAAGCAAGGTCTTTTTCTTGCTTGTTTCATTTACGGCCTCTTATGCCGCACCAGGAAACAGCAATCTGTTCTGCTGTTTCCTGGTGCGGCGTCCAGCAATTAAATCTAGAGATCATACAAGAATCATACAAGGTGCCGTTATTGCCGCATCACACTAATTTCTCTATTATAATTTTTTCGGATAACTGCTTGCATGAATATCAATTCGATATTGTGAGAGAAAAATCATGAATGAACACTGTCTTTTCTGTAAGATCATTGCCGGCCAGATCCCCGCGGATAAACTCTATGAAGACGACGAGTTCCTGGCCTTCCGGGATATCTCGCCGCAGGCGCCGGTCCACTTTCTGGTCATCCCCAAAAAGCATATCGTGGGCCCGGCCTTCCTGGAGGCCGAAGATGATGAGCTGATCGGCAAGATGATGCGCACCGGCGCCCGGCTTGGCAAAAATCTCGGGCTGGTTGACGGCTTCCGTATGGTCTTCAACAATGGCGCCGGCGCCGGTCAGACCGTCTTTCACATCCATCTCCATATCCTGGGCGGCCGCCAGCTGCAGTGGCCGCCAGGCTGATTTCCAGGAATGCTGGAGGCCAGGGGCATGCCCTCTCAGTGACATATACAAAGCTATCCGACGCCTTCCACCAGCAAATCCCGTCACCTGTGATTGCCGTTGACTGATAAGAGAACAACCCGTGAAAGCATCCGACCTCCCGGGCTACCGTCACGTAGGCAAATAGCCTGCCAGCAACTGCTTACTGCGCTGCCGGGTTCAGTCTTGTGCGGAGTGATCTGGAGGTATACACGAATCAGCGTTCTCCTGCTCTTGTTCACTTTTTGCCTGGGCGGATGCGCGACTCTCGCCCCAACTCTTTCCGATCAGAACGCGGCAGACTGCATGCGTCAGTTCAGCGCACTCGATGTGATCACGGATCAGTACAGCGCGCGTGATCAGGGTCCCGGACAGATCCCTGATTTTCCCTACCTGCGCGTGAATCGCCTGCTGGCTTCCTTTGCTGATGAGATCAATGAAGACCAATTTGCCGCTTTCGAGCAGCAGCTCGCAGCACTAGACGAGCAGGCCCGCAGCTTCGAGCGCAGCAACCTGCCGTACGCCATCCGTGCGCAGCTACCGTCCGCAGCGGGAATGAACGAGTGCCGGTCGCGTCTGCTCACGGTTGACCAGGCAAGCGCCAAGCGCCGTTTATCCATCCGCAACAGGGCCAAGGTCGCGGACGATTACCTGACGTCATGGCGTTGGTTCGGCCTGTATCCCCTGACGGCCCTGATTGTCAGGAATGCTATTGCCGATTGGCATACCGAGGCGCATGCCACTTTCGCTACTCCCCTGGCCTTGCTTCCCGTGCATGGCGCCCTGCGGCGCTGGTCAGCGCGTTATTCGGGGACGCTATCAGCAGAGGAGACCCGTGCCCTGGTCGATGCAGCACGCACCGAACTGGATATTCCGAGACCGCAAGGCGAGGACCTGAGGCACCTGTTCAACGGCTTCGCACCCACCTGGGAAATTGATGTGGTCAGTGATGATGACCGGATCGGAGCCATGGTCTGGTCCGAAGGCGCTCGCGTGGACTTGAACGCACCGTCCGAATACCGGCTGGTTTCCCATACCCGGATTAACGGGCGAGTGCTCCTGCAGTTGAACTACGTGGTGTGGTTTCCGGCGCGCAGCGGCAACGACCTCTATGCCGGGCGGATCGACGGCTTGACATTTCGAGTAACGCTCGCAAGTGATGGCACCGTGCTCGCATATGACTCGATCCACAACTGCGGTTGTTTCCTGCAATTCTTTCCTGGTCCACGGCTGCAACTTCGTGGAGCCGGCGCCCAGGTTTACCGCGAGGAGCCGCTGGTGCCACAGGACGCTCCCCGGCAACCGGTTGTCATTCGTCTCGCGCATGGCACTCATTTTATCGAGCGCATTTACCACGATGATGAAGGGCAAAAGGCGCTCCCGTTAATGCCCCACGACTACGACGAATTGCGCTCCCTGAAGACCGAAAATGGTCACCACAGTCTGTTTGGCGCCCATGGCATCATCCCGGGTACCGAGCGTTGTGAGCGCTTCATCCTATGGCCAATGGGCATCCGATCTCCCGGCGCAATGCGCCAGTGGGGACATCATGCGGTGGCGTTCATCGGACGACGCTATTTCGATGATCCCTACCTGCTCGAGGAGCTGTTCACGACGGAGGAAAACCATGCACCCAACTAGGTGGCGGTTGCTCCTGTTCCAGGTGTGGTCATGGCGGGGGTTAACCTCATCAGCAATTTTCGCGGAACATAAACTGTCTCTTCGGCTCTTCCACTTTTCGGGTTCTGAATGGTCAGAGTCCTCTACAGGTTTTCTTCTTAAAATATTACCCAGAATTACTGGAAAAAATATTTCACCTGTGATAGATGTAAAGTTTAAAGTTGTTTTTTAAACAGGCCAAGGCTGCCCGATAGCGGCCGATTTCTGGTTCATGTTTCATGAATATCGGCCGGTCTTGCGGAGAAATGAAAGTTGTGGGCGTGTTTTTTTGAGCAGCGTAAAGGGGATGAATTCACAGGCGATATAATCGAAAGAATCAACATATTCTTGGAGGGATTGTAATGAAAAAATGGCGTCACCAAATTTCATTGACTTTGGCCTTATTAGTATCGGTCCTGTTAGTAGGGTGCGGGGGGGGAGGGGGGGAATCGAGCCCCACAGCGCCGACGCTGCACTCCATTGTTGTTACGCCAGCCAACCTTTCCCTTCCCGCAGATTTGAACAGACAATTTACGGCAACCGGCACTTATTCCGATGGCACTTCTAAAGATATCACATCGGCGGTGAGCTGGGCTTCAGAAACGACTTCGGTCGCCAAGGTTGCCGCGAACGGAATTGTCACCAGCGTTACCGAGGGTTCTTCGGTCATAACCGCCACGTTGGCAAGCGTCTCCGGAAGCACGACGCTTACGGTAACCTCAGAAACATTGCAGTCTCTCGCCGTAATGCCCGCCAATCCAACCATAGCTGAAGGCCTGACCCAGCAATTCACGGCGATCGGTACCTACTCCGACGGCACAACCCAGGATGTTACGATTTCGGTAAACTGGACCTCGGGCATACCCTCGGTTGCCACAATAGCTGCCAGCGGCCTTGCGACCAGCGTTGCTCCAGGCTCTTCGGTCATCACTGCGACATTAACGGGTGTATCTGCAAACACAACACTCACTGTAACCGCAGCCAGGCTGCAGTCTATTGCTGTAACACCCGCCAATCCAACCATAGCTGAAGGCCTGACCGAGCAATTCACGGCGGTCGGTACCTACTCGGATGGCACTTCTGAAGACATCACATCGGCGGTGACCTGGACTTCGGACACATCCTCCGTTGCCACGATAGCTGCGAGCGGTCTTGCAACCAGCGTTAACGCGGGCTCTTCGGTCATCACTGCGACTTTGGCAGGCGTCTCCGGAAGCACGACGCTCACGGTAACCTCAGAAACACTGCAGTCTATCGCCATAACGCCCGTCAATCCAACCATAGCTGAAGGCCTGACCGAGCAATTCATGGCGGTCGGTACCTACTCAGATGGCACTTCTAAAGACATCACATCGGCGGTGACCTGGACCTCGGACACAACCTCCGTTGCCACGATAGCGGCGAGCGGTCTTGCAACCAGCGTTACCGCAGGCTCTTCGGTTATTACTGCGACTTTAGCAAGCGTCTCCGAAAACACGACGCTCACGGTAACCGCAGAAACACTGCATTCAATCACCATAACGCCCGCCAATCCTACCATTGCAGTGGGAACTACTCAGCAACTGACGGCAACCGGCACTTATTCAGATGGCAGCACGCAGGACATTACTTCTTCGGTAACCTGGACCTCAAGCTCAACCTCGGTTGCCACAGTATCTGCGGGTGGCCTCGCACGCGGTGTAGAGGCAGGCTCATCGGTTTTTACGGCAACATTGGGAAGCATTTCCGACCACACGACGTCCACAGTCTCGCCTGCCGGGGCAGCCAGTACCTTGACCATATTACCACAGACTGTTAGTGGAGTAATCGACCTGAATGGCGGCGCTTATAGCAAGGTCTTCCCTTGGGTCTTGGTTGCAACAGGGGGAAACGTCGGAACCGGCGGTTATACCTGGACAGCGGCACCCGGCTATGTGCTACCCTTCCCGTCCATCAACATTTCGCCCATTGGCGTCGTTAGCGTCACCTCACAATCATTTAACCAAGGCACCTACTCCTTGTATGTTGAAGTTTCCGACGGTAGCAGCACCGAAACGGCCCAGGTAACGCTAGACCTTTCTCAAGTTTGCAACAGCGGCAACGGCAATAGCATTAACCCCTGCATGTCTGCAGTGGTCAGCAATGTGCATAGTGATTACCTGCCCGACGGCAAGGTAGGCAGCCCGTACGCCGCGACAATTGTCACGGGGGGCGGTACACCGCCATATACCTGGACCTTCGAATCTGGAACGTTACCGCCCGGAATCGTCATCGACCAAGGGAGAGGCATTCTCCGAGGCACGCCAACCACCGCCGGCACCTACAATTTTTACGTTCTGACCAAGGACAGTGCCGGGGACACCACGGCGTTGGAAGAGGGTGTTTTTTATGCTCAGTTCACCTTGGTGGTGACTAACTAACTGAGAACCACAGTCGGCATCGAGCGAGGTCGGGATCCCGTGCCTCGCTCGATAATTTTGCATAGACCCACGACGTGTTTGAGTTGACGAGGGCCGACTTCTTGATCGTTTCCGCGCACTACCATCTAAAAAGCCATCGTTTACACGCTCGAAGTGCGAGCGATCAATGGCGCGGTAAACTGCAGACCGGTGTGGCCGAATCCAGACGCAAGAATCACATAGGGGACAATATATGCATCGCTTTAGATATGCCTCAGTGGTTATAACATTGCCACATCCAGGAATTTCTTAACTAACCCCAAGTTTTGGGGTTACAGTGAATCTCTCTGATTTTCAAAAGTCAAATTTACCTCTTATCAAACACCCCAAATATCAGGAGTCAAGCATTTAAGACAAGCAATCTTCATGCACAGAGATGTGCGGGAAATTGCCACCCCCATCGTCTTGTCACTGATTCCCGTTTTTCTTAGCCTCCAACACATCCCAGCGCTCATAGAGTTGGGCCGCCAGTATCTGCGCCTTCTGCAATTCTGCCCAGCTCGCATGTAGACGTTCAGGATCCGAGACCGTTTCCGGGGCATCCATGAGGGCCTGCAGTCGATCCTGCTCTTCTTCGGCAGCCATGATCTTTTCTTCCATCTGCTCATATTCCCGCTGGTCAAGATAGGAGAGCCTGCCCGTCTTCTGCTTTTTTCCACGCCTGCCGCCAACAGGCGTTGCGGCAACGGGTTTTTCCTGGTCCTTGCCGCTCTCCTGCAGGGCGGCAAGCCACTGCTCATAATCGGCAAAATAATCGACCCCGCCGCGCCCGTCAAAACCAAGCACCCGGTCGCAAACGCGATCGAGAAGAAAACGATCATGGGTCACCAGGACCAGCGCCCCGGGAAATTCGAGGAGACTCTCTTCCAGCACGTCAAGGGAGGGAATGTCCAGATCATTGGTGGGTTCATCCAGAAGCAGGATGTCGGCCGGCTGCCGCATCAGCTCGGCAATAAGAATCCGGGCCTGCTCCCCGCCGGAGAGTTGTCCCACCGGGGTTTCCAGCTGTTCGGGCTGAAAGAGAAATCGTTTAGCCCAAGAGATCACGTGCATTGAGTGTCCCTGGCAGACGATGGCATCGCCATCAGGGGCCAGGGCCCGACGCAAGGTCACGGCAGGGTTTATCCTGGTGCGCCGCTGATCAAAACTGACAATACGCACCCCGTCCGCCACCCTGATCTCGCCACTGTCAGGGACAACCGCCCCGTCACCACCGCCGGCGGCGGCCATAATCTGCATCAGCGTGGACTTACCGCAGCCGTTTCTGCCCAGAAGCCCCAGCCTGGTGCCGGGAGAAAGGACCATATCCAGACCCGAAAACAGCGTCCGCCCGTCATAACCCTTGCCGATACCGTGGGCCTCGAGGAGTTTGCGGGTCTTTCTGCCGGTGGCATCAAATCCTATCTGCACACTTGAGGTTGACCGGTTGCGGGTCTTGACCTGCGCCAGTTCATCCTGCAGCCTGTGCGCCTCATCAATACGAGAACGGGCTTTGGTGGCCCGGGCCTTAGGTCCCCGCCGGAGCCACTCGGTCTCTCGCCGGACCTTGTTCGCCAGACGCTCCTCCTGCTGCAGCTGCTGGCCGAGAAAGGCTGCACGATCTTCCAGGAACTTGACATAGTCGCCCTGCACCTGAAAGGATCCCTCGGGATACATGGCCGATAACTCCACCACCCTGCTGACTGTATTCTCCAGAAAACGGCGGTCATGACTCACCAACAGGACCGCCGATGGTCCATCGGCCGAAGGGCTGCAGAGCATCTTTTCCAGCCAGATAATGCCTTCTATATCCAGATGGTTGGTGGGCTCATCCATCACCAGGATGTCAGGCCGCACCACCAGGGCGCGGCAGATGGAAAGACGCTTGCGCCAGCCCCCCGACAAGACACGGACAGGGACAGTGGGATCGGCAAATTCGGCCCGGCTCAGCAGGGCATGGACCCGATTATATTGCTCGGTTTCATCCAGATCGAGGCCGGCAAGGGGCTGCTGCAGATTTTCAGCAACACTCTTCTCCTCGTCAAAAAGATCCTCCTGGGCCAGGTAAGCCGTACGCACATGCCTCTGGGTCAGGATCTTCCCCTCATCGGCATCAATCTGATTGCAGACAATCTTGAGCAGGGTCGACTTGCCGCTGCCATTGGGGCCGATAAGGCCAATCCGGTCACCATCACTGATCGACAGAGTGATATTTTTAAACAGGGTTTGAGCGCCAAAAGACTTGCTCAAAGACTGACAACTTAGAAGATGCGCCATAAAAAAAGGGGGGTTGTATCAGGCTTGTAAGCCTTGAATATTCTTTGACTAGAGAGATGGGGGAGTTATCAATGAAAGAACAAGGTGGCTTTTTTATTGATTATTCCGAAAGTCACGATTATAACAACTCAACTTATGTATTTAAATTGTACAAAAAGAGAACAATTCTCGACAGTTTTCATTTGCCGCAAAACTCTTTTATATACAATCAATCCGGAAAAACTGCAATGAGTGACCATATCCATATCAATATTACCGGGGCCAAGGAAAAGGCCAGAACTATTCTGCTTTCCAGAAAAAAGCTGACCCTGGGGCTGGCGCTCAGTATAGGCCTCATCTGTGCCGGGATCGTTGGCGCCATTATTATCACCCGTCTTTTCGTCGAAAACAGTAACCTGAACGCCCAGGTTACCGCCATGAATCTAAAGCTGATCGAGAGCACGCAGGAAAGCAGGCATTATGCTGACCGGATTGACGATCTGCTCTCCGAAAGCACGTCGCAAACAGCACTCTTTGATACTGAAAAAGAGGCACTGGTCAATAAAACCCTCGCTGAATTCAATAAACGTAATCAACTCATTGAAAACGTCATGAAGAATATCGGGGTAAAGATAAAAAAACATAAAATCACAGCCAACAGTGGCGGCCCCTTTATCCCTTCCTCTGACTCCCTGCGCGAAGACCTGCTCCTGCGCACCGACAAAAATCTTGACATCCTGCGCCGCACCCCCCTGGGACGTCCCCTTTCCGGGGCCATAAGCTCCCATTTCGGCGAGAGGGAAGATCCGATTAACGGCAAAGGAGCGTTCCATGCCGGGGTGGACCTGCAGGCGAGACGTGGGGACAAGATCATGGCCACGGCTGATGGCACGGTTATTCGGGCCAATACCAATGGGGACTTTGGACGTTTTATTGAGATCCGCCACGGAAACGGTTTCACCACCCACTTCGCCCATCTTCAGAAATTTAAAGTAAAAAAAGGTGACAAGGTTAAACGGGGCCAGGTTATCGGATTAGTGGGGACCAGTGGACGTTCCACTGGCGCTCACCTTCATTATGAGCTATGCCTTAATGGAAAACTAATCAACCCTGAAACCTTTATGCAAACAGCGAAACTCTTTAAAGCCGGAGCCATTAAAGAGTTTAGGATAAGCGCCAATAGGAATATCGCCTCCACTTCCACCACAAATCAATCCTGGGGAAATTCCTTCCCAATAATTCATGCCGGGGCAGTCAAAATCAGAAAGAACATCTGAACGGCTGACCCAGACATACCCGACGTAACAACCAGCTTTTTCAATAAGATTGATGGATTCTTACCAAAACCTCAGCCTTCATCCTGAAGATATTCTGTCATCCATCAAATACAATTAACAGACCATGCAGATTAAAGATCGTCCGAAAGTCAATCTGATTTCTTGTCCCTCTTGCGGAAATGATGATTATTTTATTGAAGTTGCTGAAAACGTAATCATTACCACTCATTACATCCAGAATCCCGATGGAAGTTTCACCCCCGAAGAAGACAACTCCCAGATTCTAGGTCCAGTCAGACTTATCTGCGGCGAATGCGATGAAGATCTTACCGCTTTCCATCAACGATTTACGGAAATGCTCTTTTAGGTGCCGTTAAAAAATAAGCAGTGCTTTTTTGTATTTTATTACGGCACCTTATATCGTTTCAACGAATGTTTTCCTGCTGTTTCATTGAGTGGCGTCTCGCAGACAACATACCGCTCCAAAAGAACTCGTCCATTTCGCTACCAGGGCTTCTTCTTCAGTTTTTACCGTTCACAATGAGGCACGGCAATGGTGGGCGGTCCCTTGACCAACATCTGGGCAATGGTCAATTGTATCCGGGGATAGAGATACCTCTTGTTATCCATCAGTTCATTCTCCAGCATTGCCAATCCATGCAGCAAGGACGTCCGCTCCGCCCGCGGCGCCTCTGACTCATGGGCAAAGCTCTTTTTGACTATCTCCTGGCAACGAAAACAACCAGGAAAATCAAGACGACG
Organism: uncultured Pseudomonadota bacterium; assembly: GCA_963776835.1. Lineage (GTDB taxonomy): Bacteria > Desulfobacterota > Desulfobulbia > Desulfobulbales > Desulfocapsaceae > UBA2270. The sequence continues at coordinate 118,837 of CAVZOB010000002.1, forward strand.
GCCATCAGGCCTCTGCATGGAGGCAGGAACTCCGTGGGTCCTGCAGACCATGAGGCGGTGGGCATAGAGGAGACAAAGGCCGTTTTCGTTCAAGGGACACATAACCTGGGGGCGTTCATTGCGGGCCAGGGCCTGCTCACAAGCATCAATATATAAACGGCTTCGCTTCAGGATCTCCTCCTGCTGTGATTCGGAAAGCTGACCAAATCCCAGCCATAGATAGCCCCATTCCACAAAGGTATGATGCTGGAAGTAGGAATCGCAACAGTTGTCAGGACAGCCGTCGCAACTGAACCGCAACCGGTTGGCCACCTGCTCATATCCCCTCTCCATCTCCTCATAAATATGCCGCATCCGTGCGGCCAGATCGGGAGTGAACCTCACCTCCTTCATCTCATTTTTCCTCTTCAAAAGATTGGACCTGATAGGTCGCCACCTCGAGATGGGAATCCCGCCAGGCCGTCTCAGACAGGCCCGCCTTACGACAGAGATGGCCTAAAAATTCCTCGGCCCGCGGCAGCTGCTCCCAGACCTGCGGTAAAAAGGTGGCGCCACTTGGGCCCATACGCAGGATGACCCCGTCGATACCAGGGCGAAGCTTAGCCATGAGATCAGCGCCATCGCCATAGGTCAGGGGTTGAGGCCGGCTCAGGATGGAGATTTCGATCTGCACCCTGGCAAGCTCTTCCGCCCTGAGCTCCGGGAATCGAGGATCATGAAAGGCTGCATTCAGGGCATTGCGCCGGATCGCCTCATGGATCGGTCCCGCAGGCTCCAGATTCCCGATGCATCCGCGCAACTGACCATCAATATTCAGGGTCACAAAGGTTCCACACTCGGCCTGCAGGGCGGGATCAACTACTTCCCTGCTCCCTTCCACCTGCTTGCCCAGTTTCTCGGCTATGGCCTCCCTGGCCAATCGGAGCAGCTGCCGACCCTGCTCCGCAGTTACCTGATATTGCATATTTCCCCCTTTTTTTGGATAGAGATGCTTGAAAAATGAACAATGATATTGCCTCAAGGATGAGGCATACGCCCCTGTTACTTTCCCCAGTCAACACCCAGCATCAGACAGTTTATCCCACTGCCGATTCCCAGAAGCGCCCCCTTTTGTCCCGGTTGAAAAGCCTTCTGTTCGATGGCCATGGCCAGGGTAAGCGGTGCGGAAACGGAGCCCACATTGCCCAGTTGGGCCAGGATTTCAAAATTCTTCTCCGCTTCCAGATCAAGCGAATCAAAAAGCAGTCTGGCATGGGCAGAACCGACCTGATGACAAAAAAACCTGTCAATATCAGCCGCCTGCCAGCCGGATTCCGCAGAAAATGTCCGCCAGGTTGTAAGCGCCGTCTCCACTCCTCGATGCAGGAGTTCTTCGGAAGCAGTGTTCATCAACGTGGTCGCCCCCCCGTTCTGACTTCCCTGACAAAGATTGGAGTGTGTCGTATTGGCCCGCCAGGCCGAGTGGATCAGACGCAAGGGCTGCACCTCATCTTCCACCCTGCACATATACAGGGCCACAGCCCCGGAACCGATCGTCAAAGAGGCAAAGGCCGGCTTAATGGTCTTACGGGTCAGGCTCCTGTCAGCCAACAAGGCCTCTATGGTTGACTCCACCAGCTCCTCAGCGGTTTCTCCGGCCACGATCAGGCCGTTTGTAACCTGTCCCAATTCAATCATATTGGCCAGAACCAGCATGCCATCAAGAAAGCCGAGACAGGCATTGGACAGATCAAAGAGCAGACACTTCGCAGATAATTCAAGGCTGTTGTGGACAAACGAGGCCGTGGCCGGCTCCATCATATCCCTTGAGACCGAGGTGAAGATCAGACACTCTATCTGTTCGGGAGCAAGATGCGCCTGCTCCATGACCTGACGCCCGGCAAGAACCGCCCCCTGGCTGGGCCTGGTTCCCGGATTCCAGAAACGTCTCTCCTTGATCCCGCTCATCATCTCCAGCCTGCCAAAGGGCAAATTGAGCCGCTCATACACCGGGGCCATTCGTTGTTCCAGTTCTTCTGAGCTGACCGTCCTGGGAGGCAGAACATACCCAAAGGTATGCAGACACACATGTGAATAACGCATGGTAAAGCCCTATCCTTTGGCCTGGAAATCAGTCATAACTGCCATTCCGCCCGCAAAGCCTGCGCCGACCTTTTTCAACATGGACCTTTCCTTAAAATATGAATTTTGATTTAACCACCATGAAAAGCGTGATCCTCCATTAGAAAAATGTAGCAGGTATTCTCCAGGAACACAAGACGAAGCATACCCTCTCGACCAACTGTGGCAAATGTGTTAAAAAGGCCCAATCAACTCCCGCAACAGGGCCATATGTTCCATGTACTGGTCCCCCAGGAAAAAACGGGGAAACCTGGACGGCCCCGGAATCCAGAGCTGGCTATTGATGCTGATCTGGATTAGGCGACGGTTCATAAGACGCATCAGGGTGCGCAAGTTCAAGGTCGAGCGGGGCACCAACTGTCCCTAAGATGATAAAAAAGAGGCCAGAACGACTCAAATAATTGAATCTCAGTCCAGAGCCTTTAAACCATATCCTTGGACAAAATGCCGTGAGGCTTCTCCCATGACCGATATACCAGATATCAGTGCCCGTACATGTGACTCCTGCAGTATCACCATCAAAGAAGGCGATCTCTTCTATCATTGCCGAACCGAAATAATTGCCGGCAGAGACCAGACCAGGATGGATCTAAAATATCCTGACCGGATCATAGCCCAAGCCCTTTCTGATATTGGTAACCAGGAAGAACAGGAACTGCTCGATGACATCTATCAGGAGATCATCCTCCTGCTCTGTCCTGAATGTCGCACTACCTTGCTCCAACGACTCCACAGCATGATCAACAATTGTAAAAGCTGTGCCCAATGTCAGCCACAGCCGAAAATGGAGAAGAAGGGCAAACTTTTGCAATTTTCCAGCAAGAAAGAGCCTGAAAAAAAGTAACCCCCAACAGCCATACAAGTGTCACCTATCTGGTCATTGAATCCTCACTGCTCCTTCGTCTTCTCCATTAAATACAAGCGGCAGGTACGGCGACGGAGAACAATATTACTTAACAGACTTCAATCTCCCCCAGCAAACCGCCTTTTTTTCTTCTGAATCGGGTATCAGAGGCAAAAATATCCCGCTTTTTCGGGTAATCCACAAGATAATGAAGCCCACGCGATTCCTTCCTGATCAATGCTGACTGTATTATTAGCAATGAAACCAAGGCGATATTGCGTAACTCAATCATATTCGGAGTAACTAAATAATCCCTGTAATGTTGCTCAATCTCCTGAAAGATTCCCTCCATCTGTCTTTTGGCCAACTGCAGGCGTTTAACAGTCCTCACTATTCCCACATAGTTCCACATAATCCGCCTGATCAGATCCCAATTATGATGAATCAAGATCTCCTCATTCAGCCTTTGGGCTCCGGCAGTCTTCCATGGTTCTATATGAGGAAAGGATTTCCCGGAAATTTCCAGCCAATGATCAGCACAATACACATATGCCCTTTCCGCAAAAACCACAGCTTCAAGCAAAGAATTACTGGCCAGTCGATTCCCACCATGCAAGCCGGTACAGGCGGTCTCGCCCAGCGCCATGAGCCCGTCAACGGATGTTCTTCCCCAGGTGTCCGTCTGCACGCCACCGCACATATAATGAGCCGCCGGCACAACAGGAATAAGTTCCGTTGTAATATCAATACCATACTCAAGACAGCGGGCGTAAATTGTGGGAAAGCGTTCCTTCACATACTCCTTATCTTTATGGGTAATATCTAAAAAGACACAATCGACCCCACGCTCTTTCATTTCTTTATCTATTGCCCTGGCAACGGTATCCCTGGTGGCTAGATCCTTACGGCTATCATATTTCTCCATGAATGGCTTCCCTTCCTGATCCACAAGAATGGCCCCTTCGCCCCGTACTGCTTCTGAAATTAAAAAATTCTTGGCCTTGGGATGATAAAGACAGGTGGGATGAAATTGTACAAACTCCATGTTTGCCATCACTGCCCCAGCCCTGAATGCCATCGCCAGTCCATCTCCCGTGGCAATATCAGGATTGGTCGTATAGAGATAGACCTTACCCGTTCCGCCGGTACAGAGGGTGGTAACCTTTGCCTTATAGGCATCAACACCCATCTTCTCATCAAGAACATAGGCACCAGCACAATATCCACCTTTTTGACTCCCTTCATCCACCATGAGAAGGTCTATGGCGCTGTGGTTTTCCAATATCCGAATATTGGAGTTCTGTTTCACCCTCTCCAGCAAGGCTCGCTCGATCTCCCTGCCCGTAAAATCATGCGCATGCGCTACCCGTCGCCTGGAATGCCCGCCTTCTTGCCCAAGATTCAACCCCGATGAATCGCGGACATCTTTGACAAAATCAACACCTAGAGACACCAGCTCCCTGACCCTTTCCGGCCCTTCGGTCACAACCAGTTCCACAACCTCCTTGTTAGACAGACCTGCGCCGCAGGAAATTGTATCCTGAATATGAAACTCTAACGCATCATTCCCGGACAAAACCGCAGCGATCCCTCCTTGCGCAAGGTTGGTAGCCGTATCAACCTCACTTTTTTTTGTTATTATCACCACCGAACCCAACTGGGCTGCTTTCAGAGCAAAAGATAGTCCAGCTATTCCACTGCCAATAATCAAGAAATCACTTTCCATTTTCCAACCCACGCACCCATATGTTTCACGTGAAACATTTATAAATTAATTCACCACAAGAACAATGTGCCGAATCCAATATCAAAACGCAAAAGAAAGAGTCACTCCAGCATAAAAATCTTTATCGGATGTTCATTTTTATTGTTCGAGAATGAAATCTGGTATAGAAGTAGTATCAATGCCGCTAATTGTCAAAATAAAGTCGGAGCCCGATGATGGAACAGAAGAAAGAAGTCAAGATAATAGCAATTGCCAACCAAAAGGGCGGGGTGGGAAAGACAACTTCCGCAGTTAATTTAGCTGCGGCACTGGCCAAAAAAAGAAAAAAAATACTCCTCATTGACTCTGACCCGCAAGGAAATGCATCCAGCGGCCTGGGAATACAGACCAGCTCACTCAAACAACACCTCTATCACAGCTATACCGGCGGTATCCCTTTAGCAGACGTCCTTTTGCAAACCAAAACAACAAATCTCTTTGTCGCCCCTTCCAATATAGATCTGGTGGCTGCCGAGATAGAACTCATCTCCATGGAGAACAGGGAGTTCAATTTAGAAAAACTACTCCGCACAGTCAGCACCAACTTTGATTACATATTGATTGACTGCCCACCATCCCTTGGCCTCTTAACCATTAATGCATTGACAGCAGCCCACTCGGTGCTCATCCCCATGCAATGCGAATACTACGCCTTGGAGGGCCTTTCTCAGCTTGTCAAAACCATCAGGTCCGTCAAAAAAGCCTATAATAAAGAGCTTTTCATTGAAGGCCTTTTACTCACTATGTACGATAAGCGCAACAAACTAACCTATCAGGTGGCAGACGAGGTCGTCAAACACTTTGGTGATCAGGTCTTCAAAACAGTTATACCAAGAAACGTACGGCTCAGTGAGTGCCCAAGTCATGGCCAAACCATTATTGAATATGACATCCGCTCAAGCGGGGCAATGGCTTATATGAACCTGGCCAATGAATTTCTTCAACAGCAGAGGCTATAACCATGGCAACAAAAAAAACTGGTTTAGGGCAGGGTGTCGGGCTCCTCTTTGCCCAAGAAGAAGAAACATACTTTGAGTGTGATATTGAAAAAATCATCCCCAATAAACACCAGCCAAGAACCTATTTTGAAGAGGAGGGATTGAACGAACTCACGCAATCGATCGAAGAACATGGTGTGATTCAACCCCTTGTTGTGATGACTCAACACGATGGCTATTATCAATTAATCGCCGGTGAGCGAAGATTGAGGGCATCTCAACGGGCAGGATTAAAAAAAATTCCTGTCATCATCCGCAGCGTTGATAACGATGATTCCCTTTTGGAACTGGCCCTTATTGAGAATATTCAACGAAAAGACCTGAATGTAATTGAAGAAGCGGAGGCCTATAACAAGCTTATAGTAAAATGCAATTACACCCAGGAGCAGGCAGCAAAAAGGGTGGGTAAAAAACGGTCAACAATAACCAACATATTGAGATTACTACAACTTCCTGGATACATCAAGAACGATCTGGAACAAGGAACCCTCACCGAGGGACATGCACGGGTTCTCCTGAGAATTATTGACACACCATCCGAGTTGCAAAACTTACGCGATCTCATTATTCAAAAAAACCTTTCCGTACGGCAGACGGAAAAAAGTATACGAAAAACACAGGGGACTAGTAAAACGTCAATATTAGCCAACCAGGGAACTCCACCCGTTGAATTATCTCAATCTTACTGTACGACCTTAACAAATCAACTCACCAATTTCCTGCAATCAAAGGTAACGATCTCCCAAAATGGAAGTCGCGGCAAGATTGAAATCGATTATTATTCTCCGGATGACCTGGAAAGAGTTATGGGACTACTTTTCTCAAGTCTAATAAATTTATGAGATGAAAGATGAAAAATGTCACTATTACAACTCAGCATAATTCCGCAAGTCGCCTCTACACTAAAATCCCGGCGACTATATTCTGACAATCCAGAAACGGCCACCTTTGTTCTTAATGATATGGTCACACAGAACTCCTGCAAGTGGCTGCAAAATCCCATGAAAACTCTTTTGAAAAAGGGTCTGCGGATGGCAACTCAGATCATCATAGATGACAGAAGAAAAAAGAATGTGAAAATTGGTGATAAAACTTAATCCATTATCAGCAAGCTCAACCGCAACGGAGCCAAGGACGCATGACTAGAAAAAGGCACAACACAATCTATCGTTTCATTCCCCTCACGCTCTTTCTCATTCTTTTTCTGATGGGAATAGCCCTGAACGAACCACAAAGAGTCATGGAACAAGGATGGACCCTATGCTTGTCCTGCATAGGAATAGGTTAGGGCGGAACTCCTCACCTTTTTTCATAATATACTGCTTTTTAATAATTCCATGGAAACTGTAAGAAAATTCATACAAGTCATTTTTTGTTTTATAACCAATGGATACCTCCTCTTTCCATGGACCAGGAATATATACAAGGGTTCTTTAAAAGCAGTCTGTTCGCCTGGTTTAAATTGTTATTCGTGTCCAGCCGCAATCATGTCCTGTCCCATTGGGGCGATCCAACAGTTGCTTCTGGGGGCGCGATTTTCCATAGAAACTGGATCCTACTATCTTGGTTCATATGTCCTGGGAAGCATGGGTATAATAGCAACATTAACAGGAAGACTGTCCTGTGGCTGGCTTTGTCCCTTTGGTTTGTTACAGGAACTGCTTTACAAAATCCCGTCCGGGAGAAAATTTCAAATAACTCAATCCTTAAGATATATAAAGTATTTCATGCTCCTTTTTTTGGTAATCCTCTTTCCCTTATTACTTACAGACCAATGGGGGATGGGAAATCCCTGGTTCTGCAAGTATGTCTGTCCGGCCGGAACCTTTGAAGCGGGTATTCCCATGCTCATATTGCAGCCAGATCTCAGGGCAACAGTGGGATATCTTTTTTATAATAAACTTTTTTGGCTATTTTTGTTCTTCTTCTGGAGTATCTTTTCAATGCGTCCTTTCTGTAAAACAACCTGTCCCCTGGGTGCTTTTTACGGACTATTTAATAAAATCAGCATATTTCAGCTCCACTTGAACAAAGAGAATTGCACTGATTGCGGGGCCTGCCTGCGGGTATGTCCAATGGATATTCAATTCAATAAAAGCGTTAACAGTCCGGAATGTATTCGTTGTATGCGCTGTATGACCGATGCGTGTAAATATGAAGCCATATCCATTCACTGTGCAAGCTTACCGCTCGCGATTCCTCCCCAAAAAAATAAGGGCACAAAAGATAAATACGCTATAAAGGGAACACTATAAAAAATCGCGAAGAACCTCCCCCTAATTAGCCAGAGTTAAATAATTTTTTATGACCGTGAAAAATTTCCTTCAATGTTTAGCATTCTCGGTATCCTTACCATGTTAACAAAAATTAAAACTATCCTTTTTACAACACTTATCCTTCTGCTCATTTTTCATACAAGCTCACCAGCGGAAATGAAAAGTACACATGGAAAAGAAGTAAGTCTACGAACCGGACCAGGAGAAACATTTAGTATAAAATGGGAGTATGGAAATGGTTTTCCGGTAAAAATTATTACCAAAAAAGGAAAATGGGTAAAAATTCAGGACTTTGAAAATGACAGGGGATGGTTACCAACCTCAATGCTCAACAACGAACCGCACGTAATCGTTAAAGCAAACAGGGGAAAAAATAAAAAAATCAACATACGCAGTGGCCCGGGAACGAAGTATGCCGTCGTGGGCCAAGCATATTACGGTGTGGTTTTGGCAAAAAAGGAAGAGAAAAAAGGATGGGTCAAGATAAGACATGAATCGGGACTGGAGGGATGGATAGAGAAATCTCTGCTCTGGGGTTTATAGAGACGAAAGAAATTTCTCAATAATAGGGAGCATGAAAACAAAAGACCCCCTTTTAAGTTAGTAACTTAAAAGGGGGTCTCAGGGCATTGGCGGAGAAGGAGGGATTCGAACCCTCGGTGGAGTTTAACCCCCACACTCGCTTAGCAGGCGAGCACCATCGGCCTCTCGGTCACCTCTCCAATATAAATGGCGGAGGAAGTAGGATTCGAACCCACGGTACTTTCGTACAACGGTTTTCAAGACCGCCGCCTTAAACCACTCGGCCATTCCTCCAACATTCTGCCCTCTTTTACCACCTGAACCAAAAGCTGTCAACATCTGCCGGAAACAGAACCTTACAAAAAACAAATTTGTAATATTTTATCGGCAAAAACTCCGTTTTCTGTTATAAATATTTTCAATTAATCTCCAATGGAGATTTGGCTATTTCCACATTCCTCTACGAAAACAAAAATCATCCACCATGCAGGAACAAAAAGATATTTCCAGGGAACTCCACGACTTAACCTGTCTTTACGAAATAACAAAGGCACTTGCTTCAGCAGTAAACCTGAGTGATTGTCTGGAAAAAATCATGAAAACCCTGGCCGATCTGAAATCCATGGAAAACGGGACAATCACGATCATCAACCCCTTTACCGGAAAATTGGAGATAGAAGTGGCACATGGTCTCACCGCGGAAAATAAAAAACGCGGACAATATGTGCTTGGAGAAGGTATTACCGGAAGAGTTGTGGCCACAGGAGAACCGATAATCGTACCACACATTGCCAATGAGCCTCTTTTTCTCAACAGAACCGGAGCCAGAGGGGATGATACCCTCAAAAACAGATCATTTCTCTGTGTCCCCATCAGGGATGAACATCAAATCATCGGTTCTCTGAGCGTCGACCGGATGTATAAAGACGGTCTGAATCATCAGGCCGATGCCGACCTCCGTTTTTTAATTGTCCTCAGTGGGCTCATAGCCCAAACCACCCGTAGAATCCAGACCGTGAACCGAAAACAAGAGGAATTACGTCTGGAGAACCAGAAACTCAAACGTGAGCTCTCGGAAAAAAATAGAATCAATGATATCATAGGCAACTCAAGCCGGATGCAAGAGGTTTATGATATGGTGCACAGGGTGGTGGATTCCAACGCCACCGTTCTCCTGCGTGGTGAATCCGGCACAGGAAAAACACTCGTTGCCAAATCCCTCCATTACAACAGTCATCGAAAAAACAAACCCTTTCTGGTGGTCAATTGTTCAGCCCTTCCGGAAACACTTCTTGAAAGCGAACTGTTCGGCCATGAAAAAGGGGCCTTCACAGGGGCTACAGAGCGCAGGATTGGACGATTTGAACAGGCAGAGGGTGGAACTATCTTCCTTGACGAAATCGGTGAAATCAGCCCATCTATACAGATAAAACTTCTGCATGTAGTCCAGGAAAGAAATTTTCAGCGCTTAGGGTCAACCAAAACCATCCAATGCGATGTGCGACTGGTTGCCGCTACCAACAAGGATCTGGAAAAAGCAGTAAAAGAGGGCAGCTTCAGGGAGGATCTTTATTATCGACTCAACGTCTTCCCTGTTTACATGCCACCTTTACGGGAAAGGCGAACCGACATACTCCTGCTGGCTGAATATTTTTTGGAGAAATATGCGCGAGAGAATAAAAAAACCATTAAGCGGATTTCCACCTCGGCCATAGACATGCTCGTTCAGTATCACTGGCCGGGTAACGTGCGCGAACTTCAGAACTGTATGGAAAGGGCTGTCCTTATCTGTGACGATGAGTCCATAAAAGGTGTTCACCTGCCGCCAACCCTGCAGACATCGGACGCGAGTCAATTAAACAACCTGTTATCGCTTGCGGGATCCGTGGAAAACTTCGAAAAAGAGCTGATTATCGAGAGTCTGAAACACCATAACGGCAACCAGACGAGGGCGGCAGAATTCTTAAAAACGAGTTTGCGGATTATCAATTATAAGATTCATCAATATAATATCGATCCCAAAAAATTTAAAATCTCAAAAAGATGAAACTCCTTCTCCATATATGTTGCGGCCCCTGTTCCATATACCCTTTATCACAATTACGGAAGGAGGGGATAGAGGTTTCCGGATATTTTTATAACCCAAATATTCATCCTTATCGTGAGTTTCAACAACGTATCCAGGGTGTGCGGCAATTTGCCGGGAAGAGCGGTTTGGAGGTCGAGATTGAATCCGGATATGGCCTTACGGAATATCTCAGAGAGGTGGTCTTCCATGAACAGCAACGATGCATCCTCTGTTATGCCATGCGTTTGGAATCAGCGGCCCGACAAGCGAGGGGTCGAGGAGATGACGCCTTCTCAACCACACTCCTATACAGTAAATATCAGGACCATGAATGCATTCGTAAAATTGGTGAAACCATGGCCAGAAAATATCAGATAGATTTTTATTATCAAGATTTCAGGACAGGATGGAAAGAGGGGATAGAGAGGGCCATTGAAATGGATTTATATCGACAGCCATACTGTGGCTGTATATACAGTGAACAGGAACGTTACGACAAAACGATCAAAAAGAATGCTCCCAAAACCAAATTTTAAGAAGAGAGAAGTATCATGGTTACCATACTGATTCTGGCCACCACCAATAAAAACAAGGTGAAAGAATTTAAAGAAATGCTTAAGGATTTTCCCATTGAGATTCGATCTCTTGCCGACTTTGGCCCCCTTCCCGAGGCCATTGAGGACGGTGCAACATTTGAGGAAAATGCCTATAAAAAGGCGCTGCACACCGCAAAGATACTTGGTTTTCCTGCAATTGCCGATGATTCCGGACTGGTGGTGGAGGCTTTGAATGGTGCACCGGGGGTCTACTCAGCAAGGTATGCCGGTGAAAAAGCGACGGATGCGGAAAATGTTGATAAACTCTTAAAGGACATGAAAGGGATAGAGAATCGTAAGGCTGCATTCCACTGTGCCCTTTCCATTGCGGTTCCGTCTGGGCCGGCGTTAACCTACGAAGGAAGCTGTGAAGGAATTTTGCTGGAGCAACGAAGAGGGGACAGCGGTTTTGGTTACGATCCCATCTTCTATTTTGAGGATCTGGGAAAAACCTTTGCTGAATCGACAATGGAAGAAAAAAACAAGGTAAGTCATCGCGGAAAGGCACTTGCCGAGTTCAAAGCAGAATTTACTCAGGTATTGGGCTGGCTTAATCAGCGCTTAGCTGAAGAAAAACCACCTAAACCTGATCATAGTGAATTTGAAGACAATGATTGGTCAAAATAAAGACGCAACACCACTTTTATACTCACTCATTTTTTAACTCTCTGTTTAAGAGATCCATGACAGCGGCAGAACAATCCTTATTTTTATATAATATCAAATATACCTGCTCCAATATGGGCATATCAACGGCAAGGCGCTTGGCGAGATCATAAACAGAGCGAGTTGTCTTGACCCCTTCTGCCACCATTTCCATCTCCTCCAGAATGGCGGAAAGTTTTTTCCCCTGTCCCAGTTTGAGGCCCACTGTCCGATTACGGCTCAAATCCCCGGTACAGGTAAGCACCAGATCACCGAGTCCGCTCAGACCAAAAAAGGTGAGGGGGTCTGCGCCCATTTTCACCCCGAGTCTTTTTATTTCGGCAAGACCCCTGGTAATGAGCGCCGCCCGACTGTTGAGTCCATACCCAAGTCCATCACTGATACCAGCGGCAATGGCGACTATGTTTTTCAAGGCCGCACTTATCTCCAGCCCTATCACATCATGGCTGGCATAGACCCGAAACCGCTCGGTACCAAAAATATGCTGTAATTCTTTTGCCTTTTCAATCCAGCTGCAACCAATGGTAACGGCCGTAGGCATGCCCATGGCCACCTCCTTGGCAAATGATGGTCCGGAAAGAACTGCAAGTGACAACTCCTTTTTTTGGACATCACTCCCCAGGATCTCGGCCATGACCTGAGTCATGGTCATCAGGGTCTCATTCTCAATACCTTTTACTGCCGACACAACCAAACACCCTTTTTCCAGTAAAGGGGCAACAGCTGCAAAAACCGGACGGAAACCATGGGAAGGGACAACCATACAGACCGTATGACACCCTGTAACGGCAGCAGCCAGATCGGCGGTGGGGTGCAGGGCGTCAACGAAGTGATATCCGGGAAGGTACTTTTTGTTCTCCCGCTCACGACTCAAGGCCGCCACATGGTCCGGATGATGCCCCCACAGACTGGTCTCCAATCCCTTCTCGGAAAGAAGACCGGCAATGGCCGTCCCCCAGGAACCGGCGCCGATAACAGCTATCCTTCTGGTGTTAGTCATTGGTGAATTCTTCGTCTGTTGACTCCTCGTCGTCAGCGGATTCATCACGGGCCACTCTGTCCATGGCGACAACCTTTTCCCCTTCCTCCAGATTAATCAACCGGACCCCCTGGGTCGTCCGGCCAATGACCCGAAGATTTTCAAGGGGCATTCGAATCATCTTTCCAGAATCAGCAATAAGGATAACCTCGCTCTCATTATCCACCTGCATGGCGCCGATTACGGCACCATTGCGCTCACTGGCCCTGATGGCAAAGATTCCCTTGCCGCCCCGGCGCTGAACACGATACTCATCCACCGGACTTCTTTTTCCGTAGCCGTTTTCAGTAACCGTCAGGATGGAGGTCTCCGAGGAAATAACAATGGCTCCAACAAGGAAATCATCTTCTGCCAGATTAATCCCGTTCACGCCGGCGGCAGTCCTTCCCATGGTACGGATATCAGACTCATGAAAACGGATGGATATGCCCTTGGAAGAGATCAGGAGAACCGTATCATCCCCACCCAGGATATGGGCTGCGATAATCTCATCGCCTTCCTTGATGGTCAGCGCCCTTTTCCCTCTTTTCAACGGCCTGCTGAACTCCTGGAGGCTCGTTTTTTTCACCCGTCCCGACCGGGTAACCATCAGAATGGTTTTTTCTCCACCCTTGTCGGCAATATCGGAGATGGGCAGGATCGCCGCCACTTTCTCTCCTTCCGCCAGATTCAGGACATTAACAATGGCTTTGCCGCGGGCCGTACGACTCGCCAGCGGTAAGTGATAGACCTTGCGCCAAAATATCTTTCCGTGATTGGTGAAAAAGAGAAAGGTGTCCAGGGTCGAAGCCACATACAGATTGGTGACAAAATCTTCATCAATATTGGTCACCCCACGAACCCCTTTTCCACCCCGGTGCTGTGATCGATACTGATTGACGGGGTTCCGCTTGATATACCCTGAATGGGTGACGGTCACCGCCATATCCTCGGGTAAGATCATATCTTCCGGTAGGATTTCATCAACCGCATCAATGATCTCTGTCCGTCTCTCATCCCCATAGGTCTCTTTAATTTCAAGGAACTCATCACGAATAATCTGCATGACCAGTCCTTCATCACCAAGTATCTTTACCAGCCTATCAATTTCGAGAATGACTTCATTGTAATCGCTTATGATCTTCTCCCGTTCCAGGCCGGTAAGACGCTGCAGTCGCATCTCGAGAATGGACTGAGCCTGAATATCGGAAAACTCGAAACGTCTGATCAGCTCTTCTTTGGCCTCCGCGCCATTTTGGGAAGCGCGTATCAACTGCACCACCTCATCCAGATTGGTAATGGCAATCTTGAGACCCTCCAGCAGGTGGGCCCTTTCCTGGGCCTTGTTCAGCTCAAAGGCCGTCCGCCGGTAGACAATGGTCTTGCGGTGGAGGACAAAATGTTCCAGGATCTGTTTGAGGTTCAAAACCTCTGGTCTGTTATTGACAATGGCCAATAAAATAATGCCGAATGAACGCTGCAGGGGTGTCATTTTATGGAGCTGGTTAATGACAATCTCCGCGATCTCATCCCTTTTCAGTTCCAGGACTATACGCGTTCCGTGTCTGTCTGATTCATCGCGGACCTCCGAAATGGAGGTGATCTTTTTCTCTTTCACCAGAATGGCAATTTTTTCAACAAGGGTTGCCTTATTCTGCTGATATGGAATTTCAGTGATAATGATGGCCTCCCGCTTTCCATCCTTCATCTTTTCAATATGGGTCAGGGAGCGCATCAAGACACTGCCACGGCCGGTTTCATAGGCCTCCCTGATCCCTGAACGACCACAGATAAGAGCGCCGGTCGGAAAATCAGGTCCGGTTATATGGGTGATCAGTTCGTGCACCGTAATATTGGGATTATCCACCAGGGCAAGTAATCCATCCATGACCTCGGTCAGATTATGGGGTGGAATATTGGTGGCCATGCCCACGGCAATACCGGAAGAACCGTTTATCAGGAGCGTGGGTATTTTACTGGGCATAACAGAGGGTTCTGTCATGGAATTATCATAGGTCGGCACAAAATCAACCGTTTCCTTATCCAGATCAGCCACGATCTCCCTGTCTATTCTGGTCATCCTGGCCTCGGTATAACGCATGGCCGCCGGTGAATCACCGTCCATGGAGCCAAAGTTTCCCTGACCATCCACCAGAGGATAACGCATGGAAAAATGCTGGGCCATACGGACAATGGTATCATAGGCAGCGGTATCGCCATGGGGATGATACTTACCGATAACATCACCGACAATACGCGCTGATTTTACATACGGCCTGTTATAAAAGACACCAAGCTCCCGCATGGCAAAAAGAGCCCGACGGTGCACGGGTTTCAGCCCATCTCGAATATCCGGCAGAGCCCGACCTATAATGACGCTCATGGCATAGGCAAGATAGGATTTTTGCATCTCCTTTTCGATGGATATGGTCGGGTATTTCTCTTGGTTGTTTTCCGTATTCATAAAAATTCTATTTATTATAAGATGATGGATTCACAACAAATGCGAATTGGATTTGTCATCTGGGAACGAATTAAAAATTCGTAATTCGTTCCCTTAAAAAAAGTGCACATTTTAAATATCCAGAGAAGTTACCTCCAGGGCATGACTCTGGATGAAATCTCTCCTCGGTTCCACCTTATCTCCCATGAGGGTGGTAAACATATCATCCGCCTGTTCCGCATCGTTGATGGTTACCTGCACAAGAACCCTGTTTTCCGGGTTCATTGTCGTATCCCAGAGCTGCTCCGGATTCATCTCTCCCAGACCTTTATACCGTTGAAGATGGCTGCCCTTAAATGTCTCACTGCGGACGGTTTGCAGCATCTCACTCCAGCCATCCGCATGAATACCCTTGTCCTGACCGGTACTGGATTTCCTGACAATGGTAAATGTTCTCTTTAAATAGGCCCGGACAGAGGGGAAAAGTTCAAGCGCATGTCGGTACTCATTAATAAGAGGGATATTGGGGCCCAGGGTGATGAAAATATGGGCCTTTCCTCTTATGGCAATATCTACTTCATAACATGTCGGGCGCCAGCGACAGGAGCGTATGGGGCCAATAATCAATTCTTCATGGGAAAGTTGATCAACAAGACCTTTTAAAAAAGATTCATCAGCAAATTGATCCGCCGAATGCACATCCTTTTCAAGGAGAAAATAGAGCATATCTTCCCATATATTCATCCTGTCAAGATAGGTTACAATTTTTTGATAGACTGAAAGTTTCCGTAATTTCTCGACGAGGACATCGCCTACCAGTTCCTTATCTTCTATTCCGTCTGTATGAATCTCGATAATTTGACTTGCTTCCATGAAAAGATGACTATTCAAATCTTCATCTTCCAAAAAATATTTTTCCTTTTTCCCTTTTCCAAGTCTGTATAAAGGCGGTTGGCCTATGTAGACAAAACCACCTTCCACAAGCGGCAGCATCTGCCGATAGAAAAAGGTGAGAAGAAGGGTGCGGATATGAGCACCATCCACATCCGCATCGGTCATAATTATTACCTTGTGATAACGTAATTTTTCCACGTCAAATTCATCTTTACCAATTCCGCAACCCAGGGCACCGATAAGATTTTTTATCTCCTCACTGCTTAAAATTCTGTCAAAACGGGCCTTTTCAACATTCATGATTTTACCGCGCAGAGGGAGAATGGCCTGGACCGATCTATCCCTTCCCTGTTTGGCAGAACCGCCGGCTGAATCACCCTCCACTATGAAAATTTCTCGTTTGCTGGGATCTTTTTCCTGACATTCCGCCAGTTTTCCGGCCATAAGCAGGCTGGTAGACCCTTTTTTTCTTGACAGATCTCTGGCCCTTTTAGCGGCCTCTCTGGCCCGTGATGCCTCAACCACCTTGATGAGAATTTTTTTGGCTTCAAGGGGGTTTTGTTCTAAAAATATAGTTAATTTTTCCGAGCAGACGGATTCTACAATAGATTTTACTTCGGAATTTCCCAATTTTGTTTTGGTCTGTCCTTCAAACTGGGGATCGGGTACCCGAACTGAGATGACACAGGTCAGACCTTCCCGCATATCATCCCCATTCATTTTTTCCTTTAAACTTTTGGGAATAATATCATCACTGGCATATCTATTGATGCATTTCGTGAGGGCCGCACGAAATCCAGCCACATGCGTTCCCCCTTCCTGGGTGTTGATATTATTTACAAAAGAAAAAAGTCTTTCAGTGTATCCATCAAAATATTGAAAGGCCAGTTCAACCTGAACCATATCTTTTTCACCAAAGATATAGATGGGTTCAGGGGTAATGGGAGTCCTTTTTCTATTCAGATATTCAACATAGGATTTAATACCTCCTTTGGCATAAAAGGTATCTTCGGCACCAGACCGTTCATCTTTTATATCAATACGAACTTCTTTATTCAGATAGGCCAATTCCCGGAGTCTGTTACTGATCGTTTCATAATTATATACTGTTGTTTCAGTGAATATTTCAGAATCCGGTTTAAAGGTAATTTTAGTTCCCGTAATGGTACTTTCACCTATTATTTCGAGTTCACCGACCTTTGCGCCATATTGGTAAGACTGCCTGTAAATTTTACCATTCCTTTTTATTTCAGCGCTGGCCTTTTCCGACAGGGCATTGACAACGGAAACACCAACTCCATGGAGACCACCGGAAACCTTGTAGGAAGAATGATCAAATTTTCCCCCGGCATGGAGTGTGGTCATAACCAGTTCCAGGGCCGACATTTTTTCAGTTGGATGCATATCCACGGGTATTCCTCGCCCGTTATCTTCAACAGATACTGAATTGTCTTCATGGATTTTTACATGGATAGTAGAGCAATACCCAGCCAAGGCCTCATCTATGCTGTTATCTACTACTTCCCATATCAGATGATGAAGTCCTGATTCTGCTGTATTGCCAATATACATGGAAGGTCTTTTTCGAACGGCTTCCAGACCATCCAGAACCTTTATCTGTTCCGCACCGTATGCTTTATTTTCTTCTGTCACTCTCGTACCCTTTTTGTTCAATTAAAATAAAAATATCCATTCATGAATTATGAATGGATATTTTTAATATTAACAATATGTTATAAATTTAAAGTTGCATTGGCATAATAATGCTGAGAAACCCTTGATCAAAGTCTGACTTTAAAAGACAGGGACTGTTGTTTGAATTGATATAGGCATCCACGGTATCACATCCCATAACCTGTAAGGTCTCTATAAAAAAACGGCAATTAAAACCAAGGGTTAATGGTTCACCATTATAGCTTATGGTTTGCTCGTCCTTGGCATTGCCAATATCCGAATTCTGTGAAGACAATATCATTTTTTCATCCATTATTTCCAATTGAATGGTGTGAAAGATATCTTCGGTAAATAAATTTATGCGTTTCAAGGATTCCAAAAAAGGGATCCTATTAATTTGTATCTTATTTTCAAGTTGTACCGCATCAATAATAGCCCGATAGGGAGGGAATTCGCCCTGTTTCAGACGAATAACCATAATGGCACTCTCATCTCTTACAACAAGTTGCTTTTCTTCAAAACTAATCTGGACAGTATCGCGATTCTCACAGAACTTTTTAAATTCCTGAATTCCTTTTTTAGGAATAAGGGTCATTTTATTGAGGGTAAGATTGTCTATATCTGCTGCAACATCTTTTTCCATAACAGAAAGACGATGACCATCGGATGAAATCATCCGGATATATGATCTGTCATCTCTTTTTTCTTTTTCAAAAAGAACGCTTGTCAGGACGTAATTATTTTCCTGTTCATTGGCGATTGAATAAATGATTTTATCAATGATTTCAGAAAAGACATGGGCCTCAAAAGAGACAAATGTCTCCTCGTTAAATGAAGGAAATTCAGGAAAATCATCGCTGGGCATTCCGGCAAGATTATAGGTACTCAGTCCTGCATGGATAATAACCCAACTGTTTTCTGTTTCTTCTATATTTATTGAAGAGGTTCCGGATTCGCGAACGATTTCAA
Source organism: uncultured Pseudomonadota bacterium (assembly GCA_963776835.1). Classification (GTDB taxonomy): domain Bacteria; phylum Desulfobacterota; class Desulfobulbia; order Desulfobulbales; family Desulfocapsaceae; genus UBA2270. Next base: position 137,691 of record CAVZOB010000002.1, read on the forward strand.
AAATCTTTTTACTGGGAAGTGTTAAACTGCCGGAACTTTTTATTTCTGCAGGAATTTTAATCCTCAAGCCGACTTCCAGATCAGTGGCAGTGAGAAATATATATTCGCTATCTGTTTCAATAAGAATATTGGAAAGAATAGCCAATGTTCCTCTTTTATTGGTTATATTTTGAAGGGCATTCAGGCCTTCAAGGAAAACATGTTTGGATATATTTAAATTAAGTGCCATATTAAATAGAACCTTTATTCTTTATTTGTTTTATTATTGTTATTAAGGGAGTTAATTTGTTAATTAATTTTGTAACTTCTGGATATAAATATATAAATAATAAGCAAAGAATTGTTTATTATTTATATTATTTGTTTATGAAAAGTTTTCAACAGATTACTAAAAGGGTTTTCAAGGAAATGTTGACTTTGTTCTGTTGAAAGTCCCTTGAAAAGAAAAATAACAATTTGATATATTTGACTTTTTAAAGATAGTTTAAACAAATAAAAATATCAATAAAATAATAGGTAATCTCATTGATTTTTTTAAATAATAAAAAATTAAGTCAACGACTTTATGTAATTTTTTCTTATTATTTGGATAGGGCTGTTTTTCCGGGGGCGGCAGTGGGTATTTCACTCTGGAGTGGATATAAATACAGCAATTTCATCTATCATTACGGGTTGGCTCAATCTTCACCAAAACGAATTTCCCTTACCAGGGAAACTGTATTTGATCTGGCTTCATTGACAAAACCATTGGCCACGGTTCCTGCATTATTATCTTTAATGAAAGAAGGTAAACTGTCATGGGATACAACGCTGGATCAAATTTTTCCCGCTAAAATACCCGAAGATAAAAAAAATATAACAATTCAGCAATTAATGTCCCATTGTTCAGGATTACCCGCCCATAGGGATTATTTTAAAAAATTATTAACAGTGAAGGAGGGTGCAAGAGAAAAATTCTTATTTAACCGGATAAGAGAAGAGAAATTACTCTATCCATCGGGAACGGATTTTGTCTACAGCGACTTGGGATTTATACTATTGGGATTTATTATTGAACAAGTATCAGCAAAAAATCTGGAAGAATACATAAGAGAAAAAATATACAGACCTCTTGATTTGCATAACAGTCTTTTTTTTGCCGAAAAACAAAAAGAAAAAGGACATGTTTATGCGGCGACCTCAGTATGTCCCTGGACAGCTGAAATGCTCTCAGGAAGGGTCCATGATGATAATTGTCGAGCTATGGGGGAAGTTGCAGGTCATGCGGGGCTTTTTGGCACCATAGACGGTGTGGTGCAATGGTGTGAGCATCTCCTGTCTCAGATAAAAGAAAGAGAAGGGCATCCATCCTATGACAATGAAAATTTAAGAAAGGCGGTCACCAAAGAGGGGAACTCTGCCTGGACATGCGGCTTTGATACTCCCTCAACAACCGGATCCAGCAGTGGTAAATTCTTTTCTCCATCCAGTTTTGGCCACCTTGGCTATACCGGGACTTCTTTCTGGATTGATCCCCAAAAAGAACTTATTATTGTCCTATTAACCAATAGGGTCCATCAAGGTAACAATAAAGATTTAATAAAAAGGTTCAGGCCACTTTTTCATGATACGGTTATGGGTTGTTTGCAAACAGGTAAAAATAAAAAACCCAATATCATACCATGAATTCATGGTATGATATTGGGTTGCTAACTAAGCAGCAAATGTACATTTTATATGAACATTACCACCAACATACCGTCTTATCAGCGGCTATAACTTTAGCAACCAGCACGTCATAATCTGGATTTTCAACATTCAGATTGAATTCATCCGCCTCACGATCTCTGTTTAATATTCCAACCAGTGTTTTTACATCGCTATTGGGCTCTGAACGATACACTTGTAAAATTTTCATTGAATACAGCTCCTTTAGTTATGCAGAACAGGAAAGTGGTGGTTCATTGGTTTGTTTAGGAAGACCATAGGGAATAATATAATCAGCATCCCGCAGAGCCTCACCCAACTCTTCCAGAGAAATTTCCTCGATCAATTTATCACCTTCTTCATCCACACAACTATCGGGAGCCGGGGCACCGCAGGAATAAACCTGACCTTCCATGTCCTTAATCCAGGCAATATTATCTTTCATGTAGGTAGAGAAAGGAGGGAATGCTCCGTTCATAATAACAGGAAAGGCATAATGATTTTCAACAGCCAATCCCAGACCTGAACGAACACCATCACCGTACATACGGTTCGCTATCAGAAAATATACTTTTAATGATTCCATTCTTATAACCTCCTTATAATACGATATAATTGCCGCACTCTTCTAACTGAGCGCCATGGAAAGCCTGAGTTCTCATTTGCTTACTTGTCAAGCCAGCCGGGATATCGGCAACCGAATCATATCCTTCGCAGGTATAACTATCGGCACAGATAGCTATATTCTCTTCGCCGCACATATCGGCAAGAGCTTTGAAACGGGAATCCTTGGTGAGATGAATTGATTTATAGGTGAAAAAAACCATGGGTTGTTTTCCCGCCTTTACAGCAGCATTGGCAATACCAACAACGTGACGCATATTTTGGGGCGAGTTTACAAAAATAGCAAATTTATTTGGATCGGCAGCCATTGGCTTTATCCTCCGTTAGGAAATATTAAAAAACGGGAAAAAATCAACCTTTTTTAATAAAGAAGCTCATATAGCCAGGTTGTTCTTTCTCGCCCAGATACTCATGTCCGCCCCGGGCGCACCACCCTGGGAGATCGTTACGTGAGCCAGGATCAGTACCGTCAACTTGCAGGATCTGTCCGGATGCAATCTTGCCAATTTCTTTTTTGGTACGAAGAAGGGGCATTGGACAGCTCAATCCCTTGGCGTCAAGTATAGATGCTACTTCCAGTCCTTCAGGGGCAATCTTGGTGTCACTCATTTTATTTTCCTCCTAAAAAATATAGTAAGTAGATATAAATTCTTTTTATATCTGAAAACAAAAATACATACTCAGGGCTTCATATTAACCTGAATAATAAATAAATCAACATAAGTGACCTATACTTTAGCAAAAACTATATGTCAAGGGCAAATTGAATGGCTATTCACATCTGCGGATAGGTTGTAAGAATTTGTTTTTATAAAATAAATAAATTTATAAATGGATAAAATCCAAGCTCTTTATACTCTTAGATGCTTGACAAAAAATCTTTGCGAGGGTAAACAAAATTTGTTTTACGATTAATACCGTTGTAAACGATTAATTCGATAAAAAAGGGGGGGAGAATGAGTGAGGAGAGTGTAATGGGTAGTAAAGTCAAAGAACTTTATAAAACCCTGTGTCAGTCGGAGTGGAACGCCACGGTAACGGGTGTCTTGGTTGCTTTTTTTTCCGTGATGATCATGGCGTGGTGGCGGCCCTGGGGTGCCGTTGGTGCCATCAGAAACTGGGGCGACTGGATCATGTACGGAATCACCAGCCTGTCAGGATCAAGTTCCGGTATCTTTAGTTATTATCTTGAGGCCCCCAGGGCTATTTTTAAGGATTCTGGATCTGTTATCGGGATAGGTTTTATTGCAGGTGCCTTTATTTCCGCCTGTCTTGGTAAGGATTTTGCCTTTAGGATTCCTCCTTACAGGGAAATGGTCAAGGCTGTCATTGCCGGAATATTCATGGGGATTGGAGCAACGCTGGCGGGTGGTTGTAATATCGGTGGCTTTTATAATGCCATCGGCAATCTTGCGGCCAATGGTTTTACCATGTGGATAGGCCTGGTGGCAGGGGTTCTCTTGGGTTTGAAGCTGCTCTACATGGAGATGGAATATATCACCTGGGGTGATGGCGGTTCCGCAACATTAGAACTTCCCACTGCCCTTGTTTACCTGCTTGGTGTGGTTGCCATGGGTGCTATCTTCTGGGGGGCTTACAATTACGCCGGACAGAGCGAAAATAGTTACATGGCGTCTTTGAGTGGTGTTCTGCTTATAGCCGCCGCGTTGGGATATGTCATGCAGCGTGGTCGCTGGTGTATGGTTCAGGGATTCCGCGAACCACACATGACCGGAGATACAACCCTTGCAAAATCCGTGGCTCTGTCCATTCTTATTGTGGCCATTGGGGCGGCTGTTTTGAAATATTCCGTTCCGGTTCGGGCCGAGGGTGTTGCGGTGCTTGATCCTGCTAATTATGTGCGGGGCACTTTTGGCTGGGGCTCGATTGTTGGCGGTTTCATCTTTGGCCTGGGCGCCATGCTCGCTGGTGGGTGTGGTACCGGAACCTTATGGCGGGTAGGAGAGGGGCAGGTAAAGTTGATGATGGTTGTGCCCTTCTTTGCTATTTCCAATTCCATCATGACGTCCTGGTTTAAGGACAAGAATTTTGAGAAAGATGGGCTCCTTGGTTCCTATGTCTATCTTCCTAATGTAATGGGTTATGGCGGCACCTTAATTTTGATCGCCGCCCTTATGGGAATCTGGTATCTGGTGGTCACCTGGAATGAGGAAACCAACAAACTGATCGTGCCCATGTGATGTTGTTATAGGTGTCATAAGGCGGTCGATCTGAATCGCAACTCCCGGAAAGATAAAGGGGGTTGCGATTTTTTTTTAAAAAAAAGGTGTCTTTTTGTCCGATTCTTCCTTATTGCGAAAAAAAATCCTTGTTGCCCGTGATGCTCTGCCTCTTCGGGAGCGTCGGACTAAAAGTTTGGCTATTGCTCAAAAGATTCTTTGTCTCGAAGAGGTTGAAGCCAGGGAAACCATTTTACTTTATGTCGATTTTCGTTCCGAGGTCGAGACCCGTTTTCTTATTCATGAGCTTCTGCGTCGAGGCAAACGGGTGGTGCTTCCAGTAACCCTGGTCAAGGAGAAGCGCTTGCTGCCTGTGGCCATTCATGACCTGGAAAAAGATCTGGTGCCAGGCTATTGCTCTATACCGGAACCGAGAATGGATATCAGAATGAGTCAATTGGTGGCCGGTCGTGAAATAGAGACCATTATAGTTCCCGGTTCAGTTTTTGATGAAAAGGGAGGCAGATTGGGCTATGGTGGAGGTTATTATGATCGGTTCATGGCCCACGAGGCACCGCAGGCCAAGCGGGTCGGTCTGGCCTTTGAACTGCAGGTGGTGGACAGATTGTCCTTACTGCCCCATGATGAACTGCTTGATCTTGTGGTGACCGAAAAAAGAATTATTATAGGTGTACAGTAGCGAAAGGTATCGGCAGGAGAGCCATGCGAAAAACTGCGGTGTTCAGAGACCCTCTTTTTTTAGACCATGATCCCGGTTTTGATCATCCGGAATCACCGGAGCGGTTAAAGGGTATCTATAAACTCCTTGACGGGGAGCTCTTGCGCGGCTGTTTCCTTGAGCCGGAATTTTCCCCGGCCTCCCATGCCCTTATCGCCTTGAATCATTCAGCAGCGCTCATAGAGCGGGTTGCTGAGACCGCCGGCAAGATCTTTGATGTCCTGGACCCTGATACCAAGACCTCACCGGACTCCTATGCCGCAGCCCGTCTGGCGGTGGGTGCCCTTGTAAAAGGGGTTGATCTGTTAATGGCGGGTAAAATTGACAACGGTTTTGCCTTGGTGCGCCCTCCCGGCCATCACGCTGAACGAAACCAGTCCATGGGCTTTTGTCTCTTTAATAATGTGGCCATTGCCGCCCATTACGCCATAGAGACCCTTGGCCTGGACAGGGTGATGATTGTGGACTGGGACCTGCATCATGGAAACGGTACCCAGCACTCTTTTTATGAGAGCGAAAAAGTTCTCTATCTCTCCACCCATCAGTATCCCTATTATCCCGGTTCCGGATCTCTACAGGAAACCGGCCGGGGGAGGGGAGAGGGGTTCACGGTCAATATTCCCTTACCCGGATATCAGGGAGATGCGGATTATGCGACTATCGTTGATGATCTGGTCGTCCCCATTGGCCGTGAATATCAGCCGCAAATCATCCTGGTCTCCGCCGGCTTTGATATCTGTAGAGGCGATCCCCTCGGGACCATGCAGGTGACGGCGCAGGGTTTTGCCTATATGACCAGAACCCTCGTGCATTTGGCCGAAGAGGTGTGTCAGGGACGTCTGCTGCTGACCCTGGAAGGTGGCTATTATCTTGACGGGCAGCGGGATGGTGTCCTGGCCGTCCTGGGTGAGCTGTATGGTCAGATGCTGGATACGGGATACCCGACCAATCTTGACGATGCCACATGCAAACGCCTGAGCCGGGAAAAATCATTGCATCCGGCTATTATCCAGGCATGTGAGGTTGCAAAAATGCATTGGAAAATGTAAGCTCGATGGGACCCATTTCTGTTTGTTGAAATCTCGGGAGGAAAAAGCTTTGGAAGCAAGGAAGGCGAAGATATTACTGGCAGATGATGACCTTACGGTGCGGAGTACCGTATCCACGGTGCTGGAGATGTTTGGGCACACGGTCACAACTGTTGCCGATGGGAGAGATGTTATTGATATCGTGGATGAATCCTATGATGTGATCATCCTGGATATCAACATGCAGGACATGGGTGGTTTTGAGACAATCAAGGTCTTAAATTCCCGTAAGTATGATATTCCTGTCTTGTTTCTCACTGGCGCCGGTTCCATGGAATATGTGGTAAAGGCAATCAGCCTCGGAGGATATGATTTTTTAACAAAACCAATTGAAGATATTGATATCTTTAATGTAAAGATCAGGCGCGCCATAGAAAAAAAATCCTTTATCCTTCGGGAAAGGGAATATAAGAAAAAACTGGAAGAAGAAGTCCAGCGCAAGACCAAGGAGCTGGAGGAGACCAATCTGCTTTTGCTCACCTACAGTCATAGTCTGGAAAATGCAACGGTCCAGTTGATGACCAGTCTCCAGAATGCCATGGAGGAGAAGGATTTCTATACAGCCGGTCACACCACACGGGTGACGGAATATGCATTGATGCTTGGACTGGCCATGGATTTACCGGAAAGTGAGCTCGTGGTGTTGCGGAGAGCTGCCGAGTTCCATGATATCGGCAAGCTGGTGATAGATCTTTCCTGTATTCAGAAACCTTCGAAATTAACGGATGAAGAGTGGATCCTCATCAGGAAACATCCGGTTGTCGGCGCGAATATTGTTCATCCATTGGGGTTCATGAACCGCGAGAAGTTTATTATCCGGCATCATCATGAGCGGCATGATGGAAAGGGATATCCGGACGGGCTGAAAGGTACTGATCTTGATCAGTTGACCAAAATTCTTACGGTGGTGGATAGTTATGATGCCATGACTTCCCGGCGCAATTATCGGCGAAATATGAACATGGAAGAGGCGCTCGCTGAACTCCGACTCCATTCCGGTTCTCAGTTTGATGCAGAAACGGTGGATGTTTTTTGCCATGCTGTTCAGGACTTTGTGCTGACCTACAATGTGGCGGCGTAATTCCGTGCTGAAAGGGTAATGGCAATGAAAATAACCACAGAAGAAGTTGAACGGGTGGCCCATCTGGCCCGGTTGAACCTGAGCGAAGAGGAACTGGAAACCATGACCAGTCAAGTGGATATCATCCTCTCCTATGTGGTGAAACTGGATGAACTGGATACCATCGGGGTGCAACCCATGACCCATGCCTTTTCCGTATCCAATGCCTTTCGCGAGGACCGGGTGACTGCGTCGTTGACCAGGGATGAGGCCCTGGCCAATGCTCCCTGTCAAAATGGAGAGACCTTCGTGGTTCCGAGGATTATTTAGAGGCCTTTATGAAACAAGCAAGGTTTTTTTCTTGCTTGTTTCATTTACGGACTCTTATACCGCATCCAGGAAACAGCAATCTGTTCTGCTGTTTTCTTGGTGTGGCGACTGGCAAATTACATCTGCCGTAGATCATACAGGGTGCCGTTATGAAATGAGCTGTGCTTTGTTTTGCTCATTTTATAACGGCACCTTATGCCGCTTCAAAGAAACAGCCAATCCTTTCCGGCTGTTTCTTTGGGTGGCGTCTGGCTGAGAACCCAGGTGCCCTCAAGATAAACGGTATACTGTTACGTTGTGACCGGCTGGGATACCAACAATAACCACATCAGCAACAGCCCTTAGGATAAACGGCATTACTGTGTCGTTGGAAGTTGCTGGATAAGGTTTAAAGACCAGAACTATTATTTTTTGAGGAACTGATGAATCCCTATGAATTGACCATTGCCCAGGCAACAGGGCAATTGGCCGCCGGAAGCCTTTCGTCGCGTGAATTGACTCAAAGCTGTCTGGAACGTATCGAGGCGGTTGACGGGAAGGTGAAGGCCTTTCTGGTGGTCAATCCTGAACAGGCCTTGATCCAGGCTGACGAGGCGGATTCGGTTCGGGCTCGCGGTGACGCAAAACCTCTCTGTGGCATTCCCCTCTCCTTAAAAGATCTGCTCTGCACCAAAGGGACTGCTACCACTTGTGGTTCCCGGATACTGGAAAATTTTGTTCCCCCCTACGATGCCACCGTGGTTGAAAAGCTGAAAGGGCAGGGTGCTGTTCTTCTCGGTAAGGTCGCCATGGATGAATTTGCCATGGGCTCAACCTCGGAGAATTGTGCCTTTCGAGTCCCTGAAAATCCGTGGAAACTCGGATTTGTGAGCGGGGGCTCTTCCGGTGGTTCCGCAGCCTCGGTGGCGGCCCTGGAATGCCCGGGATCCCTTGGCTCCGATACGGGCGGCTCCATTCGCCAGCCAGCCTCTCTCTGCGGAATTGTAGGGCTCAAGCCCACCTATGGCCTGGTTTCCCGCTATGGCCTGGTGGCCTTTGCTTCCTCCCTGGATCAGATCGGTCCCCTCACCCGTGATGTCACGGATTGCGCCTTAATGATGAATGCCATCAGCGGCTATGACCCCAAGGACTCCACCTCGGTGAGGATGGAGCTCCCTGATTTCAGTTTATCCCTGACAGAGGGGTTGCAGGGGATGCGGATAGGGGTCCCCAGCGAATATTTTGGCGAGGGATTGGACGCTGAGGTTCGGGCGGTTGTGACCCATGGCATTGACATGTTGAGGGATGCAGGGGCGGAGATTATTGAGGTGTCGCTGCCGCGCACGGATTATTGCGTGGCGGTTTATTATCTCATCGCCACGGCTGAGGCCAGCTCCAATCTGGCTCGATATGATGGCGTCTCCTATGGTTTTCGAGACCTGGAGGTGCAGTCACTCATGGAGATGTACAAGGAGACCCGCTCGCAGGGATTCGGTCCTGAGGTGAAACGTCGAATCCTCATTGGAACCTATGCCCTGTCTGCCGGCTATTATGATGCCTATTACAAAAAGGCCTCTCAGGTCCGGAGGCTGATCCTGAATGATTTTAACCGTGCCTTTGAACAGTGTGATGTCCTCATCTCACCGGTTGTCCCCACCCCGGCCTGGAAGTTGGGGGAGAAGGCTGATAATCCGCTGGCCATGTATCTCTCGGATGTGCTGACCATCTCTGCCAATCTCGCCGGTATTCCAGGCATCTCGGTTCCCGGCGGCTTCAGTCGGGAAGGATTGCCCATTGGTATCCAGCTCCAGGGGGCTCATTTCCAGGAGAATTCCTTGTTGAAGGTTGCCTATAATCTGGAACGGGGTCTGAACCTGCCGCCACAACGACCTGAGATCTCCTGAGATCGGTAAGTGGTCAAAAATGATTTCAATGGAAAGAGGCGAAAATGAAGATCCAGGTACCTGATAATATTGCATCCATCGTTCCTTACCCTCCAGGTAAGCCCCTGGAGGAGCTGGAAAGGGAGTATGGGGTCACTGGTTCGATCAAGATGGCCTCTAATGAAAACCCGTGGGGGCCATCACCCAGGGCCATCCAGGCCATCCGCAGCGCCCTTGAAAACCTGCATCGGTACCCGGACGGTTCTGGCTATGTGCTGGTACATGCCCTTGCCGGAAAACTGGGGTTTTTGCCGGAAGAGGTTGTGCTGGGCAACGGCTCCAATGAGATTATCGAGATGCTGGTCAAGGCCTATGTCCAGAACGGCGACGAGGTGATTACCAGCCATCCCTCCTTTCTCATGTATCAGAAGATTGTCCAGGTGCGGGGCGGAGTCAATATCGTCATTCCTTTGACCGGGATGCACCATGATCTGGCTGCGATTCTGGCGGCCGTCACCGACAGAACCCGGCTGCTCTTTCTTGACAACCCCAACAATCCCACGGGCAGCCCGATCAAACCCGCGGAGCTTCATGCCTTCCTCAGTGCCGTTCCGGAATCGGTTCTGGTGGTGCTCGATGAGGCCTATGTGGACTTCATGGACCGCGAGCTGCGGGTGGATATCTTTTCTCTGATCCGCAACACCAAGGGCAGGTGCGGGGTTGTGTCGCTCCGTACTTTTTCCAAGGCATACGGGCTGGCCGGCCTGCGGATCGGCTATGGTCTCATGCCCTCCCAGGTGGCAGGAAATCTGCATCGGGTGCGGCAGCCCTTTAATGTCAACCAACTGGCCCAGGTCGGCGCCCTGGCCGCCCTGGAGGACGAGGACTTTTATCAGCAGACCTTGCAGCGTACCCGCGCGGGGCTGAACTACCTGCAGCAGGAAGTGGATAAAATGGGGTGTACAAGTTATTCATCACAGACTAATTTTTTTCTGATTGATGTTCGGGGTGATGCGAGTGCACTCTACGAGGCCATGCTCCATAAAGGGGTTATTATCCGCTCCATGAAGCCCTACGGTTATACCAATATGGTGCGTATTACCGTGGGCACCGCAGAGGAAAATGATCGCTTTCTGGCCGCACTCCTAACGTGCCTGCGCGAGCTGTCCTATGTCTGAGAAGCGTGATATCGTCACCATCGATGGGCCGTCCGGGGTGGGGAAATCAACGATCAGTCGGAAGGTGGCTGCCGCCCTAGGCTACACCTATCTGGATACGGGTGCCATGTATCGGGCCGTAGCCCTTTTTCTCCAGCAGATGCGGATAGATCTTGGCGATGAAGGGGCGGTGGCGTCCGCCCTTGCCGATATGGATTTGCAGTTGTTGCCGGCACAACAGGAAGATGGCGATGTTGGGGTTGTGGTCAATGGCCGGGATGTGAGCAGCGCCATCCGCACCTCGGAGATGGGGATGCTGGCCTCACGGGTGTCGGCGATCCCGGCGGTAAGAAGCCGGTTGACCGGGATGCAGCAGGCCATAGGTCAACAAGGAAAGATCGTGGCCGAGGGAAGGGATACCGGCACCGTGGTCTTTCCCGATGCCCGGTGGAAATTTTATCTTGAGGCCGATCCTGAAGAACGGGCCCGCAGGCGGGTGCTGCAGTTGCGAGCTGCCGGGCAGGAGGTTGACGCCCAGGAATTGCTGGCGATGATTGTCCAGCGTGACCGCGACGATCAGGGGAGAACATTGGCCCCTTTGAAAAAGGCGGAAGACGCCATAGTAATTGATACCAGCTGCATTGATATTGAAAAGGTGTGCACAAAAATGCTGGAGCGGATCCAGGCCAAAACAGGATCTTCTTGAACAAGGTTCCAAAAAGGGATGGACAGTAAAAAAAGGGGGATAATGGCCATGCCATTATCCCCCTTTTGTATCTTCAAGAAGGCCGGAAACTATTCTTCAACGACAAAGTCATCGCGTCTGTTGAATTGATAGCTTGTTTCATCCTGTCCCTCGAAAAGGGGTCGTTCTTCACCATAACTGACGGTACGAATGCGTGAGCCGTCAACGCCAAGATCAACCATGTATTGTTTCGCGTTGATGGCGCGTCTTTCACCAAGGGCCATGTTATACTCATTGGTACCCTGGCCATCACAGTTACCCTCAACAACGATGGATTCCGATGAGGTTTTCATGTATTCGGCATTGGCCACCAGATTCTGGGTCATATCTGGACGGATGTTTGATTGGTCAAAATTAAAATAAACGGGCTTAAATTGCTCAGAAGATCGGCCGTGTTCGCGTTTGAACTCATCGCTTTGTTCGCCTTGACCAAAACTGCCATTTTGTTGATTGGTGGTGTCATCCAGGGACCCCTCGGTGCCGGTGGTATCGGGATAGTTTATATTATTACCACCAGAGAGATCTGCTCCTGAAGTTGGAGGGGTGATGGCCTTTTTACTGCAACCACCGGTAGCAAGGGTGAGTGAGCCAATCAGGGTCAGACAGAGAAGGGTGCGCAGGGTTTGTTGTTTCATGATTTTCACTTTTAAGAAAATGGAGAAGTTTGGGTTTCCGGTCAAGTCAAAACCTGACCGGGAGAAGGTCTTATATCTATATGCGATATTTTATAATACCCCTAATTAAGGGAAGGTCAAGGGGATTTGGGGGTATAGTAGTGTTTGTGATAAATTTATTGCTCCAACCCCAGAGGCATGGTAGCGTTTTTGCTGTAAGTAATGCGTCCTTGACCGATCTGGTTGAGGAGAATAAGAGGCATTCCGCCGGGAAACCTTTAGACTGACTCCTTTCTCATCAATTTAATTTTAACTCGAAACCAACATGGATATCACCTTTACCACTCCCGCCCTGCTTTTCCCGGCCGTGACCTTTCTCCTCATTGCCTATACCAATCGCTTTCTGGCCCTTGGTTCCCGGATCCGTAACCTGCATGACCGCTATCGGGAAAAGCCGGATGACGTTCTGCTGGGTCAGATCAAGAGTCTGCGTCGTCGGGTGACGCTGATCAGGAATATGCAGGCCTGCGGGGTTGCTGGTCTGTTCAGCTGTGTGGTCTGCATGCTGCTACTTTTTGCGGGCGCGCAGTTGGCCGGTAAGATTTTTTTTGGGATCAGTCTGTTCCTGATACTTGCCTCCCTGGCCATCTCCTTCCGGGAAATTTTGATCTCTGTTGAGGCGCTGAATCTTGAGTTGAGTTCCATGGAGAGCAAGGGAAGAACAGGTGAAAAGAGTGACCTGTGAAAGGTCATGTAAATGAATCAGTTTTTTGCCGAGACCGCGGCCGGAAAAGAGCCCGCGCCAGGTACTGCCAATCGTTCAATATGCAAGCCTGCAGTTGTCCTCACTGTTCCTTGAATCCCTTGTCCATCGAAGAATTCCAAGTGGGAGATGGTGATGCTTTTCCGTTCCATGTACGATAAAATATGGTAAAATCAAAAAACTCGTGCTTGACTTCAACCCACGGATGACCATTAGTTGCTGATTGATAGAAGAATATGAAGTTTTTTTCATAGAGGAATAATAATGCTTATGCACAGAATCCATATTGTTTTTGTTTTTTTTCTGATCGCTTGTGTTTCTCCTGCCTTGGCGGTTGAGGGCGATTCTGCCTCGGCACATCCGACCATCTGGACAGCCCGTCAGGCCGTGCGGTTTGCCTTGGCCCATAGTCCGGACAGTCAGGTGGCGATTCAGAGGATAGCGGCGGCCAGGGCCATGGTTGATCAGGTCAAGGCCAGTTATTATCCGCAGATCGGTCTCAAGGCCGAATACACCCAGACCAATAATCCCATGTACTCCTTTGGCAATATTCTCAATCAGGGTCAGTTTAATCAGTCCATTGATTTTAATGATCCGGGCCGTACCGATGATCTGAACCTGCGGGCGGTACTGCAATATCGTTTTTATAATGGCGGCCGTGATCAGGCCGGGGTAGAGGCGGCAGAGGCCGGGGTGGCGGTGTCGGAGATGCAGCAGCAGGCGGTGTCCGCCCAGCTTGGTTTTGAAGTGGTACGCACCTTTCATACCATTGCCCAGTCCATGGAGATGCTGGAGGCGCATCATGCCTCAATCAAGGCGATAGGGACCTCTCTTGTTGTTGCCCGGGCGCGTTTTGAAGCCGGAGATCTGCTCAAGGCTGATCTGCTGAATATCGAGGTGCAGGAGTCCATGGCCAGGGAGAATCTGATCCTGGCAGAGCATAGCCTGGAGCTTGCGCGTAAGGCCTTTCTTAACCTTCTGGGACTGCGTGAGGGGCAGGTGCGTATTGATGTCGTCCAGGAGCGTGATCAGGAAATGCCGGCAGATTATGACTATCTGAAACGTCCGGAGCTCAAGGGTATTGAGGGTCAGATTGAGGCAGCGGAAGCAGAGTTGCGTGTGGCCTTGGGCGGGCGCTATCCCACGGTCGATGGCCTGGCCCATTATCAGAATGATTCCGGTTTTGTCTTGAACGGTTCCGGAAACTCCTGGATGGGAGGGGTTCAGGTTAATTACCCCTTGTTTTCGGGGGGGAAAGTAGAGGCTGAGATTGCGAAGGCCCGGGCTAATCTTGCCGGATTGGTGGCTGAAAAGAAGAAGCTTGAACTGTCCATGGATTTTGAAGTGAAGCAGGCTGAACTTGTCCACAGGCAGGCGGAACAGCGTCTGCAGGTTACTGAAAAGATGTTTGAACAGGCCCAGGAAAGTGCCCGTCTGAGCAGGGTTCGTTTCAAGGAGGGCGTGATTCTCTCCTCCGATCTTATGGATATTGAAACACGATTGACCGAGGCCCGGGTGCGGCAGACTGCCGCCAGGGTGGCCGTTCGCGTGGCTGTTGCCGATTTGCGTCGGGCCACGGGTCTGCCGCAGTTTTAGAGGCCGTTATGAAACACGCAAGATCTTTTTCTTGCGTGTTTCATTTACGGACTCTTATGACGCATCCAGGAAACAGCAATCTGTTCTGCTGTTTCCTGGTGTGGCGACTGGCAAATTACATCAGCCGTAGATCATAACGGCACCTTATGCCGTTTTAAAGAAACAGCACCACGCCCAACCCGTCCTAAAAAAGGAGAGGGTTTTAGGGCTGTTTCCTTGGATGACGTCCTGCTGATAACCTACAAGATGCCGTTACGAAACAATATGTCTCTTGATACCAGTTTCGTTGCAGGCCAAAGATGGCATCTTTTATAGAATAAAATTAAATAGTTGTTTTCAATATAGAGAGGGAATTACCGGTGATGAGACAGGGAAGACAGTTGATTGGATATTTATTGGTGGCAGGGGTTGTGGCGCTTGCAGGGTGTAAAGGGGGGGATGAAGGTAAACCCGCTCCCCAGCTTCCGACGGTGCAGGTGGGTGTGCAGGAGGTGGCGAACGAAAGTGTCAGGTCACAGATTGAGGTGGTGGGAACGGTACAGGCGGTTGAGCACGCCTCCATTGCCTCCAGGGTGAGCGGGCAGATTGTTGACTTGCCGGTGGTCCTCGGTTCGCAGGTGCAAAAGGGTGATCTTCTGGTCAAGATCAGCGCCGAGGAGACCTCAGCCCAACTCCTCCAGGCTAAGGCCCGTCTTGAGCAGGCCAGGCGAAATCTCGCCCGGGAGGAGAGGCTGCAGAGACAAGGGGCCTCCACCATTGAAACCGTGAAGTCCCTGCGGGAGCAGGCCAGGATTGCCAAGGCCTCCTATGATGAGGTGAAGGCCATGCTTGAGTATGCGACTATAACTTCCCCTTTTTCCGGGACTGTAACCCGGAAGATCGCCAGTGTCGGTGACCTGGCCTCGCCTGGTGTCGCTTTGCTGGAGCTGGAAAATGCAAAGATCTTGCAGGTGGTGGCCCAGGTTCCTGAAAGTTTGGTTCTCAATCTGCACAAGGGAGATATCCTGCCGGTCTCTATTCCGGCTGTAGGGGTGACTGTGAGCGGAGAGGTGGCAGAGGTGGCCCCGTCGGCAGACCCCTCCTCTCGCACCGCGCTGGTGAAGATTAATATTACGGCTGGTGCTGATCTCAGGTCCGGGCAGTTTGCCAGGGTCACCCTGAGCGGATCAGGCGGGAAGTCTCTGACGATCAGCGACAAGGCCGTGTTGTCCTATGGTCAGATGGAACGGGTCTTTCTTGTGGAAGACAACAAGGCCCGCCTGCGTCTGGTGCGGACGGGCGCACGCTATGACGGGCAGGTCGAGATCCTGGCGGGTCTTACCCCTGGTGATCGGGTGGTGGTGAAGGGAGCAGAAAAGCTGCAGGACGGGCAGCCTGTGGAAGTGAAGCCATGAGCAGTCAGAATCTTCTGGATAATCCAGGTTTTGCCGGCCGGATAGCCGCCATCTTTGTCAACTCCCGGTTGACGCCGGTGGCTATCCTGGCCTCCTTGTTAATGGGCCTTATGGCCATTGTCATGCTGCCCCGGGAGGAAGAGCCGCAGATCAAGGTGCCGATGATCGACGTCATGGTCTCCATGCCCGGGGCCACCCCGAAGGAGGTGGAGGAGCGGGTCTCCATCCCCATGGAAAAACTGCTCTATGAAATTCCCGGGGTGGAATATATCTACTCCACCTCCATGGCCGGCCAGTCTATGCTGGTGGTGCGTTTTTACGTGGGTGAGAATCTGGAGACCGCCATTGTCCGCCTGAACCAGAAGCTGGCCACCAATTTTGACCGCATCCCCCACGGGGTTTCCCAGCCGCTGGTCAAACCGCACACCATCGATGATGTGCCGATCCTGGCCCTGACCTTTCACAGTAAGAACTATGACCATTTCACCCTGCGCCGGATTGGCGGCCCAGGTGGATGATGCCATCAAGAGCGTCCCCAAGGTGGCGGAGACCAACTTGATCGGCGGGACCAGGCGCCAGGTCCGGATCCTTTTCGATCCCCTGCTCCTGGCCGCGCGCAATCTGACGGTGGCCGAACTGGTGCCGCCGATCGCAGCAGGCCAACCGTCAGGATCTATTCCGGCCGACTGGAAACTCAAAATAAGGAGATCCTGCTGCAGACCGGGGAATTCCTGAGCAATCGCCAAGGATATCGGCCGGCCGTGGTGGTGGGTATCTATAACGGCAGCCCGGTCTATCTTGACGAGGTGGCCACGGATCCTTGACGGCCCGGAGGAGCCGGACAACTATGTCCTTTATGGCGAGTTGGCGGCTCTGGACCGAAGAAGCGGCAGTGACCCTGTCGCTGGCCAAACGGCCCGGGGCCAATGCCGTGCAGCGTGGTGGATGACGGTGCTGGCCAAGGTCGAGACCCTGAAAGGCACCTTGATCCCGGCTGATCTTGAGGTCACGCGTCACCCGGAATTACGGGGCGACGGCGGCGGAAAAATCCAATGAACTGCTGCTCCATATGGGCATCGCCGTCTTCGGCGTGGCCCTGCTGATCCTCTTTTTCCTGGGCTGGCGGGAATCGATCGATCGTCATGCTGGCCATCCCCTCGACCCTGGCCCTGACCCTGCTGGTCTTCTATCTCTACGGCTATACCTTGAACCGGATCACCCTGTTTGCCCTGATCTTCTCCATCGGTATCCTGGTGGATGATGCCATCGTGGTGGTGGAGAATATTGTCCGCCACCTGCGTCTGCCCGCCAGCCAGTGACCGGTCGCTCGTTGACGATCGCGGTGGAGGCGGTGATCGAGGTCGGGCAATCCGACGATCCTGGCCACCTGGGCGGTTATCGCCGCCATCCTGCCCATGGCCTTTGTCGGCGGGCTGATGGGCCCCTACATGCGGCCGATTCCCATCGGCTCGTCGGCGGCCATGCTCTTTTCGCTGATCATCGCCTTTACCGTCACTCCCTGGGCTGCCGTCCGTATGCTGAAGAAAAAGAAATGCAGCCCGGCAGTGACTGTGCTGTCGATGATGGTCATACCGAAGACCATGCCCCGGATGATTTTTTCACCCGGCTTTATCACCGGATCATGGAGCCGCTGCTGGCGCAGTGCCTTCTGGCGCCTGCTCTTTTTTGCGGTTATTATTGCCCTGCTGCTGGCGACCTGCTCCATGGTCTATTTCGGCCTGGTCAAGGTCAAGATGCTGCCCTTTGACAACAAGAGCGAATTCCAGGTGATTCTCAATATGCCCGAAGGCTCGACCCTGGAGCAGACCAGCCGGGTGGCCCGGGAGATGGCCGAGGTGATCAGGCAAGGACCCGGACGTGATCAATTATCAGGTCTATGCCGGCACCGCCTCGCCCTACAATTTCAACGGCCTGGTCCGCCATTATTTCCTGCGCAGCGGCCCCACCGTGGCCGATATCCAGGTCAACCTGCTGCCCAAGGATGAGCGCAGGCTGCAGAGCCATGATATCGCCAAGCGGATGCGTCCGGCAGTGGCAGCCATTGCCGAAAAATACGGGGCAGCGGTGGCCGTGGCCGAGGTGCCGCCCGGTCCGCCGGTGCTGCAGACCCTGGTGGCTGAGATCTACGGCCCCACCGATGCGGACGCGGGTAAGGCTGGCCAACGCGGTCAAGGAGATCTTCGACGAGACCCCGGGGGTGGTCGATATCGACTGGTACCGGGAGAGACCGGCGGAAGACGCTGGTGCTCACCGTGGACAAGGAAAAGGCGGCCTTGAACGGCATCTCCGAGGGCGAGATCACCCGCACCGTGCGATCTGGCGGTGCAGGGGATGTCCATCGACCTGTTTCATCAGCCCACGCGACAAGGAAGAGATCGATATCGTCCTGGAGCTGCCCCGGAGCTCAGCGGGCCCGGGTGGACGGACGTCCTGAACATCTCGCTGCGCTCAGCCACGAACTCCGCAGGCACCGCTGGTGCCGCTGCGCGAGCTGGTCAAGGTGAGCGAGGAGCCGGTCGAGCAGCCCATCTACCGCAAAAACCTGAAACCGGTGATCTATGTCACCGGCGATGTGGCCGGAGCGGTCGAGAGTCCGGTCTATGCCATCTTCGATATGAACAAGAAACTGGCGAAGCTCGACGGCCGGAGAGTTCGGCGGCGAGCAGGAGAAGATCGAGATCTACAATCTGCAGCAGCCCTTCACCGAAGCAGACCCCGGCCATCAAGTGGGACGGCGAGTGGCATATCACCCTGGAGGTCTTCCGCGATCTCGGCCTGGCCTTCTGCGTGGTGATGATCCTGATCTACATGCTGATGGTCGGCTGGTTCAAGGATTATTTCACGCCGCTGGTGGTGATGGCGGCCATCCCCTTTTCGCTGATCGGCATCCTGCCGGCCCACTGGGGCTTCGGCGCCTTTTTCACCGCCACCTCGATGATCGGCTTCATGGCCGGCGCCGGGATCGTGGTGCGCAACTCGATCATCCTGGTGGATTTCATCGAACTGCGGATCAGCCACGGCCTGCCGCTGGCCGAGGCGGTGGTCGAGGCCGGGGCCATCCGCTTCCGGCCCATGCTGCTCACCGCCCTGGCCGTGGTGGTCGGCGCCTCGGTGATCCTGGCCGATCCGATCTTCCAGGGCCTGGCCATCTCGCTGATGTTCGGCGAGATCGCCTCGCTGTTGATCAGCCGCATGGCGGTGCCGGTACTCTATTTCATGCTCAAAAATAAAAAGAAGGCACAGGCCTGAACGGCAGCGATTTTATGAAATCCCAACAACAGCATACTCTGATTGCCACCTGCGCCGCCGGTCTCGAGGAGCTTGTCCGTGAGGAGATCGTCTCTTTTGGCGGCCGGGATATCGTCCGCGCCCGGGGGGTTCTCATCTGGCAGGGGGATCTGGCCAGCGGCTATCGGGCCTGTCTCTGGTCCCGCTTCGCTTCGCGTATTCTGCTGCAGCTGGCCGAGTTTCCGGCGGCCGATGACACTGAGCTCTACGATCATTGCGGGCTCATCAACTGGCAGGAGCACATGGAGAACAGCTCCACTTTTGCCGTTGACTGCGCCCTGAGTAATTCCGCCATCACCCACAGCCAGTATGCCGCGCTCAGGGTCAAGGACGCCCTGGTCGATCAGTTCCGGGACCGGAGCGGCGAACGTCCATCGGTCCAGGTTGAACGGCCGGATCTGCAAATCAGGCTCCACATCCATAATGATGTAGCAAGCTTGGCCCTTGATCTCTCAGGGGAGAGCCTGCACCGTCGGGGGTACCGGGTGGAGGGTGCCATTGCCCCGTTGAAGGAAAGCCTGGCCGCGGGCATTGTGGCCCTGGCCGGCTGGAACAGGGAAGTTACGGCCGATGTTATGTTTCTTGACCCCATGTGCGGCTCCGGCACCCTGCTCATTGAGGCGGCCCTGCTCTATGGCGATTCCGCGCCCGGCCTCTGGCGCAGCTACTTCGGTTTCATGGGCTGGAAGGGTCATGACGAAGAACTCTGGTCCCAGCTTGTTGACGAGGCGGTAGCGCGGGAAGAGGCGGGGATGGATCGTCCCTGGCCCGCGATTCTTGGTTATGATGCCGATCCGGTGGTGGTGGCGGCTGCCCGCAAGAATATTGAAAAGGCCGGTCTGGCGGAGAAGATCCGGGTCAAACAGGGCCAGCTTGCCAATCTGAAACGGCCGGCGGACAAGGGTTTTCTGGTCTGCAATCCGCCCTATGGCGAGCGTTTGAACGAGGTGGACGAGGCGGTCCAACTCTATCGGGCCCTGGGCAGGGTGGTGCGCCAGGAGCTTGTGGGCTGGCAGGTGGGGATCTTCATCGCCAGTCCCGATTTTGCCGATCGGATCGGTCTTCCGTGGCAGGCCAGCCATCGTCTGTTTAACGGGCCGATCGCCTGTCGCCTGTTGTGCGCCGAGGTGGCGGAGCAGGAGTTGGAACAGGAGTTCCAGTGGCAGGTCTCAGCGGAGACTTTTCAGGGGGAGGGATCGGAGTTTGCCAACCGTCTGGTCAAAAACCTGAAGAAGATGCTCAAATGGGCGGAACGGGAAGGGATCAGCTGCCTGCGCGTCTATGACCGTGATCTTCCTGAGTATAATGTGTCCATCGATCTCTATGACAAGTGGATTCATGTCCAGGAGTATGCCCCGCCGGCCACCATTGATCCGGAGCTGGCCGCGGCGCGCTTCACCATGGCCCTGGCCATGATCCGTGAGGTTTTAGGAGTGCGGAGGGACCGGATTTTCATCAAGACCCGCAAGAAGCAGAAAGGAAAGGAGCAGTACCAGAAACAGGGCAGCCGCAAGAAGATGTATGAGGTGCGTGAGGGGAGCTGTTTTTTGCTGGTCAACTTCACCGATTATCTGGACACCGGTCTCTTTCTTGACCATCGGATCATCAGGAACAGGATCGGCCAGCTTGCTGCCGGCAAGCGCTTTCTCAACCTCTTCGCCTATACCGGAACAGCGACCATCCACGCGGCCAGGGGTGGCGCGGAATCGACCACCACCGTGGACCTGTCAGCCACCTATCTCAGCTGGGCCAGGATGAATCTGGCCCTGAACGGCTATGGCGGCCCGGCCCATGAGACGATTCAGGAGGATTGTCTCAAATGGCTGGAAGATCCCCGTGGTCAGTACGACCTGATCTTTGTTGATCCGCCCACCTTTTCCAATACCAAAAAGGAAAACCGGGTCTTTGATGTGCAGCGGGATCATGCGCGGCTGCTCGAGCTGGCCATGCGCCATCTGGCCCCGGCCGGCCTGCTGCTTTTTTCCACGAATTTCCGCAAATTTGTCCTGGATGAGTCGCTGGAATCCCGTTTTGCCATCCGCAATATCAGCCGCGAGACCATTCCCCTCGACTTTGAACGGAACAGCCGCATTCATCAGTGCTGGGAGCTGAGGAACCTTTAGCGATTGAGTGAGTTTTTGCAGTCGAGCATGATCTCTCATCTTTTTTGGAGGTAAGAACCATGTCCCTTCTTCTGGCAGCAGACATAGGTGGAACCAAGAGTGCTCTGGCTATTTTTGACCTTGATGATGATCTGAACTCAGGGCCACTGGCGCAGGCCGTCTATGCCAGCAGTGACTTTGCAGGCATTGAGAAGCTGATCCAAGCCTTTCTGGAAGAGAGCGGCTGCAGGCCCGAGTATGCTTGCCTGGCCATGGCCGGGGTGATTCGCCACGGCCAGGCGAAGATGACTAATCTCCCTTGGATGATCAGCGAACAGAGGCTTTCCGAACGCTTTGCTCTTGCCGGCGTCTGGCTGATCAACGATCTGACCGCGGTCTGTGCCTCCCTTCCTCTCCTGCGCAACAATGATTTCCTGGAACTGCAGCAGGGAGATGCGGAGCATGAAGGAATACGGGCAGTCATTGCTCCGGGAACCGGTCTGGGCCAGGGCTTTCTGGTGCAGAAAGGAGGGGTGCTCCAGGCCCGGGGGACAGAAGGCGGCCACTGCGATTTCGCCCCGACTGATGCTACACAGGCCGCCCTGCTGGACTGGATGCGTCTGCACCATCCATGGCCATCCCCTGTAAGCTATGAATTGCTCTGTTCAGGGATGGCGATACCTACTCTCTATGCCTTTTTCAAGACATCGGGGATGGAAGAAAGACCGGCGGTCAGTGCGGCGCTGAAACAGGCAGTGGATCAGACCCCGGTGATTATAAACAACGCCCTTGATGATAAAAATCCCTGTCCCTTGTGCCGGAAGACCGTGGAGACCTTTCTGGCCATACTCGGGGCGGAGGCCGGAAATCTTGCCCTGAAACTGTACAGCACCGGCGGCCTGTACATTGGCGGCGGGATCATGCCACGTCTGGTTGGCCGGATCTCTTTTGACCCTTTGCTTGTATCCTTTAATAACAAAGAAAAGATGGAGGCACTGATGGCCACGATCCCGGTGCGCCTGATCACCAGAAAAGATACAGCTCTCCTGGGCGCTGCCAGTTATGGAGGAGGGATGGTGTCTCTTCTGCGACGTAAATGAGAGGGCATCGTTTGAGTTGGGCTTGTAGCCTCTAGAGGTTTGCAGGTTGAATGCTCGTGCTAAACTCTGCAACCCGTACTGTACTGTGTCTCCATATCGATCTGAAACTATCAGGAATAAGGGTTCCTCGCTGTTCTGAGTGGGTAACCCCTGTTTAGTTTGATTTAAAAATGGTAAGTTTCTCTGCATTATGAGAGACACTGACCTTTTCCAAATGGCCCTTGGTTTAACACCTCCTTGGCAGGTGTTATCTTCAGATTTCAATCCGCAACAAAAACGGCTCGATATCCATATCGGCTTTCCACGCGGAAGTACCTTTACCTGCCCAAAGTGTAATCAGGCCAACGTAAAGGCATATGACACCGAAATGAAGACCTGGCGACACTTGAATTTTTTCCAGCATGAAACATATCTATCCGCCAGGGTGCCTCGTATTCAGTGTGATCAGTGTGGCATCCGAGTAGTTGATGTGCCATGGGCTCGTCCAGGAAGCGGTTTCACATTGTTGTTTGAAGCTATGATCATGACCTTGGCCAAGTCCATGCCGGTAAAGAGCATAGCCGCCTTTGTAAATGAACACGATACACGGCTGTGGCGAGTGCTGCATCACTATGTGGATAGCGCCCGGGATAATGGTGATTATTCCGAGGTCAGGCAAGTCGGTGTTGATGAAACATCAAGTAAACGCGGCCATAACTATGTGAGCCTCTTTGTTGATATTGAGGGACCAAAAGTTTTGTTTGTCACTGAAGGCAAAGATGCTTCCACTGTTGAACGTTTCAAACAGGATTTGGTCGAGCACCACGGAACTCCTGAAAATATCAAAGAAGTATGCAGTGACATGTCTCCAGCATTCATCAGTGGCGTTGAGAAACAGTTTCCGAAAGCCCAGATCACTTTTGATAAGTTTCACATCATGAAAATTATCAATGAGGCAGTAGATGAAGTGCGCCGTCAGGAGCAGAAAAAGCGACCTGAGTTGGCACGAACACGTTATATCTGGCTGAAAAACCCTGTAAACCTCAAGCTCTCCCAAGTGGCAACCCTTGAGGGTCTAACCGTAAAAGAACTCAACCTGAAGACCAGTCGTGCCTATCACATTCGCCTCAACTTCCAAGCACTTTTCAGTCAACCGCCACATATGGCAGAGGCCTTTCTGAAGAAGTGGTACTTCTGGGCTACCCATAGTCGCCTGGAGCCAATCAAACAGGCTGCTTATACAATAAAACGGCATTGGGATGGCATTCTTCGCTGGTTTCAGTCCAATATTAATAATGGCATTCTGGAAGGCATCAATAGCCTGATCCAGGCTGCCAAGGCAAAGGCTAGAGGCTATCGCACGATACGAAATCTTATTGTGATGATTTACCTCATAGGTGGAAAACTTGATTTCAAGTTACCCACTTGAAACAGCGAGGAGCCGGAATAAGGTTCAGTCACCCTGATTGTATTACTCGAAGTTGAATCTTGTAAAGGACATCTTTCTCCCAACAATAGCTCCTTCATGAAGGAGCAGCCTGTTAGCAATTTCTTCATGAAGGACGTGACTTCAGTTTCCCACAGGTTAATCTGTCCCCCTTGAATGCCGATCAGTGATATTGCTGCACATGTGTCGAATGGTGTCAACCGCAACACCTATAGCCATCCCGTTGGAGATGGAGTCGGCCGGGGCATTGTAGTTCATGCCCAAGTCGACGGCAAACGTATCCGCAACCTGAATCCAGGCTATAATCTTATTGGTATTGCCCACTTATGCTATATTTTTTTCAAGATTAGATTTTAACCTTAATAAGAGGTCGGAGCAACAAAGGGGTTAAAAGCTTTTTTGCCTTTAACCCCTTTGTTGTTTCTAGTGTTGTTGAGAGGATATTACTCTCATCGAATATGTTTTAATTACCCAATTCATCTTTTCTGCTTTTCCGGCTATGATGCTTGGGTGATATTCCTCTCAGGCGGCTTGTCTGGAATTATAATTTACCACCTTTTAGAGCCGAGGCAAGCGGCACAATTGCTGCTATACAGGGCGGGCACCATCGGGTGAAGTTGTGGGCAGTCTAAAGTGCATTGGCGATTGCCTGGACCTGGTCTGCAGTCAGGGTGTTAAGAGATCCCATACTTCCGACATTATTAATGGCCGTCTGGATCTGGCTCGCAGTCCGTCCCGGAATATTGGTATTAGCCAAGGTCCCGTGACAACCGGCGCAATTGGTGCTATACAGGGCGGCACCATCGGGCGGAGTTATCGGGGCAGCCGGAAGTGCATCGGCGATTGCCTGGATCTCGGCTGCAGTCAGGGTGCTGAGAAAGCCCATGTTGCCCACATTATTATTAATGGCCGTCTGGATCTGGGCCGCAGTCCGTCCCGGCTTAGTGGTATTAGCCAAGGTCCCGTGACAACCGGCGCAATTGGTGCTATACAGGGCGGCACCATCGAGAGGAGTTGTCGGGGCAGCCGGAAGTGCATCGGCGATTGCCTGGATCTCGGCTGCAGTCAGGGTGCTGAGAAAGCCCATGTTGCCCACATTATTGTTAATGGCCGTCTGGATCTGGGCCGCAGTCCGTCCCGGCTTAGTGGTATTAGCCAAAGTCCCGTGACAACCGGCGCAATTGGTGCTATACAGGGCAGCACCATCGAGAGGAGTTGTCGGGGCAGCCGGAAGTGCATCGGCGATTGCCTGGATCTCGGCTGCAGTCAGGGTGCTAAGAAAGCCCATACTTCCGACATTATTAATGGCCGTCTGGATCTGGGCCGCAGTCCGTCCCGGCTTAGTGGTATTAGCCAAGGTCCCGTGACAACCGGCGCATTCGCTGTTGTAAAGAGCAACTCCATCGGGCGGAGTCATCGGGGCAGCCGGAAGTGCATCGGCGATTGCCTGGATCTCGGCTGCAGTCAGGGTGTTAAGAAAGCCCATATTTCCGACATTATTGTTAATGGCCGCCTGAATATCGCCTGCGGTTCGACCAGGCTTACTGGTTGACGCCAGGGGGCCATGACACTCGGCACAGTTGTCGGCATAAAGAGTCTGTCCGTTAGGCGGAGGTACTTGGACGGTCATCAGCGCATCTGCAATCGCCTGGATCTGGCTTGGAGTCAAGGTATTGAGAGAGCCCATGTTGCCGACATTGTTGTCGATGGCCGCCTGGATCTGGATGGCGGAGCTATTTTTCTTATTGCTTGTGGGCAAAGCATTGTGACACCTGGCACAGTTATCAGCGTAAAGGGTCACTCCATTGGTCTCATTGACTCTAGCCATGATTCTTGTTTTGACCAGACCTACGACCTGAGTCAGGCCGGCCTGAACAGCCTGCTCCATCATGTTCGGATTGAAAATTCCATTATTGGCAGCCATATTCTCCCTGGTTGAAGCGACAAGGGCTCGCTGTTGTTGCAGAACCGTCAAGATCAGGTCACCCAACTTCGGTTGTCCTGTTAGCTCCGGATCTTGCGCAAGCTCTGTTGTGATCCGCATGAACTCAGCAGCATTCAATCTGCTCCTGACGGCGTCGGCTACACTGTTCAAGATCTCGGTCTGCTCATATGTGTTGAGATCATCAGCCGTAACCTGAAAATTTCCGGTGATCTTCATATAATCATTGACCGCCATATTGGCCTGGAGGCGTAAAAGGGTGCTATCGCTGACTCCCGAGGTCATCTGCATCAGATCCTCTGTGGAATTGCCAGAGCGGTCGATCATGGGATTACTGTAAAGATCAGCCACCGTCAGATCGGTAAACCCGGCATTATGCAGACTCTGCAGAACATCTTCTTCTGGTATGCCGTTAGCCAACAAGGATGTAAGCGGTGTTACATTTACGGATAAATGATCATCAACCCCGATGCTACGTCGTAACAGGCCTCCGTATGGGACACCGCCATGCATGCCCTTATTGGATATCTTCATCTCAATAATTGAGCCGACAGTTAAGGGTTTTGGAAAACTGAAGACCCCGGATTCATCAGAAGGACTGGATTGTCGCTGCAAAACAGTGGTCCCATTTTCATCAATTTCCTGAAAAACTGCACCCACGATATAGGGATCAACGGCAACACCCTGGGTTACGTCGCTTATTTTCGCCGAGTTCTCATTTTCCCCATGTCCACCGCCATGACAGCCTGTCAGTAATGAGAGCATGAACAGACCACAGAGATACTTGTGAAGTTTCTTTGTATTCATTGCACACCTCCTGTCGTATCCGGCATAATGCCACGACAAAAAATTATGGTTTTCCTTCGACCAGACAGCTACGCTATCACTTGATACATTACCCCACCATTATTTAGCAAAAATAATGCCACAACTGGAAATAGCAGCATAAATTCAATAAACAAGGGAGGTTATAGGTAACACTATGGAAGTCGTCGCTTATCACTTTATGTGATATTTCCGGAAAACTGGTCCGAAATACCGAAAATAATCCATTTTGTTCTATTTCCCGGAATGTTATCTTTAACGATTTACGTTGCCGTGAATGTCGAAACAGACATAGACGTCACAAGAGTGGCTGTTAGTTAGTACGTACAACCATTGACGTGTTAAACCGCGTTGAAGAGAAGAGGGTCAAGATTGCCACATCGAATGCCGGGTGTATTCCTTATCGATCAGGTGCTTGAAGAGCAAATTCGCTTTCATCTATCAGCCGGGGCTTTTGCCGCTTGCCAATTTCGCTGTACAACAATTTCGGCTCACGATACGCGACAATCGGAACAGGCCCTCTTTTGTTCTCAAACAATGTCTTGGCGTGTTCTTGGATTTCTTTCTTCCACTGCCCAACCGTAACGGGATGAACACCATATTTCATGGCCAATCTCATTGATCGTCTTGATCCCACGCAAGGCCTCCAAGCCTACCTTGGCCTTAAACTCGGGGCTGTGCAATTTCCTCTTCTTTGTTTCGCTCATCGCATCTCGTTCCTTATGATTGCGCACAGCTTAAACTACTGTCCTGAAATTGGGGTCCACTATACCTGGTAAAGAACTTACGGTTGACACATTTGTGCAATATGTTATTGTACAAATGTATTTTCTTTTGGTAAAAAACAGGATTCTGCATGCGTACGAGAAAAAAGATAAATGAATGGGATAGGTGAGCCACAACTGCAGTCACAGGAAAAAGAAGATGATCCGCGGTTTGTGCGGTCTCAAACAATTCTCAAAGATTTTCGCATCATCTTTCGCTCGGTACAGGACCACTCCCGTTGGGTAGAAAAAGAATCGGGACTCTCTGCCGCACAGTTATGGATGATATGGGAGTTGTTCAATGAGCCTGGTCTGACGGTTTCCGCTCTGGCCAAGGTGCTTTCCATTCATCAATCCACCTGCAGTAATCTGCTGGATAAGATCCAGAAGAAGGGACTGGTTTCCCGTGATCGCTCCATTGACGATCAAAGGGTCGTGCGCCTCTATCTCACGGAGAAAGGAACTATCTTACTGGCAAAGGCTCCGCGCCCGGCTCAAGGGGCCTTGTCGGATGTCTTGCTTCGTTTGCCGGATAAGGTCTTGCGCGAGCTGGAATCAGGGCTTAATCAATTCATCGATGCCCTGAAGATTGTCGACCAAAAAGCAGGTATGTTACCGATTACCGAACAAAAAGAAGATCTCAAATAACTTTGTTTTTACGGCCCTCTGTCTTTGATTACTGAAGAGAGGTTGAAAAGAGTAATTGCCAGCGGCGAGCAGTAGAACCTTCGAACGATTTGTGACCGTCTGTAAAGACTTCCCCCCTCTCAATTACGACCATCCAGCAACAAAAATAGATTCAAAAGAGGCGTTTTTTTTCAGGATCTTCGACCGCGATTATCCCTGAAAAAATGCCAAATGTCCTATAGAGCAGCTCCTCGACCAAATGGATTTTTCCTTTAAAAAAAGGAAAGCTGCGTATTGAAAACTTCGCGTAATAATAACAGCCTGTAGCCCATCCGCGTCAATCAGGCCAGAGACAGGAGCTATACAATTATGGATGAGCAGATACTTTTCCGCCAGCCGACCAGTCACGATGCCCGAGCCATGCGCTTTCTGGCCCGGGACTCTCAGGTGCTTTCGGTGAACTCCACCTATTATTACGCCCTCATGGCCCGCCATTTTCAGGCCACCTGCATGGTGGCCGAAGGGGCAGGTGGTATCTGCGCCTATGTTATCGGGTATTGCCCGCCCGGCCGGGCTGAGACCCTCTTTGTCTGGCAGGTTGGCGTGGCGGGAGCATGCCAGGGAAAAGGGCTGGGCAAGAAACTGCTCATCGCCCTGATCCAAAAGAACAATCCTGATTTTGCGGAGGCAACCATTGCCCCGGACAATCAGCCATCAATCAGACTTTTCCAATCCGTGGCCCGCCACTTTGGCGCTGACCACACCTTTTCCAGGACGCCCTTTTTCAGTGAAGAGGACCTTGGTGCTGGTGAAGGAGCCGAGAATCTCATGCAGATCGGCCCTCTCCAGACAAAACCTTAAAAATCATTTCTACTAACGGAGTTACACATGCGAATATTTGAAAACATGGAATCACAGGTACGGGGCTATATCCGCTCCTTTCCCGTCATCTTTAAATCAGCCAAGGGCTCGATCATGGTTGATGAGATGGACAAGGAGTATATCGATTTTTTTGCCGGTGCCGGCACCCTCAATTACGGCCATAATAATGAACGGATCACCAACGCCATGATCGAGTATCTCCAGTCGAACGGAGTGGTCCACGGCCTGGATATGGCCACCACCGCCAAAAAAAACTTTCTGCAGAAGTTCAGCGATACCATTTTGGTGCCGCGCAACCTGGAATACAAGATCCAGTTCACCGGCCCCACCGGCACCAACGCGGTGGAGACTGCCTTGAAACTGGCCCGGATGGTGAAGGGCCGCTCCAATGTCGTCTGTTTCACAAACGGCTATCACGGCCTGACCATGGGCGCCCTGGCCGTCACCGGTAATAACTTCTACCGTGATGAGGCTTATATCAGTCGCTCCAATGTCTCGTTTTTACCCTTTGACGGCTACATGGGCCCTGACTACAACACCCTTGACCTCTTTCGCAAACTGCTCGTTGACAATTCCAGCGGCCTGGATCTGCCTGCCGCCGTCATTCTGGAGACCATCCAGGCCGAGGGTGGCATCCACATCGCCAGTGCTTCCTGGTTAAAGGAGCTTTCGGAAATCTGTCACGAATTTGATATCCTGCTCATTATCGATGATATCCAGGTCGGCAATGGCCGCAGCGGCGATTTCTTCAGCTTTGAAGAGGCGGGCATCAAGCCCGATATTATCACCCTGTCCAAGGCCATCGGCGGCGGTCTGCCCCTGGCCTTTATTCTCTTTCGCCCCGATCTGGACCAATGGAAGCCGGGTGAGCATACCGGCACATTCCGCGGCAATAACCTGGCCTTTGTCGCCTCCTATCAGGCCATGCATTATTGGGACAATAACGATCTCTCCGAGGCGGTGAAGTATAAGGGCGCCGTCATCGAAAAAGAGCTGCTGGCCATTGCCAAGAAATATCCGGAGCTCAATGCCGAGGTGCGGGGCCGGGGCATGATCTATGGCCTGGAGATCCTGGAGCGGGGCCTGGCCAGCCAGATTGCTGAAAGATGTTTCGAGAACGGCCTGGTCATTGAGTTGGCGGGCGCGGACGATCAGGTGGTGAAATTCCTGCCGGCCCTGACCATTGATGAAGAAACCATGCTGCGCGGCATTGCCATTGTTGAAAAATCAATCGGTGCTCTTCTCCAGGAAAAGAGAGATAAGCTTACTGGAGAGATGTGATGATAGTAACGGATATCAAGGACATCATCGGCACGGAGCGGGAAGTTCAAGGGGAGGGGTGGGTCAGTCGCCGCCTCCTGCTCAAAAAAGACGGCATGGGCTTCTCCTTCCATGAAACCATTATTGCGGCCGGCTCCACCCACCAGTTCTGGTATAAAGAACACCTGGAGGCCGTTTATTGCGTGGCCGGTAACGGCAGCATCGAAAATCTGGCCACGGGTGAGACCCATGCCATCCACGATGGTGTGCTCTATGCCTTGAATCAGCATGACCGCCATATCCTGCGGGGCGGCAGTGCGGATATGCGCCTGATCTGCGCCTTCAACCCGCCTGTAACCGGCCGGGAAACCCACGACAGCGAAGGTTCTTATCAGCTGGTTGGGGAGGAGTGATGGCTACCCATACCGTTGAAAAAATCGGCGGCACCTCCATGAGCCAGTTCGGCCATGTTCTGGATAACATCCTGATCGGCGAGCGCCGCGAGGAGGCGCTCTATAACCGCATTTTTGTGGTTTCCGCCTATGCCGGTATCACCAATGAGCTTCTTGAGCATAAGAAGGGCAGCAAGTCCGGGGTCTATTCCCTCTTTTCCAGCCATGATGACTCGTGGGCCTGGGGAGACGCCATTACCGCGGCGGGCCAGATGATGTGCGCCATTAATAAAAAATTTGAGCATCTGGGACTGGACGTCAGGCAGGCCGACAGCTTCGTCAAGCAGCGTATCGAGGGGGTGCGCAGTTGCCTGCTGGATTTGACCAGGCTCTGCTCATTCGGCCATTTTCAGCTCGACGAACACCTGCTCACCGTGCGCGAGATGCTATCGGCCATCGGCGAGGCCCATAGTGCCCACAACTCCTATCTCATCCTTACGCAGCAGGGGGTGAACGCCCATTTCGTCGATCTTACCGGCTGGATGGAGACCGAACAGCTCTCCCTGGATGACAAGATCAAAAAATATCTCAGCGATATTGATCTCGGCACCGTCCTTCCCATTGTCACCGGCTATACCCAATGCAAGGAAGGGCTCATGCATACATATGACCGGGGCTATAGCGAAATAACCTTCAGCAAGATCGCGGTGCTCACCGAGGCCCGCGAGGGTGTTATCCACAAGGAGTACCATCTCAGCAGCGGCGATCCCAAAATAATCGGCGAAGACAAGGTCGAGGCAATCGGCAACACCAATTATGATGTAGCTGACCAGCTTTCCGATCTGGGCATGGAGGCCATTCATCCCGGGGCCGCCCGGGGAATGCGGCGCACGGATATCCCGCTGCGGATAAAAAATGTTTTTGAGCCGGATCACCCCGGCACCCTGATTACCAACGCCTATAAAAACCCGGAGGCCAAGGTGGAAATCATCGCCGGCCGCAAAGGGGTCACCGGTATTGAGGTGTGGGATCAGGATATGGTGGGGCGCTGGGATCAAGATGCACAGCTGTTGCAGCTTCTTACCGACCAGAAGATCCGTTATCTGGCCAAGGATACCAATGCCAATACCCTGACTCACTATGTGGCCGCTCCCCTGGCCCAGATCCAGAAGCTGACGGATTCAATGAAGAGATCATTCCCGGCCGCCGATATCCTGGTCAAAAAAGTGGCCCTTGTCTCTGCCATAGGCTCCAATATGGCCGATACCTGGATTCTGCCCACGGCGGTCCATGCCCTGGCCAACGCCGGTGTGGAAATCCTCGGCCTGCATAAATGCATGCGTCAGGTGGATATCCAGTTTGTCGTCGAGGAGGATGATTTCGAGAAGGCCATCTGCACCCTGCATCAAAACCTGGTGGAGGGTGGGGGGCAACAGTAAGATGAATGTATTGTCAGTGGCCGAAAATTTTTATACCAATCATCAGCTGGCAGCGGCACTGCTCGCGGTCATTGTTTTTGCCTGGGTTGCCGGCAATCATCTGCGGATATGGCGCCGCCTGCAGGGGCGCTTTCCTCTTTTTACTGCCCTTATTGAACTCATTTTTTCCCCTTTGGCGGTCGTTTTTTTCTTTACGATTTTCAAGATAGCCCTTGGCCCCGATCTCCTGCCGGGTCAGGAGCAATGGTTGGCCGGTATCTTTTATCTTTTCCTCTGCCTGACCATAAGCTGGTTCGTGGCCAAGGGGGGCTACGCCTTTGTCTCCCATCGCTATATTGGTGAGCGGAGCTCCCATCCGCAATCCATTCCCCGTTTACTGCGCAGTGTGATCTACGGCGTCGCCCTGATTATTGGTATCGGGTTATTTCTGTGGGTGCAGGGCTATTCGTTGACCGGGATATGGATATCCACCGGTCTGTTAACGGCCCTTATCGGTTTTGCCCTCCAGCAGACCCTGGGCGACTTTTTCTCCGGCCTGGCCCTGGGGCTGGAGGGCTCTTTTCGGATAGGAGACTGGCTGCAGCTGGAGAACGGCACCGAAGGCCAGGTTGTTGACCTGAACTGGCGGGCGACCTGGTTGCGCTGCTGGGACAACACGACTCAGGTTATCCCCAACGCCAAACTGGCGGGCCAGGGATTTAAAAACCTGCACGGGGATAAACACCAGTATCGGCCCTGGTATTATGTGAAGATTGCCGCCGAGGTGGATCCCCGTTTTGCCAAGGAGCTTTTGCTGGAGGCGGCCTTCAAGTGCAAGAATGTGCTGAAGAATCCCGCGCCGATCATCCGGCTGACAAATGCCTCCACCCTGCCCTATACCTATATGCTGTGGGTCTCGTTTGCCAACTATCCTGCCATGTTCCGGGGAAGAGAGGAACTCTACCGGGAGATTCATTATGTCCTCCAACGGGCCGGGGTGACACCAGCTGCTGAAATTCATGAATGGCGCGGCCGCAAAGCGAAAATACCCGTAGCTGAACCGCCCACGATCCAGCTTGCCCTCAGGAGTCTGGATCTTTTTTACAGCCTGGAAGAAGGGGAGATTGAACAGATTGCCATGGCCAGTCAGCAAGTCCGCTATGATGCCGGCAGTACCATTCTCCTGGAAGGAGATTGTGGTGACGCCCTTGATATTGTGGCCAGCGGGATTGTTGACTCACAAATAGAGCTGCCGAACAGGGATCTGATAAAAACAGGTGAATTCACGGCGGGCCAATATTTCGGCCTGATCTCCATGTTTACCGATCAGTCGGCAATCTTCAACTACAGTGCCCAGACGGATGTCACCCTGATCAGGGTTGACCTGGACTGCATTCAAGATGTCTTAAAACGGCATCACGATTTAGCGGACCGTTATGCCATTATTATCAAACAGCGGCTGGATGAAGCCGAACTCTTACGAATGCCGTACAGCCAGGCGGGTACGACAACGGCAACCCTGCAACAGGTCAAACGCCTTGTTAAAAGATTTATAATGAGCGGCAGGCCCGTTTGACAACGCCGCTTCAGCCCATGGGGACTTTCCTGCCAGAAAAACCACTCCTCCTTTCCCTTTGTTCCGGGGAATCATCGTTTTTCTAGCTTCATCTGTGAATCAGATCCAGCAGGAGCAGGAAGAGTTTTATCGCATAAATAAAAGAAAAAAATACAGACGATTTTTATAAAAAAAATAATTATAAAACAATTAGTTACATCATATGATGCAGAGCGTATGCTCTGCATTCCTTCCAGTAGTGCATATTTGTATTCCCTCTCAATACGTCCTATTCTTAATTAATAAGTAAAATAGGGTTTTTCTTTGACCCAGGGCCTCATTTCCCAAGCAACCGCTTGCCACTAAATTAGGATTGGCGATTTCACTGCTTCCTTTTTGATGTTGCCCATGGCCATGTTTCCTCTTTTTAAGAACCTGCCCGAGATGCAGGAAATGCAGGTCAGCAAGCAGTACTGTCACTGATCACTGCACCGGAAGACCGATCAGTCAAGACAATATGTCTAATAGCTATCGGAATTTATTATTGCAATAAACTGAGGAGGAAAGACAGGCAGAGTGTCTGATTCCTCTTCTTGAGAAGATAAAAAAAGGAGGTGAGGTCGGGAACAGATCGCGTATTCAATAATCCAAGCCAATCAAAATTACATAACTTCTAGCGAGAGGTGAATCATGGACGTTAAAGATTATTGCAGGAATTTGGATACAGAACTCACTACATGGAAAGCAAAACTGTACGATGTCACCCGTCAGATGGATAACTTATCAACAGGCGATAAACAACGGATGTATGAACAGGTTAATGGCCTGCATATCGTTATGACCGAGCTTGAGGAACGACTTGATCAGTTGCGTACCTCATGCCCAACGGACTGGTCTCCGGAGCGGGAAGAAATAAACGTGAAATTAACCGATCTGGGGAACAAGTACGAGGCAGCTGCCCACGAGTTTTTTGATTATGATATCGGCGGCTGATATCCGGTTTTTTTGGTTAATTAATTTGATTAATCGCCATACTTGCATTGGCAAGTCTCGAAAGGAGAAATACCATGCCTTCATTAAAATGTCCTGAGTGTGGACACGAACTGCTGCCCAATAATTTTGTCGCCCAAGAGGATCATATTATCTGTGGACTTTGCAATAGAGAAATATACGAAAAAATAAAGCCGGAAGAGAAATTAAAGTGCCCAAAGTGCGGTGAAATTGGAGATGGCCGGACCTTTGTCATGACGGACTCCTGCTGCTGTTCCAAATAGCTGATATCGCGCTTGTGTGGCCAATGCAATGGGGTTATTCTTCCTTATTGATGCAGTCGGCATGGCGTCAACGTCCCGTCTGTTTTTCTACTCCTGAAGTCAATTTTTTGGTATGCCGACAAGTCGGGTGGAATTCATTCGCTATGTTTTCTAGTATATGCCGGTAAAAACATCACAAGGCCGTGGGATTCCTCGGATCGGATGAGTTGCTTCCCTCTCTCTTGCTGGGACTTGCTAATACTATTTTGAAAAAGACCATTTTGATGAGGCACGGGGTTGCCTCAAACAAGTGATTGATGAATATAGCCATAGCCGCAGCGCCCCGGTAGTTTTCCAGCCGGTATCTGCAACTTACGGTCCCATGATCCCAAACCGCTAAAAGCTGCCTTTGAAAAGCTGAGTGCTGCTTTTTCCGACAGCGAATGGACCAAGCGTTCCCATCCCCTATCTGCTTCTCTGGGCATGTCGCAACGGATCTACAGGGCTAAGCATCGGCCATCATCGGCCGGCCACATACCTTTAATATAAGGAGGAGTATCATGAAACGTCAGATTGAAATGCAGGAGACCATGCTTCTTGCACACCGGGAGTTTATGGAAAATCTCGAAAAATCCATCGATCTCCTGGCTCAGGACATTGATGAGACCAAAGAAATGACGCATATCTGCACAGATGAATGGTGCCTCGCCACCGAGGGAGTGCTTGACGAGCTGGCCAAAATGATCTTCTCAATCAGCGAACCGCGCTGGCTCTCCAAAGAAGACTCGAAAAAGATCAGTGAGTTGCGCCACCGTATCCATGATCTCTATGGTCGTTATAGAGCGATCAAAAAATAAAGGTTAGGACCACTCCTTATCTCTCCGGCGGCAGGTAGCTGTCAAGCCGGAGAGATAAGGTTGCTGGAAGTTACTCGTCTTTTGATGAAAAAATCCCCAAGAAGAGCATACAGGTTGCCATACTGACAAAGAGTATTACTCGCTGGCACAGCGCTGTTACCCTCCCCCGACTTTTTCTTCAAAATGTCAGTACAAACAGAGGCAAGGCATGACGAAACATGTGGTTATTGTCGGCGGCGGCTTTGCCGGTTTGAACGCAGCCAAAGGTCTCGGCAACAAGCCGGACATTAGTGTCACTTTGATTGACCGGCGCAATCACCATCTGTTCCAGCCCCTACTCTATCAAGTAGCAATGGCCGCCTTGAGCCCGGCAGAAATCGCTGTGCCCATCCGTCATATCCTGGCCCGATACCACAATATCACCGTCCTGCAAGACGAAGTGCGCGATCTGGATCTTACAAGCCAAAGAGTCTTAGCTCAAAACAGTTTTCAGGATTATGACTACCTGATCCTAGCCACCGGGATGCGCCACTCCTACTTCGGTCACGAAGAATGGGAAGAGTATGCGCCCGGCCTCAAGACTATCGAACAGGCCACGGAAATAAGACGGCGCGTACTCACCGCTTTTGAGGCGGCGGAACGGACCCGGGACTCCATGCAACTCCGGAAATTCCTGACCTTTGTCATTGTCGGCGGTGGCCCCACCGGTGTGGAAC
Source organism: uncultured Pseudomonadota bacterium (assembly GCA_963776835.1). Lineage (GTDB taxonomy): Bacteria > Desulfobacterota > Desulfobulbia > Desulfobulbales > Desulfocapsaceae > UBA2270. The sequence goes on from CAVZOB010000002.1 coordinate 173,957, forward strand.
TGGCCGGTGCCATCGGGGAGATGAGCCGCTTCACCCTGGCCCGGGATTTCCGCAACATCAACCCCCAACTGGCCAACATCATTCTCATTGAGGCTGGGCCGCGCATCCTCCCTTCATTTTCCGAAGAGCTGTCCGAGGTGGCGACCCACAACCTGGAGAATCTTGGCGTTCAGGTATGGACCTCAAGCCCGGTCACCGAAGTGGACAAAGATGGTGTCAGCATCGGACAAAAGCGAGTGGAAACCACTACCATCCTCTGGGCCGCAGGAGTGAATGCATCGGAATTAAGCAGAAAGCTGGAAATGACTCTTGACCGGCAGGGCCGGATTCCCGTGGAACCATGCCTGAATATCAAAGGGCATCCGGAGGTTTTTGTCGCCGGCGATTTGGCCCATTTCGCCCATGGCTACAATAATCCGCTTCCCAGCCTGGCACCCGTTGCCCTCCAGCAGGGACGCTGGATCGCCAGAAATATTTTGCGTGAAAACAAGGGAAAGAGATATCTCCCCTTCCATTACATCGATAAAGGCCAGCTCGCCACTATCGGCCGCAGTAAGGCAATCATCCAGCTTGGCCGCTTCCGCTACAGCGGCTTTCTAGCCTGGCTCATCTGGCTTATCACTCATATCTACTACCTGATCGGCTTCAAAAACAGACTATTTGTAACCATGCAATGGGCATGGTCGTTTTTCAGTTTCAATCGAGGAGCCCGGCTCATCATCAACAAAGAGTGGCGTTTTTACCGATCTAATCCCCCGGTTGATCCCTGATTTTGATGAAAAAATACGTGGTGAAAAAAACTTACAAGAAGAGGAAAGGCCTTGCCCATCAAGGGGGATATAAAAGAAAACAACAAGGATAAATCGCTATGAAAGCAATACAAGTTCACAGCTTTGGACCACCGGAAGTAATGAGCCTGGAAGAAGGGCCCGACCTGGTTCCAGGCCCAAGCCAGGTCGTGGTGACGGTCAAGGCTTGCGGGGTCAATCCGGTGGATACATATATCCGCTCCGGTTTGTACCAGCCTGACCTGAAACTGCCCTATACCCCGGGGCTTGATGCGGCAGGGGAAATTGCCGCAGTCGGGTCGGAGGTGCGCCACCGTACAGTGGGCCAGCGGGTTTACGTGGCCTGGTCGGTCTCCGGGACCTATGCCGAACAGGTGTTGTGCGAGGAGCACCAGACCCATCCTTTGCCGGAAAAGATAACGTTCAGCCAGGGGGCAGCCATCGGGGTGCCCTACGGAGCTGCCTTCCGCGCCCTGTTTCAGCGGGCGCATGCAACGCCAGGCGAGAAGGTACTGATCCACGGGGCAAGCGGGGGAGTAGGGCTCGCCGCGCTGCAGCTTGCCCGGGCGGCAGGGTTACTGGTGATCGGCACGGTCGGTTCGGATGCTGGTCGGCACCTGGCGCTGGCCAATGGCGCACACCATGTTCTGAACCACCATGAAGCCGGCTACCTGGACTCCTTACCATCCCTGACCGGCAACAAGGGTGTTGACGTGATCCTCGAGATGCTGGCCAACGTCAACCTCGACCATGACCTCATGAACTTGGCTGTCGGCGGCCGGGTGGTGGTAATCGGTTCCCGTGGCCGGGTCGAAATAGACCCGCGTAGTGCTTTAGGGCGCGAGGCCTCGATTCTCGGCATGTTGCTGTATAATGCCAGCGACAATGAGCGGGCATCGATGCATGCCGCCTTTGTAGCGGGCCTGGAAAACGGCACCCTTCGGCCGGTGGTAAGCCGGGAACTGCTTCTGGCCGAGGCAGCAACAGCGCACCATGCAGTGATGGAGACCAGCACGCTGGGTAAGATTGTGCTCATCCCTTGAGGTGCACCTGCACCATGCACCAGGCCGGGGTTCGTACAACTGAGGCGGTTTAACATTAATCTCCATTTAACCTGACAGTATCCTTGCTGTTTAGGAGCAGAATACGGAAATGAAAGACGGGGAAAAAAGGATGGCGAGGCAGAATCAGCTGAGTGAAAAAGAGGCAAAAGAGCAGTTGCGCCTTTTTTTTGCAAACATACCCCGGACCATTTCCCTGATTCTTTTCTCCCACCCGGAGAAGAATGAACTTTTTGCCGAAGGGACCAGGAAAGTCATCCGCGCCATCCGCGAGATAACCGACAAGGTGACCCTGCGGGAATACAACCTGGAGCATAAGCTGGCAAAAGAATGGCAAATCACCAGATCGCCCACCCTGGTTTTTGCCCCGGAAACATTTAACATTCGCTGGCTGGGCGCACCCTTGGGTCATGAAGTGCACACCTTTATGGCGGCGCTCGGTATTATCGGCTACCAGGAACCGGGCTTGAGCAGGGAGGCCATGAAGGTTCTTGCCAAGCTCGACTCGCCACGGGCGATCAAGGTATTTGTCAGCCCTACCTGCCCCTATTGCCCCCAGGCTGTAGCCAACGGATTCCGGGCCGCCGTGGCGCGACCGGACCTGATCTCCCTCGAAATTATCGATATCCTGGCCAATCCGGATCTGGCTGATCAGTATGCCGCCCAGGGCGTACCCCAGACCTTTGCCAATGAAAAGCTGATCGGCGTGGGCGCCCAGCCGGAGGAACTTTTTGTCGCCTCCCTGGCCGCCCTTGAACAGCAACGGGTTTTCATCCCGGACAGCGATGCCGAGGAGATCATCTGCGATCTGGTCATCGTCGGCGGCGGCCCTGCCGGCCTGACCGCCGGCATCTACGCCGCCCGGAGCGGTTTGCAGGCAGTGGTTGTCGAGAAAGGCATGCTCGGGGGACAGATCGCCACCACGCCTATGGTGGAAAACTATCCGGGTTTCACCCAGGTGGGCGGCAAGACCCTGGTGGATATCATGGTCACCCATGCCCTCGAGTATGTGAAGATTTTTCCCGGCGAGGAGGTGCAGAATATCGCGCCGGGCGAGGTTTTCACGGTCACAACCACCAGACGCCGGTACAAGACGCGGGCGGTTCTGCTGGCCACCGGTGCCGGCTATAAACGGCTCGGAGTCCTCGGGGAAGAGCGTCTGGCCGGGCGGGGGGTCAGTTATTGCTCGACCTGCGATGGACCGCTTTTCACCGGAAAAAAGGTTCTTATGGTGGGCGGCGGCGACAGCGCCGTGACCGAGGCCCTGCATCTGCACAATATCGGGGCCGAGGTGACCTTGGTGCATCGGCGGGAGAAGCTGCGCGCCCAGGAGCGACTCCTTGTCACATTGGGGGAGTCGGGCATCCCGGTTCTTTTCAACACCGAGGTTGCCGAAATTTTAGGCGAGGTCAAGGTGGAAGCGGTACGCCTCAAAAACAACCAGACCGGCGAGGAATCCACCCCGCCGGTGGAAGGCGTTTTTATCGCCATCGGTTTTTCCCCGGCAGTGGAGCTCGCCCAAAGTCTCGGGGCCGAGTTGACTCCGGCCGGCTATATCAAAAAGGATGAGCGCCACCGGACGACGGTGCCCGGGGTTTATTCAGCAGGTGATGTGGAGGGCGGATTCAAACAGATCGTCACCGCAGCCGGCCAAGGGGCCGAGGCGGCGCTCGCCATCTTTGAAGACCTGATGACCCCCTACTGGACGGTTCGGGAAAAGCAGTAGCCATATGGCCAGAGCTTGCGACGGTTGAGCATTTCCCGGCGTTTTTCCTGGTAACCCGGAAACAGTCCGCAGAGGATGACGTAACGTCGATTGTTTCCAAAAGAAAATGTAACAGGGTCTTATATTTTTTTTGGACCCGACATGATATATTGTTTTTAAGGATTTAATCTCAGGATTTGTCGCCGGGAAAATACCCTTGCCAGACATCCCCTTGTTAACCGTGGAGGATGTAACAAATCCATCATACCATACAGGTGGCGAGAGACAGAAGGTCTGTGTCGGCCATCAACCATTCTTCTTGAGGAGGTTGCAATGAAAAAGACACTGGTTCTCCTAGCAGCGTTGATGATGACAGGAACCCTGGTTTATGCCGCGAATGCCGACCGGGGGAAGGAGCTGTTTGAAAGCCCGACCCTTGGCGGTGGCACCACAGGGAAAAGTTGCAAAACCTGTCACGAGGGTGGAAAAAATTTAAGCAGTGAGCTGTTCGAGCGCAAGCAATTCACCATCATGGGGAAGGAGAAGAACTCCCTGGCTGATGTTATAAATGTCTGTATAGAAGAGCCCTTGGGCGGTACCGCCATAGACCCTCAGGGTCAAGATATGCAAGATCTGATCGCCTATATGAAAACATTGACAACCAAACCAGCCCCCAAGAAAGCGAGGAAGCCAATTGAAGGATGCTGATAGCTTATAGCGACTCGCTTTTTTTGTCCGCCGCACTTTGGCCTTGAGCCCGAGTGTGGCGTTTTTTTTTGACATGAGATCGCAGTTGGCGAAAAAGTTGGGTACCACTGGTACAGTCGGTGAAAAAAAGAGAAAAGAGTCAGTCGTATGAATTGGAAAATGAGCTTCCGAGGCCATTGAGTGGTAGAATGATTTTCGATAGTCTGAAGAGTGGTGGCTGAACAGGTAAGTCCCTCATATCCCATACCCAACATTTTTTTGCAGTCTCCATGAAACCAGCCATCATTAAAAAAATCATTCTTGTCCTTGCCATTGTTCTGTTGATATTCCTGTTCAGGCTCCTGCACCTGGATCACTATCTGACCCTTTCCTATCTCAAGGAATCACGGGACCAGTTGGCCCAGCTCTATGCCGAGCATTCCGCTCTGGTCATCGCCGCTTATATGCTGATCTATATCGTGGCCACCGCCCTGTCCCTGCCGGGGGCGCTGATCCTGACCCTGGCCGGCGGCGCCCTTTTTGGTCTTGTCACGGGAACAATAGTCATCTCTTTTGCCTCGACCATAGGGGCGACCCTGGCCTGCCTGGTCTCCCGCTTTCTGCTGAGGGACTGGGTTCAGGCCCGGTTCGGCGAAAAACTGCAGCGGATCAATGCAGGCATGGAAGAGGAGGGCGGCTGGTATCTCTTCACCCTGCGGCTGATCCCGGTTTTTCCCTTCTTTGTCATCAATCTGGCCATGGGCTTGACCCGAATCAAGATCTCCACCTATTACTGGGTCTCGCAGCTGGGCATGCTGCCGGCGACGCTGATCTATGTCAATGCCGGCAAGGAGCTGGGAAAACTGGAAACAGCGGCCGGGATCCTGTCGCCGAGCCTGATCGCCTCCTTTATCCTGATTGGGCTCTTTCCGATCACGGTGAAGAAAATCGTGGCCAGATTGAAAAAATGATGGCTTATAGAAAGCGGCAATTGCTGTTCCTTCAGTCTTCAGCCTTTGACCTAACCACCTGAATTGTAAAAGGAGAAACCGTGGCAACGTATGATTACGATCTGGGTGTGATCGGCGGCGGGTCGGCGGGTCTGACCGTGGCCTCCGGGGCGGCCCGGTTGGGGGCCGGGACCCTGCTCATTGACAAGGGGCCGGCGCTCGGCGGCGACTGCCTCCATTTCGGCTGTGTGCCGTCCAAGACCCTGATCCATTCGGCCAGGCTCTATCACAGCCTCAAGTCCTGCTCTCGCTTCGGCCTGCCCGAGGTGGCAATGAAAGAGGTCGATTTCTCCGGCATCGCCGCCCGGATCAGGACGGTGATTGCGGCCATCCAGGAACACGATTCGGTGGAACGCTTCTGCCGCCTGGGCGTGGAGGTCAGGTTCGGCGCCCCCCGTTTTGTCGATGAACATCAGGTCGAGCTGGATGGAAAACGGGTTTCGGCCAGATCCTGGGTCATTGCCACGGGCTCATCGTCGACCCCTCCCCGCGGCGCCGGCTTGGAGAATATTCCCTATCTTACCAATAAAGAGATCTTCACTCTCGACCGACTGCCCGCCTCCCTTGCGATTCTCGGGGCCGGTCCCATTGCCATCGAGATGGCCCAGGCCTTCTGCCGACTGGGCTCGCGGGTGACGGTGGTCCAGCGCTCCGGCCAGATTCTGAGCAAAGAGGACAGCGATCTCGCCGACGGGGTGATGGCGGTCATGGAGTCGGAAGGGGTCCGTTTTCTGCTCAATGCCACGGTCACCGGCGCCTGCACGGTGGCAAACAAGCAGGAACTGGTGGTGACCACCCCGGCGGGTGAGGAGACGCTCCAGGCCGAGGCAGTGCTGGTGGCCCAGGGGCGCCGTCCCAATATTGAGGGCCTGGGGCTGACGGAGATCGGGGTTGCCCATAACGCTAAGGGGATCACGGTGGATGAGCGGATGCGCACCAGCCACAGCCATATCTATGCCCCGGGTGATGTGAATGGGCGGTTCCAGTTTACCCATGCCGCCGGTCATGAAGGCGGGATCGTGGTGGCCAACGCTATCTTCCGTCTGCCGCGCAAGGTCAATACCCGGTGGATGCCCTGGTGCACCTACTGCGACCCCGAACTGGCCTCCATCGGCATGAATGAGAAAAGGGCGAAAGAGGCCGGGATCCCCTACACCGTCTGGAGCGAAGAGTTTGCCGCCAATGACCGGGCCCTGGCCTGCGGTGAGGGGCTGGGCAGATTAAAGATGCTCCTCGATGAAAAAGAAAGGCCCCTGGGGGTGCAGATCCTGGGGCCGTCGGCAGGAGAAATCCTGGGTGAGTGGGTGGCGGTCCTCAATGGCGGCATGAAGCTGTCCGCCCTGGCCGGGGCCATCCATCCCTACCCGACGCTGACCGAGATTAATAAAAAGGTGGCCGGTTCCTATCTCTCGCCCAAGATCTTTTCGGCCACGGTGCGCAGGGGACTCAAGCTGATCTTTCGCTTGCAGGGCGCTGCCTGCAATCCCGGCTCCGGGATTTGAGGGATCGATGCGGGAAATAGTGGATCAATTTTGTGAGACTTCGTCTCTGCCCGTGGTCGAGCCTGTCGTGACGGTTTTAGGCAGCGGCAATATCAACGACACCTGGCTGGTGCGGGCGAGAGAATCCTCTTTTGTCCTGCAGCGCCTGAACCGGCAAGTCTTTCCCCGTCCGCAACTGGTCATAGCCAATCTGGCCACGCTCTCCCGCCATCTTCAAGGCAAGCTCAACACCTGCGACCAGCGCTGGGAAAACATCCTCCTGTTGCCCACCCATGCGGGGGAGCTGTTTTATACCGACCACCAGGGGGATGTCTGGCGGGCGGTCACCCATATCGACAGGACGACAACCCATCAGACCCTGACAACATCAGCCCAGGCCGGGCAGGTGGGCTGGGCCCTTGGTCATTTCCATCTCCTGCTGGCTGACCTCCCGGCCCGGGATCTCCACGAGACCCTGCCCGGTTTTCATATCCTGCCTTATTATCTCGATCATTTCGACCGGGTGCTGAGCGGCGCTGCCATGAAGAGTGACCCTGATCTTCGCTTTTGTCTCGATTTCATCGCCGCCAGGCGTGGCGGTGCTGATCTCTTGGAGCGGGCCCGTTATCAGGGGAGAACTAAGGTCCAGACCATCCACGGTGATCCCAAGGCGGGCAATGTCCTCTTTGATGTGACCAGCGATCTGGCGGTGAGCCTTATCGATCTTGATACGGTGGGACCGGGTCTCATTCACTACGATATCGGCGATTGTCTCCGCTCCAGCTGCAATCTGTCAGGGGAGGAGGCAGCGGATCTCTCCCAGGTCTCGTTTGATATGGATATGTGCCGGGAGGTGCTTGCCGGCTACTTTTCCGGGGCGGGAACCCTGCTCTCCGATGCTGACCGGGGGCTGATTTTTCAGGCGGTTCGTCTGATCGCCTTCGAGCTGGGCCTCAGGTTTTTTAGCGATTATCTGGAAGGCAACCGCTATTTCAAGGTGCTCCACCCAGAGAAGAATCTGCATCGCGCCCTGGTCCAGTTCCGTCTGGTGCAAAGTATCGAGCGCCGGAAAGAAGCAATTGAAAAGATAGCTTTAAAATAGCTTAAAAAATAATCTGTAGTTATTCAGAATGACATAATTTGGGAGAAAGAACCGAGCTAACTGACACCTTGTTTATTTGATAATTCAGGAAGCATCTCAGGTTCCCAGTCATTCATCCTCGCTTGAGAATGCCATTGGATATCTTCCTCTGTTCCCGCCATGTTAGGTACTCTTTGCTTTAATTATCATCTATTAAACTGACTAATAACTTTGGACAATTCCTGGAATTGATAAGGTTTTACAAGTGCTGAGCAGAAGCCATAATCCTTGAAATCTGCCATGATTGGATCAGTGGAGTAGCCGCTTGACACCACGACCTTGGCGGCAGGGTTGATTTTCAAAATTTCCCGCACTGCTTCCTTGCCCCCCATACCTCCGGGAATCGTCAAATCCATTATAACAAGATCTATCGTGTTTTCAGCATCTCGGAAGGCCCTGATCGCCTCATCCCCATCCCTCGCCAGTACAACTTCGTGGCCGAGCTTGGTTAGCATTGCCTTCGAAACATCGCGAACCAGCTTATCATCATCCATAATTAAAATTTTTCTTTTGTTCCTGGCCGGCGAAATCGCCACTTTTGCCGGTGTTCCTGTTTCGCATGTTGAGGAGGTTGCAGGTATATACAGCGTAAAGGTGGTGCCCACCCCAGGCGTCGATTTAACAAAAATATGTCCTTCATGCTTAGTAATAATGGCATGAGAGATGGCGAGGCCTAGGCCGCTTCCCTCTTTTTTGGTGGAATAATAGGGGTCGAATATCTTGTCAACGACATTAGCCGGTATGCCGACCCCATCATCACTGATCGATATTTTGACGTATTTTCTCTCTTGTGGCCCGATGCAATTGAATTCCTCAATCACATCGGTATTGCAGCACGTGATGCAAATGGTTCCGCTACCGGTGATGGCTTGGCTGGCGTTCAAAACAATATTTTGAATCACCTGGCTAATTTGCCCCTTATCAATCTCCACACACCATAGGTCATCAGGAAAAGAAAACTGACATATTGCCTGTTTCCCTCGTAGGATGAAGTTGGCTGAATCTTTGATCACTTCGACAAGCGAAGAGATCTCCTTGATCGGGGAGCCACCTTTAGAAAAGGTAAGAAGTTGCTGGGTGAGATCTCGTGCTCGTAGCGAAGCCTTTTCCGCATCTTGCAGGAACTCTCTGATCGCAGCACTCAGGCTTTCATCTGTCAGGGAAAGGGAAATATTCCCGAGGATCGACGCCAGGATATTGTTAAAATCGTGGGCTATACCACCAGCCAACACCCCGACTGATTCAATTTTCTGAATTTTGAGCCGTTCCATCTCGATCCTATTTTGTTCCGTCACATCCCTGAACACGAGGACTGCACCAATAATCCGGTTTTGTTCATCCCAAATCGGCGCGGCACTGTCGGCAATGCAGCGCTCAGTGCCATCTTTGGCAATAAGAACGGTATGGTTGGCCAAACCGATTATCTGGCCGGTGGCCAGGACCTTATTAACCGGATTTTCACAGGGTTGCCGCGTCTGTTCATTGATTATCTGGAAGACATCCTGAAATGGCCTGCCCATGGCTCCCTGGTTTGACCATCCGGTCATTGCCTCGGCAACCTTGTTCAGCAGCACAATATTTTTTTCTGTGTCTGTGGCGATCACACCATCTCCGATGCTCCTGAGGGTCACAGCCAACCGCTCACGTTCAGCGGCAAGTATTTTGGCGTTCTCGCGCCTCTCACTGATATCACGGGCAATTCCAAGGATAGCCGGTTGGCCATTGATATCCAGCTTGCCGATATGGATTTCTACAGGAAACAAAGAGCCGTCCTTGCGGCGATGAAAGCTTTCTGCCGTCACAGTCTTGCCTGCAGAGAGTCCTTCCCAGAATTTTTTTACGTGCTCCTCTAACTCAAAATTGGGATCAACGTCGCAAAGGCTCAATGCCAGTAACTCTTCTCTGGTATAGCCGAGGCTTTCGCAGGCCTCTCTGTTGGCATCAATAAAGCGGGCGCTCATATCACTGACAAAGATTGCATCCGTTGCCTGGTCAAGCAGAGTCCGGTAGCGTTCTTCGCTCTCCCTCAAAGTCGCTTCAGCCCGCAGTCGTTCCTGTATTTCTTCCTGCAATCTCTGATTGGAAAGCGTCAGGGCCTGACTATTGTTCTCGACCTCTTTAAAGAGCCGGGCGTTTTTAATGGCGGCACTTACCTGATTGGCAAACAGACTCAACACATCGAGATCGTGAACTGAAAAACTGCCGCTGCCGATCTTGCCAATCCCGCAAAGCCCGCCGATAATTTGTTTTTCACCCATAAGCGGCACTAACAAGGCCGATTGCTGTCCTTCCTCCCACCGGGTTTTCTCATCCATCCACCACTCATCGGGCTCGCCAAATAGGAGCGGACGTTCATTGCTTAAGACCCAGCCGCACATCCCCACTCCAATCTTGAAACTCACATTCAGCATGTCGGCAGAGCCAGGGCCCGACGTTGCCAGGTATGTATAGGTCTCTCGATTGGCATCGATAATGGGAACAATGAGTAATTCGGCAGAAATAAGGTCACGGGCCGTTTCCGCCACCAAGTTGAAAACCTTATTGATATCCAACTCGGCAACGACGGCTTGGCCAAGATCAATAAGTTTTGCAAACTCATCTCGCTGCTGGATCAAACTGTGACCGCACTCTGTCTCGTTCATGATTCGGCGCAGAAGATCGTTCTCTTCTCGCAAGCGCAGGTTCTGATTCTCAAGTATGGTTAGATCGTCATGGTTCATAGTAGTCTTTCCACAACACGGGTACTTGATTAAAAGACCAAATTAACATGGGCCTCCATAGTGTCCTTCATGTAGGCAGAGACACCCTTTATCTCCACATTGGGCACGATCAGGTCATCCACACTCAGCCCCAGGGCGTCACAGCAGGTTTGGCAGATGTAAAATTTGACACCTAGGTCATCGGCGCTGTGGATTAACTCTTCAAGATTTGGAATATTTTTCTTTTTGAGCATCTTGGCAAACAACATGGGACCCAAGCCCATCAGATTCAGTTGCGATAAGGGCAGATGCTCAGCCCCACCGCGATTCATCATCTCAACCATGGGTTGAAGGATATTGTCGGTCGTCAAATCCCGATACATCCCTTCTCGTGTCGGATCAGTTCGCCGTCGAGCAAAAAGCCTTTTGCGCTTCTTCAGGCAGTTATGGCCAAAGATCATAAACCACATTTTCATCTCAACACCCAAGGCGGCAAACCCTGTGGCAATGACAAAGGCGGCCAGAGCCTTGTCAAGATCTCCACTGAGAAGAAGAATTGTGCCTTTTTTATTCATAGAAAATTCCTCGCTGGCTTTCCGGAAGCAGTTGCTTGCTTACACCTGCAACACAATTGTCACTTTTTTCCCCTCTCGATGGGTATCCACCAGCTCATGCCCCCCTTCACGGCAGAAATCGATGACTGAGTCCTCGAAGAGAGGATCATCCCCAACGATGCTCATCATCTGCCCCTTCTGCATCATCCTGACCTCTTTAGCCAAGGTAATCAACGGCAAGGGGCAGACCTTGCCCAAGACATCTACCAATCTATCAGCAGCCATCACATATCCTCCACGGGAAAAGAAAAATTTTGATTTCAAACAATTACTCTAAGCTCAGACCGCCTATTATAAGCTCAGAAGTTTCATCCTTCTAAAGTTAAAACGAAAAAAAGCCTCTCTGAAATCATGCTTCCAGAGGAATATACAGCAGGCGGTTTGAAAGTCCATTTCCGACTGAGGCAAAACACCTGATCTCATATGATCCGTCTCTAAATAAAGACTATCAAATGCAAGCATCATTTACCATTTTTTCACACCCCTAATCTAAACACTTAACCAGTAATCCCATAGAAAATTGCATATTTTTTTATCCACTTTTTTTGCTATTAACTTCATTTTTCTACATATTCCGAGATTACGCACTTTTTCCGGAAAATCGCTATAGCCAAATAATAAATAGCGTCCATATGCATTAATTGTAAGCACTTGTTCTTATTACTAAAAATAGTTTTAAACTGTGTTGGTACAAATATTGCTTTAAAAACAATATCTGTATTCATTTTACTGAGCTAAGTGGAGCAAGATTGGCTGGGCAACTTTAAAATGTGGACGACAAAATGAAAAAGACACTATTGGCTGAATTGGCTGTGTGGGTGATGCTTTTTGGAATTACAGGGATTGCAAACGCAACGTCTTGGGGTGTTCAAACGAGCAATAGTGTCACTGTCACTCAGATTGGCCCTTATGGTGACTCAATGATCTATCCCACCGGTATCAATGACTCCGGACAGGTGGTTGGATATTTACAGTTCGGAGGAGGTGAGGGCCATGCTTTTGTCTGGGATGCTGTAAATGGCATGACTGACTTAGGCACCCTCGCCGGCTCTCATAGCGCTGCCTTCGGCATCAATAATTCTGGGCAGGTGGTTGGAGAATCTACTCTTCCAGGCAATAGCGGATTTCATGCTTTTGTCTGGGATGCTGCAAACGGCATGACTGATATAGGCACCCTTGGTGGTTCTGCAAGCATGGCCGGCATAATCAATAATTCTGGGCTTGTAGCCGGGGACTCAACTCTTACGGACAATAGCGGGCGCCATGCTTTTGTCTGGGATGCTGTCAATGGCATGACTGATTTAGGCACTCTCGGTGGTTCTTTCAGCTCTGCCTACGGCATCAATGATTTGGGACAGGTAGCTGGGGTTTCGTCTCTTCCAGGCAATAGCGAGAGTAGTGCTTTTGTTTGGGATGCTGTAAATGGCATGACTGGTTTAGGCACCCTCTCTGGTTCTTATGTCAATAGTTTTGCCTACGACATCAATGACTTGGGACAGGTGGTTGGGCGGGCGTCTCTTCCAGGCAATAGTCTGGTGCATGCATTTGTCTGGGATGCTGCCAACGGTATGACTGATTTGGGCACCCTCGGTGGTTCATGGACCGAGGCTATGGGCATCAATAACTTTGAACAGGTGGTTGGGTACTCAACTCTTACAGGCAATGATGAAGCACATCCTTGTGTTTGGGAGAATGGAATCATGTATGACCTGAATGATTTCATTGCAACCCTATCTATCGGCGATTTTCTAGACGGGCAGGGATATCTTGGGTCGGCATGGATCAACAATCTTTCACAGATCCTTGTACAATCAGATTTGGGTAACTGCTATATCTTAAGTCCGAACTCATCTACTGTCCCTGAACCAGCCACCATATTCCTCATGGGAATCGGTTTAGTTGGACTCATCGGAGTACGCAGGAAGAAAAAGCAAAACATCCCTTGAATAAAAATCCTGATTTTTCAAGATACCAATAAAAAGGCAGGATCAAATCAATGACCCTGCCTGAGATGTATTAATGGCTATTAACCTTATAATCATTCTCCTCTTGGCCATTGAAAGAGAAGGTAAATACTTGAAATAACTTTCGTATTAAGTCAACGACTACATCTTATTTCCCCAGGTTTTTTTCAAAATGCTCTTTGTAATTCTCGAAATGATCTTCAAGCATTGTTTTGAACTCCGCCGTAAGGGCGTTTAATGACTTTTCTTTATTTGACACAAATTCCTTTGCCGAACCCGAACTTGCCGCAATATGAAATATATTAAATCGGGCCGCAGCATACAAAAATGACGAACTGATCATGCCCCGATCCTCCTTACTACTCATTTTATTGGCTTCGGCAATAAAAGCGTCCGCCATCTCACGATATTTTTGATCGATATTATTCATTATTTCTCCTGTTGTCACAAGTTGGTGTATGGTTTTCCGATATTTCAGTTAAACTTCATTAAAGTAAGTTAATATTTAAAATTGGTGTCAAATTGGTTGAATCCTTTAACCCAGACAATGAATAGTGATCCATTCAATCACAATCGAAAAGTTTTTACCAGTAATTCTGAAAAATATTTTAGAAGGAGCCAGTGACAATGTTAAATGTTGACGGAGAAACAGCAATGAAACATTGTTCCAAAACACCTTGACCCGCGCAAAGAAAATCTTGATCACTTAAAGGCCGCAGAGCATGTATCCTAGAATTGGCTGGCATTTGTTTTTGCAGCCGGGATAGAATTCTTTGTGCAACCTTGTCGAAGCTTTATTTTCCTTGCCAAAGTAGAATTCGGTCAGTCCGAGGGGCGTCAGCCCGTGTTGGGCGGCGGCGTGGAGGAGTTTTGGGGCGCAGCAGTCGCCTGATCCTGTGGGGATTCCCCGGTCTTCATAAAAGACATTCAGGATGGAATGCTGATCACCTTTGAAGTTTTGGAGTTGATACAGATCCAGAAAGACAACCATCATGGATTGGGAATATGTTCTCCGCTTTTTCTTGGAAAGCTCCAGCGCTTTAACTGCCTCCCGCATCTGCCTGCGGCAGTCTTTCTGTGCCGCACGACCACCGGAACGCATGGCTTCTTCGAACTTCAGTTTACACTGGTCTGCTTTTTGTCTGCAGGACTCAATATCGTCGGTCATTTGCTGGACCGACGACTTGATTTTTGGCAGAATCCGGTGGTATCCATCCAGGTCAAAAGTCGGTGAAACCCAGCCCTCTGCTTGCCAGCGTGTGTTGAACTGTCCGGAAAATGCACGAAGCACTACGGTATTGCCATCGGCATCGACACATTCCAACACACCAAACATCTGTCCGCCTCTTTTTCCCCAGAGGCAGTCTGTGGAGAATATTGGCTCCGGATCCGGGGTGTGAAAGTCAATCCGTTTGTGCTGCTCGAGTTCTGCCATCAACTCCAGGGCATATTTGCGGCTGTTTCCCTCTGTCAGATAATGAACCTCATCACAAGCTGGACAATACCCGTAGCAGGTCGCGTCTTTGGGAAGTGCAGCAAGCAAGTGGTCTATATCGGTACTATTTTTCATGGCAACAACATGATCCGGCAAAAATTAGAACAGAGGTTCCGAGTTAAATTCGAGACTCTCGCCAGTCATTGGGTGAGCAAAGGAAAGATAGCTGGCATGGAGTTTCAGCAATCCCGGGCCGGTGCCGGTTCCGTAGAGCGGATCGCCGACAATGGGAATTCCGAGACCGTGTTGGGAAGCGGAGTGCACCCTGAGCTGATGTGTTCTGCCGGTTACAGGTTTAAACTCGATTCGTGTTTTGCCATCTTTTACCAGGAGTTTTTTCCAGTGGGTAATTCCCACCTTTCCGTGTACCGGATCATAAATTTGATGGGGTCTATTGTCAATATCGAGGCGGAAAGGAAGTTCGATGATACCCTCCTCGCCATCTAATTCGCCGTCAAGAAGGGCGATATAGCGTTTCTTTACCTCGCGCTCCTGAAACTGAATAGAGATGTTGCGATGCACCTCTTTGGTTCGGGCGAGCACCAACAGCCCCGAGGTGTCCATATCAAGGCGGTGAACCGAGGGCTGTTCGATGCAGCCCGGATACCGTGCTTTCACCCGCTCGCTGACACAATCCAGGTTTTCCGGACCACGCCCGGGAACGGAGAGCAGTCCGCTGGGCTTTACGACCACGACAAATTCGGGCTCTTCGTGAATTACGTACATTTCTTCCATGGAATATTGACCTTGGGACATCCAAAAACAATCCGTTCTACTCTGCTGTTTTCAATAGATAATCCTACACCTTGCTTTTAAGCCGTCGGAAATAACTATAACATTCTCATATCATAAACGGCATAAGGGTCCGTAAAGAAATAGATCTGAATGTAAGGTTATTTCTTAACGGCCCCTAAGAATCTCCTCGACCACGGCAATGTCCTCAGGGCGGTCAACTCCGTGGCTTTTGTGGCTGGTGAGCACCACGTGGATGGGGATATTATTTTCCAGCAGGCGCAGCTGTTCGAGGGATTCCTTTTGTTCCAGGACGCCCTTTTCCAGGGCGACAAACTGTTCGAGGGTCTTCATCCGGAAGGCATAGATGCCGATGTGGCCGAGATAGCCATCCTCGTTTCCGTCAAGGGGAAAGGGAATGGGGAGCCGGGAGAAGTAAAGGGCCTGGTTGTTCCTGCCCATGACCACCTTCACCTGATCAGGGGCTTGCGCCTCCTGGGCGCTTATCGGATGGGCCAGGGTGGTGACCTGGACCTCCGGTGCGCGAAAGGGGGCGACGAGCGCGGTCAGCATTTCCGGATCCAGGGCCGGTTCGTCACCCTGGATGTTGACCACCACCCCCTCAGCGGGAACTGACAGGAGACGCGCCGCCTCCAGGACCCGTTCGCTGCCGCAGCTATGCCTGCTGCTGGTCATGAGCACGGGGATGGCAAGGGCCTGGGCCGCGGAAAATATGCGCTCGTCATCGGTTGCCAGGACAACCCGTTGCAGATGGGGACACTGGCAGGCCCGGGTATAGACATGCTGGATCATCGGTTTCCCGAGGATGAGGGCCAGGGGTTTTCCCGCAAAGCGGGTGGAGGCATAGCGGGCCGGGATGATGCCGTAGCATGGAGGCAGTAGGTTCATGGTGTTTTTTTATTGTTGGGTTGATTGAAAGAGAAGGGTGTTGATCGTTGCACACGTTTTTTCGGTTCCGCCGCGGTGACTTTCCACGTAGGCCATAAGTTTCTGGCGGGTTTGTTCGCGTTGCGGGGTCTCGGAGGCGCTGCGTACCAGGAGCTCGGCGGCCTCCTGCCAGTCCTTTGCCTGGAAGACCAGTTCCTGATCGATTATTTCCCGGCCGATCCATAAAAAATTGGACCAGTGCGGGCCAATGACCGGCCTGAGTCCATAGCTGAGCGGTTCCAGGAAATTATGGCCTCCCAGGGGCGCCAGGCTGCCGCCGACAAAGGCGGCGCTGGCCAGCTGGTAGGCAAAGAGCATCTCGCCCATGGTGTCCCAGAGGATGATGCCGCCGTCACGGACGGGCTCAGTGGTGAGCGACCGGAACTGCCATGGGCAGCCAAGGTCCGCCAGCATGGTTTCCCAGTTGTGTATGCGGTGCATGTGCCGGGGGAAGAGGGCGATGATTATCCGCTTGTTCTTTTCCCGGACGTGGCGGATCAGCTTGATGATATCCGCTTCTTCCTCCTCTCTGACCGAGCCGAGGACAATCAGGTTCGCGTCGGCAGAAAAGAGGGGGGCCAGGGGATTGTCGGCTAGAATCGGCAGCTCTTGGCTGCTGATGCGGTCAAATTTGATGTTGGGCACGGCCTCCACCCCATCCTTGCCAAAGAGGGCGGCAAAACGGGAGGCATCGTCTGGGGATATGGCAAGCACCCTCTCCGGCCCGAGGTGGCGCCACAATGAGGGCCAGATGAGATAGCGGGCCAGACTTCCGGCGGTCAGCCTGCCGTTGGCGACCAGGACCTTCACTCCTTCTTGCCGGCAGCACTCCAGGAGTCCGGGCCATAATTCACTTTCCAGCAGCAGCACGACCTTGGGGCGGATGGCGGCCACGGCCCTGGCCATGAGCACGGGATGGTCAAAGGGGAAGAAGGCGGTGTGAACGCTGAGCCTGCCGTTGTGCTGCAGGGCCTCGGTGCGGACCTTTTCAAGGATCTCCATGCCCTGACTGGTATAGGTGGTCAGCAGCACCCGGACTGGTCGGGGCGGATCCAGTTTCCTGATGATCTCCCACGCCAGAAAGGCCTCGCCCACCGAGGCCGCCTGGATCCAGAGATCAGCAACAGGCGGATTTTCCTGCAGGGTACGTTGGCTGAAGCCGTGCTGCAGTCTCTGGTTGCGGCGCAGGAAAGGAATGGCAATGCTCCATGCCAGTCGATAAATGCGCATGGCGAGCTTGATGGATAGCGGTGTCCTGGTGCTGGCTGGTTGAGTGGAAATTTTATTGTCTCCAGGCGTCAATTGATGGATGACTTGTTTCGTTACGGCCCCGTGTATGTTATCTGCAGACGCCGCTTCCAAGAAACAGCCGGAAAAGATTGGCTGTTTCTTGGAAGCGGCATAAGGAGCCGTAATAACATGAGCAGAAAAGCACTGCTCATTTCATAACGGCTCCTAAACTATCCGTTTCCGGGCAGTTTTACAACTGCGGCGCGAGGGTCCGCAGCAGGTTTTCGGCCAGCCGCCGCAGTATCCCAGGAGGTTTCATGGCATGGTGTGAGTCCTGCAGGAGCATCTCCATCCATGCGCTCACCTCGGAGATGATGGGCACGGAGTAGGCAAAACTGACCACTTCGTAGTTCAACAGCAGGCTGCGATTATCAATATTGACCGAGCCGAGCATCGCGCCCGCATCATCAAAAAGGATAGCCTTGGCATGGAGCATGGACCCCTTGTAGAGGGCAACCTCCACCCCGGCCTCCATTAATTCCCGCATGTAGCTGCAGCGCACCAGGTCGGCGAGGAGGTGGTTGGAGTCATAGGGGGTAATCAGTTTGACATCGACGCCCTTGTGGTGGGCAATGATCAGCGCCTCCTGCAGGGAGGTAACGGGAACGAAGTAGGGGGTGACGATCCAGATCCGTTCCTTGGCGGTATAGATGGCGCAGATCAGCGCCTCGAAGAGGGCGTCCCTGGCAATGTCGGGGCCGGATGGCACCACCTGGATATAAGCATCTCCATGGCCCGGGGGAACGGAGTCCAGGGGGATCGGGATGGGTGAAGCGTGACCCGAGGCATAGTCCCAGTCCGAGGCGAATATCTCCAGATAGTTAAAGACCGCCGGTCCCTCGATGAGAAAGAGCAGGTCGTGCCAGCGACCGGGATCAGGCGCTGGCCCCATGTACTCGGCGGAGAGATTCATGCCGCCGGTCAGGACAACACGGCGGTCAAAAAGAAAGATTTTTCGGTGGTTGCGCAGGTTGATGTAGTTTCGAAACGGCATCTGCAGGATAGGCATGAAAAATGAGATGGTGGCCCCGGCTTGGCGGAGTTTCTTGAAGGGGTGCTGGAAACAGTAGATGGGGAATGATCCCAGTGAATCGATGAGAATCTTGACCTCTATCCCTTCTGTCGCCTTCTTGGTCAAGGCCTTGAGGATCCGGGCGGTTACCGCGTCGTTGTGGAAGACATAGGTGCTGATAAAGATGCTCTCCTGCGCCTTCTCTATCTCGTGCAGCAGGGCGACGTAGGCCTTTGTCCCGTCGGTATAGAGGGCAAAGCGGTTTCCCTGGGTACCCCCTGGTATCCCGTTGGCGCGGAGAACGCCGTCAATGTGGCTGGCCTTTTCCAGGGGTAGATCGGTCACCGAGCGGAGGTTGAACATGGATTTCGCTCTGGAGCTGGTGCGTTTGCGTGAACCCAGAAGGAAGTAAAGCGGAACGGCAAGGTGCGGCAGCAGCATGATCGCCAGCAGCCAGGCGATCATGCTGGTTGGGGAGCGCCGCTGATAGACCATGTGCAGAAGGGCGCTGAGAAAGAGGACCTCTCCCACCACGATGAAGGTGTAGGAAAAGGTCAGTTTGAGCCATTCAATGTGCATGGGATCAATTGCGGATTAATTTTTCAAGGTACCCTGAGGCTGTCTGCCTGTGCTGCAGGCCAAAGATGAAGAGAGCACGGGACCGTTCACGTCAATGAGCTAGAATTCTCTTCTTTTAAACCATGTATTGATTTGATTGCCAAGGCCAAAGGCGATCAGGCAAGGAGCCCGGATATTCTCGAGAACCGGCTTGCCTGACCTGTCTTTTGTTATAACTTTTTTGTAATAATAAATAGCAACATTTTGCAAAATGGTGCGATTTGTCAGCCCTGGTGATTTGGTATTTGTGTATTACGGAGAAAAATTCGAGAAAAAATTGATTTATTTCAATGTATAACAATGAAAACACACCACGTGTCCTTAAATGGCATACTCTTTGAAGTAGATAATGATGTATTCCGCCTCGGCTGTCCTTGCCTTCTCCCAAATTTGGCAGGGGCAGCCGTTTTTGTTTCTTTTTCCTTTCCTGCCACCTGACAGAGCTGTCTGATGATCTTGTATCATTTTTGCTGGTTGAAAAGAACTCCGGCTGTCCCTCAGCCTTCCCGCAGGTTAGCTTGCTTCAATCTGTTTTCGGAATGATTTTATCTGGGCGTTACGGATATCATTCATTTTCAGCCGATAGATATCAATGGGAAAGAGGAAATCCGCCACCCCTGTATCGAAGATCCGCTTGACCTCATACTCGTCATGGGCCACATCCCGCTGGTAGATATAATTGAGATAGGAGCGGTTGGTATGGATGATGAATTCCACCCGTATTCCCCCCATCCTGGCAAAGAACTTCAACATCGGGGTCTTGTTGGAGCTGCCCATGGCCCTGCTTCCGTACTGGCCCCCGGTCAGGGTGTCGGAGATATCCTCCAGGGTCATGAGCGATCCTGCCTCTACGGCGCTGCGGGTCAGGTGGCGGATAAAGCATTTGACATCACCCACCGAGTTGAGCACTGCCATTAACCCCAGCTCATCATCAACGGCCACGGCTGGATTTTTTTCATTTTTGCGCAACAGCTTCAGTACTTTGGCCGCAGGAGGTTTTTTCCTGATGGTGACGTAAATCGGAATTTCTCTATCCTGGCTGCGAAAACGGCGGCGCTTGATCAGGGTCAGTTTCTCGCCGGATATGGGTAGCAGCGCTTGGGTAAAAGATGAGCAATTGCTTCTCCGACAGAGGGACAGTTTCTCTCCGGATGTGGACATCAGTGCTAGTGCCTGTTCTTCAGAGAGAACGGTCACCTCCCGGCAACTGAAATCGTCCGGCTGGTGGTGGCTGTGCAGATACTTGATCTCCAGCTCGCCGATCTTGAGACTGGGACTCCAGACATGGGCATTCAGGAAACGAAGAAAATTGGAAAACTTGGTCTCGATATCGGTCTCCCGTTCGCGCTGATCAATGGAGCCGGCAAGATTCATGAGCACCAGCTTGCGCTTGGACTCAAAGCGGGCCTTACGGTGAAAGCGCTCGTCAAAGATGATGAGCAACAGATCCACCGGGTCATTGGTAGTTTCGATCTCATTGGTGGTCTCAATATGAGAGCGATAGGGGGCCAGGACCTTTGCCCGCAGGGAGTTGACCACATCATCGGCGGTACGGGCATAGTCGTGCAGGTAACGGCCGATGTCGTGGATGCTGCTGTCCAGGCCGAACATATTTCCTAAAAGGATACGGGAGCGTGCAGCTGCTTTTTTACGGAGTTTGCGGTCATGGATCAGGATCAGGATCTCATCAAAGGTGCTGATCCCCAGAAAGTCGAAGATCTGGCTGCGAACGGCACGATATTTGGTCTTCAGCAGTTGATCCCCTTCCAGGTTGCGCACCCAGTTCTTGGCCTCTTTGGAAAAGGGGTGGGCAAAGGGTGGCAGTTCGCCCACGGCAAAAGGGCCATCCTGCAGCATGGAGGTAAAGATTGATTTCTTATTCAGGAGATTCATGGCGTTGATCCTGTTTTTTTCAATATCTCAAATGAGCTTAAACTACCGGATATATTGGAACCAAGGCCAAATCAAGGGGCCAGGTTTTCCCCATCTCTTTGGAGATCTCTCAGATAAAGAATACTCTTGTCGCTCAAAATAACCAAGCTTTGAACTGGCTTTTTATCAGGCTTTTATAAATTTACAGAAATAATGTGACACTAAAAAAATTTTTGAAAAAAGAGGAAAGAAGGATATTATGAAATAGGCGAACAGTGAGTTGTGAAGTTAACAGGGCCCAAGGAAAATCCGCCACAGCGGAATCAACTTTTCATTCATTGCCGGGCAGCGATGGAAAAGGAGTCAGCCATGTACAACACCATATTAGTACCTCTTGATGGATCCAAACGCGCGGAAGCAATTTTACCCCATGTCGAGAAAATGGCCCAAAAAATGGGGTCAAGGATTATTCTGCTCACCTGTATCGAGCAGGAAGTTGTCTACACCGGGGACCTGGAAATTTACGCCATGGTGCATAAGGAGGACGATATGGAGCAGCAGACCAAAACCGCGAAGTCGTATCTCCATAAAGTGCAGACGAAATTAGAAAAAAAGGAGGGTATCCAGGTAAGCACGACGATCAAGCAAGGCCCGCCGGTTGAAGCGATCTTAGCCACAGCCGCCCAGGAAAACGTCGATATGATCGCCATTGCCAGCCACGGACGCAGCGGTCTGGGTCGGGTTTTCTACGGCAGTGTGGCCGCGGGCATCCTGCAACGGGTGGATCGCCCCCTGCTTGTTATCCGCTCCCGCAAAGTCTGAAAAAAAAGGAGCAGGAAGCAGGCATACTTCTCCCTGCTCCTTCATAACAGATATGCAATCTTGGGGGTTGCGGGTTATCCCGCAGCCCTTTTTCTTTTGAAGAAGGGCTGTGGTTGGTCAAGTCCTGCAATCAAACATTTCTCGTTAGGTTGCTTAATCTTTGTGTGATTGCAAGACCTGACCCCGAGTTTTTTGACCCCGAGTTTTTTCCGAGTTTGCTTACTTCAACCTAGCTGACAACGGCAGGGAGATAGATATGAAAGGTGGTGCCTTTACCCAGCTCTGACTGCACCGCAATTGCTCCACAGTGCTTCCTGATGATCGCATCGCACAGGGCCAGCCCAAGCCCCATGCCCTTCTGAGAGCCACGCTCCTTGGTGGAAAAATAGGGATCAAAGATGCGGGGCAGGTGCTCGCTGTTGATCCCACACCCCTGGTCCTGGATCGAAATCCTTACATAGTTACCGGGGACCAGGGTCGGGTGCTTGCTATGATTCTCCGGCAAAGGTTCATTGATGGCCATGATCCTGAGCTGACCACCTGATTCTGAGTGTTCCATGGCATTCTGCACCATCTGTTTGATGACGTTACGCAATTGGGTAGGATCAACCCTTATGGGCCAGAGGTTATCGGCCAGGTCAAATTCGGCCACCAGGCCGGAACCGGTGGAAGCTGCCTCCTCCCTGATCAGGTTGGCCGGCTGGATGATTACCGGAGATGAGTTGCCGCCGGGAGAGAAGGCAATAAGCTTACTGGTAAGGCTGGTGGCCAATCCCGACATCTGCTCAGCCTTTGCAAGAAACGGGACGGCCTTACTTGATTGCTCGATTGTCAGCTTGGCCATTTCGAGATTGCCGAGAAGTGCCTGAAACAGATTATTGAAATCGTGAGCAATGCCTCCAGCCAGAATGCCAAGAGACTCAAGATTTCTGGACTTCACGATCTCGGCCTCCGCCCGCTTGCGCTCAGTGATGTCCTCTATCAACCAGATTATGCCCCTGGACAGATCTTGTGGTTCCAAGGCCTTACCAATGACTCTGGTCGGGACATGAACACCATCCTTTCTAATCAAATCCGGCTCTGTCTCAAATACCAGACCCTGAGCCAGGACCGGATATGCCTCCTGATCAAGTTTTTCGTAGGCCTCATCGGAAGGATACAGTTTCCTGGTCGGCTGAAATTCCGCTTCTTCTTTCGAATACTGAAAGATATCTTCCATCTTACGATTAATCCAGACCTGCGTCCGGTTAATTGTTTTGGAAATTCCGATCGGGGCATTTTCCAGGATAAACCTGAGTTCCTGTGTCATCCTGGTAAGCTGGATGGTCCGTTCATCCGCTAAGCGCTGCGCCTTGGCACCAGTGTTCAGCAGAGCAAGGATCTGGGTAAACAGCAGCAAGCTGATGAATATTCCGCCGACCATAACGAGCCAGGAGCTTATGTACTCCCTGGAGAAGAACCCGCCAGCGACTTGGGTAACTTTCACTGTCCAGCGATGATTGTTAAAATCAACCGGAATTTTTCGAGTGAAGCGCAGTTCTTCTTCCTCCGAAGGGTGATATTCAAAGAGCAGACTTTGGGGCGAAGTTTGCACGCCATCAAAGACCTGCAGGTGAAGGTGGGCTTCTTTTTCCAAATTATAGCCACCTAATATTCCCTGCATCAGGTCGTTCATACGATAGGGACTGTAGACCCATCCATAGATTGCGGCACGGCGCTGTGCAACTGAATCCACAGGCATACCCTTGCGGTAGACAGGGACATATATCAGGGCACCGGCCTGCACCTCAGTGCCGGTTTCTTGAACCAATAGAACTTTACCGGAAAGTGCAGCAGTATTCGTATCCCTTGCCTGTTCCATGGCTGCCCGACGCACCGGTTCCGTAAACATGTCATAACCAAAGGCTCGCAGGTTACGGCCGGAAAACGGCTCCAGATAGACAATGGAGGTGTAGATTTCCCGATCACCATCCGGTTTCAGCCTGTACTCAGGAAAACCTGCCTGGCGAATTTCCTGAGTGTGCCGGGCCAGCTCTTCACGCGGGATCAATAACGAGAAGCCAATGCCCTGAATAAAAGGGAGCTGTTCCCCAATCTTCTGGATTTGGTAAAAATCATGCCATTCTTCGCGCGTGACCATACCGGACGCATTGAATAACGCTACACCGGCCTGCAAGATACGGGCATAGTCATCAAGCCTGTTTGTAACAGTATTTTTAATATCGTTACACTCAGAGATAAATTTCTGCTCTGCAATGCTGTCCACAGATGACTTCAAAGTTAGGGTCGCTGCCGCGGTAAGCATAAGGCCAATCACCAGCACAATCCAGGCTGTAGGCCAGTTCCAGCGAACAGGCTGTATGGTATGTGGTGAAGTAACTGTAGTACCGGTTCCAACAGTATTGGAAGATGACGAGATAGACATGGCTGGCTCCTGAACAGCCCGACATACAATCGGTACTGCAGTCAATCAAGAGATGCGTATCTCTTGATTTCTAAGGGGTTAAAGAATTGATCATTGTCCTTCAATTTAGTTCATAACGCAAGCGTATCGTATAGGGATTCGTGTGTGGGGTCAAGTCTTGCCATCAAACATTTCTGGTTAGGTTGCTTCAACTTATTCCCCGAACGGCAAAATGTCAGGGATAGGTCAATTCCATTTTCCCTCCGCACCGCCAATACTGAAGCGACCGGCGCCAAGCAGTGCCACGGCCAGGGCACAGGCAAAATACATCCCCTGCAATTCGAGGGCCCAGCCGCCTGATTTGGCCAGGGTGAAGAACTGGGATGTATGGACCAGCAGCACCGCGACGGTCATATTGATGGCGATAACAAAGGCCGCTGGCCTGGTCCAAAGGCCAAGCAGCACCAGGGCCGGTGCCAGCACTTCGCCAGTATAAACAAGATAGGCGACCGCCGGCGGCAGGCCCGTCTTGATGATCATGCCGATGATCTGGTCAATGCCATACAGTATTTTCGAGATGCCGTGAAAGAGGATCAGTACGGCAAGGATAACCCGCAGTATAAATTTCCCCAGATCTGCCGATAAGATGTTATTAGGATGTTTTGGCATGGAACCCTCATAAGTTTTTTCGGTACATATTTGTTTTCAACCCCATTTTCCTTGAAAATGGGGTTAAGTGGGGTCAGATCTTAGCGAGTTTTTGTGACCCCGAGTTTTACGTACATCAGCTTCGCTTTTAATGTCATCTGCACCATTGCTTCTCGCAAGGAACACCGTCGTTGTTGCCGTCCATTTTGGTGCCTGGACAGTTTCTTATGAAAAATGTTGCCTCTTGGCATGAAGTCATTTGTGAGCAGTAAGTTCTGCCGTCACATTTGAACTGGCCACTATTTGATGGGGACTCTGTATTTGAAACGACACGGGTGTCCGATATGGCTGATTGTCGTTCGTAGCGGTGACGGCCGAATTTGTAGTTACCATACCAGCCGACCGCAACAATAATGATAATGACGAATATTTTCCTCAACGCAATGCTCCTTCCACTTAAATCCCTAACGCCAAACTCAGCCGACCGCGCCACTGAAGGTGTTGAAGGTATAAAAAAAATCAGCAGCTCCACGCGGTCGGCTGAAGCACAGTGTGCGGGATCAAGTCTTTATCGTTAGGTTGTTTAATCTTTGTGTGGTTGCAAGACCTGACCCCGAGTTACCTTTATCCTTGTGCTGGATGAAATGTACTTCAATCCTCTGGTCTAACTTCAGAGGAAGAGGCTCATCCAGCGAAACCTTTTCAGCAGGTCTTCTTGATAACCTTTATTTTTTAAATTGAATGCTGTTTAATGTGCAGCTTTTAAGTGCTGTTGATGTAAGCTCTTTTAATGAAAAAACAGATCTTTTTGCAATTTCAATAGCTCCAAAGTGCAAATCAACACCTGCTTCATTTTTATAACAATTGCCTAACGTTAATAACCTAACGAGATCGTCTGGAACAGAATACATTAATTTGGTGTTACTGATTCCTTTTGCGACATCGACAGATATCTTCTTTATTGCATTGCCATGATTTAATTTGTAATGGATTATCTCTGCACGGTAGTTATTGAGATTAGCAACCCACTCTTTGTGATGGGTGAATACTGCTTTAGCTAGAATACAATTTGAAAAATCATTATTTTTATCGCCAGCTGCTTTCGCCAAACGATTCCACATTTTTTTTGTTTTATTTTGATCTACGAATGACAAATAAATATAACTTCCGAAATAATCGTAGAGAGAGATGAGGTTGAAAATAAAATCATCAAACAAATAATATAGAGAATGTTGTTCACTCCATTTAGAATTTCCCAACCCTTCTTTTGCCAGTATTTTTTCATAATAATTATGCTGCTGACATAGATTTCTTAAGTGCCACTCTACTGAATTAAGGCGATATTGAATACTTCTCAAAAGCTCGTATAATCTATCTGAAAACTGAGTCCTCTCTGTAAACAGCCCTTCAGTGTCTTCTTTTATATTCATGGTGAGCTTAGTGATGAGAGAGTGCAAGTCACTCAAACTGCCATGATATTCTTTAAGCACATGTTTATATCTTATCATAGTTAAAACAAACCAGGCCACGTTTATCTAAAAAGTAAAATGTGATCTGTCCCTGATTCATTGTGCCCGCTCCAAATTCATGGTCAGCAACCGGGAGAGGATGGTTTCATCCGTCATCTCCGGCGTATAGTCGGCCCAGCCGTATGCGCTGGCTACGGTGGCGTCTAGTTCTTCCTGACGCAGCTTTAGGCCTGCGGGCATTTCGTTGTAAAGGTTGGTCAGGGTCCGCTTTTTCCATGCCGTGGCATGTTCAGGCCTGGGAACGGGGCGAGGCGGGAAACCTGCCGCTTGCTCCTCGGGAGTAATCTCCCAGTCGAGCCAGCCTTCCGGATTAAGCCATTTTTCCCGCCAGAGATAAAGGCTGGCCGCAGCCGTGGAGATGGCGGCAAATGGCTCCCCAGCAGGAGTGTCCTTTGACGCCAAGTCGAAACCGGGCGGGAAGGGGAAGGTTTCGAAGCAAAGGCTTGAGTTATACACAGGATCATTTCCAACCCCCAATCGCCCGCCGCTTTCAATCGCCCAGACACAGTGGATACGAGAGGAGAGGATGCCCAGAGTCGTGTCGTCTTGGCGGGGAATGATGATTAGTTTGTGTTCCGGGGCCACCTGTACCGGGAATTTGACAAAGAAACGGTGCTTGGCCGTTTCCGGGGTGGCGATGTAGTGGGTGAAGCCGTGAAGGGCTTTGCGTAATTCTGGTCGATGCCGACCATGCCGCCACCATTTTTCCGCCCGAATTGCCTCACGATTTCCTGCACGTACAGGCTTGACCATCGTCACCACGTGGGCGAAGGGGGCCAGATAGTCGGCGGCTTCGGCCTGCTCCAATGCGCTGAAATCGACCACCCAGTTGCCCGCCCAGCGGCGGGTGATGTCGGAGCCGTTGTAAATGGGGCGCACCACGTCGCTGTTGTGACGGCCATTGGGGTTGCCGCTGTCTTTGAGCCAGGCTAGGGCAGTGGCGGTATCCACCTTAAAGGGGCCAGCCAGACAGAGGCCGAAAAACGAGCGGCTTTTGTTGGTTGGGAGCGGTCCTGCCTGGGTGAGGTCCAGCGATTGACAGTCTTGACTGTTGCCAGTCAAATCGGCATGGATGGCTGTCACCGGTTTTCCGTCAAGCCGGATGGTATTATCACCCTTACCTAAACAGACCAGCGACACCCTGACCGCCGCCCCGTCGTTTACCCACTCCTCATCCGACCAGGCCTCGAAGATGCGGGTACTCGCCAGAATCCGTTCCAACACCACCCGGTTACGTTTCTGGCGGATGGAGTTGGTGGCCACAAGGCCTGCGGCCCGCGCCTTGCCCGCCTCGATCTGCGCCCTGGCCTTCTCGAACCAATAGGTCACCAGATCGGCCCCACCCGGCACGCGGCCTTCATATTGCTTGCGCAATTTTTCAACATACTCGTCGCCCAGTTCGCCACGCATCATCTTGTCGCCCAAAAACGGCGGATTGCCTACAATCACATCGGCCTCGGGCCAGCTCGCCTCGCTGCCGTCGGGATTGAGCAGGGCGTCGCGGTGTTCGATGGAGTCCAGCGAGCGGAGAATGGGATTTCTGATAATCTCCCGGCCGTTGCGGCGGCACCACTGGATATCGCCTATCCAGACAGTGGTGCGGGCCAGCTCGGCGGCGTAATCGTTGATCTCCAGCCCGAGAATATTATGCGACCCGGTACGCAGCCACAGCTCCGGCTGATAACCCGCCAGCTCCTGGGCTTCAATGAGGACTTTCCGCTCTACATCACGCAGGGCAATCAGCGCCAGATACAAAAAATTTCCCGACCCGCAAGCCGGGTCAAGCACCCGGAAGCGGCTCAGGCGCATGAGAAAACCCTGCCAGGCAGCATTTGCGTCCTTGTATGCCTTGCTCCTCTGTCCTTTGCCAAGACCGGCGGCGATAACCGTCTTGGCTGCCTGCCATTGGGCCAGCAGGGGATCGGTGATCAAGGAGCGGATCAGTTTGGCGATGGTGGCGGTGTCGGTGTAGTGCGCGCCCAGCGGGGCACGGGTGGATGGATCGAGGCTGCGCTCAAACAGGGTGCCGAAGATAGTGGGGTCAATGGCCCGCCAGTCCATACAGGCGGCTTTGTGCAGGGCGGCAAGGTCGTCCGGAATCAGGGCTGGAATATCCACAGTCTTGAAGAGGCCGCCGTTGAACCAGGCAATATCATGGTCGCCATATTCGCCGCCCCCTTCTTCCCGCATGGCGACAAAGAGTCGCTTGATCCGACTTGCCGCCTTCCCGGCATCGTCACCGGCATTCTTGAGGATTCCGGTAAAGACCGAGCCTGGCAGCAGCTCCTCATCCTCGGCAAACATGCAAAAGAGGCATTGCACCAGGAAATGGGCGACCTGCTGGCCGTCAAGCCCGCGGCCTCGCATGGCCATGGCAAGCCCAGCGAATTTCCCGGCGGCCTCGCCGGTGATGGCGGCGGTGGATTTTTCCGGACGGAGCTTTTCCGGGTCGGTGAAAACCCAGCGCAAGAGTTGCAACGTGCTCGGATCGGTCAGTTCCTCGATGCGGATTTCGCGCGGCTGGTCAGGATAGCCGGTGAAGGCGGTATGGATGATGATCCGCTCCCGGTCGCACACCACCAAGAGGGGCGGGTTTTCCAGGCGCAGGGCATAGTCGGTCAGTTGCTTGAGGGCGGCGTTCAGGTCACGGCCAGGTTTTTTGTTCTCCCAGCCGAAACAGCCGCGCTTCCAGACATCGGCCCAGCCGTCACCGCCGCCAGCCTTTTTCGCCCCCCGTTCAAAACAGTAGCTTTCAGGGTCACGGGGCTTGTCAACTCCCAGCAGGTCGCAGAGGTCGTCAAAATGAGCCTGGGCTCCACCGCGTTCGCTGAGGGTGTTGTTTCTCCAGAGGGTGTTGTTTCTCCAGAGGGTGATGAATTGTTCAGGGGTCATGTTATTATGTTCTTTGAAAGGTGTGGGGTCCAGTCTTGCACACAAACATTTATCGTTAGGTTGTTTAATCTTTGTGTGGTTGCAAGACCTGATCCCGAGTTTTCAGACCTTGATTAAGAGACCGCCGCTCCCGGCGGTCAGGTTTAAAAACTTTGTTATATTTTTTCATGTAGTGATTTGCGTAGTTCTTTTACAAGCCGCCTGGATTCTTTAACAACAATTTCGTAGGCTCCTTCTAAATGTTCCTCATCCTTTCTTATTGGATCATCATCAGTCTTACTGCCCTCAGAATATATATTGGCAAGCATGGTAAAGAAGTGTTCTATTTCAATTGCTAGTTTGTCGTCATCAACTAGCAATATTGCCTCTGATGCAAATCCATAACCTGAAAATGCATCTAACCTTGACTCCATGCTTTTGCCCATGGACAGGATTTCTTCAGCGAGTTTTGAATAAACTCGAAGTCGTTGTTCGCGAAGCCACTTTTTTTTATCTGCTTCCCTGATCGTGCGCTGAAGCCATACAATATCAAGTAATTTCGTTAATAATGCTCCTATGCCTACGGCGCTTATGAGTTGTAGCCAATCCATATTTACCCTTTGAATGGTCCGAGTAAAGAGTGTGGGGGGACAAGTCTTGCAATCAAACATTTATCGTTGGGTTTAATCTTTGTGTGGTTGCAAGACCTGACCCCAAAGCTTCACTCTCTGGCCCCTTTTATCGAGTGCATGCGATTGTTAGCTGTCGGCTTGACTAGCATAGTATTCGATAAGGAGCACAACCTTCGGCTTAAGTTGCTCATGCAAATTCCTTGCGTCATTTGCAGATATCAAAATATCTTTACCTTCAATCATAGGTAAAGGCTTCATTTTTAATAGCTTTGGACTGGCATTCCCACCACAATGAACAAGACAGTTCCGTACTTCCTTTGATACAGCCACAAAACTATTATTCCACACCTTACTAGCAACTGAATTCCCTAAGTTTTCGGACACGATGGAGTTAAAATCTCTCTGTGTTACCCGGCAAGGCGACTTCCGATCTGTATTGATTACATTCACCACGAAGTTTTCATAAGCATAGTAAATGGCACCATAAGCCCCTTCTGCTGTTTTCCAGAGTGCCCCCTGGAATGCGTTAATTTTAAGGTACTTGTCCCATAACTCTTGTTTGTTTTTTACCTCTCCGCCTCCGCCGTTCGATGCATCAAACATCCCGTTGACAAGGAGCCAAGGTAATACAAACGCTCTTGAAGCTCCCCACCAATGAGATGAGAAATCTTCCACAGCGGATTCAATAGCCAATCCTTTAGATAAACTAAAAAGCTTTTCGTACCATTCGCCATCGTGGAAATCGGAAAAGCTTGAGAAATCGGATTCAATTAATATCTGTTTCATGAGAGTGTGGGGTCAAGTCTTGCAATCAAACATTTATCGTTAGGTTGCTTAAACTTTGTGTGAAAATGGGAGACACCATCTGTCAATCAACTAACGAAAAATTCAGCACAATTCTATTGTGTACCAGCAAGAGGGGTAATTCTCAAGAAGAATGGGAAATTGGGCGCTAAAACAACATCTTTTCTGCAAATTTTTCAAGCTCTTTGCAGCCATTCTGGCTCCGCAATCGCAACGACCGGGTCAACCCTTGAGTGTTATCCTGATGTTCCCTTGAGAATCGCGTCTAGATCGAGGTCAGCTTGCCGCAAATGACAAGACCTCCAGCCTGATTGGTAATCGGGCTGGAGGTCTTGTCGTGGTCCGTGAGTGTATCGCCTGCTATGTTTCCCAACCTGGGAAAGAGAAGTTAGTTTCAGCCACGGCAGATGTTTGCCTTGACGTTGTTTGCCCAGCGCCAGAGATAGTCGTGGACCCTGCGCAACTGTTCATCGCTGATTGCATTCCAGGTACCATCCTGAGCACATTTGGGATAACGAGTTTCGAAAACTCTGTCCCAGGCTTCCTGGTTTTTCGACTCGGACCAGAGGAAGGGTGCGCCTTTATCGTTGTGGCTGTTATGGCAACTCCGGCAGAAGGTCTTGAATGTCTTGCCGCCTTCGCCCCAGGGCTGACTTTCCCACTCCAGCGGTCCGTAGCTGAGTACCCGGCTTGTATTGCTGGCGGCGTCATAGCGGGTTAAGGGCTTGGCGTACGCCTGCATGGAGTAACACAGAATTACAAGGAACATCAATAACGTGGATATCTGTCTCATGTGATTTCTCCTGTTGTCAGATATGTTGTTTTATGAAAAATGATTCTGCCACCTTTCTGTCAGCTTCTGTAAAAGTCTCTGTCATTTGTCGTTCCTTTTAAAATAGAGTTAAAGATAGTCACTTATCAATCACCCCTGCCAACGATGTTTATATCTTTTTATTTATCAGCCCCTCCTTTTATATTTATTCAGTTGAAGCTAATTATTATTATTACAAAAAAAAGCGAATGTCGCTCTATCTATTTCAGGCGTAATGACAATATTGCCGGAATTCCGGTTATCTGGTGAAAAAGGAGTAACTGATCATGGCGGGGTCAGGTCTTGCAATGCTACACATACCTTTTGGTTAATTAAATTTGCAATTCGGAATATGCGCCAGATAAAGTGGCGCGATTAAAGTTTTGCGCCAAAAAGTATTTTTATATGGCGCGATTTTGATAATTGCGCCATAATAGCACACTATGCCAAAACGTATTTCACAAAATGGGCTGGGCAAAATACTCCGGGCAGTTGCCCATTTTCCAGAAGGGGCAGGTATTGGTGAGATAAGCGGAGCATTGGGCGATGCTGTGCCGCGTCGAACCCTGCAGCGCCATCTGGCTCTGCTTGTCGAGCAGAATCTGTTAACGGTAGAGGGCCGAGGCCGGGCAAGTCGGTATCGGTTGTCAGAGGGTACCGGTATAGGAATGGCCGTTCTCCCAGCCTTGAGAAGTGAAGCGCATGGTGAGTCCTATGTGCCGCTCTCTCCCGAGGGTGAGGAACTCAGGCAGATTGTCCGTCAGCCCATCCAGAAGCGTCGCCCAGTTGGGTACAACCGTGATTTTCTTGACTATTACCACCCGAATGCCACCTTCTATCTTTCCGAAGATGTTCGCCAGCACCTTGCTGAGATAGGGTCGTCCGCCGGGCGGGGAAGAACCTGCCGGGACCTATGCCCTGAAAATCTTCAATCGGCTGTTAATAGATCTCTCCTGGAATTCCAGCCGCTTGGAAGGCAATACCTACTCCTTGCTTGAAACCGAACGTCTGCTGGAACTGGGAGAAGAGGCCGAGGGCAAGGACGCTCGCGAAGCACAGATGATCCTGAACCATAAGGCGGCCATTGAATTTCTGGTGGATCAGGCGTCTGAGACCGGTTTCAACAGATTCACAATTTGCAATCTGCATGCTTTGTTGTCGGATAACCTTCTTGCCGACCCTCAGGCCTTTGGCAGGATGCGTTCTATACCTGTCGGAATCGGCGGCACTGTCTATCACCCGCTGGAAATACCACAGCTGATTGAGGAATGTTTCCTGCAAGTTCTCGCTAAGGCGCACGAGATTAACGACCCTTTTGAACAGGCGTTTTTTGTTCTGGTGCATCTGCCTTATCTGCAACCCTTTGAGGATGTCAACAAACGCGTTTCGCGGCTGAGTGCAAACATTCCCATGATTCGTGGAAATCTGAGCCCTCTTTCTTTTGTGGATGTTCCCGATCGGGCATACATAGATGGAATTTTGGCTGTGTATGAACTCAACCGAATAGAATTGTTACGGGATGTTTTTATTTGGGCCTACCAACGTTCCTGCTCTCGTTATTCAGCTGTTCAGCAATCCTTGGGTGAACCCGACCCTTTTCGTGTGAAGTATAGAAAAGTAATTGTCGAATATGTGACCACGGTGGTTCGTGAAGGTTTTGACAAAGGGGAGGCGGCAGGCTGGATTGCTCGAAAAGCAAAACAGGGAATTGGAGCCGCTGATCGCGCCCGTTTCATTGAAATAGTCGAAACCGAACTGGGAAGTTTGCACGAAGGTAATATCGCCCGCTATCGTCTGCAACAGGCAGAATTCATATCCTGGAAAGAAAGCTGGCGATGAGTGAACCTTTGGAGGTTGTCCGGGGGGCGGGCCACGCTATCTATATAAATTTGTCGGAATAATTTTGCTATAAAATCGCATTGTTTGCCCTTATGCCTCCGTTTTTAGGCTCAAAAATAAAGATATAGGATGTTCTAATCATGTCCGTCGAATTCTATAATGCCTTTTTAAGGCCTAAAAAACGCATTATAGAATATCGATCGATTAGTGCGGCCCGACCCCGGACCTCCCCTGCCGCTTCATAATCAATATGAATTCTTGAGGGTTTCAGCTTCTTCAGTCACCCTTTTTCCTCTCAACGTCCATTCTCGCTCCGCAATCGCAACGACCGGGGCAACCCTTGATTGTTGCTCCGCACGCACACTTTTTAAGCCTGCTCTCCTTGTACTCTGGTAATCAACCATGCTATTCTTCCAATGAGCATCGTTGGCCTTTTCCTGTTCATAATTTTACCGCTGGTAAGCAGAGATCCGCAGGTCTGATGTGATCTGGATGCTGGTGCAGGATTCTCAATCTGTCTCACCGGAAGGCCAGATGAAGGCCAGGCGGCATGAGTGGTGGCAGGGATTGACGCTCGTGTTCGTCCGTTGCTGCATTCAAGAGAAATTGGTTCACCCTGGAATCAGGGAGTTCTGAAACCCCCCATAGAAAAGGAGTCGTGCCATGGAGAAGTCAATGTTCAATTTTCGGGTTGACGAGGAGCGTTGTATCCAGTGTGGAGAGTGCGCGTCGGATTGCCCGGCCGGGGTCATTACCATGGACGGCATACCCAAATTCAATGAGGAGGGAGGATGTATCCGCTGCCAGCACTGTCTGGCCATCTGCCCGACGGCCGCCATATCGATTCTCGGTAAAAACCCCGATGAGAGCCAGGCCCTGGCTGGTACCTTCCCCACCGCTGCCCAGATGACGGCCCTGATCAAGGGACGCCGGTCCGTGCGGCGTTACCGCGACGAGGAGGTAGCCGCCGGTCTGATCGACGAGCTCCTGGACACTGCCGGCCATGCCCCCACCGGAGTCAATGCCGAGAACGTCCTGTTTACCGTGGTCAAAGAGCGCGCCAGTCATGGATGCGCTGCGCCGGGAGGTCATGGAGCGGCTCGGAAGGCTCGGGGAGAGCGGCGGGCTGCCTGATGGCGTTATCGGCCAGTATATGGGCGGGGCCGTCAAGCTCTGGCTGGAGGAGGGCAAGGACATCATCTTCCGGGGTGCGCCCCATCTGCTCATCACCAGCGCCCCCATGGACTCACACTGTCCGGCCCAGGACACCCTGATCGCCCTGACCACCTTTCAGCTGCTCGCCCATGCCCACGGACTCGGCACGGTCTGGGACGGTTTGTTCATGATGGCGCTCTCCCTCTGTCCGGATCTGGCGGTGAGGCTCGGTATCCCGGAACAGCACCTGATCGGCTATGCCATGGTCTTTGGCTGGCCGGCCGTCGAGTATCACCGCACCGTGCAGCGCGCTCCGGCCCAGGTCAATGTTGTGCGCTGAGGGTGACGGTCTTGAGATCCGGAAGGGCCTGATCGTTGTTCATGGCAAAGGAAGTTAGAAAGGTCGTGTTGACGATACATTGCAAAGTTAGCGGGAGTTGAAGAAGGGGGAGCGTGATGAAAGGTGGCGATGGCACTTATCAAAAAGTGTCCGGGGTGACAAATGTCACCCCGGAGTTGATTTCATTGAGGACTTAAGCCTGCTTGGATCCCATCTGGAAGTCGAAATAGGCATGACCTCCGTGCTCAACGATATCCAGACCCTCGAGTTCCTCTTCTTCGGTAACCCGCAGACCAATTGTCCCTTTTATAATTTTGAACAGGATAAAGCAGCAACCGAACGACCAGACAAAGGCGGTTCCAATACCAAGGAGCTGGACGCCGACAAGATGGGCGGTTACACCCTCAATGTTGAAGAGAGCGGCGGCCAGGGTTCCCCAGGCGCCATTGATGCCATGCACGGAGACGGCGCCGACTGGATCGTCGATGCCGATTCGGTCAAAGAACAAGACTGAGAAAACAACCAATACCCCGCCAATGGCACCAATAATGATGGAACTGGTCGGTGAGACATTGGCGCAGCCGGCGGTAATGGCCACCAGGCCGGCCAGCGCCCCGTTCAGACTCATGCCGATGTCAGGCTTTTTGAAGATAATCCAGGAGGTCAGCATTCCGGTAACGCATCCGGCCGCGGCTGCCAGATTGGTGTTGACGAAGATCATGGCAATGGTGGTATCGCCTATAGTGGTGGAACCCGGATTAAACCCAAACCAACCCAGCCACAGGATAAAGACGCCGATTGCAGCCAAAGGGATATTGTGGCCGGGGATAGCCTTAACTTTCCCCTCCTTCGTGTATTTGCCGATGCGGGGCCCGATGACAAGGGCACCTGCCAGCGCAGCCCAGCCGCCGATGGAATGGACGACTGTTGAACCGGCAAAATCAATAAACCCAAGATTTCCCAGCCAGCCACCGCCATGGAAAAGACTGCCCCATGCCCAGCCGCCAAAGAGCGGGTAAATAAAGGCGGAGATTACCGCGCTGTAGATAATATAACTTATGAACTTGGTCCGTTCGGCCATGGCTCCGGAGACAATGGTGGCCGCCGTGGCTGCAAAGACCACCTGGAACATCCAGAAGGCAAGGACCCAAGGGTCGCCGCCAACTGTAAAATCACTCAGGAAAAAACCGTCCGTGCCAAACCAGCCGGTGGTGGTGGTGCCAAACATCAGGCCAAAGCCGATGGCCCAAAAGGCGAGGGAGCCAACGGCAAAGTCCATCAGATTTTTCATCATGATGTTGATGGAGTTCTTGGCCCTGGTGAAGCCGGCCTCAACACAGGCAAAGCCGGCCTGCATGAAGAAAACCAGGGCGGCGCAAACCAGGGTCCATACATAGTTCAGGTTGACCTGCACCCCTTTGATCGCATCCGCGTTTGATATAATTGTCGGCGCTGCCGCTTCGCCTGCCCAACTTAGGGCGGGTACAGCCAGCAGGGCCAGAAGAACCAGTAGCGTTTTTTTCATAGGATTGCCTCTATCGGTAAAATTTTTAGCGAAGCACTTGGGCTTCAAAACGGTTTTTTGTCTCAATTCCATCCCCCTAGATTGCATCTTTGCCTTTTTCTCCGGTACGGATCCGGCAGACCTCATCGACCGGCAGCACAAAGATTTTGCCGTCCCCGATCTTGCCGGTACGGACGGTGGTAATGATAGCCTCCACAACTTCATCCACCCGGCTCGCCTCCACCACAATCTCCACCTTGACCTTGGGGACAAAATCCACCACATACTCAGCGCCCCGGTAAATTTCCGTGTGTCCCTTTTGCCTGCCAAACCCCTTGACCTCGGTCATCGTCAGTCCACTGATCCCCAGGACGGTTAACGTTTCTTTCAATTCATCAAGTTTGAATGGCTTAATGATTGCCTCAATTTTTTTCATGATCTTCTCCCCATGGTTATAGCCCTGTCCTCTGGTCAATACCTTCATATGATCAGGACAGCAGCCAAATATTTGTTAAATTTTATAAAGCATCAATTATGCCAATATTGAATTTCATTAATGTTAATTAATATATTCATGAATATCATGATGTTAACTAATCAATGGATGGCGGAGTAATGATTAGCAGTGTGCGCATATTGTACATTTTTGTAATATAACAATACATAGAAGTTCCATAAATGTATTACTGGTTTTGAATGGTCGGGTCGGCTTGTGCCGGCTTAAAGTTTTGTGCCAAGGAGTATGTGCGAGGTCTGGCGATGGTTGTCAGCAAAAAAACGGATAACTGCGGGTGGGAGCATTGTGTTACACAATTTTGTTACTTGATTGTCATTGATAATTCAAAAACGTAATTTCTTCCTGTGCTAATGATTTTTAATTATCTTTAATTTCGGCCTTTTATGCCCTATATATTTTTTGGGATTGTTGGCATGGCATTTGCTGTTACAAAGGTATACAGAAGACGGGCTTTGGGCCTTAGTAGGTAATTTCGTAAAAATATAGAAAAGGAGAGAGGAAAATGAGTGAAGTCGCGAGGAAGTTATTGGCCGGAGTTGCAGCTGCAGGGGTATGTCTTTCCATGTTTTCGGGGATGGCCAATGCCGGAGAAGACAAGCCCACGGCGGACCTGACAGTTGGTGCATACAGTCAGTATATATGGCGTGGATTTGAGATGAGCAAGGACAGTATTGTGCTGGAACCTTCCATGACTGTGGCGTATAAGGGTTTTTCCGCAAACGTCTGGGGGAATCTCGATACCGATCCCTATTCCGCCGAAGAAGATTTGTCTCACAAATGGAATGAGACTGACATGACCCTGGCCTATGGCTGGGAAATGGGTCCCGCGGCCTTATCCGTTGGCTATATTTACTACGCCCTTGATGCGACGGATGATACCCAGGAATTTTTTGCAAGCGCCGGGCTGAACGTCCTTTTGACGCCGACCCTGACGGTGTACCGTGACACGGATTCCTATCAGGGCTGGTATACGACTCTGGCGATTTCCCATTCTTTCCCGGTACACGGAGATATCACCCTGGATCTGGGCGCCCAGGGGAGCTACCTTGCAGCCGATGAGGCTTCAACCTATGCCGACGCAAATGGCGACGCCTACAGCAATTTCCATGACGGGGTGTTGTCTTTGGGCTTCACAATACCAGTGACCTCCCTCATCACAATCAAACCGAAGCTCAGCTATACCTTTGCTCTGAGCAATGATGCCAGCGATCTCATGAAGGCAGCCAGCAAGGATGGCAATGACGATAACTTCGTCTATGGCGGGGTGGCCGTGAGCATGGCATTCTGACAAGGGGTTTTTCCTGTTTTTTTCCTATTCTGCCCGTCTGTCTTACTCCCTTACCGGTTGAGACAGACGGGCTTTTTTTATGGCTACCTTGAAAAATGATCTTTTCGCCCAAACTCTGCGTTATGCTCAAAATTTTATCCTCGGAATATTAACTATATGCCTGCGGTAAAATTTTTCGCATGCCTTGATTTTGAACGAAAATTTTTATTTTTCAAGGCACCCTTATGCTAAAGGACTTGCGTAATCGTTATATTTTGTTAAATATAACGAGATGAAAAATATGACACAAGATAAGATCAACTCTGGCCTGCAGTGGCGGGGAAGGATCTGGCTGGAGGGTGCTGCCGGCACCTTTCTTGGTCATGGCCGGGTGGTCTTGCTGGAACGGATCAGGGAGCACGGCTCCATCTCCCAGGCGGCCAAATCCATGGAGATGTCCTACAAACATGCCTGGGATCTGCTCGATTCCATGAACCGCCAGGCGGCTTGCAAGCTGGTGGAAACCGCGCGGGGCGGCAAGAGCGGCGGCGGGGCCACGCTCACCCCTGCAGGCGAGAAGGCAATTACCCTCTTCTGGCACTATCATGGGCGTTTCCAGGACCTCCTGCAGGAGATGACCGCAAACATGGAGGTGAAATTGTGCGAATAACTAAAATGTTTGTGAGATCCTTTATGGGGCTGTTGATGGTAATGACAGCGTTTTTCTCAGGGCCAAACTGCGCCGGCGCGGAAGAAGAGCTTCTCGTCTCTGCGGCCAGCAGTCTGACGAATTCCTTCAAGGAGATTGGCAAGGCGTATGAGGCGAAAAACCCGGGGATGACGGTCCTCTTCAATTTTGCGGCCACGGGTCCACTCCTGCAGCAGATAGAGCGGGGCGCGCCTGTGGATGTCTTTGCCTGTGCCGACCAGCAATTCATGGATAAAGCGGAAAAAGGCAGTCTTATCCTGACGGCGAGCAGAACCGATTTTGTCGGGAATTCTCTGGTGCTTGTCACTCCGGTTCATATGAGCATGGTGAAGGGACTTGCTGAGCTGCAGTCAGCGCAGGTTCAAAAAATCAGTATGGGTAATCCTGACTCTGTTCCTGCCGGCGGATATGCCAAAGCGGCTCTGGAAAAGCAGGGCCTCTGGGAGGCACTTGTGCCTAAATTTGTAATGGGAAACTCGGTGAAACAGGTCCTTGAGTATGTGATGCGGGGAGAGGTTGAGGCGGGTTTTGTCTATGGAACAGATGTTGTGGTTGCCAAAGACAAGGTAAGGGTTGTGGCCGAAATTCCAACTACCAGGCCAATCGTTTATCCGGTGGCTGTTGTGGCGGCAAGCGCGAAAAAAGAACAGGCCCAGGCTTTTATTAACTATCTGCTGAGTGCAGAGGGCCAGGCGATTCTTGCCCAATATGGTTTTAAGAAATTATAAATCACTCGGTTGTGAGTCGTACGTTCTATACGCTGATGGCTGAAAGCTGTTACAGAAACCATTCCCATCCAAGAAACCATGCCCGATCTTTCCCCCCTGTGGCTCACCCTGCGCATTGCCTGTTTCGCGACCCTGATCGCCTTCGGCTTTGCCGTGGCCTTCGGCTGGCTCACGGCCCGGTTCACCTTTTGGGGCCGGGATCTGCTCGATGCCATCCTCACCCTGCCGCTGGTTATGCCGCCCACTGTCCTGGGCTACTATCTTATCGTGGTCTGGGGCCGCAACGGCTGGCTGGGCGGCTGGCTGCACGAGCATCTGGGCATCACCCTGATGTTCACCTGGCAGGGAGCGGTCCTGGCTGCCACGGTGGTGGCCTTTCCCCTGCTCTTCAAGTCGGCCCGGGCCGCCTTTGAAGGGGTTGATACCGAATATGAAAAGGCCGCCCGAATCCTCGGTGATACGGAGATTCAGCTTTTTTTCAGGATAACGCTGCCGCTGGCGGCCCGGGGCCTGGCGGCGGGAACCATGCTGGCCTTTGCCCGGGCCATGGGTGAATTCGGGGCGACCCTGATGGTGGCGGGCAACATCAAGGGCCGGACCCAGACCGTGTCCATGGCGGTCTTTGATGCCGTGCAGGTTGGCGATTATGGACTGGCCAATACCCTGGTGGTGATCATGTCGCTGGTCTGCGTCACCATCCTGGTCATGACCAACAAGCTGGCGGCAAGGCGGCAGGGAGGGACAGGGCAATGAGGCTTAAGGTTGACATCCGCAAGGCCCTGCGCTCTGGAGGCAGAAGCTTCGTGCTGGAGGCAGCATTCTCCTCCGAGGATGACCTGACCGTGATCTTCGGGCCCTCCGGCTCGGGCAAGAGCCTGACCGTCCAGTCCATTGCCGGTCTGGTCAGGCCGGACAGCGGCAGGATCGTTGTGGGCGGCGAGCTTCTTTTTGATGACAGCCAAGGGACCAACTTGCCGACAAGGGAACGCAAGATGGGCTATCTGTTTCAGGATTATGCCCTGTTCCCGCATCTGACCGTCCGGGAGAACATCGCCTATCCCCTGAAGAAAACGTGGTATTTTGGGCTGCTGCCGACGCAGAAGCAGGAGGTTGAGAAGATCATGGCGGCCTTTGAGATTACCTCCCTGGCCGGAAGCTACCCGAGTGAGCTGTCCGGGGGCCAGAGGCAGCGGGTGGCCCTGGCCCGGGCGCTCATCAAGAAACCATCCATTCTCCTGCTGGACGAGCCCTTTTCCGCCCTCGACTCCCTGCTCCGCCACCGCATGCGGATGGAGCTCCTTGAGATCCGCCGGAAATTTTCTGTGCCCCTGGTGGTCATCACCCACGACCCGGCCGATGTGGAGGTCTTTGGTGACACCCTGGTGGTCTTTGAAAACGGAAGGATCAAGGAGGTCAGCCGGAGAAGGCTGCAGCCTGAACCGGCACCGACGAATATCCGGCGCTAGAAGGTTTGCTGGCGGGCAAGTGGGAACAGGAACAGGCCCTGACGGAATATTTGTTTACTGGCCTGCGTCCGGTAATTTTTTTATCATTCGCATCGATCTGGTCCTTTCCGGGTGGACTGCCCATTGCCTTATGCTGAGTTCGTTCTACGATGAAATGACTTCTGGACAATTCCCACTGGAAAAGGGTAAACAGCTTTCATCCCTCAATTAATTAGAAATATAAGAATTATGCCAATTTTTTATGGATCCATAAAATGAATCAAGCCATTGAAAACCCAACGGGGGACTCTAAGTGGTATAAAAGTGATTGAAGAAAAAAACTAGCCCCGATGAACGGGATAAGTGCCTTTCGCAGATTATTTTTCTTGCAAAAAAAACAAGAAAATAACCCGTAAGGTACTAAATCTTTTGGAGAAAGGAGAAAAAGCATGAAAAAGGTTTTATACTCGGCAGCAGCCCTCGGCCTCTGCCTCTATCTGCCAGCCGCCGCTTTGGCCGGTGGCACTCCTGGCAATGAGGAGATTTTACGCCAGCTTCAGGAATTGCGGGCCATAGTTTCAAGCCAGCAGGCGGAGATCGACATGCTCAAGGGGCAGAAAGCAGCCGCCCCTGCCGAAGACATGGAATATCTGCGGACCAAGGTTACGGCCCAGCAGGAGCATATTGATGCCATTGAGGCGAAAAAAGGGCTCACGGTTTCCGGCAATGAACTCATCGACCAGATCACCCTGAAAGGCGATCTTCGCGTTCGGTACGAGCTGCGCGACAAGCAATACAAAGACGGAATGGGAGAGGATCTCACCCGCGAGCGATTCCGTACCCGTTTTCGCCTGGGCGGTGTCTGGGACAATACAGAAGAAAACTGGCAGGTAGGCGCCGGTCTGGCCACCGGTGGTGATGATCCCACCAGCACCAATGATACCTGGAGCGAGGCCAAGCCCTTTGAAACCGGCGATATCCGTCTTGACTATGCCTATGCGAAACATACATGGAATGATTTCAGCATGACCCTGGGTCAGCACGAAAATCCCTATAAGACCTCCTGGGTTTTCTGGGATAGCGACGTCCGTCTTGCCGGTTTGACCCTGGCCTATGGCCAGAAAGGCCTGTTTGCCACGGGAGGCGCCTATGGGGCCAAGTGGGTGCAGGAAGATGACACCGCCATGCTTTATATGGGACAGGTCGGCTACAACGGCAAGTTCAGCGAAAAAGGCACGTTCACGCTTGCCACCGGATATCAAAGATACGACAACAAACTATTCAACGATACTGAGGCGGCTTATTTTGGTCTCGGCAGTATTGATCCCAATGCCTATGAACTGAGTATCGGCGACATCTATGGTGATGTCAGTTTTCCCGCCGGGCCGGCAAAAATCAAACTGTATGGTCAGGTCTGGAAGAACTTCGGTGCCGATGGTCAGATTGGCCAGAGCCAGGCCGGCAGTGATTTTACCCAGACCCCCGGGGATAATGACCTGGGCTGGATTCTGGGTGCCGAGGCCAAGGTCAATAACTTCAAACTGGGCTACGCCTACTCCATAATCGAGGCCGACTCTTTTTTCGGTTACCTCTCAGACGCTGATTTTGGCGATGGCCTCTCCAAAACCAATAAAAAGGGACATGCGGTTCAACTTGGCTACAGCCTGACCAAAAACTGGTCAACTGATCTTACCTTATTCAACTACGAGCGCGTTGAAGACTACGCAGCAGCCAAGGAAGATCCGGTCAGCCTCTATCGGGTTGACGTCAATTATAAATTTTAATCAGCACTGTTTCTCCTGATGTACAAGAGAGATCCCTCTCTGCAAAACAGACAGGGATCTCTTTGTATATGACTGGCCCCATTATCCCTGGAGGGAAATGAGGAGACTGAAAGATAATTCTATTACTGTATGTGGCAGTTCCACGTATCTGTTAAAAGCTGATGCCGACCAGCAGTTTGCAGGAGTTCAGGGGTTCATTGGGCTCAACGCTGCCGCCATTGGAGATATGGTGGTAACGCAGTTCAAAGAGAAGACTGTGGCCCTGTTCCATCCCGTAATCGAGCCCCATACCGAACTGATAATTACCGTTCAGCTTTGTTCCCATTCCGGGAATATCACCAAAAATGTAGACAGGACCGCCGCCGCCAAAGAGATAGGGGCGCATCTGGGTGCCGGCGGTAAAGGTATAGCAGGCCAGAAAATTCATGCCGATCATGCTGGAGACATCGGGACTGACGACCAGATGAAGGGGCAGCTCAAAGAGAGTGGAGTGAAAGCCGCGATACCAGCCGGAACCGATGTCGTCAATCATGAGATGGTTATAGCGCGGGACCAGATCAATGGTTTCAACCCGCTGCGTGGTCTTTCCCCAGCCGGGAGAACTCTGACCATAGCCGCCCAGAACTGCCCGGTTGTTGAGTGAGGTGCCAATGGCGGCGGCGTGAGCAGGATCGGTCTGGAAAGTGGCGCCTGATGCAAGAAAAAATACCAGCAAGAGGATGGCGGCATGTTTGCCGACCGGAATGTTTTTGCATGGCGGTGGCGGAATGATCATGGCTTTTGTCCTCTGGCAGACAGCGCCGGGCCGGCCACCGGAAAATGTGATGAAGATCCTGTCTCGTACCTGTCTGGAAATCGGACAAAAGAACGATATCCTTTATACAGCAGTTGGCCGCAGATTGGCAAGGGGCCAGGGGCAAAATGGTCAGGGTGCAGGTAAATTGTCCCGAGTGATACACCTGATCTGTCCGCTTTGAATATGGCTGTCAAGGAACCAATCCACGGGAAAACTGTTGCATCCCCGGTGATTATAAACCAAAATGCAGCCGACAGCTGTTTCTGTCTCCGTGAAGTTTCCCTCCTCTCTGATTTTTTGACCAGGGCAAGATACCATGCACAACGCTGATAGGGAAAAAGTCGTGATTATCGGATCCGGGATCGGCGGATTGAGTGTCGGCATTATTCTGGCCAGGCTCGGTTTTGAGGTCACGGTAGTCGAAAAAAACAGGCAGCCCGGCGGGATGATGCGCAGCTATGTCCGCCAGGGTGTGCATTGCAATGTCGGCCTCCATTATATGGGCGCTCTCGATGAAGGGCAGGTTCTGCGCCGCTGTTTCGATTATCTCGGCGTCACCGCCGATTTGCCCCTCGTGCGCATGGGCATGGACGGCCCCATCGACCGCTACCTCTTTGCCGATGACCGTCTGGGGATCGATTCGTTCGATGTGCCCGCCGGATTCGAGGCCTATGAGGCCAATCTGCGGGCAGCCTTTCCCGCGCAGCAGCCGCAGATCGATGCCTTGATGGCCATGTTGCGCCGCAGTGCCTGCCAGTTCGAGCAATTGGACTTTCTCTACTCGGAGAAACCGGTGCTCTCCTGGTTTGAACAGATGGAGCCTCTGGGGGCAGTTTTCGATCGTCTCGGCTGCTGCCCCGGGTTGCGGGCGGTTTTCGGCCTGCCGTCGGTCCTGATCGGAGTTCCGCCGGCAGTATGTCCGCAATTTTATCATACCATGGCCCTGGCCAGTTATCTCTCTTCCGCCTGGCGTCTGACCAGTAACGGTGCCAATATGGCCGATGTCTGCGTCCGCCGTCTGACATCCCTCGGCGGCCGGGTGCGCACCGGCGACGCGGTCGTCC
Organism: uncultured Pseudomonadota bacterium; assembly: GCA_963776835.1. Taxonomy (GTDB): domain Bacteria; phylum Desulfobacterota; class Desulfobulbia; order Desulfobulbales; family Desulfocapsaceae; genus UBA2270. Next base: position 218,743 of record CAVZOB010000002.1, read on the forward strand.
AGATCCGTACAGCGGAAGGTGCTGTGCGGGGGGTCACCCTGGCCTCGGGTGAAAGCATTGATGCCGATCTGGTCATCGGCACCATCCATCCCAAGGAGATAGTGGGGCTGCTGCCGCCCGAGAGCGTCAAACCTTCGTACCGCAGGCGCATCGAGGCACTGAAGGATACGCATGGAATGGTGGCGGTCCATGCCCTGGTCCCGGCCAACCGCAATCCGGCTTTCGCCCACAACCTGTTTGCCATCCAGACCGATGCCGGCGGCGATGCCAGGGATCTCATCTATGTGCAGCTGCGTCCCAGCGAACGACCGGAGCAGAATCTGCTCTCCCTGATCACCTCCGGTCATGAACCCCTGTGGGATCGTTGGCAGCATACCGTCAGCGGCAGGCGCGGCGAGGGATATCTCCAGGCCAAAAGGGACTTTGCCCACCGCTTGATCGGTCAGGCTGAAAAAATTACCGGTCCCCTCAGTGGCGTCCGTCTTCTGGATGTCTCCACGCCGCTGACCATCAGGGATTGGGTCAACAGCCCCAACGGGTCGGCCTATGGGGTCATGCGATCGACCGAGCAGCTGCTTTCGGGCGCCCTGCTGAACCGCACTTCGCTGCGGGGGCTGTTCCTGGCCGGCCAGAGTGTCATGGCCCCGGGCGTTCTGGGTACGATTATCGGCTCGCTGGCCACGGTGCAGTTTATCATCGGCCCCGAACGGTTCAGGCGGGAGGTACGAATTTAGGAGTTTGGAAATCGGCCGTTTTCCGCAGGCTGGGTGTTGTTGATTGTTGTCTGACCAGCGTGGGCAAAAGGGTGAAATATGCGTTCACGCCTTGTCAGCCTCTATTTCTCCAGCAGGTTGGGTCTGAGGCCAGGTAATCACCGGTCATCTGGTAGGCTGCACCGCGGCAGCCGTAGCATTCTTCAGCCTTTTCGCAGGTGCGGCAGGCCCCTTTGATCATGTTCCGGTAATTTTTCAGGTTGTTGACCACCTCGCTGTGCTTGAGGATATGACCAAGCTGGTTGTTGCGGATATTGTCGAGGGCAATGGTGACCCCGACACAGGGCATGACATCGCCGGTGGCGGTGACCACGCAGGAGACCTGATGGCGCATGCACTTGTTGCCCACCAGTGGCGGCTGGGGCTCCCAGTCGCGGCCGAACTGTTCCCGGTCAATGGCGGCGAGTCGGAGAAACAACTCCTTCAACTCGCCGGAATCCACGCCCAGCCATATATTATCCAGGGCATTGGCCTGGGGGGTGATGACCTCGAAATAAGGTTCTATCTTCTCCTCCCGCAGCCACTGCCACATGGCCGGTAATTCCTTGATGTTCTGCCGGCAGATCACGGTGCTGATGGCCAGAAACAGTTCCGCTGACGGATATCCCGCCTCCTGCAAGGTGGCCAATGCCCTGTTGATGATCTGGAAGGCCTCCTTTTTTCCGGCCAGCCGGTCCTGGATTGCCTCGTCCCGGGAATTCATCTTCAGGACTACCCTGACCTTTTCTTCGGCCAGGACGGCGGCCAGGGCTGTGTCAATCCCGGAGCCGTTGGTGAACATCTCGACCTCAAGTCCTTCGCGGCCCAGAAAACGGAGCATTTCCACAAGGTGCGGATAGATGCTCGGCTCCCCGCCGAGGATGATGATCTTGCGCGCGCCAAGTTCCTTGGCCTGGAGGATGACATCCCTTATCTCCTCCCGGGAGAGTTCGTCCCGGCATTCAACTCTGTCCGGGACATAACAATAGGAACAGCGGAAATTACAGATGCGGCTGAATTCGATCTCCATGGAAAGCAGCCTGTTCGCGGCCACGGCCTCGCGGATCTCCTGCTCGGTAAATTCAAGATTATATATCTGCATGGTGTTCAGTATTTCTCAGGATTGTTTTGGTAATTTTTTGTAATTGATTGGATGACCTTCATGACTGTTGTGCCGTGTATGCCGCCATTATCTGCTGTTCCAGTTCGGCTGCAGACGGGATGTGATGTTCATAATCCGGTTCGATGCGCTCAATGATCTTCAGGCTGATGGTATTTTTTATCCTGGTTTGAAAAAGGAATCTGCCGGGGGGAAAAAGCTGATCCGTATGGGCCAGTTGCAGGACATAGATGGGCGCCCTGCACAGCCTGGCGATCTTCATGGCCCCCTTGTTCAGGTGGCCGACCCTCCCATTCCGGCTCCTGGTCCCTTCCGGAAAGACAAAGAGATTGCCGCCATCGTGGAGAAAACGCTCCATGGTCTGCATCTGCTCGAGCATCATTGTGGTGAACCGTCCCCCGCCGCTGGCCGGGAAATAGCCTGATTTTTTGATGATCCAGCCAAAGACCGGCATCGAGAAAAACCGCGTTTTGACCAGGGTACGGTGCCGTTCAAACATGGCAATGAACAGCAGGGGATCCAGATAGGAGAGGTGATTGCAGACGATCACCGCCGACCTGATTGCCGGCACCTCCTTGTCAATCTCCCAGGTGTGGTTGGGAGCGGTCAAGCGAACTATGCGGAAAAAAACCTGGTAAAATCGGCTGTTCAACCGCTGAAAACAGGGCTCCGGTTCTTTGACAAACAGGGCGCAGGCAAGATAGCGCCAGGAAAAGAACAGAAAGAAACCAAGTATGAACCAGCCCCAGCAGAGGAGGGTGACCAAAAGATTGAGGAGCGGGTCAACCTTCATGGTAGGGAACAACTCAGGTTGTTGAGACTGAAGGCTGAAGGCTGAAGTATATCAATCATCACGCAACGCTCGGATCAATTCATTCAAGACCTTCTCGGTTTCTATGATCTTTGGTTCAATCACTGCTGCATCCCGGTTGCATAAGAAACCCAAGCGTTTTGATAAACCTGTTTGATAATGCAATTCCCTGAGTGATCCAAAAGCCATATGGAGGAACCGAAGGTAATCTGCCTGGCTGTCACGGGCGCAACCCTCCACAATGTTTGAAGGAACAGAAACCGCTGCCCGTCTCATTTGAGAAGTCAGTCCATATATCTCTTCTCTCGGAAATTTTGTTGTCGCTTGATATATCAGAACCACCACCTCATCAGCCATATCAAAAGCGCGAAGTTTTGTATGATCACGCATTATTCGTTCCTCAAAAGGCTGAAGGTAAAAGGCTGAAGGCGGAAGTGAATTTTACCTTCAGTCTTCAGCCTTCAGCCTTTCACCTGATTTAATCAGCAGGCAGGTGTTGACCCCGCCGAAGGCAAAGTTCTGGATGGCGCCGATGCCTATGGTCGCCGGAGTGATCTCCTGGACATGCCGCAACATGCGGCAGCGTTCGTCGATGTTTTCAAGGTTCAGGGTGGGGGCGATAAAGCCCTGTTCCATCATGTAGGTGGTCAGGATCGTCTCGATCACCCCGCAGGTCCCCATGGTATGGCCCATGTAGCTCTTCAGGCCGGCGACAAAAGGGCCGTTCCCATACACCGCGGCAATGGCCTGGGATTCGATCACATCGCCCATCTTGGTTGCCGTGGCGTGGGCGCTGACAAAGTCCACATCATCCGGCGTGATCCTCGCATCGGCCAGGGCCAGGCGCAGGGTGGTGGTAATCCCCTGCAGGTTGGGGAGGATGAGGTCGCCGCCGTTGTTGTTGCAGGCAAAGCCGATGACCTCGGCCAGGATAGTGGCCCCGCGCCGTTTGGCAGACTCATATTCTTCAAGGAGCACCGCGCCGCCGCCCTCGCCCACGACCAGGCCGTCGCGTCCACTGTCAAAGGGCCTGGGGGTGCAGTGCGGCGTCTCATTGTAGGCGGTGGAGCAGGCCAGCAGGTTGTCAAAGACCGCCACCGTGGTGGTGTCGTATTCATCGGCGCCGCCGCAGATCATGGCATCCTGCATCCCGTACTTGACCATTTCATAGCCAAAACCAATGGACTGGCTGCTGGTGGTACAGGCGGTTGACGAGGCAATGACCCGGCCGGTGATGCCGAACATCCGGGTGATATTGACCGCCGTAGTGTGCACCATGGAGCGGAGATAATCCACCGCCCCGATGGAGGAAAATTTCGTGTCCAGCTCCTGGAAAAAAGTACGGTAGATATCGCGCTGGACCGTGGGGCTGCCATGGGTGGAGCCGAAGGCCACTCCCAGACGGCCGGAGGTGATGAACTCTTCCTCCAGTCCGGAGCGCTCCAGCACGTCCTTGGCCACCTGGCAGGCATAATAGGCCACCGGCCCCATGGTCTTGCGGTGCGTCCGTTTGAAATCGTAATCTATTTCGTAATCCACGGTGCCAAAAACACGGGAGTGGATATGCCTGTTCAGCAGTCCGTCATCACGCAGGGGTTTGACCCCGGATATTCCCTGCCTGAGACTGTTGATGATATCGTCTTTTGCGTATCCGATGGGGGTGATGGCCGAGCAGGCAGTAATGACAACGCGTCGTTTCATAGGGGTTAAGGTATTTAGGCTGAAGGCTGAAGACCGAAGGGTTAAAGTCTGAAGGTTAACAAGTGAAGAGAGAAGGCAGGGCAGCGCAGAATAGGCGACAAGTTAATATCGTTATTCCTGTTATCGCCTTCAGCCTTCGGTCTTCAGCCTTCTCACCTCGTCTATTGTTTCAATGTAGTCGAGGATATCATTGATGGTCCTGATCCCCATGGCCTTTTCCTTTTCCTCCCTGGTGAGGGTGTAGCCGAGGATCAGCTCAATTTTTCCCAGCAGTTCAATGGCGTCAATGCTGTCGAAGCCATGATCGTCGCGGAGGTTGTCGCTCAGACCCGGATGTTCAAACTCAAAGTCCTCGATCAGGATGGTCAGGATTTTCTCTTGTAATTCATCTCTTTTCATAACAGGCGTCCAGGCAAGGGCTTAAAAAACAAAAAACTTCAGGTTGTGTATGGGTTTTTAGCTTGGGTGGTCCAATGGTCAAATGGACATATTGGGGTGCCCGGGGTCAACAGGGCTCAAGGCCGATACCGTCTTCGTCGGCATAAGTATATACGCAAGTTCTCTACTTATCACATCTCCTTTTAAAGGAACATAAATGATTTTTTCTCCCTTTTGCTTTCTTGGGTAAAAATCTCTACCGAGATAAGCCCTGAAAGGGATCTCACTTCTTGTTTCCTTCCATCGGTCCAGGTGGTAACGATTTCCATCTCTTCAATCCCGACGACCGTACAATCACCGCCTGGCGGAACAGCAATTATTTTGTCCGGTCTCTGTTCACAAAACCATAAAAATGGGTGTACTGGGTGATAACGGTAAAAAAACGCTTGACCAGCTTGGGGTTTATCTTCCAGCTCTTTTTCAACATTCTGAAAAAAAGGGCTCGAACCTCTCGCTTCTCATTGAAGATAAAATGTTTGAAAATCCTGATCCCAAACATCAGCTGCCTGGGATCAGCCTTCTTGTTCACATAAAGTTCAGTGGAATATTCAACGTTTTTCAACCATTGCAGCATCCTCTTTTCAAAAAGTTCCGGCTGATAAATTTTTTGGAAAAGCCGCCAGTATAAGGAACTGAGCGTCTCAATACTCATCTGTTTGGGAATGATATTGGTCTGTAATTGCCATTCCCCTGCGAAATTATTTTCCGTAAGTCGTCCTTCTTCCTTTAATCTCTTATACAGAGTCGTATGTCGAGGTGCGTTCAACAGCCCGATGCCGGCAATGGGGCTGTCCGTGGCAATCAAAAAATTCTCCAGCTCCGCAAAGACACCTTCGTCATCGTTATCAAAACCGACAATGAGACCAATAAAGGGAACGATACCAAAGCGGGATATATTCCTGATTCTGGCAAAGAGGTCTTTTTCCACATTCTGGCTCTTGTGTACTTCGGCAAGGCTCTCCTTTCGCACCGTTTCCACTCCCAGGAACAGGAGAGAGAATCGCGCATCCGCGAACATTTTCAGCAGCTCATCGTCATCGGCAACCTGGACGGTGATCTGTGTGGAGAACGACAAGGGGCGGGACTGTTGAACGTTCCATGCGATGACGCTGGCGAGCAGTTCTTTGGTGAATCCCTTGTTGCCGAGAAAATTATCATCGGAAAAGAAAACCGTTCTGGCGCCAATGTCATGGGCGTTCTGCAATTCCTGCATAACCTGGGCAATGGATTTTGTCCGGCATCTTCTCCCCACATACTGGATAACATCGCAAAAATCGCACTGATTCGGGCATCCTCTGCTCGTCTGAATGTTGATATTAACATAGTCCTCGGGGCGAATTAAAGACCAGTCGGGAGCAGGACTGTCCGTCATGTCAATATAGGTTTCCTGCTTATAAATTTTTTCAGCTTTGTCTTCTGTCCATTGCTTGAGAAAAAGCGGCCAGGTGTATTCAGCCTCTCCGATAAAGAGATGATCCGCCAGTCCGTCGCAGCGGTCATATTCAATGGAGGCGTATGTCCCGCCCAGGGCTATCTGCCGCCCTCGTTTCCTGAATTCATCACAGAGTTCATGGATTCTGCCTGCATGAATGGTGCCCCCGGTTATGACCACCAGATCGCAGGCAAATTCAAAATCGATGGCGGTTGCATTCTCGTCGGCTAGGGCATACTGGATGTTGACACCGGTTGGTGTCAACGCCATCAATGTAGCCAGGGCTGAGTTCGGCATCAATGTCTTCATCCCCAGAATATCTGTTGTCCCCTGCATGGTCCAGAAATTGTCCGGATGTCTGGGAGCTATCAGGTAGATTCTTTTGAACTCTTCTTTTGAACCATAATGTTTGAACTTGGCACGATTCATTTCAGCGTCCTCTGTTCATAACTGAGTTTATAAAGTGTTCATATGTGCAGGGGAGGCAATGATGGAGAACTTTTGTTCTGATGATCCCTTCCCCCTCTGCAGCGAAAATACCCGATAAAATTACTCAATATCTGCAAACAATACACGACAATTCATCTCAATGATTGCTCAATTTTCTCCATGAGACAAAAGAAACTTTTGGGTCACCGGTCAGGGCACGATGATGGGTTTTCGGTCGGTGTGTCGATGGACGCCACTCCTTATTGGAGAAAACGGTCAAAATGGTACCATTCAAAGGGATGTTCCCGCAGCATTTTTTCCAGCAGATCCGCGTACTGCTGGGCAGCTTCACCAATGGCCTGACCCCTGTCCTGGCGCGCGTGCGGTCTGATGGCAATGGGGTCCGACAGGGTGAAGCGGTAGCTGTTTTTCCCGCTGCGGAAGGCGAAAAAGACAAAAAGCGGGGCTCCGGAGAGCAGGGCAAAGATATAGGGCGCCTGGGGAAGATAGGCGTCATGGCCGAGGAAGCGGACCCGCACCTGGCGCTGATCGCTGCGCCAGACAATGTCTCCGGTCATGGAGACTATGCCCCCTGACTGCAGAAAGCGGATGCCTTCCACTGCGGCAAAGGGTGAACCGCCCTCCTGATCGACGCCGATAATCGTCACCCCGGCCCGGCGCAGATCCTCTTTCTGCACCTGCTCCACCCCTTCCTTTTCCTTGACGCCCATATAGAGCAGGAGCCGCAGGTCCGATTTCTGCCGGCGCAGCAGTCTGGCCGCCATCTCCCAGTTGCCCAGGTGGGACATGAGCAGGATCCCCCCTTGCCGGCCGATGACACCTTCCAGTTTTTCCCAGCCTTCGGAGGTGAAGCTGGTGGTGTCGCTGCGGTCTGCCAGGAAGCGGTCAAGATGGATGGTGGTGAACCTCTGATACTGCCGGAAGGCGCACCACAGGTGATAGAGGCCGCCGCGTTCCGGGAAAAGCGCCCCGTAGAAACGGCGGCTTTCCGGGACCTTGGCGGAAAAGAGAAAATAGCCGGCGGCAATGGTGCGGGAGATCGCGGCCAGCAGCCAGGGGCCGCACACTCCTGCCAGGCGGAGAACCAGCCTGTAGCCGAGTCCTTTCATCGGCGGGGTGCTCCCCAGATTCGTTCCCAGATCAGTCTGGTGAAGGTACTGGAATTGCGGAAGAAATCACGCCATGGCCGGAAATGGCTGACCCGTTCTCCCCTTGCCTGATAGACGACCCGGACCGGTGCTTCCACGGTGGTGATTCCCTGCTGCTGCGCCCGGACCAGCACTTCCACCTCGAACTGGTATTTTCTGGCCTTAACGCCCAGCCGCAGGGTCTCGGGCAGGGGGTAGAGCCGGAAGCCGGACTGGGAATCCGTGATCAGCGGCCCACCGGCAGCCCAGACCCAGAAGTTGGAAAAGTTGCGGCCGAAGCTGCTGGTCCAGGGCACGTTTTTTCCCGCCATTCCCTCCCGTCTGCCCACCACAATAATCCGTCTGTTTTCAGCCGCCGCCTGCAGCAGGGACCCCGCGTCTTCAGGGCGGTGCTGACCGTCTCCGTCGATGGTGATTGCCCGGTCGCATCCCTGCTCCATCGCCGCGGCAAAACCGGTGAGCAGGGCCGCCCCTTTTCCCTGGTTTTCCGGGTGGCGGATGACGGTGATAGCGGGGATGCCCTTGAGGATGTCGGGGGTTTGGTCAGTTGAGCCGTCATCAACCACGATGATGGGCAGGTCCAGCTGCAGGGCCTGGCGGATCACCTCGGCAATCCATTGCTCGTGATTATAAACCGGGATAACGATGGCGGCTTTCATCTCACCTGCCCTCCTGCCCAGGCCATGGCCCAGGTTCCCGGCCCCATGTGGACGCCGGAGGTCAGAGAGAGGGGCACAATGAGGATCTCGGCCATCGGCGCTACCTGACGTACCTCCGGCTGCACTTTTTCCGTCACCCATTCTTCATTGTCGGAGTACTGGAGCATGATGACCGGGGCGGCGCCGGTAGATCCTTTCCGCAGCTTCTCCAGGGCAAAAGAGAGCTGCCCCTTTCGGCTGTGGACAACGCCTGCCTTGTGGACCTCGTTGTTGACCGGACTGATCACCGGTTTCATGTGGAGCAGATCACCGAAAAATCCCTTGGTGCGGGCAATCCTGCCGCCGGCCACCAGGTAGTGCAGCTGGTCGATGAAGACATATTCCTCGCAGTCGGTCATTGTCTTATAGGCAAAGGCGACGACATCTTCAGCGCAGGTGGCCTCTTCGGCGTAGCGGGCGGCAAGCAGGGCAATGAGGCCCAGACGGCCGGAGGCCGCCCCGGTATCGACGATCTCCAGCAGGTTGCCAGGATCGTTGTCTTCTTTCCAGCGCCTGGCGATATCCACATTGCCGGTGAAGGCCGAACCGACGCAGAGGTAGAGGGTCTGGCCGAACTGCTGGCACACGCTCTGATAGTGCTGATGGCGCTCGAAAATGGAGGCCTGGGCGGTGGTGACCTTCACTCCCTGCCGCATCAGGGCATAGATCTCGGCCGGTGCGTGCAGGCTTTCCGGCCTGCTCTGGTCCTGGGTCAGGATGTAGCTGTCAAGCAGGGTGATGCCTTGGCGTCGCGCCATCTCCCTGGTCAGGGAGCCGGCGCCATCGGTCATGATGTGGACAATCTGCCTCTTTTCAGGGCCGGTAAAACGGGAAAGATCGTCTTTGTCCATGGCCTCATCGGACCAGTTGACGATCTCGCCCAGAGACGAAAGCCGGGTGCGCAGTTGCTGCCGGTCCGCGGTATGGATATGGACCTTGATCCCGGATTCCGCCGGGAGCACCACCACGCTTTCACCCAACTGTGCCAGCTCCTCACCGGTGGCGGTCTGCCTGTCTCCTGTGTGGATGAGGGCATTGACGCAGAAACAGTCGGTGGGAGGAGCATGGAAATCGGGGCTGATCGAAATCTGCCGGCAAAGATCTTCGGGATGGGGGTGGGCATGGCCTGCTGACCAGCCAGCTGCCGGAAGAACCCTTCAAAGAAGATATACATGCCGAGGGCCCCGGAGTCGACGACGCCTGCCCGCCGCAGGTCCGGCAGCATCTGCGAGGTGGCGAGGACCGCTTCCTGTAACTCTGCGCAGAGCAGGGGATAGAGCAGTACCGGATCAGTCCGGCCGGAAAGGCTGGCGGCCAGACAGTCAAAGACATTGAGCATGGTGCCGGCCTGGGGGCGGGCCAGGGCGGCCCAGGCCTTTTCCCGGCCCCGTTCCGCATTTCCTGCCAGCTCAGCAAACCCGTCTGACTGAAAAAACTCCTGGAAAAAGGCGGCGGCGATATTGCCGGAGTTGCCGGTGGCGCAGCGGGCGAGCAGCTCCCTGGTCCTGGTTCCGTCTGCCGCGCAGTCCCGCAGGGGGGCCAGGCTGACGCGCAGATTGGCCCCGGTATCGCCGTCGGCCACGGGAAAGACGTTGATCCGGTCCAGGAGGTCGGACCAGGCCGACAGGCTCTCGTAACCGCTGGCAAAGGCGTTGCGCATGGTGCTCATGTGGTCAGGATTTTGATGATGGCATCCCGGTCGTACTTGCCGTTTGCCAGCAGCGGAATGCGGTTGATCGTCTTGAGCAGGCGCGGCAGGGCGTAGAATTCGAGCGATGCGGCCAGGCTCTTCCTGAGCAGATCCATATCCACATCCGTCCCCTGGATCAGGGCCACAATCCGGTGTTCCCGGCCTCCGGGGTCGGGCAGGGCCATGACCACGCAGTCGCTGACCTTGGGCACCTTTTTGATGATGGCGCGCACCTCTTCCAGGTCCACCCGTTTGCCCCCCACCTTGGTCACCCCGTCCACCCGTCCCTTGAGGATAAATTGGGTCGTCCCGCATTGCTCCACCCGGTCGCCGGTGGTAAAAAAGCCGTCGCCTGCCACGGGCAGTTCCGGCGAGAGATAGGGGGAGCGCACGCAGAGGCGGTCTTCCTTGATCGTCCACGAAACCGTGGGGAAAGGAGGTGAATGAGGTCTCGCCCACGGATCTGTTCCGGGTGGCGATGCCGCCGGTTTCAGTGGAGCCGTACACCTCGACAATGCCCACCTTATTCAGCTGGGAGAAGGCCTCATTGTCGTCTGCGTCCAGCATTCCGGCGGAAGAAAAGGCCAGCCTGAGGGAGGAACCCGCTATCTTTTTCCCGCGCAGGGCCCGGTAATGCGGGGGGATGCCGGCCAGAAGGGTGGCCCCCTGTTCCTCGATCACCTTGGCGATCTCGCCGGGGTAGGAGGGGCTGTCCATGATCACCGAGGCCCCGGAAACCAGGGGCAGGATAACGGAGAAGAGCAGGCCGTAGATATGGCAGGGGGGCACGGTGGCGACAATGCAGTCTTTTTCGGTCACCGCAAAGTGGCGGGCCAGGGAAAATCCCTCGCCGAAAAGATTCTCCCCTGTCTTCGACCAGATCTGCGGCGTGCCGGTGGAGCCGCCGGTGAAGATCCTCAGCAGTTCCGCCTGCGGCGATATCCGGGGCGCAGGCTGCAGGCTCAGCCGATGTTCCCGGCTGACGGGCGGATGATGGTGGTGCCCTTTGGCAGGTCCCGGTCACCATCGCAAATGGCGGCGGTAAAGCCGGTGAGCTGCTGCATCCGGGCCAGGGCCTTGGCGGAAAGGGCGAAGGGCAGAAGCAGGGTCGGGCCACCGGCCAGGGAAGGATGAAGGGCGGCCAGGAGGACTGCGGCCATGACCGCCCGGTCGTCCACGGCCAGACAGATGGCGGCACCCTGATATTCGGGACCAGCCAGGACAGCCGCGCAGCCCGGCCGCCATGGCATAGACCTCGCCGAAGGTGGCGCCGGAGCGGATGAACTCCTTGTCCGGAAACTTTGGCCCCTGCAGCAGGGCCTGAATGTTTTGGGAATTATTCAGCATGGAAAGTTATTTTGCTGTGTTAGGCGCAGTAATACAAAAAAACGATTCGACGGCATAAAAACGCATCAGCGAAACGGTTGTTGCCGGGTCCTCTATGTAGCCTGGAACCAGTATTCAAACACGCCCTCCCCGATTACCCTCGGCGACTTCGAAGAAGCGTCGCTACATTTTGGCTTATGATTGAGCGTACAACCGTATTGATCTCTTTGAGACCGGACTCTGCAAACGAACTAACTCCGTGGGTACTCGATAGGCGCTCACCAAATTCTTTAAGAACAGTACTTTGACTATGCGGTTAGCAGTTCTCCGACCAAGCCGCTCCAAATCTGACATTGTACGCCTCTGTGTGGAACCAAAAAGAGACCTGAAGGATTCTTACAGACACAGTCTGCATGTTTTGCAATAGTCCATTAAGCATGCCTCGCTTTTGAGGTTTTCCGAGTCCTCGGTGAACTGCGCCCAAAAGCTTTGGTATACCCGGATGCGTCACGTCGTGCCGCATTACTAGCATCAGCGAAAGTACTCATCGTCCTTGGATGCGCCTTTATTACAATTGAGCAACATGGTACAGTAATAGATTCGAGGCCGCGGGGCGGGAAAAGGCATGCTGGCGGAATATGATCTGCTGTCATCGGTTCAGGGTTGCCACAATATGTGCAAGATGCCATGTTCATTCTTTGTCGGCCCAACAGGTGAATATACAGAACAGCGACAAGTCTCTTTCCTTCTCCTCAAACATGCAATCGGTCATATCCTATCTGCTCGCATCCCGGCCAAAAGACTGTTCGGCAAGGCTTCTATCGCGTGGCTTGAAGGTGTCGTCGGCCATCTCCTTTTTCACCACCTGCTGGAACAGTTTCGCCATCTTGAACTTCTGCGATTCATCGTGGTAGAAGGTGTTCCAGGCATAATCGAGCAGTCCCTGCAGCTTGTCCGGACTCATCTGTTTGGGCTGGAAGACCACCTTGTCCGCCGAGTAGTCGTTCCAGTCCTGGGAGAGGATGCGGTTCTGCTGCTGCAGATCCTTCCAGGCCTTGGTGTGGGGGAAGGGGGTCAGGACCGTGAATTCGGCCAGATCAAGCTCGATCTCGAGGAGAAAGTCGACCAGCCGCTTGATGAAGTCTTCATCGTGATTGTCGAGGCCCAGGAGGATCGTGCCCTCGACGCCGATGCCGTGGTCGTGGTAGCGCTTGATCCGCTCCTTGATATAATCCGAGGTGTCAAAGACCGCCTGATAGACATACCAGGCCCCGGCCTGGGCCGCGAGATCAAGGACCTCGGGCTTGTCTTCAATGGGATGGGAACACCATTTCTTCTTCAGGGGGATCATCTCCCGGAACAGGTCCATCTCCCACTGGGTATTCTGGGCCAGGGAGTTGTCGACGATGAAGAGGCGGTTGTTGTCGATGCCGGCCATCTCGGCCATCGCCTTGTCGATGGGCCGGGGCCGGAAGACGCGTCCGCCCAGGTAGGAGACGGCGCAGGGATAGCAGTTGAAGCGGCAGCCGCGTGAGGCGTGGACCAGGTCCACCATCTGCACGCCCTTGTAGTTGTAGAGCTTGCGGTTGAGGAGATCCCGTCGCGCCGGGCCCACCAGGGCTATATCGGGCCGGTCATTGATGAAGTCGTAGCAGGGCTGGAGCTTGTTGTTGCGGAAATCGGCAAAGACCTGTTCCATCCGCCCCTCGGCCTCGCCCAGGAAAACGGCATCGGCGTGCTCCATGGTCTCTTCGGCGTGGAGCATGGTGGCGATGCCGCCGAACATGACCTTGATCCCTTTTTTGCGGTAGGTGTCGGCAATCTCCCAGCCCCGTTTGACCTGCACGGTGAGCATCATGGAGATGCCGACGAAATCCACCTCCTCATCAAAATCGATGGTTTCCAGGTTCTCGTCAACAAAGTCAACGTCAACATAGTGGGGAAGGGTGGCGGCAAAGACCACCGGGCCATGGGGCGGCAGGTGAAACTCGGTCTGCCGGTCCAGCTTGGCCCATTTGGGATAGATCAGTTTGAATTTCATGGCAGTGGTTGTCGGCCTAAGCCGTTGGAATAAAATAAAATAAGTATGTTCTCATGATTGGCAAGAACGGCATAAGGCTACCTTGAAAAATGATCTTTTCGCCCAAACTCTGCGTTATGCTCAAAATTTTATCCTCGGAATATTAACTATATGCCTGCGGTAAAATTTTTCGCATGCCTTGATCGTGAACGAAAATCTTTATTTTTCAAGGCACCCATACGAAGCCGTAACAAAATGGTTGAAAAAGTGTAACAGCTATTTTGTAACGGCTCCTAAGTTTTCGGCCTGGATCAGGGTCATTTTCAGGGTGTAGTCCGTGTGACCGAAACCCCTGAGTTCAAGATGCTCGGGGATCAGGCTGGCCCCCTTCTTTCGGCATGACCGCCCCGTAACGGAGCGGTTCATGGTGTGATTGGCGCTATAGCTCCGTATCTGCCAGCACCCATCCGCCCCCGGCAGGATATCGATTATCCGGCCATCGACCCCGGTGTAGCGGCAGGTCGGAATATTGCCGGCGGCACGTCCGTATTGCATCGTTGCGGGAGCAGGGGCGCGAAAGATCGTCCGTACATCTGCCATCAATCCTTCCGCAAAGGCGGGCTTGTCAAAGGGCGGCACCGCCCGCCGGACTTCCAGTCCCTTGGGCCGGTCAACGGCCTCAAACAGGGTGAGCCCTTCCACGGTCATCAGGGCGCAGGAGATCTCGTCTCCGGCCAGGCTGGTGACCCCGATAACCGTGGAGCCGGAGCCGTTCGCCATGAAATAATCGATGGCATGGACAAACTGCCAGCGCCCTTGCGGGAAAACCGACTCGCATCCCTTGACCTCTCCCGCATCCGCGGTCAGCTGCGGCAGGGAGAGCTGTTGTCTGGCCGCGCAGGCGCTCAGGCCCAGCAGCAGGATGAGCAGGAGAAAGGCGGAGGGTTTCATGGGTTGGTGAACAGGATGGCGGGAATCTCCCGATTGAGGGTCCTGTTGCTGAAGGTGAGGCTGGTGAAGGAGCCGGGTCCCTCGAAAATAATCACCTGGTCGAGGAGTCCTGCCTGATCCGCGAGCTTGAGCTCAATGCGGCTGATCAGGGCGGCGAGCCCCTGTTCCTTGGGGGTGAGCAGGATGGTCTTTTTATCCGGAAAGGAGACCGCGAACATGGCGTTGTCGGTAAAACGGCCGTCGAGCCAGTTGGAGATCTCGGCCAGCACGACCTGCATGGCGTCGAGCCGCATCCCCTTGTCTTCGGTGAGGACGCCATCCCGTTCCATGAATTTCTTCACCTTGCCGCCATGCATGAGCAGGACGGAGTGGATGGGCGTCCGGTATTCCCAGCGCAGGGACTGGGGGGCCTGAAAGGTGAAGGTGCCGATGGAGATGATGGGGCGGGCCAGGATCTTCAGATGCTTTTCCTGGATGAAATCGGCCTGGACTGAGCGCAGATGCACCTGCTTGGCCTGGAGTACAGGTCCTCCCCGGCTTTCAGCTCCGGCCTGGACGGCCGGGATGGAGACGAAAAAAGAGAGGGTGATAAAAAGAAGAAGCAGCTTCATCAGAACATCCCGCCGTTGACCGAGATGACCTGGCCGGTGATATAGGAGGCCGCATCGGAGCAGAGGAAACCCACCACCTTGGCCACCTCGTCCGGCCTGCCGATCCGGTTCATGGGGATCATGGTCTTGATGTGCTCCTTGGGGGCGTTCTCGATCATGTCCGTCTCAATCAGGCCGGGGGCCACCACATTGACCCGGATGCCCATGCGGGCGACCTCGGCGGCGACGACCCTGCTGGCCGCATTCAGTCCGGCCTTGGCCGCTGAATAGTTGGCCTGGCCCCGGTTGACCATCAGGGAGCTGGCGGAGGAAACGGAGACAATGACCCCCTTGCGCCTACGCACCATCAACTCCAGCACCGGCCGGGTCATATTGTAAAAGCCGTTCAGGCTGGTATCAATGACCGACTGCCACCTCTCTGGGGGCATCATCAGGAACAGACCGTCGGCGACGATCCCGGCGTTGTTGACCAGGACATCGATACCTCCCAGCCTGGCGCCGATCGCCGCCACGATCTCTTCCGTTGCCTGTCCGTCCCGGACATCAAACCGGCAGATCTCGCCCCGGCCGCCTTCCCCCTCAATCATGGCCAGGGTCTGCTCTGCGCCCTCCCGGTCGCCATGGTAGTTGATGACGATATGATACCCGGCCCGCGCCAGCTCCACGCAGATTGCCCGGCCGATCCCCTTGCTGCCGCCGGTGACCAGGGCGGTGTTCTTTTCGTTTTCTGTCATCATTGCTCGTTTGCCTGGAAAAGCTGCAGGGTGGCCCTGCCGATCAGTTGATCGTCCATGTGCAGTTCACAGGAGACCTCCCGGAGATTTTCAAAACTGTAGGTGTTTTCCGCCCTGGCCGTGATGATGGCCCCAAAGGGCAGGGAGTCGATAAAAAAATCCGCCTTTTTTATGGCCACCAGCCAGCCCATCTGATTGGAGTCCCGTCCCTGGGTCTGGATCCTGCCCCAGCCGTTGCAGACTCCGGCGGTCTGGGCGGCCAGTTCCACCAGAATCAGGGGATGCACCCCCTGTCCATCGGCCATGGGCCACGATTGCTCGACCGCAAAAAGCGCCTGCGCATTCCTGCTGTCAACCGCCAGCACCTCCTTGACCAGCAGCATATTGCCGCGATGGGGAAGAAGATCCTCCAGGGTGAGATCGGAGAGTGTGGGTGTATGCATGCCAAGAGCACCTTTTCTACCTGATTATTTATTGGAGCACGATAACGTATTTTCCCCAGAACAACCACCTATTCGAATGACAAAGTTTTCTTGGCATTATTTTTTTCTTGGCATTATATAACGATGTGGAAGCAGCATCCGCTATTATTTATGGAAACCGGAGCTGCGTTATTGCCACGTGACAGCTTTTGTCTTCTCATACGAACCGGGAAACCGATGATGGATAAATGAATTATGGAAAAATTGATAGCAGAGCTCAAGGTCAAGATCATTGATATCCTCAATCTTCACGATCTGAGTCCGGAAGAGTTTAACGAAAATTCCCAGCTGGTCGGGCGGTCCCCTGGGCATTGACTCCATCGACGTCCTGGAGATGGTGGTCATGGTGGAAAAAGATTATGGGGTGGTGATCAACAGTCAGGAAGTCGGGGAAAAGGTCTTTTCCTCCCTTGTCTCCCTGGCTGAATATATCCAGGCAAACAGGGCCGGTTCATCCTCCTGATGGGGAAACGGGTCTATATCGGTGGCGCGGGAATTATCACGCCGCTGGGCCAGGGGCTTGCGGCAACGGAGGCGGCGCTGCGGGCCAATTATTCGGCAATCAGGCCGCTGGACCTCTTTCCCCTCCTGCACGGGGAACCCCTGCCGGTGGGGCAGGTCCGGGGAATGAACGACTCGCCCTCCGATCTGCCCAGAACGCATCGTCTGGCCCGTATTGCCGCCATGGAGGCCCTGGCCGATTGCGGCGCGCCGCCCGATGCGGTCATCCTGGGCACCACCACCGGCGGCATCCTGACCACGGAGCAGCTGCTCAGGGACAAGGCGGGCCGCAAGGAGATGTACCGCTATCACGGCTTGCACAGTGTCGCCGATTATATTGCCCAGGAGAGTCGGTTGCAGCGGTCCGGCCCTGGTGGTCTCCACCGCCTGTTCATCGGGGGCCGTGGCCATTGGAATGGCCCTTTCGATGCTGCGCTGCGGGCAGGCGAAAAGGGTTCTGGTCGGGGGCGTGGACTCTCTCTGCCGCCTGACCTATTTCGGTTTTCACTCCCTGCAGCTGGTTGACCGGGAAGGCTGCCGGCCCCTGGATGCGGATCGGCAGGGGATGGCTGTGGCCGAGGGCGCGGCCATGCTGCTGCTGACCACGGAAAGGCCGGCCCAGCCCCTGGCTGAGCTCCTGGGCGCCGGGCTTTCCTGCGATGCCTATCACCCGGCCGCACCCCACCCCGAGGGTCGTGGCGCGCTCATGGCCATGCAGGCGGCCCTGGCCGATGCCGGTCTGGTGCCCGCCGACATCGACTACATCAGTCTGCACGGGACCGGCACCCGGGAAAACGATCTGGCCGAGTCCAGGGCTGTGAAAGCCCTCTTTAGCGCGCCCCCTGCGCTCTCCTCCATCAAGGGGGCAACGGGCCACAGCCTGGCCGCCTCAGGCGCCATCGAGGCGGTGGTGTCGGTGATTGCCGTTACCAGGGATCTCCTGCCCGCCAATACCGGTTGGCGGAAGCCGGATCCTGCCCTGGGCCTTATGCCACTGGCCCAGCCGGTCAGCCGGCGAACCAGAGCCGTGCTCAGCAACTCCTTCGGTTTCGGCGGCAACAACGGCTGCCTGGTGATTACCGAACCGGACAGTTTTCCCGCTCCGGCCCATGTACGAGCCACTGCCGGCTTGGCCGTACACGGCTGTTCCTGCCTCAGCGGTGCCGGCAACACAGAGGCCACCATGGCTCAGCTCGTCCAGGGCGTCCCTGTTGCCGGAATGGCAGACCTGGCCACCATCTCGGAAAACCTGCCCCCGGTCCTGGTGCGCCGTCTGAAGCGGCTGCCCCGGATGACCCTGGCGCTGGCCCTCGCCGCCCACAAGGATTCCGGGCTTGAGGAGAAGCCTTCCTCTCTGTTTATGGGAACCGGCTGGGGCGCGCTCTCGGAAACCCATGATTTCCTGACCCGCCTTGCCGATTCAGGGGAGCAGTTTCCCAGCCCCACCGACTTTATCGGCTCCGTTCATAACGGGCCTGCCGCCCAGGCGGCAATCATGTTCGGGGCGACCGGGGCCAATATCACCACCAGCGGCGGTGACTGTTCCTTTGAACAGGCCCTGCTGGCCGCGGAGCTCATGATGAAAGAGGAGAACGAGACCTGCCTGGTGCTCGGCGCCGATGAGGGCCACCAGGCGCTCTCTCCCCTGCTTGACCCCTCCATTGCCCCTGGAAGCTCCCTGGCCGACGGCGGCGGCTCCTTGTGTCTGAGCAGAAACAGCGCCGGCGCGCAATGTTGTGTCCGTCTTCCATTTTATGGCAGCAGCGCGACGACAGGGGCTATCGATGCACTGATAACGGCCCTGGGCGGAGTTGAGACCCTGAAGGGCAGATATGCGCTCCTGCTGGCCGGTGTTCCCGCCGCAGTCCGGGCAGAGGGTGAGGGACAGCTGGCCCGCTTCCTGGAACAATCCGGAATCAAGGCCCCGGTGATCCGCTACCGCGAATTGACCGGTGAGTTTGCCTCGGCCTCGGCGGTGGCCGCAGTCATGGCTGTTTCCTTTCTGACCTCGGGTCAGATACCGGGAAATGCCCGAGCGCCGGAGAATACCAATAAGAGTGTCCTGGTGCTTGGCTTAGGATCTTATCTTTCGGCCATGGAGTTCTCCCGTCCATGAGGATCCTGCTTATCTCACCCAATACCCTCACCGTTCCCTATCCGGTCTATCCCATCGGACTGGACTATGTGGCGGGGTCTGTGTCGGCTGCGCATCAGGTCAGGATCGCGGACATGAATGTCGTCTCCCTGGAGGGGCTGGCAGAGATCCTGCGCGACTTCTCGCCGGAGATCATCGGCCTCTCCTGCCGCAATATCGACAACCTCGAGGCGGGTGATCCCCTCTTTTTCATCAGCGGCTACCGCCAGCTGGTGGTCTGGCTGCGCGAGCGCTCGCGGGCCGTGCTCGTCTGCGGCGGCAGCGGTTTCACCATTATGCCGGAGCCTGTTTTTGCCGCCCTGGGAGTGGATTACGGGATCATCGGCGAGGGGGAAAGGTTCGGCCTGCTGGTGGAGACGATCCACAAAGGGCTGGATCCGGCCCATCTCCCCGGCGTGTTCTCCTCCGGCTCCTCTGCCGTTATTCCCGAGCCCTGGACTGCAGGACAGGTGCGCAGATTCGAGGGCGATGCCCCCCATGTCCCGTTTTATCTGGGCACAGGGGGCATGCTGAATCTGCAGACCAAGCGGGGCTGCTCCTTCAAGTGCATCTATTGCCCCTATCCGCATATCGAGGGGAAGAGGCACCGTCTGGTGCCGCCCGTTGAGGTGGCCAGGAGCGCCATGGAGTTGCAGGAGGCCGGGGCCGGATATCTTTTTATCACCGACTCGGCCTTCAACTCGGACATCGCCCACAGTCTGGCCGTGGCCAAGGCCTTCAAGTCCGCCGGTCTTTCCATTCCCTGGGGCGGATTTTTTGCCCCGATCAGGCTGCCGCCCGATTATTTTCCCATCATGGCCGACGCCGGTTGCAGGCATGTGGAATTCGGCACCGAGTCGCTCTCCGCGGCCATGCTGGCCACTTACCGGAAACCATTCGGGATCGACGAGGTCTTTGCCGCCCACAAGCAGGCCCGGGATGCCGGACTGCATGTGGCCCACTACTTCCTCCTGGGCGGTCCCGGGGAATCAGCGGCCACGGTCACGGAATCCCTGGAGAACATCGAGCGGCTCAAGCAAACGGTGCTCTTCTTTTTCATCGGCATCCGCATCTATACCCATACCGCCCTTTATGACATTGCCCTTGATGAGGGCAAGATAAGCGCGGAAACGGACATGCTGCAGCCTCTTTTTTATCAGGCCGACGCCATCGACCGCGACGCCATCGAGGCCCAGGTCACCAGACGGGCGGGCAAGCGGGTCAACTGGGTCATCGGCTCAGGCGGGGCCGGGATTGCGGCCACGGCCAGGAAGATGTATGGGCGGGGCCATAGCGGGCCGCTCTGGGAATTTCTGGCTCGATAACCATATCTTTTCCGTATCCTTTCAGCTTTCGGCATGGGCCCCTGTTGTGCATTCCGGCTGCAAGTGGTATAAATTCCTTTTTTGGTCCGCATGCTGAACAGGAGGCGTGGAACCGATTCCGGCCATGCCCTCGGATTTATCTTTACACTGGACTTGACGCGATAAATTGTGGTATTCACTGGTTGAAGAAATACGATTGGCAGCAGATGAGATTCACGCCCGGGTGACAACGGACGGCCAGTCTCCCTGGTTTGCTGGTCACTTCCCGGATAACCCCATTCTGCCGGGAATTGCCCAGTTGAAAATGGTGGCCGATCGTATTGCCGCATCCAGGGAGGATGATGTCCATATGTCCGCCCTGAGCCGGGTCAAGTTCAAAAAAATCGTCAGGCCCGGAGACGTGCTGGACATTTATGCCACCATCGGCACCAGGAAAGATCAATATGCCTTCCGGATAAGCAGCAACAATGAAGATGTCTGTTCCGGTATGATGCTTTTTTCCCCAAAAGATATGATATAGAGACGACCATGACCAACGACACGACCCAGACCATCACCCGAATCGCTGAAATTATCATCAATGAGTTGAAGCTGGAAGATGTCACCCCCCAGACCTTTGACCCCGACCTTGACCTGGTGGACGAGGTGGGCATTGACTCCATGGACCTGGCGACCATTGCCCTGGTCCTGCGTGACGAATACGGCATCCGGATCGATGAAGACGATTATCCCAAACTGACCACCGTCCGCATCATCGCCGAGTACATCAACACCAAACTGACCAGTGGCGAATAAGTGATGGGAGCGGCCAGGGAGTATAAATTCTCCGAGATCATAGCGGACCCGGTTATCCGGGAGAGATGGGAAAAGGTGCGCCGCTATTTCTTTCTCCGTGAATCCACCTATGACATGAGCAACCGCTGCAATATCCGCTGCGAAGGCTGCTATTACTTTGCCGGCGAAAAGCAGTTTGCCGAGGAAAACCGGGATCCGGCGGCCTGGCGGCAGCTCCTGGAGGCAGAAAAGGCCCGGGGCATCACCTTTGTCGTGCTGGCCGGGGCCGAGCCGTCACTGGTGCCGGAGCTGTGCGAGGCCTGCTATGGGGTGATCCCCCTGGGCGCCATCGCCAGCAACGGCCTGATACCTATCAAGCGGGAAATCGATTACCGGATCCATCTCTCGGTCTGGGGCAATGACCGGACCAGCCTGGCCATCCGAAAGGCCCCGGACATGCTGGTCACGGCAGATAGCAAACTACAAGGATGATCCCCGGGTCGTCTTCGTCTACACCTTCACCCCGGTCAACATCGATGAGGCGCGGGAGGTGACGGAGCTCCTGGCCAGAAACGGCCTGCAGATCACCTTCAACATGTTTTCTTCCCCTGTCGGTTACAGCGGGCCGCTTCGTCATACCCCGGAAACCCTGGCCAGGACCGAGCGGGTCATGACCGAACTGCTGGCCGAGTATCCCGGAGACCGTTCTCTTTTCTCCCTACAATATCGTTGCCCACACCCGGCCGCAGGGGCTGCAT
Source organism: uncultured Pseudomonadota bacterium (assembly GCA_963776835.1). GTDB lineage: Bacteria > Desulfobacterota > Desulfobulbia > Desulfobulbales > Desulfocapsaceae > UBA2270. Next base: position 240,599 of record CAVZOB010000002.1, read on the forward strand.
GAGCTTTTTTCCTGCTCCTATCCCCGGATGAATCCCTCCACGGATATCGGTCTCGGCAGATCCTTCCGCCAGTACCGCACCAACCTGCAGTGGGACCGCGCTGCGGCCTGCTGCGTTCCGGATACCGATTGTGACGACTGCCGTCATTATGCAGCGGGCAGCGCCGTGGTCACGGCCCGGATGTACCGGCACGCCACGGATCCGCTGACCTTCTCCGCCTGGCTGGACTATGTCGACACTTACCTGGCCGTCTGGGTCAGAGGGATATGACAAGGGCGTCAATCTCTGCGCCAGGCCCATTCTTCCACCACTCAATTCGTAGTCACCTATTGTAGAAATTATGAAAACCGTCAGCTCCCTGCTCGATGATCATTGGTATGAGCGCTATAAAAAAATTTCCCGGCTCAACATCCGCAGTTCCATCTACGATGTCACCGACCGCTGCAACCTGCGCTGCAAGGGGTGTTTCTTCTTTTCCTCGGGCGAGCACAAGGCGGCAGCGGAAGAAAAGGACATGAGCAAGTGGCATGGCTTTCGTGGACAAGGAGATGGAGCGCGGGGTCAACCTGGCCATTCTTATCGGCGGCGAACCCACCCTCTGCCTGGACCGGATCGAGGCCTTTTACAAGCGGCTGCCCACCTTCTGCGCCACCAACGGCCTGATCAAGGTGCCCCGGGACCGTTTTCCCGACATGATGGTCGGGCATCTCCCTCTGGGGGGATGCCGAGGATGAAATAACCCTGCGCGGCAAGGACACCTTCAAGGTCACCAGTGCCAACTACGCGGGTGATCCCCATGCCTATTATCTGTACACCATCACCCCCAAACAGCTGGGCAAGACCGAGACAGATCATCAAAAAGATCGCCGATGTCGGCCTGAAGGTCCACATGCAGCTCCTGTCCAACGACGAGGCCGTGGACGGCTTTTCCTGGACACCGGAGCGAACTGGTGGCCATCCGGGCGGAAATGGATGCGATGCTCGACGCCTACCCCGAGACGGTGATCTCCTCCAAGTATTACCATGAGATCATCACCACCGGGAAAAATGCTGGGCCGGCCGTTCGGCTGGATGGAATGCCCCTCGGTGACGGATCCCATCGACAAGCGCGAACCCCGGCCCAAGCGCCTCACCAATTTCATCCGCTGGGCATCCGATCTCAAGACCATGCACCGCTGCTGCACCTCGGAGACCCGGGACTGCTCCACCTGCAAGGACGGCGCCGCCCACATGAGCTGGGTCATGGTCAACAAACGGGCGCATATGGAGTCGCCCAAGGATCTGCAGAACTGGATTGAAGTCTACGAGATGTTTGCCAAACTCTACCAGTTTATCCCCTGGTAGGAAAATAATTAGGAATTACGATTATGTACGAATAGAGGAACAGTAACGATCTCAAGCGAATGGTCAGATATACTCTTTCGGAGGACAGGTGCATGAAATGCACCCTACTCGTTAATTCCTAATTCCTAATTCGTAATTCGTAATTCCAAAAATTATGTCTTTAAAAGATGCTGTCATTGTCGGTTATGATGCCATTTCCCCCCTGGGCACTGATCTGGACGAGCAATGGCAGCGGGCTCTGGCCGGAGAAAGCGGCATCGGCCCGCTGACCCGGTTTCCCCTCGGCGCCGATTTCCCGGTCAGGATCGCCGGTCAGGTGGCCTCCATCGATGCCGCTGACTATCCCTTCCTTTCCGCCCGGCACCAGGCGGCCTGGAGTTCTCCGGTCTTCAAGTACTCCCTGCTCACGGTGGCCCGGGCCCTGGAGCGAAGCCGGCTCGAGATCAGCCCGGAGATCGCCGCCCGGGTGGCGGTGACCTACAGTTCCGCCATCGGCGGTCTGGATGCGGTATTGGCCGCCGACCGGAGGTTGCGGAGCGAAAACAAACTGCCCCCGCCCTACGCCAATCCCAACTCCTGCATCAACATGATCGGCGGCAAGATCGCCATCCAGACCGGGGCGCGGGGACCGATCACCTCCACCATCTCCGCCTGCGCCACCGGCCTGACCTCGATGATCGTCGGCGCCATGTTCCTGGCCCAGAACAGGGCCGATGTGGCCATCTGCGGGGCGGTCGATTTTGCCCTGCGTCGAACCGATCGTGGCCGGTTTTTATACCATGAACGGCGTCTACATCCCCAAGGAGGGGTGCGAAGATGATCCCCCGGAGACTGGCCAGCCGGCCATTTTCCGCCAACCGGCGCGGCTTTGTCCTTTCCGAAGGGGCCGGTGCGGTGATCCTGGCCACCAGGGAATTCGCCGAGGCCCACGGCCTGCCGTATCAGTGCGGAACTGGCCGGCTGGGGCATGACCTCCGATGCCCACCACTTTGTCGCCCCTTATCTGGAAACGGTCCGGCAGTGCATGCTCGAGGCCATGCGCGATGCCGCCATCGCACCCGCGGGATATCGATGCGGTCAACGCCCATGCCGCCTCGACCAAAGTCGGGGACAAGGTGGAATACGATGCCCTGCAGGCGGTTTTTGACCGATGACCTGCCTCCGGTCTGCGCCAATAAATCGCTGATCGGCCATGCCATGGGCGCCTCCAGCGCTATTGAGTCCATCCTTGCCCTGCAGGGGATGCGGGAGGAGGTGTGCCGCCCACCATCAATTACCACCCCTGATCCGGAGATCGACATCGACTGCGTGGCAGAGGGAAAACGGCCGCTGACCCAGGAGTTTGTCCTGAAGAACTCCTTCGGCTTCGGCGGCTGCAATGCCTGCGCAGTGTTCAAGACGAAGTGGCCTGAAGATACAGAGGCATTCCACCACAATTATGAAGGCACCGCTGAACAGAAGGGTCTTTGTCGTCGGCTATGGTGCCGCTACCTCGCTTGGGCAATACCTTTGCCGCCACCTGGGAGCGCTGCCCTGGCCGGCCGGGCCGGGTCTGCGCCGGATCACCCGCTGTCGAGGTCGCCACCCGCAGCAACGTGGTGGGCGAGATCCCGGACTGGGACCCGGCCCGGCTGGACTATGTGGATCGCAAAGAGGCCTCGCTCTGGAATGCCGGCTTTATCTTTCTCACCATGGAGGTGTGCCGGGAGGCCCTGGCCAACGCCGGCCTGGTCATGGACCAGGAGACCGGCCCCCGGACCGGCTGCCTGATCGGTTCGGCCCTCAACGGCACGGACGCCTACCGGATCGCCATGGACAACTATGTCAACAGGGGCCCCTTGAAGGTGAGTCCCTATCTGCTGCCCAATCTCTGCGCCAATCTCCCGGCGGGCAAGGCCGGAATGCTCCTGGGCTTCACCGGACCCGTCTTCTCGCCCCAGGGTGCCTGCGCCTCCGGCAATCATGCCATCGCCATCGGCGCCCGGATGATCCGGGACGGCGACTGCGACTTCGTCCTGGCCGGCGGGGTGGAGACCTGCCTGGTGCCGGAGATCATCCAGGGCTTTGCCAACATGCTGGCCACCATCAAGGTCGGGCCCAAGGATCGGGCCTTTGCCGACCCCAGCCAGGCCTCACGCCCGTTCAGCATTGACCGCAAGGGCTTTGTCCTCTCCGAAGGGGCCGGGGTGGTGGTGCTGGCGGCGGAAGAGGCCGTACGTTCCCTGGGCCTGACCGCCAGGGCCGAGGTGGCCGGCATCGGCTGGAACTCGGATGCCCATCATTTCACCCGGCCCAACCCGGAGACCATTGTCCGGGCCATCCGCGGGGCCTCGAGGATGCGGAGATTACCCCCGGGGATATCGGGGCGATCAACGCCCACGGCACCTCGACTCCCACCGGTGATCAGCACCGAGGTGGAGTGCCTGCGGGCGGTCTTCGGCCGCAACCTGCCCAGGGATACCCGTGTCGGCCAACAAGTCCCAGATCGGCCACAGCCTGGGCGCCTCCGCGGCCATCGAGGCGGCCCTGGCCATCGAGGCCATGGGCCAGGGGATCGTCCTGCCCACGGTCAACCATATCCCGGACCCGGCGTTCAGCGACCTGGATGTGGTGCCCAATCAGGCCCGCAGACACGCCCATGAATTCGTGCTCTCCAATTCCTTCGGTTTCGGCGGCACCAACTGCTGTATTGTTTTTCGAGGAATGTGATGCGACCCAAACCCTTTATCCCGGAAATCCTGGACAAGCCTTCCCTGGTCAGGGACAAGAACAGCGGCAAGATCTGGCACCGCTGCGAACTGCGGACCCTTTATGCGGACACGGACCGCTCCCAGGTGGTCTATCACGCCAACTACCTGCGCTATTTCGAATTCGGCCGGGGCTCGCTCATGCGGGATGCCGCCTACCCCTATAAAAAAATTGAAGAAAGCGGCTACATCTATCCCATCATCCAGACCGAGCTCAACTATTATTCGCCCCTTTTCTATGATGACCTGATCTATATCCATACCCGGCCGGGCAGGATAGAGCTGGTCAAGCTCCAGTTTGATTACCTGATCACCGGGCTGAAACCGGCGAAATCGCCTGCACCGGTTTCACCAAGCATTGCGCCGTGAACAAGAAGGGTATCCCGGTGGAGATCGATGCCAAGACCATCCGGCTGTGGCAGGAATTTCCCGCTTTATGAGCAGCGACCGGAGTGCCGTTACCATCCCTGTCCAGCCCTGGTTTACCGATCACCGCTTTAACGGCAAGGTCGTGCTGCCGGCGGTGGAGACCATGGCTCTGCTGGCGGCGGCGGTTGCCGCGACCCATCCTGAGATCGACATCCGGGTCATGGACCATGTCCGCTTTGCCAGATTCCTGGAAATTCCGGCGGGCAGCAGCAGTGTGGCGGCCTTGATTGAATGCGGGAAGAACGAAGACGGCTCAGTCCACGCCAGACTGCTCAGCCGCAGGCAGTTCAAGGCCATGACCCGGCTGCAGGAGCATGGGGAGATCCTCTTTTCGCCTGCCCGGGCCAGACCGCCAACACCCCTCAGCCCTTACCGCTGCATCCCTGGCCGAGCCTGAAATAAGAATTCCGGCGGAACAGGTGTACCGGGAGCTGGTGCCCTTTGGTCCCCGCTATCATACCCTGCAGGGAACCTTGCATCTCTGCCGGCCAGATCGCCTGGGGCAGGCTGCAGGCGCCTGCTCTTCCGCAGATCCCTGACCGGGTCCGCGACAGCATCGGCTCCCCCTTTCCCCTGGACGGCGCCTTCCATGCGGCCTGTGTCCTGGGCCAGCGGTCCGCGGATTTTGTGCCCTTTCCCGTGGGATTTGAGCGGCGGATCATCGTCAAGCCCACGCAGGCCGGCGGCAGCTATTCCACCCGGGTGCAACTGCTCTCCCGCAGCCATGATGAGCTGCTCTTTGACCTGCAGATTTTTGACGACCAGGGGCAGATCTTTGAGAGCGTCACCGGACTGCGGATGCGCGATGTGAGCGGGGGAAAGATCAGACCGCCGGAGTGGATAAGAAAGTAAGAATTAGGAATTAAGAATTAGTAGAATTAGGAATGAAGAAGGGGAATCCAGTTCAGGAAAGATCGTATGCTTTTGCTCTGAGAATCGTAAAGCTGTATCTTTATTTATGCGAACAAAAGAAAGAATTTGTTCTTTCAAAACAAATCGTTCGCAGTGGCACTTCTGTCGGGGCCAATGTGGAAGAGGCTATCGGGGGTCAATCGGAAAAAGATTTTCTTTCAAAAATGAGCATTGCTTACAAAGAAGCGCGTGAGACCCATTACTGGTTGCGTTTGTTAAGGGATACGGAGATTCTCGATAAAGAACATGCCGAGTCAATGATTGAAGATTGCGAGGAACTCTTGAAACTTTCCGGTTCTATAATAAAAACGATGAAACAGAAAATTCCTAATTCCTAATTTTTAATGCCTAATTATCTTCGCACCAGGTCAGGAGTTTCTCCACGGAGATCCTGGTGAGCCAGCGGAGAAAGATCAGAGAATAGACGGCGCCGCAAAGGTACATGCCGAGCATAAAGACCAGATGCGACAACCCATAGGTCAGGGGACCGCCCACGATCACAATCCAGGGCTGATGCTGCTTGATCGCCAGCAGGCCGAGGGCGGCAATTGCCGGCCAGCCGATGATATAGCTGACCATCATAGCCAGAAGGCCGCCAATGATTCTGGGGGTCGGCCTTTTTTTGAATGCGGAGAGATCGGCCTGCTCCTCCATGGCCGAACGAACAAAGGCGCTTGCCGCAATTTTCCGGATACTTTTTTTGATCACCTGGCCTGTCTCGCAGTGGAAAAAAGGGAAAAGCTATGTTGCAGGGACTTCTCATTTCTAAAGTAATGATCACGGGCTGTTTTATCAATATAAAAAAGTCGTAGCGGCATGAACCGGCCTGACCCCATGGCTGCTCTTCTGGTACTGGCAGCGTTGGCCCGGACCTGGTGGTGAAAAAAATGGCAACTATTCCGGGGTTTAGTTGAAGTTGATGGCTGAAGTGTCGGTCATCATGCATCGCTCTGGTCGTACCTGTATATATTGAAAATTTCGGCATGTTGGATGATCATGTCTTTTTCGTACCTAATAAACTTCGGCCTCCAGTCTCTCTTGCTGGGCAGTTATCAAAAATGATTAATTATCGCCTTCTTTTTTTCGTTTCCCTCCTGATCATCGGCTGTACCGTCGTCGGCAAGATGCGCCTTGATATTGACACGGACCTGGCCCGTTCCCTGCCGGCCAGTGAGCGGGTTATTGCCGATGCCCTCGAGATCTTTAAGCACCATCCCATCCACGATCAGGTCGCCGTCGACATTCAGATCAATGGCAATGACCGGGATAGCCTGGTGGAAGGCGCCGTCTTTCTGGAACAGAAGATGAAGGAAAGCGGGCTCTTTGCCCAGGTCGGCACCAATGGCATGGGTGAGCTGATTCCCCGTCTGGCCCTGCATGTGGCCCAAAATCTGCCGCTGCTCTTTTCCCGTGAGGAGCTGCAGAAGATCGCCCCCCTGCTTGAGCCTGACCGGATCAAAGAACGGCTGCGCGGGATTCATGGGGAGCTGGCCAGCCTGGAAGGAGTTGGTCAGGCGGAGTTCATCGCCATGGACCCTCTGGGTCTGAAGGACCTGATCCTGGCAAAAATGGCCCTGCTGGCCCCCTCCATGAATGCCCAATTTTATAAGGGCCATCTGCTTTCCGGAGATGGCCGTCATCTCCTGGTCACGGCCAGACCGCTGGCGGCAGGAAGCAACACCGCCTCTGCCCGCTCTATTGCTGATTTTTTCGGGCACATATCGCCGGAGATTGTCAGCCACTATGCAGCCAAGGGCGTGCAGCTCACCCTGACCCCGGTGGGGGCCTATCGGGCGGCCCTGGATAATGAACGCATGATCCGCCATGACGTGCAGTTTGCGCTTATTATGTCCACAGCGGGTATCGCCCTGCTGCTCTTATTGTCTTTTTCCCGGCCGCTGCTCGGCCTCATGTCCCTGCTTCCGGCCCTTGCCGGCACGGCGGCTGCCCTTTTTGTCTATTCCCTGTTCCGTTCCTCCATCTCGATCATGGTACTCGGCTTCGGCGGAGCCCTCATCTCCATCACGGTTGATTACGGTCTCACCTATCTGCTTTTTCTGGACCGGCCCTATGAAACCAGGGGCAAAGAGGCGGCCCATGAGGTGAGGGTGGTCGGGATCATGGCCCTGGTGACCACCATTGTTGCCTTTCTGGTCCTCAGTGGCAGCGGGTTTCCGGTCTTTACCGAACTGGGTCTCTTCTCCGCCATGGGGGTCCTCTTTTCATTCCTCTTTGTCCATACTGTTTTTCCGAAAATCTTTCCGGTCATGCCTGCCGGCAAAGAGCGTCTTCTCCCCCTGCAGAGATTTGTCAATCTTCTCTATAACACCGGCCGGCCAGGCTTTATAGCCGCCGTTCTGCTCGCCTGCGGCCTGGGTTTTTTCGCGCGCCCGCAGGTGCATGTCAGCCTGAGCAGCATGAATACGGTCAGTCAAGAAACGGAGGCGGCTGATTCCCTGTTCACCGAGGTCTGGGGGAAGATCGGTGAACGGATCTTTGTGATGAATAGAGAGAAGACGATCGCCGCCATTCAGCACCGCAATGATCTCGTCCTGGCCCGCATCGAAAAGGATGTGCGGAAAGATATCCTGGCCGGGGCCTTTGTCCCGTCGATGATCTTTCCGGGCGAGGAACGGGCGGCCGAGAATGTGGCCGCCTGGCATGCATTCTGGGACAGCAGCAGGGTGGAGCAGGTGAAAGAGGCGCTGGGCAGTGGGGGCGTCGAACTTGGTTTTACCCCTGACGCCTTCGCCCCTTTTTTCTCGTTGCTGGCACCCGGTCTTGCCCCGCAATTCCTGGAGATTCCCCAGGATTTTTATGATTTGCTGGGGATTTCCGAGAACAGGCAGGACTCCGGCCTGATTCAGTTCATCACCGTTACCCCGGGTAAAAACTATGACGGCGCCGCCTTTCTGGCCCGTTATGGCGGTGACAGCAAGATCTTTGATTCCGCTTTTTTTACCAAGCGCCTGGCCAACCTCCTGTTTTCCACCTTTACCTCCATGCTGGTGACCATTGCCGCCAGTGTGGCCGTAATCCTCTTTCTGGTCTCCCTGAGTCTGCCCTTGACGGTTCTGACCCTGCTGCCGTCCGGTTTTGCCTATATCTGTACCCTGGGAACCATGAATCTTCTCGGTCGTCCCCTGGATATTCCCGCGCTCATGCTCTTATCCATCGCCATCCTCGGCATGGGAATCGACTATGCCATCTTCTGTGTCCGGGCCCATCAGCGCTACCGGGATGTTTCCCATCCTTCGTATGTGCGGGTGCGCAGCGGTGTCTTTCTCTCCGCTGCTTCCACCATGATCGGATTCGGCGTCCTCTGTTTTGCCGAGCACGGCCTGCTGCGGAGCATTGGTATTTCCTCACTGCTCGGCCTGGCCTACTCCCTGCTCGGAACCTTCCTCCTGCTGCCCCCTCTGCTGGATCGTTACTTTTCCCGGAAAAAAGGGGAAGAGAGCGGTGTGTCCCAGGATCTGGACCACCGTATCCGCAGCCGTTACCGCACGGTGGAGGCCTACCCCAGGATGTTTGCCCGTTTCAAGCTGCGCCTTGATCCTTTGTTTAAAGACCTGCAGAGGATGTTGGCCCTTAAAAACGATATCCGGACCATTGTCGATATCGGCTGCGGCTATGGAGTTCCTGCCTGTTGGTGCCTGGAGAGTTTCAAGGATGCCCGGATTGCCGCAATCGATCCCGATCCGGAAAGGGTGCGGATTGCAACCATTGCCCTGGGAGAGAGGGGAACGGTTGTTCAGGGATGGGCGCCGGAGATGCCGCCTTTGCCGGGTGATCCGGTTGATGTGGTCTTGTTGCTGGACATGCTCCATTACGTGGACGATGAGACAGCCGCATCCCTCTTGCGCAGGAGCTTTGAGGTGCTGGCGGCGGGGGGACTTGTGGTGGCGAGATGCTCGGTCCGTCCATCCGGCAGGCCGTCGTGGGCCTGGCGGCTGGAGAAGGCGCGCATCCGGCTCTCAGGCCACGAGGCCTGGTACCGCCCCCCTGAAAAAATAGCCGCCCTCCTTGTCGAGGCCGGTTTTCAGGTAATCGTGAGGGAGGTCAGCGCCAATCCGGAACTGGCGTGGCTGGTCGGCCTGGCCCAAAAAGAGGCAGCCGGTGCAGCGCCGCTCCTCTAAGCCGTCCCCGGCGGAAATAACCGGGGTCTGCGCCCTGCTGCTTGCCCTTCTGCTCTTTTTGTTCAGCCCGGTACTGGCAATCTTCCCCCTGTCACTTTTTCTTCTGTCCTGTCTGGCCGCGCCCTTTATTGCCGGGTACGGATTTTTTCTGCCGGTGATCAGCCACGGCAGTCCTGAAAACAACCATGTCGCCCTGACCTTTGATGACGGCCCATCACCATTATCCACTTCCATCCTGCTCGATCTTCTTGCCCGCCATAAGCTGGTGGCAACCTTTTTCGTGGTGGGCCGGCAGGCGGCGAAATATCCGGATCTGATCGCGGCGATCCTGGCGCAAGGCCACACCATCGGCAATCATTCCCTGCGGCATGATCCCTTTCTCATGCTGCGGAGCACCAAGGAACTGCAGGAGGATATCCATACTACTCAGGAAATCCTGAGAAAATTAGGGGTAACCCCTTTTGTCTTCCGTCCGCCGGTCGGGATCACCAACCCCCGGCTGAAACGGGTGCTGGCGCGGGAAAAGCTGCTGGCCGTCAACTACAGCTGCCGGGCCCTGGATGGTGGAAACCGTTATATTGACAATCTGGCCGGGAAAATCCTCCGGCGGTTGCGGCCAGGGGACATCATCCTGCTTCACGACCTTCCCCCACGGCGGAAGGGGCTTTCAGGCTACTGGCAACAGGAACTTGATCGCCTTTTTACAGCGTTACAGGAAAATTACCAGGTCGTTTCCCTAGAAGAACTTATCCATCATCCCGTGATGATGAACGAATCCGATGGCCCTTATTGCGGCCATTTTTGATGGCAGATAAGCCGGGCAGGTCGTATGCTGCAGGTCCAGTTAGTCTCCTTGCCCTCTGCGTGCGAAAAAACTGTCATTTCGCCAAGAATCCGCGTAGGATAGTGGTAAACAAAAAAATGATACAATCATTGATTGATTGTTGGGCGGCAAGGATTGTGAAAGAATCTTCTCCACTCCTGAGCAGCCTCTTTTTTAATCCTCCACCTCTCCAGGGCAGAGATGGAAATATAACATGCTGATATGCCTATAAAAAATGTGCGAGATATATTCCTTCCGGGCCCTCTGACCCGAACAACGCGGCTTCTCAGGAAGATAGGAATGAATCTGCCCATACGTTTTTTGCTGGCTCTGCCTCTTTTTATATTCATGGCAGGGGGCGTACTGGCGGCGCAGGAAAACAACACTTCCTCCCCGGTCCTGCGGGAGCTGATCGTCGCGGCCCTGGCCGATAATCCCGAACTGAAAGCGGCTGGGGCCAGACTGCGCCTCTATGAAAACAAGATCATCCCGGCCGGTTCCCTGAATGATCCCTCCCTTTCCCTGTCGTTGAGCAACTATCCGGTGGACACCTTTGCCGGCAATGAATATCCCATGAGCGGCAAGGTGGTCAAGCTTTCCCAGGAGTTCCCTTTTCCCGGAAAGCTCGCGGCCCGCACCGAAGTTGCCGAACTGCAGGCCAAATGGTATCAGGCCCTTCTTGCCGATCAGCGGCTGCAGCTTATCCGCCAGGTCAAGGAGGCATACTATTCCCTGGCCTATGCCGGCCGGGCCGTGGCCGTCACCGAAAAGAACATGAAGCTGCTGGACGATTTCATCCGCTTGACCGAGATCAATTACGAACTGGGCAAGGGAATGCAGCAGGACGTGCTCAAGGCGCAGGTGGAACGGGCCAAACTGCTCGACCGCCTCTATACCCTGCGTCGGCAGCGTCTCACAGCGCTTGCCGCCCTCAACCGTCTGCTGAGTCGGCCCCCGGCCACGGGGGTTGCGGCGGCGGACGAACCGGCGCCTGTTGCCATTGATACGCCCCTGGCCGAGCTCCAGAAAAATTCCGAAACCCGACGGCCCATGTATGCAGCCTACCGTTCCCTGATCGATCGCTATCAGGCCCAGCACAAGCTGGCCCGGCTCGACTACGAGCCGGACTTCAAGGTGGGCCTCTCCTACGTCTTCCGCGAACCGAACATGGCCGATAGCGGCACCGACTTTGCCGGGATTGAGGTCGGGATCAACCTGCCGATCTTCCGGGACAAGCGCCAGGCGGCGGTAGCCGAGGCAGTGGAGGGGGAGCGCATGGCCCTGGCCCAGTACACCGACTTCCGCGATCAGGTGCTCTTTAACATCCAGGACGCCTACAGTCAGGTGCAGATCAGTCATGACCAGGCCTCCCTCTATAGGGACGGTATCCTTCCCCAGGCCGGCCAGGCCCTGGAGTCGGCAATCAATGGCTACCAGGTGGGCAAGATTCCCTTTCTCGACCTTCTGGACAATCTGACGACCCTCTATACCCTTGAGCTGCAATATGAGAAAGTTTTAAGCGAAGGACAGCGCAGCCTTGCCCGCCTGGAAGCGGAGTCCGGACATCCCAACAATCCGACAGAAAAGAATGCCGGTCAGATGCCATGAAAGGGCAAGGAGCACGAAACCCATGCTTTCGACAATGAAAATTTCTCTGACGCTCGTTTTTGCCCTCCTGCTGGTCTTCACCGGCCCCGTAGCGTTCTCCCCGGCCCATCAGCACCACCATCTCCACCTGTCGGCCGGGCCTGACGAAGCCAGCGCCGAAACACAGAAATATACCTGCAGCATGCATCCCTTTATTATCCGGGATAAACCGGGCAACTGCCCTATCTGCGGTATGCCCCTTGTCCCGATAATTTCCAGCGGCGGCCCTGCAGCAGAGCGTAAAATCAAATACTGGGTCTCGCCAACCGACCCGGGATTTACCAGCGACAAACCGGGAAAAACGCCCACGGGTGAGGACCTCGTGCCCGTTTATGAAGAAGAGGCTCCGGGCGCCGTCATCACCATCGATCCGGTGACCGAGCAGAACATGGGCGTGCGCTACTCCACGGTCAGCCGCCGTGATATGAGCCGGACCATCCGCACGGTGGGCGTGGTCGGCTATGAGGAACCGCGCCAATACACCATCAACTCCAAGATCGAAGGCTGGGTCGAACAGCTTCATTTGAATGAGACCGGCGTTCATGTCAAAAAAGGGCAGCCCCTGCTGGAGATCTACAGTCCGGAACTGGTGACGGCCCAGGAAGAATTTCTTCTGGCCCTGCGCAACAAGGCCGCCCTGGCCAGGAGTGAGGTCCCGGAGATCGCCGCCGGTGCCGGCCGTCTGGTGGAGGCTGCCCGCAAGCGCTTGCGTTACTGGGATATCAGTGAAGGCCAGATCAGGAAACTTGAAAAAAGCGGGACGGTACAAAAAAGCCTCACCCTCTATTCCCCGTATGAGGGGGTGCTTACCGAGAAGAAGGTCAATGAGGGCATGTATGTCAAGGCGGGGATGGAGCTGTTCCAGATCGCTGATATATCGAAGGTCTGGGTCTATGCGGACATCTATGAGTATGAGCTGCCCTGGCTGAAGGTAGGGCAGGCGGCAACTGTTCAGCTGCCCTACCAGAAGAAACCGGTGCAGGGCACGATCAGCACCTTCTATCCTTATGTGGAGGCCAAGACCAGGACCGTCAAAGCCAGGATTGACCTGGATAATCCCGAATTCGAGCTGAAGCCCGACATGTATGTGAATGTCCTCATAGAGACGCAGGTGGTCAAGAATGTGCTCGCCATCCCGGTGGAGGCAGTGCTCAATTCCGGGGAACACCAGAGAGTGTTTGTTGCCCGGGGAGAGGGAAAATTCGAGCCGCGGCAAGTGAAGCTGGGCCTGCAGAGCGAGGATGGGTATGTCCAGGTGCTGCAGGGGCTTGCCGACAACGAACGCATTGTGGTCTCCGCCCAGTTCATGCTCGACTCGGAAAGTTCCCTGCGGGAGGTGGTCCAGAAGATGACGGAACCGGAAAAACAGCCGCCCCCTGCCGGGAAAGCTGCCGGCCCCGAGACCCAGGAATCCCTTGATTCCCTCTTTGAGAAATAGGCCCGGCGATGCTCGCTAAAATAATCGAGTGGTCCATCAACAACAAATCCATGGTCGTTCTGCTCACGGTTTTTTTGATCGCAGGCGGCGGCTATGCCCTCAAAATGACGCCTATCGACGCCATTCCCGATCTCTCGGATGTCCAGGTCATCATCTTTACCGAGTATGCCGGTCAGGCGCCGCAGGTGGTGGAAGACCAGGTGACCTATCCCCTGACCACCCAGATGCTGGCCGTCCCCCATGCCAAGGTGGTGCGCGGCTATTCCTTCTTCGGTTATTCCTTTGTCTACCTGATCTTTGACGACGGCACCGACATCTACTGGGCTCGGTCCAGGGTGCTCGAGTACCTCAACTATGCCTCCAAGAAGCTGCCGCCGGGGGTGACGCCAACTCTGGGGCCGGATGCCACCGGCGTGGGCTGGGTCTACGAATATGTGCTGGAAAGCGACCGCCATGATCTGCAGCAGCTCCGTTCCATTCAGGACTGGTATCTGCGCTACGAGCTGACGGCGGTGGAGGGGGTCTCGGAGGTGGCGAGCATCGGCGGCTATGTGAAACAGTATCAGGTGCTGGTGGACCCCGACCGCCTCCTTGCCTACCATATCACCATCCCCCAGATCCGCCAGGCCATCCGCCAGAGCAACAACGATGTCGGCGGTCGTCTGGTGGAGATGGGCGAGACCGAGTTCATGGTCCGCGGTCTGGGCTACATCAAATCGGTCTCGGATATTGAGCAGGTCGTGGTCGCAACCGATAGCGCCGGTACCCCGATCCTGGTCAGAAATCTGGCCGAAGTCCGCATCGGGCCGGAGTTGAGACGAGGCGCCGCCGAACTCGACGGCAAGGGTGAGACCGTGGGCGGCATCGTCGTCATGCGCTTTGGCGAAAATGCCCTGACCGTGATTAACAACGTCAAGAAGAAGCTTGCATCCCTGCAGGCCGGGCTGCCGGAAGGAGTGCGGATCAAGGCGGTCTATGACCGTTCCGGCCTGATTGAGCGGGCCGTGGATACCCTCAAGGGCAAGCTTCTCGAGGAGAGCATTGTCGTCGCCCTGGTGACCGCCCTCTTTCTCTTTCATCTGCCCAGTGCCTTTGTCGCCATCATCACCCTGCCGGTGGCGATTCTCATGGCCTTCATCATCATGCATATCCAGGGGATCAACGCCAACATCATGAGCCTGGGCGGCATTGCCATTGCCATCGGCGCCATGATCGACGCCGCCATCATCATGATTGAAAACGCCCACAAGCATCTGGAGCGGGACCGGGGCAAGAAGCCGCACTGGGAGATCATCATGGCCTCGGCCAAGGAGGTGGGCCCCACCCTTTTTTACTCCCTGCTGGTTATCACCGTCTCCTTTCTGCCGGTCTTCACCCTGCAGGAACAGTCCGGCCGGATGTTCAAGCCCCTGGCCTTTACCAAGACCTATGCCATGGGGGCTGCCGCCCTGCTCTCGGTCACCCTGGTGCCGGTGCTCATGGGCTGGTTCATCCGCGGCAACATCAAGCCGGAGCACGCCAATCCCCTTAACCGGCTGCTCATCCGCCTCTACCATCCGGTCGTTGATTTTGTCCTCGGATGGCGCATTGTTACCATCCTGGTGGCCCTGCTTCTCATTGCCTCCATTGCCTGGCCGCTGAGCCGGATGGGTTCCGAGTTCATGCCCCCCCTCTATGAAGGCGACCTGCTCTACATGCCCACCACCCTGCCGGGGATTTCCATCACCAAGGCCAAGGAGCTGCTGCAGCAGACCGACCGTATTATCGCCGCCTTTCCCGAGGTGGAACACGTCTTCGGCAAGATAGGCAGGGCCGAGACCGCTACCGATCCGGCCCCCCTCTCCATGCTGGAGACGACGATCCAGCTCAGGCCGGAGGACCAGTGGCGCACGATCAAGGTCAGCCGCTTTTACAGCTCCTGGCCGCAATGGCTGCACAGGCCGCTGCGTCTCATCTGGCCCGAGCAGAAGCCCATGACCCCGGAACAGCTCATCGAACGGCTGAACAAGGCCATCCAGTTTCCCGGCCTGACCAATTCCTGGACCATGCCGATCAAGACCCGGATCGATATGCTCTCCACCGGTATTAAGACCCCGGTGGGCATCAAGGTCATGGGCAATGACCTGAATGAGCTCAGCCGCATCGGCGAGGAGATCGAGGCGCTGGTCAGCACCCTGCCCGGGACCCTCTCGGCCTATTCCGAAAGGGTGGTGGGCGGCAACTACCTTGACTTCACGGTCGACCGGGCGGCCGCCGCCCGCTACGGTCTCACCGTCGGCGAGGTGCAGGATATCATCCAGTCGGCCATCGGCGGCATGAATATCACCCAGACGGTGGAAGGGCTGGAGCGCTATCCGGTAAATATCCGCTATTTCCGCGACTACCGTAACAACCTGCAGGCCCTGCGGCGTGTCCTGGTGCCGCTGCGTGACGGCACCCATATCCCGATTGCCCAGGTGGCTTTAATCACCCTGCACAAGGGGCCGCCGTCCATCAAGAGCGAAAACGCCCGCCGCACCGCCTGGGTCTACGTGGACATCACCGGTATTGATATCGGCACCTATGTGCAGCAGGCACAGGCAGCGGTTACGGCCAGAATCAAGCTGCCTCCCGGCTATTCCATCGTCTGGAGCGGCCAGTTCGAATACATGGAGGCGGCCAGGGCGCGGCTGATGGTGATCATTCCCCTGACCATCCTGCTCATCTTTGTCATCATCTACCTGAACACCGGGTCGCTGGTGAAGACCGCCATCGTCTTTCTGGCCGTGCCCTTTTCCCTGGTGGGCGCCTTCTGGTTCCTCTATCTGCTCGGCTACCACACCTCGGTGGCGGTCTGGGTCGGGCTTATCGCCCTGGCAGGGCTTGATGCCGAGACCGGGGTGGTGATGCTGCTCTACCTTGATATCTCCCACAAGCTCTGGGCAGATGCCGGCCGCATGCGCAGCCGGGGCGATCTGAATCAGGCCATCCATCACGGGGCGGTCAAGCGCATCCGCCCCAAGATCATGACCATCTCGGTGATCATCGCCGGCCTGCTGCCGATCATGTGGAGCCACGGCGCCGGCGCCGATGTGATGAAGCGGATCGCCGCCCCCATGGTGGGCGGCGTGGTGACCTCCGGCATTATGGAGCTGATGGTCTACCCGGTTATCTTCTTTCTCTGGCGGGGCCGGAAATTGGAAAAGAGCATGATTGCCACCGGTACAGTGGAGGTGGAAGGGGCATAGCCCCAAAATAAACCATGTTGTCACACGGGGTAATCCCTTTCTTACAATATACTTAAGAGGAGAAAAACAATGAAAAAGAAGATGATGCAACTGACATGCGCCCTGTTTTTTCTGATCCTGGCCGCCGGGGCTCAGGCCATGGAACATGCGACAATGGAGCATGACACAATGGAACATGCGGCAACGGAGAATGGCGAAATGGCCGGCATGGATATGGGCGGCGATGAGATCATGCTGCCGGAAGTAACGGTGGACGGGGTCAAGGCCATGGCCCATCTGCTGGATACCAGCCAGGCCATGGCGGCGGCGGGGATGAGCACGACCAATCATCTGATGATCACCTTTACGGATCTTGCCACCGGCAAGGTCCTGGACTCAGGGACGGTTGCGATAAAAGTCGTCGATCCCGCCGGCAAAAAACAGGAGGCGGTGCAGATGATGTCCATGGGAGAAAGTTTTGGCGCGGATGTGAGCTTAAACCAGAAGGGAAAATACCTTTTTGAGGTGGGTACCAAGCTCGGCAACGGCGAAAAACGGCAGTTTCTCTTTGAGTATACGGTCAAGTAAGAGGCTGGATCGGGGCAGACCGGTAAGTTCCGGCCTGCCTTTGGCTTAGCCTGAAACCACATCCACCATACCTGGCATGCGCAATAGGCGGGGTGGATCCAATGCTCTGTCAACAGGAGCCTAAACAGTGTTAATAACCAAGGAGACAAACATGAACATGAATTTGAGCCTCGCCCCGCTGGTATCGCTGATCGCCGGCATTCTTATTCTGGTTGCGCCGCGTCTGCTGAATTACATCGTCGCCATATATTTGATTATTATCGGCTTGATCGGACTGTTCGGAGCCAACTCTTTTCATATCCGGTAAGAGTAAGCGGTGATATGCAGCCAATTGATAAACTGCTGGATCGTATCAAATGGGACAAGGAGTTCGGCGATGCCGTCTTTGAAATCGGCTACTACGATCGGGTGGCCTCGATCGTTGTCAGGCGGCCGCTTGCCGACTTGCTCTTTGAGTCGGGCCACAAGGAGTCCTTCCTTCTCATGGACGAGGAAGGTGTTTATCAGCGGATTCCCCTGCACCGGGTGCGCGAGGTGTATCGAAATGGCGAGCTGATCTGGAAGCGGGGGAGTGACGGCTGTGGATGATCATCGGCGGAGACAGTGAAGTCTTGGATTAGACTGGATACCTGTCTGGTCTTGGTGAAACTTCAAGACGCAAAAATAAAGGTACCGTGAACAAGGCGGGAAAAATTTCGACAAGACAGCGGACTCCAATATCGTAAAAAAGTTTGAGTCTACCGGCGGGATCTGAAAAAATGCACTCCCGTCCCGTTTCCATTTCCCAATACCGAAGGAGAGAAAACCATGAACAAAAAACTCTGTGTAGTCATGATGATGGCTGTCATAATGCTATGGGGCTGCAGCCCGGACGAAAAGAAATCCGAAGCTCCGGCGCCGGAAAAAACATCCGCTGTCGAACAGACCATGGACAAGGCCGTAGAAGTGACCAAGGAGGCTAAAGAAAAGGTTGTAGAGGCGAGCAAGGAGGTTGCAGAAGCGAGCAAAGCGGTGGAAGAAAAGATTGAAGATAATATAGGGGAAAAGCCGGAACAAGAGTCTGCGGTAGCGGTTCCGGAAAAAACGGACGAAGAAACCACCCGGGAGGTAGCGGATGCGACCCAGGCGGTGCAGGAAGCGGTTGAAAAAAGGACGGAACAAGAGGCTGCGGTAGCAGAACAGGAAAAAAAGGTTGAAGAAGCGACTCAAGCGGTGGAAGAGGCGGTTGAAGAAAAGGCGAAACAAGAGGCCGCGGTAGCGGAGCAGGAAAAAAAGGTTGAGGCTGCGGTAGCGGTTCAGGAAGAAAAGGTTGACGCCGCTGTCAAGATGGAGGAAAAAGCTGCGTCCGTGGTGGAAAAGGACGGACAGGCGGCCACGACCACGGTGGAAACCGTGGTCATTGACAACAAGAATGGCAAGGTCGTTCTCATGCATAAGAGACATGCCGAAGCTTACGGCTGTACTGTCTGCCACGGTGACCAGGAACCTGGTCCGTTTGAGTTGGGAAAAGAGAAGGCCCACGCCTTGTGCAAAGGCTGTCATAAGGAAAAAAATGGCCCCACCAGCTGCAACAAGTGCCATCAGAAAAAGCGCAAGGCCGTCGAGGGTTGCTGATTATTTTCCTTTCCGGGTTAGCAAGGAGTCGCCCCCTGAACCGTTCCTTCTTGAAACAGGAAGGAGCGGTTCGTCAGCGAGAATCTCCTTTCTCTGAAGTACTGCTCATTTTTCCAGAATCGGAAGTATGGGGAGAGCGTAATGGTCTCTCCCCATACTCTTCAGGAAAAAATGAATATGGTTATGTGTAAAATGCATGGAATTCAGGGGGTACCAGTTTTAAGGTTGATTGATTAGCTGTGGTGCCTTCCGGATTCCTTTGCTCAATGGCACCCAGATCTCCCCAAGATTTCCAACCTCTTCTTCCCGGAGAATAGTGCATTCACGCGTACCGAGTAGACTGGTGTGCCTTCGCCGGCGTCAAACGATCATCCTGCCAACTTTCAACTCCTTCCACCAATTATGTTTTTTTGACTCTATTGTAAAGAACTCTGTTCTGCCTATTCGCTGCAACTCCAGGCAGTTTATTTGTTCTCTGCACGATCTTTATACCGCCTTGACAATGGTGTTTGTTTGTGTTCTGATTGTTCGTGTTCGAACTATTAAAATTGAAACAAAAAAAGAGCCGGGAGCCGATGAACAATTTATTAGCTGAAAAAGATGAAAAACCTGTCGCAGAAGGGGATGGAGGGATTCTCTCAGTGCCTGGATTCACCCCGGTGGTTCCGAGGGACAGCTATGAATTGCGCATTCTGCAATCCCTTCGGCGAATCATTCGGGCCGTCGAAATCCATTCCCATAAATTGGTTCAAGGGTACGAGATAACCGGGCCGCAGCTGGCTTGTCTGCTAGCTCTTGTCAAGGGCGGGCCATTGACAATTACCCGGTTGGCCCGCAATGTCTACCTGAGCCCCAGTACGATTGTGGGAATCGTTGACCGCCTGGCAGACAAGGGACTGGCAGTCCGACAACGGGGCAGCAAGGACCGGCGTCAGGTGCGGGTCTGTGTAACAGAGAGAGGTGAAGCGCTGATCGCCAGCGCCCCCTCCCCGCTGCAGGAAACCCTCGCCGAGTCCTTAAAAAACCTTCCTGAGCTGGAACAGGTTTCCATTACCCTGGCCCTGGAAAAGGTAGTGGACATGATGGAGGCCCGAAAGATCGAAGCATCTCCGATTCTTGAGATCGGCCCTATCTCTTCTCGGCCCGGCAACGGAACCACCGTTTCCGAAGCCTTCTGACCGCAGCTCCAGTCTCTCTGCTCCCTTCGGTACAAGTCAATAAAGCTTTCCGGGAGAGACCCCCTGTTGCTTTCGGACATGTATCTGGACGAGCTGCGCCAGATTAAGCATGTGCAGGTTATCCGCATCGGCATCTGTTGTGCTTCACTGCCGCATCACCCCAAGTTGGCGAAGATGTTAAAAAAACACTACCCCCTCCGAATCAATATGCACTTCAATCACCCCCGGAAAATCACCACCTCGTCCAGGCAGGTGCTATGTCTTCTACCTGATGCCGGTATTCTCCCGGGGAATCAGGCGGTACTGCTCGTCGGGGGAAATGACAGTCCACGAATCATAAAGTCTCTGGTGCACAAGCTGGCGGCCACTCGGGTGCACCTTAAAATGTATCCGAGCAACTTCTTTGAAGGGGTTGTCTCATTTTTAACCCTCAGGCAAGGGATCGGCCTCATGGAGAGCCTGATCCTCAGAAAAATGATCTATAAATTTTCAGGTAACATAAAATGTTCACAAAAATAAAAGTTATTTGTCTCGCGATAAGCATTTTCTTTCTCGTTTTATCTTCATCCGCGTTTGCGGAAATGAGAAGTATAAGGGGTGACAACGTTAACCTGCGGTCGGGGCCAGGTGAAAAATATAGTGTAAAATGGGAGTATGGTGATGGTTTTCCGGTGAAGGTTATCTCCCGAAAAGGAAAATGGCTAAAGGTTCGGGACTTTGAAAATGACAGCGGCTGGATATATGTATCATTGCTTAACAAAGAACCTCACGTAATTATTACAGCGAACAAAGGGAAAAATAAAAAAATCAACATACGGAGTGGCCCTGGACTTAAATATGATATTGTAGGTCAGGCTTATTACGGTGTAGTTATTGCAAAAGAGAAAGAGAAAAAAGGATGGGTCAAGGTTAAACATGAATCAGGCCTGGAAGGATGGATCAAAAAGACACTGGTATGGGGTTTTTAGTGCCCTTCAGATTATTCTCTTATTTTTTCTGCAAGAAAATAATCTGCGAAAGGCAATTATCCCGTATACTAAGGTTAGGGATTGACTTATCATAACTAGTTAGAAAAAATCGATATTTATCGATATTATATTGTGTGTATGCTTCTCCATAGGAAATTTTTGCTGGCGGCCAATGGAGATGAAAAGAACATCCCGCACCAGCTGTTGCGGGGGATTAAAGAATCTCCGTTGTGTTCTGCACAATGCATAAAAGTCCTTCAGCACCTTGCCGTTCTCGTTCAAATTTGAGGAGTTGATTCGTATAATTTGGTCTTCCCACGCTGTAAAAAAAATCCGGATATCTAAAATGATCACATGTCCTCCTGCCTTGTTGAGCAATGGTAGAAGTGAAGAACCGCCAAGCTGAAAGAGATCCTGAGGTAAAAGTGGTGCGAATAGTTGCATTCAGGCGGGAGCGCTGATACGATTAAGTATCTTGTAACAGTGATTCAATCTTATGCCAGGAGGGATGCTATGCCGGATAAGAAGATTAAAGCCTGTGATTTTGCCATATTCGGAGTTCTTGGTGATCTCTCCCGTCGCAAACTGATCCCTTCTCTTTATCAACTGGACCGGGAAGGCCTGCTTCATCCTGATACCCGGATCCTGGGTATTGCCCGTCACAAGCTCAGCCAGGCGGATTTCGTCGGCAAGATGCGGGAGGCGCTTGAGGCCTTTATTAAAGGCGTCCTTGATGAAGCGGTAACTGAGCGTCTGCTGGCCCGCCTGAGCTATGTCCTGATCCATATGGATCAACCCGGCGATTATAAAAAATTGCAGGAGGTCACCGACCAGGAAAGGCGGGTGCTGGTCAATTATTTCTCCGTTGCTCCCAATCTCTTTGAAAAGATCTGCCGGGGTCTTGATTTCGCGGGCCTGATCACCCCGAAGACCAGGGTGGTGCTTGAAAAGCCCATTGGCCGGGATCTGGCCTCATCCCGGGAGATCAATGATGTGGTGGCCAAGTTTTTTAGTGAAGGTCAAGTCTATCGGATTGATCACTACCTTGGCAAGGAAACGGTGATGAATCTGCTGGCCCTGCGTTTTGCCAATTCAATTTTTATCACCAACTGGGACCATGATACCATTGATCATGTGCAGATCACCGTGGCCGAAGAGGTGGGCATTGAGGGGCGCTGGTGCTATTTCGACCGGTCCGGCCAGTTGCGGGACATGGTCCAGAATCACCTGATCCAGATCCTCACCCTGGTGGCCATGGAGCCGCCGGCCAATATGGACGGCGACTCCATCCGCAATGAGAAGCTTAAGGTGCTCAAGGCCGTGCGTCCCATCACCGTTGACAATGTTGATGAGAAAACGGTACGCGGTCAATATGCAGCTGGTTTTATCAAGGGCAGGCCGGTTGCCGGATATCTCCAGGAAGAGGGCGGAGATCCCAAGTCCAGCACCGAAACCTTTGTCGCCATCAAGGTCGATATCGATAACTGGCGCTGGGCAGGCGTCCCTTTTTATCTGCGGACCGGCAAACGGATGACCACCAAGCGGTCCGAGGTCGTGATTTTTTTCAAGCAGCTGCCCCATAATATCTTCAAGGACAGTTACAAGGATCTGCCGCCCAATAAGCTGGTGATCCGCCTCCAGCCAGATGAAGGGGTGGAGATCGAGATGCTGAATAAGGTGCCCGGTATCGGCAAGGGGATCAAGCTGCAGAAGACCCTGCTGAATCTGAGTTTTTCCGATGCCTTTTTGGGTGAGCACATTGCTGACGCCTATGAGCGGTTGATCCTGGAGGTAATGATAGGCAATCAGTCCCTCTTTATCCGCAGTGACGAGGTAGAGCGCTCCTGGGCCTGGATTGATTCCATCCAGGAGGCTTGGGCCTCCTCCAACGATCCTCCCCGGACCTATGCGGCAGGTTCCTGGGGGCCGGTGGCCTCGGTGGCGCTGCTGGCCCGGGATGGTCGCGAGTGGGAGGAGTGAGAATGGAGCAGGGTGATTTTTTTGAGTTTCCATCTTCCGGGCTGCTGGTGGAGGCGCTGGCCACCCGGATCAGTGATCTGCTGGCTGAGGGGATTCGCAGACGCGGCCAGGCAAGTCTGGTGGTATCAGGCGGCAGCACTCCCATTCAGCTCTTTGCCCGATTGGCGGAAACGGATCTGGAATGGAGCAGGGTTATTGTCTCCCTGGTTGATGAACGCTGGGTTGAGCCGGAAGATCAGGACTCCAACGAGAAGCTGGTGCGCAGTTATCTGCTTCAGAAAAGGGCGGCGGCGGCCTCTTTCGTCGGCATGAAAAATAAGGCGGCCACGGCCAGTCTCGGCGAGGCGGCCTGTGAAAAAAGGCTGCGGGAGATTCCCCGTCCCTATGACTGCCTGATACTCGGGATGGGCAATGACGGTCATACCGCCTCGCTCTTTCCCGGGGCCTCCAATCTGGCGGCGGCGGTTGATCTTCATTCCGGTAAACTCTGCATGGCCATCCATCCTCCTGCCGCTTCCCATGAGCGGATGGGCCTGACCCTGCCGGCCATCCTTGCCAGCCGGCAGCTGATTCTGCATCTGCAGGGCGAGGCAAAGAAAAAAACCCTGGCCTTGGCACGGGAGGTGGGGGACGCCGGCGACATGCCCATCCGTTATATCCTGAGACAGGCGGCAACCCCCTTGAGTGTCTACTGGTCACCCTAACTGTACTGCCCTGCAAGGAGAATTCCATGAACAGCGTAGTCCGGAAAGTAACCGAGCGCATCATCAGGCGCAGCGAGGAGCATCGTACAGGCTATCTGCAACGTCTGGATGAGGCCCGTTCCGATATTCCCTTCCGCCATCATCTGCCCTGCAGCAATCTGGCCCATGTGGCCAGCTGCACGGACGCTTCCATGATCATCCTGGATGATCGAATGCCCAATATCGGCATCATTTCCAGTTATAATGATCTGGTCTCCGGCCATCAGCCCTATGGAGGGTATCCGGATCTGATCAAGGCGGTGGTGACCGATGCCGGAGGTATCTGCCAGTTTGCCGCCGGCGTTCCGGCCATGTGTGACGGAGTAACTCAGGGAGGGCCGGGCATGGATCTCAGCCTGATCAGCCGGGATGTCATTGCCATGGCCACGGTCATTGGCCTGTCCCATAATGTTTTTGACGGCGTCCTGCTGCTGGGGGTCTGCGACAAGATCATGCCCGGTTTGCTCATGGGCGCCCTGCAGTTTGGCCATCTGCCCATGTTGCTGGTGCCTTCCGGTCCCATGGCCTCAGGGCTGGCCAATAAGGAGAAGGTTCAAGCCCGGGAGCAGTTTGTTCAGGGCGTGATCAGCCGGGAGCAGATGCTGGAGTATGAGCATCATGCCTATCACAGTCCCGGTACCTGCACATTCTACGGGACCGCCAATTCCAACCAGTTGATGGCGGAGATGCTGGGCATGCACCTGCCCGGCTCGTCTTTTGTGAATGCCGGGACCAGGATGCGCGACCAGCTGACCATGGCTGCCGCCCGCCGGGTAACCGCGCTGGCCAGGCAGGAAAAGGAATATGTCCCCATTGGTCATGTTATCAGTGAGAAATCGGTGGTCAATGCCATGGTCGGCCTGCTGGCCAGTGGCGGCTCCACCAACGAAACCATGCATCTGGTGGCTATTGCCCGCGCGGCCGGGATCAGGATCACCTGGGATGACTTTTCCGAGCTCTCCGATGGTGTGCCGACGATTGTGCGCATCTATCCCAATGGCCCCGGCGACATCAACTCATTTCAGCGTGCCGGAGGCATGACCGTATTTATCAAGGAACTTCTGGAAAACGGCTATCTCCACGAAGAGGTGCAGACCGTGGCTGGCCCGGGACTTCTCCGGTACACGAAGATGCCGGAGGAAAAGGAGGGAGAGCTGGTCTGGGAAAAAAGCCCTGACAAAGCCCCGGATCCGGAGTTCCTTGCCACCACCAGTCAGCCCTTTGCCCCCACCGGCGGGATCAGGCTCTTGACGGGTAATCTGGGCCGGGCCATCATCAAGGTCTCGGCCCTGACTCAGGGAATCAACACCGAAGTGACTGCCCCGGCCATGATCTTTCATACTCAGAAAGAGGTGGCAACGGCCTTTCAGGCCGGGGAAATGAACCGGGACCTGATTGCGGTGGTCCGCTTTCAGGGGCCACGGGCCAATGGCATGCCGGAGCTGCACAAGCTGATCACTTATCTCTCCATCATCATGGATCGGGGTTTTGTGGTAGGGCTGGTGACCGATGGCAGGCTGTCCGGGGCTTCCGGCAATGTGCCCTTTGCCATCCATTTGACTCCCGAGGCCCTGGCCGGCGGCATGATCGCCAAGGTCCGCAACGGCGACCTGATCACTCTCAGCGGAGCCGGCACCCTCCGGCTCCTGGTCAGCGACGAGGAGCTGGCCGGTCGGCCCCTGGCCAGGCCCGATCTCAAGAAGGCACGTTCCGGTCTGGGACGACAGATATTTGCCCCCTTGCGGAAAAATCTGGCCGCTGCCGAAGAGGGGGCGAGTTCCATTTTTACCTATATGGATGAAGACTGAATTCTCGCGACGCGAGAAGAAAGCGAGAAGAAGATCCTTACGCTGAAGGTACTTTTAAATCTTGAAACGAGGACATATGATCCAGTCACAGTGGAAGATTCCTGCATTTGAGATCCTCGAGGACGGTCCGCTAATACCGGTTATGGTGATTCGTGAGCTGGCGCATGCCGTGCCCCTGGCCAAGGCGCTGGTGGCAGGCGGGATCAGGGTGCTGGAGATTGTCCTGCGGACTCCTGTGGCCATGGATGCCATCCGGGCCATCGTCCGGGAGGTGCCCGAGGCCACGACCGGGGCGGGGACGGTGCTGAATAGTGAAGATCTGCGCATGGTCACCGAGGCCGGGGCCGTCTTTGCCATCAGTCCCGGTCTGACCGGTGAGTTGCTTGATGCCGCGCTGCAGGGACCCATTGCCCTGATTCCGGGCATAGCGACGGTCTCCGAGTTGATGCTCGGGCTTGATAAGGGCTATCATCAGTTCAAGTTCTTTCCGGCAGGGGCCGCGGGCGGCATCGAAATGCTCAAGGCCATTGGCGGCCCTTTTCCCCAGGTGAGTTTCTGTCCCACCGGAGGCATCACTTCGGCCAACTACCGGGATTATCTGGCCCTGAAGAATGTAGCGTGCGTAGGCGGTTCCTGGATTGTCCCCGATGATCTTGTTGAGGCTCGGGAGTGGCAGGCGATCACAGAGTTGGCGGTACAGACCCTTGCCGCCCTCGGCAGGAGATGATGGACTCTTATTGTGCGTGCACCAGGTCGATGATCGTCACCTCCGGAGGCGCCAGGAAGCGGATGGGCGGCCCCCAGGTGCCGGTGCCGGGGCTCAGGTAAAGAAGGCCGCTGCTCAACTTGGTGAGTAGACCGGCCCGCTGGGGATAAAACAACCAGGTGATCAGGTTGAACGGAAAGATCTGTCCTTTGTGAGTATGGCCGGAAAGCTGGAGGTCAAAAAGTCCCAGGCTTTCCGGATCAATCTCAGGCCGATGCTTGAGCAGGATGGTGAAATTTCCCCTGGGCTGTTCTGCAAGAAGATCGTGTTCCGATCCCTCATCTCCTGCGCCCCATGATTTGATCGCCGGATCATCGACGCCGACAAAATTGATGTCATCGACCACCATCCCCTGATGGCGCAATATGGTGAATCCTGACTTTTCTGTAATATCCAAAGCATTCTGGATGCCGGCGTAGAATTCATGGTTGCCGGTAATGGCGATCTTGCCCAGAGGCGGTTTGACTGCCGCCAGCAGCTCACTTTCCTTAATAAGCTGGTTGATCTGGCCGTCAACCAGGTCGCCGGTGGACACCAGAATATCGGGCTTGGCCTCTTTTATCCTGGCAATAATTCTGCCCAGTCTTCCCTCCCGGACAATAAACCCCAGATGCACATCCGAGATCTGGGCAATACGTATCCTACCCGGTCTTTCCGGAATTTTGGCACTGGCGATTTCGATCTGTTGCAGACGGATATTTGCGGCCTCAAACAGACCGTAGCCGTATACGGCAAGCACGATCATGACCTCTATCGCCAGGAGTTGCCGCGCTGAGACCCAGGCCCTGGCAGGGTGTCGTCTCAGGATTTTTCCAGCGGCCGAAATGACGGAACGGACCACATCAACCGTGGCTGCAAGGGTCACGAAGAGGAAAAGCAACCCCATCCAGCTATAACTGATATAGGCCCAGAAACGAGCCCCTGTTTCAATGCCGGCCCGTTCGGCCAGGCGGACCACGATCGGTGCAGTAATCATGACCACCACGAATACGGCCATGCCTGTTTTGGCTTTTCTGCCCGGTAGAAAGGCCGCCCTGATCTTGCGGAAGGCATAATAGTGGGCGAGGGAATAGATCGACAGATAAACAAGTAAAAAACTGGTCATGTTTTCACTCCCTGTTTGTTGTGAACAATGCAAGACCTGACGAACGCCTTTGGTGAACAAAGAGCGCCGTCTCCGGGACCGTGCCCTGCTGGAGCCGTCTTAATGGTCCTTCCGGATTTACAGCAACGGTGTTTTGGTAAAGCAATATTCGCCGTCTCCGACGTGCAGGCTGCCATCCACCTCATGCTGTCAGAAACGCCCACTTACCTTCTCCCCTCTCTCAATAGATAGCCGAAGATTTCAGAGAAATCAATCTGATTCCCCAGGGTTGTTGCCGGAGCAGCCTGCACCGATATGCTCACCATCCTTACCCGGGGCCACGTTATTCCGAACAATGGGATTGTTTTTCCCGGAAAGCGTACACTTTTGCGGCAAAGATCGCTTTATGGCTAATGCAAGTAGCTGTTATTAATTATATTACCTGGTAATTTTGTGTTGGCGCAGTTTTTGCATTTATCTTGCATAATGCAAGGTGATAAACGGCAAC
Organism: uncultured Pseudomonadota bacterium; assembly: GCA_963776835.1. Classification (GTDB taxonomy): domain Bacteria; phylum Desulfobacterota; class Desulfobulbia; order Desulfobulbales; family Desulfocapsaceae; genus UBA2270. The sequence goes on from CAVZOB010000002.1 coordinate 268,521, forward strand.
AACCGAACCATCATCTACAAAAGAAGGAACAACCAACGTCTGGAGCAAATGCATCTGCAGGTTCTCTGGACAAGATACCCTTAAAAGATAAAAAACTGGGTGTTCCGGAATTCTGGACTTTTTTTCCTGGAAAGCGTACTGCTTGGCATAGGGAGAGAGATCCTTTTGTTGGTACAACACTTTGTTATTATTGTTATTATCTTTAAATTATTAATTGGTACGGTTTTTGCTTGTACATTCGTAGTTCTAGTCAGGTTATTAACAATGTGATGAAGAAAGGAGGGGACACTACGAATCATAGCACGCCGCAGGGTGATGATTTCAGTGTCTTAGGAACAGTATCTGAAATGGGAAGGAGGAGGACAAAATGAATAAGACATTGAAAAAAAGTTTGGTGATGGCGGTTGTTGGATCATTTTTGATGGCTGGCAGTGCATTGGCGATGCCGATTGAAGGCGGTATAAGCCTGGCAGGCGGTTGGACGCCGACGGGCGGGTCCGGTATAGGAGATGCGACGGGCATCGATTTTAGTAGTGGTGTGGTAATTGATACGAATGGAGACTTCGCCGTCATTCCCGATTATACGCCTGTGACAATGAAAGACTTTACATTTAATCCGTCGACCCCAGTTGACGCGCTGTGGAGCGTTGGTGATTTCTCATTTAATTTGGACAGTGTTAGCATTTTAAATCAAGAAACTGATTATTTAGTTCTCGAGGGAACAGGAAGTATTGATGGAGCTGGCTACGATGAAACAGCAACAAATTGGATATTAACCCTTAATGGGTTAAGGGGTACTTTATCATGGTCAAGTAGCAATGGTTCTGCTGCAGTCCCCGAACCAGCCACCATGTTTCTCATGGGAACGGGACTGGCAGGGCTGATGATTATAAGACGTAAAAGGGAAGACTGATCATCCACTCCGGTAGAACAACAGTCACTTCAAGGCAGGGTCTCTCAGTGGGCCCTGTCTTTTTTTGTGCCATGAGCCACTGCCCACGCAAGATAACCTTCCAGAAAAATAAGGTAGAGGCAGATTTTTCCGGAAAATGGGACCTTTTTCGGGAAAGTGTAAATCTTGGCGTGTGGAGACCACTCTCTTTATTGCATAACACATTGTTGTTACTGATATTATATCGTATTAAATTCAATTGGCATATTTTTTGCTAATATTTCATAAATACGAATCTAGTCCTCTCGTAAGGTGGTGGCTAGCCACAACAGAGACATAAAAGAGGGATCATATCACCCTGCAAGGTGATGATTGGTCGGCACACCACTGGAACATCAATCTAAAAATGGGAGGAAGACAAAATGAAGAAGAAATTTTTGGCGGCGGGTTGGCAGCAGGCGAATGTTCTTGATGAGTGTGGCAGCAGCGGGCTGGGCAACTCCAATTTACTGACACAGTGAACTTTTAACGATGATCTATTTATATCGGATTATACCGTAATCTTGAAACTCATACAGTTGGGTTAACATGGCTTTCAGCCCCGATATGTGGCGGAACATGGGCAGAGTTTAATAACTGGATGATGCGACGTTAACAATCAGGCATAATGGTAACAGCGATAGTGGTGAAGCTTGGGATTCGTATGCTGATTCGCTCGCCAGACCTGTTCATTGGTAAATTAAGCGCTAGCAATGGCTCAACCTGGACAACAGATTCATGGAGCTTAGTCCTCAGTGAGGTTATGGGCCTGCTGGTCGATGGCACCCATGGGATTTGAAAGTTATTCTTGCAGATAATACATCGGGCATGATAAAATTAAGCTTGATTATTCAATCTTATCAGGCAATGCACATTATGCGGAAACCCAGGACCACCGCACCAACAACGTCCCCGAACCAGCCACCATGCTCCTCATGGGGACTGGACTGGCAGGATTGATGGGCATTGGCGCAAGACGTAAAAAGGAGGACTGATTGATCTGATATCCTTTCCAGGAGAACAGTCACTGCCAAGGCAGGGTCATTCATCGGGCCCTGCCTTTTTTTTTGCCTGATTTTCCGGAATTCGCTAAACTCCTGCGCCGCCCTTCGAGAATCAGCTCTTGCGGCGATGTTTGACCGGCAGGATCTTCATCTGTTCCCGGTATTTGGCGACGGTGCGCCTGGCAATCTGGATATTGGTCTCGGCCAGTTTTTTGGAAAGGGCATCGTCGCTGAGCGGTTTGCGCGGATCTTCGTCCCTGACCAGTCTGCGGATATGTTCCCGGATGGATTCGGCCGCCATGGGATCTTCGCCCTCCCTGGGAATGGAGGTGGAGAAAAAATATTTGAGCTCATAGATGCCCTGCGGCGTATGGACATACTTGTTGGAGGTGACCCGGCTGATGGTGGATTCGTGCATCTCGATGTCTTCGGCCACGTCGCGGAGGATGAGGGGTTTCAAGCAGGTGGGGCCAAATTCAAAAAAGTCGTGTTGAAAACGGAGGATGCTCTCCATGACCTTGAGAATGGTGCGCTGCCGCTGGTGGAGGGATTTGAGAAACCACTCGGCATCCTTGATCTTTTCCTTAATATAGGCGCGGGAATCCTTCTCCATGTCGCTGCCGATCCGGAGCAGCTCCTGGTAGTGGGAGGAAAGCTTGAGACGGGGCAGATCATCGTCGTTGAGCCGCACTTCATACTCTCCATCGATCTTTCTCACATAGATATCGGGAACGATATAGTTGGTGGCATCTTCCGCATAGGGCAGGCCGGGATAGGGGGAGAGCTCGCTGGTGATCAGGTCAATGGCCTTGGTGATCTCATGTTTCTTGTGCCCGGTTGCCCTGGCAATGGCCGCATGGTTGCCGGTCTGGAGGTGGTTGAGATGGTGGAGGACGATCTCGGCGGCCAGGGAATTTCCCAGCCCTTTGCGTTCCAGCTGCAGAAAAAGGGATTCACCGACGTTCCGGGCACCGATCCCGGGCGGGTCGAGCTCCTGGATAAGTTCCAGCACATATTCGGCCGTATCCTGATTGCAGCCTGTCTCCGCCATGATCTCGGGCAGGTCGACCTCAAGGAAACCGTAGCGGTTGAGATTGCCGACGATGAAAAGGGCAATGTCCCACTCGTCCGGGTCAAGGTCGCTGTGGACCAGCTGCCAATGGAGATAGGCGGAGAGTCCAGGCTTCTGCGAGATGAAGTCAAACTGACTGGGGGCGTCTGCTGCCGGGGTTTCGTGGGAAAAGGAGAGATTGTCGTCAAAGTTGTTGGCGTAATCCTCCCAGTTGGTCTCGGGAATGGTGTCCGAGGCGGTAACGGGCGCGGTGAAATCGGATTCCTGACCGCTGCCCGCTGGTTCTTCCATTGCCGTCAGGCTCTGGGGATTGGAGATCTCTTCCTGGATAATGAAATCTTCTTCGAGGGCTGGATTCTGCTCCAGCTCCGCCTGCAGGGCGTTACTCAGCTCCAGGCGGTTCAACTGCAGCAGCCTGATGGCCTGACGCAACTGAACCGTCATCACCAGTTTCTGGCTCAGCTTGAGCTGTTGTCTCAGTTCCAGTCCCATAGCGCTTACATGGTGAAGCTTTCGCCCAGGTACATCTTCCGGGCGACTTCGCTGGCGATGATGTCCTCGGCCACGCCGCTGGTGAGGATCTGTCCGGCGTTCATGATATAGGCAAAGTCACAGACCTGCAGGGTCTCGCGCACATTATGATCGGAGATGAGGACTCCGAGTCCCTTATCCTTGAGGCCGAGGATGATCTTCTGCAGATCGGCGACCGCCAGGGGATCAATGCCGGCAAAGGGTTCGTCCAGCAGGATAAACTGGGGGCGGGTGGCCAGGGCGCGCATGATCTCCACCCTCCGTCGTTCACCGCCGGAGAGGGCGTGACCCTTGTTGTGGCGCAGGTATTCGATCTTCAGATCCGTCAGCAGTTCATCGATCCTGTTCGTGATCTCATTTTTCGAGAGACCCAGCGGTTCCAGGATGATGCGCACGTTTTCTTCAACGGTCAGTTTTTTAAAGACGGACGGTTCCTGGGCCAGATAGGAGATGCCCTTCAGGGCCCGCTTGTGGATGGGCAGTCCGGTGATGTCCTCGCCGTTGAGCAGTACCTGGCCGCCATCCGGCCGGATAAATCCGGCAATGATGTAGAAGGAAGTGGTCTTGCCGGCGCCGTTGGGGCCGAGCAGCCCCACCACCACGCCGGTATGCACCTGCAGGCTTACGCCATCGACCACGGTGCGGCTGCGATAGCGTTTGACGATTTTATTGGTTTCGAGTTGGGCCATATAGGTGAAGACCGGGTCGGATGTATGATTTAGGGATAGATGGTGGCCTTGACCCGGCCGCCTTTTTTCCCGGAAGCGGCAGGGGTCTGAGAAGGAAGGACCTCGGAGCGGCCTTTGTCCAGATAATAGACAATGGTCTCGCCGACCACCAGATCTTTTCCCTGCCAGGCCTTGGCGTGTCCAGTAAGAATGACCTTTCTCTCCTGGGCCAGATAGTCCATTTTGTCCCCGGTGCCCAGCCAGTCTCCTTTGGTCACCTCCACATTGCCCAAACAGAGAAGTTTTTTGACCTCCTGCCCCTTGCCGTTGTCGGTCTGACTGTAGTACACAGTCATCTCATCGGTGCGGATCTGGACTTCCGCCTGGGTGGCCAGGACGTTGCCGGAGAAGAGGACACTGCCTTTCTGTTCGAGGGAGACCATCCGGTCGGCCTCGATGTTGATGGGAGATTTGTCGGCAGACAGGGCTGGGGCGGCCAGTATGAGCAGGAGCAGAAACAGGGCGCGCCCGAAAAGACGGGGATTGGCAAAGAGGGAGGTGCGCATGGAGAGACTCCTGTTCAGGTTGAAGGCCATAAAAATACATTGGGATTGCAAATGCAATGCAATTATTGAGCCTATGATACTCGGAGCAGAATAAATTGTAAAGAAGCCGCTGACAAAAGCCTGTGGAGTCTGCAGAAAGATTGCTTTACTTCGTCTCCGCCAGTCAGTACAATATCTATCTATTTTTAGCAAATTATCCACTAGTGTCCGGTTTGGAACTTGCAAGCCTTCAGAACTGTCAAATCCCCCCTAGTCCCCTTTGAAAAAGGGGGATTGAGAGGGATTTGCTGTACTCGGTAGCAATATTCTTACCGAATGCAATTTTTAAACCGGACAATGCTGTAAATCATCAGTGAATTATTCGTACCATTTCAACAGATAGGATGGGCAAGAATGAAAGAAGAAAGCATTGAACGGGCCAAGGTGCTCATCGAATCATTACCCTATATGCAGACGTTCCGTCATAAGACGGTGGTGATCAAGTATGGCGGTCATGCCATGGTGGATGAGAATCTGAAAAAGCAGTTTGCCCTCGACGTGATCCTGATGAAACATATCGGCATCAATCCGGTGATTGTCCATGGCGGCGGGCCGCAGATCAATCTCCTGCTGGATCGTCTTCAAATCAAGCCCAGTTATGTGCAGGGGATGCGGGTCACCGACGGCGAGACCATGGATGTGGTGGAGATGGTGCTGGTGGGCAAGGTCAATAAGGAGATCGTCGGCAATGATCAACCATTGCGGGCGGCAGGGCGGTTGGCCTTTCCGGCCGGGACGGCGATCTGGTCTGCGCCGGAAAAACTGCAGGTCAGTAAAAAAACGGATGTTGCGGCCCTGGAAAACGCGCCTCCCGAGCTCATCGACCTGGGCCGGGTCGGGGAGGTGACCCGCATCAACGCCGAGGTCCTCAGGACCCTTGAGCGTGACGACTTTATCCCGGTGATTGCCCCGGTGGGGGTGGGCGCGGACGGACAGGCCTTCAACATCAATGCCGATCTGGTGGCCGGGGCCATCGCCGCCGAATTGAAGGCGGCGAAGCTGATCCTGCTGACCGATGTGGAGGGGGTCAAGGATCGTCGGGGGTCGTTGATCCACTCCCTGCTCAGTGCGGGATATTGAGTCCCTGATCGATAACGGGACCATTGTCGGCGGCATGATCCCCAAGGTGCAGTTGTTGCGGAGAGGCGCTGGCGCGGGGAGTCACCAAGGCCCATATCATCGATGGCCGCGTTGAGCATGCCATCCTGCTGGAGATGTTTACCCAGGAGGGTGTCGGGACGGAGATCGTATGATGGACAATGCAAACAAGGAAATAGCGGCAAGGAGCGATCAGGTGTTTATCGGGACTTATAGCCGGTATCCGGCGGCCATGGTCAAGGGGGCCGGCTGTCGGCTGACCGATGCCGATGGCCGGGAGTATCTGGACTTTCTGGCCGGGCATTGCGGTCTGCGGCCTGGGCCACTGCCATCCGGCGGTGACCGAGGCCATCTGCCACCAGGCCGGCAAGCTGGTGCATGTCTCCAATCTCTATCATACCCTGCCGCAGACCGAGCTGGCCGAGCTGCTGGCGGCCCACTCCTTTGCCGACCGGGTCTTCCTCGCCAACAGCGGCGCCGAGGCCAATGAAGCGGCCATCAAGCTGGCCCGGATGCCAGGGCGGCGAAGGGCGCTACGAGATCATCTCGCTCTGGAGGGTCCTTCCACGGCCGGACCCTGGCCACGGTTGCCGCCACCGGCCAGACCAAATTCCAGAAGGGCTTCGAGCCCATGCCCGAGGGCTTTGTCCATGCCCCCTTCGGCGACCTGGCCGCGCTGGAAGCCATGATCACCGCGCAGACCTGCGCCATCCTCTGCGAGCCGCTGCAGGGCGAGGGCGGGGTGCGTCCCCTGCCGAGCGCGACTATCTGCAGGGATCTGCGCGCCCTCTGTGACCAATATGACCTGCTGCTGATCTTTGACGAGATCCAGGTCGGGCATGGGGCGCACCGGCACCCTCTTTGCCTATGAGCAGCTGGGGGTGACCCCCGATATCATGACCCTGGCCAAGGCCCTGGGCAACGGTCTGCCCATCGGGGCCCTGCTGACCAGCGAAGGAGATCGGCTGCCGCCTTCGACCCGGGAACCCATGCCTCGACCTTCGGCGGCAATCCGGTGGCCTGCGGCCGCGGCAGTGGCCACATGAAGATCATGCTGGCCGACGGCTTTCTGGCCGAGGTGCGCGCCAAGGGGGATTATCTGCGCCAGCGGTTGCACGGACCTGGCTGCCCGCTTTCCAGACCTTGCGACCGGGGCCCGGGGTCTGGGGCTGATCCAGGGACTGGTGCTGACCGAGGGCGGTGGAGCAAAGGCGGGGCTATTGTCTCCAGGATGTTTGCCAGGGGCTGCCTGGTCAATTTTGCCGGCAACGTGGCCCTGCGTTTTCTGCCGCCGCTGATTGTCAGCCGGGAGGAGATCGACCAGATGATCACCAGCCTGGCCGAGGTCCTGGCCGAGATTCAGGGTGAGATGTGCAGGGCTGAATTGGCTGAAAGTGGGAAATGCTTTGCAAATCAGCACTTATTCTTTTGTATGATATTGTCTTTTCCCCTCGGCAGAGTTCCTCTGGAAAGGCAATGGAAACGCTTCTGGATGGGCGCTGAAACCGAGCATCGGGCTTGATGGCGGGTAGAGTGAATTTGGCCGGAAATCTTTTCCTGCCTGGTAACAGAGACGGATTTTCATGTTAAAGCATTTGCGGTCATTACAGGACTTTACCAAGGCAAGAACTGCGGCGCTTTCATCGAGCTGGCCCTGGAGCTGAAACAGGAACGCAAGGCCGGAGTGAGCCATCAACAGCTGGCCGGCAAGATCATCGGCCTGATCTTCGAAAAACCCTCCACCCGGACCAGGGTCTCCTTTGAGGCGGCCATGTATGGCCTGGGCGGTCAGGTGATCTATCCTCTCCGGCCGCGATACCCAGCTGGCCCGCAACGAGCCCCTCAAGGATATGGCCCGGGTCATGGCCCGCTATGTGGATGGCCTGGTGGTGCGGACCTTCGGCCAGGAGGTGGTGGAGGAGCTGGCCCGCTATTCAGCGGTGCCGGTGATCAACGCCCTGACCGATCTGCACCATCCCTGCCAGATCCTCAGCGACATCATGACCGTGATTGAGAAGAAAGGACCCATTGAGAAGCTGAAGATCGCCTGGGTCGGCGATGGCAACAACATGGCCAACTCCTGGATTCAGGCCGCCGACGTCTTGGTTTTGAACTGATCCTGGCCTGTCCCGAGGGCTATGACCCGGATCCCGAGATCCTGGCAGCGGGCCGCAGGAATGCGGCCAAGCCCATCGTGCTGGTGCGCAGTCCGGAACAGGCCGTGGCCGAGGCCGATGTGATCAACGTCGATGTCTGGGCCTCCATGGGTCAGGAGGGAGAGGAGGATAGCCGTCTGGCGGCCTTTGCAGGCTATCAGATCAATGACGCCCTGCTGGCGAAGGCCCCGGCCGAGGCCATTGTCCTCCATTGTCTGCCGGCCCATCGTGGCGAGGAGATAACCGAAGAGGTCCTGGAGTCGGAGCGGTGCGTGGCCTTTGACCAGGCGGAAAATAAGATGCATATGCATAAGGCGATTCTGGAAAAACTGATCGGAGGATCGAAGCCATGACCAGGATGTGAAAAAGATTGTGCTGGCCTACTCCGGCGGGCTTGATACCTCGGTGATACTTCAAGTGGCTGGCCGAGGAGTATCAGTGCCCCGTGGTGGCCTATGCCGCCGATGTCGGCCAGGAAGAGGACTGGGATGCGGTGCGGGCCAAAGGGCTGGCCACCGGCGCCGAAAAGGTCATTATCTCCGACCTGAGAGAGGAATTTGTCGGAGACTATATCTTTCCGGCCTTTCGGGCCAATGCCATCTATGAGGGCTCCTACCTGCTGGGAACCTCGCTGGCCCGGCCGATCATCGCCAAGGAACAGGTGCGGATTGCCCATGCCGAGGGCGCGGATGCGGTCAGCCACGGCGCCACCGGCAAGGGCAACGATCAGGTCCGTTTTGAACTGGCCTATCTGGGCATTGATCCCAGCCTGACCATCATCGCCCCCTGGCGGATCTGGGATCTCAACTCCCGGCAAAAGCTGATGGCAGTATGCCCAGGAGCATGCCATCCCGGTGCCGGTGACCAAGGAAAAACCCTACAGCTCGGATGAGAATCTGCTGCATATCAGTTTTGAGGGCGGCATCCTCGAGGACCCCTGGAACGAGCCGGACGAGGCCATGTTCAAGCTGACCGTGTCGCCTGAAAAGGCGCCCGATGAGCCCACCTATCTGGAGATCGAGTTTGCCAACGGTGACCCGGTGGCCATCGACGGCGTGAAGATGGCGCCCCTGCGCCCTGTTCTGCCGGCTCAATCGCCCTGGGCGGGGCCAACGGCATCGGCCGTCTGGATATGGTGGAGAACCGCTTTGTCGGCATGAAGTCCCGCGGCGTCTATGAGACCCCGGGCGGCACCATCCTGCGCGTCGGCCCACCGCGATCTGGAGACCATCACCCTGGACCGCGAGGTCATGAAGATCAGGGACTCCCTGGTGCCGCGCTATGCCGAGCTGATCTATAACGGCTTCTGGTTCTCGCCCGGAGACGCGAACTGCTGCAGACCACCATGGATGCCACCCAGAAAACGGTGAACGGCACCGTGCGCCTCAAGCTGTACAAGGGCAACTGTATCCCGGTGGGCCGCAAGTCCGACCAGTCGCTCTACCAGGAGAGTTTTGCCACCTTTGAGGAAGATCAGGTCTATGACCCAGGCCGATGCCGGCGGCTTTATCCGTCTCAACGGCCTGCGCCTGCGCATTCAGGCCATGCAGAAAAAATAGACAAGGGGTCTCTATCCACCTGTCAGGCGTAACAGTGGTCCTTCTTGGTTTGCATGACTCAGGCAGAAAATAATTCGTTTCCGTTTTCGTAATAGGCAGAATCAGTCTATCATAAACATTTACTGATTCTGCTTATTACACTGTTAGCTTTAATAGAAAATATTTGTACTGATCAAATATTTTAGGATTACTCATGAATTATAAGTCTATTGTCTTTTCGGATACCATGGAGCGAAAATTCCTTTCGTTGGCAATGAGTGAAGGAGTAATTGATATTCCGGAAAGCCGTGAAGATGTAACAAGAAAGTTGCTAAGTCAAAAGGTATATCGCAGGGATATTTCACAAATTCACGCCAACCTATTTTTGAATCCCAAAATAAAGATACAATTATTTATGAGTTTGAATTTGAGTCAACTATTAATGATATATCAATCGAAATTCAAAAAGAATATCCGGAAAAAGAAGAGTTTAATGATGTATCACTTTTGTGCTCGTTAGTGATGGCGCGAAATCCTGCGTTAACTCATACATAATATTCGCGACAATATTAATGAGCACATAAATATAGAATCAAAAATTATCAAATCATTTGGCGCCATTCCTTCGCGACAGCCAAATGGTGATCTTCTGACGCTTGATCAGGCTATAATATTTTCTGTTTCACGCAAGAACCCGCCAAAACCTACACAAGAACAACAATTACAATTTAAAGAATATGAAAAGTCGTCAGAAAGAGTGCGAGAGATCAAAAGGACTTATTCCGAATTGAAAAGCCTTCATAGGCGTTCCAATTTAGGGGATAGCGTGATTATTGACCCACTACGAAAAAATAACTTTACTGAATTTCTCGACGAAAAAGCGCTTGAGAGCGATGGTCTAGAAAAGGTGGATTTGTTCTATCTCTTTATTAAAGAGCTCCAAACATTGCCGGTCGGCAGAAATATTAAAGAAACTATTGAGCTTGCAAACACACAAGAAGGCGACGCCCTGAGGAAGAGAGTTTGTGAGTTGCATGACTCTATAGTCGCAGGTGAAGTAAGGTGTGTTGATAATATCAAGAAAAAGATTAGAGATGACGTGCACGAGTATAGATCACTTACAAGGCAATTGATGTCACCAAATACTTTGTCTGATGTAACAGATCTTACATTAAGTTCTTCAAGTTTAATTCCTGTGGTTGGAACGATTGCCGGGGCATTTGGTCCTGTGAAAACAACAAAGAGTATTGTGGAAAAAAGGATGGTGTATAAAAAAATTCAGGATAATATCTGGGTGGATTTCAAAGGCACCAACATTTGATAAAGCTAACAAATCAATTCACTTGAGCCGCAATTTGTATCCGAATTCCTGTTTAGATTCAGGTATTACTTTTTACCAGTTTAACGGTAGCTGGAGGCGGAAGTAATTGAAATCGTTAGTCGCTTTGCTTTGGAATGGGAGTGGGAAATGTATTAGTAAGCATCCAGCTGATTGGCTACCAAATAAGAATACAACAAGGAGGCACTTGTGCTGCCATCTGATCACATGTCATTATTGGGATTTACGACATCGATTTTGGGTATCGGGGTAACGAGTTATGGATTTAGAGGTCATCAATTGATAAAAAATTAAATCAAATCGGTATAAAGAAACACTAGGCTCACTCGCCAACAGGCAGATGACCTTATTGCTCTTTATTTGGAGGTGGCAAGAGCTGAATTAAAAGACGCTATAATTAATTTTTTCAACAATGAATTTGATTCTGCTGACGAAAATTCGTTAAATATAGTTGATGAATTTATATACGGCAAAGCAATGGATATTATTCATCATACAAGATCTAAGTTTCAATCGTTCGTACTCCCAAACAATATAGATGTTAAAAAATTTATAGACATAAAAAATCCAATTGCTGGCCACATAATAGATAATGCAAAAAAAGAAATTGCTAAATCTATCAAAGAAGGCATAAGGCTAAAGAGCAAGAAGGATGATGTCATGAAAAAGTCATTACTTGTTTTGCGCGAAGCTAGTCAAAAGTCATTGGAAAAATTGCAAGGCGACTTAGAAGAGTTATACCGTTAATGTTCACCAGTGTAGATGCAACATAAATTTTTCAAAAAGATATTTATTGCCTGTAAAAAAAACAAAAGTCTAACAATGTTTTTAAACCTGACCGCCGGGAGCCGCGTTCTCTGAATCAAGTCCATTGGCGGCGGCAGGTTAAAAACTACGTTATAAGCAAAAAATGGAGGGTAAATGTCCGCTTTAACTTTTCTTATAAGTGGTGGCATTGCAAGCATTAGGCAATTTGCCAAAAGATGAACAAGGGCAATTGAATAAAGCTGCTGTAGTTTTTGGTAAATTTGTCAGACAAGTTGCGTTAGCTAATGGCATACCAGCCGCTGCTGTTGGTGTTGCCAAAGCAGGATTTTTTATGGCAGCCAAGGATCAACACAATGCATTATTTGTTTTTGCAGAATCAATGGATGGCACAAAATTGCATTACCAAGATTTGTCAAAATTCGGCGTGGTGCCTTTAGATAAAATTACAAACGATGTTCGCCTACAAATAGGTAATCCTGTGTATAGCTTTATCGTCCCATTAAACATACTAACCCGATGACCAAGCATTAGAGGGACATGCGCAAAAGCGGCAGCTACTTAGTAAGCTTATTAACTCTTACAAAAGGAAGTGGAAATGAGGGGAAGTTGATAACAAGCTTTGCTTCGTAATTATGTCATTTTCAGGAAATCCACAACTACAGGATTTCTATGAAATGGCTGTAAAGCCAACAATAGAAGAATCAGGATTCAGGTGCGAAAGAGTTGATGAACAGGAATTTAAAGGAAGTATAAAAGATAAGATCTTACACAACATCAGAAAAGCAAAATTTATTGTCGCTGACGTATCAGAGTCAAGGCCAAATTGTTACTATGAACTTGGCATCGCTCATGCTCTTGGGAAAACGGTCATTCATTTGGCAAATGATTCGAAAGATATTCACTTCGATATTCATGATTTCAATTTCATAATCTACTCTCGCGTTGCAGATTTAAAAGATCGATTGAAAAAGAGAATTGAGTCAACAATTAAATAGGAATTGCTTATAACGAATAAGGATAGATTGTGAGCGCGCAGCGATCCACAATCTTATCCATGGTTGAACAAGCCCGGGGTAATAACAAGGAAATATCTTTTTCAAAGGATTCTGTCAGAAGTGCAATCGAATGATATGCACTTTTCTCAGGACGCACTTGTCCCTTTGCCTGTACAGGCATAAAAAATCAGTTATTTCATAGAACCAATCTTCCTCCTTCTAAAATGAATATTGAGGCTGCGCCGGGTAGAACAGTTATCCCGGCCTCCTTAAATTCTTCCGGAATTCTACAATCAGCATCGAAGCCTTGCAGCAGGGACACTTGAAAGCAGGTCTTTGGCGTGGTGCAAATATTTCAATAATGACGTGCAGGATGAGCTGGACAAGAGAGAGCAGCTTCTTGGCATTACCATGAAGAAACCCAAAGTCCCGCACTCGCCTAAACCCTTTTGGCAGCACATGTTGCACGATGAGATGCAAGAACTCTTCGCCCGGGAGTGTGCGGAGTTTTGTTGCACCGGTCTCGCTATCAATGTACTTGAATGTGACCTGCCCATTATGGTTTGAAACAATATTTTTCTCACTGATCACCCCTCGGTAGAGGTAGCGCGATAAGTATTTCAGAGCCTCTATCCCCCTGCCAACATTCACGCAGTGTGCTACCCATTTCCGGGGAACTTTTTGGGGGATTACCAGCCCAGCTTCTTTTATTGCTTCCAGGAAACGTGCTCGGAATACTTTCGCCAACGCCAGTCCATTAAAGAGATAGTCCCCTTTAATCTTTTTCCAATAACCACGCTTTCTATCAATACCACCTCCAGGAACCACTGCATGAATATGAGGATGATAGTCCAGACTTCTGGTGTTTGTATGCAGCACCATCGTCATGCCGATCTCTGCTCCCAGGTGTTTCGGGTTCATACCAAAGTCTTTCAAGGTGTCGGCAACGCATTTGAACAAGAGCGTATAAACCGTTTTCTGATTGAACCAAGCCAATGGTCTCAGTTCACGGGGCAAGGTAAACGTTGCCATAAAATATGACACCGGTAATAATTTTTTCTGCTGCTGATCAATCCACTGGCTGGTGTTATGGTTCTGGCATTTTGGACAATGCCGGTTGCCACAAGAGATGGGGCGCCATTCTGCGTGATCACAGGCTGGACATTGGACATACAGCTCGCCGGATTCAGGAGTGCGACAGCGAAGAATGGCGTTGAGAGTTTTCAGATGCCCAGGAAGTGCGGTATCACCGTATCTGCCAATATATTTATCGTAGTATTGATCTACAAGAGCGGCCATTTCCATGATCACACCCCCTCAATGCTGATTTGCAGGGTGTTGACCAGTTCATTAATGGTCTGCCAACTGTCATTTTCCGTGATCTTGGTCAAATGTGTATAGCGGGCTGTTGTGGTCGGGCTGGCATGGCCAAGCAGGGCCTGGATATGGCGAAGGCTTAAGCCACGTTCAAGGAGATGGGTAGCAAAGGAGTGACGGAGGGAATGGACTGAGACTTTTTTTTAATGTTACATGCATCAACAACTCTCTTCATCGCGCTTTGTGCACCCCCCTTATCCATATGGGTAGTTGCCTGTCTCATTGTTTCCAGTGAGCCGATGCGATTTGGGAAAATCATTGCTGGATGGCGATGCTCGCACCAGTAGAGTCGCAATGCTGTCAGGGTGCGATCCGGCAAAGGAACCATGCGGTCTTTATGGCCCTTGCCACGACGTATATGGACAAGCTTTCGACCTGCATCAATGTCACCAACATGAAGAGACAGCGATTCTTCCAGGCGAAGCCCCATTGAATATGTGGTCAGCAGGAAAACACGATAACACATTTTTTTGGTAGCTCCGATGAGCCGTTCAATTTCTGCGGGGGTAAGAATATCCGGAATGGTCCTGACTTTAGGGGGCTTGACAATATTCAACCATTGCCAATCGAGACCCAGGACAAACTTCCAGAAGAACATCAGGCCAAGTCTGTCTAATTTGACAGTGCTCCATGAATGTGATTCGACCAGGTCTACAAAGTAGTTCTCTAATTGTTCCTTCGTCAACGTATCCGGACAACAGTCGTAACGGTCTCTGATCCTGCGGACAGCGCGGGAATAGGCACTAATCGTGCTGTCGCTTTTCCCCTGGAGTTTGAGTAATTTCAGATGACGTTCGTAGAGAGCTGCAAATCGTTTTACTTCAGATGATTCCATGGTACACTCCTTTTTATTGTAAGTGCCCGGGATTGGACACCGACTGGAGTTATACACTGTTTTTTGCTTTTTCCGCCGCGGGAGCGGCTTCGTTCAACAAATCACTTAAGTTGACCCGCGAGCAGCGCGGTTACTTTTGCTGCCAAGCCGTAGCCGCGGCAACTTAGTTCTAGCGTTGGGTTTCGCAAAAATATAATATCAACACAAGGAGGGTAACCCTTAAAATGGACAATGTGATAATTGAATTTTTTAAATTTATCGTAGCTATTTATGATAAAACGACACCTTCGATTAGATTTGCCTATATATTCTGGGTTTTGTTTATTGAGCTCTATATATTTGCAACTGCATTGGAAAAACACAACAATCTTCTCAAGCCAAGAGAAATAAAAAAAACAAACTATCATGGATCATTATATATTTCTGGTGGGCTGGCTATTATGATGCACCATGGCTCGCAAATGTATAATTGGCCTTTTCTTGTGCCAATTTCAACAGGTGATAATGCATACTGGTTGTCAATATTTGGTTTTTCTTTTATGGCGACTGGCTTGTATTTAGTTGGAGCCGCCAGATGCGTTCTTAATGGTCATTGGGGGCCTCATATCTACAAATATTCAGACCCACACAACATTTTAAAATCAAGCGGGATCTTTGAGCATACACGACACCCAGTTTTTTTTGGACAAATTCTAATGACTGTTGGCACTTTTATGCTATCCAATAATTGGTGTGTGGGAATATTCCCCCTCTCAACCATATATTTAAATATATGGAGGGCTAGGCGAGAGGAAGCAGACCTTGAAGATAGATTTGGTGGCGATTTTATAGAATACAGAGATAAAACATCATTCATGGTGCCGTTTATATAATATGACTGCATATATAGAGAGTTTTATTATCCATTATGGTCTTATTGCTATTTTTATTTTAATGGTAACAAATGGTTTTTTTAGTGCTCCACCGAGTGAAACGACACTTGCGTTGGGCGGTAGCCTTGTTGCTTTATTATACCATGATTTTGTTGATGTATTTCTTGTCGCCATAGCAGGAAATATTATTGGCACCTATCTCCTTTACTTGCTGGCAAGGATATTTGGCCATGAATGGATTTTTTCATTGAGGAAAAGACTTGATAATCATGACAATAAACTGCTCAAGCTAATTGGACGTATCTTACCTGATGAATTTACATACCATTTTTGGGCTGGTAAATTCATGGAAAATAATAGGAAGTGTGTGTGCTTGTTTCGTTGTTTCCCTGTTATTAGATCTATTATTTCAATTCCGGCAGGTGTAACGAAGATGCACTCTTTCGAGTTTATATCCTTTTCGATCGTTGGTATTTCAATTTGGGCTTTGTCTTGGCAATTATTAGGATACTATGCTATCCATAGTTGGCAAGCCTACCAATGGTATATCTCTGCACCTTTGCTGCTCTTTTGTGTAATTCTAATCGTCGCATTAAAAAAACAGTATTCTAATTACATGAGAGAAAAACAGGACGCAGAAAAGACCCAACAATAGCATTCAGCGGATAGCGAGAAGGTCATGAGCTTGGGGGTCGGACCACGATAACCAATTGATATTACAATGCAACACAGCTTTGCATGTTCTGCAAGTACTTGATATTATAAGACCGCATTATTGGTTTTGGGGCCAAAATGGGTAATATAGGGAGCAAACGACAAAAATCGCCGAACCAGGCGGTTCACTTGACGCCGAGAACGTCTGCGGTCTGACGGGCAAGTTTGGCGGCGGCGCAAGTGACCTTGATCGTTATGCATTAAGAAAAAAACTTGCCTCACCCTGTCGCAGAGTTTATAGTCTAGAGTATAAACTTAACCAGACTTGAGAGGTAACACAATGCAAGCTACAGCTAAAGACCTTCGATTCCACTCCAAAGAATTATTGAACACTGTGAGCAGGGGCGAAGAAGTAGTTATCACATACCGAGGAAAGCCTTGTGCCAAGCTTGTCCCCATAGGAGAAGAAAAAACAGCCTTTCCCGAAACCAACGAATTGTTTGGCATTTGGAAGGACAACGCTCAAACAGAAGATGTAGAAAACTACATTAAAACCATTAGAAAAGGGCGTTTCGATGCTCATTGATACCGATGTGCTCATCTGGTACATGCGAGGAAACACAAAGGCATTAGATGAATTAGAAAAGCATAAAAACTTTTCCATATCCGTCGTTACCTACATGGAACTAGTCCAGGGAATGAGAAACAATAAAGAATTAACAGCACTCCGCAAGGCCTTAAAGAGCTGGAACTGCAACATTATCTACATAAGTGAAGAAATCTCAAGCAAAGCCATGTTCTATGTTGAACAGCACTACCTGAGCCACTCCATGCAAATTGCCGATGCATTAATTGGTGCCACGGCAGCTTCTTACGGAATGCCATTATTAACAGGCAACGACATACACTACAAAGTGGTCAAAGAAATCGCCTTAAAGAAATTCCGGCCATAAATTCAAAACACTGTAATAGCTATTGGTCTTATTACTTTTATCTCTGGATTAATGATGTTACTAATTGCAGCTTTTAAAAAATACTGAATAGGCTATTATAATAGCAACCAAAAATTGGACACATATATTTTCTGGTAGGTCAGCGCATAGGATACGGTGTGCGCCTGCTTGACACAAAAAAATCTCGTTGAGAGGAGGGATTAAAAGTGCTTCGTGAATTTAATGTTGTTATAGAAAAAGATGAGGATGGTTATTTTGTTGCCTCTGTTCCCGCTCTTCGTGGATGTCACACCCAAGCTAAGTCTTTAGATACTTTAATAAAAAGAACAAGAGAGGCTATTGAACTTTGTCTTGAAGTGGAAGACCCGGTATCAAATGAGTTTGTTGGAGTCCAACGTATAGCCGTTAACTGCTAACACATGAGCACCTTTCCATCCCTCACTGGCAGTCGGCTTATACGTGCGTTGAGCAAGGTCGGGTTTGTTGTCGTCCGCATCAAAGGCAGTCATCATTTTCTCCAACAGCCCGATGGCAGATGTACCGTTGTTCCTGTTCATCGTGGCGAGCATATTGGCAGAGGACTTATTGCTCAAATTCTGCGAGATTGTGAAATGACATCCAACGAACTTCAAAAAAATCTATGATCCACCTAAGGTTTTGAATTGACAATAAAAATCGCCGAACAAGGCAATGCACTCGGACGGCGGGAACCTGCTGCTTTTTTATTAAAGTTCAGTGTCGCCGCCGGTGATTTTGGTCGTTAACGCAATAAACTACACCCGCTGCAAATGCGGCGGCAATGATATCATGTGAGAAATTGAGACGGAGGCACCAGATGAACATTTCTGAATTAAAGAAAATGAGCACTTCAGAACGATTGCAAGCCATGGAGGCACTTTGGGATAGCCTTTTATATGAAAATGATGCACTCGAAACTCCTGAGTGGCATGAAAAAATACTTCAGGAAAGAAAAGAGAAAATTGCAAGTGGGTGCGCAACATTCATCTCACTCGCTGAGCTCAAAAAAAGTCGTCACCAATGAAAATAAATGATGTTTTCATCTTGGATGAAGCAGTGGACGATTTGAATGAAGGCAAAGCATTTTACGATCTTCAGACAACAGGGGTTGGTGATTATTTCTGGGACTGTTTAATTTCAGATATAGAATCCCTCATTATATATGCTGGCATTCACAGTAAAAAGCTTGGCCTGTTTCAAATGTTTGCCAAGCGATTTCCCTATACCGTTTACTACGAACTCGTTGAAAACATTGCGTATGTTGTTGCTGTTTTGCCTATGCGCAGAAATCCAGCATGGATTACGAGAAAAATCAAGGAAAGGCTCTAGGCGGGTCACCTGACCGCCGGAGCGACTGATTTTCAAGCCCTCGTTCAGTGAAGGAATTGAGGACAGACCTACGCTCCACGAGACATCTTTAAGTATTATACTTAAAATGATAAACATCATATGTGTTGTCAATAAATGAGTAATCAAGAAAAAGACATGTCCAAGAAACTCTGGGGTGGGCGTTTCGAGGGGGCTACGGCCGCCTCGGTTGAGGCCTTTACCGCCTCCATTCATTACGATTCCCGCCTGTATAAATATGATATCGCCGGCAGCCGCGCCCATGCGACCATGCTGGCCGCCAATGGCCTGCTGTCCGCTGCCGAGCTGGAGGCCATTGGCGCCGGGCTTGCGGCCATTGAGGCCGAGATTGAGGCCGGCACCTTTGAATTCAGGCAGGAGCTGGAAGATATTCACATGAATATTGAAAAGGCCCTTGTCGACCGCATCGGCGCGGCCGGCGCCAGGCTGCACAGCGCCCGCAGCCGCAATGATCAGATCGCCCTCGACCTGCGCCTCTATCTGCGGGATCAGTGCGACCGTCTCATGGAGCTGCTGGATGCCACGCGTCGGGCCTTTGTGGTCCTGGCCCGAAAGTATTTGGGGCAGGTGATGCCCGGCTACACCCATCTGCAGCGGGCCCAGCCGGTACTGATCTCGCACCATATGCTGGCCTATTATGAGATGTTCGGCCGGGACCGGGAGCGTCTGGTTGACTGCCGCAAGCGGATCAATATCATGCCCCTGGGCTGCCGCGGCCCTGGCCGGGACCGGTCTGCCCATTGATCGGCAGCAGGTGGCGGATCTCCTCGGCTTTGCCGCCATTACCGCCAACTCCATGGATACCACCGGCGACCGGGATTTTGCCATCGAGTTTGTCAGCTGCTGCACCCTGATCCAGCTCCATCTCTCCCGGCTCTCCGAGGAGCTGGTGCTCTGGTCCAGTCAGGAATTCTCCTTTGTCGATATTGCCGATCGCTTCTGTACCGGCTCCTCCATCATGCCCCAGAAAAAAAACCCGGATATCCCGGAGCTGATCCGTGGCAAGACCGGGCGGGTGGTCGGCAGTCTCATGTCCCTGTGCATGCTCATTAAGGGACTGCCGCTCACCTATAACCGTGATCTGCAGGAGGACAAGGAGCAGGTCTTTGATGTGGTGGATACGGTGTCGGCATCGCTGGCCATCACCGCCGAACTGCTGGCCAACCTTGGTGTTCAACACCGTCCGCATGGAAGAGGCGACCAGGACCGGTTTCATGACGGCCACGGATCTTGCCGACTATCTGGTCCTGAAAAATATTCCCTTCCGCGAGGCCCACGGCATTGTGGGGAGGGTGGTGGCCTTCTGCATTGAGAAGGGATGTGAGCTTGTGGATCTGACCCTCGCGGACATGGAGGAATTCTCTCCGGTGATCGGGAAGGATGTCTTTGAGGTATTGAGCGTGCAGGGTTCCGTCAACAGCCGCATCTCAGCCGGCGGGACAGCCCTGCAGCGCGTGGAAGAGGCCCTTGAACTTGCTGAGCATGACTTGTCGATAAGGTAATGAAAATTTCTTGGGGAACACGAAGTGTTGGGGTCTTGGTGCTGGCAGGGGCCTTGTTTTTCGGAGGCTGCGGATACAAGACATTGCCGGTTCCTCCTGACTCCATTGTGCCGAAGGCCATAGAGGATCTGCGTTATTCCCTGGACCAAAAGGGTGTCACCCTGACCTGGTCCTATCCCGCCCAGACCATCCAGGGCACGGACCTTACCGATATCGCCTCCTTCGAGGTGTACCGGGCCGTGGTCGCAGTCGACAGCTATTGCCCTACCTGTCCCATCCCCTTCGGGGAGCCCATTGTCGTCCCCGGCGGCATGATCGGCAAGGATGGCAGACGGCAAGGGAGCTACGAGAGCGCCCTCCTTCGTTCGGGGGAGAAATATTTCTTCAAGGTGCGTTCCCGTACCAGCTGGTGGGCGGCAAGTGCTGATTCCAATATCGTCACCTTTGTCTGGCATATACCGGCCAAGGCGCCGGAGGGACTCAAGGCCGAGGGCGGAGACCGCTCCGTTCGTCTGCAGTGGCGGGCCGTGACCCATCTGATGGATGGGCAGAAGGTCGATCTGCCGGTCCACTATCAGGTACTGAGAAGTCTTGATGGCAAGACTTTTAAGAAGCTGGCCACGGTGGGCACCGGGACTGGCTATACGGATGCTTCGCTGCAGAATGGCCGGAGCTATTATTACAAGATCCAGTCGGTCCTGCAGGTTGATGAAAATGATGTCGGTGGCGGCATGAGCAAGGTGGCAACGGCCGTGCCGGTGGATCTGACGGCCCCGGCCGTGCCCACGGGTGTGACCGTGGTTGCTGTGGGAAACGGATTCAAGGTCTTCTGGGACGCGGTCTCAGCCGCTGATCTGCAGGGCTATCATGTGTATCGTCGTGCTGCCGGGCAGAAGGAGAAAGAGCGTATTGGCGATGTCGGGGCCCTCTATACCATCTTCGAGGACAAGAACGTCCCGGCCGGTGTCCAGTATTATTATTCCGTAAGCGCCTATGACAAGATGCAGCCGGCCAATGAGAGCAAGCCTTCTGTTGAGGCAACTGCTCGCCACTGAGAAAGAACGACTCAGGGAGCAGGCTGACTGTAAGCCGTTGTAAAAAACATGGCCACTTAATTGATCGGAGCTTCCTAAGCTACTGTAACCAATTAGTTATTCCAAGTCCTTTCGTAACGGCTCCTAAATAACCAGGGACTAACCAACTGAATTATTTTTTATTTTTGCGAGGTTGTGGTGAATCATTTTGTGTCTAAAAACGGGGAGCTCTTCTGTGAAGAGGTGCCGGTGGCGGAAATAGCCCGAGCGGTGGGAACCCCTTTTTATCTCTATTCCCAGGCGACCTTGACCCGCCATTTTCAGGTCTTTGATTCGGCCTTTGCCGGGATCGACCATCTCACCTGCTTTGCGGTCAAGGCCTGTTCCAATATTGCCATCCTCAATCTCCTGGCAGGCCTTGGCGGCGGCGCCGATATCGTCTCAGGCGGCGAACTGTACCGGGCCCTGAAGGCCGGGGTTGATCCCCAACGGATCATCTATTCCGGGGTGGGCAAGACCGAACAGGAGCTGCGCTATGCCCTGGAATCAGGCATCCTGCTTTTCAACGTGGAGTCCGCCCAGGAGCTCGAACGTCTGCAGGGGGTTGCGGCCGCCATGGGGGTCCAGGCCCCGGTCTCCTTCCGCGTCAATCCTGACGTGGATCCCCTGACCCATGCCTATATCTCCACCGGTCTGGCCAAGAATAAATTCGGGGTTCCCATTGAAGAGGCACTTGACCTCTATGTCCGGGCCCAGGAGATGGAGAACATCGAGGTCAGAGGGGTGAGCTGTCATATCGGCTCCCAGCTGACCCTGGTCTCTCCTTTCATCGAGTCGCTGCGCAAGGTGAAGACCTTTGTGGAGAGACTGGCGGCCAGGGGCATTGACATCGATTTTATCGATCTGGGCGGCGGTGTCGGGATTACCTATGATGCGGAAGAGCCTCCCCATCCCCGCGACTATGCAGCGGCGATCATCAAGGAGCTGCAGGGGTTCACGGCGAAGCTGATCCTGGAGCCGGGCCGGGTCATTGTCGGCAATGCGGCCATCCTGGTGACCGAGGTGCAATATACCAAGAGCAACCTGGGCACTGATCAGGCGAAGAAGTTTGTGGTAGTGGATGCGGCCATGAATGACCTGGCCCGGCCCAGCCTCTATGGCGCCTATCATGCCATTGTGCCGGTGCAGGAGAAAGGTGCCGAGGTGGAGGTGGTGGATATCGTCGGACCGATCTGCGAGACCGGAGATTTTCTGGCCAGGGACCGGGAGCTGCCCCGGGTGGAGCAGGGTGATCTCCTGGCGGTGATGAGCGCCGGGGCCTATGGCTTCAGCATGTCATCCAACTATAACTCCCGGCCCCGGGTGGCCGAGGTCCTGGTGGACGGCAGTCATTACGTGCTGATCCGCAGACGGGAGACCTTTGAGTCGCTGGTGGCCGGCGAGACCATTCCTGGTGGTGCGGAGTCAACCCATGGCCATTGATTTTCCGGTGTCTTTCACCAAGATGAGCGGCGCGGGCAATGATTTCATCGTCATGGATCATCGTGTGCCGCTGATTCCCGAGGCGGAACAGCCGGAGTTCGCGAAAAGGGTGTGCCGGCGCATGTTTTCCGTGGGGGCCGACGGTCTGATCCTCATTGAAGACTCTGCTGTGGCCGATTTCCGCTGGCGCTTTTATAACGGCGACGGTTCGGTGGCCGAGATGTGCGGCAACGGGGCCCGCTGCGCGGCCCGTTTTGCCCATGCAAAAGGGATCGCCGGCACCTCCATGTCGCTTTGAGACCCTGGCGGGCATCATTGAGGCGGAGATCTGCACGGACGGCGAGGATGTGCGTCTGCGCATGACCACCCCCATCGATTTCAGGACGGGACTGCCGGTGATGCTGGGTGGCCGGGAGAGAAGCCTCTCCTTTGTCAACAGCGGTGTGCCCCACGCCGTACTCTTTGTGGAGGATGGTGAGGAGGTTCCGCTTCGGGAGTGGGGAAAGCTCATTCGCTTCCATCCCCTGTTCCAGCCTGCCGGCGCCAATGTCAATTTTGTGGAGAAGGTGGCGGAGAATACCATCCGCGTGCGCACCTATGAGCGGGGCGTGGAGGATGAAACCATGGCCTGCGGCACCGGCGCGGTTGCGTCCGCCATCTTTGCGGCCGCCCGCAACCTGGCCCGGTCGCCGGTGTCAGTGGTCACCTCGGGCGGCGAGCGCTTGACGATCCTCTTTGATCTGCTGGACGGGCCGCAGGCGGAGAATGTCTTTCTCCAGGGTCCGGCCAGAATTATCTATGAAGGAAATCTGACGGCGGAGGCATTGCTCTGAGCCGTCGTTGATAATGAACTGTACCATTAAAAAAATAAGAGTGTTTCTGTCACGAAAGTCCTATCAGGAGAAGATATTATGAAGAAGTATTGCGGCGCCATCGTTGCCATCGTGACCCCGTTTATCGACGGGGAAGTGGATGAGCAGGGTCTGGTGGATCTCATTGAATTTCAGATTGCGGGTGGA
Source organism: uncultured Pseudomonadota bacterium (assembly GCA_963776835.1). Classification (GTDB taxonomy): domain Bacteria; phylum Desulfobacterota; class Desulfobulbia; order Desulfobulbales; family Desulfocapsaceae; genus UBA2270. The sequence continues at coordinate 292,340 of CAVZOB010000002.1, forward strand.
ACCCATGGCATTGTTCCCTGCGGCACAACGGGTGAATCGGCAACCCTCGATTTTGATGAGCACAAGCGGGTCATTGAGCTGACGGTCAAGACCGTTGCCGGCCGGGTACCGGTCATTGCCGGAACCGGCGCCAATAACACCCGAGAGGCCATTGAACTGACCGAGAGCGCCAGGGACAGCGGCGCGGATGCGGTTCTGTCCGTGACCCCTTATTATAACAAGCCCAGCCAGGAAGGTCTCTATCTGCATTTCAAGGCCATCGCCGAGGCCGTTGATATCCCGATGTTCCTGTATAATGTGCCCAGCCGGACCGCGGTCAACATGCTGCCGGAAACGGTGGCCCGTCTGGCCGGCAGGTCAAGAACATCATCGGCATCAAAGAGGCCTGCGGCAGTCTGCAGCAGATCAGCGATGTGATCCGCCTCTGTCCGGCTGATTTTATCCTCCTCTCCGGTGATGACTTTACCTGCATGCCCACGGTCTTGATCGGCGGCCAGGGGGTCATCTCCGTGACCTCCAACGTGGAGCCCCGGGGCATGGCCGATCTCATGGAGGCCGCTCTGGCCGGAGACCTGAAGCGGGCCAACGAGATTCATTATCGACTCTTCCCGCTCATGAACGCCATGTTCTGTGCACCCAATCCCGTGCCCGCCAAAAAAGGGGTTGAGCTGATGGGCAAGATCAAGGACGGTCGGCCCCGGCTGCCTCTGGCGGCCATTGATGATGCGGCCCTGGCCAGATTGACTGCGGCGATGCGGGACGCGGGCCTGGTCTAAGGTGCGCGCAGGCGGCTATCTTATCTATTACGGTTTAGAGAAAAGGAAGAAAAGATGATCAATGTTATTGTTTCCGGGGCCTCCGGTCGTATGGGTCAGCGGGTGGGATATATGGTAAGCGAGCACCCTGGTCTGCACTATGCCGCGGCCTTTGAGGCTGCCGGCAGTCCGGCCATTGGCCGTGATCCGGGTGAGGCCGGCGGCTGGGGCCGGGCCGGGATAGCGATTGCCGAAGGACTGGAGGCGGTGATTGGCCAGGGCGATGTTCTGATCGATTTTACCTTCCACAAGGCCACCATGGAATTTGCCCGTCTGGCAGCCAGGCATAACAAGGCGATGGTCATCGGCACCACGGGCCTGACCCCGGAAAACCTGGCAGAGCTGGCAGAGCTGAGCCGCCACTTTCCCTGTGTCCAGTCGCCGAACATGGCGGTCGGGGTCAATGTCCTCTTTAAACTGGCCGCCCGGACCGCCGCCATCCTCGGTGATGACTATGACATCGAGATCATTGAGGCCCATCATAACAAGAAAAAAGATGCCCCCAGCGGCACCGCCCTGAAACTGGGCGAGATGGCGGCATCGGGAGTCAATCGTGATCTGGCCGAGGTCGGCGTCTATGAGCGCCATGGCATGATCGGGGAGCGCGGTAAAAAAGAGATCGGCATCCAGACCATCCGGGCCGGGGATATCGTGGGCGAACACACCGTCTATTTTGCCGGGCCGGGCGAGCGCATCGAGATCACCCATCGCGCCCACAGTCGGGACAATTTTGCCAAGGGGGCTGTCACTGCCGCAGCCTGGGTGGTCGGTCAGAAACCCGGCCTCTATTCCATGTTTGACGTCCTGGGCCTGCAGGATCTGTAGGATTCGATTCCATTGCGAAATCAAGCGTTACCTCCGCCGTTTCACTATTCTCGGCCGTGCTGCGCCTTTCCCTTTTGGCCATGTTGATTGAGAAAGGCGATGAGATCAGGGAATAAAACCCAGGCCTTTATCGGCCTGGGATCTAATCTTGGCAATGGCCGGCAGCTCATCCTCAGTGCCTGGAGACGATTGGCAGCGGCGGAGATGGTTGTTCCCCTCCGCCTTTCATCGCTCTATGTCACCGAGGCGGTGGGCATGGCCAGCCGCTCTCTTTTCACCAATGGCGTGGCCATGGTGGAAACGGGACTGGCCCCCACGGAGCTGCTGCATCTCCTGCTGCAGGTGGAGGCGGAGCATGGGCGCCTGCGTGCTGCGGGAGCGGTGGGCTATCAGGATCGTCTTCTTGATCTTGATCTGCTCTATTTTGGCGGGACAGTGTGGAGCTCACCCGAGCTGCTCCTGCCTCATCCCCGTATTGCCGACCGTCTTTTTGTCCTGGCCCCGCTGGCGGAGATTGCCCCCACCTTTCAGGATCCGCTGACCGGACTGACCGTGGAGGTCATGTATCAACAGCTGCTCGCCCGAATTGAGCAGGGGAAGGTGCCGCCGCAGCCCATCTCGCGGCTGGAAGGGGCCGAAGGGTTAAAATGATTAGACATTTGTCCACGGACGACTATAATAAAAAGATGGCTTTTTCGGTTCACAGAGTTTCCAACGGAATGGGGGAGTAACGTGCTTGTACGCCTGGTGGTCCTGGCCATTCTTTTTTATATCCTCTATCGTGTGCTCACGGGAACGGGAAAGAAAAAATCAGCCCCGCCGCCATTGGCTGAAAAATCTTCCGAACAGGTTGCCGATGTGCTGGTGGAAGATCCGGTTTGTCATACCCTTGTCCCCAAGGGTCAGGCAATACGGTTGCAGCATGAAAAACAGATCTATTATTTCTGCAGCGAGGACTGCTGCAGCCGGTTTATAAGTGAAAAAGGAGAACAAAATTGAAGTTTTTTATAGATACCGCCAATATTGATGAGATAAAAAAAGGCGTTGCCATGGGCATGGTCGACGGCGTCACCACCAACCCCTCGCTCATTGCCAGGGAAGACAAGCCCTTTGAGGAGATTCTCAAGGAGATCTGTCAGGTGGTGGACGGTCCGGTCAGTGCCGAGGTGATCAGCCTTGAGGCCGATGGCATGGTCCGGGAGGCCAAGGTCCTGGCGGCCTTGAGTGACAATATTGTGATCAAGATCCCCATGATCATGGAGGGGATGATAGCAGTTAAGCAGCTCACCGGACTCGGCATCAAGACCAATGTGACCCTGGTCTTTTCCGCAGCCCAGGCGCTGCTGGCCGCCAAGGCCGGCGCCACCTATGTCAGTCCTTTTGTCGGAAGGCTTGACGACGTCGGCCAGCATGGCATGGAGCTTATCAGCGAGATCATGACCATCTACCGCAACTACGAATACCAGAGCGAGGTGATTGTGGCCAGCGTCAGAAATCCGGTTCATGTCCTGGATGCGGCCATGATCGGCGCTGATATCGCCACCATTCCCCTCAAGGTGATTGAGCAGCTGGCAAAACATCCCTTAACCACCCTGGGCGTGGAACAGTTTCTCGCGGATTGGGAAAAAAGAAAAAAATGATGCATGAATAGATGATTCAGCAATGAGAACAGGAAGATGACGGTCTGCGAGTTGCAGGTGATTGTTACTCAAAGTTTAGTGCCTTACAGATTATTTTCTTGTTTTTTTACAAGAAAATAATCTGCGAAAGGCACTTATCCCGTTCATCGGGGTTAGGGACAAAATAGGTGAGGAATGGGAAAATTCCGGAAAATGGTGTTGGTGGCAGTTATGGCACTCCTGTTTCCCGGCCATTCGCCGGCCAGGGCCGAGATGTTCACCTATGTGGATGACAAGGGGACCCTTTATTACACCAATGTCCCTGCTGTTGGTCAGTCTCGTCTCTATGAGCATGAAAGGGTGACGATCTCCAGACCGGGATCTCAACCGTGGCCGGAGGTACGGGTCGGCGGTCGTCGTGCCTATCCGACAAGCAGCACGGCCTATGATTATCATATCAGACAGAGTGCTTCCCGTTACAATGTTGACCCTCGACTCATCAAGGCAATCATCAAGGCAGAGTCAGGTTTTGACTGCTACGCCAGCTCGCACACGGGTGCCCAGGGGCTTATGCAGCTCATGCCCGGTACGGCCAGGGATCTCAACGTCTTAAATTCCTTTGATCCCCGGGCCAATATTGACGGCGGAACCCGTTATTTCCGCGCCATGCTTGATACCTTTAACGGGGACATCCCCTTGAGTCTTGCTGCCTATAATGCCGGACCCAATCTGGTGAAACGCACGAACAGAATGCCGCAGATTCCCGAAACGGTGGAATATGTCCAGCGCGTGCTCCACAATTATAAAGGGTATAGAGGAACGGTGGGTCAATCGTCCCCGGTGACCTCGGTCATCAGGGTGGGTGAGCTGGTGATGGTGCAATGAAAATGATAATGGCTGGTCGCGGAGAGTAATAAATGGAACAACTGGTGACTTTGCCCAACATATTGACCGGGATGCGCTTTGCCTTGATTCCGGTGCTTATCGTCCTCTTTTCCGTGGAGCAGACCCTGTCCATTGGTCTGGCGACTTTTTTTGTCTTTGTTTTTGCCGCCCTGACCGACCTTGTGGATGGCTATTTTGCCAGAAAATACCAGTGTGAGTCGACCCTGGGCAAGCTCATGGATCCCCTTGCCGACAAGGTGCTGGTAACAACCGCCCTGATCATGCTTATTCCCATGGGCCGGGTTCCGGCCTGGGTCTGTCTGCTGATCATCTGCCGGGAGATTATCATTACCGGCCTCCGGGGGCTGGCCGCCTCCAGCGGTGTGGTAGTTCCTGCCGGACAGATAGGAAAGATCAAAAGTAATTTCCAGTATTTCGCGATTGCTTTTCTGATCTTTCCCCTTGGTGTCCTGCCGGTTCCCTATCTCCATGAGACCGGGCAGGTCCTGCTCTATATCAGTCTGGTCATGGCCATCTGGTCGGGAATAGATTATTTCTATAATCTGCGGACCATCTTTCAGGAGCCGACCAAGCCATAAGAAGTGCCCATTTTGCTTGACAGACTAAGGCAAGGGCGGTATTAAGCTTTTGTTTTGAGGAACTTCAGGTTGTTTCGTCTGGAGTGGTTGAGCTGAGAAGAGAAGATAAAAGATTTCAGATCGTCCCCCTCAAGTCGTTTTTAGTTTGTATTGCCGGAGTGGTGAAACTGGTAGACGCACGGGACTCAAAATCCCGCGGGAGCAATCCCATGTCGGTTCGATTCCGACCTTCGGCACCAAATTGATAGTTTCAGGATGTCCAGAGAAGTCCAAAAACCCGCAGCCTGACAAGGTCTGCGGGTTTTTTGTTGTCCGGTGATATCCAGCATGATATAGTAAAGTGGAAAAATGGTTTAACAGGGAAGGTCCATGCTGTCTGCAAAGAACGTCTACCAGGCCATGTTAAAATTGTAGTCAAGATAGAAAGGGGGAGTGATGCCAGCAAAAGATGTGGGAGAGACCTTGATTCAGGTGGTCCGTAATCCCCAGAGTTCCGAGAGCCAGGAGAGTTTTGCCCGGGCCATGGAGTTGACCAAGGCTTATGCCGGCTCAGGTTCGGCCACCCATTTTAGCTCTGTTGCCAGACTTTTTTATGATCTCTTTGAAATGTTCGAGACGGGCACGGATCCCCGGAAGAAATAGGCGTACAGGTCCTCCGCAGCCCCAAGGGGCCCATTAAGGTGGTGGAGTCCTCTTCAGGAAAGTGTTCAGGTTTTCCAGCTCATCCTCGCAGATCTGGAGAATTTTTTTGAGATAGCTGATATTTTTCTCAATATTGGTGTAGTAGAGATTTTCATTGATCTGCCATCGCTTGTTAAAATGTATCTGCATCAGTTTTGCAGTGTTGGAGAAGGCATTTTCCAATCTTTCGGTAATGATGTTGTGATAAAAAATAGTAGTGTCTTGTATGAAATCAATGGCCGATTCACGGGTTTCCACCCCTCCCTCCTTGAGTTCCTGAAATAAAAAAGGCAAGCTCTCCAGGTAGTATCTGTCGGCCATCTGGGCCAGGATATCAGCTGTACCTAATACGTATCCCGCAAGCTTTGACTCGGGTGAGGGAAAGGAAATTTCTCTGGGATCGAGGTCAAGATCTGTACATTTGATAACGGAGGAACATTCCTGGATAAGGCGGTCTGCAAGATTATTGCTGGCAAGATATTGCTTCATAAAAGTTATGGAGCGCTCTTCATGCATCTGAGTATAGATCGCCCCGGATATCGCCTTGTCCGAAGTCTCCATGAGCAGGCCGGTGTCATGCAGATAAGCACTGTATAAAGCCAGCTCCAGGGTATAGATGGAAATATTCTGACCCATGCCATGCAGAAGCCTTGCCGTGGCCAGGACGACGCTGAAGGTATGGTTGAGGTTATGGTATTGCGTATCGCAGGTACGGAATCCTGGATAGGTTCCTCCAAAGAGTCTTGTCGTATCATGGTGCAGTTGCCGGAGCATGACAGGGTTGAAGGAAGGCTGGATCAGGGCGGCAAGGGCAATCACTTCGTCTAAAAGGTCGTCCGTGGCTCCCGATTCAAATATCTTTGTTAATTGTTGATGGTTCAACCCATGGGCAATGGTCACGGTATCTCCTTTATAATCGAAATGCATTTCGCCGGACAATAGGCGGCAGCCTCTTCTATCTGGGGGGTGATTGCGGCATCGGGGTTTATGACCTCCCCTTTCTCTCCACTCTCATCCATTTGAAAGATATCAGGGCAGATCTCCACGCATGATCCACACCCGTTGCATTCGTAAGTGTCTATGGAGATTGAGTCTTTCATGGCTCTTAAATGTCCAGTGCCCCTTTGTGAAAATTGAGGTCCGGCTGTATCGGATATTTTCCATCGAAACAGGCCAGGCAGTAATTTTCCTTACCCAGGCCGGCGGCCTCAACCAGTCCTTCCAGGCTGAGGTAATAGAGAGAGTCCAGGCCCAGATGGTCGGCAATCTCGGCCACCGATCTCTTGGCGGCAATCAGTTCAGTGGAAGAGGGGAAATCAATACCGTAATAGCAGGCGTTCCGGGTTGGCGGGCAGCTGACCAGCATGTGCACTTCTTTGGCCCCGGCGTCACGGAGGGATTGTACCCGGCTTTTACCGGTGGTTCCCCGGATAATGGAGTCTTCGACAATGATGATCCGCTTATCCTGCAGGAGGGAACGCACCGGGTTGAGCTTGACCCGGACGTTGAAGTCGCGCATGGACTGGGTGGGATTGATGAAGGTCCTGCCCACGTAATGGTTACGGATCATGCCCATCTCCATGGGCAGGCCGGATGCCTGGGAATAGCCAAGGGCCGCATAGTTGCCGGAGTCGGGGAAGGGCATGACGAAATCAGCGTCGATGGGGCATTCCCGGGCCAGGATCTCACCCATCCGTTTTCTGGTCTCATAGACATTGATCCCGAAGATATCGGAGTCGGGACGGGCGAAATAGACCTGTTCAAAGATGCAGAAACTGCTCTTCTGCCTGGGCCAGGGGAAGATGGAGCGCATCTCGTCCTTGGTGATGATGAGCATCTCGCCCGGCTCTATATCCCGCACATACTTGGCCTCAATCAGATCAAGGGCGCAGGTCTCGGAGGCGACAACCCAGCCGCCATTATTGAGTCTGCCCAGACAGAGCGGTCTGAAACCGTTGGGATCCCGTACTGCCACCAGGGTATCCGGGGTCATCAGCAGGATGGAGTAGGCGCCCTTGAGGCAGGAAAAAGATTCGGTGAGGGCGCGGTCCAGGCCAAGATGGGCGGTGCGTGCCATGAGGTGCAGCACAACCTCGCTGTCCATGCCGGTCTGGAAGATGGAACCTTTTTCTTCCAGGTCACGGCGCAGCTCAATGGCATTGACCAGATTACCGTTGTGGGCAACCGCCAGGGTTGTACCCCTGTGGGTCACCAGCAGGGGCTGGGTATTGGTGATATGGGAGGAGCCGGTGGTGGAGTAGCGCACATGACCGATAGCCATGTGTCCAGGCAGCCCCTGAAGGATGGTCTCGGTGAAAATCTCCGGTACCAAACCCATGGATTTATGAGTAAATACTTTTTCGCCGTCCGAGGAGACAATCCCGGCGCTTTCCTGGCCTCGGTGCTGGAGGGCATAGAGTCCGAAGTAGGTGAGTTTTGCCGCATCTTCATGGCCGAAGATACCGCAAACGCCACATTCATGTGTTGGCCGCCCTGACTCAGGGCGCTGTCCATTATTGTTGTTTATCATAACCTTTTTCTTGCAGGAAGATATGCCGGCTACCTTAGGGCGCCAAAATGGGGAAAGGCACAAAGAAGAAATTATCTTTGTGCCTTTGAGACAAATCTGATAATAACATTTATAATGATGTTCTGCAGAAATTCAACAAGAAAAAACGGTGCGGTAACTTTTTCTGGTGATTTTTTGCGAAAGATTAGGCGGAAGAATGGGAGGTGACGGAAAATGATAAAATTGACAAGTACAGTAAAAGCTGCCGGTTGAGCGGCCAAGCTGGGCCCAGGGGATCTGGGTCGAATATTGTGCGGAATTACCCTGCCCAGGCATCCGAATCTGATCGTGGGAGCTGAAACCTGCGATGATGCCGGGGTCTATCGTCTCAATGACGAGACGGCCCTGATCCAGACCCTGGATTTTTTCACCCCCATTGTCGATGATCCCTTCAGCTTTGGCCAGATCGCCGCGGCCAACGCCCTGAGCGATGTCTATGCCATGGGCGGCAGGCCGCTCCTGGCCATGAATATCCTGGCCTGTCCGGTGAAGACCATGGATATCTCGGTCTTCCGGGAGGTGATCCGCGGGGGCTTGGACAAGGTGCAGGAGGCAGGCGCCCTGCTGGTGGGGGGCCATTCCATCGAAGATACAGAATTGAAGTATGGCCTCTCGGTCACGGGCGTGGTCCATCCTGATCAGGTCCTGCTCAATGCCGGGTCCCGGCCGGGGGATCGTCTGCTCCTGACCAAACCCCTGGGAGTCGGGATCCTGGCCACGGCCATCAAGGGCAATCTGGCAGGCCCCGAGGTGGAGGCGCGGATTGTCGAGGTGATGGTGACCCTGAACCGACTGGCTTCCGAGATCATGCAGGGGGTCCGGACTCGTGGCGGGGAGGTGCATGCCTGTACCGATATCACTGGGTTCGGGCTGCTCGGGCATCTCTCCGAGATGCTGCTGGCCTCGGGTGTTGCCGCCAGGATCGTTGGCGGACAGGTTCCGGTGCTCGACGGGGTCAGGGCGTTTGTCGACATGGGGATCATCCCCGAAGGCGCCCATGTCAACAGGAAGCATTATGGTCAGGCGCTCACGGAGCGACGGCCTGAACGGGATGCCTTGGAGCTGATCCTGGCCGATCCGCAGACCTCGGGCGGGCTGCTCATTGCGGCCGCTCCCCGCGCTGCTGCCGCCATCCTTGAGGAGATGCGGGCGCAGGGATATCCCCTGGCCTGTGCCGATATCGGTGAGATTATCTCCGGCGCTGCCGGGCAGATAGAGCTGGTATGAGGGAAAGAGAAAGGTTGTAACGCCCATGCCTGCTCAGCCAGCAACAATGGTGAAGAGCAGTTCGGTCAGGCGGATCAGGTCTCGCAGATCCAGGCGCTCGTCCGTGGTATGGACCTTGTCCATGCCGGTAGCGATGATGGCGGTGGGCAGGCCGAAGCTGTTGAAGATGTTGGCGTCGCTGCCGCCCCCGGCAATCTGAGAATCAAGTTTGCGACCCAGAAGCATACCGGCCTCTTGGACCCGGGCCAGCACCGGATCAGCCGGCTCAAGGTGCATGGCCGGGTAATCCAGCTGGATCGTGATCGTAACCGATGGCGCCGGAGTCAGCCTGGGAGTGCCATTGCCTTGCGCAGTCGGCGGGAGCGGTGACTTGTCGATCACCTGCTGAAAGGTGCGCGTGATCTGCCTGGTGTGTTCGGCCAGTTTGTGCAGGGAGTGGCTTCTGACCTCCCCTTCAATGGCGATGTAGTCAGGAATGATATTTCTAGCCACCCCCCCATGGATCAGTCCCAGGTTGGCCGTTGACTCCCCGTCAAGGCGTCCCCAACGGAGCCTGCTGACGGCCTCGGCGGTCAGGCACAGGGCGCTGACCCCCTGTTCCGGATGGAGTCCGGCATGGGCGGCAATGCCGTGGACCTCGATCTTCAGCTTGTTGGCGGCTGGCGCCCCGGTGATGATCCGGTCGATACCGGTCGAGTCCAGGGCGTACCCATAGGCGGCGCTCAAGGCGGCGCGATCCAGGGCCTTGGCCCCGAGCAGACCTATCTCCTCGCAGGTGGTGAAGAGGAGCTCCAGCGGGCCATGGTCGCTCCTTTTTTCCCGGAGCATGCGGATCAGCTCGATGAGGGCGGCAATCCCTGATTTGTCGTCACTGCCGAGCACCGTATTGCCGCGGCTGGTGAAGATATCGCCGTCCCGCACCACCTTCACCCCGCAGCCGGGCTCCACCGTGTCCATGTGACAGGCAAAAAAGATCGTTTCCCGATCAGGCCTGTTTCCGGCAAAACGGATGATGAGATTGCCGCAGTCAGAGCCGGTCTGTTCCGAAGAATGATCCTCGACGATGCTCGCGGCTCCCAGTTCCTGAAAGGTCCGGATCAGGTAGTCGGCGATCCTTTTTTCCTGACGGGAGGGACTGTCAATCTCGCAGAGTTGCACAAAGGTGTCGGCCAGCCGTTCTTCATTGATGTCGATCTTCATCTTGCCTCTTCCTTGTGGTGATTGTCAGAGGGAGTCAGCAGAACCACGGCATGGCAGCTGATCCCCTCTTCCCGGCCGGTAAAGCCCATTTTCTCGGTGGTGGTGGCCTTCAGGTTGATCTGTTCAAAGCTTACCCGGCAGGCCTTTGCCAGCATGGCCCGCATGGCGTCAAGATGGGGTGCCAGCTTCGGGGCCTGGCAGATGATGGTGATGTCGCCATTGGAGAGGGCAAGCCCTTTGTCTGCGGCCAGCCCCACAACCTGTTCCAGCAGTCTGATGGAGTAGATATCCTGGAAGCGCTGATCCGAGTCCGGGAAATGGCGACCGATATCGCCGGCACCAAGGGCTCCGAGCACGGCGTCGCACAGGGCATGGGTGACCACGTCCGCATCGGAGTGGCCTGCCAGTCCCAGATCGTGGGGGACTGTCACGCCGGCGAGGACAAGGTTTCGGCCGGCAACAAGGCAATGGGCATCATAGCCGTGGCCGATGCGCATGGCCGGGTAAGGGGGTTTCTGCATGATTTTCTCCGCCAGGATCAGGTCGTCAGGTCGGGTGATTTTGATGTTGGTCTCCGAGCCTGCAACCAGGGTGACTGCAATCCCTGCCAGTTCCAGCAGGGCGGCCTCATCGGTTACGGTTCTGTCGCCATGCGTTGCGTAGGCCTGTTTGAGCAGGGAGAAGCGTACGGCCTGGGGGGTCTGGGCCTGCCACAAATCCTTGCGGTCAACGGTTGACGCTATGGTCCCATCCGGGTGAGACCTTTTCAGGGTATCTTTGACCGGTATGGCAACAATGGCCGCGCCATGCTCCCTTGCCGCCTCCAGGCAGCGCCGGATAAGATCGGGTGTCACCAAGGGCCGGGCGCCGTCATGGACTAGGACGATCTCCGTGGCCTCCGGTAAACATTCCATGCCGGCCAGTACGGAATCCTGCCGTCTCCGGCCGCCGGCGGTCACGGTGATGGCGCTTGCCAGATTATACTCCATGAGGAGCTGGCGGGTCTCGGCAAGGTGATCCCGCGGGACCACCACGACAATGCGGTTAATCAAGGGGATGGAGACAAAGGCCCGCAGGGTATGGATCAGGATGGGGGTGCCATGGAGGTGATGGTACTGTTTGGGGTGGCCCAGGCCCATTCTGGTTCCGCTTCCGGCGGCAGGGATAATGACGGCAACAGATGGCATAGAAGAGGGACAGCGAAAGGGGTCTTTGTTTACAGGTAATTGTAAAATGGAAACGTAGTGGTCGGCATATGATTGGTGTTACGAAACGCTGGTAGGATATCTGTCGGGCGCCTCGGAAAGAAACAGCCGGGAAAGATTGCTGTTTCTTTGTTGCGGCATAAGGTGCCGTAAGAGGTTTGAGCAAAAAAAGACTTGCTCAAGTACGTATGGTATCTCCAGGCGCCCCTTAAAGAAACAGCCGGAAAAGACTGCTGTTTCTTTGTCGTGGCATAAGGTGCCGTAAAGAGGTTTGAGCAAAAAAAGACTTGCTCAAAGTACGTATGGTATTTGCCAGGCGCCCCTTAAAGAAACAGCCGGAAAAGACTGCTGTTTCTTTGTCGTGGCATAAGGTGCCGTAAAGAGGTTTGAGCAAAAAAAGACTTGCTCAAAGTATGTATGTTATTTGCCAGACGCCCCTTAAAGAAACAGCCGGAAAAGACTGCTGTTTCTTTGTCGTGGCATAAGGTGCCGTAAAGAGATTTGAGCAAAAAAAGACTTGCTCAAATCTCTAACGGCACCTAAAAAACGAAGCGGGCTATAAGCCGAATTCTGTCCCCCATAAATGGGGTCATGGTCATTTCACTGTGGATGCCGGTTGCCCGGCACCTCTTGCAACCTACCCGGAGACAATGAGCGGGCAGCCCTTAAACGTCTCCCTATTTGGTCTTGCTCCGAATGGGGTTTGCCGTGCCCTGCATGTCACCATCCAGGCGGTGAGCTCTTACCTCGCCGTTTCACCCTTACCCGGCACCATCCCGGGCGGTTTATTTTCTGTGGCACTTTCCCCCGGTCACCCGGCGTTCGCGTTACGAACCATCCTGCCCTGCGGAGTTCGGACTTTCCTCCCCGGCTTGAGGCCGGAGCGACCATGCGCCCGCTTCATCCGTATAATAACGCAGGCGCCCGAAAGTTGAAAGGAGAAAGTCAATGGGCGCCGGCGTGTTGCGTCCGCGGGGGTTGAGCTGACAGCCGAAACGAGTAGAGGCTGTCTATCTCTGCTTTTATTCCTGATCTTCCGATGGCTGGTAGTACATGATGCGTTGACAGATGGGGCAGTCAAGGTGGCGGTCTCCCCGCAGCAGGGTGTTGAATTGCTGGGGAGGGATGCTCATGAAACAGCCCTGACAGACGCCCTCGATGACGTTGACCACGGCCACCCCTTTGCGGCGTTCCCGCAGGAGATTGTATTTAATGAGCAGTCTTTCCTCCACTTCGCCGGCGTATTTCTGCCGTTTGCTGTCTTGTTCCTGTTTGTTTTTTTTGATTCCCTTGATGGCCTCTTTGGTCTTGGTGGTTTCTGCGGCCAGGCTTTTGGTCTCCTCTTTCAGGAGCTCCTGCTGTCTGGTGATCTGGGCGGTCAGGGACTCCACTTCTTCCATGATGGCGACAATCTGTTCCTCTTTTTCCTTGATGTTGCGTTTGCCGTCTTCGATTTCCTTGAGGATGGCGGTCTGTTCCCGGCCGGTCTGTACCTGCATCATCTTTGACTGGCGCGATTTTACATGGGCCAGCTCCTCGCTCGTCTCCAGATCCAGGGTGCGGCGTTCGTTCTCCAGGGCATTGATCTGTTCGTGGAGGTCTTCAATGTCAGATTCCCTCTGGCTGAGCATGGCGGTTTGCTCTTCCAGGGCGTCCTCTTCCTGTTTTATGGCATTGTCAATGGTGTCGAGTTGCAGGTCAATTTTTTGCAGCGAAATGAGTTGAGAGATGACGTCGTTCAAAGTGGTTCTCCTGGTTCGTGTGGTTTATCTGAAATTTAGGGAATTATTTTTGTTATAATAGTCAAAAGGGTTTTGTTCTGTCCGGGTCAGGAAGATCTCCAGCGGCCAGTTCTTGCTGGCGGCCAGATCCTGAAGTTGAGTATGCAGCAGAGGCATGACCGGTTGTTCCGTGCCGTAATGGGTGCCGTCGATGACACAGAATCCGCAGTCCTCTGCCCAGCGGGCGGTGGAGTGTTTGATCTCGGCGGAGAGATAGATATCCGCTCCTCTGGCCCGGGCCATCTCGGCAAGATCCGAGCCGCTGCCGCCGCAGAGGGCTACGGTCTTGATCTGTTCCGGAATTGTGCCGGCTACCTGAATGGTTGTGAGCTGCAAGGTCTGGAAAAGTCTGTCCATAAAGACAGCCCCGGCGAGTGGAGGGTCCAGGAGTCCGATGCGGCCCGAGCCGGTGCCGGCAATTGCGCCCGGACGGAGAGGGCTCAGTCCTGTAAGACCCAGGGCCTGGGCCAAGGCATCGTTTGTTCCGCCTGAGGCGTTGTCCAGATTGGTGTGGCAACTGATAATATTGATCTTGTGGGCCAGCGCCTTTTCAAGAAAGGTGCCGATGGGGGTGTCGGTGATGACCGTGTTCAGCGGGTGGAAGATCACGGGGTGGTGGGTGATAATGGTATTTGCCCCGCGGGCGATGGCCTCGTCGAGGAGGCGGAGGCCGGGGTCAAGTCCAAGCAGGATCGAGGTGATGGTCGCATCGGGACTGCCCACCAGCAGTCCCACATTGTCCCAGCTCTCGGCAAGGGAAAAGGGCGCCAGCAGGTCCAGGGAGGCCAGGAGGTCGTGGATGTAGACGCTCATCCTGGCAACCTCTGGAGGTAGCCTGTGCCAGGCAATAAAAAAAGGTACATCCCGGCGGGGGTGTACCTTCTTCTTTCAGCTCTTCCGGGCCAGGGGCGAATACCCTGGATGGCCAGATGGCGTAGGGGGAATGTTTCCTTCCCGCTCTTGTATGTAAAAACAGATAATTTATTCAAGGAACCTGGTGGTTGGATTCAGATTCTGCAGTAACGTAAGTAATATGGTGGGCGCAGTAGGACTTGAACCTACGACCGACCGGTTATGAGCCGGTGGCTCTAGCCAGCTGAGCTATGCGCCCTTTCTGACAACAAACCTGTCAATATAAAGGCAGAACACCTATAATGTCAACAAGAAAATATTTTTTATTGGGAACAGGTAAAGCGTCCGCAACCGGAGCGCGGGACCTGGCCGGTTGATAAGGACTGATCCAGGTTGCAGATTGGCGGGTGGAGTGCTTTAAGTGGCTATTTTACTGAAAATAATTGGTTTTGAGCTCAGAACTATGACTAACCTCGTGTTGACAGGGCAGTGCTGCTGTAGGATGATAAATATAATGTTACTTAAATTTAGAGAAAAGAATCCGGTCAACCTCGACACTCTTCTACCCTGTGATGATAGATGAGCAAGCATGCGTCTAAAATACTCATTGTTGATGATGATCCGCATATCAGTTCGATGATGGGCAAGATCCTGAAAGATGAGGGGTATGAACTCTTTTACGCCATCAATGGGCGGGATGGTGTGGACCGGGCACTCTCCATCCATCCCGATCTGATTTTCCTTGATATGTGTATGCCCGTGCTCGATGGGCTCGGCTTTCTCAGGGAATTGAATGAACGGAACACGTATCCCTGTCCCATCCTTGCCATCACCGGAGGCGAAGATGATCTGGTCCTCAATGAATGCTTTGATCAAGGGATCTTTTCCCTGATTCGGAAGCCCTTCCGCGCCACTGAGATCGTCGCCCTGTGTCGCCGCTATACCAGGGTGACCGAGCTCAAGAATCGGCTCTCCTTCAACATGGACACGGTGGCGCATCTGAGTCGGCAGGCCTCATCTTTTGGTCTGGACAACATGGCAGCCCAGGAATTGATTGAGGCCCTGCCGCTCCCTCTCTTCGTCAAGAACAGGGAGCGGGTTGTGGTCCAGATCAACAGGGCCTTGGAGGCATTCACAGGTCTGAGCAGGGACGCGATTGTCGGGAAGAACTGTGACGAGATCAGCAGCGACAAACAGTTTCTTGCCCGGAACCATGAATCTGAACTCCTTCTGGCCGAGGATGGTGGTGTCTCCTGTCTGGAGCAGATGGTTATAGATGGAGAGGGAAGGCGGCGGGAAGTGATCATCTACCGTGCTGCCGTGACCAGCGGATCCGACAGGCAGCCGGTGGGGATCATGGGGGTGATGATTGATGTCACCGACTTTGGCTTCTCCTCCTTTAAAAAGATGCTGGCGAGCAAGTACCCCACTCTTTCGATCAGGGAACGCGAGGTGGCCAATCTGGTCCGGCTGGGGATGAGCAACAAGGAGGTATCCCGGCAACTCAATATCGCCCTGTGCACCGTGGAGTATCATCGGGCCCATCTGCGGGAGAAGCTGGGGCTGAAAAAAGGGGCTAATGTAAACCTGAGTACCGCCCTTCTCTCCCTGTAAAGGTGGGTGGAAGTCAGGAAGAGCCGATGATTCCGGGGCTGGATTTTTTTATTAGTCGAATAAACTACAAGGTCAAGGAGATGGATTTCGGTGAAGGATTTGCAACAAGGGAAAGGCGAGCATCTTCTGATTGTCGAAGATGAGAGGGTATTGCGGAACATGACTGCCAGGATGTTGAGAATGATGGGCTATTTGGTAACAACGGTGGCCAGCGGCGAGGAGGCGGTTGATTACCTGAAGCAGAATCAGGCCCAACTGATCCTGCTCGATATGATGATGGATCCGGGGATCAACGGCAGGGAGACCTACGAGAGGATCCTGGCGTTCAGGCCGGGCCAGCGAGCGATTGTGGTCAGCGGGTTCGCGGCTTCCGACGAGATCAGGCGGATACGACAACTGGGTGTCAGCGTGCTTGTGGAAAAACCATTCACCCTGCAGGATCTTGGATTGGCTGTCAAGAGGGGTCTGCTCGGCGGAGACGGAATCTGTTCGATTTGAGAGATAAAGGCAGGGAAACTTCCTGGCCTGGTTCAAAACTGAAATGAAAGGAAAAAGAAGAAGGGGGCTGGAGTCTGGATGGACTGCAGCCCCCTTTTTCTTTTTTTTTGCACTGGCCGGTCACCATGAACAGGACCTCATCCCTCTTGTCATCGCCTGATTCACTCCTTGTTCCAGATATCCTGCCTGCCTGGCGGGTCCGGACACAAAAGGAAGCTTATGGGATCAACCAAAAAAGGGTTTCCGGCAAGGAGGGTTCCAGGCCTGTTGCCCTCTTCGCGGTTGCCAGTGGTTGACGCTGCAGGTATAGTGGTTCCATGTATAATAATATTCTTTATTTTCTCATTGCCATCGCTCTTTTCACTATGAGCAGGACCACCGAGACCCCCTGGCTACCGCCCTGGGCCGCTCTTTCCTTCTTTGTCCTGACCCTGATCTGTTATGAACGAATGGTGTATTTTATCCAGGGAAAGGCAGAGAGCCACAGTTCGGCGGCTTATTTCCGGATGGAGCGGAAGGGTTCGCTGCTGGCTGTTTTCTTCTTTGGTCTGGCCACCTATGTCTGTGATCTCAAATATTATCTTTCTCTCCTCCCCTGGGATAAGACCTTTCCCGCGCTGGTGAATGTCGCAGGTCTGCTTCTTTTCTTTGTTTATCTGGCGATCATGTGGAAGACGGTCAGGTCTACTTATCAGCAAATTTTTGGGCGCAGGTACAGCACTGCCGCCTTTATCTTCATGAATTTCAAGGTGAATCTACCCATCGTCCTGCCTTGGGTGTTGCTCTCTCTGCTCTATGATCTTTTTTCCCTTTGGCCCTGGCCCGGTCTGCACGAGCTCTTGCTTTCCGCCTGGGGCGATTTCCTCTTTTATCTCATCTTCCTCTTTTTTGTCCTTCTTTTTGCGCCGCCATTGATGCGCCGCCTCTGGGGCTGCACCAGGATGCCGGAAGGTTTACTCCGCGATCAGCTCACTGCCTTCTGTGCCAGACAGGGATTTTCCGCCGAGATTTATCTCTGGCCTCTCCTTGAGGGGCGGGCCCTGACGGCGGGAGTCATGGGCGTGATTCCCGGTCTGCGTTATCTGCTGATTACGCCCAGTCTCATTGAGGCCTTGACCCTGGAAGAATTGGAATCGGTGGTGGCCCATGAGATTGGCCATGTCCAGAAAAAGCACCTCCTCCTCTATCTGATGTTGATCGCCGGCTTCAGCCTGATGCTTGGCTTCTGCAGTGAACCGCTGACCCTCTTTCTCCTTTCGCGGGACTCATTTTATGGACTGATGCGCTGGAGCGGCATGTCGGCCGAGTCCGTGCTGCTTGTGTGCGGTACCCTTCCCCTGCTGCTGCTCATGCTTGTGTACTTCCGCTATCTCTTTGGTTATTTTATCAGGAATTTTGAAAGGCAGGCGGATCTCCATGTCTTCCCGGCCATCGGCAGCAGCCATGCCCTGGTGTCGGCCTTTGAAAAGATCGCCCTGCTGAGCGGGAACAGCCGGGATCAACCCAGCTGGCACCATTTCGGCATTGGCGAGCGGGTGGCCTATCTGCAGAAATGTGAAGAGGATCCGCAGGAGAGAAAACGTCATCAGCGCAAGGTCTGGGCCAGTCTTGCCGTCTATCTGCTGGTGCTGGCAGCGCTGATGCTCCTAGTCCGGCAGATGCCGGTGGAGGGGCTGGCGCAACAGTACGAGGAAAAGTATGTTGAGGCCCTCCTGTGGCAGAAGCTGGAGCAGGAACCGGACAAGGCGTTGAAGTTCCGGCTGGTCGGAGACCTGATGCAGTATAAAAAGATGGAGAAAGAGGCCCTGGATGCCTACGAGCGGGCCCTGGCCTTTACGCCGGCCAGTCCTGATCTGCTGAATAATCTCGCCTGGTTGCTGTTGACCAGCGCGGACCCGCAGCTGCGTGATCCTGAGCGGGCCCTGATCCTTGCCCGTTCCGCCGTACTTGCCAAGCCGCTGGGTTCCTTTCTCGACACCCTGGGCCTGGCCTGCTGGGCCAACGGATTGATAGCGGAGGCAGTGGCGGCTGAAAAGGAGGCACTGCTTGCGGATCCTGCCGGCCGGGAGTATTATCAGCAGCAGATCGAGCTTTTCCGAAGCAGGAGTTACCGGCAGGAGAGAGACAGCAACAAGAAGATGAACCACGCCACGGGGGGTAGCAGATGCCATTTTTAGGAGCCCATGAATCGGTGGCGGGAGGACTGCACCTGGCCTTTGAGCGGCTGCGGCAGGTCGGCGGCCAAGCCCTGCAGATCTTTACCAGAAATCAGCGCCAGTGGAATCCGCAGCCCTTGACGCCAGAGGAAATCTCCTTGTTCCAGGAGGCGTGGCAACAGAGCGGCAGCGTGCCCGTTGCCTCGCATGCCTCTTACCTGATCAATCTGGCCACGGTAAGCAGGAGCTGATGGAGAAATCCATCACTGCCTTTGCGGCCGAGATCCACCGCTGCGGCCAGCTTGGCGTTCCCTTTGCGGTTCTCCATCCCGGCTCCCACGGCGGGGACGGGGTGGAGGCGGGGCTGGTCCGTTTTGTCTCGGCCCTCGACCTGGCAATCGATGCAACCGAGGCTGGAGTGATGGTGCTGCTGGAGACCACGGCCGGGCAGGGGACGGGCCTGGGCAGTCGTTTTGAGGAACTGGCCTTCATCCTTGAGCATTCACGCCATCCGCAGCGACTCGGGGTGTGCGTGGATACCTGCCACATCTTTGCCGCCGGCTATGATATCAGGAGTCTGTCTGCCTATAACTCGACCATGGAAGAGTTTGATCGGCTGGTGGGGGTCGAACGGATCAAATTCTTCCACCTGAATGATTCGAAGCAGCAACTGGCCAGCCGGGTGGACCGGCACGAACATATCGGGCAGGGGGCAATCGGGCTCACGGGATTTGCAAACCTGCTCAATGATCCCCGTTTTGCCGGCCATCCGATGACACTTGAGACCCCGAAGGGTGCGGATCTGCAGGAAGATCGGGATAACCTGCGGGTATTACGTGGGCTCATCGACAGGCCTGCGGACAATCCCTAGATGTAACATGAGGAAATTGCTATGAATTTTTTGAATAGTGACAAATTGCTTGATCTTCTCGAACGGCAGAAGATGCTCACCGGTCCGCAGCGGCAGAAGATTACTCTGGAGAAGGGAAAGCAGCGGCAAAAGTTGTTGAAACGTGCCGATGACAATGAGGGGAGCAGTGACAAGAGCTATCCTGATCTTGTTGATATTGTCGCCTCGTTTCATATGGAAATTGGCGGCAGGAAAGGAGTGCTGCTGGATGATGAGGCCATTATGCAGGCGGTGGCCCGCGACTTTAAGCTGCCCTTCAAAAAACTTGATCCCCTGACTCTGGACATGGATATTGTTACCAGGACTATTCCCAGAAATTTTGCCGTGTCCCATCTGCTGCTGCCGTTTAACAAGCAGGATGGACTCCTGGAGATTGCGGTTTATCATCCCGACAATAAGACCGTGCTTGCCGATATCGAGCAGGCTAATCAGGTCACGGTCAGGCCCTATCTTGCCACGAAGTCCGATATCCGCAAGATTCAGGCCGAGTTTTTCGGTTTTCAGAAGTCAATCAGGGCCGCCGAGAGCCAGTTCGCAGGCCCTGGAGTGGGCGGCTCGGTGGATATCGGCAATCTGGAGCAGTTCGTCAAACTCTCTTCCGCCAAAGAGATATCCTCATCGGACCAGCATATCAAGAGCGCGGTCGACCATCTCTTTCATTACGCCTTCGATCAGCGGGCCAGCGACATCCATATCGAGCCCAAGCGTGACGCCAGCCAGGTCCGGTTGCGCATCGACGGCGTGCTCCACACCATCTACAAGCTGCCCAAGGCCGTGCATGCGGCCATCATCTCCCGGATCAAGACCCTGTCCCGGCTGGATATTGCCGGAGAAGCGGAGGCCCCAGGACGGCCGGATCAAGATGGACTCGCGGAGGCAAGGAGGCGGAGATCCGGGTCTCCACCGTGCCCGTGGCCTTCGGCGAAAAGGTGGTCATGCGGATCCTCGATCCGGATATCATCTTCCAGGATCTCGACAATCTCGGCTTCATTCCCGCGGGACCTCCAGGTCTATCAGGATCCTGATCACCAACGCCCGCACGGCATCGTGCTGGTCACCGGGCCCACCGGCAGCGGCAAGTCGACCACCCTCTATTCCACCCTGAAAATGATCGCCACCCCGGAAAAGAACATCGTCACCGTCGAAGACCCGGTGGAGATGGTGCATGAGGAGTTCAATCAGATCTCGGTGCAGCCCCCGTGGATGTCACCTTCTGCCACCATCCTCCGCAATATCCTGCGCCAGGATCCGGACATCATCATGATCGGCGAGATCCGCGATCTGGAAACCGCGGTCAATGCCATCCAGGCCGCCCTCACCGGCCATCTGGTCTTCTCCACCCTGCACACCAATGACGCGGTCTCGGCCATCAGCCGGCTGATCGATCTGGGCGCCCAGCCCTTCCTGGTCGGCTCCACCCTGATGGGCTGCCATGGCCCAGCGACTGGTGCGGACCATCTGTCCGCAATGCGTGGAGAGCTTTCAGATGGAGCAGGAGGAGCTGCTGAAGCTGGGCTTCCCGGTCTCAGGCAGCGGCACCATTGAGCTGAAGAGGGGCAAGGGCTGCCGTCACTGTCGCGGCACCGGCTACAAGGGGCGCTGCGGGGTCTTCGAGGTCTTTGTCTTCTCCGAGCAGATCAACAGGATGCTGCGGGCTGGAGAAAGTGTAAATGAGATGCGAAAGGTTGCAATTCGTGAAGGAATGACTACTTTACGGGAAGATGCATGGCAGAAGGTGAAGGCAGGGATCACCACTTATCAGGAGGCCATACGGGTGACGGCTTAAGATAATTAGGAATTAACAATTACGAATTACGAAGTCGTAATTTTCAGGAACAGAGATGGCCGAAAAAATAGTGTGTCGCAACAAAAAGGCCTTTCATGATTACTCCATTGAGTCAACCATGGAGGCCGGTATGGTCTTGAGCGGGCCCGAGGTGAAGTCACTGCGGGCCGGTAAGGCCAATCTGCGTGACGGGTATGCCCAGATAGATGACCGTGGCGAGCTGATGCTGCTGAACGTCCATATCTCCTTCTATACCTTTGCGACCCACAACCCCAATGAGCCCATGCGCTCCCGGAAGCTTCTGCTGCACAAGCGGGAGATCAACAAACTGATCGGCAAGCTGCGGGAGAAAGGACTTGCGTTGATCCCGCTAAAGATATACTTTAATGAAAAAGGGAAGGCCAAGGTTGAACTTGGTCTGGCCCGTGGTAAAAGGCAGTATGACAAGCGGGCGACTCTCAAGGAGCAGCAGAGCGATCGCGAGATCCAGCGGGTCATGCGCCGCAATGAAATTTAGAAACCGTTATGAAGTGAGCAGTGCTTTTCTGCTCATTTCATTTACGGATTCTTATGCCGCTATCCAGAAACAGCAATCTTTTCCGGCTGGTTCTGGAAGTGGCGTCTGCCAGATAGGCAGATATACAGGAACCTGTTATGATCATTTATAAGGTCATAAACGAACAACAACCTTTTAACCATTATGGGGGCGAAACGGATTCGACGGGGATATGTAAGCTCTACGTTGCATGCCGAGCTTCTGTCTGCTCGTAAAACTGATAGAAAAACAATTATAATCGCCGACGATTATAACTACGCACTAGCAGCTTAGTCTGCTGTGCCGTTCCCCCGGTCTCTGCCCGCAAGACCGGATCGGAGCGCCGACTCTGTGGGCTGGTCCTCCGGCAGCACCTGTTTGCCGGAAGATGAGAACCAAGCAGGTTAGCAATAGGATATCTAAGCTCCGGCGGAGCTCCTGGCGCGAAAACTAAAGCCCGGAACTAAGCATGTAGATACGGGAGGGGAGTATTTGCGGACGCGGGTTCGACTCCCGCCGCCTCCACCATTTAAATAGCCGAAATCATTGAGATTATATCTCTTTGGCTTCGGCTATTTTCTTTTCCATTTCTTTCCCAGATTGCTGGATTTTATTTTATAGATTACGGGCGCTTTATTCTGGGTCGGAACATCTTAATCGTTCGTGTTAACGCATGTGTCACAGGCGGCATGCTCCTCCGCTGTCCCGTGGACACAGATG
The DNA here is from genome assembly GCA_963776835.1 of uncultured Pseudomonadota bacterium. Lineage (GTDB taxonomy): Bacteria > Desulfobacterota > Desulfobulbia > Desulfobulbales > Desulfocapsaceae > UBA2270. The sequence goes on from CAVZOB010000002.1 coordinate 314,817, forward strand.
TTTTAATTTCCATCACAGTTTATAGGTTAACTGCAATAAGGAATATACAAGATAAAAGGCATATAATCTCTGCAGCTGTTGCTGCAGCTTGATAGTATAAATAACGTTGTCCTATGCGGTAAGCAAATAATTGATCTAATGCGCCTTTTTCAAATCCTTTTCGAGAATTTTTCCTTTTGAACCAAGGTACCGAATCTAAAACTTTTCGAATAGATCCTAAAATATCTGGCACAGTATTTACTAATGTGCCTTGCTCTTGCGCCTTGGCGTGTATTTGCTTTTCTTGCTCTATATGAGAGGACATAATTTCAGGAAAGCTTTTTTTCCAATATATCATCAATCTCTAAAAGTATTTGGATCTGAATATTGTAGTATTTGCATAATAACCCAAACACACCTGACACCCCTAAAATTATTAGAGAATATTTTAATATAGATAGATCGATAATTTTACTAATGCTATTAATATTCGCGATAATTAACGCACAAATAGCTCCAATACCGGCTAAAAGCCAACTACTAAATTTTTCTAAAACAGCGCTGGAACCCAAGATTGCCTTAAATGTAAGCTTGGTAATATTTAGCTCCGTCTCTTTATTCAATCTATCAGCAAGTTCTGCTACGCTTAAAACTATATCTCCCGAATCTTGTTTCATAATTTCCCAATATTAAAATGCTAACGTTTGAGTTTAGGGGCGCGGAGCGAGCGGGCAAAGCCCACTTGCGGAGCGCCCCTTTCCGCGTGCATATTTGCTCTGATTTGTTCGAGGTTTTTGTTCTTCCTCCGCTATTTTCGTTCGTTGTATGAACACCTGTCCAGTTAATGTTGGATACACTGTCCCAAAACATAGAGTTTATCGCTTTGGATTGATTGTGGTTCCTGTTAACAGTGTGTTGGCAAAATCTTGACCATGATTGAGTGCAGTACGTCCAAAGGGCTTGAACGCTAAAAGAGTAGGTTCTTAACCGTGACAATTTTATTTTTGAATGCATTTAAAAAATTTCCTTCTAATCTGAAATTCGAACCTTGAATCCCAGAGAAACGTTTTTTTTATTCTCGGATGTGCCGCTTCAGCTGTTTCCCCGGGATGCTCTTTTTGTAGTATTTCTCACTGAGTGTCTGCCGAGCCTGCGAGGCGGAGCCAGATAAAGCCACTGATTCCGGCCAGCAGTGAACCGACCAGCACCCCGGTCTTGGCCTGGAGCAGGAGGCTTTCTTGACCTGCAAAGGAGAGCTCGCCGATAAAGATGGACATGGTGAATCCAATGCCGGCCAGGAGTGAGACCCCGGCGATATGGCGCAGTTTTATGCCGGGCGGCAAGCGGGAAATCCCGGTTTGTTGCAGGAGCCAGACACTTGCGAAGACGCCGACTGCCTTCCCTGCCACAAGTCCTCCGATAACTCCCAGAGTTACCGGATGGCGCAGGGTGGTGGTCAGGCTGGAAAATTCTATGGGGATCCCGGTATTGGTCAGGGCAAAAAGTGGGATAATCAAAAAGGCACTCCATGGGTGGAGATGAAGCTCCAGGCGTTGGAGTGGAGAAGCCATATTATGGATGGAGTCCTCCAGATTCTGCAGGATGCCCTGAGCCTTGGTGTTGCCAACAATGGTCCCGCTTGGTTCGTGAGCCTTATCAAATCGTGTGAGCAGGCTGGACATGATCTCAATGGATTTTGATGGATGGCATCTGGGTCTTGCAGGCACGGTCAGGGCGGTGAGGACCCCGGCCAGGGTGGCATGGATTCCTGAATGAAGAAGGGCGAGCCAGAGGAGACCACCGAGAAGAAAGTAGGGGAGTGGTTTGCGTATTCCCACACGATTGCAGCCGATCAAAAGGAAAAAAATAAAGGCCGCCCAGAGGAGCATGTTCTGGTCAATGGTCTGGGTATAAAAGAAGGCGATGACCAGTATGGCGCCAAGGTCATCGACAATGGCCAGGGCCAGCAGAAAACCAAAAAGGGCCCTGGGTATCCGTTTGCCAAGGAGCACAAGGGCACCCAAGGCAAAGGCGATGTCCGTGGCCATGGGGATGGCCCAGCCTGCCGCGCCAATCCCGCCTTTGTTGATGGCCGCATAGAGCAGGGCCGGGACGATCATGCCGCCCAGGGCAGCGCCGATGGGCAGGAGTGCCTGACGCGGAGAGGCGAGTTCGCCCACCAGGATCTCCTGCTTAATCTCCAGACCCACCAGAAAAAAGAAGAGGGCCATCAGGCTATCATTGATCCAATGCTGGAGGGTAAGGCTTAAAGTGAATGAGCCAAGCTGCAGGGTGAGTACGGTATGGCGGATATGATCATAGGAGGTGGCCAGGTGGGTGTTGGCCAGGGTCAGGGCCAGGATGACACATCCCAGGAGCAGGAGGCCCGAGGCGGCATCATAATGGATGAATTTATCCAGGGGTGTCTTGATCCGTTGAAAGGTCAGTTCCAGTTGTGACCGGTTCTGGCCGCAATCCGTCTCATTCTCAGGTGTCATAGGGAGCCCTGTCACGTAAAAGAAGAAAGAGGGTTGTCTCAGATCCCTCCAGGAATCTGATCTATGATCATTAGAATGGTCTTATCGGATTATGTCAAGTTTATGGGTTGAAAAAGGCTTATGCTATTCATGGACAAGTTGCTGTCACTGATTGACATGCCTTGCCATATATTTTAATAAAATCTTTATTCTTTGTGGATTGTTTTTTGATGGATGAGGCGAATGGAGAAAAATGAACCCTTACATTGTCACCTTAAGCTTGCTCTGTTGCAGCAATGTATTCATGACCTTTGCCTGGTATGGTCATTTGACCAATATGGCGCACCGGCCATGGATTATTGCGGCCCTGGTGAGTTGGGGGATAGCCCTGTTTGAATATCTGCTCCAGGTTCCGGCCAACCGTATCGGCCATCAGGTCATGAATGTGGGCCAGTTGAAGATCATGCAGGAGGTAGTGACCCTGGCAGTTTTTGTCCCCTTTTCCCTGTTTTATGTGAAGGAAAAGCTTTCCCTGGATTATCTGTGGGCCGTCATCTGTCTGCTGGGTGCGGTCTTTTTTCTGTTTCGCTCCAGGATCATGGGGGCGTGAGCGTTTGTTGCATAAGTCAAGGTCTTGATGTTTGCCGGTAGTCGGAGGCCTGGAGCAAGGCTATGAAATCCTGGGGAACACCAACAGCGGCAGCTCAGTTGCCGCCGCCGAGTATCTGGGCCACACTGTAGGCATGATCGCCGATTTTTTCAAAAGAGGTGAGCATGTCTATGAACATCAGGCCGCTGGCCACCGAACAGCACTGTTCGTTGAGCCGGGAAATGTGGCTGTCGCGCATACGGATGCGCATTTCATCGATGGCGTTTTCCAGCCCTTGGGCCGTGACCATGATTTCCGGTGAAGGATGTTCCAGATTATCGGAGATGAGCCGCAGGAACTGTCGAGTGGTATTGCCTATCTCCATAAGCTGTTTGGTCGCTTCTTCAGATTGCTCAATTTTCTGATCATAGCGCCGGGCCAGCAGTTTGTGCAAGGCCTCACAACGATCGCCGATGCGCTCAATATAGTGGACCGCACCGATCAGGCCGGTGATTTCATGGGCTTCGCTGCGTGACGTTTCTCCCTGGGTGATGATCACCAGATACTGGACGATTTCTTTTTCAAGATAATCCACCTTGTTTTCCGATTGACTGATGGCATCGGCCACAAGCCCCATTTTGGCAACGGGTGATTCAATAAGCTGAAGCACCTTGTCGAGCATGGACTTAACCTCATAGGTCATGTTGCGCACTTCCAGGCGCACGGCGTGCAGGGCCATGGGCGGGGAGCTGATCACGTGGGGATCCAGGTACTGAAGAATAGGACGATGTTTCAGAGGGTCCGAGGGCACGATTTTGCTGGCAGCCCAGGCTATCTGTTTTACAAACGGCAGGAACAGGCCGGTGTTGATGACGTTAAAGAGGGTGTGAAACATGGCGACATGGGCTGCCAGGTCCAGCATGGAAATCGCCGTGCCGGTGGACGAATCCATCAATTCTCCGGGAACAATATAATCGATGAGTTGCAGATAAGGATTAAACAGGAGTATGGCCCAGAGAGCCCCGAAGAGGTTGAAAATAGTGTGGGAGATAGCCGTCTGCTTGGCTTCGCGGGACGCCCCCAGGGCGGCAAGATTGGCAGTGATCGTGGTGCCGATGTTTTCACCGAGAATCAGCGCACAGGCCGAGGGCACATCAATAATGCCCTGAGCGGCCAGGGTCATGGTGATGGTCATGGTGGCCGAAGAGGATTGAATGATCATGGTTATGATCGTTCCCACGGCCACTGCCAGCAGCCGGTGCATCAAGGTGGAGGCATCCACGGATTGGACAAAGGCGAGGATGGCTGCGGAATCCTTGAGACTTTCAGCAGATTCCTTCATGAAGTCGAGCCCTAGAAAGAGCACGCCGAATCCCAGCAGCACTTCCCCCCAGTCCACCAGCCTGGGCATGCCAAGCAGTCGGGGCAGAAATCCCAAAAAAATGGCGGGGAAAGAGAGTATAATTATTTTAAATTTGAATCCGAAGAGCGCCACAATCCAGCCGGTCATAGTGGTGCCGATGTTCGCTCCCATGATGACCCCGACTGCCTGGGTCAGCGTCAGCAGCTCAGCGCTTACAAAACTGATAAGCATCACCGTGGTGGCACTCGAAGACTGAATCATCGAGGTGATCAGCAGGCCCGAGAAAACGCCGGAAAAACGGTTGCCCGTCATTTGGGACAGGATGGTGCGCATGGTCGGTCCCGCCACTTTCTGCAGGCCGTCACTCATGGTTTTCATGCCGAATAAAAACAGTGCCAGCCCGCCCAGCACCGTGATTATTATATTTGCTACTGCCATGGAAATGCTCCTTGTTTCCTGCGATGGAACCGCTTTTCAGCGGCGTAATTTATAGGAATAGAACTTGTGCCACATCTCTGTTACGATTGCAATAATTCTGTAATAAAAAAGGTGATGGCTTTCGGTAGAAAGGGATTGTCGTTTACATTTTTTTTCAGCATATTCTGCCGAGATGGGTAGAACACTGGTTGTTCTTTCCTGATTCTGGCGATACTATTCAAGTAGTACTTCTTTATTTGTCCAGGGAGCAAGCGACAGGGCCATCCATGGCCTCCGTAACCAAATTTTCATAAAAGGCCAAGTTATTTTTTTAACGGCCCCTCAGGAGAGAAACGCATGGCGCGATTTCTGAAAAAGAATGAAGCCAGTCTCCATCGGACGCCCGGTTCTGTTGTTTTTGTTGGCAGTCAGAAGATGGATCAGGCCCGGGTCACTGTTATGGATTATGATAATGGCAATCTGCGGGAACTGGAACTGAAAGAGGTGGCGGAGTCTAAGCGTTTCATGAACACAGCTACCGCCACCTGGATCAATGTGGACGGCGTGCATGACACGGATCTGATCATGGAGATCGGCCGGAGCTTTGGGCTCCATCCCCTGATCCTCGAGGATATCGTCCATACCGGGCAACGGCCCAAGGTGGAGGAGTATGATGACTGCATCTTTCTGGTGGTCAAGATGCTGGGTTTTGACCAGACCCGGGAGCAGGTTGTGGGCGAACAGTTGAGTATGGTGCTGGGCCCGAACTTCCTTCTCACCTTTCAGGAGCAGCCGGGCGATACCTTTGAACCGGTGCGGGAAAGGATCCGCAGGCAGAAAGGGCGGATCAGGGGGGAAGGGGTTGATTATCTGGCCTATGCCCTGCTCGACACCGTCGTTGACAACTATATTTTTATCATAGAGCAATTGGGGGAGAAGGTGGAGGAGCTTGAGGAAGAGGTCCTCTTCAGTCCCGGTCAGGCGGTGCTGGAAAAGATCACCCGCTATAAAAGGGAGATGAACTACATCCGCAAGGCCGTCAGGCCGTTCAAGGAGCTTACCCAGCAGTTGAATTTTCTGGACTCGGATCTGATAAGCGATAAGACGGATCCTTTTCTCAAGGATATGCAGGGGCTGGCCCTGCAGTCGGTTGAAATTATTGACACCTATCGGGAGATGCTTTTTGATTATCTGAATATCTACAATACCGGAGTGAGCAATAAGTTGAATGAGATCATGAAGGTGTTGACCATCTTTTCCGCAATCTTCATTCCCTTGACCTTTATTGCCGGGGTCTACGGGACAAACTTTGAATATCTTCCCGAGCTGCATTATAAGTACAGTTACTTTGTTTTCTGGGCGGTCCTGCTGCTGGTGGCTGGGGTGATGGTCAGGTTTTTCAGGAGGAGGGGCTGGTTGTGAACCCTTGGTCGTCACCGGGATGAGTTGACATTGACAGGGGGGACAGCTGTTGAGTATAGTAAAATATTTTTTAAGAAAGTGTTTGGGGCAACTCTGATAAGAGTGGCTGGTTTTCGGCTGAAAGCTGATAAAAGCGCTGAAGGATTCAGCCATTGAATTGAAAATAATTCAGGAAAGGGTGAAACGGGTATGGGCATCAAAAGGTTCGTTACAGGGATTGCCGTTCTTCTTCTGCTGCTGCAGACGTCTTGTGATTCCGGCCGGAAGGAAGCCTCGAAGGGAGAGGCAGGGAGCAAGGATACTTCCCATAAGATGATCAGTGTGAAGGGCTCTGACACCATGGTCCACCTGACCAGCTCATGGGCGGAACAGTTCATGGCCCAGCATCCTGACATCCCGATCTCGGTGACAGGTGGCGGTTCAGGTACGGGTATTGCCGCCCTGCTCAATGGAACGACCGATATCTGCGCCGCCTCGCGGGAGATTCAAGGCCAGGAAAGAGAGATTGCCGTACAGAAAAAAATTAATCTTGTGGAGCACGTTGTGGCCCGTGACGGCTTGGCGATAATTGTCAATCCGGCAAACCCGGTCGCCGATCTTTCCCTGGAGCAGCTGCGCAAGATTTTTATCGGCGAATATACAAACTGGAAGGATGTGGGTGGCCCGGACCTGCCCATAATCGTGCTCTCCAGGGAATCAAGCTCCGGCACCTTTGTCTTTTTTCAGGAGCATGTACTCAAGAAGGCGGATTATACCCCCAGGGCCAGACTTCTGGCAGGCACCTCGGCTCTGGTGCAGTCGGTGGAAGCGGATCAGGGGGCTATCGCCTATGTTGGTCTGGCCTATGCCCTTGATGCGAAAACCAAGGTGAAAATTGTGGGGGTCAAATCCACGGATGACGCCGCGGCTGTTTTGCCGAGTGATGAAACGGTGCGCGCTGGTCGCTATCCGGTGGCCAGGCCTCTCTATCTGTACACCAATGGCAGTTCTTCTCCGGAGGTGCAGGCCTTTATCGATTTCTGTCTCAGCGATGCCGGCCAGAAGATTGTGACGGAAACCGGTTATATATCCGTAAAATAACGTTTATGTGGAAAGACAAGGTCATGCGTCTGTTGATGCTGGGCGCGGCCTCAACCAGTATTCTTCTTGTGGCGTTCATCTTTATCTTTCTGGTGAAGGAGGCGGCCCCCTTTGTCCTGAAACCGGGGCTGGAGGCCCTGCTCGATCGTCAATGGATTCCGGTCTCCTTTGTCAAGGAACATTTTGGTATCCTCTCCCTGGTGACCGGCTCTGCCCTGGTGACCGGGCTGTCCATGCTGTTCACCATTCCCCTTTCCGTGCTGGGCGCCATCTATATTGCCGAGATTGCCACTCCCTTTGAACGCGAGATCCTGAAACCCTTTATTGAGCTGCTGGCCAGTATCCCCTCGGTGGTCCTCGGTTTTTTCGGCCTGGTGGTTGTGGCGCCGCTGATCAAAACCCTCTTTGGTCTCGGCAGCGGACTGACCGCCCTGACCGGGGCCTTGCTGCTGACCCTGATGGCCATTCCCACGGTGATCACCCTGTCCGAAGACGCCATCATGAGTGTGCCGCGCGCCTATAAGGAAGCCTCCATTGCCTTGGGCGCCAGTGATCTGCAGACCATCTTTCAGGTGATTATTCCTGCCGCCTTGCCCGGAATCATCGCCGCGATCATGCTGGGTGTGGGGCGGGTTGTCGGTGAGACCATGGCCGTACTCATGGTCACCGGCAATTCCGCGATCATGACCTGGTCGCCGCTGGCCCCGGTGCGGACCATGACCGCGACCATTGCCGCCGAGATGGGCGAGGTTTCCTTTGGCAGCACCCATTATCAGGCCCTGTTCTGGATCGGTCTGGTGCTGCTGGCGGTGACCTTTATTCTCAATGTCATTGCCCAGCGGATTCTGGTTCGATACGGGATGATGAAATGAACACACGCAAGGAGCAGATAATATACTTCCTGATCAGGATGGTCATGTACTCCATCGTCCTGGTGATCGGCTATATCCTCTTTGATATTATCCGCCATGGGCTGCCGGCCCTGAATTGGGCATTTATCAGCGAGTATCCCCGGAAGAGCGGCTCCGAGGGCGGGATTCTGCCGGCCATTGTCGGCACCTTATGGCTTGTGGCCGGAACCATTGTGGTGGCCCTGCCCCTGGGCATATGCAGTGCCGTCTATCTCTCTGAATATGCGGAACAGAATCGGTTTACCGCCATGATCCGCCTGGCCATTATCACCCTGGCCGGGGTGCCCTCCATTGTCTATGGTCTTTTTGGTCTGGGCCTCTTTGTCCTCTTTCTCAATTTCGGCACCTCCATTCTGTCCGGCAGCCTGACCCTGGCCTGCATGATCCTGCCCACCATTATTGTCTCCAGCGAAGAGGCCCTGCGGGCCGTGCCTCAGGGATACAGGGATGCGAGTCTGGCCCTCGGCGCTACCAAGTGGGAGACCATCCGCACCAATGTCCTGCCCTATTCCCTGTCCGGTATCATCACCGGATCCATTCTGGGCATCGGCCGGGCCGCGGGAGAAACGGCGCCCATCCTGCTGACCGTAGCCGCCTTTTATCTGCCGCGGCTGCCTCATTCCATCTTTGATCAGGTTATGGCCCTGCCATACCATTTATATATACTGGCCACCCAGCATCCGGAAGCTGACAAGGTCCTGCCTTTGCAGTATGCAACGGCCCTTGTCCTGCTGCTTCTGGTCCTCGGACTCAGTCTGGGGGCCATCATCATTCGCATTCATTTCAGGAAAAAATATCGATGGTAGAGACTTCTCCTTTTCCCGCAGATACCGACCATGTGATCACGGTCAGCAAGGTGAATTTTTTTTACGGGGCCACCCAGGCCCTGTTTGATATCAGTATGGATATTCCCGGCCGCCGGGTCACCGCTTTTATCGGGCCTTCCGGCTGTGGCAAGTCAACCTTTCTCCGCATATTCAACCGTATGAATGATACCATTGCCGGAACCAGGCTTGAGGGAGAGATCCGGATCAACGGCGAGGATATCTATAAAAATGGCAGTAATGTTGTCCAGCTGCGCAGGAAGGTGGGAATGGTTTTCCAGAAATCAAATCCCTTTCCCAAGTCCATTTTTGACAACGTGGCCTACGGCCCCCGTATCCATGGCACCCATGACCGGCAGCAACTGGCCGAGATTGTGGAGAAAAGCCTGATCCGTTCCGCCCTCTGGGATGAGGTGAAGGATCGGCTCGAGACCAATGCCCTGGGGCTGTCAGGCGGCCAGCAACAGCGCCTCTGTATCGCCAGGGCCCTGGCCGTGGGACCTGATATCCTGCTCATGGATGAGCCGGCCTCTGCCCTTGACCCAAAATCCACTATCCGCATCGAAGATCTGATCGGCGAGTTGCGCAATGAGTATACAATCGTTATTGTAACCCATAATATGCAGCAGGCCGCCCGCATCTCAGATTATACCGCCTTTTTTTATGAAGGGCGGTTGGTGGAATTTAATGCCACCAAGAAAATATTTACCAAGCCGCGGGAAAAGCAGACGGAAGATTATATAACCGGCCGTTTCGGTTGAAGGGGAGATCATGTCACAGCACTTGCAGAAAGAAATCGCCGCGCTCAAGGAAAAAATCATCTATATGGGGACTGAGGTGGAAGATCGGGTCTACCGGGCCACGGTTTCACTCATCAACGGCAATCAGCAGATGGCCCAGGCTGTCCTTGCCGGAGACCATGAAATTGATCAGTTGGAGGTAAATATTGAAGAGGATTGCTTGAAGATCCTTGCCCTGCATCAGCCGGTGGCCATTGATCTCCGTTTTATCATTGCCGTTTTGAAGATCAACAGCGATCTGGAGCGGGTGGGGGATCTGGCCGTTGGCATTGCTGAACGGAGCAGTTATCTCATTGAGCATCCGGGAGTAACGATCGGTTTTGATATGGCAGCCATGATGCGTGCAGTGGAAAGCATGCTCACCCGCAGTATTGAGGCCCTGGTCAATCTGGATGTGAACAAGGCCTATCGGGTGCGCGCCGAGGATGATCGGGTGGATGCCATGAACCGGGATATGTATGCCCTGGTGAAAGAAGAGCTGTTAAAACATCCTGAGCATATTAGTGTCTTATTGCATAATCTGTCCATCAGCCGGCACCTGGAACGGATCGCCGACCATGCCTCCAACATCGCCGAAGATGTTATTTACCTGGTGAAGGCCGAGATCATCCGCCATACCCCGGAGGTCTTTGTGGATTAGGGCCTTGTTGAATCACGAACTGCACCGAATGTCCTGGTGTTTGTGCGGTTCGTGATTCGCTCAAGGTTTCAGCCCTGCTGAAATTTTGCCATAAATTTTTTATCAATCCAGTCTTTGATCCAAAAGGCCAGTTCTCCGCTCAAAATCAGCGATTTCTTGCGTAGCACCCCTTGTCCATTTCCCAGATTAAAGATCAGCAGATAGTCCTTGCCGGGATCAAAAGGCGTGAGCTCCTCACCCTGCAGATACGCCATGAGATTGTGAAAAAGGACGGGATTCTCCCGGACCGCGTAGACTCCCACCTTATCCAGGGGACGGGGCTCAAAAGAGATGCAGTCGCCTCCGCCAAAGATCTCCGGATACTGAGGGCTTTGCAGATAGCGATTCACCATCAGGCCGCCATCCGGGCCGGTGGCGATCCCGGCCTGATGGAAAAAGGAAGAGGGGTGAACACCGGTTGCCAGAATGATAAAATCCGCGTGTTCGGCGATCCCGGAATCAAAGATGAGGGTGTTGTCTTTGATGATCTGCAGGTAGCCATATTCATGGATGAGCAGCCCGTTGTTCTCCAGCAGTTGCCGACTCCGGCGACGCACATCTTCCGGCAGCCTGGCCATGAAACGGTGACCGGCAAAGAGGGAGACCTTTGACTTGTCTCCGCTCTTGCGAAGAAGCTGGAGGAGGTTTCCCGCTACCTCGGCCCCGGCTGGTCCGCCACCCACAACAGCAATGGCCACTGCTTGCTGCTCCGCCTTCTCCTTGATCTGTTGACGCGCCTCATAAAGGCGTTCGATGGGTTTTACGGTATAGATAGTGGAGGAATCACCTTCAATCTCGGGCAGGGCAATGCTGCTGCCGGTATTGAAGGAGACCACGTCGTACTCCACCCTTCTGCCCGATGCCAGGTGCAGCCGGCGTCCTCCAGGGTCAATGGCGGTAATGGAATCACGGATAAAGACGCCGCCCTGTTCCTCGACGGTCTGCCTGGTGGCAAAACGAATTTCGTCGGGTTCGTAGGTGGCGCCCAGCATGCCGGGACCCATGCCGGAATAGTAATGAAAGTCGGAAGGGCCGATGACGCTGACTCTGTGTCCCAGATCACGCAACAGCCGGATATTGGCCAGGGTGACCAAGTGGGCATGTCCGCCGCCTGCCAGAACCAGATGTTTTCCCATGTGCTGTTCTCTCCTTTCTGTTTTTTCGAGCTGAATGGATACCGAAGCAGGCAGTCAGCTGATGGCCCTGGTGACAATGTCCCGGTCAAAATAGTTTATGGCCATGCCCGCGTCGACCACCAGGGTCTGGGCAGTAATACCCGAGGATCGTTCCGAGAGCAGAAAGGCGGCACAATTGGCCGCCTCCTGGGTGGTCAGGGCTTTTTTCCTCAGGGTGGCCTTTTCGGCGAAGAGATAGCTGTCCACATAACCGGGAATCCCCGCCGAAGCGGAGGTCTTGAGTAGTCCCGGGGCAACGGCGTTAAAGCGGACGTTTGAAAAGGCGGAAAAACTCTTGGCCAGAAAGCAGAGGGAAGAGTCGAGGGCCGCCTTGATCGGCGCCATATAGCCATAGTTCTCGGCTGCCATCCGGGTGGTGGATATGGAGATGGTGACCACTGAACCATTGGAATCCAGCAGTCCCTGAAAATGATTGCAGATGGCAATCAGGGAAAAACAGGAGATGTCCATGGCCTGAAGAAAATCTTTTTTCAAAGTTCGATGAAAGGGCTGCAACCCCTGTGAGTAATTGGCAAAGGCGAGGGAGTGAATCAGGCCGTGAATGCGGCCCCCGCCCTCGGCCTGAATCTCCGCGGCAATTTCATCACGGACGCGGGCAATATTGATTTCATCTTCCACGTCGCAGATGAAAACGGGGCATCCGGGAAACAGAAGACGCGCGGTCTCCTGACGGACCGGGGAGCGGACCACATGGATGACCCGTACCCCTTCCGCGATCAGGGTCTTGCCAATAACAGAGGCAATGGATTTTTTATTGGCCAGCCCGAAGATAACAACATATTTATCAGTGAGATTGAGAAAACCCATGGTGAAGTCCCGTGGAAGCGGTTAGTTTTGAAAGTATTTGGTGATGGATCACCTAATCCTGCTGACAGGCAACTCTTCAGGCGGATTATCAATCTCAGCAATCTGAGTTGTTGCCTATCAGAATACCCTCTTTCAGGTCTTTGTTTCAATGATTGAATTCCCTCTGCCCGTAATATCCCCCATTGGCATCATTCATTCCTGTTATCCTGAGAAATTCGGCATCCCCAGGCAGCCGGGTCTGGTCAAGAGCAGCAGGGGCCGCCTTGAGCTGTTGCCGCCCTGCAACCGGGAAGAGATGGTCAGGGGGCTGGAGGCCTACTCCCATATCTGGGTCCAGTTTCTCTTTCATGGGGCAATGGCGGATGGCTGGCGTCCCATGGTCAGGCCTCCCTGGCTGGGCGGACAGAAGCGGGTGGGGGTCTTTGCCAGTCGCAGTCCCCATCGGCCTAATTACCTGGGACTTTCCGTGGTCCGGCTGACGGGGATCACTGCCGGAAAAAAGGGGCTGTTTCTGGAGATTGCGGAGATCGATCTGCTCGATCGGACACCTGTTGTTGATGTCAAGCCGTATGTCCCCTACAGCGACATTGTTGCCGGAGCCAGTGGAGGTTTTATTCCCCCGCCTGAATCGGTGGTCCGGGAGGTTGAGTTCAGCGAGGCGGCGGCGAGCTTTTGCGGCGACTATGAACAGCGTACCGGCCGCAACCTCGGGCTGTTGATCAGCGAGACCCTGGCCCAGGATCCACGGCCGGCCAGTCAGCGCCAGCAGAAGCGGGAGTACGGGATGTCGCTCTGGGATGTGAACGTGCGGTGGCAGGCCCATGGTGAACGTTTCCTGGTGCTGTCGATCACGGGAAGGTGACCGCTGGTGCAGATGTCCGGAAGGAGGTGTCAGGGGTAGATGCAAGAGTAGATTCAGGAATTCATGCCTTGATGACGGATCAGGGATGGATAACTTCATTGAGCGTGCAGTGGACCCTGCCGCCAATATCGTAGCTGTTGGTGAGCATGTTATATTTGAGACTGGCCCCTTTAATGGAGATATCCTTGCCAATGAGCCTGGTGGCCCCGGGGCAGTCGGCTATTTTGGTCTTGTCGTTGTAGTGGAGGAGGTCGGTGTAGATTTCATAATGCTCTTCCGGCTTTTTGATCACCACATCATCAATGAGGCTGAGCAGACTGGAGCTCTTGTCAAACAGACCTTTCCTGGCGGTGATGTGGGTGAGCTCTCCCTTTTCGCCGGTGATGGTGGCGTTGACATCCTCCATTATGAATTCATCGGCTGTTTTGCCGGTCATGGCCCGTTCGGCAACGATGTTGAGGGTGGTCCGGCCATCATGGCTCTGGATGATATGAACGTTATCCATGGTAAAGTCATGGGTATCCGACTGATTCCGGACCAGAGCGGGGTCGTAGCCGCCGCGGGGGGCGAGAAAGGCGGTCAGGGGGCGTCGCCACAGAGGAAAGGTGAGCAGCAGGGCCAGGGGAATCAGCCAGATTAGATTGCGGGCGTTGAGCTTCATGCTCATCGACTCATATAGATCTGGAGAAGTTCCTGATACCGTCCTTTGGCCTCGAGGATCAGGTTGCATATCTCCCGGACCGCGCCATGGCCGCCTGATTGTTCGGCGGTGTAGTGTACGGCTTTCTGCACCTCTGGTACGGCATTGGCGGGAGCGGCGCTGAATCCGGCGCGGGTGAGCAGCGCAAGATCCAGCCAGTCGTCTCCCATGTAGGCTATCTCAAAGGGCTTACAGCCCGATTCCCTGATGATTTCCCTGTAGGCCTCCATTTTGTTGCCCGCCCCCTGATAGATATAGCGCATCTTCAAGTTGGCGCAGCGCCGGGCCACGGCCTCGGAGCTGCGGGCCGTGATCACCCCCAGTTCCAGGCCCGCCTCCTGCAGGAGGCGCAGGCCAAAACCATCCTGGGTATTGAAGGCCTTGGATTCCTGGCCCTCATGGGAATAGATGAGGCTGCCGTCGGTGAGCACGCCGTCCACATCCAGAAGCAGGATTTTTATGGATTTGGCCTTGGGAAGTGCCGCCTGCCAGGCCGCACTGCGAGCCGGTTTGGCTGATTGTTCCCCGGCCATGGCGCGGTAGCCTGCGAGGATCTCACAGTCTGAGGGGTAGTGGCCGGGTCTTCCGGGGATACAGGGGTCAGGGGACATGGGATTCAGGAGGTTGTTGAAAAATAACTATCCTATGAGCCTCTTGTAAAATGAGAAATTTTGTTCAAAATCAAGGCCTGCCAAAAATTTTACCGCAGGCATATACTTAATATTCCGATGATAAAATTTTGAGCATAATGCAGAGTTTGGGCAAAAAGACCATTTTGTAAGTGGCTCCTGTTATACAATACAATAAACGAACCTTTGTATGTTATCTGCCAGGCGCCGCTTCACCAAAACAGCCGGAAAAGATTGGCTGTTTTGGTGAAGCGGCATAAAAATCCGTAAAAATCCTTGAGCAAAAAAAGCCTTGCTCAAGGATTTAACGGGTTTTAAAATTCCTGGCATACCTGTCGGATCTGCACCAACTGGGTAAGGATTCCTTCAATCTGATCAAGGGCGATGGAATTGGGGCCGTCACAGAGGGCCTTGTCCGGATCTGGATGGACTTCCATGAAGAGGCCGTCAATACCGGCAGCCACCGCCGCCCGGCCGAGGGGGGGGATGAACTCCCTCTGGCCGCCGGAAGAGCTGCCTGCGCCACCGGGAAGCTGGACGCTGTGGGTGGCATCATAGATAACCGGGCAGCCAAGGGAGCGCATGATGGGGAGGCCGCGCATGTCCACCACCAGATTATTGTAGCCGAAGCTTGCTCCCCGTTCGACCAGCATGATCTTTTTGCCGCCTGCGGCGCGGATCTTGTTGACGCCATGTTCCATGTCCCAGGGAGAAACAAACTGCCCTTTTTTCAGGTTGATGGGCCTGCCGGTCCGGGCCGCGGCAGACAGCAGATCGGTCTGGCGGCAGAGAAAGGCCGGGATCTGGATGATATCCAGAACTTCGGCTGCCGCCTCACCTGGGAGGTCTCATGGACATCGGAGATCACCGGCACCTGCAGCTCTTCCTTGATGCGGGCGAGAATGGCCAGGCCTTTTTTCAGGCCGGGCCCCCGGAAGGAGTAGAGGGAGGTGCGGTTGGCCTTGTCAAAAGAGGCCTTGAAGACATAGGAAATTCCGAGGCGGCCGCAGATCTCCTGCATGGTGCCGCCAACCTGCGGGCCATCTCTTCCGACTCCAGGACGCAGGGGCCGGCGATAAGCAACAGGGGCTGGCCGGGGCCGACCTGGATCAGGCCGCCTCCAGGGGTGGTAATGGCAACCGGGGAGACGTTCAGGGCCGTCATTGGCCGCTGTGAAAAAATAATCTGGCCATTGGATGAACCTGGGCTGCATAAGGAGCCGTACCGAAATTGATATAAATGGCCATGTTATTTGGTAACGGCTCCTAAGTCCTTATGCTTGAGGGCCGCCGCGATAAAGTCCCTGAACAGCGGATGCGGCTTCATCGGTTTGGATTTGAATTCCGGATGAAACTGGCAGCCGAGAAACCAGGGATGATCCGCCAGTTCGACGATTTCCACCAGGTTGTTGTCCGGCGAGGTGCCGCTGATGACCAGGCCTTTCTCTTCCAGCTGCTGCCGAAAGTTGTTGTTGAACTCATAGCGGTGGCGGTGCCGCTCGCGAAATCTCTTCCATGCCGTAGGCGGCCCGAGCCAGGGTCTCTTCCTTCAGCTTGCAGGGATAGGCGCCCAGGCGCAGGGTGCCGCCCATCTCGGAGGTTTCGTCGCGGACCTGGATCTTGCCGGTGCGGTAATCAAACCATTCCTTCATCAGGTAGATGACCGGGATAAGGGGTGGTGCAGGTCGAGTTCGGTGGAATCGGCCCTGGGCCATGCCGGCCACATTGCGGGCAAATTCGATCACCGCCAGCTGCATGCCCAGGCAGATGCCGAAAAAGGGGATCTTCTGTTCCCGGGCATAGGTGATGGCCTTGATCTTGCCTTCCACGCCCCGTTGCCGAAACCGCCGGGCACCAGGATGCCGTGGCAGCCGGCCAGCAGCTCTGCGGGATCCTCGTCTTCCAGGTCCTCGGCGCTGACGTAGCGCAGTTCGACCTGGGCATCGTTGGCCACTCCGCCATGGACCAGGGCCTCATGCAGGCTCTTGTAGGATTCGGTCAGATCGACATATTTGCCGATGAATGCCGATGGTCACCGTGCTGTTTGGGATGCTTGATCTTGTTGACCAGATCTTCCCAGGGCTTGAGATTGGGCGCTCCGGTCCAGATATTGAGCAGTTCGAGGATCTTGCCGTCCAGCCCTTCTCGTGGAAACTGAGCGGCACTTCGTAGATGGACTCGACGTCCTGGGCGGTGATGACGGCGTCGGTTGCGACAGTTGCAGAACAGGGCGATCTTCTCCTTCAGCTCCTCGCTCAGCTGCTCTCGGTGCGGCAGAGCAGGATGTCGGGCTGGATGCCGATGGCCCGCAGTTCCTTGACGCAGTGCTGGGTCGGCTTGGTCTTGACCTCGCCGGCGGTCTTGATATAGGGCACCCAGGTGACGTGGATGAACAGGGTGTTTTCGCGGCCCAGATCGCCGCGGAACTGGCGGATGGCCTCGATGAAGGGCAGTCCCTCGATGTCGCCGATGGTGCCGCCGATCTCGATGATGGCCACGTCGACGCTGCCGTCAAGCTGCAGGATGGCCCGCTTGATCTCGTCGGTGATATGGGGGATGACCTGGACGGTGCCGCCCAGGTATTCGCCGCGCCGTTCCTTGGTGATCACCGAGTAGTAGATCCGGCCGGAGGTGTAGTTGTTCCTCTGGCCCATGACCGCATCGGTGTAGCGTTCATAATGACCCAGGTCGAGATCGGTTTCGGCCCCGTCATCGGTGACGTAGACCTCGCCGTGCTGAAAGGGGTTCATGGTGCCGGGATCGACATTGATGTAGGGATCGAGCTTCTGAAAGGTGACTGTCAGTCCCCGGCTCTCCAGCAGGGCGCCGATGGCGGCAGCCGCCAGTCCTTTGCCCAGAGAGGAGAGGACGCCGCCGGTGATGAAAATAAACTTGGTTTGTTTGGTGTTGATTTTTTTTTCATGGTGGTCAATATAGCAATGGCAGCTTTTTTTTGGAATAAAAAAAATGGGCGAAAGAAGACATTTCTTCACTTGTTATTCAGCAATGCCATAACTATTTTCTTTATAATAAAAGAATGGTTCTTAAAAACTGAGTCCCTGGAGGATGTCATGTCATTACTTATAACTTTTCTGGCTGTGTTGTTGATGGGTATGGTCTGTGTTACGCCGGTGGCGGCAGAAGAACAGCGGGCAGTTGCCATCTTTGCCGGCGGGTGCTTCTGGTGCATGGAGCCCCCCTTTGAGGAGCTGGAAGGGGTGCTCGAGGTTACGGCCGGCTATGCGGGTGGCAGCAGGGAGACTGCGGATTATCAGCAGGTCAGCAGCGGCCGGACCGATCATTATGAGGCGGTGCGGGTGGTTTATGACCCTGCGAAGCTCACTTATGAGAAGTTGCTGGAGGTGTTCTGGCGTCAGATTGATCCCACCGATGGCGGCGGCCAGTTTGCCGATCGCGGTTCCCAGTATAAAACGGCCATTTTCTATCAGGATGAGGTCCAGCGGGAGTTGGCTGAAAAGTCCAAGGCGGAACTGGCGGCCTCCGGCTTGTTTTCAGGGCCCATTGCCACCAGGATCCTGCCGTCGGCCCCTTTTTACGAGGCCGAGAAGGCCCATCAGGATTATTACCGAAAGAATTACAGCCATTATGCGGCCTACAAGGAGGGCTCCGGCAGAAAAGCCTTTCTGGAAAAGGTGTGGCCGCAAAAAGGAGCGCAGCCGGAAAGGCGGTATGGGAAGCCGTCCGATGCAGAACTGCGCCGCCGCCTGACGTCCCTGCAGTATAATGTGACCCAGAAAGGGGCCACCGAGCGGGCCTTCCATAATGAATACTGGGATAATAAAGAGCAGGGGATCTATGTGGATGTGGTCTCCGGTGAGCCGCTTTTCAGCTCCCGGGACAAGTTTGATTCGGGGACCGGCTGGCCCAGTTTCTCCAGGCCCCTTGAACCTGAAAATGTGGTCGAGAAAAAGGATCGCGGGTTTTTTACGGTCCTGACCGAGGTTCGCAGCCTGCACGGTGACTCGCATCTGGGGCACGTCTTTGATGATGGCCCTCCTCCCACCGGCCTGCGGTATTGTTTGAATTCTGCCGCCCTGCGTTTTGTCCCGCGATTGAAAATGGCGGAAGAGGGGTATGGAGAATATCTGAACAGTCTGTAGCGGAGAATAGCTTGCTGCTCTTGTTCCCCATGCGGGTGCGCAGAAATGCGAAAAATGATACAGGCTGAAAAGAAGGCGTTCAGAGGGAACGAAAAATCTTGAATGGCAATGTGAGCTGATCGCCACAACGGCAAGACCGGTTTCTGGCCGAGCAACTCGAAATCAGTCATCATAATACCGGCTGAAAGGCTCGATGCAGATGCAATTACCTAGTCCAGCTGATTATTTTAACTCATCCACTGTTATCTGTGTTTCCTTTAAATAATCCCGACTTGGCATTATTCTTCAAGCTTTTGGGCCTCGTCGATCAGCATCACCGGGATGTCGTCCCGGATCGCATAGACGAGCCTGCATTTTTTGCAGACCAGACCACTCTGGTCATCGTTGAGGATCACCGGTCCCTTGCATTGGGGGCAGGCGAGGATGTCGAGCAGATCCTTGCTTATCATGGATGTTCTCCTTTGTTTTTTTAACAAAATTAGTATGTTGCCAAAGTCCCGCCCTTGATCGTTCCGCCTGCGGTGCTGAGGCTGCCCTTGCCATTCAGAACCTCATGGCACTGGCCTCGGGTCTTCTTGTTGATGGAGCGTGTCTGTCCGTCATCCCAGGCATAGTGGGCCCAAGCGGCCTCGCCCCGATCTCCTGGACCCTCTCTTTCACAGATAGTTCCTTTTTATCCGACCATCTGGTTCATCTCGAAGATGGGGAGGAGGATGGAAAGGACGACAAAACCCACGGCTGCACCCATGGCCGCGATCATGATCGGTTCAATGAGTGAGGTCATGGCCATGATTGCCATATCCACCTCCCGTTCATAGGCATCAGAGACCTTGATCAGCATGGGTTCCAGGTTGCCGCTCTGTTCGCCCACGCTGATCATCTGCACAAAGATGGGGGGAAACCAGGGAGACGAGCCCAAGGCGCTGGCCATGCTCTTGCCCTTGCGGATCCGCTCTATGGCCTCCTCGATCACCTCGGCGATCAGGGAGTTGTTGACAAGGGACTGGACGATCTGCATGGAGGTGACCAGCGGGACGCTGCTGCCCAGAAGGCTGGCCAGGGTAGCGCCAAAGCGGGCAAGTATGATCTTCTGGTTGACCGCTCCGATGACGGGCATCTTCAGCTTGAGCAGATCCCAGAGCCGACGGCCCCTGGCGCTTTGAATGAAAAGACGGAGGGTGAAGAAGGCTCCGATCATGAGGAGCAGAAGCAGCCACCAATAGCTTCTGAGAAAATCGCTTAACCGGATGAGGAGCCGGGTGGGAAGGGGCAGGGTCCGTTCCATGTCGGCAAAGACCTTGGTAATGTTGGGCACGATATAGGTGATAAGAATAAAGAGGATGGCGCTGCCGATAACGGCCATAAAAACCGGATAGATCAGCGCTGCTTTCATCCGGCCCTGGAGTGTTCTCTGCTTTTCGCCAAAGTCCGCCAGCTTTTCGAGGACGATGTCCAGCGAGCCGGATGCCTCCCCGGCCCGAACCATATTGATATAGATTCCGGAAAAGATCTTTGGGTGGCGGGCAAGGGCTTTGGTGAGGGTATTGCCTTCGTTGACGGCATCCTTGATCTGGGCCAGCACTTTTTTGAGGGCTGGGTTTGCTGTCTGCTCTAGAAGAGAGCTCAGGGCACTGACCAAGGGGATTCCCGCGCCGAGCAGGGTCGCAAGCTGCCGGGTGAAGATGTGGATTTCCACTGATTTGACTCGTTCAAACACCAAGGATGTTCCCAGTGCAGCTCTTCCAGCCTTGGTCGATTGGGAGAGGTTCTCTTTGAGTTCCACGGGATATTTTCCGGCAGCGCGGAGTTTGCTGTGGGCACCGGCCTCGTTCTCGGCCTCGATGATACCTTTTCTGGATTTACCTTTCTGGTCAAATGCTTTGTATTCGTAGATGGGCATGGTGAACTCTGCTGGTAACAGGCTGATTGTTATCCTTCGGGAGATCCTTTCTTTTGATATCGTAGCATTATTTTGGGGAATTTAAAATTTGAAACAAGAAAAAATGGAAACTGGCGCCAATATATTCTATAGTCAGGAGCAAACCATTGTTGAATGAATGCCAATAGTCTCTTGTTAAGGCCCTATTCCCTTTCAGGTACCGTTATGAAATGAGCATTGCTTTTTTACCCATTTTATTACGGTTATCTTATGCCGCTTCCAAGAAACAGCCAACCTTTTCCTGTTTTTTCTTGGAGTGGCGTCTGCTGATAACATACAAGGGACCGTTAAGAAATAACCGGTACATTGTTATCTATTTCTTTACGACCCCTTATGCCGTTACTATACTGCAATCTTACAGTTATAGTTTAACAATGGCTTACCGCCTGTTTCCTCATTATGTATACCCATTATTTCGGACTCAAAGAGAAACCATTCTCCATTGCTCCTGATCCCCGCTATCTCTATATGAGTGCGCTGCATCAGGAGGCCCTTGCCCACCTGCTCTATGGTGTCAGCGGCGATGGCTGTTTCATCCTGCTGACCGGTGATGTGGGCGCCGGAAAAACAACGGTGTGCAGGTGTCTGCTGGAGCAGCTGCCTGAAAATATTGACATGGCCCTGATCCTCAATCCGAAGCTGAATGCCATGGAGTTGCTGGCCTCTATCTGTGATGAGCTGGAGATTGTCGTCACCCGGGGGAAAAAGAGTGTCAAGACCTATATCGATCACCTGAACCGCTATCTGCTTGCCGCCCACGCCAGAGGGAGAAGTACCGCCCTCCTCATTGATGAGGCCCAGAATCTGAGCATGGATACCCTGGAACAGCTTCGTCTGCTCACCAATCTGGAGACAGAGAGACAGAAATTATTGAAAATCATCCTGCTCGGACAGCCGGAGTTGAGAGAGCTTCTGGATCAGGAAGAGGTGGCCCAGATCAATCAGAGGATTACCTCACGCTATCATCTCTCGCCCTTGGCCGGACGGGATGTTGCTGTCTATGTGGAACACCGCCTGGCAGTGGCGGGAGGGCGGAAAAAATTATTTTCCGACGTGGCTCTCAGGCGGGTGGCGGAGCTGAGTCGGGGAGTCCCCAGGCTGATCAATGTCCTTTGCGATCGGGCCCTGCTTGGGGCCTATGTGGAGGAAAAAGATCAGGTTGATCTGAGAATTGTCAATCAGTCCGCTCGGGAAGTGCTGGGACGTCCTGAAAAAGGCGCAGGCCTCAGGGTCATGAGGCGAGGAATCTCCTTCGACGGTGTGGTCCTGGGTCTGCTGCTGCTTGTCTTGGGTCTGCTGGCTGCATCCCTTTATTATGGTCATTGGGAGTTTGTCTCGCGGTCAGACCGGCAAAACGGGACGCAGGCCATGGAGAAACCAGGGTCTCGCGCTTCAGGGATGGATGAAGGGCTACCCGTCGCACAAGTGCAAGGTCTGCAACCGGTTTTGTCGACAAAGAATGAGCCGGCCCAAGCGGAGTATGTGCCGGCTAGGCGGAAAAAGCAGAAAAGAGATAAAGAAAGCAAAATAGTAGAGAAGGGTTTGTGATCATGTCCTATATCCTGGAAGCGCTCAAGAAATCTGATCGGGAACGGAAGCAGGGAGAGATCCCTGATCTGCAAAGTAATCATGGGCAGCGATCTGGTCATGGGGAAGGAGGAAAAACAGGCCCCTTGCGGATATGGCTTGCTGCGGGAATGGTATTGGCTTTGTCGGCACTCGTTCTGTACTGGGGCACGCAGAGGAACAACACGGCCTTGCAGAAAAAAATTTCGGCCCTGGAAGAGAGTGTCGTACAATTAAAAAAACAGCCTGTTCCCCCGGTTATTCCTCCACAGGCGGTCGAGGAAAAAATTATTCCGCAACCGTTGATGAAAGAGGCAGAGGAGAAGGTGGCGGTTCGTCAATCTCCGGCACTACAGGAAGACGTTGTCTTGGAGCCGTTTGTGATGGTGACGGAGGCGGATCAAGGCTTGTCGCCGAAGAATGCTCAGCCGATACCCGAAGAAAAAACTGTGATAAGGCCTGAAGATGCTCCCCGAAAGGTCGCGGAAACATTGCCCCTTCTTCAGGACTTACCGGCCAGTGTGGGGGAGGGCCTGCCGCCATTGCAACTGGCCGGGCACATTTATTCGGAAGATAGTGCCAAGCGTATGATTATTATCAACAACAGGATCTGTCGCGAGGGAGAGATGGTTGAGAATCAACTCTATCTGGAGGAGATTCTCAGGGAAGGTGTGGTTTTGCGCTATCATGACCTTCGTTTTCGCATGCATCTTTTTTGATGGGCCATCGGCCGACAGAATCCTTCTGCCCGCAAACCTTCGGGAGGCATTTATGTCCCGTCTAATCTGTTACTGTTTTGGGTACACCGAGGAAGATCTATGCCAGGATGTCCTGCGTCATGGCCGCTCGCAGATTATGGCGCGCATTATTGCCGAAAAAAAAGAGGGCCACTGCCGCTGCGCGGAGACAAACCCCTCTGGTCACTGATGTCTGGCTGAGGTCCGCCAGGTGGTGGATGCGATTTTAAGAACCATTGCTTAGCAAGGGGTGTCTTTGATGTACTTTCCTATTGCCGGTATCGAGGTCAACCCGCTGGTGCCACCACTGGTCGCCTTTGTGATTTCCCTGTTCACCTCCATGGGCGGGGTGTCCGGCGCCTTCCTGCTGCTGCCCTTTCAGGTCAGCGTGCTGGGCTTCACCAGCCCGGCCGTCAGTTCGACCAATCAGCTGTTCAATATCGTGGCCATTCCCAGCGGGGTGTACCGCTATATCAGGGAGGGCAGAATGGTCTGGCCCCTGACCTGGATCGTGATTATCGGCACCCTGCCGGGGGTGTTGGTCGGGGCCATCGTCCGCATCAAATACCTGCCCGATCCGAAGCATTTCAAGCTGTTTGTCGGATTGGTTCTCCTCTATATTGGAGGCAGACTCTTAACCGATCTGCTCTCTAAGAAAAAGAAGGCGGACAAACCTTCGACGGAGGAGCGGTTTCAGCAACAACGCAAACTACAACCCCAGATTAAAGAAAACAATGTCTCCGCTCCTGGGGCACAACTCTCCCGCGTTACGGTGCAGCAATGGACATTCAGCCGGATTGTCTATGACTTCTGCGGGGAGACCTTTACCGTCAATGCCTTCGGGGTCATGGCCCTCAGCCTGATTGTCGGCATGGTGGGCGGGGTGTACGGTATTGGCGGCGGGGCGATCATTGCCCCGTTTTTAGTCAGTTTTTTCGGGCTGCCGGTCTATACCGTGGCCGGAGCGGCGCTGATGGGAACCTTCGTCACCTCGGTGGCCGGGGTGCTCTTTTACCAGGTCCTGGCCTTCTGTTATCCCGGCATGTCCATCGCTCCCGATTGGTTCCTGGGCGTACTCTTCGGCATCGGCGGCTTTGCCGGCATGTATTGCGGGGCGCGCCTCCAGAAGTTTGTGCCGGCCAGATTCATCAAGTGGATTCTGGTGCTGTGTCTGCTCTTCACTGCAGGCAAATATCTCTGGCCCTTACTCCGGTAAATGATGAGACGCTGATGGGAAACGGGAAGACATTTTTCGGATTCGGCAGGAATGTCTTCTTTACGGGACTCGTCAGTTTCTTCATGGATGTGAGTTCCGAAATGATCTATCCGCTGGTTCCCCTTTTCCTGGCCAACGTGCTGGGAATCAACATGTCCATGATCGGCCTGATTGAGGGGATTGCCGAATCAACGGCCAGTTTTCTCAAGGTCTTTTCCGGCTGGCTTTCGGACCGGACCCGGCAGCGCAAAAATCTGATGCTTGCCGGCTATGCCATCTCCACCCTGAGCCGCCCCATAATGGCCATGGCCGGCGTCTGGCAGCAGGTCTTGGTCTCACGCTTTATTGATCGCCTTGGCAAGGGTATCCGCACCGCCCCGCGGGATGCCATCATCGCCGAATCCGTCCACTCAAGCCACCTGGGCCGCGCCTTCAGTTTCCACCGGGCTATGGACACTCTGGGGGCGGTGGTCGGTCCGGCCATCACCTTCGTGCTCCTCGGGATGTTCAACAACGACTATCGCAAGATCTTCTGGCTTTCCATGGTGCCGGCGGTGATTGCGGTCATCCTGATTATCCTTTTCATCGAGGAGAAGAAAAAGCAGCCGCAGCCCCAGGCCGAGGGGCCCAAGTTGAGCTTCTTCCATTTTGACTGGAAGGTGAAGTCCTTCATGGTGATTGCGACCCTCTTTGCCCTGGGCAATTCGAGCGATGCCTTTCTGATCCTGCGGGCTGAGCAGGTCGGTATCCCAACGTTGACGATCCCGGTTGTCTATCTGGTGTTTAATCTCGTCTACTCCCTGTCGGCCATCCCGGCTGGGATAACGGCGGACAGATTTGGCCGGAAGAGGATTATCCTGCTGGGGTTCCTACTTTTTGCCGGGCTCTATTACGGCTTTGCGGTTGCCGAAAAAGCTTCCACCATCTGGCTTTTATTCGCCCTGTACGGTCTGTTCATGGGCTTGACCGAAGGGATTCAAAAGGCCTTTCTGGCAACCATTATTCCGCCTGACCTGAAGGCAACTGCCTTCGGCATCTATGGCGCTTGCATAGGTCTGGCCATGCTGCCGGCCAGTCTCATTGCCGGCTGGCTCTGGGATCACTTCTCCCCGGCCGCGACCTTCTATTTCGGCGCGGCAACGGCGACCCTGTCGGCACTCCTCTTCATGGTGCTGATGCTTCTGATCGGTTCCTCGCCACGTTTGACATGACAGGACGTACATTCTATGATATTTTCACGGAACTGGGTTGGCTAAAGATGAATAGAAAGAGGTCGCTGTTTTCACACCCTCCTCGGATTCATGGAGATCCGTACCGGCCTCTATCTACCCGAGCCGGACAGCCTGCACAATTCCCATACGTCTCCGGTTCAAAATAAACAATAATAAAAAAGAAAAGAGGCAGATTTTGATGGTGACATGGATGAAATATAAAACTTTTTCCATTCTCCCATGCAGATAATTTTAAGTATTGCAGGATTGGGGGCGCTCGGTTGCGTGGCCCGCTATTATGTCTCCGGGTGGCTTTATGAATTGTTCGGCAGAGGCCTTCCCTACGGCACATTTGCCGTCAATATCCTGGGAGCCTTTCTTCTGGGCCTGGTCATGGAGTTCGGCGTGCGAAGCGCCTTGCTGCCGGTCAGTCTGCGTACCGGACTTGCCATCGGTTTTCTCGGCGGCTTTACCACCTTTTCCACTTTCAGTTATGAGACCTTCCGCTTGCTGGAGGAGGGGAACTTTTTTGTGGCCACAGCCAACGTCCTGGTGAGCGTCATCGTCTGCCTGCTCTTCACCTGGCTGGGGATTCATGCGGCACGGGTTCTTTAATGGTCTTTGGTTGCACTTCTCCTTGCACACTACTGCGCACTGAAAGCACGCCGCATTTCTCGGGATTGTTGCGCCTGTTTTTGGGGCTTTTGGTAAGACCATCATTTTTAAGGGGAATTAAAATAAATGGGACCAGGCATGACACGATTCAATGGTGAAAAGGTATTGATGCGGATATTCCTGGGTGAGAGCGACAGGATTGGGCATCGTCCACTTTACGAAGTACTGGTTGAACTTTTCCGAACAGAAGGGTTCGCCGGGGCCACGGTGCTGCGGGGTATTGCCGGATTTGGCGCCCACAGTGTCTTTCATACCGATAAGTTTCTGCGGCTTTCACTCGATCTTCCCATTATTGTTGAGGTTGTGGAGAACCAGGAAAAGATCGATGCGCTCATGCCTCAAATTGATGAGATGATGACCGGTGGTATGATCACCCTGGAAAAGGTCACGGTGATCCGTTACAGTTACAAGAGTTGATTCCTGTTTCAATGAGTTCTCAAGAATAAAGCAAGTATCTTCGTGATCTTGAATGAACGGTTTATTGATAAGCAGATGCATGTAGATACTTGCTCCATACCCAGCGCATAACCGGAATCCATTTTAAATGGGATCCTAACGTGCATGCCTTCCTCGATCTTCCCAGCGGTACGGCTCCGGCAGCTGAGCCAATTGAAAGAAGATTGCCTCCCACCCTGCCTCGGAGTGATCTCCAGGCTGTTGAGTTTATATTGATTATATCCAAAAAACTGGGTATGCAATTGACCCAAACAGGTATCCATGAAGCAGTATGTGCTTTGGGTGGGTGCGATATCCGGTTTAAAAAATAATGTGCATCGATAGCGCGGTGGTATTAAAAAGGAGAATAAATCATGATGATCATGATTGTAGCTGTCTTCGTCCTCTGTTACGCGATGATAGCTCTTGAACATCCCATTAAAATTCATAAGTCGTCCTCGGCGCTCATTGCCGCTGGTCTGATGTGGACCCTCTATTCCTTTGCCAGCCCGGAGGGGATTCATCATGTGGTCGAGCAGCTCACGGAAAAACTGGCGGAAACCGCGGCCATCGTTTTCTTTCTGATCGGCGCCATGACCATTGTCGAGGTGACCGACTCGCACGGCGGCTTCGAGATCATCACCTCCCGCATCAAGGCTACCAAGCTCTCCAGCCTGCTCTGGATCATTGGTTTTATCGCCTTCTTCCTCTCTTCCATCCTGGATAATATGACCACCACCATCGTCATGGTGGCGCTGATGAAAGGTCTGCTCAAACATCATCAGCAAAGGCTCTTTTTTGCCGGCATGATCGTCCTTGCCGCCAATGCCGGTGGTGCCTGGTCGCCCATTGGCGATGTGACCACCACCATGCTCTGGATTGGTGGCCAGGTGACGACCCTCAATATCATGAAGACCACCTTCCTGGCCTCCATGGTCTGTATGGTGGTGCCTCTGGTCATGGCCTCTTTCATGCTGAAAGGTAATGTCGAGGCGCCCGCCAGGGTTGCAGGCGGGGAAGTTGAAACGACCCGGCGCGAGAAAACCGTCATGTTTTTCATGGGCATGGGATCCCTGATTTTTGTGCCGATATTCAAGAGTCTTACCCATTTGCCCCCCTATCTTGGTATTTTGTTGTCATTAGGTGTGCTCTGGCTGGTGGGTGACATTCTGCATCGTAAGAAATCAGCACAGGAGAAAGAGCGCTTTACCTTAACCCAGGCACTCCGACGTATCGACATGGCCTCAGTGCTCTTTTTTATTGGTATTCTTTTGGCGGTAGCTACCCTTTCCGCTAATGGCATGCTGCCGGCCCTGGCCCAGTGGTTGGATTTCAAAGTGGGCAATCAGTCTCTCATTGTTATTATTATCGGTATGGTTTCCTCTATTGTTGACAATATCCCGCTGGTGGCCGCCTCCATGGGCATGTATCCCATGACCCAGTTTCCGCCGGATTCTTTTATCTGGGAGTTCATGGCCTATTGCGCCGGTACTGGTGGTTCGCTTCTTATTATTGGCTCAGCGGCCGGTGTGGCCGCCATGGGGCTGGAGAAGATCGAATTCTTCTGGTATGCCCGCCGTATTGGGCCGCTGGCCCTGGCCGGGTATTTTGCTGGAATCGTGACCTATATCCTGCAGTATAAGTTGCTGCACTGATCGCAGAGATAAGAGCAATGATAACTCAGGGACGACTAGTAACCGAAGTCTGGTTGGTCATAAACCCCGTATGTTTTTGCGGGGCAATCAATGACAGAAGGCGGATGAACGAGTTGACACGTATATGGATGCCGGTGGAACTCTTGCGGGTATGCCGGAGAAAAAATTGTCGGAGGTCGGACAGGGCCGCTTGATGTCCATATCCTGGCGGTACTAAATCGGGATCTCAAAAAAGAGATTAAAGAAAGAAAAAGGCAACCAGTATCTCCATGGTGACTCCCTCTGGCCGCTCGTAGGATTTATGATTTCATTTGTGGTTCAATGAACCATGAGGACCGAAGCCAGTGAGTTTGCCAGTACGTACATTGTCATGCTCTTCCTCGTTGGCAGGGTTGAGGCCACAAGCGCATAATCCTTAAGATACTCTCCGACCTGCTCCGGTGTCCCGGACAGGACACTGACCTTCCCGACTGATTTGCCATGCTGGGCCAACAGGGATTCAACCTCTCGCAGACAGCTGCCGCCATCTTCCTTGCCAAGATCAACTAACTGTTCGTTTTCATTAAATTTAAAATGAACAATGTCAAAGCTGAAGGTCGATTCGCCGAGGATTGCCATACTTTTTTCAACCAGTACCTTCGGGTCAACACTGTCGGCACAGAGTAAGGCGCATTTCTTATTGATGGAAAGATTTTTTACCACCAGTACGGGGCAGGATGTATTGATATAGAGGGGTGAACTGATGAGTTCATAGAACTGATCAGGGTCAGCGGTATTCTGGTATCCTTCGATAAAAAGATTATACAATCCGTTACGTAACTCATAGGCAATTTCTTTATCCCTGTCTCCCACAAAGACCGTTGGCCGTCCTGCCAACGGACAGTTAATATTTTCCGTCCTCAGCATGCGCTCGATGAGCCGTTTGCCCTTGGAGGCAACACCATCCTCCCAGGTATGGCGAACCCAACCGGATTCAATCTGTTCTTTTTTGTCCGGTTCCTCCACATGAGAGATATAAAGGGAGAGAGGCACAAATTGATGAAGGTAGGCCGTATAGCGAAGAGCAATGCTTGAGGCCAGATCTTCATTGATGTACAGTAGCGTTTTCAACATGGGGTTTACCTCATTCAACAAGTAACTTTTATCCTGGATCCAGGGAATGAAACTCTTAATTATTTTTTGAACTATTCTGGTGCAACCGGATGCGTGGATGAAATGCTGCCGAACAGTTACTTGTTTTTTATTTTTTCCTCTGCCCTGCTGATGACCTCGGCAATTTCTCCCAACTTGAAGGGTTTGGCTAAAAAGTCAAACACCCCCTTATTAAACGACTCTTTTGCTGTCGCCATGGTTGCAAAACCGGTAATGACGATGACCTCCGTTTTCGGATATCTTTCCTTAACCTCGCTCAGGAACTGCATGCCATCAATGCCTTCCATCTTCAAGTCCGTAATAACGATATGAAAGGGCCGTTCCTTCACCCGTTTCAGCGCCTCGGCACTACTGGTGAAGGTCTCTACCTCGTAACCTTTTTTCTCAAGAGATGGTTTTAATCGTTTTCCCACAATGGGTTCATCATCCAGAATCAGAATAGTGGTCTGCTCAGTTGCCATGACTCTCCTCCATTATGGTTTTAATTTGTTCATAATAAATCGGTATCTTGGCATCACTGATCATCTTGACATCCAGCTGTCGAGTAAAGCCGACCAGCAGACCCAATAAAAATAAGCGTTTGAGCATACTCGCCTTATTCATTCTCTTGAGGCGGGCAACGATAATATCGCCGTGCTGTTCACACAGGAAATCATAATGGGTTAGAATTTTATTGAGCAGGCTGGCTCTGCGCGAACGCCGAATTGCATCAGTCACTCCTCCGGAAAACCTGAAGTAGATGTGATTATCCAGGATATTGTCAGAGAGATAGGCATCAATGACTGTAAAGTGATAGCCCAGGCGAAAATTAATATTGGCATATTCGGTAGAGATTACCGCCAGATTGCGACCCACATCTTCCGGTTGTGAGCTACGTGTGGGCGGAGTCTTGGTCAGACTGGACATGAAACTACCGAAATCGACCTGTACGGGTGACATATCCCAGATGCCGGGATACGACATGCCGCTCAGCAGGGTCTGCATGGGAAGGGAACGGATCTGTTCCGGCCGTATTCCCTTATCGTGTTCTCCCTCTATTCCGCCACCGACATCAATCAGAATCAAATCAAGGGGATAGTCCCACACCAGCTGTCCAGACTGAGTGTCACGCTGATGGGCATGGTAAAAGTTGAGATCAATGATCGTCTCCACAGCCTTCTCATGGATAAATCGAGTCAGGTCATGATAGGTGCGACAGCCCCGCGGTGTAAAATTCTCATCATGTGGATCAAAAAGATTCAGGGGTTCAATCTTTTTGAGGACCCGGCGCAGCATCCGGTACTCATACATCTCTTCGATGGGTTCCTCATGAAAACTGTAATAATGCAGTTCGTGAACGATCCCCTCATATACGGTCAGACTCTCCGTATCCAGGGTAATCTCCTGTCCATGCTTAAGCAGAGTGGTTGCATTTTCCGTGTTGAACAGGGCCGGTACCCGAAATTCCCTGGCCACGGTAGCCAGATGACCGGTGGTTGAGCCGATATCAGTTATAAAACCGCTGGCCTTGTGGATCACCCTGGCCAGTTGCGGCGAGGCATAGCGGGCCACCAGAATGGCGCCCCTGGGAAAGTCCTTGAGGTCACTGTCATGCTCTAATACCCAGGCAGGTCCGGAAGCAATTCCTTTCATGGCCGCAATGCCTTTACCCTGCAGGAGAATGGGGTATTTGCCGCCGAGATCGGTCAAATCAGAAGCCCGGGGCATTTGTTCCTGCAGCAGGCTCAGCTGCCGTGACTGCAAGACAATAACCCTGTCTTGCCGGTCAATGGCAAATTCTACATCCTGCGGTTTTTTAAAGTATTTTTCCAGCTGTAACCCAATCTCGGCGAGCTCTTTCAGTTGCTGATTTTTGAGGCTTGGTTGTGTCTGTTGGTCTTCCCGTACCAACTCCATGCCGATGCCACCGGATCGATGCAGGATCATGCTCCTTTCCTTGCGGACGACCTGTACTTCCTTGACCTCATGGGGCGGTTGCCGGCTGAGAACAAAGAGGTCGGTGGCAACTTTTCC
This sequence comes from uncultured Pseudomonadota bacterium, assembly GCA_963776835.1. GTDB lineage: Bacteria > Desulfobacterota > Desulfobulbia > Desulfobulbales > Desulfocapsaceae > UBA2270. The sequence goes on from CAVZOB010000002.1 coordinate 346,271, forward strand.
TGACATAATGGGCTCGCCCAGTCCCCAGGCAGAGCTGATGACCAGCGTTTCTTCTTCAGGCAGCACCGGATCATAGCTGTACAGCACGCCACTTGTCCTTGCCGGTATCATTAACTGACAGGCCACGGACATCTTGATCTCATTGGGCCTGAAATCCTTGCGTAGCCGGTATGCCATAGCTTCGGGGCTATACAGGCTGGCAACGACCTCCTTGTATGCCTGGGGAAGATCTTTCAGGGGAATATTCAAACAGCTGCGGTACTGACCGGCGAAGGATGAGGTCTCATCCTCTCCCTGGGCACTGGAGCGGACGGCAAAGCAGGGAATAGTTTCTTGTCCTTTGCTAAGATTGCCGGCGGCATCCAGGATCTCTCTTTCGAGTTGTGCCGGTAGTGTTGAGTCAAAGATCAGCTGTTCAATGTTCCAGGCCATCTCTTCAGCGGCTATTGTCTTTTGCTGCCCTTGTTCAATTATTGCAGAAACCTTCTCCTCCAGGTCGTTCTCCAGCCAAAACGACGAAAATGCCGCTGTCGTTATGGCAAAACCATCCGGTATGCGGAAGCCAAGCACGGAACCTATTTCGGCAAGATTGGCATTTTTCCCGCCTACAGCATCAATCAGATCTCGGCTGATGGCTGAATACGGCAGGATAAACTGCGTCACCGGACAGAGGACATCTCCCTGCAGAATGGCTTGAATCTGCTCTTCAATATGGTGAAAACTGTTGTACAGATCCGAATACTTCTGTTGAGTCAGATGGTTGATAAGGACAATGAGTTCCCGCACCAGATCGGTCAATTGATGGCAGATAGCATGGATATACTGCTCATCAAAGATGTAGTCCCCGCTCAATTTGTCATTTGCATCGGCGATGAGATCCAGAATCTGATTGTTGAGATTCAGGATTTTCTTAAAGTCGGCAAAGATGAGCTTGAACGGGACGGTCGTCTGCTTTTTTATCTGAAAGAGCTGACCGACCCGGTGCAGAAAGTTTTTCATTATTTATTCTTCTTGCCTTAAGCAATACGCTTAATGGGAGCCACCACCACCGCGAAAAAGAACACCGACAAGCAAACCGGCACCAACCGCGATAAATACGGCCATAAAGCCGAATAGCAGTGGTCTGCCGTTGGCCATAGAGGAGATTGCCGCAGGCAGCCCTGATAGTTCCAGGGTAAGGTCCTGGCTCACCCTGCTGGTTACCGCGCCATCTTTCATGGCAATGGCTGCAACCTTGTAGGCGCCCGCACTCATCTTTGAAGGAATGGTCAAGGTAGCAGTAAAGTCCTTCGTCCCATTGTTGGGGGAGCTGCCATATTTGACGGTGCCTTCATTGATAGCATAGACCCCTGATTTTTCCATCAACTTAACAAACTCGTCAAAGATAAAAGCCTTGTCCGCGGATTCCGGATTGATGGTAATATCCTTGACCAGCGCCTTGTAACCCACTCCCAGGTCAGGGCTGAGAAATTGAGTCGCCGGTGCACCGGCTGGCGTATACACCATGTAGACGGCCGGGGTGTTTTCCAGGGAGACATCGGTCTTGTTCATCCATAGGAAACCCGCTACCTTACCCTTTTCCTTCAAATGGACATCTTTCTTGGGTCCACTGACCTGCACCACGACATCCTCGTCAGCAGGCAAAATGCCGGTGACTTCGAGGGTTGTGCCATTGTAAAATGTGGATATTTTAATATTGGTTTTGTCAAGATGGAGCAACAACGGTCCTTCTGCAGCCAGGGACGAACCGAACCAGGCCAGACTCACCACAACAACTGCCAGTAATCCATATACAACTCGTTTCATGTTATTTCTCTCCGTATACATCTTAATGACCACCCTTGAGGGCCACCATAATTGTTGGGGTCATCAGCAGACCAGCCATCATCTTCGCACAGACCAGTAAAACAAGACTTGCCAGCATGATTTTGAGCTGATCGGCCTTAAGCTTTTTACCAATGCTGGTTCCTACCTGGGCACCAATGGTCGAACCCAGCAACAGGAGGACTGCCAGGACAAAATCAACGGTTTTGTTGCTGTAAGCCTGCATGACGGTGACGTTGATGCAGGTAAAAAGGATCTGGAACAGGCTGGTTCCGACTACGACATGCATGGGCATCCGCAGAAGATAGACCATGACCGGTACCATGATAAAACCGCCGCCCACACCCATGATAGCTGCCAGGATACCCACCAGAATACCAAAGCCTAAGGGCAGCAGCATGGAAATGTGACAACCTGACTTCTCGAACTTGTACTGAAAGGGCAACCGTTGCAGCAAGGATTTCTTGCCGGACTTTTGTTCTCCTGCAGTGGTTTTGGTTTCTGCGGTCGTGTTCTTACTTTTTTTCAAACCTTCCAGGCTCTCCCAGAACATATAGCCGCCCACTCCGCCCAGCATAATGACGTAGGTGATGGCGATGAGAAAATCAGCGCCACCCATGGCCCGCAGGAGTTTAATGATCTGGACGCCTACGGTACCCCCGGCAATTCCGCCGATCAAGAGCATGATACCCATGGGTACGTCAACGTTTCCATGCCGCATATGAGCCAGGGTTCCGGACGTCGAGGCACCGACAATCTGGTTTGAGTCGGAGGCCGCAGCCACTGTCGGCGGAATGCCGAACATCATGAGCAAAGGGGTCATGAGAAAACCTCCCCCCACGCCGAAAATTCCTGAAAGCAGCCCGACAAAACCGCCCAAGCCCAGAATCAGCAGAATGTTCACACTATTTCCTGCAATAGGTAAGTACATATAAAACATGATATCGTTAAACCTCCCTGTGATGAATGAAATACTTTCTATTTTCTAAAAAAAACCTTCTTCCCCTCAATTGTTTATTGCCGAAAAGTTATATACTGCCATCTCTTTTCTTTCCTTCCATATTCTCCCCTTACGCCTTCGGTCTTTGTTGAACAATTGGATCCTCGCTTAAGATCACGGCGGGCCAAAATAATATCACCAGCATAAAACTTCCATGCCGATGATATTATCTGAGCACGACATCACAAATGAGACGAAAAAGACAATTTTTCAAGATACCCTTATTTGAATATTAAGGGATGACAGGAATTGTTGACATCCCCCTGAACGATATGCAGGTGAGCCAAGCGGTTGAGCTAAAAAAATTTTGCATGCCCGGCCTTCGTTGCATCTTAAGCCTTGCAAGAGAGATGCCAGGGTCTATATATGTGGGCAATAGGTCAATAAAAAAATAAAAAAATATGAAATTTCGGGATGTTATAAATAGAATTCCTGCGAGAAGAAATAAAGAATGGAGCTGGTGAGTTGTTTCAAAATGATCCATTCATGCTCATGTTTCAAAATGAAAAATAGTACGAATTTCCAAGGGTAACAAGCTTAAATGTATGATATAAATAAATTGTAGATGGTATTTATTGGTTTCAATATGAAACCTAAGAGTCCGAAAGGCCATATTTTTTTATCCTTCGCCATAGAGTCGTTCGGGGCATTTTAAGAATTTTACTTGCGGCCTTAATATTGTTCCCTGTCTGATGCAATACTTTTGAAATATGGTGTTTTTCCATATCGTCCAAAGGCAAAAGCTCATTCTCGTAATTATCCTGCAGATGTAATTTCCGCAGGTGAGAAGGAAAATCTTCCGGAATGAGTTGTCTCCCTTCGGTTAGAGCCGCGGCGTGCTGGATGATGTTTTCGAGTTCCCGCACGTTTCCTGGAAAATTATAATGCATAAGGACATCGAGGGCACGGGAGGAAATCCCCTGGATGTCCTTGGAAAAGGCCTTATTGGACTTAGCGATAAAATGATAAATAAGCAGGGGGATGTCCTCCCTCCGCTCACAAAGCCTGGGCAAGCGAATTGTCACCACATTAAGCCGATAATACAGATCCTCCCGGAACGACCTCTTCTGGATCAGCTGTTTGAGATCCTTATTAGTAGCGGCAATAATACGAATATTGAGGTCAATAGGCTTGATCCCACCCACCCTGAGCACTTGACGCTCCTGAAGAACATGGAGGAGTTTGACCTGCATGGACAGGGGCATTTCTCCGATTTCATCGAGAAACACCGTTCCGCCGGCAGCAGATTCCAGCAGCCCGATCTTGCATGCGGATGCACCGGTAAAGGCATCCTTCTCATGGCCGAACAGCTCGTTGCAGATCAGATCTTCACTAAAACCGCCACAGTTGAAATAGACAAAGGGCGCATCTTTTCTTGGGCCGAGCTCATGGATGGCCCGGGCAGTCAGCTGTTTGCCGGTACCGGTTTCCGCTTCCAGAAGAACATTGCAATTCACCAGGGCGACCTTGCGAATTATTTCAAAAATCGGCTGCATGACCTTGCAGTTGCCGATAAAGCCGGGCAGCAGGGTACCTTCCCCCACCTGTGATTTCAGGCGGGTGTTCTCTTGATGGAGTTTTATTTTGTCAGCAGCCCGTTCAGCCATCAGGCAGAGGTCATGACTGTGACAGGGTTTGGTTAAATAGTGAAAGGCCCCTTTTTTAGTTGCCTCCACCGCATTTTCAATGGAACCATATCCGGTTACAATGATGGCCTCTGTCTCCTGGCGGATCGCTTTGATATTGTCCAGAATTTCCAGTCCTCCCATGTCAGGTAACTGCAGATCCAGAAAGACGATATCAAAGGGGTCCTGCTCCATTCTCTGCAGAAAGGGAGAACCTGCAGCAAAGGTCTCTACGCTATAACCAGCCTTGCTCAGGATAAGGCTTGCCATTTTTCTCGTGGTTTCCTCATCATCGATAATGGCAATAGACATCATGTGGGCTGCTGCTCCTTGATTTCAGTATCATGGTAGACCGGGAGATAAACGGAAAAGGTCGTTCCCTCACCCAGTTTGCTGGTAACCTCAATATATCCGCCATGTTCTTTAACAATGGCATAGACAATGGATAGGCCTAGTCCAGTACCCTTGCCGACCCCCTTAGTGGTAAAAAAAGGATCGAAAATCTGATCGATGTTTTCCTGGGCAATGCCCGGGCCGGTATCGCAGATATTGATGCAAATATAGTCGTTATCGACTTTGCGGGCCTGGACGGTGATGATTCCGTACATGCCGATGGCCTGCTCTGCATTGATGATCAGGTTGAGAAATACCTGCTGCAGTTTTTGTACATCTCCATTGACCTGGGGCAGCAGGTCGTCGATGTTTTTTTCCAGGGCAATTTTATGAATACGCAATTCATTGGCGATAAGATCCGTGGTCTTATGCAGGACAAAATCGATATACACCGGTTGCATCTCTGAAGGCTGGGCCCGGGAAAAATCCAGCAAATTTTTAACAATCTTACTGGCTCGATCTGTCTGGGTCATAATGTCACCCAGAATCTCCTTAATCTCCTCATCGGTCATGGAGTCGAACTCTTCCAGGATGATATCTGTAGACAGGGAGATGTTGTTGAGCGGATTATTGATTTCATGGGCGATGCCTGAGGAAAAAGTGCCGATGGAGGCCATTTTTTTGGCCTGAATCAGCTCCTCCTGTTTTTGTTCCAATGCCCCGACCATCTGATTGAAATTATCTATAAGTCCTGAGATTTCATCTGGTGATGTGTCAGTTGTTGGAATTATTTTAAACTCACCAGCCGCCAGGTTCTTGGTCCCCTGGTCTAACGAGGAAAGACGGTTGAGTATGCTTCTAATCTGTGAAAAAAACAGGATCACTCCAAATATAAATATAATGGCCGGCATGAAGGTCAGCCAGAAGAGAATCCTTTTAAAGCCCACGCTTATATCTGTTCTCTTGAGATGAACCAGCTCTGCCGCATTGTCGACAAGCGTTTGTCCCTCTTGCCGGATCAGGTAGCTGGTATACTCTCGGCTATGTCCGACAGGATCTGTTACGCACTCTCCATTTGCACACCAATGGTCAAAAATAACCTTATATTTGGTAAAACTGTCCTTGAGATGAATAAATAATTTTTTTTCAGATGACTCACTGAACTTAGGAGATAATTCTTCGAGAAGAAATTTCGTCCTTTGCAAGGACTGTTCGGCCTTTGTTATATTTTCGCTATCCAGACGCAGCATGATATTTTTTTCATAACGGCGCACTTCCAGGATATTGCTAAAGAGATCGTCAACCCGCTCCATGGTTACCAGCTTGTGTTCCAGCGAAATAACCTGGTAGCTATAGATGGAGACGAGGGCAACAATAAGTACAATGGTAATGGAGTTAAGCTGTATCAGGCGCTTCCGTATCGTGCACTGACTAAACATATATGGAATCTGCATTGTTCTTCCCCGCGTCAGATAATCAGACGCACTCCAACCGTTTTCTCGATCCTGGAAGGAAAGAGGCTCCGAATTGAATAGATATAAAAGTGATAGGACGAGTGATAGAGATGTGCATTTTCTTTAATGATATCAGGAGATCCAGGGGGACCGCCGGGCGATAGGAGATGTCTGACCTTGCTCTAGGTCTTGTAGAAAAACAGCCTGGGATTTTTATCATGCCGCATCACCCCATGCTAATTCCGTTATTTTCATATTTTTTCAACTTTCGCCAGAGGGAAACCCTGTCAATGCCGATTATCTTGGCGGCCTGTGTCTTATTGCCGTCAACGCTTTTAAGGACCGAAAGAATATATTCGCGTTCGTTTTCGTCAAGGCTCTGGCTTGATTTGACCGCCTCGACCTTTGGCAGGTGAAAATTCGGGCTGCTGCTGAGTTCCGACGGGAGATGGTAGGGTTGTATCTCTGAAGTGTCACAAAGAGCCAGGGAGCGTTCAATGATATTTTCAAGCTCTCGTGCATTGCCGGGGTAATCGTAACACTGCAGCCTCCGTAATGCTTCCCGGGAGACACTTTTGCTCCCTCCAGTTGGGAAATGTTTGGCCAGGAAATAGTTGACCAGAAGAGGGATATCGTCCTTCCTCTCCCGGAGTGGCGGAATATGAAGATTGACGACATTCAATCGGTAGTACAGATCCTGGCGGAAGGCTTTCTTTTGCACTTCTTCCTTGAGATCCCGGTTGGTTGCGGCCAGCACCCGGATATCGATTGGTATCTCTTTGGTGCCGCCGACCCTGATGATTTTTCTCTCCTGCAGCACCCGCAGCAACTTTACCTGCATCGTAAGCGGCATTTCGCCTATTTCGTCAAAAAGAACAACCCCGCCATTGGCCGATTCGAGTAGTCCGCTGCGCAACCCGCCGGCATCGGTGTAGGCATCTTTTTCATGGCCGAACAGTTCGTTGACCATCAGCTCTTCGGTCATTGCTCCACAGTTGATGGGAAGAAAGCGTTTATTGGCCCTTGAGCTCAGCTCATAAATGGTCCTGGCCACCAACTCCTTGCCGGTTCCGGTTTCACCGGTGATCAAAATATTGCAGTCAAGCTGGGCAAAACGGACAATGGAATCCTTGAGCTCCAGAATTGCCGGGTTCTGGCCAATAAACTGAGTCGTTCCTTCTTGTGCCTTGATGCGCCGCTTAAGACGGCTGATCTCCCGCAGGAGCATTGTCTTCTCGATGGCCCTGAGAACCAGGGCATGAAGTTCCTTGAGTTTAATCGGTTTGCAGAGATAATAGAATGCTCCCTGGGCCATGACGTCTACAGCCGAGTTAACGGTCGCATAGCCGGTAATAATAATAACCTCAATCTCCGGATGGAGTTCCTTGGCAGTGTTCATAACCTGAACGCCATCAACATCACCCATTTTCAAATCCGTGATTACCAGATCGAAATGGAGCTGCTGCAGCAAGCTGATGGCTTCATCACCGTTGGTGGCGGTTGTTACCTGAAAGCCTTGTTGTTCCAGGAAATGACCGACATTCTCAAGGTTTATGACCTCGTCGTCGACCAGCAAAATTGCAATAGTCTGTTTATCAGGCATTGTCGTTCCTGGATATTGGACTCTGACCGAGAGAACCTGTCTCAAGCTCGATATGGAGTGGCAGCGTGATAATGAACCGACTCCCCTTCCCCTTTTCCGATTCTACATGGATGGAGCCTTTTTGTTTTTTTATGATGCCGTAGGCAACCGCCAAGCCAAGGCCGGTACCGTTTTCAGCATTTTTGGTTGTGAAGAACGGGTCAAATATTTTTTGCAGGTTGTCCTTGTCAATACCTCTGCCTGTATCGGCAATGGTGAGGATCGCATTTGTATGTTCACCATCTTTTTCTGCTCCGATAAACACGATTCCCGGCGGTTCGGTGATGGCCTGGAGCGCATTGATTATCAAATTCAGCAAGGCTTCGATCATTTTATGAACATCGATATCAAGGATTATATCCTCAGGTATATCGGTCTGGATGTCGATGCCGTCCGGGACTTCACAGTCAGCAAGCTGTTTTACCTTGTTTACAACTTCTGCGAGGGGATACGGCTGCAGGGAAAAAGTCTGATCCCTGGAAAATTCCAGCAGGCCGCGAACGATTTTCCCGGCACGGTCGGTTTCCTGGTTGATGGTCTCCAACATCTTTACCACAAAAGGATTCTCTTCGTGATCAATTTCAGCAAGGGCCAGCTGGCAGGAGGTGGCAATATTATTGAGCGGATTATTTATCTGATGTGCCGTTCCTGAGGCCAGGGTTCCGATCGAGGAGAGCTTCTCTGCCTGAAAGAGCTGCTCCTGTTGTATCTCCAGATCGATGACCATTTTATTGAAGGCCCTGATCACACTCTGGACTTCACCTCTTTCTTCATCAACGGGTAGCGGAGAAAAAGTACCATTGGCAATGGCTATGGCCGCTTTTTCTACCCTTTTCAAGGGCCTGATGATTGAGATGTAGAGAATGGTGATGGTGAAAATTGAGAGCAGGATAAGAAAAGAAATTGTTTTTGCAAGTCGACTTTTAAACTTTACGATGAAGGTGTTCATTTTGTGTTGTTCGAACAGAATCAGGTCTTCGGTGATATTGACCAATTCCTGTCCCAGGCCACGCACCTTTTCTTGCAAGGGGCACACAGCCAGCTCCTGGCGAGAGACACATTGTTCTTTAAAATCCTGGAAGCTCGTCTTGTATTCCACCAGTTTGCTGGAGATGTCCTGCAGATGTGTCGGCTGGGGCATGATCTTCAGATCATGCCTGACCCGGGGAGCATATTGCTGTGCCTCGTCAATGTATTCAAGGACTTTGGTAAAATCATCGTTGCTGTGGCCGATGATGTAATTTTTTTCATAACGTCGTATTTCAAGGCAGATATTGCTGAGATTTCCGGCATGTATTAACAAGGCGACATCCTGGTTAAACATGTCAAAATCCTTTACGAAGGTTATCATGATGATGATATAAAAAAACAGATGGAGACAAAAGAAGCCAAGCATCTTCTGACGCAGATTTAAAGAAAACATAGTGCCTCATGTTTTTTTCGGCCAGTCGGTAGAATGAACACCGAGAAGGGTGCTGTCATCTCTTCTCTTGTGTCTCCTCATAGAGTCTTCAGGTGGAATCGAAAGTTATAAAAAAATAATCTGGTAGGCCTCATGTTATCATTAGCAAATTTATGGCCAAATGAACAATAAAACATGAATGATGCGATCATTCTTTCCCCGCGATTTTGCAATGGACATTGTTTTCTTGTTTCCGCAGCCAAAAAGCAGAGAACGTTGCATATCGCAACATTCATTGCAACGACTATCGTTGCAATTTGCATCGATAGTCGTTGATGGAAGAGATTTTGACTCTCTTGTTCTCTTTGTCTTTTTATCACTTTCCTCTTTCTTTTAGAATCTTCTCTCCTCTTGTTGTTGTTAGCGGTAACGTCTACTAGCAACAACGTATTGTTTCCCTTGTCTCCCGCATTTTTTACGCGAATTGAGACGGATGCAGTCATTAATTTTTATTGAACCTGAAGATAAACGGCATATAGGTTGCATGCAAAATCTGAATATACCTTTGTGCCAATTTAAAATCAGACTTCCATTGTAGCTTGGGGTAAAGGGCCAAAGTATATGCTGTCATTTTTTTGATTAACATTCGTTTATTTGAGGAGAAAAATATGGATAATATGAACTTGGCAGACATAATGGAAAGGAGTGAAAGATTCGTTTACAATCAAGATCAAGAAATTCTTGACCACGTGATCTCGTCAATTGAATCTGCCGGAGAGTTGTCTGCAGATGAAGACCTGCCAGACCCTATTGAGTACCTGAAAGAAATAATGGCTCAACGGGGACTGCGCAACATGGATTTAAAGGCGGATATTGGCAGTTCCGGTAACATAAGTTCCGTGCTTAATCGACGAAAACCACTTTCCCTGAGAATGATTCGCAACCTTCATAGGCATCTCAATATCCCGGCTAAAATTCTTATACAGCCCTATAATTGTCGTTGAAATTTTGGCATTCATGACTAAGATCGTTTATGCGTCAGGGAAATATTTTTTCACTATCATTTGACGCACAAACTTTTTAACGGATGACCCAGTCATGAGTTTTTTCTCCAAAAAAGAAATAGCGCCCCAAACCTCCGAACCTGGAAAAGACCACGGTTCCGGACAGGTTGCCGATCTGAAAAACAGGACCGCTGGAACTGATTTACCGCCATACGTGGTACGTCAGGTTACAGGCGAGCTTGATCGTCTTGGAAAAATCGATCCCTTTGCCGCTGAGTTTTCCATAGGTGTTGACTATGTCGAGCTGTTGCTGTCACTGCCTTGGTTTAAGGAGACCCAGGATAATCTTGACCTCAAGCGGGCCGAATCAATCATGGCCTCGCATCATTACGGGCTTGAGGCGGTCAAGGAACGCGTACTGGAATTCCTGGCAACCAAGACCCTGAAAAATCAACAGAAGTCAAGAATATTGATCGTTGATGATGAAGAGATTGCCCTCAAGAATATGCAACGTTTTTTTAAGGGGCTTGGCTATACGGTAGAGGTCGCCGTTAACGGTTTGGATGCATTGCAGCAGGTTGAAGGCAGTGATCATTTTGACGTGATGATCACGGACCTGAAAATGGATAAGATGGATGGCCTTACCCTGATTGGCAAGATGTCCAAGGTCTCTCCCGAAACCAGCGTCATTATGGTCACCGGGTATGCCACCGTGGCCAATGCCGTTGATGCCCTCCATAAAGGGGCGACCCATTATCTGTCGAAACCGGTTCGGCTTGACGAACTGAAAGAGACGGTAGAGGGGCTCCTCCGGAAACAGAAAAAACTACAAATCAGCCATGGGCCTGTTCTCTGTTTTTCCGGGCCTCCCGGCACGGGAAAAACCTCCATCGGCCAATCCGTGGCCACCTCTCTGGGCCGGGAGTTTATCCGCCTTTCCATGGCCGGCCTGCGTGATGAGGCTGAAATCCGCGGTCACCGCAGAACCTATGTTGGTGCCATGACGGGTCGCATCATCAGCGAAATCAAACGGGTCGGCGTGACCAATCCCTGTTTTATCCTCGATGAGATTGACAAGATCGGCCAGGATTTCAGGGGAGATCCCGCCTCCGCTTTGCTTGAGGTGCTTGATCCTGAACAGAACAAAAACTTTATCGATCATTATCTTGATATCCCCTTTGATCTGTCCGGCGTCCTCTTTATTGCCACGGCAAATGACATCACAAAACTGCCAGGTCCTTTACTGGATCGCCTGGAAGTGATTGAGTTTCCCAGTTATTCATTTCAGGAGAAGCAGGTTATTGCCAGAAAATACCTGCTCCCCAAGCAGCTGGCCGCGCATGGCTTGACCGCAATCAATCCCCGGATCAGCGATGAGGCCTTTGGCAAATTGATTGTCGAATATACCAGGGAATCCGGAGTGCGGGGGCTCAATCGGGAAATTGGAACCATCTGTCGCAAACTCGCCTTGAAGGTTCTGCAGAAAGACGCACAAGAATCCTTGCCTGATATTGACAATGCTGCCATCACGTCCATGCTCGGCCCTCGTAAATATCGTCAGGAAGCAGCCGAAGGCGAGGACAAGGCAGGGATCGTGACCAGCTTGGTCTGGACCCAGTTTGGTGGTCAGATTATGTTTATCGAGTCCTTGATAATGCGGGGCCACACGAATCTCATCCTTACCGGATCGCTGGGCGAAGTGTTGCGTGAATCGGCCCAGACCGCTCTGAGTTATATCAGAAGTAATGCCGAGGCATTGGGGATTGCGCCTGACTTTTACGATCATTCGGATATCCATATTCATTTGCCAGCCGGTGCGGTTTCAAAGGATGGTCCATCGGCAGGGCTTGCCATAGCCATAGCGCTGGTTTCTCTGCTGACTGGCCGCCCGGCACATCGCGCAGTAGCGATTACCGGGGAGATGACGCTGACCGGCCAGGTCCTGCCTGTTGGGGGAATTCGTGAAAAACTCCTGGCTGGTGTTCGAACCGGTTGTGTGAAGGTTGTCCTGCCTGCAAAAAACCGGGAAGATGTGACCTCGTTAAGTGACGATGTTACGGGACATCTGGAACTGGTATATGTAGATACTCTTGACGAGGCAATTCCACATCTGCTGGCCTGAATCTTTTTTACCATAGAAAATAAAGGGATACTGTAGGCTTCCTTGACTTCAAGGGAACAATCTTCTGTTCTGTAATTTTTGTCTATTTCCCCCCTCTGACCGCCCTCTGACACCTCTTTTGTTGCATTCTGTTACACAGTTTCATCCTGCAACAGTTTCCCTGTTTCTCGTAAGATATCTTTTTTAAATACATTTATATTCCGGGATGTTATGCATAAAAAATGCAGATTTCTGTCGTCTGTAAACCTCTCTTTTACTTGATTCAGGAAGGCTGGCTGTTTCAAGCTGCAATAACCAACGGGTTGGCGATATGGCAGGGCCCGCATCGTTGTTCATGGTGCCTGTTTAATGTGCTGTTTTCTTTAGTGAAATAATATTTATTAATTTGGCACGACAAGTGCATCAACCTAGACAAAGGCACCATAAATAAACTTTCACAAGCACCTATAGTAGAGAGGAGAACATCATGGGATTTACTGATTGGTTCACATTGGGATTGAAAAAAAATAAACAAGTCAATGTAAAACGGATCAAAGAAGAATCTGTTGATATGGGTGTAATGGCGGCCGGTAGTCTGACTTCAGGTGCTGACATCCTGGCCAGGATGGTAGACCAGAGAAATTCCCCAAGCAAGGTACTTATGGTCCAGGATGGAGAATATGCGGCGCAGGTTACAGACTATGCCTTGAAAATGGCCCAGCGACTTGACTGTGAAATTATCGCCCTTGATGTAACAGCTAAACCGTTACAGTTTACAGGTGACAGAAGGATAAGGGAAGTTGATCGTTTTATGGAGATGGCCGGGATGAACGCAGCAAAATTTATCATGCAGGCAATGGAATGCGGGGTCAAGGTTGAGCATGTGATGGATGTCAGAGACCCCCAGGAGGCTATTGCCAGTGTGAGTGCTGCTGATGCAGGTATTCGCTATGTATTAAGTAAACCTGACGCCGAAGCTGTGAGAATTGACCAGAAACATCCCCATGTTCCGGTTTTTGATGTTCGTTGTTCACGTTTATAATTTTTCAATATAATCAACATAAAGGAGTTAATATGATGGAACCATTGACAATATTTGCATTGACCGTAGGAGTTATCGGAGCCTTCCATCTGTTGTTCGCAACTGTGGAACGTTTTGGAAAAGGAATATACAAGAGAGGAAGCCTGCAGGCTGAAAGAAACGATTGGTATTGTTTCTTTCAGCTGTCTGATCTTCTTGGAGAAGGGTGGGAGACACCTGACAAGGTGGATAAGCAACAGTCTATTACCAAGACAGAACGACTTGAGCAGAAGCGGCGACAGCAGGCGCACCGCCCCCGTCTACAGGTCTGACATAATTCAAAAAGCTCTTGGTTCTCATGATCATTTGTAGTGGACCAAAATTACTTGAACATTTTGCCGATGCCTCTCATATCTGCCCTGTAATTCAAATTACAGGGCAGAGTTATCTTTCATAATACAGAAGTATCCATTCCTTCCCCATAATGCGTATTTGCATTCAATCTGTCTTACCCCCGTATTTTTTAACTTCTTGTAAAGAAAACCTGATTTGCAGGCGTCCCCCATTCCATGCTAAGCTTTAATTAATAGTTATACTGATTCCCCCTCTATGCTTGAAAGATTCTTCTCCTCCTTTGTTCTCTTTTTTGGCAGGATGAAAGTATGTTCTGTAATGCCGGAGGATATCGCCTATCAGGAGCATCCATATGGAAGCCCGCTTTGCACTGGACATACTCTCGCAACCTGATGAAATAACCTGCGGCCCCACCTGCCTGCATGCCGTATACAGGTATTACGGCGACAATATTTCGCTCAAACAGATTGTCTCCGAGGCCCATCCGCTTGAAGGAGGCGGCACCTTGGAAGTCCTCCTTGCCTGTCATGCCCTGCGACGCGGTTACAGCGCCACAATCTATACCTACAATCTGACGGTCTTTGATCCGACCTGGTTCGAGAGCCCCGACATTGATATCAGTGCAAAGCTCCAGCAGCAGATCAAGGTCAAAAAAAGTAAAAAGCTAAAGGTCGCCACCCATGCCTATCTGGAATTTCTGGCTCTGGGCGGGAAACTGCGATTCCAGGACCTTACCACCGCCCTGCTGCGCAAATACCTCAAACACGATAAACCGATCCTGTGCGGTCTTTCCTCCACCTATCTGTATCATTGCGCCCGCGAGTGCGGCCCCACCCTTGACTATGATGATATCCGGGGAGTGGCCACCGGCCATTTTGTGATCCTCTGCGGCTACGACCTCCATAACCGCCATGTCCTTGTTGCCGATCCCCTGAAGCGGAATTCTTCTGGAAAAGGGCAGGTATACGAGGTCAATATCGACCGTCTCATGGGTTCCATTCTGTTGGGCATCCTCACCTACGATGCCAACCTGCTGATCATTGAGCCCCCATCTCACCCCGGCACAGAGGTAACATGAGCACCCTGATTGTTGTCGACAACCCCAAAAACTGGCCCCTGGATCTGCAAGGGGTGGAAATCATCTCCTCCCGTTCCTATTTGACCGACCCCTATTACAGTACACTGCGCCGCACCAAGGTTTTCAATATGTGCAAGTCATACCGGTATCAGGCCGCCGGCTATTATGTCTCCCTCCTTGCCGATGCCAGGGGGCACAAACCCATTCCGTCGATATGGACCATTCAGGACATGAAGATGCCCTCCATCATCCGCTTCGTCTCAGCAGATCTGGATGATCTGATCCAGAGCAGCCTTGCCCCGCTCCAGTCGGACCGCTTTGTCCTTTCAATCTATTTCGGCAAGAACCTGGCCAAACGCTATGATCGCTTGAGCTCCCGTTTGTTCAACATGTTTTATGCCCCCTTCCTCAGGGCGGATTTTGTCTTTCATAAAAAATGGATCCTCCAGAATATCTCGCCCATTGCCGGCAACGATATTCCCGACAGCCACCAGTCCTTTGTCAGAGAGGTGGCCAACGCTTTTTTTGCCAGACAGCATTATACGATGCCCAAAAAAAACGACAATCGTTTCGATCTGGCTATTCTGTATAACCCGGAAGAAAAAGACGCGCCCTCCAACGAGCGGGCTCTGAAAAAATTTATCAAGGCCGCCGGGGCCTTAGATATTGAAGCGGAACTAATCAGGAAGGAAGATTATGGCAGGCTTCCCGAGTTTGATGCGCTCTTCATTCGGGAGACCACAAGCGTCAATCACCACACCTATCGATTCGCCCGCCGTGCCGCTGCGGAAGGATTGGTGGTGCTCGATGACCCCGAATCAATCCTGCGCTGCACCAATAAGGTGTTCCTGGCCGAACTCTTTGAACAACACAAAATTCCCACACCGAAGACCATGATTGTTCATCGCGACAACCTGGCTCAGGTTGAACAGGAACTTGGCCTGCCCTGCATTCTCAAAAAGCCCGACAGTTCCTTTTCCCAAGGGGTCAACAAGGCAAAAACCAGGGAAGAACTCATGCGTTATGGCCGGGAGCTACTCGATGATTCAGAACTGATCATAGCCCAGCAGTTTTTACCTTCTCCCTTTGACTGGCGCATCGGGATCCTGGATAAAAAAGCACTCTTTGCCTGCAAATATTTCATGGCCAAGGACCACTGGCAGATTATCCTGCGAACTGCCGACGGCAAAAAGAAAGAGGGCAATTGCGAAACCTTCTGCCTTGAAGATGTGCCTGAAAAAGTGCTCAGCACCGCAGTGAAAGCGGCCAATCTCATCGGCGACGGCCTCTACGGAGTTGACCTCAAAGAAATCAACAACAAGGTATATCTTATTGAGATCAACGATAATCCAAATATCGATTCCGGGATTGAGGACCTGCAGTTGAAAGATGAGCTCTACACCATAATAATGGCATCATTCCTGTCCCGCATTGAACGCCGAAAGGGGTTGCGTGACCAGATATGAAAAGTCCTGAACCCTTGCATATATTTGCCGCTGCCGGCATCGAACTGGAATATATGATCGTCGACGCCGACACTCTTGACGTCAAGCCTCTAGCCGATGAGATTTTGAAGGCGGTCAATGGAACCTACCAGGAAAATTACAACAAACCCGGCATCTGCTGGTCCAACGAACTGGCCCTGCACGTCATTGAGTTGAAAACCGGCGAACCGACGCGCTCACTTGCCAATTCCATCAACCTTTTTCAACAGGATGTCGGGCGGATCAATACCATCCTCAAGGATTTCAATGCCAGGCTTATGCCCGGCGGTGCCCATCCCTGGATGAATCCCTACCGGGAAACGCGGCTCTGGCCCCATAATCACAGCGCCATCTACGAGGCCTATAATAGAATATTCGATTGCCGCGGCCACGGCTGGTCTAATCTACAGAGCGCCCATCTGAATCTGCCCTTTGCAGGCGACGAAGAGTTCGGCTGCCTGCACGCCGCCATTCGCGTGCTGCTGCCAATTCTACCGGCCCTGGCTGCCAGCACCCCCATTGTCGATGGCCATCTTCAGGATTTTCTTGATTATCGGATGGAGGTCTACAGGACCCATTCCTCGAGAATTCCCTCATTGACCGGTGATATCATCCCCGAGCCTGTTTTCACCCGTGCGGATTATGACACCCGGATCTTCCAGCGCATGTATCGCGACATCAAGCCCCATGATCCGGAGGCTGTCCTGCAGAATGAATGGCTCAATGCCCGGGGTGCCATTGCCCGTTTTGATCGTTCCACCATTGAAATCCGCATCCTTGATGAGCAGGAATGTCCGCTGGCCGATCTGGCCGTCGCCTCGTTGATTATCAATACTCTGAAGGCCCTGGTTGACGGTCTGTGGTCTGACCCTGCCTTGTTACAACAGTGGCGAACCGATGCCCTCGCGGACATCCTTTTTAAGTCGGTTAAGAGTGCGGAAAAAAACAGGATCGGCAATGGTAATTATTTAAACATTTTTGGCCTGCAGTTGAAGGGGGAGCTAATTACCGGCGATCTCTGGGGTCATATTCTCCGGGAGATCCAAAGCCATTACCCCTTGCCCGAGGTTTTTCTTGAGCCACTGCACATCATCATCCAGCAGGGAACGTTGGCGAGCCGGATCGTCAGGCAGCTTAATAATGACCTGTCCCGACCCGCCCTGAATCGGGTTTATGGCCGACTTTGCGACTGCCTGGCCCGAGGCGTCATGTTTAACGATGAAGAAAGGGATAAGTTCTCCTCCTAAAAAGTGTGTGGCGACAGGGCTCAAAATGAGCTCACCTCTACCCGTGATGGAAAGAACTCAATGATGACCAGACAGAGGCCCCCGATTCTCATTGTCAGCTGCGAACACGCCACCAATCATGTTCCTGGGCAGTATCTCTCACTCCTTGCTGATTGCATCGGCCAGCTCAATACCCATGAGGGATACGATCCCGGCGCCCTCGATTTCGCACGTCTGCTGGCTGCCGGGCTTTCAGCTCCCCTGTTTGCTGGAAGCGTCTCTCGCCTGCTGGTTGACCTGAATCGTTCTCTGGCCAATCACCGTTCGCCGCCGATGGGGCATCGAAAAGATCTACCCTTGGCCTTGAAACAGGAAATTATTGCCCGTTATTATCTTCCCTATCGTTGCCAGGTCGAAGAGGCCATTGCAAGTCATCTCAGAAAAGAGAAAACCACTGTTCTCCACCTCTCCATCCATTCCTTTACCCCGGTGCTGGATGGTGTCCAAAGAACAGCGGATATCGGTTTTCTCTATGATCCAAGTCATGGCCGGGAAAAAGCGTTTTGTGGGCAATGGCGCGCTGGTCTGGCTGCCAGAGATGCGCAATGGCGCCTGCGAAAAAATTATCCGTACCGGGGAACCAGCGACGGATTGGTCACCGCTTTGCGTAAACAATTTCCGGCGCAGCGCTATCTTGGTATAGAGTTGGAAATAAACCAGATATACCCGCTTGACAAGAGGGTGGATTGGCCGAGATTACAACAGCAATTGCTGGAGAGTCTCGTGGAGTGCCTTCAGATGCAGAACCAGTGACACGGCGGAAAAAGCGCCTTATCTGTCAGCAACTCTTGAGCGGCGTTAGCGAGGGGTGAAAGAGTGAAGACAACCGGGCCATGCGATGGCCAGAGTAAAGTGAGATGTGAGTAGGTAAGGGTACGCCAATGGGGCGGGACTCGGCAACGGTTATTCGCCATCATCAAAAAGTCGGCGAGGTGACACAGCAGCTTTATTCCTATGCTGTGATTCCCCGCCGACTTCTTTACCGAAAACTTGCCTGAAGGACGGGCTTATTTCTTATGGCATTCCTTGCACTTGGTTGGGCCAGTAGTGCCTTGGGTTGCCTTATGGCAATCCATGCATTGCTTCATAACTTCTTTTTTCTTCAGGGTGCCGGCGGCAATGCCCTTTTGAATAGAGTCAGCTTCCTTAGGGAACAACTTGTGGCAGGTATCGCAGTCTTTCAGGGTGTCCTGATGTAACTTATGGTTGAACGCCACATCTCCGGGCGAGCCGCCCTTCAATACCATGGTTTCTGCCCCGTTTTCGGCGGCGAATGTGGTACCGGCAAGAGCTAATGACATAATTGCAACGCCTGCGATTATTGCTTTTTTGAACATGGTACACTCCTTGTAAATTTGTTTTTATTTACTGCCGAAAAATTGTCGACAGCTCCATGATGCATCAATAGTTACGTATGATGATGTGACTACTGTTATTTATAGTATATCGTTCCTGAAAATTTCTCCACAAGTATTTTTTCAATTCATGGCTATTTTTTTTCGGGATGGCAGAATCGACATGGAGTGTCATTTACGGGACGCAATAGGAGAATCATGGCTGTACTTCGTCCTCAAAGATATAGCCTACACCACGTCGGCTTTTAAAGAAATGCGGTTTATGGGGATCCACTTCAAAATATTTACGGAAACGGACGATAAAGTTGTCGAGTGTCCTGCTTGTTGTGCTGGAGGAATAGCCCCATCCTATTTCGAGAAGATCGCTTCGGGTCAGTACTTTTCCTTTGTTGACAAGAAACAATTTTAACAGCTTGACTTCCTGTTCGGTGAGACTGATTCTGCCGATTTGACAATCCGTTATTGCGGTCGAAAAATCGATCCTATTCCCGCCAAAATAACAGACCTGTTCTACCTTGCCCTGCGATGCGTCGCTAAGACCTTCTTTCGGTTGCTGCCAGCGGGCTCGGGCCAGCAACCGCTCAACCCGCAGCAAAAATTCCTCCAGATTAAACGGTTTTGTAAGATAATCGTCTACACCATAGGCCAGACCCTTGATTTTATCATCAACGGTAGCCTTGGCTGACAAAATCAAAACAGGAAGTTTTTCATCCTCAAGCCGAATACTCTGCAGTACGTTTAACCCGTCAATACCCGGCAGCATGACATCAAGGACAATAAGGTGCGGTCGCCACTCTTTCCACTCTTGCAGCCCGGCCATGCCGTCTCTGGCGATGCGGACCTGATGCCCTTTTAATGACAGGTTCAGTTCCAACCCCTCGGCTATATGACGATCATCTTCAATAACAAGAATTTTCTTTCCCACTCTCTTTCTCATCCCTTACTTGCTTACGCTCCGGCCGGGAGATGGAAGAGTGAGCGTGAATGTTGCCCCTTTACCTGCCCCGGCACTGTTGGCCACTATTCTTCCATTGTGAATTTTCGCTATTTTATCAACTAGATAAAGGCCTACACCTGAGCCCTCAGTCGTCATTCCATTTTTTTTGATCTGATAAAATTTTTTAAAAATATTCTTGAGTTCGTTCCGGTCGACCCCTCTGCCGTTATCCGTAAAGCTGATTTGCACTGCTTTCTGCTGCTTGGTGAAGCAAATGCTGATTTCGGGGCGTTCTGAATCATTGTATTTTATCGCATTAGTGAGCAAGTTCATCAACAGTATTTCAAATAAGGCCAGGTCGACAGGTTGATTCATAGGAGAGTCGCCGGTGTTCTTGATTAAAATATGACAATTTCCGAACAGATGTTTGTTCTTGTCGATAAACTTTTCAACGACCTCGACAAGATCCAAGCTGACAAATTCACCTTTATAACCGCCGCTTTCAATCCTGGAGAGGTTCAGAATGCGGTTAATGTTATTGCTAAGACGAGCTACATCACTGAGCATGTAATCAATATATTTGAGCTGGTTGTCTCTGTTCAGCTCATATTTCTGGAAAGTCTCAAGGTAGAGTTTTATTGATGTAACTGGGGTTTTGAGCTCATGGGTAAAATTGTTTATAAAATTGCGCTGTAATCGGTAGAGCTGATTGGTTTTGACGTGATATGCAAAGATAACAAAGACGCCGACCAGAATGAGCCCCACTAGAATGGAGAGAATGACAATAACAACCCAGGTCTCCAACTGGAAAAACTGGCCCCGCTCAAGGTCAAATCTTTTTATCACCGTCTGCAAACGGGAACTAACCTCCACGTACCAGTAGATATAGAGGAAGAGCGAAAGCCCCAAAGCAACAATTGAAAATACAAAGATGAAAATAGGGTACAGAAGCCGTTTGGTTTCTTTCATGAATATCTTGGTATTGAAGTGTGCAGGGTGCAGGGGATTTATTCCACCGTCAACTGTGGACCTGGGCATTCACCTGGAATGTAAAACTATTGTAAAAGAGCCAATACTCCTATCCGCCGTCCGGCTGAGGCGTTATCATACCGGTTAACGCCTCAGCCTCTCGCTGCCTCATAAATCCGCAAACAATCGAAGTTGCTTCAACTTCTTTCCCACCTTCCAGGGGTCACAAGGCAGTCGCAGAGTAACCCGGGCACGGGATCGGTCGGGAATAGTCCGGACTGATCCTGTCGTAACCCGATTGCAAGGCAACATAAACACCCGCCGTATTGACCGGTACAAGGAGATACACATGATTGATACCCACCCCGTACACAAACTTGGCAACCAGGCCAAAATTTTATTGTCCAGCGTCTTTGGACCCTATGCACAGGATGACGATTATGGTAGCCGTCAGATCAACCCCATGGAATTATACCAGAATCAAGTAACCAGATTCCAGTCAATATTCTCCCTGCGTATGTTCCATAGGTCCTTCGGTCTGCTGATGATCCAGAAGAATATTGACGCTCCCTGCACGATGCTCGATTTTCCAGACCTTGAGCGTTTCATCAGGGAAATCAGTGACAATCAATATGATGTCATCGGCATCAGCGCCATCATCCCGAATGTTGGTAAAGTAAAAAAAATGTGCGACCTGGTGCGACAGTATCAACCACAGGCAACCATTGTTATCGGCGGCCATATCGCCAACCTTGCCGACCTGTCTGAAAGGATCAGTGCTGACCATATCGTCAAAGGAGAAGGGGTGCGCTGGTTCAGAAAATTCCTGGGCCAGGATGACAAGGCACCGATCAAGCACCCGCACGTACTCTCTGCCAACAGCACCAGGATTCTTGGCCAGACGCTTAATGCGAAACCAGGGGATACGGCAGCAATCGTCGTCCCTTCAGTCGGGTGTCCCATGGGGTGCAACTTCTGTTCAACGTCTGCCCTGTTTGGCGGCAAGGGGAAATTTATCAATTTTTATGAGACCGGCGATGAGCTCTTTGCAACCCTCTGTGAACTCGAAGATAAACTCAACACCCAATCATTCTTTGTCCTTGATGAAAACTTTCTCTTCCATCGGCAACGAGCGCTCCGCCTGCTTGAGCTTATGCAGGAGCATGGGAAAAGCTGGTCGTTTTACGTTTTCAGTTCTGCCCGGGTCCTGAAATCATACAATATCGACGACTTGGTCGCTCTTGGCATCTCCTGGGTCTGGATGGGGCTCGAAGGTGAAAAGAGTCAGTACAGCAAACTTGAAGGTGTTGATACGCGAGAGCTTGTCCGCGAGCTGCAGTCGCACGGCATCCGGGTACTCGGCTCAACGATTATCGGTCTTGAGAATCATCGACCCGAGAATATTGACGCGGTCATCGACTATGCCATAAGCCATGATACCGATTTCCATCAGTTCATGCTCTATACCGCCAATGTCGGCACCCCGCTGTACCATCAATTGAAAGCCGAAGGCAGGCTACTGCCGGAGAGCGATTTTGCTGTAGCCGATGCCCATGGCCAATACCGATTCAATCATCGTCATCCCCATATCCTCGACAACCAGGAGGAAGAATACCTTGCGACCGCCTTCAGCAGGGACTTTTCTCGCAATGGCCCCAGCCTCTACCGGCTCATTCGGACCACGCTGCAAGGCTGGCAGCGGCATCAGAAACATCCGGACAAACGCATCCGCAAACGCTACCAGCGTGAGACAGAGCCACTCAAGACAACGTATTCTGCTGCCATCTGGGCGATGCGAAGATGGTATGGGAACAACCCGCTTATGTTTCAGAAGATGAACAATCTTCTCCAGGATCTCTACCGGGCATTTGGCTGGCGGACCCGAGTCTTAGCGCCTCTTTTTGGTACTTACGTCCTTATGTCGATGAAGAAAGAGGCGAAGCGCCTGGCAAAGGGCCTGCATTTAGAGCCACCAACTTTTTACCACGACAACCAGGCAGCCGCTGCCCTGAGAGTAGGCGGCTAAAGGAAACTTCCGACAGAAACTCATGCCTTTATCCATTCATTTTGCAATGAGATGTTTGCCCCGGCTCAAATTCGAGCAAGTAAATCAAGTGGTCGGAAACCCTTCTGTAGTCCTTGCCCAGTTTGGCTTTATCTTGCCGTTCTTCCTGGCAAAGTGATAATCATTTTTTCGTTCATCGCTGGCCGCAGAATTCCGGAATACTGTGGCCAGCGCCTTTCGCCATTTTCTGCTCCTTGAATTTAGCCCATCAGAGGCCATTAGAGGACATTAATTGTAGCAGATTTTCCACTTAACGGCTTATTCAAATTTTCGGGACCACTTCTTCAGAGGGTTGTATTTATGTGTTACTGTCGGAATCCTTTTCAAAGGTAATCTTTATCTCGTTTCCTTCTTCATCCACTACTGTGTCATCGAGTAAATTACCTTCATCCGGCTGTGTAATGAACTCAAAACAGGTATTCTGGTATTCAAAAACCAGATTTTGTATGATTTCCTGATTTTTCTGATCTATCTGCAGAATCCGAAAACAGGCTATGAAACCGACGATGGAATCAACAACTCGAACAAGCTTTACGGAAAATTCAATTCTCTCTCCTGATTCGGTGAGAATCTCAACCTGGTATTCAGCGGTGGAAACATTACCCGAGAAGTTACCAAGAGCGAGCCCTCCTTGGCTGATATCGATTATGCTGGCCTTTATCGTCGGATTACTGCTGTTTGACAGAATCACCTTCCCACTCAAAGGTACACGAGTGTATTTTCTCTTAATGTCTTTTCTCTTATTAAAGCTCATATCTATATGACTCCAAAGCTACTAGATGGATAGAGAGGGTAGTATACAAATGGGGGCGGGATAGTCCCCCGCCCTTAGTCAATTTAATGGTGTAACCAGAGTGGAGCATATTTCTTATTAAATTCGGCAGGATGCTATGTCGATGAATAATTAGAAAGATCGGGTGCAAGTTGCGGGTCAAGTGGCTTGACTGGTTTCGATAAAATCATCATGATTTACAACTTTTTCTTCTCAAACCAGAAGAACAAAGTGATTATCCCCACCCAAAATATCGGAACGATTATCCACTGCGAAATACCCAGGGTTTCGGGCAATCCGAGTGTTCCGAAATCTTTCCACGCAAGGACTGTTGATTTAAGTAAGGGGTAAAGCTCTGCATAGAATGCTGCCCCAACCACCATGCCTATTATGGCAAAAACTGCATGCCAGCGACCTTCGCCCAAAGCGCCTAGTGATGTGCCGGGGCAGAAGCCCATGAGCGCCCATCCGGCGCCAAACAATGCTCCTCCGATTAACACACCGCCGACATTCATCGGCTTGTGGCTCAGGGTAATGATTTCAAAGTTCGAGAGCAGGAGTATCCCGACCATTCCCACGAGAATTGCCGAAAGCATGAATTTGATTATCGTCATATCCTTCAACAGCAGTGCTCCAATTTGTTTGTCGAAGCGCAGGACACGACCTTTCTGGAGTAAAAAACCAAATAATACGCCCGTGACAAGGCCCAGCCATTGATCGGTATTCATGGTGTCCTCCTTCCATAAATCAGATGAGAAAACAAAACACCTACACCAAAAAACATAAGCAAAGCCACAAGCGAACTGACCGACAACTGCATTACACCACTGAGGCCATGTCCACTTGGACAGCCATCGGCCAGGCGAACGCCGATCATGGCGATAATCCCACCCACAAATGCTCCGGCTGCTCGCTTTCCGATCGATGGACCAAATCGCTCCTCCCAAGTGGGCGGAACTTTTTCCAGCCGAAAGCTCTTATCCATGGTTGATGAAATAAAGGCCCCCAGGGCAATCCCGATAACCAGCATAAACTGCCAGTCAACACGAACCTTTGTTTTGGTGAAATATTCGTTTGAAGCCACATGATCAGCGGCAACTGTCTGTTCCAAAATGCCGGCGGCACGAACGAACGTTGTGGACGCACCTAAATAACTGGTCTTGCCGAGGAACTGTGTGGTTGCAAGGACTGAAACTATGGCCAAGAGACCTAAAAGTGCACCGGCGAGGTAAGGACTCCACCCCCCATCATCTGTTTTCCCTTTCATTCCCATTCTCCTTTCCTGCTTTACGTTCTTTGAGATCAAACAAGTTAGATATCTAGTTTCCTACTTCCACTTATCGTCATAAAAACAACGTTGATTCATTCAATCACAGGTGAAATATTTTTAATAGGAATTTCGAGGAAAGAATTAAAAAGATACCACTGGCATGGTCAACAATGGTAAGTAACTAGAAAGAAGATCTTTCTTCCGGAATGATGACGAATTGGTTGCTGCACCTCTCCACTTATTTTCTACAGGTCCTCAATTCCCTGAATATAGGGAATTGAGGACCTGTCCATCATTCTTCTTGTGCATTTTTTTGATTATCAACATATTTTCCCTTAAAACAGGGTAAATATGTTGATAATAATTCCATTTTAGGCCATATATTAAAATAATACAATAATAATTCCCGCAATAAAGGGAGATTTATGCAGAATAGTCTCGCAGATATTATTTTATTTCATCGTAAACGAAGCGGCTTGACTCAGCAGGAGCTGGCTGAACTGGCCGGGGTCGGCAAGAACATGATCTATGAGCTTGAAAACGGTAAAATAAGCGTAAGATTGGATAACCTTCTCAAGGTTTTGCAGGTAATGAACATTGGGCTGGATTTTCACAGCCCCCTGTGGGAGGCCTTTTTGAGGGAGCATTCCGATGCGAAGCGCTAGAGTTTTTTTTGAAAATGATTTTACCGGTCAGCTCATTGAGGCGGAAAATGGCCGCGAGTATTCTTTTCAATATGAACAAGGGTATAACGGGCCACCCATCTCACTGACCATGCCGGTTCAGGAAGAGCCGTATCGCTTTAACGAGTTTCCCCCTTTTTTTGATGGATTGCTCCCCGAGGGCTTTCAACTTGAGGCCCTGTTGCGCCAGAAAAAGCTCGATCGCGATGACAAATTTGGTCAACTCCTGATCATTGGTGCGGATACGGTCGGTGCCGTCACCATCAAAGAGGCGCTATGAACCGTTGCCCTCTCACCTATGAACCATGCGAGGGCCTATACTCACAAAGTGGTTTAAAGCGCCTTTCCCGCCAGCTCACTAACCTGCAACCCCTCTCCTTTACCTCATTGGAGTTGAGACAGGAGGCCGCGGCTCGATCCCAGAAGATGTCAATTCAAGGGGTGCAGCCGAAACTTTCGGCCCGGTTGCAAATAAAGAAACAGCAATTTATCCTTGTTGATATGAATGGGCAGTACATTCTCAAACCGCAAATCGCTGATTACGTCCAGGTGCCCGAGAATGAGGATCTCACTATGAGGCTCGCCTCCCTTGCAGGCATTGAGGTGCCGCTGCATGGTCTATTGCATGGACAGGACGGGGAGATGACATATTTTATCAAGCGCTTTGACCGAGTCGGCCATAAAGGGAAACGACATGTTGAGGATTTTGCCCAGCTTGGTGGACGGAACCGGGAGACAAAGTATCGCTCCAGTATGGAGCAAGTTGCCGGATTGATTGAGACCTTTTGCACCTTTCCGGCCGTAGAGAAGGTAAAACTCCTGCGCCTGACTCTGTTCAGCTTCCTGGTTGGCAACGAAGATATGCACCTGAAAAACTTTTCCGTCATTCGCAATCAGGATATTATTTCCCTGACCCCGGCCTATGACCTGCTGAACACCACTATTATCCTTCCTCAACCTGAAGAAGAGCTGGCCTTACCATTGAATGCAAGAAAGAATAAACTGCGACGGGAGGATTTCCTGGAGTATTTTGCTAGAGATCGCCTGGGATTGACCGAGCGGATCATTGATAAGATAACAACCGACTTTGCAAATATTCGCCCACAATGGGAGGCCTTACTCGAAGTCAGCTTTTTATCGGACAAAATGAAGGAGAAATACCTGCAGGTTGTTAATGAGCGCTTTGCCAGGATTTTCCAGTAAAGGAAAAGTCCCTTACTTTAACGTTTTTCATGGATGAAAACGGTATCCATTTTTTACAACCTGCCTACTATTGACGACCTACCTCAAATAGGCTGAAATTTAAAGTGGCAAAAAGATAAACACACACCTGAGAGTTTCTGAATGTCAGTTATTAGTGATGGACAATGGGAAGCACCCTTTTGGGGGGCTTCAAAAAGTTTTATTACCGGGCAGGATATGCTGGGAATGCAGATCGCATCTATTGCAACCTATGCTACCTTACTTCCAGGCCTGACCAATCTCACCCAGAGAATCCGTTATTATGGGTTTTATATGTGGCTTCTGGAGCAGTACGCCAGAACACGGCACAAGGTAAGCGTTTCAGAATTTCATCGTTTTGTACGCCGCGGGGAGTTGATTCTGGCCTTTGTAATGGCGCACAATTATGTTGATGAACGTGCTGTTGTAGGTAGCAATTACGCTAAAAAAAGGCTGCAACAAAATAATACAGGTTCTATTGATATTGCAGCCGGAGCAGACATAGAGAATGACAATATTTACTGGAAGTATTCTTCAGGTGCTTTTGGCCAGTATTATCAGGGCGCATTGTCAGCCATGGGGCTTATTGCACCAAGTAAGAATGAAAAAAGTATTCTCGTTTGTACCCCCCACTATGGGCGAAAGCTGGCAGGTTTGTTTGAAGACACCGTTGACGAGTCCATCCGTGAAAAATATTTAGGGGTGATCAATAGTGGCACTCTCTCCAGAGAGGAGCTCACGAGTTTTAGCAAAGCATTTTCACTTACCGCAATTAAACCTCAGACACCGGAATGGGACTTCTATATTGAAATGTTGTTTGGAAAGGACTTTCCGACAACAGAAACACAGGCTGGCCACACCACCTTCAGAGTTGAAACTCTTCTGCTCTATATGCAATACCTTGCTGATAGCGATACATTTGAAAGCGTCAGCTCCTTTCCGCACAGTTTTCTCTACCGCCTGTGGGATAAAGCTCCATTCGATGGATACACAGCATCCATGGGATGGCACTATTACGCACTGAACGAAAATGCACATTTTGCATTGGAAACATTGCTTTGGGTTTTACTAGTGGAGCTGGAAATACAGGGTTCCATAACTTTGTCAGATATGGCTGATCATTTTACCAACCAGATAAATTCAGCATTCGATGAACTGTATGACAGTACCAGCCTGGATAGAAATTTTAATGAACTGAGCTTTCTTGATTTCAGTGCTGGTTTGTATCAGCAGGGCTTTCATCCGACATCATTTACGGACAAAATTGAAGAGACAGGCAGCAGTGAGGCTTTCAGAAGCGGAGTTTATGCTCTGAATGTTCTTGGGTTGATTTATCAGCATGAAAAGCAGCAGCTAGTAAAGTTGAATGCGTACTCCCGGCAACATGGTATGCACCGAGATGCTGATGCAACAGAGCTTTTGTCGTGGATGCAGAAGAACGAGAACCTGACGCTTCCTGCTTTTGTCCGGAAACTGGTACTGCAGCACATCATAAATAGGCATATTGAGGTTGCAATGCGCAAAATGCGTAACCGCAACGAGAACACGCTGAAATTTATACTAGAAGATAATATCCTGAAGCCGGTGGCCACTGTGCAGCCTGTCTGGACCGGGCCTCGCATTAAATCTGTCCATCAGTATCTTGTTGACCTGAAGCTGGTTGAAAATGATGAACTGACTGCTCTTGGTAAAGAGTTGCTAAATGAGAGATTGCAATGAGTCAGCACCGGGAAATCTCCATACTTACCGTTTTGCCGACGAAACGTTTTCACTCCTGCGTACTCACAACGTACTCTTTCGATTTTAACTATTTCAATCATGATGCCATGGCCCGTTTGCGGAAGGCCGGGGTGCGTAACGTCAACATCTTTGCAGATGACTCCATGCTGCAACAGTATCTTGGCAGTCTTTCCGGTTATGCACATGGTGCTGCAAAACATTATTCGATAACTGGCGTTGTCCGGCCCGGTGCTTTTCATCCAAAACTTACTCTATTGTTTGGACGTGATGGCCATGGCTTTCTGATCATTGGTTCGGGAAACCTGACTGCTTCGGGGCATGGTAAAAACCAAGAGCTGTGGGGGGCCTTCCATATTGATGGACCGGATGATCCGAAAGCACCACTGTTTAAGCAGGCATGGGAGTATATAAAAACACTGGGTAAAGAATCACATGGCGTTTCTCAGCGAAAACTTGAATGGATAGAAACCAATACACCATGGTTGCAAGATATAGACTCTGGATTACCGGCCTCAGGTTTTGATATTGGACATGGTGTGAAAGCTTTTTTTCTGACGAACTCTGGCAATGGTATTCTGAATAAGCTGCGTGATATTGTGACGAATGAGGTAAGTGAATGTACAATAATATCTCCATTTTTTGATAATAAAGCAGCTGTTCTTTATGAGTTGGAAAGAATGTATCCGGAATCAAAGATAAATGTCATTGTTCAGCCAGATACATGTCAGGGAGGGTTGGCTGGAAAAACATTTGAGCATGTCCGTTTTTATGGCTGGCAGGCCGTAACGCCAGAGGGACAGAAACGTTATCTGCACGCGAAATTTTTACATATTCAGACTGCTTTTGATGAATATTGTTTATTTGGCAGTGCAAATATGACTGCCCCGGCACTTGGCACATCATCCATTCAACCGTCAAACGAAGAAGCAAGCCTTTTGATTAAACGGGGGATTAAACGGGGCGAGGGCAGCTGGCTTAAGGAAATCGGACTGGATAGCAAGGGGACTGCTATTTCGGTAGAGACTATTGCTAATATAACTAGAGAAGATACGGCAGATAAGAGTAATGCTGAAAGGTCGTTCAGGTTGGATGCTATAGACAGGATAGGCCTGCATCTTCAAGTTTATATGGACTGCGCAAAGAGCTTTGAGAATGTTACACTGGTGCTTTACAACGGATGGGGAGAGAAGCAGGGTCAGTTGGAATTAGGCAAAGCAGAATTCATAAAGGAATATGGATACTATCATGTCGTTGCCGATAAAATATCGGAGGAGGCGCTGTATGGGCAGTTATGTAGCAGTGGCGGAATTGCCATCTCAAATAAACAAATAGTCCACGATATGATCTCTCTTTCCCGGACGAACCCTGATCCTAGTACTCAGAAGATCGAAGAGGTTCTAGGCAGAATTGAGTTTGCTGATGCAGAAATGGCAGAGATCCTGACCTATCTTGATCCGGATGATTTGGTTACGGAAAAAAGCACTGGTGCAGGAGGAAGCAGCAAAAAAGACCATGGTGAGCGGACAAAAACTGATGGGAGTGGTGACGTACTTTCTTATGACGAATTTGTCGAAATATCAAATGATTATCACCATAAAAAAGAAATTGCTCTTTTTTATGGAACCCACCGAATAGAGCGGATACTCGAAACATTACGAGTAATTTTTGGTAAGTTGAAAATTCAGGATATTGATATTGCTGGACAAGATGAGGAGACTGACAGAGACTCGCTTGACTCTTCGGAGGGAAGAATCGATGAAAAGGATCCGGAAAAAAAGTTGCCAACTCAGACCCCCTCAGCTTTTGCTTGGTTGCAGAAAACTGTATTCGGGTTCTTCGATCAGTATATTAAAATCTTGGAAAAGCAACGAAAAATCAAACATCAAGTAAATATTCTGGATGCATCAATGTTTGTTATAGCGTTACACTTGCTGCTGGATTTTCTGAATAAACCTGTCTCTGTGAAAAATAAAAATGAACAGGATGTACACGAAGAAATACTGCTGCAAACAGAAGGTGATTACTTTGCTAAGGATGATTACTGCAGGATTGTAACAGAAGTTATCGGCAAATTCAGCATGCTCTTGATTAATGGCATAGATGATGCCGCTGACGAATACGTTCTGCTAAGAATAAAAAAATGCAGAAAAATGGCGTATTGGCATGCGATCTGTTGTCTCGCAAAGCTGAGTCCTCAGAAAGGTAAAGGGGGGGATGAGAGCACTGCCGAGCTGATATCAAAATGGAACTGGGAGCTGGCTATGAACCTGAGAGAATATTATGCCCCGGTTGGTGTTAATAATGAAACAGTTGCTCGTGAAGAAATCAGACATCGACTGCAGATGATGCACGGGAAAAATGAAACAGATCTGGAATCGCTGATAGTCAGAAAATGGCAAATGATTGAGAGCTTTTTCGCTAAGGCCAACTTACCTTCTGTTGCAAATGAGCCTTACAAAAAGGGGGCGCGTGTCTTTTGTAAACACACTGGTTTTGCTCACTTGGTGTCCGTTACACCATATGAGAAAAAGCAGACTAAAGTTGGGGTAGCCCGTGTTGGCTACCCGCCAAGTAAAAGCGATACGGCAGATTTTGAAGAAGGGAAAGAGTTTGTAGCGGAGATGGCTCAAATTATAGTATTTAAGGAATTTTGTTAATTCATGTCGGATTATGTTCAAGTAGCACGAGTAAGGGGGCAGAATTATATGCGTCCAATTAATGAAGTCAAGATATCTCCTATATATGTGGACGCATGAGACAGCATAAATTGCAGTCCTCCTGATCCTAGAACTTTAAGATTACTGGGATTATCTATTGAAATATAAAAAATATAACATGCTTAAGTTGACGTGACCTTGCCCCTAAAAACTATACCATTGAAAAGTTAGTGATTTCGGTCTAAAAACCTCAAAAAGGAGGATGACATGAAATCAAGTCGTTTCAGTGAAGAACAGATTATAGGAATATTGAAGCAGGCCCAGGCCGGGATGAAGATTGTTGATTTATGCCGAACCCATGGGATCAGCGATGTGACCTGAATCGGTGATCTTCTCGCAGCGAGACTATCACGTTAGTGTCACTATGTATCTTGGTGCCATGTTGACCTCCTTGTCTCAGCGAGCGACAGGAGCTGGCTGAACAGCGCCTTTAATTGTCTTTAATAGAGTATGGCGGGCTGGAGGTTTCTGACGCAAAACGTTTACGAGCCCTTGAGGTAGAAAACAGGGAAACTCAAGCAACTACTTGCCGACACGATGCTGGAAAACACAAAAAAGAGGTTTAGTCATATGGCTTAGCCTCTTTTTGTTTTGTTGGTCTGCAAAAGATAAAACCGAACACTTCAGAAGTGACAGTATAATTTTTGATCAAATAAAAAAGCACCTACCTCGAAAAGAAGTAAGTGCTTGTATTTATTGGTGCGCCCGGCGCGATTCGAACGCGCGGCCTACGGATTAGAAGTCCGTTGCTCTATCCAGCTGAGCTACGGGCGCATAATTATCTGAGAATGAGAACAAGTCATTTTAATCGAATGGGGGTAAATAGCAACTCCATTTTCACCCGTTCTCTTCTGCCGCGACCTTGAACGTTGCGGCCGGATCAGTTCTCCTTGATCAGATCCAGCAGATCTTCGGCGGTCATTTTGGCGCTGATATCGCTTCCTTCCAGCAGGCTTCCTGCGAGGTCTCGTTTTTCCTGATGAAGCTTGACAATTTTTTCCTCAATGGTGTTCTTGCAGATGAGCCTGTAGATGGTGACGGGCCGGGTCTGGCCGATGCGGTGGGCCCGGTCGGACGCCTGATCCTCAATGGCTGGATTCCACCAGGGGTCCATGTGGATGACGTAATCAGCGGCGGTCAGGTTCAGGCCCAGCCCGCCGGCCTTGAGACTGATGAGAAAGAGATCGCTCTCGCCGGATTGGAACTCATCAACCTGCTGTTTGCGTTTGGCGCTGTTGGTGGAGCCGTCCAGATATTTGTAGGCAATGCCCTTTCCATCCAGATACTCACGCAGAATCTGCAGATGGCCGATAAATTGGCTGAAGACCAGGGCCTTATGGCGGCCGCCGAGCAGTTCCTCAACGACGGCAGAGAATACCTCAAGTTTGGCGCTGGAGAGATGGGTGTCGGGGGCAATCAGGCGGGGGTGGCAACAGGCCTGCCGTAATCTCATGATCTCTGTCAGGATCTGCAGATGCCTGCCCTTTTTCTCCTGATTGTTTTCCAGTGCCTGCAGCGCATTTTGGCGCAAGGCTTCATAAAAATGGGTTTCTTCCTTGCTCATGGCCACGTGCAGGGTGATTTCCGTGCGTGGTGGCAGCTCTTCCAGCACTTCCGCTTTGATCCGGCGCAGGATAAAGGGGCGGATGAGTTTTTTCAGTTTCAGCCGGGCCTCGCGATCGTGGTAGCGCTCGATGGGAATGGCAAAGCGTTCATTGAAGCGACCCAGCGATCCCAGCAGACCGGGATTGATGAAGTGAAAGAGGTTCCACAGTTCTCCCAGGTGGTTTTCAATGGGGGTGCCGGTGGTGATGAGTTTGAACCTGGCCTGGAGCGCCATGGCGGCCTTGGACCGCTTGGTCGCTGCATTTTTGATGGCCTGGGCCTCATCGAGAATAATGGCCTGCCATTTTACCTGGGAAAGGAGCTCGTTTTCTTGTTGGAGCAGGGTGTAGGTGGTGATCAAGAGATCAAATTTCCCCAATTCCTGAATGGTCTTTTTGCGATCCTTTCCCGTGAGCAATTTGATATTGAGGGTGGGGGCAAAGCGATGCACCTCTGATTCCCAGTTGGTGGAGACCGAGGTCGGGGCGATGACCAGGGATGGACCCTCGGAAGCAAGTTCCAGGAGGATGGCCAGGGACTGGATGGTCTTGCCCAGCCCCATGTCATCGGCCAGACAGCCGCCAACGCCCCAGTGCACAAGGCGGGAGAGCCAGTTATAGCCTTCGAGCTGATAATCCCGCAATTCCGCCTGGAGGGTCGATGGCAGCTGGGGGGTGAAGGATTGAATATCCTTGAGTCTGGTCTGTTGTGTTTCCCAGCCGGCATCGGCATTCACTTTTGCCTGCTCGATCAGTTGTTCCAGCGGTATGGCGGCCAGGGGGTGAATGAGGATCTCATCTCCCCCGTCCGCATCTGTCCCTTCCGAGTAGGTGTTCAGCTCTTCCAGTCGTTTTTTGAATTCCTGGGTCAGCGCCAGGAACTGGCCTTCTCCGATCTGCACAAAGCGGCTTGAAGCCCCTTTGACCTTGGCGAGCAGCTCACGCAGGTCGATTATGGTATCCTGGTCAAGCTCCACATTTCCGGAGAGGCTGAACCAGTTCTGACGATTGGTGCGTATCTTCAGATTCAGGTTTTTGAGCGAGACCTGATGGGTGACCGTCAGTTTTTCACCTTCCGGCCATTCGATGATGACCTGATCGTGGATGGCCTGCAACTCCAGGAGGGCCTGGAGGCAGTCATCCGGATCCTGCAGGTGCCATTCCCGGTCATTCTCCTGCTCGATATCAATGGCCAGATCAAGGATGGGGCAGGATTCTTCAATCTCTCTGGCCTTTTCCTCTTCGAGTGCCAGATTACGACGGGTCTGCAGCCGTCTGCCCTGGACCTCAGCCATGATATTCTCGACGCCCTGCCCGGGTTTCAGATAGTGATTGCCTTTGGCAAAGGGTTTGACAAACATCTCCAGACGGAATCCGCTGCCAAAGGGGAGCAGGTGGATGTAGATGGATGGGTCTGCCTCGACAAATTCGATATTGATATTTTTATTGGTTGAGGCATCGGAGGCAATTGCCGAATGGACGGTCATATAGGAAGAGATATTGCCGATGGCGGTGAGGACCTGTTCGCTGGCCTCAATGGGGACGCTGAGGCCGTCGGGGCCGGTGATCTGGGCTATGCGGCGATGGTTGTCGTTAATGGCAATGATCTTGAAGCGCGTCGGGGTCTCCTGGAAGACGGTGATCGAGTTCTTGGTCACTGCCTGGGCGAAACGGATATGGAGCTGGCCGCCCCGTTCTTCCACCAGCAGCTCGGGCTCGCCTGCCACAAATTCCACTGCCGAGGTCGGTGACTGGGTCAGAAAAAGCAGAGGATGGCCGATCATGGCGATCAGGGCCTTGTCCATGTCAAACTGATAGCTGATGCCGTGGGTCTCGGGATGTTGAATTTTTTTGATGGCCGCGCAGATCTTGCGGTCCTGGAGGGTCAGATAAGGGAGCATCTCGCCGGAGTAGAGACGGGAAAGCGAAATGGGCCTCCCTTTACTCCACTGTCCATTGGGGGAGATCTTCTGTTCTTTCGGACTGATGGTAATGACGTCATTTGTGTAGTCTATGTACCAGACCATCCTGATGGTCTGATCCTGGGCGGAGGGCTGGCGGACGGTGGTGGCCTGGATCAGCGCCTGCAGGCTTCGTTTCCAGGGTTCTTCAGGTTCGAGAATGGAGACCAGGGAGACCTGCCCGGTCGTCTCCCGGATGGTCTGCATAGTTACCGGATATTCACTGTTGTCCGGGGAGATCTTGGCCAGAATGGCGGCCAGATTCAGGGTGAAAAAGTGATAGTGTTCGGCCTTGGCCTGTTGGTACAGGGCCTGGACTTTTTTTTCGGTATCCGGCTTGAGGGTGCTGTTCAGCCAGTAGCCGCAGAGTCCCGCAAAAAGGATGGTCAGGCTGTGTGGTTGTTCCTCATGGAGAAGGGAGAATTCTTCATCTGAAATTTTGCTATTGTTCTGGCCGCTGATCAGGGCGGCGAGAAAATGGTAGGCCTTTTCTTCGGCTATGCCGGTAAAGAGGGACAGGGTGATGCCGATCCGATGTCTTACGGTCTGGCTCCGGTCGGAGGTGTCTTCCTGGAGGTCCGCCAGAAGATGGAAGAGTCCTTGCGGGCCGATAAAGGCCACCTGGTCATTGCCGCTGAGTTGCTGGAGGATCTGGAGGTCATCGGCAAAGGATTGTCGTGCCTGCGTATAATTTCCCCGCAAAAAATGGAGAGAGCCGACGGCGCCGGTCCCGATGAAGCTTTCGGGCTGTTCCGTGATCAGCTGTTCCGCGCCGGCTAGTTCTCCCTGGAGCAGGAGTTGATTGAAAAGCAGCCGCTGAAAAGGGAGCCTTTCGTCATTGTTCAGCGACTGGAAGTTGTCCTTGTCTTGCAGGAACTGCAGAATATCCGGAAAGGACAAGAGCTCGGACCGGGCAAAACGAAGGGCCTGATCCAGCAGGAAAAACTGAAATGAGGGGGCAAGGGATCGAAACCAGACACGATCAAAGGGACTGGTGATGACCTGGACAGTGGGCGGCAGGGTGGTAGGGAAAAATTCTTTGCACTGGCTGCCTATAAAATCAAGGGCATCGTCGATAAGATCAAACTGCTGGGTGTAAATACCGATGCGCAGCTCGCGCACGGCCCGCCAGCAGCGGGTTGTCCATTTGCCGTAATAGTAGGAAACAGGGGCCTCTTTGCGGATCACCTCGGCAAAAGAGGAAAAGGTGCCCTCGGCAACCGAGATCCGGCTTAATATCTCGGTGATCTCCGGCGCGCATTGTCGCTCCTTGGTAACCAGGCCGAGCTTCTGGAATTTATTGAAATAATGGGTGAGATTAGCTGCCGTGGGGCAGGTGCCCCGCTGACTGCGCATATCCAGCCTGGTGAGGCAGTTAATCAGCAGGGTGATATGGGGTGGCTCGTAAACAACGGACAGAAACTGAAGAAAGGTCTGTTCAAACTGGTTGAGCTTGCCATAGTGCTGAAGAAGAGGGGATGTCTCTGTCATAATAAATGCGCTCTTGTCCTGATCGGAACGATCATGGGTTTTGAAATAAAAGAATACGGGTCGATTTTACAACGAAGAATAAGCAATGAACCTTGGTGTCAGGTGCCACGAAATATGCAGGCGGATTCAGGGAAGGAGGAGCAAGCGGAACCATCTCCGGGCTGGTATCCCGGGCATGGTTTCGCGGTGTTGAACCGTTTAGGGGCCGTTAAGAAATGAGCAGTGCTTTTTGCTCATTTTATTACGGCCCCTTATGCCGCTTCCAAGAAACAGCCAATCTTTTCCGGCTGTTTCTTGGAGTGGCGTCTAGCAGATACCATTACGGTCTACAGATACCTTTACAACCCCTTATGCCGTTTATGACAATGAATCGTAGTAGTTATTTTTGAACAGCGGCTCAGTTTAAGATATTCTTGCTGGTGAGTATTGTGGCATTTTTTTCCTGGTGTCTCAGCCAGGAGCTAAACAGCAGATCTTGTTTTTGCTTGAGCAGGGTGGTGGTGTACTCTTTTCTGGTGGCCTCGTCCAGGCTCTTCAGTTCAGGGAGCTTCCTTTCCAGAAACTGGATGATGTATAAATCATTCCCGACTGCCAGGGGCTTATCCGGAAAGGGTTTCTTGGCACCCAGCCGCAAGGCCTGATCAACAAGGGATGCCGGCAGGGCAGGGTCAGGGACCGTATTGTTTTTCCGGAGAGGCCCTGACTTGATGGTCTCAAGATGAGCTTCCCTGGCGCTTGTTTCCAGATCAGCGCCACCCTTCACCTTGGCCAGGAGGGCATCAGCAGTTTCCTCGGCCATTTTACCGGCCTGGGCAAGCTTGTAATCCTTAGTGGCCCGTTCCTTGACTTCATCAAGTTTTGGGGCAGCTGGTTCCTGGATTTTTTCAGCAAAAAGGATGAAATAGCCGGACGGCGTTTCAATCAGAGAACTGAGCTCACCCTGTTTCAGGGCAAAGACGGTATCGAGGAATTTGGGATCATGGCTCAGGGCTGCGGGCGGATTTGTACGGCTGAAAAAATCGGTTGGAATAATTGGTGTTTCAGCATGTTTGTCGGCATAGGCCTGCAGGCTGCCGGCGGCAATAATTCCTTCATAGGCCTTGTTGGCCATCTCGAAAGTGGCGGGTCTTGCCTGTTCGTTCTTAAGCTGGGTGACAATGGCGGCGCGGACTTCCTCCAGGGGTTGGGTCACGGCGGGCAGGATCTTCTCGAGTTGGATGATATGATAACCGAATTTTGTTTTTATGATATCGCTGATGGCCCCTGGCTGCATGGAAAATACCGCGTCGTCAAATTCCTTGATCATGCGTCCCCTGGCAAATGTCCCCAGTTCGCCACCCGTGTCCTTGCCGGCCGGATCTTCTGAGTAGGTCTTGGCCAGTGTGGCAAAATCTTCCCCCGCCCTGGCTCGGGCCAGAATTTCTTCCGCCTTTTTCAGCTGTGCCGCCTGCTCTTTAGCGGAACTGTTCTCTTCAGTCTTAAACAGGATCTGTCTGGCCTGTCGCTGTTCTGGGATCTGGTAGGCGGCCTTGTCTTTTTCGTATCGGGCCAGGACCTGTGCGTCGCTGATGGTAATGTTCTCTTCCTGGGCCTTGTAAGGGAAGCTCAGGTATCGCAGTTTGATTTTCTCTTCTGTCTTGTAGTTGTCCTTCGCTGTTTCAAACCAGGCAGCCAGCTTTTGAGGATCCACCACTATCTTGTCGGTGAAGAGATCAGGTGAAATCTTGGCCACCTTCACCATAACGGTTTCCTGGTCCAGTTGATAGGCTTCGTTGATCTCGGCGGCGGTCACCGTGGTGGCGAAGTCGTTGATAAAGGTCATTCCTTTCTCGATAAGCAGATCACGACCTATGGATTCCTCGAATTTGTGGGGGGTCATACGGTTGGCTCCGAGGATGGCCTTGTAGGTTTCCAGATTAAAATTATCAGCCTGCCGGAATTGGGGCATCTGCTGGATTTTGGCCTGGATCTCGGCAGGGGTTACCATGATCCCCATGGCCTTTAAGCCCTGACGGAGGAGGGTGACTTGAGTCAGCTGGTTGATAACCTGTTGTTTCACCCCGAGCCCTTTGAGGACTTTGTCGGAGATGGCGTCGCCAAATTGCTGGCGGTAGCCGGCTATGGCCTGGTCGTAGCTTCTTTGAAATTCCTGGAAAGAGACCTCGTCACCGTTTACGGAGATGGCGGCATCCCGACTATTCATCATATTGGTGCCTACACCCCAGAAGATAAAGACCAAGGCAATAAGCACGACCAGGCCCTGGATAATGGTGGATTGTGCTTTGTTACGGAGGAGCTGCAGCATGGGGACACTCTGTGAAAAATGGTTGTTCCCGCCTCGTGGCGGAAGAGAAGGATTGTTTGTCGTGTCAAGCCGTTGGAACAACAGAATCTTGCCTTTGGCAATGGCAAGAACGGCATAAGGAACCGTATCGGTTTCTAACGTTACGGAACGTGATAGATTTACTCTTTCTTGCCTTTATCTGCAAGGAAAAAGGCGGAAGAACCCTCTGCCGGTTGGTAAATCGAGGAGAAAATGAAGGGTGTCTTCAGAAATTGCTGGCCTTTCTGTTTATTACACTTATTTTTTTTCAGAGTTGATGAGAAAAAGAGCTGCAAGGGATGGCAAGGGGTTTCATGAGCAAAGGTTTCATGATAAGGTTGATCTGCTGGTCTATAAATCATTATTATGCACGGCATGCCGTGCTGCTTATACCAAAGGTTCCGGCTCGGCTATAATCGCGCCGCAGAAAGGAAAAGGGAAAAAAGAATGGGATCCAGAGTCACGCAGTTGTACCGCAGGATTGATGAGAGCCGGGCATATTGCTTTAATATCGAATCCTTCCGGCCGCTGACCGAAGCGGAGATGGAATGTCTGCGGCTGGTGCTGGCCGATGGCTTTCTCCTAGAAACGGTGTCGCCCTCGCCAGTACTCCAGGGAGAACGGGTGGTGGAGGTGGGGCCGCGCCTCAATTTCGCCACGGCCTGGTCGTCGAATATGGTCTCCATCTGCCGGGCCACCGGCATCGACTGTGTGACCAGGGTCGAGCGTTCGCGCCGCTATCTGGTGCCGGATGGCCAGGATGTGCAGGCCTTTATCGCCGGCCACCATGACCGGATGACCGAGTGTCCCTATCCTGAACCCCTGCACACCTTCGAGACCGGGATCGTGCCGGAGGCGGTCTATGACGTGGACCTCAAGTCCGGCGGACCGGATGCCCTGCTGGGCATCCCCGGCATCTCCATGGACGAGTGGGATCGCAATTTTTATTACGACTATTTCGTCACCAAGCATCAGC
This sequence comes from uncultured Pseudomonadota bacterium, assembly GCA_963776835.1. Lineage (GTDB taxonomy): Bacteria > Desulfobacterota > Desulfobulbia > Desulfobulbales > Desulfocapsaceae > UBA2270. The sequence goes on from CAVZOB010000002.1 coordinate 385,963, forward strand.
GCAACCCGACCATTGTCGAGATCATGGATCTCAACAATGCCAACTCCGAGCATTCCCGGCACGGTTTTTTCAAGGGCAAGCAGGTTATCGACGGCATCGAGCAGGAGGAGACCCTCTTTGAGCTGGTCATTGACACCCTGACCGCCAGCCCCAAGGGTTCGCTGATCGCCTTCAAGGACAACTCCAGCGTGGTGGAAGGTTATGATATCAGGACCCTGCATCCTGCCAGGCCGGGAGAAGCCTCCGCCTTCGGGATGAACGGTGTCCGCTATCATCCCCTGCTCACCGCCGAGACCCATAACTTCCCCACCGGGGTGGCCCCCTTTCCCGGCGCCGAGACCGGGACCGGCGGCCGGATCCGCGATGTCCAGGGCACGGGCAAGGGCGGTTTTGTCATTGCCGGCACTGCCGGCTACTGCGTGGGCAATCTCCATATTCCCGGCTATGCCACTGCCCTGGGAGAAGCACTATCCCTGCCCCGATAATCTGGCCTCGGCCCTGCAGATCGAGATCGAGGCCAGCAACGGCGCCTCGGACTACGGCAACAAGTTCGGCGAGCCGCTGATCCAGGGCTTTACCCGCTCCTTTGACCTGCGTCTGGCAGGCGGCGAGCGCTGGGGCTATCTGAAGCCGATCATGTTCACCGGCGGCATGGGCCAGATCGACGCCCGCCATACCAGAAAAGGAGACGGAGCAGAAGGGCATGCTGATCGTCCAGGTGGGCGGGCCGGCCTACCGGGTCGGCTTCGGCGGCGGCGCCGCCTCCAGCATGCTGCAGGGTGAGAATGTCTCCGAGCTTGATTTCAACGCGGTGCAGCGCGGCGATGCCGAGATGGAGCAGAAGATGAACCGGGTCATCCGCGCCTGCAACGAGATGGGCGACGCGACCCTGATCGACGTGATCCATGACCAGGGCGCCGGCGGTCCGGCCAATGTGCTCAAGGAACTGGTGGAGAAATCCGGCGGCCGGATCGAGATCCGCAACATCCGGGTGGGCGATCCCACCATGTCGGTGCTGGAGATCTATGTGGCCGAATACCAGGAGCGTAACGGCTTTCTGATCCGCCCGGAGAATATCGAGCGGTTCCAGGCCATCTGCGCCCGGGAAAAGGTGACCTGCGAGGTGCTGGGCGAGGTCACCGGCGACCTGCGCTTCGTGGTCCATGACGCGCGCGATGACACCACGCCGGTCGATATCGAGCTCGATGTCCTGCTCGGCAACATCCCCCAGAAGACCTTTAGCGATACGCGGCTTGATCCCGGCCTGCAGAGCCCTGGTCCTGCCGGAGGATCTCACCGTGAACGCGGCCCTCCATGATGTGCTGCGGCTGCTGTCGGTGGGTTCCAAGCGTTTTCTGACCAACAAGGTGGACCGGGCGGTCACCGGGCTGATAGTCCAGCCAGCAGTGCTGCGGCCCGCTGCAGCTGCCGGTCAGCGATGTGGCGGTGGTGGCCCAGAGCCATTTCGGCCTGACCGGGATGGCCACCGCCATCGGCGAGCAGCCGATCAAGATGCTGGTGGATCCGGCGGCCGGGGCGCAGGATGGCCGTGGGCGAGGCCCTGACCAATCTGGTCTGGGCCGGGATCGAGGACCTGGAGCAGGTCAAGTGCTCGGCCAACTGGATGTGGGCCCCGAAGCTGCCCGGCGAGGGCGCGGCCATCTATGACGCGGCCCGGGCCATGCGCGATGCCATGGTCACCTCGGCATCGCGGTGGACGGCGGCAAGGACAGCCTGTCCATGGCCACCATGGTGGCCGGCGAGACGGTGAAGTCTCCCCGCCAGCTGGTCATTTCGGTCTATGCGGCGGTGCCGGACATCCGCGGCTGTGGTCACCCCGGATATCAAGGAGCCGGGCAGTGTGCTGCTGCTTCATCGATCTGGCTGCGGGCAAAAACCGGCTGGGCGGCTCGGCCCTGGCCCAGGTCAGGGCCAGATCGGCAACGAGGTCCCCGGACATGGATGATCCCCGCCGGTGCAAACAGGCCTTCGGCGCGGTCCAGGAGCTGATCGGCCGCGGCCTGATTCTGGCCGGCCATGACCGCAGCGACGGCGGCCTGATCACCACCCTGCTGGAGATGGCCTTCAGCGGCAACTGCGGCTTGGAGATCGATCTTGCGGGCAGGGCAGTCGCGCCCTGAGCCGCCCTCTTCTCCGAGGAGCTGGGTCTGGTGGTCGAGTGCCGGCAGGATGCCCAGGACAGGATTGCGGCCCTGCTGACTGCAGGCGATATCCCCCATGCAGTCATCGGCCGGACCACTGTTGCCAAGCAGATCCGGGTCCACTGCAACGGCGAGCTGGTCCTGGATGAAGAAGATGCAGCTGCTGCGCCAGTGGTGGGAGGAGACCAGTTATCAGTTGGAGAGGCTGCAGATGAATCCGGCCTGTGCCGAAGAGGAAAAGGAAAATATTGTTGACCGCACCGGGCCGACCTATCATCTGCAGCTTTACGCCGCGAGCCGACTCCGGCCCGGACATCCTCGACAAAAAGGAGAAGCCGAAGGTGGCCATCCTCCGGGATGAGGGCTCCAACTCCGACCGGGAGATGACCGCCGCCTTTTACGCCGCCGGCTTTGAGCCCTGGGATATCTGCCATGACCGATCTGCTCACCGGCCGGATCACCCTCGACGGTTTCCGGGGCCTGGCGGCGGTGGGCGGATTCTCCTATGCCGATGTGCCGGAATCGGCCAAGGGCTGGGCGGCCACCATCCTCTTCAATGGGCAGCTCAAGGCCATGTTCAAGGAATTTCTATAACCGGCCCGACACCTTCACCCTGGGGATCTGCAACGGCTGCCAGCTGTTCGGACTGCTGGGCTGGGTGCCCTGGCAGGGAATCGAGCCCGACCGGCCAGCCCCGTTTCTGCGCAATACCTCGGGCCGCTTCGAATCGCGCTGGGTGACGGTCAAGGTCCAGCCATCAACGGCCATCATGCTTCAAGGGCATGGAGGAGCTGGTCTTCGGCATCCATCTCGATCATGGCGAGGGCAGGCTGCACTTCCCTGATCCCGCCATCCGCCAGCAGGTGGAGGCGGGCGGTATGACTCCCATGGTCTATGTGGATGACAGCGGTCAGGCCACCGAGGCCTATCCCTTCAACCCCAACGGCTCGCCGGACGGCCTGGCCGGCCTCTGTTCGCCGGATGGCCGCCATCTGGCCATGATGCCCCATCCCGAGCGGGCCTTCCTGCCCTGGCAGCTCCATTTGCTGCCGGAGTCCATGCAGGGTATCCAGGCCTCGCCCTGGCTGCAGATGTTCCAGAACGCCTATGCGTGGTGCATGAATGAATAAGGGCGACAGTCCCGGGCCATGATGGCGCGATTTTCATTTTCGCTCATGGGGCTGCGGCCGTGACCAGAATCGTGATGTTTACCGGCAAAGGCGGGGTCGGGAAGACGACGATGGCGGTGGCCACCGCCTTGAATTGTGCCCAATCCGGCAAAACGCTGCTGATCTCCACCGACCCTTCCGGTTCGCTTTCGCAGATCTTTGCCCAGCCCCTGGACCAGCGGGTGACCGAGCTGGCGGCCAACCTTGATGGTGTTGAGTTGACCCGGCAACTGGTCCTTGATCTCTGGCGGGCGAAATTCGGGGATGAGATCTATACGGTCTTGTCCTCTTTCCTACCGGTTGGACGTGAAATCATTGACTATATCGAAGGGGCGCCGGGGATTGAGGAAGAGTTCATGCTCGATTATCTCCTGACCAAGGCCCAAAGCAAAATCTACCGGACCATTGTCTGGGATACGGCGCCGACGGTCACGACCCTCAACCTCCTCTGTATCCAGCAGCTCTTTTACACCCATCTGACCCAGGCCCAGAAGCTTTATCTGAAAGTCAAAGGGGTCCTCACCCACGGTGACCCGCTGGCCTTGATTAACAAGTGGCAGCAGTTGACCGCGCTGATCCTGGCCATGCTGCAGTCGGATACCACCGCCTGGGTGGTCGCCAACCCCGAGCGCCTGCCGGTGGAACAGGCGCTCAATATTGCGGCCTCGCTGACCGCCTTCGGCATCAAGGTGAATGGTTTTATTTTGAATAAAATGCTGCCTCTTGAGCTGTGCCGCACCCATCCCTTCTGGCAGGCAAAGTTTGAGGCGCAGCAGCGCTGGCGGCAGAGGCTGCTGCAGGGGGCTGATGGCTTAGGGGTGACAGAGATTCCGGAACTGTGCGGCGAACAGATAGTCCACGGTTTCCTGGCAGAGGTGGCAGAGCTTCTGGGAAAAAACGGTGATGAGCTGCCGGTTGAGGGAGTATCTGTTGATTTTGCCGGTGAACATCCGGTCTTCCCGAGGAAGTCGGGTGAGTTAAAACCACGCAAGGCAAGGCGGTAGAAGCTGGCGCAAGGCCATGGGCCTGAATCCTGAACAGTTAAAATAATCAACACCGCCGGTACTCCATGCCCCTTTGCCGGAAATCCTGCAACGGGTGGAGGCGGTGCGGCAGATGCGGCTGGCCAGCAAGAAGGCAGCAACCAGGGAATGGGCAGAGCGCGCTTTCATTTTTACGGAGGATAGGCAACCGAACATGAATTACCTGGCTATTCCCAAAACTTCATTTGAACGCCGAATGTCCATGCCAATTGGCTGGCTTACCGAAAGTTGTATTGCCAGCACAGAAAATTTTACCATCCCTGATGCCACCCTCTACCATTTCGGCGTCCTCCAGTCTGCCATGCACATGGCCTGGATGCGGCGGATGGCTGGACGTCCGAAAAAAGCGACTATCGCTTACCCGGCCACCATCGTCTACAACACCTTTCCCTGGCCAGCGCCCAGCGACAAGCAGCATGCGGCCATCGAATCAGCCGCCCAGTCCGTGCTTGACGGCCGCGCCTGTTTCCCCGACGCCACCCTGGCCGACCTCTACGACCCGCTGACCATGCCGTCCGTGCTGCTGGCGGCCCATCAGACCCTTGACCGTGCCATGGACGCGGCCTACCCGATCCCCGGCAGCAAACTCTTTGCTGCCGAGGCCCGGCGGTGGCCTTCCTCTTTGAGCAATATCAGCATCTTATTGATAAATCATAAGAGACATGGAGGCCGAATTTCAGCGAGGCGGTCACGTCAGAGTATCGATCCCGGCTCTGATACCCGGTGATCAACAACCTGTAATTTTTCCATAAGGAGATAATGTATGAACTATAAAGCGGTTTTTCATGTGGACCAGAAGGATGTGCAGGTCTTTAATCTGGCCCTCAACAATGTCATCAACCTGTTGAAGGCCATCCCTGATCAGGAGTATGAGTTAATAGTGTTGCTGAACGGCCCGGCGGTCGGCCTGATGGCCAGGAAGGAGGCGTTCTCATTTCTGGAGAGGATTCAGGGACTTTTGGCCCAGGGGGTCCGTTTTCAGGTCTGCGAGAATGCCTTGAAAAATCTGGAGATCAGCCCTGACAGCCTGATTGCGGGATATCAGCTTATCCCCGCTGGGATCGTCAGGCTCATCGAGCTGCAGAATCAGGGCTTTGCCTATATCAAACCCTGATGACGTTGTAAAAAGTCCCAAATACTGCGTTGTGCTACATCCTTCGTCACTGTGGCGTACCCAAAAGTACGCCTCATTCCTCAGGATTTGCGAATCTGGCAACCTTTAACCCCCCTTAATCCCCCCTAAATCAGGAGGGAAACTTTATACCCCTCCTTGATGCTCTTTCAGATAATGTGACAAAGTAGAAGTAGCCATCCATTCAATGATTTTTGGCGAAAGAATCAAACCCTGATCGGTGCCGGTCTTGTGCGCTGGTAGGTGATGCGGGTGTAGGGGGTTGGGCCTGGAATCGCTGTGCGTGAGGTCTCGGTGAATTCCCCTTCCGGGAGAGGGGGGAAAAAGGTGTCGCCTGCAACTTCCCTGTCGAGGACGGTGAGGATGATGGTGTCGGCCAGATCCAGGGCCAGGGTGTATATCTGGGCGCCGCCGGCAATGAAGACCTTTTCGCGCCCGGCGCACAGCTCCAGGGCCTGCTTCAGGCCCTGGACCGTGGTGCATCCGGGAAAGCCGCGGTTCTGGTCGCGGCTGATGACGATGGTGGTGCGGCCGGGCAGGGGGCGGCCGATGGATTCATAGGTCTTGCGGCCCATGATCAGGACATGGCCCATGGTGGCGGCCTTGAACCACTGCAGCTCCTCCGGGAGATGCCAGGGGATGGTGTTGCCCCTGCCGATAACCCGGTTGGCAGCCATGGCCGCGATGATAATGACTTCCATCATGACTGCTCTCTGATTGGCCGCTTTTAGGGTTGGAAAAATTGTCTTTTTGCCCAATCTCTGCCTTGTTCAAAAAAATTTATCATCGGAATATTCACTATATGCCTGCGGTAAATTTTTTCTCACGCCTTGATATTGAACAACAATCCTGATTTTTCAAGGTACCCTTTACTCTTTAACCCTTTTTTTTCGGGCAGCGATGGATGGGGCGCTCATCTGGCCCCGTCTTCTGGCCCGACCAATGGCCGATTCCCTTCTCTCGGTCTTCTCCTCGGTCTTCCGCACCACCTGCGTTGGCGGATTGTGAGGCTGGACCTTTGCTTCATCAAGCCGGCTGAGCTTGAGCTGCCGGTCAGCCACCTTCACTTTTTTGAGGAGGGCCAGGGTATCCTGCGGCAGTCCGACCGGCAGATCGACGGTGGAGTGATCGTCAAAGATCGAGATCCTGCCGATGTTTTTGCTGTTGAGATCGGCCTCATTGGCAATGGCCCCGACAATGTTCCCCGGTTTGACTCCCTGGTTGAGACCCACCTCGATGCGAAAACGTTCCATGCCCTGATCAGGTGCGGTGGAAGGTCTCGGTTCCCTTGCTGGCCCTGCCTCCCGGAACTTTTTAGGGTCACGGTATTCTTTAAATCCCCTGGCCTCCCGGAATTCCCTCGGCTCTTCCTTTCTCTCCCTGAAGGATGGTCGGTCTGATCGGTCAAACTTCCGGCCCGGTCGTGCGGAGCGGTCAAAAGGCCTGGAACTTTCCGGTTTGGGTGCGGGGAGATCCTTCAACAGCAGGGGCGTGTCGCCCTGGAGCAGGCTGGCCAGGGCCGCAGCCACAAGCTCGGCCGGGACGTCATGTTCTCCCAGATATTCCTCGACCAGGCGCTGGTAAAAATCAAGATTGTCGGCGGTGATGGTGTCGGTGATCCGCTGCTTGAACTCCATGATCCGTTTATCATTGATAATCTCGGTGGAGGGCAGTTTCATCAACTCGATCTTCTGGCGGGTTGCCCGCTCGATGGTGCCCACCATCTGCCTCTCCCTGGTGGTGACAAAGAGAATGGCTTCGCCGCTGCGCCCGGCCCTGCCGGTCCGGCCAATGCGGTGGACGTATGACTCGGTGTCATAGGGAATGTCGAAATTGAGCACATGACTGATCCGGTCCACATCCAAGCCCCGGGCCGCCACATCGGTGGCCACCAGGATATCCAGCTTGCCGCTTTTCAGCTGTTCGACGGTCCGCTGGCGCAGATTCTGGGCGATGTCGCCGTTGAGCGGGGCCACGGAATAGCCCCGGGCCGCCAGCTTTTCCGCCAGTTCCACGGTCTGATTCTTGGTGCGGACAAAGATCAGCATCCCTTCAAAGGACTCTGCCTCCAGGACCCTGGTCAGGGAGTCGAGCTTATGAAAGCCGCTGGTGACCAGGAAGCGTTGGCGGATATTCTGGGCGGTGCTGGTCTTGCCCGTGATGGTGACCTCCTGGGGATTATGCAGGTATTTCTGGGCGATGCGGCGGATACTGACGGGCATGGTGGCCGAGAAAAGGGCGATCTGCCGTCTCTCCGGGGTCTGCTCCAGGATCCATTCGACATCATCAATAAAACCCATGCGCAGCATCTCGTCGGCCTCGTCGAGCACCAGACAGTCAAGCTCCTCCAGGTTCAGGGTCTTGCGGCGGATATGGTCCATGACCCGGCCCGGGGTGCCGACCACGACGTGAACGCCGCGCTCCAGCTGGCGGAGCTGGATCTTGTAATCCTGACCGCCATAGATGGGTACCACCTGAAAGCCCGGCATATGGGTGGCGAAACTGTGAATGGCCTCGGCAACCTGGATGGCCAGCTCCCGGGTGGGGGCCAGCACCAGAACCTGCGGCTTTCTTTTTTTCAGGTCAAGGCGTGACAGAAGCGGCAGGGCAAAGGCGGCCGTCTTGCCGGTGCCGGTCTGGGCCTGGCCCACCACATCATACCCTGCCAGAACATGGGGGATGATGCGGGACTGGATCGGGGTGGGGGACTCGTAGCCTGCTTCATCAATGGCCTGGAGGATGGCTGGGCTGAATGCGAAGTCAGTAAACTTGGTCTGGGGCTGATCGTCGGAAGACATGGTGAATCCTTGTGATAAAAAAGGGAGTAAACCCGAAAAAAGCAGGTGAGCTGCAAGGTATTTATATGGGGAAAAAATTGAAGATTGTTAGTGATCGTGTCAGTGGTTCAGTGGGGCAACAAGTCCCTGGTAACTCTCCAGGATCAGACTTCTGTCGTTCCGAACCGGAAAGAAAGTTCGAAGTCTCTGCCCTCTGCCAGGATTCAATGGAAAAAATAGTAAAGAAATCAACATGGTGAACAATTTCTTCGTTTGTCTGGAATGACCGCATGATGGACTTGTGCAGACCCCCTCAAATGAAAGAGGGGGGTAAAACGCTGTTCAAATCCTCTTGATGAAAAGTTTCCTTGGCGACAAAATACAATATTTCTGGGATAAAAACAAGGGGGAGGGCAAACACCCTGAAGCGCGGTGCCGGAACAGAGCATTTTGTTCAGGGTGTGTGTTAGCTGTGACAGGACAAAATGACGAGCTTTGCCCTGGCTATTTATAGAGGCAGAGATACGCGGTTTCAGTCTGTATGCGCACGCCAAATTTTACGTTGGCGGCCACTTCAAAATTTTCATTTGCTGGTATGGTTTGCCACTTTTCGCTTCCCGGCAGTCTGACTTCCATGGCCCCGGAAATCACGGACATGATCTCGATGGAGCCAGTGCCGAACTCATACTCCCCCGGGGCCATGACTCCCACGGTGGCGGCTCCTTCGGGACTGGTAAAGGCGATGGATTTCACCTTGCCGTCAAAATACTCATTGGTTTTAAACATTTTTTATTTTTCCTGAGATTGTTGGAAGTGACGTAATTACGAACTTTAGCCGACGACTATACGCTATATTATGAGAGCCCGCACGGTTTTCTTAAATCAGCCAGATCAGCAGCAGACAGAGGGTGATAGCTGAATACAGTAAATAAACATTGATCCAGCCCTGGTGAAAAAAGGAGCGGACAACAAAAGCCGCCTTGGTCAAGACATGACAGGTTGGATAAATCAGATGATCAAGGATTATGTCAGGGGTGTGAATAGCAAAATGGGCCGCCGCTGGAAAAAAGCCAATGGCCCGTCCATCGGAGACATCACTCCATAACCCCCAGCGGAAGAGATTGACCAACTGCTCCGCAAAGGATGAGGCGGTGTATTGCATCCGCGGGGTTCCCTTAATATAGCCACAGCCCCAGGTGGTTGGACGCTGGTGTTGAAAGCTTTCCTCGGGAAAGGACTTTTGCCAGCGCCAGACAACCACGCTGATCCCTATCAGTAATGCGGCCCCGAAACTGATCCATGTTACCGGCGCCAGGGTGGAGACCAAAGGCGTGGTAACGGAGGCCACTCCCAGCCAGGAGCTGATTGCCCGTTGCAACAGGGGAATGATGGTCCATGGCATCAGACCTATGATCAGACAGCCGAGAAAAAGCACTCCCATGGGCAGAAGCATGCTGCCGGGCGCTTCATGGGGTGCGACCGGGAATTCCTTGCGTGCCGTGCCCAAAAATGTGATCCCGAAGACCTTAACAAAACAGGCAAGGGCCAATGCCCCGGTCATGGCCAGGGCGGGGACAGCCAGCACAATCAGGTCGAACGGAAACATTGCCCCTTCCGTCTGACTGTGGAGCAGGCCGAGATAAATAAGCCATTCACTGACAAAACCGTTGAACGGCGGCAGCCCGCAGATGGCCACCGCTCCGCCCAGAAAGAAAAAGGCGGTACGCGGCATGGTCTTAAGCAGCCCGCCGTAATGGTCGATGGTTCTCGTGCCGGTGGCATGAATCACCGAACCCGCGCCGAGAAAGAGCAGGGACTTGAACAGGCCATGATTGACCACATGGAGCAGGGCCCCAGCCAGGCCGAGGGCGACGAGGGAAGGGTGATGATAGCTCTGTCCGAGCAGGGCGCAACCAAGACCGATCAGGATGATGCCGATATTCTCCACGCTGTGATAGGCAAGCAAGCGCTTGATATCATGCTGGGCCAGGGCAAAGGCCACACCCATGATGGCCGAAATGATCCCCAGCACCAGGATCGTCCACCCCCACCAGGCAGGCGGGCTGATATAAAAGCTGGTAATGCGTATGATGCCGTAAATCCCCATCTTGATCATGACCCCGCTCATTAAGGCGGAGACGTGACTGGGAGCCGTGGCATGGGCGGCTGGCAACCAGAAGTGGAACGGCATCACCCCCGCCTTCATTCCAAAACCAAAGAGGGCAAGTAGAAAGATCGCGCCGGCCTCAAGCGTCGCGCCCTGCAGGGTTGCGGCCTGGGGAAAATTAAGGTTTCCGCTGCTGCCCGTCAGCAGGAGGAACATGCCAAACAGGGCCAGGGTTCCGATATGGGTGGCCACGAGATAGACATAGGCGGCCCGGCGGGTTTCCTTCTCCTTTTGTTCAGTAAGAAGCAGGAAAAAACAGCTGAGGGCCATGATCTCCCAGGCCATCAGAAAAACGATGCCATTGCGGCAGGCCGGCAGGAAGACAATGGTGGCGCCCAAGATGCCATAAAAAAGACGCAGCCTGCCTGCCATCGAACCTACTTTAGCCTGGGGCAGGTAGCCAAGACCGTAAATACCTCCCATGCCGAGCACGACCAGGGCCGGCAGCTGAAAGAGGGTGGAAATCCCATCCAGCTCCAGGATAAAGGGGCCGCCTGGATGCGCCCATGCCATGGTCAGCATGGGCGATGGCGTTTGGAAGCCCGCGGCCAGGGAAGTGACCAGGGCCAGCGAGACCCCCAGCAACAGCAGGATGACCGAGGCCATCTCTCCCTGCCTGGCGTAGCGTCCCCGGGTCAGGGCCGGCAGTCCGGAACAGAATATCAGAATAACTGCAGCAAAAAAGATTTCAGCCATGTCCTTTAACCCCTTTGTTCCCTTCTGCCAAGCAAACGGAGAAGGCCATCAAGAATAGTATAAGGCTGCGGCGGACAGCCTGGAATATAGAGATCCACGGGCAGCAGGGAATCCAGCCCCTGATTGGTTTCGCTGCTGTGGATAAAAGGCCCGCCATTGACAGCACAGGCCCCGACAGCAATTACGACTTTGGGCCCGGGAACGGCCTCATAGGTATCCAGTACCGCGCTGCGCATATTTTCAGAGACCGGACCGGTAAGCAGGATCCCGTCGGCGTGGCGGGGTGAAGCGACAAACTGGATGCCAAAACGGCCAAGGTCAAAAACCAGGGTCCCGAGGACGTTGCAGTCGGCCTCACAGGCGTTGCAACCGCCGGCGGAGACCTGGCGCAGTTTGAGCGAACGGCTCAGGAGCTTGAGCCGGGCAGGTTCAAGGGGTTTGGCCAGGGGATATTCTCCGCCGCTGTAGAGGAGATCCTGACGGTTCCGCACTGCCAGCCGGTAGTCATTGCCAAAATGGATGCGATCCTGCGGGCAGGCCTGGCAATCAGCGCAGAACAGACACTTTCCAAGATCAATACCCATTTTCCCTTGTTGCACCACGCAGGCGTCAAAGGGACACAGCTGCTCACAGGCCCGACAGCCCTGCGGACACTCTCCGTTAAACTCAGGCATTCCCCGAAAGCGCGGAGCTAACGTGGGTTCCTCCAACGGGAATTTTCCGGTTCTGAACCCCTGCCGAAATCGCTCGCTGATGATATCTAACATGCTGTTTTATCCTTGTATTCTCTCATTTTTCCCAATTACAGATCAAAGCCGCAGTAAGACAAACTAAAACTCTTGTTGCACAGGGGAAAATCAGAGATCTGTTCGTCACGCAGGGCCATGGCCAAGCCGCTCCAATTATGAAAAGAGGGGTCAATGATCTTGTAACGCCGCAGACGGCCATGTGCATCGGTAATACCAATATGAGCCACCTCTCCCCGCCAGCCCTCCACCAGGGAAACTGCCAGGGTATTGGCCTTAAGCGGCCCGACCGGAGCCATTACAGGCCCTGTCGGCAGGTTCGTGCCGATGCGCCGGAGAAGGTCGATGGAGGCCGCGACCTCCCGGTACCGCACATGGGCCCTGGCCCAGACGTCGCCCGTTTCCTCTGTGATCAGCTCATCAAAAAGCTGTTGATACACACCGGTGGGATGAAAAAAACGACTGTCGCGGGGGACGCCGCAGGCTTTGGCTGCCACTCCCAGCAGACCCAGATCTTCAGCCACCGAACGGGAGACGTGGCCTGATCCTTCAAGACGGCTCAAGACCGAAGGGGCGTCAAAGAACAGATCAAGGGCGCCCATTGTATTACCTTCAATCTCATCGATGCGGGTTTGCACCTTGCTGGCAAGCGTTGGGTCAAGGTCGAAGAGAACCCCGCCAGGCCGCACCAGGCCCCGTCCGAAACGACTGCCGCACAGGGCCGCGCTCAGGTTGAGATAGTCGCCGCGCAGGCGGCCGCAAAAGGAGGCAGTGGGCAGAAAACCGATATCACCGGCCAGGGCCCCGATATCGCCCACATGGTTGGCCAGTCGTTCCAGTTCCAGTGCCATGGCGCGGATGGACTGGGCCCGGGCGGGAACCTCGCAGCCGCTCAAGGCCTCGATAACCTGACAGTAGGCCAGACCATGGCCGATCGTGGTATCACCGGCAATGGTCTCCATCTGGGCCATGGTGGAGGGATGCGGGCCCTGGAGCAGCATCGGCTCGATACCCCGGTGCTGGTAGCCCAGCGATATCTCAAGATGCATCACCTTTTCGCCATAACACTGGAAACGGAAATGACCGGGTTCGATGACCCCGGCATGAACCGGACCGACAGCCACTTCATGCACTCCATCTCCCTCCACCCGGTAAAACTCCATATCGCCCGGCAGCGGGTGTTGGTCCGGCGGTCGGTCCCAGACATCGGTTTCCCCCTGCCAGACCCGGTGAAAACGCACGGGTTTGAGCCAGGGATGACCTGTGGGCGTGACGCCGTACTGTTCCGCAATCTCCCTTTCAAAAAGTTGGAGCTGCGGACAGCTGCCGGCAAGCGAGGGGAAAGAGGTCCCAACCTCGGTTCGGTAGACTGCGAGCGTCGCATGGCGATCCCTGGCAATGAGGGCGAACAATTCCAGATCATCGTCCTTCCCTACCCCTGGAACACCGAAAAGGGCCGCCACCCTGCCGCCTGATTTGATCTCCTCCAGCAGGCCACGACTGAATTCGCCATAGCCCCGAGATTTCACCAAGCCCAGATCAACGGTCCCGCCATTTTTCATGAGTTGCGGCTCCATATCCTCTTTCATCATGGTCGCACCTCCAGCAATGCGGCTGCATCAGCAAAAATATGGCGGACAGAATCGGGAAGATAGACACCCAGGACAAAGATGATCAGCAGCATAAGCAGAGGCATCCCGGTAGTGGCAAAGGTTTCTCGATAATCCTTGTCGCCGGTTTTTCCCGGCGGAGTACCGAAGACAACCGAAAGCACTGTCGTGCCCATGCCGATAAAGATGACCGCCAGGAAGAAAAGGAAAAGTCCTCCGGTCACATAATGGCCGCCGCTGAAAATCCCCCGCAGGATAGTAAACTCGCTGATAAACGGGGCAAACGGCGGCGAACCGGTGATGGCAATAAAGCCGAGAAGAAAAAGAATGGAGGAAAAGGGCACCAGGGTTATGGCCCCGCGGACTTCATCCATCCGTTTGCTGCCAAAGCGACGATGAATATTGGCAGCCGACAGGAAAAGAACCCCCTTGGTCAGGGCATTATTCATCAGGTGCAACATGGCTCCATAGGTTGCAATCCCGCCCATACTGACCCCGATGGCAATAATTCCCATGTGTTCAACACTGGAATAGGCAAGCATGCGTTTAAAATCAGGCTGACGGACGACAAAGACGGCTGCAAAGGCCATGGAGATAAGGCCCATGGCCAGGAAGGCCTCACGGGCCAGGACCGCTTCACTGGCGGCATCCATGATCTGCAGCGTCCGAAGCAGTCCAAGAAAGGCCACACTGGTGAGGCCACCGGCCAGGAGGGCGCCAACCACACCGGGCGCTTCGCCGTAGGCATCCGGCTTCCAGGTGTGCAGGGGGGCAAAGCCAACCTTGGTGCCAAAGCCCACAAGGAGAAAAACAAAGCCTGCTCTGAGCCAGGGTCGGGAAAAGGTGGCGGCGGAGTTGAGGATGTCGTCGAGTTGGAGGCTGACATGTCCGCCTTCAGTCAAACCGGCATAGGCGATAAAGAGAATACCAAGCATGGCCAGGGCGATGCCAACCGAACTGAGGAGCAGATATTTCCAGGTTGCCTCGATGGAGAGACGGTTGCGGTTGTAATAGATAAGCGGGGCGCTGGCGAGGGTGGTTGTCTCTACCGCTACCCAGAGGACACCTAAATGACGCGATATGGCCGCCAAGCTCATGGCGAAGAGAAAAAGGAGAAGGCAGCTTACAAAGACCCTGTTTCCCCAGGAGATACGGTAACGGAGATAGCCCAGGGCGTAAAATGAACAGCCGCAGAAGAGCAGACTGATGATCAGCAGGATGAGACGGCTGAGGGCATCAACCCCCAGCCAGCCATTGGCCGCGGATAGTGGCCCTGCCTGGATGATAAGAAATGTCAGCACCAGATGCAGCGTTCCGCATATGGGCAACAGCCACGGCCTGAAACGATTCGAAGGGAGGCTCAAGGCGAGCAGGACACCGCCGAAAGGAATAACTAAGAGAAGTGTGATGAGATTGTTTTCCATAGTATCCGAGTATCTTGCAAAAGTTTTTGAAGTCGTAATCCTGCCATTTCAATCAGATGGCATCTTATGTATATGAGACTCCGCTGGAGGTTGGATTCTAGGAGTCAGAGAGTGAACGGTTCCTGCATTATCGAAAATGACCATGATGAAGTCTTTACTCAGCCGTCATTCTTTTAATGAGGTCAGCTGGTCAATATTGATAGTGGAAAATTCGCGTTTGATCTGATGCATGACAATAACCATAATAAAGACTGCAACCAGCAGATCGAGGAGGACGCCGGACTCCACCATGAGAGGCATGGCCTCGGTCAGCAGCATGCCGATGATGAAGATACCGTTTTCAAAGATCAGGTAGCCAATGACCTGATTAATGGCCTTGCGCCGGGTAATGAGCAGGAGAAAGCCAGTGGCCAGGGTGGCCAGACCTACCGGGACGAAAAGTGTCTGGCTGTGTTCGGCAATCAGCGGCAGCCGGTCGCTGAAGATAAAGGAAGCGGCGGTGGCCAGGGTGCCGAGGATAAGGGTTGGTACATAGCCGAACAACGGCTCAACCTCCCGGCCGATGTGGACCTTACGGACGGCCCTGAAAAGCAGGAACGGGATGGCAATTCCCTTGAGCAGAAAGGCCGCGACCGCCAGAAACAAGGTATGGTTTGAAAACCCGTGCGCGAGAACAGGCAACAGGGAAATCATCCCGCCCTGAATGGCAATTGTGCGGATAATGGACCCCAGGCGGCTGCTGCCCAAAAGAAAGAAGTTGAGCAGGACGACCAGTAACAGCAGAAGGTTGGCGGTATTATCCATGGAGTTACCTTAATAGCAGGATCAGTGAGAAAAATGAGAGCAGCATGCCGCCCACCAGCAGTTGCGGAATCCGTGTCAGCCGCAAGCGGGCGATGGTGGATTCAACGACCCCGATAAGCACCGCCAGCAGCAGCATGCAGCCTGTAAAGAGCAGGATGTCAAGGGCCGTGTTGCCTGTTGTTTTGGGTACCAACAACCCCACCACCAAGGCACCAAGGACAAAGAGTTTCATGGCCGCACCATAAAGAATCATGCCGAAATCAGGCCCGCTGTGATCAAGGACCATGACCTCGTGGATCATGGTCAACTCAAGATGGGTGTTGGGATCATCAAAGGGAATGCGGCAGTTCTCCACCAGGGTCACCAGGAACAGGCACACCAGGATTAACAGCAGTGATGGCGCGGCCGTATGCCAGGATAGGGCCAGGGTCTGGCCGAACATGGCATCCAGGGAAAGTGATCGGGAAAGCCGTGCCAGAACGATGAAGGATAATAAAATGGTGGGTTCCGCCAGACAGGAATAGGTGACCTCGCGCACCGCTCCCATGCCCTCAAAGGGGGAGCCGGTATCAAGCGCGGAAGAGGCGATGAAGAAACGGGACAATGCGAAGAGATAGACAAAAAAGATCAGGTCACCGCTGAAGGAGATGGGCGCGCCGATAGCCCCGAAGGGAATCAGGAGGGCCGCAAGCACCGGCACGACAAGACCTGTCACCGGTCCGACCCGGAAAACCCAGGTGGTGGTGCGGCTGATAACCAGTTTCTTGCCGAACAGCTTCCAGATGTCGTAGTACAACTGAAGCAGCGGCGGGCCGATGCGGCCGGCGAAAAGGGCCTTGGTCTTGCCGATAACACCGACCAGTAACGGAGAAAGGCTGAAAAGCAGCAGCAGATGCAGGAACAGTTGAACTATTGTGGTTTTCATTTCTTCTCCATGACTCATCATTGATGGTCTTGTAGAAAGTCATCAAGGGAATGGCCAAGCAGGTAAAGCGGGTTTGTGCGAAACCTCATATTCCTCACCCCACCCACGGCCCCGCCCGTAAAAAGAGCAGAATGATAATAATGAAGATACGCCAGCCTTCAAACGTGCCTGTTACGTACCAGACGATTTATATTCTAACGTCGTTGCGATTGTCAAACTTTTTAGAAAGTAAAATGGCACCTGAGCGTTGCAAACGTTCTTTGGCAGCCCATCTCCGATATGCTTATACCCTGGCGATAAAATCGTGAAGGCGGTTCTCCTGTGGGACCAATATTATAAAAAACCAGGTATCCACCAGGGATACCCGGTTTTTAAAGCAGTATGTCTCGGCTGCGTCAGGCAGGGATATACTTTGTCAAGGGGCAGTCTCCGCAGCCCTCAAGGGGCAGATCGGGCTTACTGTGAATCTCCTTGAGAATGGACTTAAGCGCTGATTCTGTATTAGGGAAGAGATGGTCGGCACCGATTTTATTATGGAGACCGGTGCGCTCCATAACGGCCATGACCTGCCCTTTGGTGCCGCACATGGCAAAGCCCAGTCCTGCAGCCCGCAAGCGGGCAACGAGCATGGCCAGGGCCTCCTCTCCCGATGCGTCCATGTCGTTAATACCCTTGGCGTCCAGGAGGATGTAGCGCAGGTCCGGCTGCTCGGTGCGGAACTTGATCACCTGCTCATCAAGATAGCTGGCGTTGGCAAAGAACAGGGCACCGTCAAAACGGATCACTGACACATGGCGGCAACCTTTTAAGCGATAATGTTCTGCATTTTTCAAGAGATGGTCCTCAGTCATGGACAGGGAGGCAACCACCGGCCGCATGGACTTGTAGATGAAGACCGCCATGCACAGGGCCACGCCAACCATGATGCCCTTGTCCAGATGGGGGGCAAAATAAAGGGTGACGCAGAAGGTGAGAACAGAGATAAAACCGTCATACCACTGGGCCTTCCAGGCATGAACAAAACCCTTGATGTTGAGCAGGCCGATAACCGCCATCATGATAACCGCGGCCAGGGTAGCCTGGGGGAGATGGTAGAGCAGCGGGGTGAAGAAAAACAGGGTGAGAACAACCACCAGGGAAGTGATCACCGAGGAGACACCGGAAACGGCGCCGGCCTGCAGATTAACGGCTGAACGGGAGAAAGAGCCGGATACAGCATAGGAGGAACCAAAGGAGCCGAGGATATTCGCGAGCCCCTGACCCATGAGCTCCTGATTGGGGTCAAGCTGCTGACCGGTCTTGGCTGCCATGGCCTTGGCGATGGCAATGGCCTCCATGAAGCCGAGCAGGGAGATGATTATTGCGGTGGGCAGGAGCTTGACAAAGATCTTGGCGGTGAGATGAGGCACGGTGAATGTCAGGCCCTTGGGGATATCGCCGATAATGGCTCCGCCGCCCATCATCTTGAGCTTGGCGCTATCAAGGCTGGAATTGTTGACCTTCAGGCGCCAGGTCTTGCCATCGGTGGTCACCCCGGCCGGAATAGCACCCTTGGGGTAGAAGGCATACTGGTCATCCTTGTCCGCGCCCGACTTAATGGCTTCAAACTTCAGGCCGCGCAAGTCGCCCCGAATGATCCCAAGATCATGCTTGGCCATATCCATGCGGGAGGTGAGCGTGGCGATCTCTGAGTCGAGCTTGATCATCTCAATGGATTTTGCACTATGGCCGATCTCGGCCTCGACCGCGGCATCACGCTTCTTCTGCTCATCCACTTCTTTCCCGACCTTGGTCCGCTCCTCACCCGCGTTTTTGATCTCGGCGACAGCATGGTTGAATTCAGCAACCTTCGCAGCCAAGCCATCGATATGAATGGTGCTGATATCGACGTAGGCATCGTTATTAAAATGGGTGAAAAAGGAGAGCAGGGTGGTAATGGCAACCGCCACCAGAACATTGGGGATACGCGGGTTGATCTTGCGCAGGGTAACCATGATAACCACGGCCCCGATGCCGTAGAGCAGGGTCGGGATATGGGTGTAATCCATCGCTGCCTTGGCCACGCGAATCATTGTCTCGTAATGATGGGGTGCATCATTAACATAAACTCCGAAAAATTTGGAGAACTGGGAAGAGGCGATGATGATGGCTGCGGCATTGGTAAAGCCGTTGACCACTGGATGGGAGAGAAAATTCACAACCAGTCCCAGACGCAAAACACCGAGGGAAAACTGGAAGATACCGACGATGAGGGCCAGAAGAATGGAGTAGGCAATAAACTCCGTGGAGCCGGCCGTGGCCAGGGGCGCCAGGGAGGCGGCTGACATCAGGGAGACAACAGCCACCGGGCCGGTTGCCAGCTGCCTGCTGGAGCCAAAGAGGGCGGCGACCATTGGCGGCAGAAAGGCCGC
Organism: uncultured Pseudomonadota bacterium; assembly: GCA_963776835.1. Taxonomy (GTDB): domain Bacteria; phylum Desulfobacterota; class Desulfobulbia; order Desulfobulbales; family Desulfocapsaceae; genus UBA2270. Next base: position 405,029 of record CAVZOB010000002.1, read on the forward strand.
GTACAGTCCGTAGTATGCCGGCAGACCGGCAAGCTGGGCATAGGCCATGGACTGGGGGATGAGTACCATGGCGACCGTGATACCGGCCAAAAGGTCCACCTTGAACTTGCCGCTGTCATAGTCCTGAAACCAGGCCAAGAACGGAAAAACTTTTGTCAGCATTTTCTCTTTCCTCTTCAATTAAATTTGGCTGGCCCGGAGGGCCGTTATAAAAATTTTACTAAGGTTGGCACTGTTATGGTTGAAAATGAGCGTTGATTCATTTCCTCCAACTTGCAAGGTTACACATAGCGCTCTGACCGAGAAAGTCAAGGAGAAAAAGCCAAGTTCCTTTTGAACTCGCATTAACGAGCTAATTTTATGCAACTACTTAAAATAATTTATTAAAGCGTGCAGAGTAGTAAGCGGATGAGGCGGACAGCCGGGGATATAGAGATCCACCGGGATGATGCTGTTGAGGTCGCCGATGATTTCATCACTGCCGTAAAATGGGCCGCCGGAAATAGCGCAGGCACCACTGGCGATCACAACCTTGGGGCTGGGCACGGCTGCAAAGGTGGTGATGGTCGCGGCCCGCATGTTTTTTGTCAGAGGACCGGTGACATGGATGCCGTCGGCATGGCGCGGGGAGGCCACAAATTGAATCCCGAAGCGGGAGAGATCAAAAAATGGCGTATTGAGCACGTTGGTGTCGGCCTCACAGCCATTGCAGCCTCCCGCTGATATCTGGCGGAGCTGCAGGGAGCGGCCAAAGAGTTTTTTGAAATGCTTTTTGGAATGCTCAGCCAGGGCGGGCAGGTCACCCGTGGTAAAGAGATCGTCGCGACTCGTGGCTCCCATCTCAAAATTCTGGGTGAAGGTTGCGAATCTACCGCCGGACAGGGTCTCGCAGAGGCCGCAGAACACACAACGGCCCAGATCGATCCGGCAGGACTTGGCATCAATGCAGTCCTGGGGGCAGGCATCGGCGCAGCGCTTTACCAGGGCTGGATCACATTTCGGATCCACCTTGGGCAGACCGCGAAACCTCTTGTAGAGATTGATCGGTTCCTTGGGGTATTTAGAGGTCCGGTGCCCTTGTTCTAGTCTGTTTTTTATAACTTGTAACATAGCAAAACCTTGGTGTTAATCCTGAATTTAAGTGACGTTATAGATCAAATCCGCAGTAGGAGAGATTGAAGCTCTTATTGCAGAGAGGGAAGTCGGAAATCCCTTCATCGCGCAGGGACAAAGCCAGACCGATCCAGTTGTGAAAGGAGGGATCTTTCACTTTGTAGCGCAAGATTCGCCCTTGTCATCGGTCAAAATGCAATGGGAGATCTCTCCCCGCCAACCTTCATTGATGCTCACCACGAAGGAGTGAGAGGCAAGTTGCAGCTCATGCGCGGGCGTAAAGGGTTTGGCCTCTTCCTTTTTGTCCAGCAGGCTGATAATCAGACTGGTGGAATGCATGATTTCCTCCCGCCGCACCATGGCCCGTGCAGTGAACATCGCCATCGGTTTTGCGTTGCTGTTGGCAGGGAGCTCGCCGTAGCATTCCGTCGGAAAGCTGACCCTGGCATCATAGTCCAGGCCGGAGGCACGGCCGGCGTAGCCGACCAGACCTATTTTTTCCGCATTCTCGCGGCTTACCTTGCCGGTATTGTCGAAACGGGCCGGTAACACGTGGGGGCGGAGAATATCAGCTCATTGACATGCTCCACTTCAGGGGTCGAGCTCGGCCAGTTTGTCGCGCAGGAGTTCTTTCTGCTCTTCGCCCATAACGTGGGTGACCCCGCCTGCTCTTACCAGGCCGCGGCCAAAACGGCTGCCGCCCAGGATCTGGGTCAGATTGAGGTATTCGCCCCGGATCCGGCCGAAAAATGCCGCCGGAGGATTAAAGGCCACATCAAGGCTCAGGGCGCCCAGATCACCGATATGATTGGCAATGCCGTTCAAGCTCGAGGGCGATGGTGCGGCACTGGCCTGGCACCTGCATCCACCTCCAGGCCGGCTAGGGCCTCAAGTGCCTGGGCCTGGCAGAGGCCATGGCCGATGGTGGTATCGCCGGCAATGGTTTCGGCAATGATGGGCATTCTTTTCATGGGACCGGATGCAACAGTTTCTCCACGCCCCGGTGCTGATAGCCGAGCTGGATCTCCAGGTGAAAAACTTGCTCGCCGCAGCATTGGAAGCGGAAATGACCCGGCTCGATAATTCCGGCATGGACCGGTCCGACCGCTACTTCATGGACGGTTTCGCCTTCGACCTGTAAAATAGGGGTAGTTACCCGGAATTTCCTGGCTGTAATCATTGTCGAAGACGTCCTTTTTGCCGCTGTAGTTGGCATGGTAGCGACCATTTTCAGCCAGGGGTGCCCATCGGCTTGAGGCCGTACTGCTCGGCCGATCTCCCGCTCGAACATGTGGAAAATTTCCGCATTCCGCAGTCAGGGAGGCAAAAGAGTCAGGGGCGTCACGGCCGCCGACGTAGAGTTTATCGGTACGCATGACGGCCAGCAGCTTGCTTGCTCCCTGATCTCCATAGGCAAAAAACTGGACAACCTATCCGCCTTTCGCCGCACGGTCGAGGAGTGCCGGCTGAAAGCGTGTCAAAGGGCAGGATAGGGAATCGCCGCGGTTCACTTTTTCATTGTTTTGTATATTCAGTAACTTATCCATGAACACTGCCTCCGATATTGGCTATTGCCGAGAGAATGGTCTGATACAGGCTGTCCGGGCAGCCACACGCAGAGAATGATTGAGGTGAGGAGCAGGGCATATGAGGGCAGGACCCTGGCACAATTTTCCTCAACCAGGATCCCCTCATCCCATTCACCAAAGCTCATCTTCATCACCAGACGCGAGGCCCCGGCAAAGATCAGGATCAGGCTGAGGATAAAGATGCGGGCCTCGATGGTCCTGCCCTTCTGGAAGGCGCCCATGATAATGAGGAGCTCACTGACAAAGATACCGAAGGGCGGGAAACCTGAAATTCCGGCAAACCCCGCAAAAAAAGCGATAAAGGTCTTGGGGAAGACACTGAGCCAGGTTGCCGGTCTTGCTGACCAGCTTGCTGCCGTAGCCGAGCAAAACGTTACCGGCGGACAAAAACAGAGACGATTTGATCAGCGAGTGATGGATGAGATGGAGCATGGCGCCATACGGTAGCCAAACCGCCGATGCCCACGCCAAAGGCGATAATTCCCATGTTCTCAATACTTGAATAGGCCAGCATCCGCTTATAGCCGGTCTGGTTAAAGATGAAGATGGCGGCAATGAGCATCGGACAGCAGGCCAAGGCCGATGAGAATAGTGCTGGAGAAATCGGCGAGTCCGGCCTGGTAGAGAAGCCGATGACTGCGATAGACACCGAGGAAGGCGCAGTTGAGCAGGGCCCCGGAAAGCAGGGCCGAGGCGGGGCTGGGTGCTTCGACTGTGGGCGTCCGGCAGCCAGGTATGCATGGGAGCCAGTCCCATCTTGGTCCCAAAACCGATGACGAGAAAGATAAAGCCGGCCTTGAGCCAGGTCGGGTCGAGTTCGGCGCCACAGCGTTAAGGAGGTGAAGGTAAGCGGGATCTGGACTCGGCCAGCATCCATGGACAGGGTGATGAAGAAACAGCCCAGCAGTGCCAGGGCAATGCCCACCGAGCAGATCAGCACATATTTCCAGGTGGCCTCCAGCGCCTCCTGGGAGCGATTGCATGAAGATCAGCGGGAGCGCTGACCAGAGTGGTCGCCTCAATGGCGATCCACAGCACGATCGGATGATCGGCCAGGGCCACCATGGACATGGACCGAGAAAGAACAGCATGCAGCCGATAAAGATGGGTTCGCTCTGCATCTCGGTCTCCTTCATGAAGGCAACGGCATAGACGGAGATGAACAGGAAAATGAAGGAAGTGACCAGCAGCACGAGCATTCCTTCCGGAGAGCGTTGAAATAGGTGCTGAGGAAACGGCGTCATCTTGCCCATCCAGCCATGATGCTGAGCTGCAAGTGGAGCAGGGCGGCCACCACCAGGATACCTCTGCCGAGTGTAACCGGCAGCAACATGGCGAGACCAGACCGGTAAACAGGGGTATGAGGCAGTAAATTCTAACATTATTTTATATATCCTTACCTAAATTAAAAATAAGCCGCTGAAAAAACGAATTCCCGCCTATCTTAGTCCTTGAATTGTCCAAGGAGAGTGGTATCGACATCATCGAATGCAGTGTTGATATTATGCAGGACGATACCCATGATCATGACGCCGACCAGCAGATCGAGCAGCACCCCGAATTCGACGACATAGAGGGTATGTGTTTGCTTGGCCAGTGCGGTGCCGAACAGATAGATGCCGTTCTCCAGCATCAGATAGCCGATAACCTGGGTAATGGCCTTGTGCGGCCATGAGCAGAAAGAGGCCGGAGGCCAGCGTGGTGATGGCGGTAATCAGCAGCAGCTCATGGCCCCCGGGCAGGGAGCGGATGCAGCTGGATCCGATCGGCAATAAAGACGGAAACCATGATAAACACCAGTCCGGAAACAGTGAGGCATGGTAGCCGATGATCGGTTCGATCTCGCGCTTGATTTTGACGCGGCGTACTGCGACATAGAGTAAGGCCGGGGATACAGAAGACCTTTAATCAGAATCATGATCTGAAAATGAGAATAAGGCCGCCGCTGCCAAGATTGCTATGCTGCTCAGGATAAACAGCGGAGTCAGCGAAACCACGATACCCTGCAGGGCCATGATCTTGACCAGCACGATCAGTCGATTCGATGCCAGCGACAACAGCACCGAGAGCAGGATAATCACCAGTATTGCATCTGTAAGATTTATCATTGCACGAGCTCCATGGTAAGAATGGTCGCGAAGAAGACCAGGTGAACGAGGTCAGGATGTATTTGGGCACCAGGTCCATTTTAAACGCGCCATGATAGATTCGGTGATGCCGATGGCCACATAGACAAACGCCGTGATCCCATAAAAGAGCGCGCCGTTGGCCAGCCAGTCTAAACAGGTTGAACGGAACGAACAGCCAGGCGATGGAAGCGGAGTAAAAAAAAAGCTTGTAGAAGGCACCGAGCTCGATAAGCGCCAGATCGGGCCCGCTGTGATCCAGGATCATCACCTCATGGATCATGGTCAGCTCGAGATGGGTTGCCGGGTCATCTACCGGAACCCGAGAGTTTTCAGTCAGCAGCACCATGAACAGGGCGACCACGACCAGCAGCAGCAGTGCTCCGGCCTCGGAGGCAAAGCTGATGGGGCGGCGCCGGTGAAAAAGTCGGCAAAGCTCAGAGAGCCGTTGATGCGATAAAACAGGATGAGGATGCACGAAAATGCTCGCTTCGGCCAACGTGCCGAAAAAGGCCTCCCGGGCGGCGCCCATTCCCTCAAACGGCGAGGCCGTGTCCAGAGCTGCCGCGATGGTGAAGAAGCGGCCAAGTCCCATGATGATAGAACAGGAGCGATCACATCTCCGTGGAAAGAGACAGCAGCGGGCTTGATGCCGGCCAAAAGGGAAAAACAGCAGCACCATCAGGCCGCCGAGCAGGATACAATTGGTCCCATCCGAAAGATAAAAGTGGTGCTGGTGCTGTAGACCGAACCCTTTTTAAGCAGTTTGACCATGCGTATAGTAGTTGATCAGCAGCGGTGGTCCCTGTTTCCCGGCAAAAAAGGCCTTTACCTTCTTGATGATCGCTGGCAGGAGGGGAGTTATCAGGATTGCGAAAACAAAATGAGAATACGGCTTCCATCTCTAACCTCAGATTTTTTTCTGGTGCTTGAAAGTAAGCTGGGCAGCATGTCGTCCCGGCACTCTTGGATATTTTTAAACGTCAGCTACCAAAGATCGACCATGGGCAGGCTCAAGCTTTACAACAGCAGGAGCAGGACGATAGTCCAGAAGGATATAGGCAATATAGAGCTGGATGTTGCCGTGCTGGATCCAGCGCAGCTTCTCCAGGATTTGAGCAGCGGTGCGACCAGCCGTGGAGCAGGTAGTTTCTTTCGGCCATATCGTCAACGCTGTGCTCCCAGTGGTTTACCGGGAAATATCCTGCGAGATACCGCTGTAGAGCGTTCTTTACCGGTACAAAAGGGCCGATAGAAATCGATTATTCTCATGGCATAGGAGGTGCCGGTATACTGCATGCGCGCTGTGGGCTGGGTAAAGCCGCAGCCCCAGGTCGGTCCGCTGCTGACTGTCTTTTTTCCGGTACAGCAATTTTCGCAAGAGTCGTGATCAGCAGCAGAGGGCCAGAAAGAACCGGGCAGCAATGTCAGGGCGGCTGCAACAATGTCAATGAGCGCCTGGGCGTCATAGCCGACGGTAAGCGGAAATCGGTGAGTGCCGAAACACAAGGCGAAATGAAGGGCTCCGGGAGCACGCCGATCACCAGACTGGCAGGGCCATGAAAGAGCATGAGCATGGTCATGCCGATCCTGCCTCGCGTGCCTGGGCCGCATTTTCGCTTGTCGCGGCTCGCCCAGAAAGGCCAATGCCAACGACCTTGGTGAAACAGGCCGCAGCCAGGCCGCCGATCACCGCCAGCGAAACAATGGCCAGGATGGCCAGCAATAAAGGGAAGGCGATGGTTGCCGAGACCGTAGAAGGCGCCGAAATAGATCAAAAATTCACTGATAAAACCGCTGAAGGGCGGCAGGCCGGAGATGGAATCGAACCGGCCATAAAGGTTCTGCCGGTGAGCGGCATCCGTTTGATCAGGCCGCCCAGCTGGTCGAAGGTGGTCTATGCCTGGCGTGATAGCGCGCCTGCTCCCATGAAGAGCAGCGATTTGAAGATGGAGTGGTTGAAGACATGCAGAATGGCCCCGGCAAGGCCAAAAAAGGCCATGGCTTGATTCTGCTCCGAGATGCCGACCATGCCGATCCCCAAGCCGATGAGGATGATGCCGATATTTTCCACACTGCTATAGGCCAGGAGCTTTTTGAGCTCCTGGTTGGCCAGGGCATAGACAACACCCAGGACGCCGGTGCCCATGCCGGCAATCAGCACGATCTGGCCGATGAGCGGTGTTGTGGCATCGAGCAGCAAGTACATCCGCAAGATTGCGTAAATTCCCATCTTGCTCATCACCGCCGACATGATTGCGGCAATATGACTCGGAGCTGCCGGGCCGGATTGAATTTTCGCCAGATGGAGGGGAAAGACACCCGCCTTGGAACCAAAACAGACAAAGGCCAGGATGAAAACCAGGAGCTTGATATTTTCCGGAATAGTGGAAAAGCTGGAGAAATCAAGACTGCCGGTATGTCGGTAAAGAAGGGCAAAGGCGGCAAAAAGGAACATGGCGCCGCCCTGGGCAAAGATAAAATAGATATAGCCCGCCTGGCGGTTCGCCTTGACCTGATAATCAAAGATGACCAGAAAGAAGGAGGAGAGGGACATGATTTCCCAGGCCAGGGCAAAGGTGACGATGTTGGCTGCCGTCACAACCAGGGCCATGGAGGCCACCAGAACCGCGAAAAAGAAATAGTTGACCGCCGTCCGTGTCGCTTTGGCCTTATCTCCCATGTACTGAAAGCTGTAGAGCAGCGCCAGGGGCGGGATGATGAAGATCACCACCAGAAAAAAGAGGGAGATGCTGTCCACCTTGAAGGCCAGGGTGAAAATGTGGAGCCAGTTCCAGCTCTTCTCCATGGTGGCCGCGTGGCTCAGAAGATGGGAGAGGCTGTAAATGAGGCCAACTCCGCAGCCTGCGCTTGTCGTGGCAATAGTTATCACCTTCTCAAGGTAAAGTGCCGGCAGAAGAGGAGGGCAGCAACTCCCCCCGCCAGGATTAGAGCAAGCGACACAAACATGGTGTCCATTTATTTCCCTCCAAATTTTTTATACGCGGTCATTACAGGCGACGATCGTCTGTAATGACTATTTCTTTTGTCTGTCATCGTGGCAACGGGCAGCAGTTTGCCTTTGCCATGTCCCTTTGAGGCAGGCGTTCTCGTCCCGCAGGCATGCTTTTCTTTCCTGAATCTTAAGCAGGTGTCAGGGTGAGGGCGCAGGTTGTTCGAAAATGCGGGCAGGGCATGAAAATATTTCCTGGGTCAGCCACCGGCCATCCAACTCTTCCTTCTTTCATGACACTTATTGAGGAGAAATGATATCAAACCGGGGTGCTGCCAGCATTCTGTTGATTTCCTCTTTCAGGTCTGTCTGCTCCGGGTTGTGGCTGTCCTGTTCCATGAGCAGGGTGAAGAGGCGTTCCTGTTCAAGGGGCTTGATATATTCTTCCGGGGTTCCGTGCTTGAGCTGGATATGGGCGGCCCAGGGCACGAAATAGGTGGTGGCCGGATAGCCCTCATACTCGGAAATATCAATATTCAAGCCGGCAACATAGAGGAGATTCTTGCCTGCATATTCTGTCCCGCGCCGGATGGATTCCACGGTACGGGCAAATTCCAGCTGGATATTGATCTTGGCCGCCCGCAGCGGAGGATTGCGCGAGGTGACAATGATCGGCATGAATTCAATGAGGTTCCGTTCCAGGAGGATTGATTCGCCGGTCTCGTGCAGATCTTCCCGGAAATAAAAGAGGTCCTCGCTCAGGTACTTGCCGATACTTTCTCCTTCCCCTGTTTGCCATGCATAGCCGGTGGCATCAATGCGCTGGCGGAATTCTTCAGAAACTTCGTAGGTCTGGCTGGTGCTGATGGCGGAGACGGGCAGGATCTTGCCGTTTTCATTGGTTTTGGCCATGCTTTCAAGGTGAAGGACCAGGCCATCCTTGACCGGATGGGAGTCAAAATCGATAAAGGAGTTCTTCACGGTAAGCAGGTGGGTGCCCTTGTCGTCCCGGTGGAGAAAGATCCTGTCCTTGGCAAAGTGGTATTGCTCAAGATAGGGGGTAATTACATGGATTATCTTGCCGCAGGAATTAGAGATGCAGGTCCCCGCCATTCTGGGCCGGGTACATTTGCCATAGGCCCCGGTGTGGGGGTCGTAGCCAACGTGACTGGCCTGAACAAGCACCGAATCTTCTCCGTGATGGGCATGGGGGCCATGGCGGTCAATCGCGACAACACCGCCAACTCTGCCATGGTTAAAGGGGAAGGTACCGAAATGTTTGGTCAGCAGGATAATGGGCCAGCCCTGATTTTCGTCGGAGCAGAAGGCCCGGGACGGCATAATCAGACCTTTGCGAAAACCCAAGGTCTTACAGAGATTATATAACTTGGGGGCAAACTCCGCGTAAGAGATTGCCCGGTCATCAATTCTGAAGGGGGCCAATTTATGAATAATACTCGGTTTTTGATATCTGTTAGGCATTATCTTCTTTTCGCTACCATTCAACTTCGTTGACGCAAAGTGGCACCTTTAGGACTGAACACTTTTTATACTTAAAAAATAAATTATAGTTATAGTCTTATTTTTAGCTCGCTAGTCTTAGCGCTCTTGCAGGGAAAGTCAAGGGGAAAAATGATTTTTTTTGATCCCCAATTCCCTAACATCAAATCAAGAGGCCGGCGAAGTTGACGGAAGATGTCATGCCACTTGGGACTATATGATCTGGCGATGACTATAAATTTAATATCTTCCGGCCGTTCTTAAAAATGAGGTGCCATTATGTCAGATTCCGGTGAGATGGAAGCCGTCGATATGGCGCGGGGAGGTTGTCAATTGAAGTTTGGGCCGGGAGAGATCAAGAGGAGAGGGCAGGGCGTTGTTTTCTTGATGATGACGGTTCGTGGGCTCATTTTTGGGAAACGAGATAAGCCGATCGATTTACAGATTTGTTATGGGTAGTGCGTTTATCGTCAGGAAGCTAATTCTTTTTTGTCTTTTTCCGCTGCTGAAACTTATTAACCGCCTGATTATGCGCGGAAATATTTTTTGAAAATTGATGGGTGCCGTTATTCTTGGAGACAAAATAAAGAAAGTCAGTTGACGCGGGATGGAGGACAGCCGCCATAGCCTTCTCTCCTGGATTGCAGATGGGACCGGCAGGTAAGGCCGGGACCACATAGGTATTATAGGGATGGTTTGCTTGGAGGTCTGCCCTGGTCAGGTCTCCTGAGAAATCTTTCAGGCCATAGATGACGGTGGGGTCTGACTGCAGGCGCATCCCCCTCTTGAGCCGGTTTAAAAAGACGGCGGCAATAAGGGGTCTCTCCCCTGCATCACCGGTCTCCTTTTCCACCACCGAGGCCAGGGTGACAATCTCATGCCGGCTCATATGCTGTGCAGCGTCTTTGGGCAGGGTAGACCATATTTTAAAAAAACGGTTCACCTGCATGGTGATCAGAACCTTGGCATCCCGCATTTCCCGGGTCAGATGATAGGTGTCGGGATAGAGGTATCCTTCCAGGCTGCGCAGTGGTTTGAATCCCAGGGACTCGATAAACTCTGGGTCATGGGTCAGGGAGATGAAACGCTCCCGGTCACACCAGGCCCCGGCGGCGAAGATGTCCGCCACCTCCTCAATCCGCAGTCCTTCGGGGATGGTCACAGCATATTCCACCGGTTTGGCCGCCGCCAGTTGCCGCAGTACCTCTCCCGGTCTTTTCCCGAGGGACAGGCGGAACTCGCCCGCCGGCAATCTCCCTGACAGACCGAGAACCTTTGCCAGCAGGAGAAAACGGATATCTTCATGAATAATTCCCGCCCTGGCAAGGAGCCGGCCTATCTGATGAGTCCCGGTGCCAGGGGGAATATTGACGATGGCGTCTTTCGCCTCCTGCTCCGGTCCTGATTGCAGGGCGTACAGAGCTAGCCAGCCGCCGACTGCCACCAGGCAAAGCAACAAAAAAAAGGCCGTCCAGCGAATGACCCTTTTTTTGTTGCCTTTATAATCAAAGAATGTCGTCATCTGGATGGTAAAAACGGCATCAGGAGCCGCTCGGGGGACTGTTTACCTCCGAAGAAGTCCAAGGTTCCCCCCGCTCTTATCTATCTTCCGCTTTTTGGACACGGCCGAAGGCGATTTTCACCACCTCGTCCATGTTCTTGACCGGGAAAGAATTGCATCTTGCTCGCGCAGATCCTCGGGGATATCAGCCAGATCTTTCTGGTTCTGTGCTGGGAGATGATCACTTTGGTAATGTCCGGCCCGCAGGGCGGCCAGGGCCTTTTCCTTCAGGCCGCCGATGGGCAGGACCCGGCCCCGCAGGGTGACCTCGCCGGTCATGGCCAGGCCCTTGATCAGACTTTCTGCCGGGTAACGGCCGAATAGATGGCCGTGGCCATGGTGATGCCGGCCGAGGGGCCGTCCTTGGGGATGGCGCCGGCCGGGACATGGACATGGATATCGATTTTTTCGAAATAGTTATCGTCCACTCCAGTCTCCTGGGAGCGGCTGCGGCAGTAGGTCAGCGCGGCCTGGACCGATTCCTTCATCACCTCGCCAAGCTGGCCGGTAAGGATCAGGTTGCCCTTGCCGGGCATGAGATTGACCTCGATATGGAGGATCTCGCCGCCCACCTCGGTCCAGGCCAGGCCGGTGGCCAGACCCGGCTGGCGACAGGCTGTCCAGCTCCGATCTCCGGGATATATATGGGCGGGCCAAGATAATTGGTCAAGGGTCTTGGCGGTGATGCTGTAGGGTCCTTTGCCGCCTTCGGCGATCTTGCGGGCCACCTTGCGGCAGACCTTGCCGATCTCGCGCTCCAGGTTGCGCAGCCCGGCCTCCTGGGTGTAATGGCTGATCGATCTGCTTCAGGGTCTCGTCCTCCAGAACGGATATGACCGGCCTTGATGCCGTTTTCCTTCACCTGCCGGGGCAGCAGATAGCGCCTGGCGATCACCAGCTTTTCCTCCTGGGTATAGCCGGAGAGCCGGATGACCTCCATCCGGTCCAGCAGCGGCCGGGGATGGTGTCGGTCATATTGGCGGTGGTGATGAACATGACCTTGGAGAGGTCAAAGGGCATGTTCAGGTAATGATCGGTGAACTCGAAATTCTGTTCCGGATCCAGCACCTCGAGCAGGGCGGAGGAGGGATCGCCGCGGTAATCGGCGCCGATCTTGTCGATCTCGTCCATCATGAAGACCGGGTTATTGGGTCACCGTTTTCAAGCCCCTGAATGATCCGTCCGGGCATGGCCCCGATATAGGTCCGGCGATGGCCGCGGATTTCGGCCTCGTCGCGCATGCCGCCCAGCGACATGCGGTGGAACTTGCGACCCATGGCCCGGGCAATGGACTTGCCCAGCGAGGTCTTGCCGACGCCCGGGGGGCCGACAAAACAGAGGATCGGGCCCTTGGTGGTGGTGTTCAGCTTGCGCACTGCCAGATATTCGAGGATCCGCTCCTTGACCTTCTCCAGGCCGTAATGGTCCTCATCCAGCACCTGCTTGGCCACCTTCAGGTCGAGCACGGTCCTTGCTGGAGCATTGCGCCAGGGCAGATCGAGAATCCAGTCGATATAGGTGCGGATGATGTTGGCCTCGGAGGCAGTCGGGGTGCATCATCTCCAGCCGTTTGAGCTGCTTTTCCGCCTCCTCTTGCGCACGCTGCTTGGGCATCTTCTTCTTCTTCAGGCCTTGTAGCGCAGCTCCTCGATCTCCTGACCGCGCTCGTCGCTCGTCGCCCAGCTCCTTCTTCAGGGCATGCAAGCTGTTCGCGCAGGATAGTATTCGCGCTGGGACTTGCCCATCTCCTCCTTGGCGTCCGACTGGATCTTGGCCTGGACGGTCGTGACTTCCAGCTCCTTGTTGAGCAGGATCGTGACCAGTTTCAAGCCGGGCCACCGGTTCGATGGTCTTCAGGATCCGACTGGGATTCGCCGATCTTGAGGCGCAGGTTGGAGCCCACCAGGTCGGCCAGGCGTGCCGGGCTCCTCGATGTTGTTGATGATGATCATCAGGTCGGAGGAAAGAATGCCCCTGAGGGACATGATCTTTTCGGTCTGCTCGCGGACGGTGCGCATCAGGGCCTCGATCTCGACCGTGATCTTTTCGGGCTCCACCGTCCTGCAGCACCTCGATCTCGACCTGATAAAAGGGCTCCGTCTGCAGCATATTCCTCGATCCGGGCCTTGGACATGGCCTGGACCAGCACCTTCAGCCGGCCGTCCGGCAGTTTCAGGGTGCGCATGATCATGCAGACCATGCCCACCTGAATAGAGGTCGTCCGGCCTCAGGATTGTCGCTGGTGGCATCCTTCTGGGTGACGAGCATCAACAGCTTGTCTTTCGTTCAAGGCCTCATTGACCGCCTCCACCGAACCGGGTCGGCCGACAAAGAGGGGGATGATCATATAATTGAAGATCACCACATCCCGAACCGCCATCATGGGCAGAATCTCCGGGATCTTCATATTCTCACTGTCGGAAAAATCATCCATCCCTATGGATAATGTATCGTTAAATTCCACGTAAACCTCCTGATCCAGGGTAACTGGATAAGTGACTTTCATTGAGTCCGGGAGTAACTCCCGATAATTTCCCTGTGCCTGAGGCGAACCTGACGACCAGGGAAGAACGTATGGCAAAGGGTTCTCGTCTAACTCCTCAAACCGGCCGAAAAATCTAAACATCTCTCCGGTTGAAGTCAAGACCGTAAATGGAGAACCACCAAGGAAAGGATGAAAGGGGCAGGATAAAGGGATGAGGATTCGGTTTTTTTCTTGAATTAAGCTCTCCTTTGACTCATACTCATTTCTTTATACATGTTGACATGATGATGTTTGGATTGTGTCCTTTGTCTTTTCGCACTTTTCGTCTTTAAGTAGTTATGGAGTCCAGTCATGCTTTTTCCGCGCGCATTTTTTGATCTCTCAGGATTTCCCCATGCCCCGCTTTTTCTTGAAGATGAGTATGTCTGGACGGCCCTGACCAGGCTGAAATCCTATATGGATGACTATCTGTATCCCCAGCTCAAAAGCCCCCTGCTGCCTGATGCGGAACCATTGGCCCGGACGGTTGTCCTCCATGAAGGAGAGATCCTTTCGGCCACAGGCCTGAACATTAGCTACGGCGATACCATCAAAGAGCAGCTGCGGGTCAGCGCCGATGGACGCGTGCTCACCGGCGCCACGGTTATCATGGCCGGGGCCTTGTTCATGGGTTCCCGGATAGCCCTGGGACGCGGGGTGCTGGTGGAGAGCGGGGCCCTGATCAAATCGCCGGCCATTATCGGCGACTATACAGAGATCCGGCAGGGGGCCTATCTGCGAGGCTATTGCCTGACCGGCACCCATTGTGTCATTGGTCATACCACCGAGGTGAAGCACTCCATCTTTCTCGATCATGCCAAGGCCGGTCATTTTGCCTATCTCGGCGACTCCATCCTGGGCCGGGACGTCAACCTGGGGGCCGGCACCAAGTTTGCCAATCTCCGCTTTCTGGCGGGAAATGTAGCCATCCGTACCAGCGACGGGACCATTGATAGCGGTCGGAGAAAGCTGGGCGCCATCCTCGGAGATAAGGCCCAGACCGGCTGCAATTCAGTGACCAACCCCGGCACCCTCATCGGTAAGGAAGGGATCCTCATGCCCAACACCACAGCCCCCTCCGGCTTCCACCCGCCTCGAACTATCCTTCGCTGATTTATCCTCAACTCCATTATTATTTTATGACACTCATCAATCCCGAAGACCTTATCAGCTCCATTGCCGACAGCCTGCAAGCTATCTCCTATGCCCATCCCCGTGATTTTATCGCCGCCATGGCCCGGGCCTACGAAAAAGAGCAGAACCCGGCGGCCAAGGATGCCATTGCCCAGATCCTGATCAACTCCCGGATGGCCGCCATGGGCCGGCGTCCGATCTGTCAGGACACCGGTATCGTCACGGTCTTTCTCAAAGTAGGCATGCAGTGCCGATTTGATACGGATCTGAGTATTCAGGAGCTGGTGGATGCAGGCGTCAGCCGGGCCTGGCTCAATCCGGAAAATCCCCTGCGCGCCTCTGTGCTCTCCGATCCTGCCGGTATGCGTAAAAATACCGGGGACAATACCCCGGCGGTGATCTACACCGAGCTCGTTCCGGGAAATATCATCGACATCCGTATTGCGGCCAAGGGCGGCGGCTCGGAGAATAAGAGCAGGTTCGTGACCCTCAATCCCGGCGATTCCATTGTTGACTGGGTGGTTGCGACCGTGCCAACTATGGGAGCCGGCTGGTGTCCGCCCGGCATCCTGGGTATCGGCATTGGCGGGACGGTTGACCGGGCCATGGTGCTGGCCAAGGAAGCGCTGATGGAACCCATCGACATCCAGGAGCTGATCGAGCGCGGGCCAGTGGGCCGGATAGAAGAGCTGCGTCTGGAAATTTATGAGGCCGTCAATAACTTAGGCGTCGGCGCCCAGGGTCTGGGGGGACTCACCACGGCACTCGATGTTAAGATCAAGGATTGCCCCACCCACGCGGCTTCCCTGCCGGTGGCCATGATTCCCAACTGTGCCGCCACCCGGCACATCCACTTTATTCTCGACGGCAGCGGACCGGCTCATTTTGCACCACCTCGTCTGGAGGACTGGCCGCAGATCAAATGGGAGATGGGGCCAGAGGTGAAGCGGGTTCGGCTCGATACCATCAGCCGTGAAGAGATTGCCAGCTGGCGGGTCGGTGAGACCCTGCTCCTGACTGGAACCATCCTCACCGGCCGGGATGCTGCCCATGGCCGCATCCAGAAGTTGCTGGCTCAAGGTGAGCCTTTGCCTGAAGGTGTTGATTTTAAAGGAAAATTTATCTATTACGTGGGCCCTGTTGATCCGGTCGGCGACGAGGTGGTCGGCCCTGCCGGTCCCACCACCGCCAGCCGCATGGATAAATATACCGAGATGATGCTCTCCCGGACCGGTCTCATTGGTATGATCGGCAAGTCAGAACGAGGGGATAGCGCCATTGCATCCATCAAAAAACATGGAGCGGTCTATCTGATGGCCGTTGGCGGCGCGGCCTATCTGGTCTCCAAGGCGATCAAGAAATCGCGGGTGGTGGCCTTTGGTGATCTGGGCATGGAGGCTATCTACGAGTTTGAGGTGGAGGATATGCCGGTGAAGGTTGCCGTGGACAGCAGGGGCGAGTCCGTACACAAGAGCGGACCGGCGCTGTGGCAGCAGAAGATCAGGGATTACCGGAAAGGCGGAATGTGACGAGGCGTAGAGCTCAGAGCAGATTCAAGGCGGCGAGCCCGCAGCTGAAGATGAGCAGGGCCACAAGAAACAGGTAGTCAGCGACCATCAGTTGCGGCTGGCGCAGGGGGATGAGTCGGCCATTGAAACCGCGCAGGATCATGGCCTGGTGGACCCGTCTGGCCCTGTTCCAGCTTTTGACCAGAGTCATAGCAAAGAGATGGCTGAAGGTCCGGTAGGTGTGCAGGTTGGTGCGCGCCACAAAGCCCCGCATCCGGGCGGCACGCTGCAGCCGTTGGTACTCCTGGTGGATGACGAAGATGTACCGATAGGTGGAGAGGAGCATGAAGCAGAGCTTGGGGGGGACCGCCAGACCCTCCAGGCCATGCCCCAGGCTGGCGACATTTGAGGTGGAGAGCAGGGCCAGGAGGATGAGGACAATGGCGTTGGTCTTGAGGGTGATCAGCGAGCAGAGGCGGATGCCGGCGCTGCTCAAGGCGAAAGGACCCATGGCGGTCAGGGAGTCGCCGCCATAGGTGAGAGGCAGGGTCAGCCACAGAAAAAGAATGAACAGATTGGCGGCCAGCAGATGTCTGAGCACGGGACGTTCCCGCAGTCGGGCGCTCAGCAGGAGCAGGCTGGCACTGACGAGACCTGCCGCTGCCACCAGGAAGGAATCGGTCAGGGCCAAGATCATGATCAGGACGCAGGCTGCGAGGATCTTGACTCGGGCATCACGCCGGTGCAGCAGTGAATTGCCGATGGCAAACGGCTCGTCAATCATCTGGGTGCCTGGGGAAAGGGATCAAGGTAGAGCCAGAGCACGGCCCCTAGTTCGACTCCTTTTTCTTTTCCCTGCGGATCCTTGATGGTGAAATCGCCATTGCTCAAGGCCGCAAATCCCCACCAGCCGGCAGCAGGACAACTGAATGAAAAGATGCCTTGTCCGTCTGCCCGGACAACCTGGGTCACATGGGCATCGCTTGGCGCCCGCAGCCCTTTCTGTCCCGCCTTGTCTTTGCTCTGATCATAAAATTCGACCTCAACCGCTGAGCCGGGAACCGCTTTGCCGTCGAGCAGCACCCGGCCGACAAAGGTATTGCCCGCATAATTGCCAAAGGGACGGAGCAGGGGCACGATCTCGGTCTTCAGCCCCAGGGGTTCAGCCCATCCTTCATCTCCGTCATAGGCGGAAATAGCTGTTTTGGTATAGTGGATGATGGAGAGATCCTCGGCTTCCTCCCAGTAGGGTTGAGGCTCCATGACAAACCAGTAGACTCCTGGCCGTTTCGGCGTGTAGTCAAGTGCCCATCCCTGGTGTCCCATGATTGTGGTTGTGGAAAGTTTTGCGGTCAGCTCTTCTTTCCGGCCCTCTTTGCCGGCGTAAAAAGCGGCAGGACGTGCCATGTCCATGCCCAGGCCGGCAAAGGGGTGTGAAAAGGAGAGGTTGAGATGGACCTTGGGGTGCTGCTGGTTCACCCGGTTTGCAGAAGGGATGACCATGCCGAAATGGGCGCCGGCAGGGGTTGCAGGGACGAAGAGTGAAAGAGCGAGCAGGGTTGCCAGGATTCCGGGTTTCATTGCGTCTTCTGTGAAAAAGTTTGATGGGGTTGTATTCGTTCAGTTTGACCAGTTTAATCAGTTCGATATGAGCATCTCTATTTTCTGGACTTCATCCAGGCGATAATTCCTGCAATGCCAATAAGATAACCGATGCCGCCGAGAATATCGGTGAGTTTGGGCGTCTGATCTTGGGCCTGAGCCAGGCTGCGGCGGATGGGGGCCAGCTTTTCTTCCAGGAGCTGGTCAAGGATTCTGGTAAGTGTCTCGGTGTCGGTTGGTCCCGGGCTTATCTGGTCCGGGACTGGACTTGCTCCGGTCGTTTTATTTTTATCCTCACCGGCACCCTGTAAATAGTCTGCAGTCTGGAGCAGCCATTCATTCCGATGACCTTCACCCCCCGTGACAATGATCCGCAGGGCCATACCTTTTCCTTTGACTGTTTTTGCCAGGGAAAAGGTAAAGATTCCCTGCCCGTTGGTCTTTCCCCGGAGCAGGCTGATGCCGGTGGCCGCATTCTGCACATCCACAGTCCCGTGGACCAGGGGGCGCCCTCCGGAAAAGGCGCTCTCAACGGTGACCGTATCGCCTGCGACCCAGGCAAAGATCCGGATCTTGTGGGCGTGAGACTGGGCAGGAAAAAGCCAGAGGCAGGCCATGAAGAGAGAAAGCAGGGAGAGAATGCGTAGCCTTTTTTGGGTCTGTGACCGATCTTCAGACGGGGTAATTGATGGAGTGAGTGGCACCTGGCCGTTCAAGGACTGCGTCTGCGGACGATCAAAGGTTGTTTGCATGGGATTGTCCCTTGGCGTCAGTTAGTTCATTGTTTATTGTGAATTCCAGTATTTCCGGTTGGACCCGGGCCAGGAAGCCGATTATGAACAGGGTGATACATCCCTCGATCAGCATCACGGGCAGATTGCTGGCAATCAGGATTACGGCGGCACGGGACAATCCCATATCCGAGAGCCACAGTGCTCCTCCGGTGAGGATCGCTGACAGCAGGATGGAGCAGAATCCCGCCAGAAAACCGGCGGTTAATTGCCGGGTTCTTTCCCGATGCAGCCATGGTCTGAGGGTCAGGCCGCAGAGCACGGCAGGAGCGGCCATGTTGAAGGTATTGACGCCCAGAACCAGCAGGCCGCCGTATTGAAAGAAGAGGGCCTGGAGCAGCAGGGCCACCAGGATTGCCGGAAAGGCGGCCCATCCCAGAATGAGCCCCATCAGTCCTCCCAGAAGGAGGTGGACGGATCCGGGCCCTATGGGAACATGGATCAGGGAGGCCACAAAAAAGGTGGAGGCCAGCAGGGCCACGGTCATGATCCGTTCGTAGTTCAGTCTTCTGAGACCGATTGTGGTGCCGATAAAGGTCAAGGCACCGCCGCCCAGAAGTACCGGCCCGCTGAGGATACCCTCTGAAATATGCATTGAAAGAGGAGAGGTGAAGGTTAATAGGTGAAAGAAAACTGTCCGATATGTCTTCCTGCCCAGGCGATCCCCTCAGTGCAGGTGTTCGCCGGTGGAGCTCATGGCCAGCTTGCCGGAGCGTACTCCCCGCAGGGCAATGAGGTTGTTCGTCAGTTTCTGGACCTCGGCGGCCTTGCCGCGAATGATTATGACCTCCAGGCAGTTGTCGTGATCCATATGGACATGGGTGGTGGAGACAATCTGGTGGTGGTAGTCATGTTGCAGTTCGGTAATCTTTTCCTGCAATTGAGGTCTATGGTGATCGTACACCAGGGAGATCACCCCCATTACATCCTTATCAGCTTCCCATTCATTCTGGACAAAACGGGTGCGGATCAGGTCGCGTATCGCCTCTGAACGATTTTTATAATGATGCTGCTGCATGTAGGCATCAAAGTCGTTCAGCAGATTCTCTTCCATGGAAACGGTAAATCTTTTGAGCATTTGTAACACCTTTTTTAATTTCGTATTATTTTATCCGGGCTTGAGGTGTGAGTCAATGAAAATATGTACATGAAATATTGGCTTCAACCATAAAGAATAGTCTTCTGAGCCGTCCTCCAAACACAACCGGCGCGGTGGGATGGATGGCGTGACCGGATAAGGAGCGGTAACGTAATAGTTAGAAACGGCATGGTTTTTTTGAAACTGCTCCTAAATTTCCATTTAGAAACAAATCCTGTTTGATTTGCTTGGTGTTTTATACTACAACTGAAAAGATCCTTTTTTGCTGTGTGAACACGAGGTGGTGAACAATACTTGAGTTGGAGGTTTATATGAAGATGACTTGTCCCCATTGCGGGGTAATTGGTTCCGCGTATGGCCCCATGCCTGGAGAAAAGGTACAATGCCCGCAATGTGACAAGGTTTTTAGGGTCGTGGAACAGAAGATCGCCTGTCCGCACTGTGGCGTTGCCGGTTCGGCGGGGGATTCTTTGTTTGACACGAAACTCAGGTGTCCGCGATGTGAAAAGGTTTTTCTTTTGACGCCAGAGAGGTTGACCGGCCCGTTGGTCGGCGATGTTGAGATTGCTGGCGCGGAGGAGGTTGGTTTTGCGGCCGAAGCCGGAGTTTCCGCGTCCCTTGCAGGGGATGGGCGGATATTCAGTGAACCAGCCGAACTGGTCGTTGAGCCTATGGCTGAGCCGGAGCTTGCAATTGTAGCCGAGGTCGAGCCGGAACCGGAACCGGAGCTTGAAATTGCAGCAGAACTCGAGCCGAAACCGGAACCAGAGCCTGAGCTTGCAATTGCAGCCGAGGTCGAGCCGGAACAGGAGCCGGAACAGGAGCTTGAAATTGCAGCAGAAATTGGGCCGGAAGCGGAGCTTGAACCGGAGTTTGAAATTACAGCAGAGCTCGAGCCGGAAGCGGAGCCGGAGTTAGAAATTATAGCTGAATTCGAGCCTGAACCAGAGCCACAGCCGGAGATTGAAACTCTTCCAGAGCCTGAAATAGTATCCGAGTCTGAGGCTGAGACAGTGTCACCTCCTGAAGAAGGAAGGATACCCGTAGAAATAAAGGAAGAGGAGGAAGGAATTGAAGGGCTTGAGCCAACGGCCATCCCCACTCGTGTCTGTGCAGGTTGTGGTGATTCCTTGCATCCGGAATTTATGCAGGAAATTGATTCAAAATTATACTGTGGCGTCTGCCAGCTGCGCTCCGCCGCCTTGGATGCCAGGAAGAAATCACCAAAATTTGGTGGTGGGAAATTGCGGGGGGTGCTTGCCGCGCTCCTGCTTCTTGGGCTGCTGGCCCTGGTGCTGGTGGCCTTGATGATGCTGGGTATGATCTGAATCCTGGAAGGATTTTCTATAAAATGAGCTCCGATTCTCTCCGGGGTGAGCTTTCCTCCCTTGCCATGGACATGAAGGAAAGGATAAGAAGCTCGTCCGGGCGGACTAAAAGTGTGGTGGCCGCTGCCGAGGAGGTTTATTCCTTTGATACCCGGTACACCTCCTCAATGGTGGTGATGCCCTGCAGGACTTTCATGGCCCCGTCACGGCGCAGGGTGATCATCCCGTTCTTGACGGCCTGCTCCTTGATCTCCTCGGCGTTGGCGGTCTTGAGGATCAGGTTCTTCATCTCTCGGTCTATGACCAGCAGCTCAAAAATGCCGCATCTTCCTTTATAGCCGGTATGGTGACACTTTGCGCACCCCCTTCCTCTGTACACTTGTTCTGTGACACCATCTCGCGTTATCCTGAATTTGACCAGCTCTTCCGGGTCGGGTGTATAAGCCTCTTTGCAGTGGGGACAGATGATGCGGACCAGGCGCTGGGCCAGGATTGCATTGATGGATGATGCGAGAAGAAAAGGCTCGACGCCCATGTCAACGAGTCTCGTTATGGCGCTGGCGGCATCATTGGTGTGCAGGGTTGAAAAGACCAGATGGCCGGTCAGGGCTGACTGGATGGAGATTTCTGCCGTTTCGGAATCACGGATCTCGCCCACCAGAATAACATCGGGGTCCTGTCTGACAATGGAACGGAGGCCGGAGGCAAAGGTGAGGTTGATCTTGGGGTTGACCTGCACCTGCCCAATGCCGCTGATCCGGTATTCGATGGGGTCTTCAATGGTAATGATGTTGATGCCGGTTTTATTGATTGAGGCCAAGGCGGCATAGAGGGTGGTGGTCTTGCCGCTGCCGGTGGGACCGGTGACCAGCACGATGCCGTTGGCCGCCTTGATCTGTTCGGAAAAAGGGATGAAACGATCATCCGGCATACCCAGCTCGGGCAGGGTCAGCAGCACCGAGGCCTTGTCGAGGAGGCGCAGCACCATCCGTTCGCCAAAAGAGGTCGGCAGGGTGGAGACCCGGATATCAACATCGTTATTGCCGACCTTCAACTCAATACGGCCATCCTGGGGCAGACGTTTTTCGGCAATGTTCAGATTGGCCATGATCTTGATCCGGGAGATCAGGGCGGACTGGACATGCTTGGGCGGGCTGAGCATGTCATAGAGGATACCATCCAGGCGCTGGCGGATCTTCAGGCTGTTCTGGTAGGGTTCGATGTGGATATCAGAGGCATGGTCGCGCACGGCCTGCGAAAACATGAGGTTCACCAGGCGGATGACCGGGGCATCACTGGTGTCATCGAGCAGATCGCCGGTCTCTTCGATCTCGGAAAAAAGGGCCTCCGGATCTTCACTGTCAATGTCCTGCATGACCTCTGCTGCTGAATCCTGGGTCATATCATAGGCAAAGTTGATGGCGGTGGTGATGGCCGCCAGTGGACAGAGGACTGGCCGAATACCGTTCCAACCCAGGATGGAGCGGAGATCATCCAGGGCCTGGAAACTGAAGGGATCGTTGATGGCAATATAGGCGTCATCAAGCGTTGCCACAGGGACCATGGCGTTTTTTTTGAGAAAGGCGATGGGGATGCTGGCGGTGAAATCCGTCTGGATCTCCAAGGGCAGCATGCGTTTCATCTCCATGTTGAGTTGCTGTCCCAGGGTTTCCAGGAGGTCAATCTCGTCAAGGTTATTTTGTCTGATCAGGTTCCGGACCAGTTGACCGCCTTTTTGGGCTTGGGTCTCCATTGCCTGTTCCCAGGCCTCGGGAGGCAGGTGGAAGCGTTCATTCAGGATCTTCGGTAACTGGTTCATGGGTGTTTGTTGAGGTCGCCCCAGTAAAGGTAAATGAGATCTCTCTTATAGATTCTTCTGGTCATTGATTTTCCCGGCCGATGGGCGCGTCTTCTGCAATCGCGCAATATTGCTCTGACAGGCCGCCAGGATATTGTTGTCTACTCTCCGAGGACTTGAGGTATTGGTCGTGGCCTGGGCGCCGGCATTGTCCAGGATCTGCTGGTAATAGTTGATCGCTTGTCGGGAGTTGCCTTCCCGCTCACTGATGGTACCCAGATTGAACAGGGCGTAAGGGTTGTAAGGGTCGAGAGCCAGGGCCTTGCTGAACTGTTGTTTGGCCGCCGGGTAGTTGCCTTTTTGCATCTGCTCAAACCCCTGGTCCATCAGAGACATGACGTGCTTATTGTCAGTCGGGTTGACCAGGAGTTGCCTTGCCTGGGGAAGATCTTTTTCGATGGTATCGGTTTTGATTGAAGTGACCCCGGTCATATCGCCAGGATTCTTGATGATCCTGGGGGTGATAAAGATGAACATGTTTGTTTTTGTCCGTGTGGTCTTTTTGGTCTTGAAGAGCCAGCCAAGCATCGGGATATCGCCCAGGAGTGGGACCTTGACGACGGTATCGTTGTCGTCCTGGCCAATGATACCGCCGATGACAATGGTATTGTTGTCTTTGACGAGGACCGTGGTGGTTGCGGTCCGCTTGAAGGTCGTTGGTTTGTCAACCGCCGAATTATCCTTGAGTTTACTGACCTCGGTGGCGATTTCCAGACGCAGGACATCGGCCTGATTGATCTGGGGCGTAATGCTCAGCTTGGTGGCAATATCCTTGTATTCATAGTTCTGGTAACCGATGGAGCCTAGCTCCGTGGGTGTGCCTGTGCTGTCTATTGCTGCCTGTGTTCTCGTGAGATAGGGCGTGTTCTCGCCGATGCTGATTTCTGCCTTTTTGTTGTCGGTGGTCAGAATCTGGGGGGTGGCAATGACATTGACGTGGGAGTTTCCCTTATATGCCTTTAATATGGCGCCGATGTTCGGAAAGTTGACTCCCCCGATCTGGATTCCCTGTTTGAGGATGCCCAGCGAAAATCCCCGTTCAATGGAAGGATCGGCAGGAAGAACAATATTTCCATTTACATCAGTGGCGGTGGTCGTGCCGAGGGAGCCGGACATTTTATAGCCACTGCTGCCGCCAAATCCGGTGACCAGCTGTCCTGTATTATCGTAAAAAAGTCCGCCCGCCATCCAGTTGACCCCCACTTCAAAGGAGGCGTCAGCATCTACCTCCATGATCAGCGCCTCCAGATAGACCATCCGTCTGGGGATATCCAGCTTCTTGATGACATTTTCCAGCTCTGCAAATTCGGCCCGGGAGGCCGTGATGATCAGGGAGTTGGTTGCGGTGTCGGGCATGATCTTGACATTTTTTGAGATAACCGGCGCCTCGCCTTTATTTTCCGTATCACTCTGTTGGCCAGGCAGGGTGGACAATACGGTTGCCAGTTCCATGGCCGTTGCATTCTGAAGATAGACCACCTGGATATTTCCCTCATTCAGCTTCAGTTCTGTGTCAAGCAGGGTGATCAGTTGCTTTATCCGGGCGACATCCTTGGGTGCGGCCACCACAATAATACTGTTGACGGGTTCATAGGCCACGACTTTAAGGGCGGAAAGAGGTCTGCCCCCCGCCGGGCCAGGGGTTTGCTGGAAAATAGTAGTGAGGGCGGTGGCGGCCACCGTGGCCGAGGCATGTTCAAGCGGAATCACTACAATCTCTTCATCCGTTTGCGGGACATCAATGGCGTTTATAATGGTCAGGAGTTTCTGAATGTTGGAGAGGGTCTCGGTGACAATCAGCATCCCTGATGGGGTGTTGGCAATGATCAAGGAAGTTTTGGAAACAAGAGGGGCCAGCACCTTTTTCATCTCCTCGGGAGTTGTATAACGCAGGGGGATAATCTGGGTGACGATCTTGTCCTCCGGACGGGAGGGGCCTCCATGGCTGAGGATTTTGATGTTCTCGGAAACGGCGCGCGATGCCGGCATTATTTTGGTAATGGTGCCGGATGGTATGGTCGTAAATCCGTTTACGTCCAGAACCGATTCAAAGAGTCGATAGGCCTCATCTTCCGAGATCTTGGTGGGAGAGATAATGGTGATATTGCCCTGCACCGCCTTGTCGATTACAAAATTTTTCCCAGTCAATTCACTGATATATTTTATGAAGAGACGGATATCAACATTGTCAAAATCAATGGTGATGAATCGCTGGGAGGTTTTATCCTGTGTCTGTCCTGTCACTGCTCCCTGGGCGGCGTGGATATATGGGGCAAAGGGGAGCAGCAGGATGACCGCAAGGTGCAGACAAAGCGTCTTGCGGTTGCAAGAGATTTTTGAAAGATGGCGTAAACTCATGACTTTTCCTGATTAGTGTTCATCTGAGGAGCCGTTACGAAACAATCATTATAGTGATCCGCGATTGCCTGGGTGCCAAAAAAAATCAGAGGATGATGATCATCCGGCCCTTTGTCCGCCTCTGGTTCATGAAAATCCAGCATGTTATTTAAGGTCCTTCTATCGGCTCAGGCTCCGTGACATTTTCTGAAGGCATGTCAGGGGGCGGATTCTGTTCTATGTTGTGTGGCAGCTGAAGCTGGAAGGTGTCGGGAGTGGTGGTGGTCGTGTCTGTCCTCGGCGTTTCCGGGACAAGAACCTCATCTTTGCCATTGACATTGAGGGTAACTTTTCTCCGTTGAATCTCCTTGATCACCGCACCATTTATTGTATCGCCTTGATGATAAATATCCTGTACCTTTTTTTCTTTGTCAAGGATAATGGCGCGGCGGGCATGGGGAGGTCCGGAAATGGTGCCAATCAGTTCCAGGTCAAGGGACGTCGCCTCAAGGTTATCAGAGGCAGTCTGCTCCGTCGTTACCTGTTTTTCCTCTTGTGGTGGCGGACCAAAGAGGTTGCGTGTGAGAATTACCTGGTAGTCCGGTCGTTTTTCCTGGACGTCAGAAATTTCCGCTGTAACTTTCGGCAACACATCCTGCACTTTTGGTGGCTGGGTCGTGTGCATGAGTTGGGTGAAAGTCATTCTGTAAAATATTGCAACCCCACCTGCGGCCAGTATGGTTATGATGATGAATGGGATTATTCTTTTAAGATGATGAGCCATTATCATATCATTTTTCTTACGAGTCAAAGAGAAAGACGGGTTTACCGATCGTCCCTCTCAGGTGAAAGAGAAGACCTGCATGATTCTGTTGTAACTGGAGTAATAATGGCTGAGTTGGTCCCTTCTGTTTCACGAGAGAGGGTAACGGCGTAAGTGCACCTGACAGATCGTGCTGCATGGCAGCAAATGTTACATTGAGGGAAGATATCTCGCCTGTGATTGTCCCCTTTAGTTCCTTGCCGATAAATTTTCCATCGCTGAGAAAAATTTTCTGGTCATGCAGCTTGAAGAGCACATCGCCTTGTTCGATATCAATATTTTCCAGGGAAAAGATTGGATCAAGCAGTTCAATGGTCCCGTTTTCGATGTGGGCAGAACCCCCTCCTGTCCCCTGGAATAGTTCCTGTCCCATTTGTCCTGAATAGCTTCCATCCGCGGTAAAGAGGCCGGTAATGGTCCGTCCGGTTTGTGTCTGTAGCCAGGGTATTTTTGCCAGGTCAAGCCCATTAATCGCTATTTTCGGCAGGGAAAAGGTGTTGTGGCTCCTGTCAAGCACCAAGGCGATCTGGTGTGTTCCACCATAGGCAGTGATGGTTACTGAGAAGTTTTTTCCTGGCGCCTTAAGTTCAGGGGTAATGGTGAGTTGTTGTATGTCAAAGATTTCTTTTGCTGCCTTTTTGCCGGCCTGCAGCTGAATATTTTCAGCGACAAGGGTCAGTGGAAAGTGATAATGCAGGGACTCGATGGAGTTTTCAGAGCCGGGAAATTGCTGGGTAATGAGATGGGTACAGAAACTTTTAAACTTTTGTGCCGGAAAAAGGAGATACAGGAAGAGCATAACCAGAAGCAGACCATAAATGGTATAAAGTGACCAACGCCGGAAGGTGTGCTGGGTAAAGGTCATGATCAGGACATTTGGGTAAATGTTATAATCTGCATCACCGCATCGAGTGCGCCTTCCTCTTTGCTGTTTTCCTGGATCGAGAGACGTTTGATGACGACAACATTGTCTGGAGACTCAACCTGCTTGAGGAAATCGACCAGTTGCAGCAGTGAGATCCGTTCAAGTTTGAGATCAACTCGAGACTCCTGGAGGGGGCCTTCACCTTCTGAAGTTGAAGGGGTCATGGAGTTGATCTGTTGCTTGACCTTGGCTTTTGTGGCTTGCTCTTCAATGAATGAAAAGAGGCTGAAGGAAGGGGCTCTTTTTTGCAATTTGTCCTGGATATCCACCGCCTGGGTCTGAAGTTTACGGTACTCATCCTGAAGTCGATGGATGGTTATGAGATCTTCCTTTTTTTGGATCAGTGTTTTTTGTACCTGTTGCCGGGCTTTGATCAGGGGAGAGACAGCAATGTGAAAAAAAACAAAACAGACGAGAAAGATGACTCCGGCCAGAGCAACGCGTTTTTCCCGTTTTTCAAGTTTATTCAGACCGGTCTTGCCCGTAATCTTCAGGATGGCATTTTTAAAAGTCAAGATGGTCATGGCTCAGGCGCCTTTCATGGTCAGTTTCAGTTCAAAGCGAATTTTTGAGCTTTTGGGGTCAATGTTCGCCGTACTGATCTCCACGCCGCTAAAGGCGGGGGATTGCTCCAGGCCTTTTTTGATCGAGTCCACGGTGTTGAACGTGTCGGTGGTACCTTTGAGTCGCAGCCCGTTGTCATCCACCACGAAGCGGCTTAGACGGACATCAAGCGATTTGGGAATGTTTGCCGAAACCTCGCTGAGGATATCGAGCATGCTGATTGTGGGCAGGGTACCATTCTTGTCCAGGGAGCTCTGTCTGGTCTCACGAATCTTGACCTGGAGTTGCTGGATGGGGTCAACAATTTTGGTTACTTCCGGCAGGGTCGCAGTAAATACCGACTGGATCTGAGCATTAAGAATGTTTTGTTCTTTGAGGAGGCGGGTGTAATCAACCCATAGATAGATGATTGAAAACAGGGCTGCGGATATGAGAGACAGAACAATGGCGATTGCCATGGTCCTGTTGTCGGTGAATGATTTTCTGGTGGCAAAGGCCTCTTTACGGAAGTTGAAACCCTTCCAGTTTTTTATGATCTGCCAGCCAAGGTCTAGGGAATCTTCCATGATGTGGGGCAGCCATTTTCCTTCCTTGGGCGGTATGAGTTGCAATGACTGGGCGTCAGCGGCCAGGGTGCAGCTCAGGCAAAGACTGCCTAATCCTGCTTGTATCCTCTCTCTAGTCCCTGCCATGCACCCCACAGGTCCGCTCAGATATAGGCTCAGCGCCTCTGTCTGGAATACCGATTGCAGTGTTTGTTGAATGGCGGTGCACAAAGCATGGAAGGTATCAGCGCTCTTTTCGGGACGAAAAACCTGAATCGTACTGCTGTCTGGATCGATATGAAATCCAGACTGGAGCCCCGGGTCAAAGACAAGGGGACGGATCAGGGAGATGTGACCGGAACGGACAAGGATCAACGTTGCCCGCTGCAGGCTGATATTGAGAAGAAGAAAATCTGGAGGAAGCTCGGGGGTATGAACAAGACGAAGGGTGGTCGGGATGCCGGAGATGGTCACCGTTTGCGGGTCAATTCCTGTTGCCTGTAGGGCTGCAAGCTGTGCCGCCAGTAATTCCCGGTCGATCATGGCGGCGATGATCTGACTGTTCTGCCTTTCGTCCCTGGTAATCATGGAATCAATGAGCAGTTCCCCTGTCTTGACCGGGGCATTCTCCTCCAGTTCCAGGGGCAGGATCTTGTCGATGGTCTTACGGTCTGTAAAGGGTAGCGAGAGATTGCGATAAAAAAAGGAGTCGGCCGCGAGGGCGATATGGCATGAAGTGTCGTGAAGATCAATCTTCCGGCTCAGTTCCGTCAAGAGCTCTGCCATGGGCCGGCCGGCGACTGTCGCCAGCGCATGACCCTCGATCCGCATGGCCTTGGCTTCAACAGTGAAAACGATTGCGGTGATCAAATCGCTTTTCATGTCAATGGCAAGAAATCTGCTGCTCATTGCTTAGTCAACTTTCCAGCTCAGGAGAGAGGTCTTCTGATTATCCCGTTGCACGGTTGCCACAATCTCTTTTTTTGTGGAATCCAGTTGGGCACGAGAGGAAATGGTAAAGGAATTACTGGTGACCTTTATATTTTTTATCGCATTTTGTCCGCTAAAGGAAGGGAAAATTTCGGTAACCCATGTTGCCGCTGCCAATTTGTGCTGGTTATTTATATCTTCTCTGAATGTCTGCATCTCCTCAGCCATGTCCTTGGTCATGTCTTCTTTCAGGGCCTGGAGGAGAAGGGGGTCAGCGGTGTTGATATTGATCTGCCCATCATTGCCCTGGGTGGTCAGCAAAGAGGCCAGTCCCGGATGCTTGTCCGTTCCCCAGAGCAGCTCGGGAGTGAACCCTTTTACCAGCAGTAATTCTTCAACGAACTCCACAGGGCCGTTTTTACAGGCATAGGGTTTATCCAGAGACAGATAGTAACTGGATTCGGCGCCGAACTCCTCTTCTCCGTCGCCATCTCCTGAATCAATCCAGTCTATGAGCGAGTCGATGATGATCCTGGCATCCATGTCTTCCAGGTGAAAAGGTTCCTCGCGGAGCAATCTCCACAGGATATTGCGGGCGTCCAGTTCCTTTGCCGTGGCCTGTTGCGGGCTGGTAGCGGACGGTTGCCGGGTTTTGCCCTGGACCACACTGTTAATCTGAAATTTTCCACTGTTGTCGGTGATTGTAACTTCCAGGGAACCTTCAACAAACAGTGGGGAAAGGTCTTCATCAGCCAGCCGCGCCCAAGAATCCTGGAGTGAATCGTACTCATTTTCTTGTGCGTCTTCGTCCAGGACGGCCATGGCCAGATTGATTCCCGACCGGGCCACGACCTCCAGCCTGATGCTGTTGTTCCGGATTCCGGAGACCAGAAGATGCTGGCGCATGTCTTTATTGAATTGGATGGTGAGGGCGACAATCAGGCTGATCACGGTCAGCGCTATCAGCAGGGCCATGCCCCGGTTGTTGAGGAGTGGGGCGAGCATCCTAGAGACTGTCTCCCGCTGGAATTGGGCCGGGATAAGTGACTGCAGTCTTAAAAGTAATGGGCTGGGCATCTGCGGCAGGGTTGCTGAAGAGCAGGTTGATTTCGATCCTGTCCGGGAGCTTTTGCGCATGGGTATCGGACTCTTCGATCTCTCGACTGTCCCAGCTATCCTGTTGTTCACCATTGCTCCCCTGGTAGAGAAATTGTACCTCCTGCAGGCCGTCACAGAGGAGCAACCCTCTGTTTGTCTCTGGCTCGTCCGTCTCTTGGGGGCGAAAGGCCGTGTCCTGGCGAAAGAGACGCAGGTCCCTGGTCTCGGGATCTTCTTCCACGGTATAGGTTATGGTGGCGTAGCCGGCAGCTTGTTCGTTTCTGTTCAAGGCGAGATGGGCTGTGGATGTGAACCGCATCGTATCTGCTTTTCTGGTACCCGAATTTTGTGGTTTTCCCTGCAGAAAGCCGTTTGTCCCCAGATACAGGGAGCCGAGGTCATGGCTTATCAGGTCCATGGCAATTTGCGCCTTGCCGTAGATCTCGGTCTGTGATTCCGTGCTGTCAATAATATGAAAGGTGGCCCGGTATGAGCCGTAGGCCAGGGAAATGACAATGGCAAAGATCGAAATCGCCATCAGGATTTCGATGAGGGTGAACCCCCCGCTTTCGCGCGCTGTTGTGTTCATCAGGGGGCCTGGTTCTTGAGAAGATAGCTCTGAATCCGATACGAATCGAGGCCATTACCCCGAGAGATGGTCAGGGTAAGCATCTGCAGTCTGTCCTCCAGTTTGCTCAGTATCGTTGATGATTCCATGGCCGCGTCCTTTGTCTCCACTTCCCAGTGATAGTCGGGAAAATCATCTCCGAAATCACCACTGTCGCTGGCGGGCCTTTCACTGGGGGTGCTAAATTCAGCCAGCTTGAGCTGGGCCAGAAGCGGTGCCTGGGTGTTGAACTTAATCGTTGAGCCCAGAGAAACACTTTGAGACTGGGAACCAAAGAGGGTGGGCAGGGCAATTGCGAGCAGGGAGATGGCAACCATGACCTCAAGAAGGGTAAATCCGTCATTTCCCGGAAGCCGTTGTCTTGATGCAAACCGGGGAAAGATAGCAAGACGGCCTTTATTGCGGATTGATATAGGTATCATGGGCTTTGATGGTGCTGAGAAAGGGAGAAAAGACAAGGCTTATGATATTGTCCTGCTCATCGGCCAGATGGAGGATGGTCGGTTCCATATACCCCTGTTTGTTGATCCAGAGGGTTACTTCCCCTGAACTCTTTTTTTCTGCGCTTCCAATCAGGATGTCCTGAAAATGAACGGACGGGGCAAGCTCGATGGTGGCCTGCGGGCTGACCTGCTCCTTTTCTCCCTTTGATTCGGGGATATCCTGCCGGTACCAGATCTTATTGCGGTCCAGGTCAAAAGAGATCAGATAGGGTTGCTGCTCTTGCGCTGCCAGCAGCCGTACTTCCTTGATCAAGGCGATGATTTTTCTGGAGCTGGCAGCAAGCTGGTCAATGACCAGGGCCTGACGGAGACGGGGAACGCTGAATGCCAGGCTGATGGTGATCAGCAGGCAGACGATGATCAGTTCCAGCAGGGTAAATCCCGGCGGGTTCTTGTATTGGTTGTTAATTACAGAGGGGATGTGAGATCCAGTGCATGCAAGGCTCAGCCGTTCATTGGCAGTCTTCATCTCAATATTTTAAAGTAGCCCTTTATTCTATGGTCCAGTTCGTGATATCCGCGTCATCGCCTTCGCCTCCTGGCTGACCATCACGACCATAGGAGATGATATCAAAGTCACTGTGGCTTCCAGGGGAGAGATAGATGTAGTCGTTACCCCAAGGGTCTTGGGGTACTTTCCCTTTGGCGAGATAGCCGCCGGTGCGCCATTTTTTTGGAAGTGTGCCGGTGGATGGGGCCTCAACCAGGGCCTGCAGGCCTTGTTCGGTGGTGGGATACGCGCCGTTATCGAGTTTATAGGACTCAAGGGCTGTTTCCAGGCTGGTGATTTGCACGGCAGCCATGGTGCGTTTGGCCTCTTCCGGGTGGCCCATGATCTTTGGACCTACATATCCGGCCAGAATACCAATTATAACGAGGACGACCAGCAGTTCAATGAGTGTGAAGCCGTGGGCCGAACGAATTCCCTGAACAGAATTTTGAGTTTGTGGGTGTGGTTTCTGCATAGTTGAGGCTCTCATGATATGGACGAGTAAAAAAGATAAAACGAAGGGAAATCAAGCCTATTTTCTATATAGAATCACATTTTTAAGACATTTGGTAGGCGAAAAAGGGTGGCTGGTTGTTATTTTTGCCATTATCCCGCTTGTGGGCGGCTCATTGCAAGAGACGAGAAGCGCCTGCTGGCCGGTGGGACACTCAGATTCGTTGCGGATTGTTGAATTCCAGCTGAAAAAGAGCCTGTCGGTGATGTGATACTTGAGAACATTGCCAAGACAGTATATATAATAAGGAAACTGTTTGTTGGGTAGTCGTGTCGTTTTAAATGGAACCTGGCAAGACTTGTCGGTTGGATAGACCGATTTTTTGATACAATTCCGTGTAAGGAGTAGAATAATGAGTATTAGAGAGGACGCGCGTAATGGTGTCGTCACCCCTTTGTTTGAAGCATGTGCGCGCTATGAGTCTCTTCCCGTTGACCAGTTGATGGCGGGTGTAGCGCTGGGAACCATTGCCATAACCAAAAATCGGCATCATGATTTTGAGAAGATTATTGGCATAGGAAAGAATACCTTTACCAAAGTGAATGCCAATATCGGTTCTGCCAGGGATAATTCCAGCCTTGAGGAGGAACTGGAAAAATTGCGGGTTGCGGTCAAGGCGGGTGCGGATACGGTCATGGATCTTTCCATGGGCGGTGATCTCGATGCGGTACGCCGGGCAATCCTGGCCAGCTGCCCTGTGCCGCTGGGCACCGTGCCGATTTATCAGGCCGTGGCCGAGACGGTGGAGCGGGACAAAAAAGAGATTGTGGATGTGACCGTTGACCAGATGTTCAAGATCATCGAAAAACAGGCAATGGACGGGGTCGATTTCATGACCATTCATTGCGGCATCACCCGTGACCTCCAGCAACGTTTGAACAGGCAGAAACGGGTCATGGGCGTGGTCAGTCGCGGCGGTTCCTTTACCCTTGAGTGGATGAGCCATCATCAGAAGGAAAATCCCATGTTTGAGTATTTTGATGATCTGCTGGCCATCCTCAAGGAGCATGAGGTGACCCTCAGCCTCGGTGACGGGATCCGTCCCGGCTGTCTGGCCGATGCCACCGACCGGAATCAGGTCCAGGAGCTGATCAATCTGGGCGAATTGACCGAGCGGGCCTGGGATGCCGGGGTGCAGGTGATCATCGAGGGGCCGGGCCATATGCCCATGGATCAGATCGCCGCCAATGTCCTGCTCCAGAAAAAGATGTGTAAAAATGCGCCTTTTTATGTCCTGGGGCCGCTGGTTACCGATATCGCGCCCGGCTATGATCATATTACCGGGGCCATCGGCGGGGCTATTGCCGCGGCAGCCGGGGCCGATTATCTTTGTTATGTGACCCCGGCTGAGCATCTGAAACTGCCCAATGCCGAAGATGTGCATGAAGGGGTTATCGCCTCCAAGATTGCGGCCCACGCCGCGGATATAGTCAAAGGAGTGCCCGGGGCCATGGAGCGAGACCGGATGATGGCAGAGCGGCGCAACAAACTGGACTGGAAGGGCCAGATCGAGCTGTCGCTGGATCCGGAAAAGGCCGCCCGCTTCCGGGAGGAGGGGGGCAGCGACAAGGGCCCGGCCTGTTCCATGTGCGGTTCCTATTGTGCTATCCAGGTCTTCAACCGCTCCCAGGTGAATCTGGCGAAGACGGAACAGGAGAAGAAGGGGTGTAAGTCAAATGGGTGATTTTTTGAATGGCATCCTGGCCTGGATTGAGTCCACCCATATCCCGCAACAGATCAAGGACGTGGACTATGTCGGCCTGTTCACCAATCCCTGGTTTATGGTTCCTTTTGTCGCCTTGGTTTTGTATCTTTTGTATAAACAGGCCATCCGGGATCTGATCATAATCTTTCTTTTTGTAGCGGTATGGTGGGTCAGTGGCCTCGATTATATGCAGAACATGGTTGTGGGTGGTGAGCTGCAGATGAACAAGGTACTCCCGGTGCTCTTTGGCGGCGCAACCGTGCTCGGTATTATCATTTATTTGTTGTTTGGCCGTTCTGATTAGGAGCCGTTATGAAATAAGCAGTGCTTTTCTGCTTATTTTATTACGGCTCCTTATGCCGCTTCCCAGAAACAGCCAATTTTTTCCGGATGTTTCTGGGAGTGGCGTCTGGCAGATACTGTAAGGAACTTGTTATGAAATAAGCATGCTTTTCTGCTTATTTTATTACGGCTCCTAATGCCGCTTCGAAACTTGTTATCTATGGCGCTAAAGAAATGAGCATGGCAAAAAATGTTTTTCTGCTTATCTTTAACTAATAACGCTTCTTCAGAAACAGCCAATATCTTCCGGATGTTTCTGGGAGTGGCATCTGGCAGATACCATAGAAGGAAATAACCAATGATTGGTATTCAGTGTATGATAGCTGCGTATATTATTTTTGTCATTTAGATGGCCATGTTATCTTTTACATCCTTAATGTCACCTGATTCATCCCTTTGTCTGGAGTAAGATGCAATTTCGTAACGGTGTTTTTGTCATTACAGAAGAACAAGGTTGTCCTCTCTATAATGTGGGAGAGGAGATCAATGTCGATGGAGGGGTGATGCGGTTGCCGACTGCCAAGTCAACCTGTCTGACTCTTGCCCAGAATATTATCGGCCTGGTCTCTGAAGATGTGGCCTATGAACACTATCTGCACGGAACGAGACAGAAAAACAGGTTTGAGTGCGCAGGATGTGGTGGACGTATTTCTTTCGAATATAAACAGGAAAAAGCATTTTCCTCGGTCCAGATGAAGTTACTGGCATCGGCCCAGAGAAAAGAAAAATTAAAAGATATATCGAAGTTTTCCGACCTCTTGCGGGATATTCCAATTTTCCAGCCGCTCAGTGATAATGACCTGCTTGATCTGTCGACTCTGCTGAAAGTGGAACAATGTCCCTGGGGTTTTCCGGTTCTGCAGAAAGGTGACGTAGGCGATCATCTCTATATCATTCTTTCCGGACGGGTAGAGGTGATGGACGAAGATGGGGTGATGCTGGCCGAGATGGGCAGGGGCGAGGTTTTTGGCGAAATGAGCCTGATGTCGGACGAAAAGGTGGCCACAACGATTATGGCTGTGGAGCCCACGGAACTGGCGACCTTGAGCAAGAAGAACTTTCTCCATATGCAGGTGAGGTTTCCAGCCCTGCAGCTCTTCCTTTATAAAATGCTGGTGGGCAGGATTACGACAATCAATCATCTGCGCGCAGAAGAGCTCTCCTCCGGCATGGTTGGACAGCTTGCCGATATCTCCCCGGTTGAGTTGCTGCAGATGATTAATTCAAACCAGAAGACTGGCTATCTGAAAATAGAGGTAGGCTCAATCAAGGGCAGGTTGCTCTTTAATGAGGGTGAACTGGTTGATGCCTCCTTTGACGGCAAACACGCCCAGGATGCCTTTTATGCGGTGCTTGCCCTCAAGGCGGGCCGCTTCAGTTTTATCCAGGGACTGGCTTCTAAGGATAGGCACCATGAGCCTCTTGGCGGCTTCATGGGGATGCTGATGGAGGGAATGAGGCGGCTGGATGATCAAGATGAGTCCTCAGTATGAAAACTGTGCCGCCTTTTCAATAGGGAATTTTATTCTCCAGATCCAGCCAGAGCGTGAGTCCATCCCTGGCTTCCTGAGCCATGAGCTGCTGCATCTGGACGCTCCTCTCGTCCTTGTCGAGTGCCAGCTCCGCATAAATAAGGCCATCGGCAAAACCGATGGCTGCCGCGTCGTTATGATCCGCGCCGTATACGATCCGCTTCAGTCTGGCCCAATAGGCAGCCGCCAGGCACATGGGGCAGGGCTCGCAGTTGACATAAAGTACATACCCGGTCAGGTCAAAGGTTTCCAGGACGGCACAGGCGTTACGGATACAGACAATTTCCGCATGGGCTGTGGGGTCGTTGCTGGAGGTGACCCGGTTCCAGCCTCGGGCGGCAATAACACCGTCGCGGGCGATGATCGCCCCAAAAGGGCCGCCTTCCCTGTCCACCATTTTCTCTTTTGCCAGATGGATGGCCTCTGTCATTAATTCCTGGTCGGTCATTTTTCCCTTGCTTCCGCGTGTTGTCATTGTCTGAACCGGTATTGTTTTGGTAACAAATGAGCTGGATTTCATATTAGCCCGTTGTTACGAAAGAGCCGAACCATTGGCACGGTTCTTCCGTAATGGCTTCTTCTGTGCTAGTTGCCAGACGCCACGCAAAGAAACAGCCGGAAGAGATTGACTGTTTCTTTGAAGCGGCATAAAGTGCTGCAATAAATAAGCAAAAAAGCACTGCTTGTTTAATAACGGCACCTTGTATGATCTCCGGCAGATGTAACTTGCCAGACGCCACACCAGGAAACAGCGGTAAGGATTGCTGTTTCCTGGATGCGGCATAAGAGGCCGTAATAAAAAGAGCAAGAAAGGCTTTGCTCTTTTTATTACGGCCTCTAAAGAAACTATCATATTTTTCAAGGAGACTAAACAATGAAAGAGGAAATGGAACAAGCTTTTAACAAACAGGTCAATGCCGAATTGTATTCCAGCTATCTCTATCTGGCCATGGAGTCTTATTTCCAATCCATCAGTCTGGCCGGTTTTGCTTCCTGGATGCGCATTCAGGTCCAGGAGGAGCTGTTCCACGGGATCAAGATGTATGATTATATCCATGAGCGCGGCGGGAAGGCCAAGCTGGAGGCCATTGCTCAACCGGAAGAAAAATGGAAGACCCCCTTGGCTGCCTTTGAACAGGTCCTAACCCATGAGCAGCGGGTAACCGGCTTGATTAACAACCTCATCGATGTGGCCCTTGATGTCCGGGATCATGCCGCCAAGGCCTTTCTCGACTGGTATATCACTGAGCAGGTTGAGGAAGAGTCAACCGCAGGACAGATTGTCGATCGTCTCCGTCTCATCGGCAAAGACTCAAGCGGTCTGTTTCTGCTCGATACCGAGCTTGCCAAGCGAGTTTTTGTCATGCCGGTTACTAAATAACGGTTTCCTGCAAGGATGAGTAGCAGAAGCATCAAACAAGATGTGCTTGCCCTCCTGGCCCTGACGGGTCTTGATCGTATATGTCATGAAGTGCGGAACTATCCGGAAAAAGATCTGGTAAATCCTCTTTTTTCCGCCTTGTCTCGCCCGGAAGAGCGGGTGCGCTGGCATGCCATTAGCGTCTTTGGTCAAGTAGTGCCGCGTCTGGCCGATCAGGACATGGAAGCGGCACGGATTGTGATGCGCCGTTTTCTCTGGAGTCTCAACGACGAGTCTGGCGGGATCGGCTGGGGGGCACCCGAGGCAATGGCCGAGATCATGCTTCATCATGATCCCCTGGCCGAAGAGTATCTCCATATGCTCCTTTCCTATCTCCATCCCGATGGACCCCTTGACCATCAGGATGGCAATTTTCTGGAACTACCCTCCCTGCAGTGTGGTCTGCTTTGGGGAATCGGCAGGCTGGCCTCGAGGCTGGCTCCCAAGCTTGTCTCGCGGGGTGTGGTTGGGGATCTGTTCCCTTACCTGCAGTCAGGGAATGGAGCGGTGCGCGGCATGGCCGTGTGGGCCCTTGGCCGTCTGCGGGCCGTGGACCTCCGGGACGTCTTGCTGCCACTGGCAACGGATTCCAGTCAAGTCCGCCTCTACCGGCAGGGAGAGGTGCACCTCTTGTCAGTGGCGGAGCTGGTGAAAGACGCCCTTGCTCAGATCAACAATCTCCCGTGAATATTGAGGAATATCCCGTGCCTTCTGAATTCTCCTCCTTTGCCTCCGCCGGTTTTTATCAGTCCGCCATCATTCCTGGTGCACCCGCCGCTAACCTTGACCGGCTGGCGGCTGCCTTGCAGGGGGATCCGCCAGCGGCGGGAACGCTCCTGGTCTTGCCCGAACTGTGGGCAACCGGCTTTGTCTATCGACAACTGACCGAACTGAGCCAGGAAACTCCCCGGCTTCTCGAGCAATTAACGGATCTTGCGGCCCTGTACCATATTGTGCTGGCCGGAAGTCAGGTGGAACGGGTTGACGATGAGCGGGGAACCCTTCTCTATAATACCTTGTTTTTCAGTGGCAGTGACGGTCTGGTTGGCAAGATACGAAAACAGCACCTTTTTTCCTATTGGCACGAAGATGAGTGGCTGGCCGCAGGAGATGCGCCCCGACCCGTGGCGACTGGTTCAGGGTGGGTGGGCGGACTGGTCTGTTATGACCTGCGTTTTCCGGAAACAGCCAAGGTGCAGTGTCAGCAGGGCGCATCTCTGCTGGTTGTCAGCGCCCAATGGCCGCTGGCGCGGATTGAACAATGGCGCACTCTGCTCCAGGCACGGGCCATCGAGAATCAGACCTTTGTGGTTGCCGCCAACGGATGCTCCATGTCCACTGATTTCAGGCTGGGTGGTCATTCACTGGTCATTGACCCGGGCGGAGAGATCCTGCTGGAGGCGGGTGAAGAAGAGCAGCTGACCGCCATTGCCCTCGATCCGCGGCAACAGCAGCAGATACGGCAACGGTTCAATACCGTGGCCCCGGCTCCGTATCCCTTTGATGATCTGGAGAAGATTTTCACCCTGGGGGAGTGTGTCCATGTTGTGGAGCTCAGGAAAAAGCAGGGTCAGCGGATTGTCTTTACCAATGGCTGTTTTGATATCCTGCATGCGGGGCATGTGGAGTATCTGCAACAGGCGCGGAGAGAGGGGGATTTTCTGGTGGTTGGCTTGAACAGTGACCGCTCAATCCGCTCCATCAAGGGCAGTGGTCGACCCATCAATGAGGAGTCGAGACGGGCTCGTGTTCTGGCGGCGCTGGGCTGCGTGGATGCCGTTGTTCTGTTCAGTGACGATACTCCGCTGGAGCTGATCACGGCTCTACTTCCCCAGGTCATGGTGAAGGGGGCGGACTGGGATGAGGATGCCATCGTGGGAGCCGCCGAGATCAAGGCAAATGGCGGCAGGGTGGTCAGGATACCCTTCACCACCGAGACCTCCACCAGCACAATCATTGACAGGATCAGGGAATAGACATACCTATGGTTCTAAGCCTTATTCAAAAAATAACTGCTACGATTCATTGTCATTAACGGCATAAGGATCCGTAATGAAATGAAAAAAAGTATGTGTCATTTCTTAACAATCCCTAATCTGCAGCGGCCACTTTCAAAAACAGCCGGAAAAGATCGGCTCTTTTTGAAGTGGCCTAAGGTGCTGTAAGCTCCGCCAGGTTGGTCGGATCCCCCAGCACTGCTGTGACTCTGCCGCCATTCTGCCGTGAGCGGTCTATTGCTGCTCCTGTGCTTCCGGCTTCTGGCTGATTTCAGCTGACGGCAAACCATACCCCATCCTGACCTTGGCATCTATCTCAGCAAACATCTCCGGGTGATCGACCAGGAATTTCTTGGCATTTTCTCTCCCCTGGCCGATCCGTTCATCCTGGTAGGAGTACCAGGCCCCGCTTTTATTGACAATCTCCTCCTCAACGGCCAGATCCAGCAGATCGCCGGTCTTGGAGATACCTTCGCCATAGATGATGTCGAATTCCGCGGTCTTGAAGGGGGGGGCGACCTTGTTCTTCACCACTTTCACCCGGGTCCGGTTGCCGATGACATTGTCCGTCCCCTCCTTGATGGCGGCAATCCTTCTGATATCAAGCCGAAGAGCTGAATAAAATTTGAGGGCATTGCCGCCGGTGGTGGTCTCCGGATTGCCGAACATCACCCCGATCTTCATCCTGATCTGGTTGATGAAGATCAGAACGGTGTTGGTCCGGTTGAGTACGCCGGTGAATTTGCGCATGGCCTGGGACATCAGCCGTGCCTGGAGGCCGACATGAGAATCGCCGACATT
The DNA here is from genome assembly GCA_963776835.1 of uncultured Pseudomonadota bacterium. Classification (GTDB taxonomy): domain Bacteria; phylum Desulfobacterota; class Desulfobulbia; order Desulfobulbales; family Desulfocapsaceae; genus UBA2270. Next base: position 444,869 of record CAVZOB010000002.1, read on the forward strand.
GCCGTCGATCTCGGCCTTGGGCACCAGGGCGGCCACGGAGTCGATGACAATGACATCGATGCCGCCGCGAGCGGATCAGGATCTCGGCGATCTCCAGGGCCTGTTCGCCGAAATCCGGCTGGGAGACCAGCAGATTGTCGATATCCACGCCCAGGCGGCTCGGCATAGCCGGTGTCAAGTGCGTGCTCGGCGTCGATAAAGGCGGCGCTGCCGCCGCGTTTCTGGGCCTCGGCGATGACATGCAGGGCCAGGGTGGTCTTGCCGGAAGACTCCGGCCCGTAGATCTCGGAAATCCTTCCCCTGGGGAAGCCGCCGACGCCCAGGGCGATATCGAGACTCAGGCATCCCGTGGGGATAACCGGAATGGGCTCGGTCTCATGGGCGCCGAGCCGCATGATCGAGCCCTTGCCGAATTGTCGGTGAATCTGGCTGATGGCATTGTCTACGCTGTCTCTTCTGTTTTTTGTTACAGCTGGTGCAGCCATGAGGATTCTCCTGGGGTCTCTATTGTTAACAATGGATGAAAGATATTTTTAATTACTGCTCAGTTCTAGCAGGTATCTCCTGATAAGGTCAAGAGCTGTTTTGGCGGTGATCTCCTGAATCTGTTGCCGATTGCCCGTAAAATGAAAGTGGTGGCTCCGAATGGTATCTTTTGTGGCCAAGCCGATGTAAACGGTTCCGACCGGCTTCTCCTTCGTCCCCCCTTGAGGGCCGGCAATACCGGTCACCGCAATAGTGATATCGGCCTTGCTCCGGTGCCGGACCCCATTCGGCCATCGCCTCTGCCACCTCCCCGCTGACTGCGCCATGGCTTGCCAGCAGCTGCTCGCTCACATCCAGGAATTCCTTTTTCATGCTGTTGGCATAGCTGATAACTCCCCCCAGAAAATAGCGGGAGCTGCCGGCGACACCGGTCATCAGGTGGCCAATGAGGCCGCCGGTACAGGACTCGGCCGTGGCCAGATTCAGCTTCGCGGCCAGGAGGAGCCGGCCGGTGACCGAGGCCATGCTCTCGTTATCTCGTCCGTAGATGGCTGGTCCCAGGACAGTCTTCTATTGTTTGGCACCCGGCCTCAAAAAGGGGGACTGAGTTTTCACCCATGGGGCTGCGCTACGGTAAGGCTCAGATGCACCTCCGGAAAAACCGGGTAGTAGCCGATATGGATCTTTTCGTCCAAGGCCAGCTTGGAGATCCGGTCATTGATTTCTGTCTCGGCCAAGCCGAAAATTTTGTAAATCCGCTGACAGGTCGTCAGGTTTCGGCCATGGCTCCAAGTGGCCAGTCGGGGAATGACCTGCTCCAGCAGCAGGGTCTGCATCTGGGTGGGACGCCCGGAAGGAAGAAGATCGGCTTGTTGTCGTGGATCAGCTGATAGCCGGCCATATTGGACTGGATGGTCAGGGCCTCGGCCCCTTGCGGCAGCCAGGCCAGTTTTTCCAGGGGGCTCACGGGAGGGGCGGAGATGGCATCCAGGTGATTGCGGATCTGGGCGAGAATTCCAGGTTGGGAATGGTGGGCCGGTCGAGGGCCATGGAGACGGCCTCGGTGGTGAGGTCGTCGTCGGTTGAACCCAGCCCGCCCGTGACCAGGACAAAGTCAACCCGGCTGATGGCAAGCTTCAGGGCCTCGCCGATCAGGGCCGGGGAGTCTCCGATGGTGTGCATGGCATAGATCTCGTAGCCTGCCTCAAAGAGGTGCCGGGCCGCAAAGCCGCTGGTGGTATTGGCTGTCCGCCCGGAGGTCAGCTCGTTGCCGATGGCGATTATTTCACCCTGCATTGCTTTCGTCTGCGCTCCTGCCCCTGACCTGGGTGGTGGATAGGTCCTCAATGGTGACCGCTGTGATGGTATTCATGGGGAACGGTGACCCGGGAAGCTGACCGGGATGTAATTGTCGGTGAAACCCCTGAGCCTGCCATCGGGATCACGTTTGTGTTCGACCAGCACCGGCCGCTGGCGCCCAGATCCGTGCGTAAAAGAGTTCTTTTTTCTCCGCATCCAGCAGTCTCAGTCTGCCACCCGTTCTTCCTTGAGTGGTTGGGGACCTGCTGGCCCATGGTGGCAGCCAGGGTGCCGGGACGCTGGGAATAGGGGAAGACATGGAGGTAGGTGCAGTCGCATTCCAGGAGCAGGCTGCGGGTATTGGCAAAGTGCTGTTCCGTCTCCCCGGGAAAGCCAACCAGCACATCAATGCCGATGGCAGCATCCGGGCAGCCTTGTTTCTGCACAAGGCCACTTTCTTCCGAATTCTGCGGTGGTGTAGCCGCGATTCATGCGGGCGAGGATATCGTCATCGCCGCTTTGCAGCGGGATATGGAGATGGGGCATGAAATTATTCTGCTCGGCCAAGAGGTCGAGCAGCTCGTCGCGTGATCTCCGCGGCTCGATGGAGCTGAGGCGAAAGCGCACTCCGGAAACTGGGCACGGCAGAGGCTGCGACAACAGTTCCACGCAATCGGCTTCCTTCCTGCCAGGTCTCTGCCATATTTGCCGACATGGATGCCGGTGACGACAATCTCCCGGTAGCCCCTCTTCGGCAAAGATGCGCGGCCTGTCGAGGACCTCCTCCCGCGGCAGGCTGCGGCTGCGTCCCCGGGTATAGGGGACGATGCAGTAGGTGCAGAAATTGTTGCAGCCATCCTGGATCCTGAGGCAGGCGCGGGTGCGCTCGCCGAAAATGGCGCACCGGCAGACCGGCAGATCTCTTTTTTCCGGCCGATATCTGCCCATGAACATTGCCAGGTCGCAGTGGTGTTCGGCCAAGGCGGTCTCCACCAGCCGGTCCTTGTTGCCGTTGCCGACGATGCAGAGGGGCTTATCGACAGATTCCAGAATCTCCTGGGCGGACGATCTGGGCATAGCAGCCGGTGACCACCAGCCGGGCATGCGGGTTGTCTTCATGGCCCGGCGGATCAGTCTGCCGCGACTGCTGTCCGGCCCTGGCGGTTACCGCGCAGGTATTGATGATATAGACATCGGCCGGTCTGCGAAAATGGCCCCAGCCATGGCACAGCCTGCCGCTCTCAAAAGCGGTCGAAAGGCGGCCGACTCATACTGGTTGACCTTGCAGCCGAGGGTGGTTATCGCTATTTTTTTCATGTTGTGTTGATGCTCAGTTACCGGCTGCGTTCATGCTATCTCGCCGCAGCCGAAGACCCTGTCCTCTTCGTAGATGACGGCAAACTGGCCGGGGGTGATGGCCCGTTGCGGGGTGTCGAAGCGGATCTGCCAGCGCTCGTCATCGATCTTGGTGATTCCGGCATCGGCACCCTGATGCCGGTAACGGATTCTGACCTGGTATCTCCCTCCGTCAACCGGCGCCTGTCCGGCGAGCCAGTGGGGGTGGCGGATCAGCAGGCGGTCGTGGTACAGCTCTTCCTCTTTGCCGACGATAACACTCTTGCTTGCTGGATCAAGTCCGGTGACGTACCAGGGAGTGCTGTCGGCAATGCCCAGTCCCCGGCGCTGGCCAATGGTGTAATGGCAGAGGCCCCGGTGTACGCCCAGCTCCTGCCCCTCATTGGTGACAATCCTGCCCGGCTGGTCCGCCTGCGGAATCCGTTCCTGCAGGAACCGGCCCACCGGCGTTGTCCCCAGGAAACAGACATCCTGGCTCTCCTGTCCCCGGAAGCCTGAAAATCCCCGTTCTTCCACAAAGCGATAGATCGCCTCTTTTTTGCTCCCGCCCAGGGGGAAGAGGACGTGGCGCAGTTGTCGCTGCTCCAGCAGGGCCAGGAAATAGGATTGATCCTTGGTCGTATCCCTGCCCTTGCACAGCCGGTAGATGTCGCCATCCTGCTCAATCCGCGCATAATGGCCGGTGGCCATGGCGTCCATGCCCCGCGCCAGGATCGCATCCATGAAGATCCCGAATTTGATGGTATGGTTGCAGATCATGCAGGGATTGGGGGTCAGGCCCTGTTGATAGGTCATCGTGAAGTAGCGGAGTATGCGGGCGGTAAATTCATGGCTGAGGTCGATCACCTGCAGAGCGATCCCCAGTTGATCGGCCACGGCGCGGACCCGTTGTTCCTTTTCGTCCAGATCAGGGCCAGCCAGACGCATGAAAAAACCATGTACGTCATGGTTTTGTTGCAGCAACAGGGCGCAGGCGGTGGAATCCACCCCCCCGCTCATAGCGATGCCTATCTGTCTTTTCTTCACCGAACTCTCTGCATCCTTCTATTGCTTCCTTGGTAATCCGGAAATCATATGGTATCATTCTTTTCGCGCGTTGCGCACCTGATTTTCCCACGTCCGCAGGCCCTGGATGGATAAAGCGCGATCTCTCTTTTCTGATATTCTGACCTTTAACTATATACATTACCATGGAAAAAAAAGAAAGCGGCAATGGGGCTGTTCCTCCCATGCCGGAGCTGCTGGCCCCGGCTGGAACCTTTGAGAAGCTGGTGACCGCCGTTCATTATGGCGCCGATGCCGTCTACCTTGGCGGCAGGGAGTTCAGCCTGCGGGCCAAGGCCGGAAACTTCAACCCCGAGGCCATGGCCGAGGCGGTCAGTCATGCCCACGAGCGGGGCGTCAAGGTCTATGCGACCATCAATATCCTGGCCCATAATCAGGACCTGGCCGGCCTTGATCACTATCTGCTCTCTTTGCCGCGGATTGGAGTCGATGCATTGATTATTGCCGATCCCGGCATCCTCATGCGGGCCCGCACGGTGGTGCCGCAGCTTCCCGTCCATCTCTCCACCCAGGCCAATGTGACCAATTATGCGGCGGCCGCCTTCTGGCTCTCCCAGGGCGTCTCCCGGCTGAATCTGGCCCGGGAGCTGTCCCTGGTGGAGATCGGTGAGATCAGGAAAAAGGTGCGGGGCGAACTGGAGATCTTTGTCCATGGCGCCCTCTGTATCTCCTATTCCGGCCGCTGCATGCTCTCCAATTACATGACCGGGCGGGACGCCAATCAGGGCACCTGCGCCCATCCCTGCCGTTATAGCTATGCGCTCACCGAAGAGAAACGGCCCGGCCAGTATTTTCCGGTGGAAGAAGACGAGCGGGGCACCTATATCTTCAACTCCAAGGATCTCTGCCTGCTGGAGCGGCTGCCAGAGCTGGTGGCGGCCGGCGCCGACTCCCTGAAGATTGAGGGGCGGATGAAGTCCATCTTCTATGTGGGCGGGGTGGTCCGCATCTATCGGGCGGCCCTCGATTTTCTGGCCGCCCTGCCGGCTGAGGCCTGGCGCGATCCCGCGGCCATTGTCCTGCCGGAGATCTTCAGGCGGGAGATCGCCAAGACCGGCACCCGCGGCAGCAGCGAGAACTTCATCGATCAGCGTCCCGGCAGCGGCGAGATGATCTATCACGCCTCCCGTGAGGTCCAGACCGTGCATCCGGTGGCGGTGATCAGAGAGGAGGGCGAGCGTCCGCTGGTTGAGGCCCGCAACGTGCTGCAGACGGGGGATGCGATCGAGTATATGCTGCCCGGGATTGAGGTGATGGAGCTGAAAGTCGTGGCCATGTGCAACGAAAAGGGAGAGGAGCTCAGTCGTGCCAATCCCGGGAACAGGGTTTTCCTGACCACGGAACCCCTATTGTCCTGTGGTACCAGAAATGGAATCCTGCGCCGGGAGGATGGCGCGGGGCAGGAAGGGAGTAAGCGGAGTTATCCCTGAGACTGCCCATCTGCCATCATAAAGAAAGGGAGAGAAAGGTTCTTGTCATGTCCGTACTTTTGAAGAGATTGCGTGCCCCCGGGGATTTATGGGGCGGACTGGCGTCCATGCTGGTGGCCTTGCCGGCGGCGGTGGCCTTTGGCGTCACTGTCTATGCGGCGATCGGCCCGCACTATGTGGCGCTCGGTGCCGTGGCAGGGATGCTGGGGGCTGCCGCGCTCGGCCTGATTGCCCCGGTTTTTGGCGGCACCGATCGTCTGATCAGTGCTCCTTGCGCTCCGGCGGCGGCGGTGTTGTCGGCCTTTGCCATTGAACTGGTGCGCCAGGGCGTTGCTCCTGAGAATATTGTCCTGTTGTTGACTGTGCTGGCTGGATTGACGGGTCTGGTTCAGGTCCTTTTTGGTCTTCTGGGGATCGGCCGCATGATCAGGTACATCCCCTATACCGTGGTCAGTGGCTATTTAAGCGGAGTGGGCATCATCATTATCACCAGTCAGATCCATATTTTTATGGGGGTGAGCGCTGATACACCGTGGTGGCAGGTTGTGGCCAATCCAGTGCTCTGGGATCTGCGCAGCATGGGTGTTGGCGCGGCAACGGTGCTTGGCGCCCTGCTGGGACCAAGGGTGACCAAGGTGGTTCCCGGCACGATCCTTGGCATCGGTGCCGGATTAGTGACTTATCTCGGGCTGGCCGCAACCGATCCGTCGATGATGACGCTTATGGATAACAAGCTGGTGCTTGGAACCCTGGGCGCGGTAAAAGAAGGGTATCTCAGCACCTTTTTCGCTCGCTGGCATGATCTGGGTGAAATGAAGGTTGCTCAGATCGGAGCCCTTGTCGGCAGCGCCCTGACCCTTGCCGCCCTGCTCTCCATTGACACCTTGAAAACCTGCGTGGTGATCGATCAGAAAACGCGGACCCGTCATCAGCCCAATCGCGAATTGTGCGCTCAGGGGCTGGCCAATATCACCTCGGCGATGATCGGCGGCCTGCCGGGATCCGGCACCATGGGACCATCCATGGTGAATATCAACAGTGGGGCGCGGACCCGTGTCTCCGGGATCATGGAAGGGGTGCTGGTGCTGGTGGCGGCGCTGGCATTGAGCACGGTAATTGCCTGGATTCCCCTTGCCGCCCTGGCTGGCATCCTCATCGTTATCGGTCTGCGGATGATTGATATGGAACCCCTGCGTTTCCTGGAGTCGCGTTCTACGGTTCTTGACTTTGCGGTGGTGCTGGCGGTGATCACGATTGCCCTGACCGTGGGCCTGATTGCCGCCTCCGGAGCCGGTGTTGTCATGTCCATCCTCCTTTTCGTCCGTGAACAGGTGGGAGGCTCCGTGGTCCGGCATAAGTCCTTTGTCCATCAGCGTTCATCCACCTGGGCCCGCTCGGAGGCCGAAAGGCGCGCCATCGAAGGGAAGGGGGAGACGGCCATTATCTTTGAATTGCAGGGCAGTCTTTTCTTTGGCACCACCTACGAGCTGTATTCTCTCCTGGAGCCGGAGGTCATGAGCCGGGAGTATGTCATCCTCGATCTGCGCCTGGTGCAGTCGGTGGATATCACGGCCGTGCACATGCTCATCCAGGTTCGGGACATGCTCGCAGAGCGAGGTGCCTTTCTGTTGCTCAGCAATGTTGGTGAGCAGCTCCCCAAGGGGAGGAATATGCGGGAATTTTTTGAGCAGACTGGTTTTATTGGCGCCTATGATACTCTCAAGATCTTTCCGGTTCTGGAGTCGGCCATTGAATGGGTGGAGGATCGTCTCATCCGGGATGTGAAAGTACCAGTGGATGAGGAAACACTCCTGCAATTACAGGAGATGGAACTCTTTCAGGGGCGCAAGGATGAGACCCTCGCCGCGCTGGAGGAACGGATGGAACAGCGATCCTTCAAGGCCGGGGAGACCATTTACTCCATTGGTGATCCGGGGCATGAAATTTACCTGATCCGGCGCGGAGAAATCAGGATTATGGCGCCAGTCGGCGGCAGCAGGCAGCTGCATCATGTCGCCACCATAGGCCGGGGAGATTTTTTTGGCGGTCTGGCCTTCCTCGATGGCCGTCCCCGCAGTGATAATGCCATCGCCCACAGGGATACCGATTTGTACATGCTGACCATGGAGCAGTTTCATCAACTGGCGGAGGAGCACAAACGACTGGCCTTCGTGCTTGTCTCGGCAATCGCCCGCACGCTTGCCTATCGTCTGCGCTATGCGAATGGTGAACGAACGCTGCTGCATTCCCTGATTTGAAAATCCGGGTCGTCGGAATAGGAAATAGGATAGCGCCATCAAGGATCGTCAGTTTTTGAAAATATAAGGATAAAGGCAAGGAGCCAAAGAGGATGAACATGCATGCAAAACGATTCAAGATGAGCCTGGAGTTTGACGGCCGCCGCTACAGCGGTTGGCAGAAGCAGGATGACGCCCGTACCATTCAGGGTACTCTGCTCAAGGCGGCGACGGAACTCTTCGGGGAGCAGGTGGACGTGCAGGGCAGTGGCCGTACCGATGCCGGGGTGCATGGGCTGCGTTTCGCGGCCCATCTGGAGGCCCATACCGACATGAATCCCCAGGAGATCAGGGAGAGGTTGAATGCCTCCCTGCCCGGGGATATCGCCATCCTTGACTGCAAGCGGGCCGGGGCCCGTTTTCACGCCCGCCATAACTGTATCGGCCGCAGTTATTGCTATCAGATCGCCCGGCGCAAGATGGCCCTTTCGCGGGGCCATGTCTGGCAGGTGGATGACCAACTGGACGGGGAACGGATGCAGGAGGCGGCCTCGGCGCTGGTGGGGATGCATGACTTCACCTCATTCACCGACCGGCAGGTGGTGAAGAAAAAATCGCCTCTGGTCATGGTCAATCACTGTCAGGTGGTGGCAGCAGGGGATGTGATCCTCTTCCGGATCGTGGGGTCGCATTTTCTGTGGAAGATGGTGCGCCGGATTGTCGGAGTGCTGGCGGCGGTGGGCAAGGGGGAGCTGGCAGCGGCGGATGTGCACCGTTTTCTGCAGGAACAGGTGGATCTGAAACAGTATACCGCGCCGGCCCAGGGGCTTTTTTTCGAGCGGGCCTTCTATGATCAGGAAGAGCTGGATGGTTTTCTGGCCGCCGATGAATTGCAACGAGTGCAGCCTTTCTTTTAAAGTTTCGGATAGAATCGTTTCGGCTTGATTCTTTGCTCATGCGGTTCTTCTTGATTATCCTGCTTTTTTATCCGGCCGTGAGCCACCACTTATTATGAACCAACAAATCAACACGCAGTTTGATAAGTCAGTGGCGGCCTCGTTCCTGACCCTGCGCTGGGGGACGATCCTGTGCCAGGTCCTCCTCTTTGCGGCGGTGCGCTTTCTGTTTGCCATGTCAGTGCCGGTTCTGGTCCTCGGTCTGATCGCCTTTGAGGTGGCCTCAAATCTCGTTTTTTCCTGGCTGATTCGACAACACAGGCAAGTCCCGGGCCCCTTGTTCTCGGCGGTCATGTTCATGGACATCACCCTGCTGACCGCCCTGCTCGCCTTGACCGGCGGGGCGATGAATCCGTTTACTTTCCTCTATCTGGTCCATGTCGTCGTCGGTGCCATCCTCCTGCCCAAGGTTACGGCCTGGGGCCTGGCCGCTTTCTCTTCAGCCTGTTATGGGCTCTTTTTCTGGCCGGGACTCGCTCTCTGCGGGATCGGTGTCGATCAACCCGCTTGCCATACCGCGGAAATATCCCCGGAACTGCAGCTGCATCTGCAAGGCATGTGGGTGGCCTTTGTCATCACCGCCTTTTTCGTGGTTTTTTTCGTCACCCGCATTCAGCAGGCCCTGGTCGCGCATCGGGAGACCAAAGCCCAGTTGCGGGAGGAACAGCTCAAAAACGAGCGGCTGGCCTCGCTGGCCGCCCTCTCCGCCGGTGCCGCCCATGAATTTTCCACTCCCCTGTCCACCATTGCCGTGGCAGCCGGAGAGCTGGAACGGGAGATGCGTCAACAGGGTACTCATGAGGCCTGGCTGGATGACCTGCGGCTGATCCGCTCCCAGGTGGGCAGGTGTCGGGACATCCTTTATCAGATGGCCGCCGATGCCGGAGAACAAATGGGTGAAGGCATGGCCACCATGACGGTCGGGGCTCTGGTCGACGAGGTCCGTGCTTCCCTGGACGAGCAACGTCAGGGGCGGGTGGTGGTTGACAGCACCAACCCGGAGGCCATGGTAACCGTGCCCAGGCGTTCACTAAAACGGGTGCTGCGCGGTCTGCTCTCCAATGCCTTTCATGCCTCGGACTCGCTGGCGTCGGTAACGCTTAAGATCGTCGCCGACGATGATCAAATAATGTTCGAGATCAGAGACCAGGGGCGGGGCATGGACGGCGAGACCGCAGCCAGGGCCCGGGAGCCATTTTTCACCACCAAACCGGCAGGCCATGGCCTGGGGCTTGGTCTCTATCTCGCTGGGACCCTGGCCGAGCGCCTGGGCGGGGGCCTCGATATGGACTCGACCCCCGGAGTTGGCACGACGGTCCGATTGAGGATAAAAATCTGAAGTGAACACCAAGAAGAGGAAGGGGAGACATGGGAGATCTTGAGCAGGTGCATTCGATTCTGCTGGTGGATGACGAGGAGGTCTTTCGGAAACGGCTGGCCCTGGCCTTTAAGCGGCGGGGCTTCACTGTCCATGAGGCCGCTGATTTTGAGAGCGCGGTGGCTGTGTTGCGGGAGTGCGAACCGGAAATGGCCCTCATCGATCTGCGGATGCCGGGCCGCTCCGGCCTGGAACTGGTGGCGGAGGCCAAACGGTTGCGGCCGGAGCTCAAGATTGTGGTCCTCACCGGCTATGGCAGTATTGCCACAGCCAGTCAGGCGATCAAGCTCGGCGCCCTTTATTACCTGCCCAAGCCTGCAGATGTCGACGAGATCCTTTTCGCCTTTTCCCAGGATAACGATCTTTCGTTCACGCTTGAACGGGACGAGTTGACGTCGCCGAGCCTGGCCCGGGTGGAGTGGGAACATATCCAGCGGGTCCTGGCCGATTGTAACGGCAATGTCTCGGAGACGGCCCGCAGGCTCAATATCCATCGTCGCAGTCTCCAGCGCAAGCTGTTCAAGTACGCCCCGCCATAACATGCGACAATTTGCCGCATTGTTTGACGTGCTACGCTGTGGTACATCTCCAATCTCATACAAGGTCGTTTATCCAGGTTGGTGGGTGATGATCGGGCAACTCAAACAGTGAAAGGAGATTTGAAGCATGAAACGATTTGTGATCATGGCAGTGACCTGTTGGACCTTGCTGGCCTGCGCCATGGCCGGGGCGGCTGATTCGGTGGAAGGGCCTCAGGCCTGCAGTCAATGCGGAATGAACCGTGCCGTGTTTGCCCGCAGTCGCGTACTCATTACCTATGACGACGGAACCTCGTCCGGATTGTGCAGCATCCACTGCGCGGCCATTGATATGAAGCAGAACGGGGGCCGGCTGGTCAAGTCGATCATGGTGGCGGATTACGGGACCAGGGAACTGATCGATGCCAGGACGGCCAGCTGGGTCATGGGCGGCCAGGAGAAGGGGGTTATGACCTCAGAACCCAAGTGGGCCTTCGCCAGGGAGGAGGATGCCAAAAAGTTCATGGTGGACAAGGGCGGGCAAGCGGCCACCTTCGACGAGGTCTTGCAGGCCGCGAAGGCGGAAGGGGCTCAGGGGCACGCCGCCTGCCAGGGTCCTGCCGGCCAAATGCTGTTTAATCCCGCCTTTGGCGACGATATCTATCATAACCATCCGGCAGGCTTGTGGATGGTCAACTTCAAGAATATGCACATGGCCATGGACGGCCTGCGTGACGGGACGACGGATGTCCCGACGAGCCGGGTGGGTAACCACAGAGGGCTGCCCCAGGATAATTATATGATGATCCCGGTGAATCCCCAGGGGGAACGGCCCTACAACAACTACATGATGATACCCACCACCATGGAGATGGACATGCAGATGCTCATGGTTATGTACGGGATCACCGATCGGTTGACGGTAATGGGGATGGCGAACTACCTGGAGACCAGGATGGATATGCTGATGGATATGTCCCCCTATCTGTCAATGAAGAAGGGCTTCGGTCTGCGGGATGCCACGGATTCGGGCATCGGTAAGATGGCTCCCATGAAAACCAGCGGTCTGGGAGATACCGAACTGCGGGGGGTCTATAAATTTACGGAGTCCCTGAATGCAAGCCTCGGCGTGAGTCTGCCCACCGGTGATATTGATCAGGATTATGTGTCCATGGGAAGCACCTATCGCGCCCCCTATGATATGCAGCTTGGCTCCGGCACCGTTGACCTCAAACCCGCCGTGACCATGAACTTTCTCAGTGACGACTCCCTGTGGAACTGGGGGGGGCAGGCGATGTACACCATGCGTCTCGGCAACAATGACAACGGTTACAGCCTGGGCGACAGCCTGAAACTGAACACCTGGCTGCAGCGGGTCCTGGGCCCGGTCGGTACCTGGATTCGCCTGTCCTATAGCAATACCGGCAGTATCGATGGCCATGACGATTCCATCCAGAAGACCCTTGACGACCGCTACAGTGACTCCGCGATGACACGCTATATGACCCCTTCGACACCGGATGCCGACCCGGACAATTATGGCGGCCAGCGGATCGACGGCTTCATCGGCGCCAGCATCCCCGTGGGACCAGTCAGTATCGGGATCGAAGGGGGAATCCCCCTCTATCAGAACCTGAACGGGCTGCAGATGAAGAATGACTGGTATCTCACCGCCGGGGTGCAGATCATGTTTTAAGAAATATGCTCTCTCTCTCTTGACTTGGGTGTCAATCGGCATCCTCTTGTCGAGCACTCCTCGGCCAGAGGACCCGATCTTTGATCAGGAGGTTGCATCAAGATCCTTTTCAATGATGTGCTGCCAGAAGTTCCAGTTTACATTCATGAACCCAGGAATAAAGTGGGTATTATTTAATGTGAGCACAGGGGACACACTCTCGCCGGGCATGGCTTTGACGAGCAAAATTGTCGCAGCAAAACGTCAGAAAACAGGTCAAAAAAAAGGCGGGGCACAAGGCCCCGCCTGAAAACAGCAGTGAAAGGCAGGTTCTGTTAGTAAGATCCCACGCTAAGTTGTCTGCCGAAGCTATCTGAAGCCGTTATCGATATCCAGCCATTGGTTGGCATAAAGGATTGCCCGGTACTGGTGATTGGGTCCAGTGTAAAGGATTCGCTGGTAGTGGCCGGTGCTGGTGTAGTCTCATATCTTGCCGAATTACCGGTATTGTCGTTGATATTCGCTTCCAACCAGTCATTGGTGAGCCCGGCCGGCAGGGTCCAGGTAACAGTCACTTCTCCACCGGTAAAAGATTGCATACCACCCATGGTTGGTCCTGTGATGGTTGGGAAGCTGGCAGCGGTCAATTCGGTATGCAGGTATGGACGTTTCTTGAGTGTTTCGGTATAGGTGGCTGCTTTCGTTGAGCCGATATAGAGGTCAACGGTATAGACCGCGCCGGTATCGGCGATGGCACCAATCTGGGAATCAGTCATGAAATACATGTTCCCGTTCATGTCCCCTTCAATGGTAAACCACTCGTTGCTGATCTGACTCACCAAGGTTACCGGAGCGGTAAGGCCGGGGCCGCTTACGACAGCCGAAGTAATGCCCTTGCCGCCACGGTCTTCAATATTGAAATTCAAGCCGGTTTGTATCTGGGTATTCTGTGGATTCATACTGTACTGCGCCCTGGTCTCAATGTTGACATTGGCGATACGCTGATTCCCCTGCATGTACCATGCGCCTGACTTTTTGATCATGTGAAACAACATCGTTCCATCCTTGTCTGTCATGCCATTTTGGATGACTTCAAAGCTAACCACAGCTGTTCCCTCTGTCGGATCAATGGATTGGATGGCAATATTTTCAAACGATATTCCCACGATGTCCGGGTCTGTAGTTATATGAGAGAGAAAGACGTCCAGATCCTCCCCATCGTCCATAAAGGTGGCGCTGTCAAACAGGCCCCGCAGAGTGGCATTGTTCTCATTGGGAATGCTGGTAGCAAAAAGAGCGGAGAATTTTTTGAATCCCGCCGTGATTGCCTGGATATCGGTAACGCCGGCTGCCACGCCTGTCGTGTCAACAAGTTCACCGCTATAGGTACCAGTATTGAGATTTGAAGTCATTTGCTCCTGGGTGATGATATTGGTAATGGTGGCAACCTGTGTTCCTGGATCGGTGCTGACCCTGAGTATGTCCAAGGCTGCATCCATGCCGGTATGATCGGTGTTGAATGAGGCCCGCAGCAGATCGATCGAGTCGCTGACGCCAAGCGCCTGGAGAACCGGCAGGAGTTTGGCCTTCAGGGCTTGGGCCTGTGCCGTCAACTCCTCAGCGGTAAGTCCGCTGAAGTCGCCGTGTTCAAAATAGTCCCGGGCAACTTCTCCGGCAATATTTGCCACGATCAGATCGGTGAGCGGGGTGATATTGATCGTACCTCCAACATCTGCAGACGTTCCCGCGGAGTAGAGGTGATAGTCATTGCCGCCTACATAGCCATCAGCCCGAACCAAGTAAGGTGCAGTCATGTCGCTAACATCCACCGTATAGTTTCCATCGGCCTCAATGGTAACGGTTTTTGTCTGAGCAGGGCTTGAACTGTCCTTAATGGTCACTGTCCCGACAATCGGGGCACCGGCTGCCGCGGTTCCTGACAATGTTGTCGCTGCTGCTGGAGTGTCCTCACCATCTCCACCGCCTCCATTACAACCAGTCATAAGCACCAAAGCAAAACTTATAAATAACGCCATTGCCAATAAGTTAAATTTACTGATTGAGCTCTTGTTTTTTAAAATCATCTTTTTTCACCTCAGTTTTAATAATCATCCTGCAAACACACATCTTATCCAGTAAAGCTGACACTTGGTACCTCTCTCCTGAGGTTAAAAAGATTAGTCGAAAAACACTGGTGCCGGACCCATATCTCAAGGATTAACGGACACACTATTGTCGAAGAATCGCAATATATTACTAATCTAGAAGCAGAGCAATAGATTAGTAATCACGTTACTAAATTTTATTTAATTACAATATGGACCTGTCAAATTGTATTCCGTAGGAGGAAAATGCAGCGAACAAAGAGAAATGAGAAAGATTCCTGTTGACTTGTTCGCATAAACTCTTTATAGGATTATTGAAGTCTCATTAGTCGTATTTTAAAGGAGAGTGGTATGAGATTAACACGGGCAGGCGAGTATGCCCATAAAGTAGCTGATAAAGCTGTTCAAATTCATGGTGGGATGGGTTATATCGGCGATTATCCGGTAGAGCGTTTTTATAGGGATGCAAGAATCACGAAGATTTATGAAGGTACCAATGAAATTCAGCGTCTTGTGGTAGCTAGGAAAGTGCTCGAAGATAATTAATCGGTTCGATTCCACTATTTTGAAAGCGTTTTAATTTTCTGGAGGTGAACCAGGATGAGTATTGAAAACCCAAGGGCTCAGAAGCTGGACACGACGATTAAGGAAAAGCCCGCTTACGTAGAACAACTTTGGCATCAAAGAAAAGAAAGCTGGAAGGACCTCGTTTATTTATATTGATTATCAGCTTTCTGGCTATAGGACTTTCCATTTTTCATGTTTATACCGCAGGCTTTGGAACACTGCCTTCGTGGCAGCAACGAAGTGTGCACGTACTCTGGGCCCTGCTATTAATTTTTCTTCTATTTCCATTTAAAAAAGGAGGGAAATTCGGCATATTCGACTTGCTTATTGTAATAGTCACGATTCGTAACAGCTTATTACATGATAGCAGGTGCTGAAGCCATTCAAGGTCGTCAGGGAAATATAAATAATACAGATGTTTTATTTGGAACCATTTTTATCGCTCTCGTTCTTGAGGCTACCAGGAGGACGAATGGTGTATTGATGTCACTAATTGGCGTTGTTTTTCTGTCTATATTTTCCTTGGAAGATATTTTCCTGGAGCGCTTGCACACCCTGGAGTCAGATACGAGAAGATGGTGGACCATATGTTTAGTGGAACACTTGGAATCTTTAGTGCTCCGGTCTATGTTAGTTCGACAGTGTTAATTTTATTCGTTATTTTCGGATCATTCTTAATGAAGTCAGGAGGGGGACAGTTTTTTACAGACTTTGCCTTTGGTCTATTGGGTAATAAGACAGGGGGACCTGCTTTATCTGCTGTAGGTTCTAGTGCTTTGGTTGCGACAATTACCGGGAATGGAGCAGCTAATGCAGCAATTACAGGCTGTTTACAATCCCTCTCATGAAGAAACTTGGTTACAGTAAGCGATTTTCCGCTGCTGTTGAAGCGGTAGCTTCTCAAGGTGGGCAGATTATGCCGCCGATTATGGGAGCATCTGTATTTATTATGGCGGAGACGATTGGTGTCCCTTACATAAGGATTGCTCTTTATGCATTAATTCCCGCTATTGTATATTTCTTTATTGCTGGGATGGTTGTTTATTTTCATGCCAAGCGTTTAGAGATGGCAGGAATTCCTAAAAAAGAGCTGCCGAATTGAAACTCGTCCTATTGAAACAAAGTTACTTGTTCCTTCCTATTTTATTGATAATTGGTTTAATGATTTATGGTTACAGTCCGATGAAAGCCGGATTTTACGCCATTATATCGACAGTAATCTTAAGCTGGTTTCGCAAAGCAACTAGAATGAGTCTGCTTGAAATTTTAGCTGCACTTGAAAATGGAGCAAGAAATGCTTTGATTGTTATCGCAGCTTGTGCGACGGCAGGTATTATCGTTGGGGCCGTATCATTGACCGGACTCGGAATAACTTTTTCTAGATTTGTTATAGATGTAGCTGGCGGCTCTATGCTTCTGCTATTAATTCTTGTGGCGATTGCTTCTATAATCATGGGAATGGGGATGCCGACTGTTTCAGCTTATGTCATTCTTTCCGTTTTAGGTGCTCCGGCCCTTACGGACTTAGGTGTAAACGTAGTGGCTGCACACATGTTTGTATTTTATTTCGGTGTGCTGTCTGGTCTTACACCTCCGGTTGCAATTACGGCTTACACTACTGCCGGGATAGCAGGTTCGAATCCAACCAAAACGGCTCTTTATGCCATAAAGATAGGACTAGGTGGTTTCTTTATACCATTTCTATTCGTATACAATCCAGAGCTTCTCCTGCAGGGAGGCGATATAACGCGGATCACTATTGCTGTAACCAGTGCCTTCCTAAGCTGTTTGTTTTTCGCTGGTGCTCTGGAAGATCATTTTCTCGGAACTCTTGGAAAATGGAAAAGGCTCCTGATGTTTTCAAGTGCCGTTTTGCTGGTTATTCCGGGAATATGGGGTGATCTAGCTGGTTTATTAATTGCGGCTGCGGTGATTGTTTGGCAGCGAAAAGCTTCAACTTTTGCATCTGATCGTACAAAACAAATGAGTGGTTAATCAAAGAAAGGTGGATATAAATGAAAAAAGTATGGTTAGTTCTGCTGTTAGTTTTATGTATGACTCTGGTATTGGCAGGGTGCGGTGGCAGTGAATCTACTTCGGGTGAATCGGGCGATAAGCCTTCTGCACCTGAGAAGTTTTTGAAACTTGGAAGCGGCCCAATGGGATCTGGATGGTACCCTATTACCACCGTCATGCTGGATGTTTATATGGATGGTTTTTCAGGTCTTA